>NZ_JABASV010000010.1 GCF_016107625.1 Vreelandella alkaliphila
GTGTACTAATGGCCCGTGAGGCTTGACCCTATAACACCCAAGGGGTCTGGTCGTAGTGATAATGAAAACCGGATACGCGCTTCCTGTCAGCGACAGGAGACGAGAGACGCCACAAAACATCAGTGACATGTTCAGCATGATATGCATTAAAAGTTACGCCTGACGACCATAGCACGCGTGAACCACCTGATCCCATGCCGAACTCAGAAGTGAAACCGCTTAGCGCCGATGGTAGTGTGGGGTCTCCCCATGCGAGAGTAGGTCATTGTCAGGCACTTATTTAACAAAAAACCCAGCCCATCGGCTGGGTTTTTTGTTTGCGCTATTGGTTATAGACTATTCGAAAAAATCCCCCAGGGCTGATGCCTTGGGGGATTTTTTTATGCTTTGAAAATGTGAGAATTAGCGGCAGATTGCTTCCAGTGCCTCTATTAAACTATCCATTTCATCATCTGTACCGATTGTGATGCGTAAGAAGTTGTTGAGCGCGTCAGTATTAAAGTGACGTACCAAAACTCCTCGCTCGCGGAGGCCTGCAAACAGCTGAGCGCCTTCAAAATCGTGATGCTGGGTAAGCACGAAGTTGGCCTTTGAAGGCAGTACTTCAAAACCTAGCTGCTCAAGTCGCTGACGTGTGCGCTCACGGGTCGAGATCACATTATTTCGGCAAGCGTTAAAGTGTTCTTCATCTTTCAGAGCTTCAATGCCGATGAGGCTCGCTAGGCTATCCACTGGATAGGAATTAAACGAGTCCTTGACCCGCTGGAGGCCATCAATCAGCTCAGGGGAGCCAATGGCATAGCCCAAGCGTAAACCAGCCAAGCTACGTGACTTAGAGAACGTTCCCGTGACTAGCAGGTTAGGGTAGCGCTTAACTAAGGCGACAGCGCTTTCAGCGCCGAAATCAACATAAGCCTCATCAATTAATACAACCCGGTTTGTCACGCGCTTAAGCAGAGCTTCAATGGTTTCGAGGGAGTGCGCATGCCCAGTCGGCGCGTTTGGGTTGGCAAAAATAACGCCGCTGCGCTCTGATGCACTCGCCAGGGCATCAATATCAACTTCCCACTGGGCATTTAGTGGGTGTTTGCGAAGCGTGACGCCATAAAGATTGGCGTAAACAGGATAGAAGCTATAGGTGATTGAGGGGACATCCAGCGGTGCGTCATGGCAGAAGAAGGCCTGAAACGCAAACGCGAGTACTTCATCTGACCCATTGCCGACGAAGGTTTCTGCCACGCTAACCCCATAGCTTTCAGCCAGCGCAGTACGCAATGCGTAAGAGGTAGGGTCAGGATACAAGCGCAAATGATCGGTGGCATAATTGCGCAGCGCCTTGCTCACCCCTGGCGCAGGTGGGTAAGGGTTTTCATTGGTGTTGAGTTTAATAACCTGTTCGCGGGGCTGCTCACCTGGCACATAGGGGGTAAGCTCCCGAACAGCTGGACTCCAGTATTGGCTCATGGGGGTAACCTGATTATCCTAATGTTAATACCCCATGGTCACCCGATGGCTGCCCGAGCGCAAGCATTCAAGTAAGCAAGGGGGTGGGCGTCGCACCTTGTAGCGGTTATGCTGTCATAAGCGCGCGAAAGAAATGTATGTCCAACACGATAAGGAGACACTCAATGCAATTTAGGAGTTTGCTAGCCGGCTCGGCTATGTTGGCACTGCTGGCGGGCTGTGCAGCTGGCCCGACGGGCCAGGGGGAAGATGCAGGAATGACTGCTTCTCAAGTCAATTACCAAGGTACGCTGCCTTGCCGCAACTGCGATGGTATCGACTTGGATGTGACGATGATAGGCGAAGAAATGAGTGCTCCTGAAGAGCGGACGTTCACGTTAAACGCCACTTATCGTAATCATCCACAAACACCACCAGACGAAAACTATGCAGGGAACTGGGAAGTGTTGACGGGCACGCCGTCTGATCCAGATGCTACTGTCTATGAATTAACGCCGAATGGCGATGGTCAGATTTACTACTTCCAGCGTATCAGTGAGCGCACGTTGGAGCTGATCGACCCAGAGCGTCGTCGTTTCGAGAATGGCGAGATGCTGCAGTTACAGCGTCAATAAAGTGTGAAGCGACGCTCAAAGGCGGCCATTGGCCGCCTTTTGCATTTCTAGCTATCTGATGCATAAATCTCAGTGGCGACATCAAGATATCAACAGGAGCAATAGGGCGGTGGCGAAAGCGAAGAGTGCCTTTGTATGTACCGAGTGCGGTGCAGAGTATCGGAAGTGGCAAGGCCAGTGCTCCAGCTGCCAGGAGTGGAACACGCTAAGTGAGATTCGTTTGGCCAGTGCGCGACCTGGAGGTGGTACTGCGACGGGACGAGCGGGCTATGCTGGAGACCTGTCGCGAGACGTGGTGGATCTTGGTAATGTGGATCTCAGTGAGGTTCCTCGTCTTACCTCGACCTTTGCCGAGTTTGACCGTGTGCTGGGTGGCGGCTTAGTGCCGGGTTCCGCTGTGTTACTGGGGGGGAATCCAGGCGCTGGTAAATCTACACTGCTTCTACAAACTGCCTGCAAGCTCGCCCAGCAGCGGCGTATTCTATATGTCACTGGGGAGGAGTCGCTTTCCCAAGTCGCCATGCGCGCCCACCGCTTACAGCTGCCTACTAATGGCTTGAAAATGTTGGCCGAGACCAGTGTAGAAACCATCTTGGCGGTGTCTGAACGGGAGAAGCCAGAGATTCTGGTGATTGACTCCATCCAGACTATGCATCTGGAAGATATCAGCTCTGCGCCGGGGGGCGTTGCCCAGGTACGGGAGTCTGCGGCAGCGCTGACACGCTTCGCTAAGCAAACGAACACGGTTCTTTTGCTGGTTGGACATGTGACCAAAGATGGCACGCTGGCGGGTCCTAAAGTGCTGGAGCATATGATTGATGCTTCGTTGCTATTAGAGGGCGGAGCTGATTCTCGATTTAGAACGCTCCGCGGCCAGAAAAACCGCTTCGGCGCGGTGAATGAGCTGGGTGTGTTTGCAATGCTCGAGCAAGGTCTGAAAGAGGTTAAAAACCCCAGCGCGATTTTCCTCTCACGCCAAGAAGAGCAGGCACCCGGTAGTTTGGTCATGGTGGTGTGGGAAGGCACTCGGCCCATTCTCGTGGAAGTGCAGGCATTGGTAGATGAGTCTGCCCTGGGGAATCCTCGCCGTGTTGCCGTTGGCGTCGATCAAAACCGACTTGCCATGCTGCTAGCCGTATTAAATCGCCACGGTGGTCTGTTTACCGGTGATCAAGATGTTTTCCTTAACGTGGTGGGTGGAGTGAAAGTGCTCGAAACCAGTGCTGACTTAGCGGTGCTGTTAGCCGTGGTGTCCAGTCTGCAAAATCGTGCACTGCCAAAAGAGCTAGTGGTGTTTGGCGAAGTGGGGCTTTCAGGAGAAATTCGGCCAGTGCCCAGTGGGCAAGAACGCATTGCTGAAGCGGCTAAGCACGGTTTTCTAAGGGCAATTGTTCCGCGCGGCAACGCACCTAAGCAGGCTCCGAAGGGAATGGAGGTTATTCCTGTTGATAAATTGAGCGATGCCCTGGAAGCGTTGTAGCGTAAGCTATGCTAAGGAAAAGCATTAAGACTAAGGAGATGCGCCATGAGTGCAATTCGGTTAACCCAATATAGTCACGGAGCGGGTTGCGGCTGCAAAATTGCACCAGATGTACTGGATGGGATTCTTGCTAAAGCTGGGCCTGCCGCGGGCCATAAACGACTCATTGTCGGTAACAAGGGACGCGAAGACGCAGCGGTGTATGATTTGGGTGATGGCCGCGGCATGATTGCGACCACCGACTTCTTTATGCCGATTGTCGATGACCCCTTTGATTTTGGTCGTATTGCTGCCACTAACGCGATTAGCGATGTGTATGCCATGGGTGGCACGCCGGTCATGGCATTGGGAATTTTAGGTTGGCCGCTGGATAAACTCAGCGCAGAAATCGCGGGTGATGTTGTTGCCGGTGCCCAGGCTGTTTGTCGTGAGCTAGGGGTAGCGTTAGCGGGCGGTCACTCGATCGACGCTCCTGAGCCGATGTTTGGTTTGGCGGTCAACGGGTTAGTCGATTTAGCGCATCTAAAGCTCAACAGCCAAGCAAAGCCTAATGACCTATTATTCCTAACCAAGCCACTTGGCGTAGGGCTACTAACCACAGCCGAAAAACGGGGTTTGTTAGAGGCTGGCCATCACGGCCTTGCCCGTGAAACGATGCTCAAGCCCAATCATATCGGTGTTGAGTTAGCTAAGGTGAAAGGCGTTAACGCTATGACGGATGTCACTGGGTTTGGCCTTGCTGGACACCTAGCTGAAATGTGCAGCGCAAGCGGTGTGATGGCGCAGATCGATTTTCGCCGCTTACCCCGTTTAGCAGAAGCCGAAGCCTACCGTCGGCAGGGCGCTGTCCCCGGAGGTTCGCTGCGCAATCGCGAAGCCCTTGGTAAAGCGTTGCCTGTGATGGACGATGCTCACTGGCAATGGCTGTGTGATCCTCAGACGTCAGGTGGTTTGCTGATCAGTGTCGACCCTGCCTGGGAAGATGATGTAGAGCGTATTGGTCGTGAGCACAGTCTTACCTTGGTACCGTTTGGTACCATGAAGGCAGCTCAAGGCGACGTTTTGATTGAGGTTATTGGATGACGCTAGCCACTGTTCCGGCATCATTGAACTTAATCGCGCAAACAACACCGCTGATAGATGTGCGCGCCCCGGTTGAATTTATTCAAGGCAGTTTGCCTGGCGCGGTTAACTTACCGTTAATGGTTGATGATGAGCGCCATCAAGTGGGCATTGCTTATAAACAGCACGGACAGCAGGCAGCAATCGGATTAGGTGAACGTTTAGTCAGCGGTGGCACTAAGCAAGCACGCGTTGACGCGTGGCTGGGATACGTAGCGCGTCAACCAGACGCTATTATCTACTGTTTTCGCGGAGGGCTGCGTTCGCAAATTGCACAGCAATGGCTTGCTGATGCAGGCATCAACCGGCCGCGCATTGACGGTGGCTGGAAAGCGATGCGGCAACGGCTATGTCAGCGCATTGATGAGGTTTCCAGCCAGCCGATGCTGGTCGTGGCGGGGCTGACAGGTTGCGCGAAAACGACGCTAATTAATCAATTGAGTAACGGCATTGATTTAGAGGCTTTTGCCAACCATAAAGGATCGGCTTTTGGGAGGCAGCCAGAAGAACCGACAACACAAATTGATTTTGAGCATGCCTTAGCCAAGCGCTTAATTGGGCTGACGGGAAGCTTAGTGGTAGAAGATGAGTCGCGGCAAATCGGTAATGCCAATATTCCGCTTACCTTTTGGCATGCCCTGCAACGTGCGCCGCGAATACGCATTGAGATGCCCTTGGATTGGCGTTTAGAGCAGTTGCGCCGCGACTATATCGAAGCACTTGAACAGCGCTACACTGTCCGTTACGGCCCACAAGAGGGCTGGCAACGTATGCGACTCCAATTAGCCAATGCCCTGGAGCGTTTGGCGAAACGCTTAGGCAATGCCCGATTGCAGCGTCTACAGCGATTACAAGGTATGGCTTTTGATGCCCATGCACTAGGGAATATTCAAGCCCACGAAGCATGGCTTGCGCCACTGTTGACCGAATATTACGACCCACTTTATCGCTATCATCTTGAAAAGCAGCGAGATAACCGCCCTGTGGAACTGCATGTTGGCGATTGGGAAAGCTGCTTTGAAGCCGCTAGGCAGTGGAGCGCTTAGCGGCGTTGTATTCATCTATAGATTATGCCGCTTTCAGCCATTGGGTCATCACGCGGTCTAGCAGCGGGGCTAACTGATGAAAGCGTCCAGCATTTTCTAGGATCTGTTCACTGGTTTGTATAAAGCGCCCTGCTGCGGCAGTTTTGGGCTGTGGCCATTCATCGGCATTGAGCAGTGGTGATACGCTGGAAGCCGTCGATTCGAAATGACACAGTAAACCGACGACACGCCCGGCGTCCCACGAAAAACCTTGCAGTGGTGCTGCTGCACTGCCGCCTAGCGGTAGTGCGCTTTCCGGTAAGCTAAACACGAGGCGGTGCATCATAAATGCCTCAAATTGTTCGGGTAGGTCAAAGGTGCTTTCCGGGGCAAGTGTTATTTGGTGCCAGCCAATTTCAGGGTAGGTGCCTGGTGCAATAACGGCATCCAGCGCCTCCGCTATCCACAGTGCGCCCAAGCCAATACCCAATAATGGTTTCTGCCCATCCAGATAGCGGTTAATCAGCTTGCGTTCGGCTTTAAACCAATCGGGTGGATCATTTACTAGACGTTCAGGGCCATCCAGTATAATTAGCGCGTCGCACTCACCTGGTCGTGGAGTTAGCTCGCCCGCATAAAGATGAAAAACGGTGTAACTATGGCCCATACTCTCAAGCCAGTCAGTTAGACGAGCGGGACCATGGTCAGGGCCGTGCTGTAGCAGATGAATATGCATGGTAATCTCCTCGCCGGCCGATGTTAATAACGCGATAGGGATCTCCTGCCGCGTTTGTGCGACGATAACGTATCGCGTTCATTTCACCAATATTGTGACCCAGGAAATCAGCATGGTGGCTAAACCCCTAGGATTTTACCAGCGGCTTCAACAGTTGCCGTTGCCCGCTCAGCAAGCGTTTATGGCAGCCCTGTGTGAACGTCTGCTACCTAACTACGCGCTTTATCAACAAACCACGGGGTTAGGTGACGAGCATACACTGCGTACTGTGCTGAGCCTGGTGTGGGAACGTCTGAGCGTTTCTAATGCTAGCATTGACTTTGCTCGGCAAGCGGAAAAGCTAGCTGAGTGCGAACCTCCGGAAGATGATGAGAGCTTTGGAGCGCGCCGAGCGTTAGATGCTGTTGTGTCGGTATCCGCGCTGCTGGATACGCTGCTGGGGGAGTCGCCTGAAGCCGTGTTAGATGTCAGCCGCACCTCGCGAGCGGGCGTTCGCGCTTTTATCGAGCTAACGGAAGGTGAAGAAGATGCCCAGGCGCTTGCGCTGATCATTCGCGACCATCCCTTGATGGCCGACGAAAATGATTTCCAGGACGCTGTTTTGGACGCCGTGAGTGAGCCAATTACTAAAGCCTACCTAAAAGAAATTCGTCAGCTAGGGCGTAATAACGGCATTAGTAATCTTGGTTTAACCTTAGACGAGGGCAAGGAGTAGCTGTCGAAGCTGGTTAAAACCGCAGGCCCGCCGTCACCATCATGCCGGCGGTGCCGAAGATGATGAGATCTGATTCTACGCGCCCCCATTGCACGCCAATGCTGGGTAGCAGTGCAGGCGCCGTGCCTAAATGGTTAAAGGGAATCTTGTCGCGATATTCACCTTTATAGCCGTGTAGTAGCCCGCCAGTTAGCTTGGCGCGTACGTTGATCTCTTCGGCAAATTGCCAAAGCGGGAATTCACGCCCTGCATAAAAATACCAGGTTGGTTGATCAAACGAGTTTTTAAACCATGCCGCCCCTGTTAACCAGCGGTCTGGATTATGTAGTTCAATGCTTACCAGTTTTTGCTGATTGGTATGGTCAGGGTCAGGATCGAAGTGGCGCGTTAGCAAACTGGTTTGCACCAGTGTGTGATCGAGTTCTAAGGTGGGAGGCCAATCTGGCAAAGAAAAGGCTGAGACGGTAGTGCTCAGCCAAATCCCTGCTATCCCTCCTGCCCATTGATAATAACGAGGCATGTCACTGTTCCTGAGAGAAGGGCTTTTTGCTAAGTGATTTCACTACTAAGTGGTTTCGCTAAAGGCGCATTTCGATGCCACGTTCCGCCATGTAACGTTTTGCTTCTGGTATCGTATATTCACCGAAATGGAAGATGCTTGCTGCCAATACTGCATCGGCACCACCTTTGAGTACGCCGTCTACTAAGTGATCCAAGTTTCCTACACCGCCAGAGGCAATTACCGGCACGCTGACGGCTTCAGAAATAGCATGGGTAACCCCCAGATCAAAGCCCACTTTAGTGCCGTCGCGATCCATACTGGTGAGCAATAACTCGCCAGCACCAAACTCTACCATCTTTTTGGCCCACTCGATGGCATCCAGTCCCGTTGGTCGACGCCCACCATGAGTGAATATTTCCCAGCGAGGAGGCTCGCCTTCTTTAGACACCTTCTTAGCGTCAATCGCCACCACAATACATTGGCTGCCAAAGCGCTCGGCGGCTTCGCGAACAAACTCAGGGTTGGTCACCGCGGCGGTATTGATGGAGACTTTATCAGCCCCTGCATTCAGCATCGTGCGAATATCATCGCAGCTGCGGATGCCTCCCCCCACGGTGAGGGGAATAAACACTTCACCGGCAATGCGCTCTACCATGTCGACCGTTGTGTCACGGTTTTCATGGCTGGCGGTAATGTCGAGGAAGGTGATTTCATCGGCACCCTGCTGGTTATAGCGCTGGGCAATTTCGACCGGATCGCCTGCATCACGGATGCCTACAAAGTTAACGCCTTTCACCACGCGTCCGGCATCGACATCTAAGCAAGGGATAATACGTTTCGCTAAACTCATTTGTCGCCTCCGCTAAGCTGATCGCTCAAGCGCTGAGCTTCTGCCACATCGAGGCTGCCTTCATAGATCGCGCGGCCGGTAATCGCGCCTAAAATGCCGCTGTCAGCGACATCACAAAGCGCACGAATGTCGTCTAAATTGGTGACGCCGCCGGAAGCAATCACCGGTAAGCCACCTTCGCGGGCTAGCGCAGCCGTGGCTTCTACATTGACGCCTTGCATCATGCCATCGCGGGCAATGTCGGTATAGACAATGCTGGAAACGCCGTCATTGGCAAAGCGCTTGGCGAGCTCGGTCGCCTTTAAAGTGGATACTTCCGCCCAGCCATCGGTGGCCACATAGCCATCTTTAGCATCCAGGCCAACAATAATGTGGCCTGGGAACGCACGGCACATTTCGCCCACGAAGTTCGGCTCTTTAACCGCTTTAGTGCCAATAATGACGTAAGAAACCCCGGCATTTAAATAATGCTCAATGGTTTCCGCTGAGCGGATACCACCGCCAATTTGGATGGGCAGTTTAGGGTAGGCGCGCGCAATTGCGGTGACTGCCTCGCCGTTCATCGGCTTGCCTTCAAAAGCGCCGTTTAGATCAACCAAGTGCAGGCGGCGAGCACCCGCTTCTACCCAGCGAGCGGCCATGGCAACAGGGTCATCGCCGTAGGACGTTGAATCTTCCATGCGGCCTTGCTTCAAGCGCACACACTGGCCGTCTTTGAGATCAATCGCGGGAATTACCAACATTGTGAAACCTCTCAGGGCGTCCAGGTGACAAAGTTTTCTAGCAGGCGAAGGCCCGCGCGGGAGCTTTTTTCAGGATGGAACTGCACAGCGAAGGTGGCATCACGGCCAATCGCTACATGGGCGCAAACCTTGCCGTACTGGGTAGTACCAAACACTTGGGCATCGTCGGTCGCATTAACGTAGTAGCTGTGCACAAAATAGAAGTGTTCGTTATCGTCAATGCCTGACCATAGCGGGTGATCGTGATGTTGCGCCACAAGGTTCCAGCCCATGTGCGGAACTTTTAAGCGCTGTTCGTAATCATCGCGCATATTGGCCGGAAAACGATCAACGCTGCCATGGAAAAAGCCCAGGCAATCTACGCCGCCGTTCTCTTCGCTACGCTCCATCAGCATTTGCTGGCCCACGCAAATACCCAATAGTGGTTTAGCTTGACGGGTAAGGATGTCATCGACTAGACCGCGTAGCTCGGTACGTTCCAGCTCGCCTACACAGTCCCGAATAGCCCCTTGGCCCGGGAGTACTAGGCGCGTAGCACCTAAAATACGCCGAGGGTCGCGGGTAATAATCACATTTTCGTGGGTGACATGCTCAAGCGCTTTTGCCACAGAGTGCAGGTTGCCCATTCCATAATCGATTACCGCGATGGTCATAAAGCGCTCCTTGTTATCGTTGGCGAGCTACCACTCGCTGCAATACTCGGCATTATAGGCTTCCTTTGGTAGACGGCATTTGTCCCGCCATACGCGGGTCTTCTGCCACCGCCATGCGCAGCGCGCGGCCAAACGCTTTAAATATAGTCTCAGCCTGATGGTGAGCATTAAAGCCTTTTACATTGTCAATATGCAGGGTGACGCGCGCATGGTTGACGAAGCCTTGGAAAAATTCCCAAAACAGCTGGGTATCCATACTGCCAATGGTATCGCGGGTGAAGTCGACATTCATATAGAGACCTGGACGGCCTGAGAAGTCGATAACCACACGGGACAACGCTTCATCAAGAGGAACGTAAGCATGCCCGTAGCGATAGATGCCGCGTTTATCGCCGATCGCTTGGTGAAATGCTTGGCCTAGGGTAATGCCTAGATCTTCAACTGTATGGTGATCATCGATGTGCAGATCGCCTTTTGCGTCAATGTCGAGATCCACCATCCCATGACGAGCCACTTGATCAAGCATATGGTCAAGAAACGGAACGCCGGTGTCGCTGCGGAGACGGCCTTCGCCATCAAGGTTGACGCTGACCGTAATCTGCGTTTCGTTGGTGTCACGGCTTACCGTGGCAATACGCGCTGACATGTTGCATCTCCTGCGCTGATGCGCACTCTGAGGGGGTATTGGTGGATCGTCGGGTAATGTTAACACCGCTAGATCAAAGCATAACCTGTGCCAAAAGCGACCATTATAGTGAATCGGTGCCCCCATCCGCTACAATGCGCGAAAGGTAGCCGCCTTTGCTGGCGGTAGAATAGCAGCCTTGCTGCTTTGGCAAAGAGGATTTCACCATGCCGGTGACATTGCATTACGTCGACCAGGCCCGTTGGGAAGCAGAGGAGCAGGTGCGTATTGACCTAATACGCATTTATGAAGATGCGCCCCAAGAGCGAATGCCTACACCAACGGTCGCCCCTTTTATCGAACAGCATTTAAAAGGGCAGCACTTTTTTGCCTGCGCACATTTTAACGATCGACTGCTCGGTGCGGTGGCAATAAAAGAGGCAGCTGACCGCGCGTGGTGGCTCTCCGAGCTGTGCGTGCGTAAACCCACCCGACGGCGTGGCGTAGGCGCGCGACTAATGGCACTGTTAGGAGAGCAGGCAAAACAAGAAGGACGTGTGCTGCGCATCGAAACGTCGTCGCTGCCGTTAGCAGATCGAGTACTGCTCTCAAAGCTTGGTTATCGCCCCGTAGCCCCTGGATCATCCGCACAGTCGGATGATTCCATCACCAGTGATTTTGTTGAGCTAGACCCACAAGGAAAAGGGCTATGAATCATCTACTACGTATTTTGCTGGCTGCGGTAGGTATTTTAGCGATTGTTGCCGTTGCCGCAGTGGTGTATGTCACCACTTTTCTTGACCCAGAAGATTTCAAGCCTCGGCTAACTGCGGTGGTAGAAGAACAAACTGGCCTGAATCTAGCGTTGGAAGGCCCAATCACATGGTCATTTTATCCGCGTATAGGGGTCAGTGTTGAGCAGGCAAAAGCGTGGCTGCCAGAGCAAGCTCAGGACGAGAGTGCGTTTGCCGCCATTGAGCGAGCTGAAGTTAGCGTAGCCTTTGCCCCTTTATTACGCGGCGAAATAGCGGTTGACGGCTTAACCCTAGATGGCATGCGCTTAAACCTTGAAAAGGATGAGCAGGGCGAAGGTAATTGGCAGCCGTTACTAGAGCGCCTCGCTGAGCAGGGTAACGAAACAGCGGAAACGGTACTGGCGCCTGCAAGCGCTGGCCCCAACGCAGATGCTGGTAATTTGTCGGTGGTGCTGAATATTGCCAGTGTAGAAGTGAAAAATGCTGATATTCGTTTTCGTGATGAGCAAAGCCAAGCACTTTGGCGTGTGCAGTCGCTCAATATTTCAGGCGCCAACGTCAATCCGTTACGCTCCTTCCCTTTAAAAACCATGTTCACATTAACTAAGCATAATCGCTTAGATGCAGAGGTGTTGGAGCGTACGCCCGACCTGAGCAGCGAAGTGAATCTCGAAACTCGTCTTCGTTTAGGTTTGAAAGATGAGCAGCTGGTTTTTGAAAATATCCAGTTGACGACTCGTACGAGACGCTCTGGAGAAAGTGATCCGCAGCAGCTTAGTTTGAAAGCAGCTGAAATAGTTGCCCGAATGGGTGAGCAGCAACTTACGATTCGCGAGGGTGTCGTTGACGCGGGCTTACGTCATCCAGACAATTGGCAGGGTAGCCTCGCGCTTTCGTTGGCATTTGGTTTGGAAAGTGACTGGGCGGCGCAAACTGCTCAGTTTAAAGATGCTCAGTTAACCGGGCCGGATGGACTGAGAGTCAGCGGCCATCTCAATGTCGAAAAACTTTTAGACTCTCCTCAGTACAGCGGCCAACTCACCGCAGCGCCTTTTACATTGCGGCCTTGGTTATCTCGCGCAGGCATTACTCTCAATACGGCCAATGAAAGTGCCCTGAGAGATGTGGCGATGACTAGCCCAATTGAAGGCGATATGACGAGTATTGCACTGCCGCGTCTTTCCTTAGTAGTGGACGACAGTACCTTTACAGGTAATATTTCCGCCGCGCTGGACGGTACTCGGCTCGCCTTTAATCTGGAAGGCGATCAACTGAATATTGATCATTATCTGCCTGGTCCGGAAACCGCTCAACAAGCTAGCCGAGGCATGCTGCGCAAAGCCTTCGCCCAAACCGATGGGGCACTATTACCTCAGGAATGGCTGAGCACGCTATCGCTAGAGGGGGACTTAAGCGTCGACCAGCTTGTGCTGGCTGGATTAACGTTCGATGGCACTTCGCTAAGCTTGCGCGGCGAGAATGGAGTGCACCAACTGACAGCCTTTGAGTCGCGTTTTTATGAGGGCGAGCTTAATTCGACTGGCCGTCTAGATGCGACAGCAAACGTACTGGAATGGCAGATTTCTCCACGTGTCAGTGATGTTCAGGTCGCACCGCTCATTGAAACCTTTAGCGAAGAGGCGTCACCGTTACGAGGCCGCTTCAACTTGGAAGGCGCACTGACTACCCAAGGCAATCGCCGTGATGTGCTCACCAATAATCTTAACGGCGAGCTAAGTGCACAACTGAACGACGGCGCTATTCTGCAAACGAATATCTCTCAGCAAATGTGTGAGATAGTGGCGCAGCTAGAGGGCGAAGGCACCCTGCGCGAATGGGAACCTGATACGCGCTTTGAACGGTTTGACGCGACCTTCCAAGTGCGTAATGGCGTAGTAAACAGTGACGATTTGCTTATCACCCTTCCTGGCATTGACGTACAAGGTGAAGGCGAATTCAATCTCAATACGCTGAATTTTACGACTGAGGCAAATGCTAGGCTGGTCGACACAGCAGATGCTGCCTGTAACGTGAACCCGCGTTTAGAGCAGTTGCCTCTTCCTGTTCGCTGTGAAGGCCATGTGGGCGACGATAAAACCCAGTGGTGCCGATTTGATCGTTCGGCTTTCCAAGCAGCGGTGATAGACCTACTACGTAATGAAGCAGGCAGCCGTCTTGAAGAAGAGCTTGAGGAACGGCTGGGCGATTCGCTTGATCAAATTGACGAACGCCTAGGAGAAGGTGCTGGTCAGGAACTTCGTGAGGGGATTCGTCGTCTATTTAACTGAGCATTCATGCACGTTTTGAATCGATACAATAAGTGCGCGCCGGCCTTACCGCCGGCGCTTTTTTGCGTGTTAGTTAGCCACATAATAGCAAGGCCAACTGACGGCTAATTGCAGGGTGCCGTTTTACTGTTTAAGGAAATCCTATGGCCGACATGTTTACACCGTGCCTCGCGGCGGAAGAGTTTCAACGTCGCTTGCTTACCTGGTTCGATCAGTATGGACGGCATGACCTGCCTTGGCAGTCGCCCCGAAGTGCCTACCGGGTATGGGTATCTGAAATTATGCTCCAACAAACCCAGGTCGCTACGGTCATTCCCTATTTCAAACGCTTTATGACGCGCTTTCCCACGTTAGAAGCACTGGCCAACGCACCTCAGGACGACGTGCTGCATCTTTGGACCGGGCTGGGTTACTACGCCCGTGCCCGTAATTTGCATAAAGCGGCTCAAGTGGCGTTAGCGTCCCATGGGGGAGAGCTGCCAACGGACAGTGTCGAAGCGTTAATGGCGCTGCCGGGTATAGGCCGTTCCACTGCTGGCGCGATCATCGCGCAAAGTTCTGATAAACATAGCTCTGATAAACAACGTTCTGGTCAACAGGCCGCGATTTTAGATGGCAATGTAAAACGATCGCTGACTCGCTTGCATGCCATTGCTGGCTGGCCAGGCAAGCCAGCAGTAGAGCGTTCACTATGGACACTGGCTGAGTATTTCACGCCCAATACCCGTCTTGCCGACTATACCCAAGCCATCATGGATTTCGGCGCCACGCTATGTAAGCGCAGCAAACCTGATTGCCTGATCTGTCCGTTTAACGACGTATGCCGTGCCTATGCCCAAGGTGAGCCGCAACGCTTTCCCGAATCCAAGCCTAAAAAAGCCTTGCCGACGCGTGAAACCATTATGCTGATGCTACGAGACAGGCAAGGGCGGGTGTGGTTAGAGCAACGGCCACCCAGCGGCTTGTGGGGAGGCTTATGGAGCCTGCCTCAATTTGAGCAGCATAGTGAACTGAACGATTGGCTGGCTGATCATGTGACGTCCCCCGAACGCCATGCGCCACTGCCCAGCTTTACTCATACGTTTAGTCATTTTCGGCTATTGATTACGCCTCAGCCCGTCAGTTGCGATAGGCTGAACGGCGTAAGAGAAGATGGCGTGTGGTATGACGTTGACGAACCGCCCACGCTTGGCTTGGCTGCGCCGGTTAAATCGCTGCTGAGCCAGCTGGCGCCTTTTTCCTTAGATCCAACGCCAGGGCCGTCGCGCTAACCTCACTCGCGTTATTACTTTTATATTCGCACCGTTATTCATAAAGGAGCACACCATGAGCACCACCGTTTTCTGCCGCAAGTACCAACAAGAGCTGCCCGCCCTGCCATTTCCACCATTACCAGGTAAGCAGGGACAAGAGATTCAAGCCACCGTGTCTAAGCAGGCCTGGGAAGAGTGGCAGTCGTTGCAAACGCGCTTGATTAATGAAAAGCACCTCAACATGTTAGAGCCTGAGGCGCGCGCCTATTTGATGGATCAAATGCAGCGTTTTCTAAATAACGAAGCAACGGATCAAGCTGAAGGTTACGTGCCGCCTACCCAGGCTTAAGCGTTCAGGAAGCAAGGCTGTAAGAAGTGAAACTCGGTGCAGCCCACGGATGGCGCGGCTTTTGCACGTTTTGAGCCCTGCAAAGAAGTGCCCTAAGCACGTGACTAGAAAGAAAGTTTCACGAAAGTGTTGACGAAAAGCTGAGTTTTTAGTTTAATACGCACCGTTGGCAGCGGCCAGATAGCTCAGTTGGTAGAGCAGGGGATTGAAAATCCCCGTGTCGGCGGTTCGATTCCGTCTCTGGCCACCAAACGTTGGGGTATCGCCAAGTGGTAAGGCACCGGTTTTTGGTATCGGCATTCCCAGGTTCGAATCCTGGTACCCCAGCCATTGCCAACAAGATTTCTTGTTGATTGCAAAGCTTAACAGTGAAGCAATCATATTCTCAAGAAAGCGCGAAGAGCCGACATAGCTCAGTTGGTAGAGCAACTGACTTGTAATCAGTAGGTCCCGGGTTCGACTCCTGGTGTCGGCACCAATTAAGAGTGGTTAAAATCGAAGCGTTAGAGAATTAGATCAAGCCGTCCGAAAGGGCGGCTTTTTCGTATGTGTCTATAAAGTGTCTACAGCGTGGGCACCTTCACAACTGAACCTTGCAAGTTGGGTGACCAAGCTGCCATTACAGAAAGATAGTCATCGGCCACCTCTATACTACAGGGAAAAATGACTATCCCCAGTCCATTTCCCCCATAGCTACTTTAGCGCCAATCTGTAGTGCAACGCTTAGCTTTGCATTTGGGTAGCGACGGGTCATTGCTTCAATGAGTTCATCGCTGTTATTCGCTTTGGCGAGCTCTTCTTCAAATGCTAATAGGTAGTCACGTGTATATTGAATCGCGGAAGCATCAATAGCTGCGTCAGGTTGCATGTGACCGGGTATAACGACCTTGGGAAAGCGTGCTGCCATTTCATCAAGCGCTTGTATCCAAGCCGCTCGCTGTTCAGCAGTAGGGGTGTCTGCTATCCACACATGTAGGTCTGAGAATACCAGCACACCTCCAAAAACAGCATTTAAGGAAGGAGCCCAAAGATAGCGACGATTAGGTAAACCCTCCACGTCAACAATCTGGATATCTTCACCATCGACTTGCAATAAATGGCCGTCGAAAACCTCAGGCATAACGATATCATCAAGTGACTGAGGGCCATTGTCTTGAAGTTGGGGTGACCATGTAGAGATTTTTTTCTCTACATTAGCTTCGATAGCATCAACGGTAGCTGAAGCTGCGACAATGCGAGCATCAGGGAAGGCTGCTTTTATCGCGCCAAGGCCAAAATAGTAATCAGGATCGCTTTGGCTAATGTAGACGGTGGTTAGCTGCTTACCGCTCTGTTGGACTGCCTCGGCAACGGCACGTCCGTCAGATAAGGTAAAGCCGCTGTCAATTAATACTGCCTCTGTTGCTCCCGTCACCAGTACGGGCGCTCGGAAAAAGCCATGCTCTCCAGCAGGAAAGTGCTGCCAACTTAATTGATCATCAGACGCGAGGCTCTTTTTTATGCCACTTAGGTTACCAGTGCTTATAGCCATGGATAATCCTAAGGCAGTTAATGACTTTAAAAACATACGCCGAGTAGCCATTTTTTCTTCCTTCTGCAATTTTGTTTAGAGGGTCAATTGATTAAGTTGGTGCGTTATAGCGCGCGTATCTGTTGGGCTAGCGCACTGGGGTTGGCATACAACTCATTCGTGGAAAGAGCCTTTAGGTTTTCACTCGACTGAGCGATGAACGTGGGCACTCCTCGAACGTTAAGCTTCTGCATTAGTGTTTGAGCCTGTGAAATTCGAGAACGATTGGAATGCATAAGTGTTTCACTGGCACTTGTCATTAACTCTGCCGCTTGTGTCAGCTCAAGTCCTTGTAGAATCTCAACCAACGTGACTTGAGATGTCACGTCTCGACCCTGTACGTAGCGTGCGTATTGGATTGCTTTTAAAGCCTCGAACTCATCGGCGGGTGCGGCAAGCGATACTGCCGTTAGCGCTAGCGTAGCGGCACTACTATCAAACCGCTGATGATGATCGCTTAACACGTGATCGCGATATAGTTGAGTGAATAGTTGTCCCGTTAGGCGCTCAATCCGCTGATCGTTACTCCAGGCATAGGCCGCGAATTCATGATCCATTTGCCTTCCGCCACGGCCTGTGAAAAGGCCGCTGGGTAACAGAACCACTTTTATATCGTCTGCCGCGATCACGTCTGAAACAGATGATGTTGCGCCATAGCACCAGCCACACAAAGGATCGAATAGGTAATACAAAGTGTTATTCATAGTCGAGTCTCTCTATACATGATTGACTCGCATGCTAAAGAGATTGTATTGACGGATAAATACATACGAAGCATATTATGCGTATGGAAAAAGCATACAGTCGAAGTGGAAGTAAACTAGGCGGATTTAATAACTTGCGGCGCTTAGCGTATTTTTCTGCTGTGGTTGAAACGGGGTCTTTTACGGCCGCCGCAGAGCGTCTGGGTATCACCAAGGCGGTGGTTAGCCAGCAGGTGGCACGTCTTGAACAAGAATTTAGAACCTCTCTCCTTACGCGTACGACGCGATCGGTACAAGTTACCTCCGCTGGAAAAGTGTTTTACCAACGCTGTGCCTTGATTCTCCGTGAAGCTGAAGATGCTTTTGATGAGTTAGGCGAAATAGCCCAGGAGCCGACAGGCACATTACGGTTGACCGCCCCTTTCGATTACGGTGTCACCTTTGTGGTGCCTGCGATTGCTGCATATACCCAGCAATATCCCGATTGCCGGGTCGATGCAACGCTGCGGGATCAAAAAGTCGATCTGATGGCTGAGGATATCGAACTGGCTATCCGTGTTGGTTGGCTAACAGAGGCAAGCGTGCAGGCAAGGAAAATAGGCTCTTTTCAGCAACTGCTCGTTGCATCGCCAAGCCTTGAAAAAGAGGTGGCGCAGCTCTCTCAGCCGGAAGAGTTATTGAAATTCCCGTTCATTGCTAATAAAGCGCTGCCCCATCCATTGCAGTGGGAGTTTTCACTCAGTAAGGGTGAACGCAGAACCATCCACGTGCGCGCCTCAATCTTTCTTGATGCGACACTCGCGGTACGCGAAGCGTTGTACGCTGGTGCAGGAATCTCGGTATTGCCGGATTATGTCATTGCAGGCGACATAGCCGCCGGACGCCTTATACATATTTTACCCCAGTGGAGTTTGCCCTCCGGCGGCATACATGTCGTTTTCCCATTAGCACGTTTTCGTCCTGCGAAAGTGCGTGCATTTGTCGACATACTTGCGCATAGAGAGCAGCAGCGACAAGAGGGCGCTTTCATTAAGTGAGTTTGCCTCCAAACCGATGGCTAATAAAGATGCACGGCCTCAAATACTGCCACTGGTTTGCCATTGGCATTGTTAAGTGACAAGGAACCACCGTCTACTTGCCAAGTGTCTACGTTATTAAGTGTGCTTAGCATTGCCTGCTCGTTACGCATTTGAGTGTCGGGGCAGGCCATCATCGTGGTACCAACTTGTTCAAATGCTATTTGCTTACCATCAACACGGTAACTGCCAATCAAGGTATTGCAGCCAGTTGAGCCAGCAAGCCGTGTATCTTCTTCATGGAGCACAAGGTGAGGCTCGCGAAAGTTCTCAGCGGTGATGATGGGTTGCCCTTCAAGCGTGACCAGTTTCCAGTACGTATTGGTTAGCGTTTCGTCAGGCTTGGCTGCTTGATGAGGCGCTGAGTGTGATTGGCACCCGCTAGCTAACAGGATAATAAGAGTAGATGCGATAAGGGAAAATTTTTTCATAAAGCGTTTCTCTAGGTTTGCGTCATAAAATAATAATCGGATTGATAATGTTTTGCTACCTTGGTTTATGGCCGATATTTTTTTGCTAACCTGAATCTGTTCCTTTTTTAATGTTTTATATAAATAGTAAACCTCATGTTTTATGTGCCCTTGCTTGATTATTTTTTTCTGCCTAATCTACTGGTTTAATGAGACCATGAGAGGCGGCATGCGATGTGAAGATAATACGATGGAAAAATATTATTAATTTCGTTTCTATTTTCTCAATTGATAATAGGGGTCTAATGTAAGAGTGTTATCTATTATTAGTGTTTTATGGTTGTTTTTTAACAAATGTCAATTCTTTATTTTTAATACGCTCCGCGTTTCTGTTATAAAAGTACCTTGTTTGTTAATTCAGTATTGACTATATTTTCTGTCGGAAAAAGTATTTAATATTTATTTGCTTGTACTTTTATACCGAGGTGCACAATTTTTGTCTAGCTACAATGGAGTGTAGAGATGAAAGGGCTTACTGTGGATCGAGTTCCCCCAGCGAACGATATAAGTCGTAAGAGTAAGCTTGGAAGCTTGGGTAATATTAATGCGGCATGTATTAATATATCGCAGGTGCTGGGTCTATATGGCGAAATGGGAGAAAGGTCTCTCAATATGCTGTCAACAATGCCTCAGAAGCCTATGGAGCTAAAGAAAAGTCAGCGGTTTTTCGCTGTAAGTGACGGTCGTTCCGATATTTTTGTTATAAAAGAGGGGTGGGCAAGTCTAGCTCATTCAACGAATACAAGTGGGCAGGGTATTTGTAATATTTTTATGCCTGGCGATATTATTGGTATGCGTGAAAGTTTTTTTGAATGCCATGATTTAATTATCTTTCCTATTACTAATTGTGAACTTATAAAATTTTCTGGTGATTATCTTCATGCGCTTTGTAAAGAAAATGAGGAGATTAGAAAGGCAATTACGTCTTATGTCATGGTGAATGACAATGTTACGATAGAACGCCTTAGAAGTTGTACGCATCATCAGTCAATAGAAAGAGTTGCACACTTTTTACTTGAAATTTACGCACGTTTCAAATTTAAGGGGCTTTTAGAAGGCGATGTTTTTGATTTTCCTGTTACACAAGAAATTGTTGGGGAGCTTTTAGGTATGACGAGTGTTCATGTGAGTCGCTGTATGACGGCGCTTGAACAGAAAAAAATTATTCGTAAAAATCGGAGTAGTATCAAGCTGTTAAAGCCAGATGAAATGGCAGAAAATACTGGTTTTGATAGTGATTTTATTTATGGGAATATTTGTCTGGGTTAGTTTTTAAAAGTTATTGCTAGTTATTTTTTTAGAGGGGTTAAAGAAATTTCATAACACACGTTGTGAATTAAGGTATATAGGTTGAAATGGCTAAGTGTTTAGCTATCCTGTTGGCTGTGTTATGTGAAAGTGAAAGCCGCTACATGTTTTATCGATCTGAAATTTAATCATACAAGGAGTGGATTAGATGACAGTCAGCAACAACTCTCTCAAAACGATTACTGTCTATAAGCAATATAATGAAATGTTAGATATGCCGTCGGCGCAACGTACAGCGGGGAAAGATGAGTACCCAACGCGCCTAGCGGCAGCCCCAGCTTCGCTAACTCAGCCGCGTCGCGATGCGGTGGTTAAAGGTTGGAACTTATCAGGGCCGCTATCCCCAGAGCAGCTTGATGAGTTTGAGCGCAAAGGTTTTTTGTTTATTCCAAGCCTCATTTCAGGTGAAGAGCTAGAGGCACTTCGCCATGAAATGAGATTATTGATGAGTAATAATGCTTATCGCGATCAAGAATTCAGCGTTACTGAGCCAGAAAGCCACGATATTCGTTCGTTATTTGCCGTGCATAGGCTTTCTGAGCGATTAGGTCAACTGGCCAATGACAAACGCTTAGCGGGTGCAGCCCGGCAGATCATTGGCGCTAATCCTTACGTGCACCAGTCACGGATTAATTATAAGCCAGGCTTTGCGGGTAAAGGGTTCAATTGGCACTCTGATTTCGAGACGTGGCACGCGGAAGATGGTATGCCGAATATGCATGCTGTTAGCGCTTCACTAATCTTGACCGATAACCATGAATTTAATGGTCCGCTTATGCTGATTCCAGGCTCCCATTTAGAATTTGTGCCCTGCTTGGGGGAAACACCGGAGGATAACCACAAAAGCTCGCTTAAAGCACAGGAGATTGGCGTACCCAGCCAAGAAGCGCTGACTCAGTTAGTAGCAAAATATGGCATTGAAGCGCCGAAGGGTAGGGCTGGTGGCCTGTTGCTATTTGATTGCAACACGTTGCATGCATCTAATGCCAATTTGTCGCCTGACCCCCGCAGCAACGTGTTCTTTGTATTTAATCGTCCGGATAATCGCTGTGTTGCACCGTTTGCTGCTCCCAAGCAGCGCCCTAGCTTTTTGGCGCATGGGCCCGAGGATCGCTGGACCCCCGACGCATAATCTAACGTATCGCTAGTAGTATGTATAAAATGCTATAGAAGAGGTTGTGGAACATACGCATAGCTGGGGTAGACTGTTGCGCCTGTCGTTGCGAATGCGGCACGCATAATGAGAAGGAGAGGACCCGCCATGTGTTTTGTTCCCCAGTTTACCGATGGTCAGGAGTTTCCCCACGCGTTGGGCAAAATCGTCTGCGTTGGCCGCAACTATGCCGACCATGCCAAAGAACTGGATAATCCGGTCCCCAGTGAGCCACTGTTATTTATGAAGCCCGCCACCAGTGTGGTGGACTTGACTAAACCTCTTGATCCGCCGTTTTCACGGGGTGATGTACATTATGAAGTCGAACTTGCGCTTTTGGTTGGAGAGACACTGACTCACGCTACTCAAGATGAAGCAGAGCGTGCCATTGTGGGTATTGGCCTGGCGATGGATTTAACGCTGCGAGATGTGCAAACCAAGCTGAAAGAGAAAGGGCACCCGTGGGAAATAGCAAAAGCATTTGATGGTGCTTGCCCACTATCACCGTTTTTGCCGCTAAGCCGCATCCCCAATTGGAACGCGCTGGTGTTCACCCTTGAGATTGATGGTGAAGAGCGTCAACACGGAGAAGGTGCCGATATGATCTTCGCGATCCCGACGTTGGTGGCAGAGATGAGTCGTCACTTCACGCTAGAGCCGGGTGACGTCATTTTGACAGGCACACCTGCGGGTGTGGGCGAATTGCCCCGTGGAGCTTCGCTGCGTTTAACGTTGACCGGCGGGTTAGAAATCACCACTAGCGTAGTAGAGTAGTTGGATGGCGATGACGCCAAAACCAACAATAGGTAAGCGTTAGCAGTTATGCGAAAAGCCACTGACGATGTCAGTGGCTTTTTCGTTGGCCTATTCTAAAAGCACTATTTTATAAGCACGGTTCTATAAACACAGTTCTATAAGCACTATTCTAAATAGGTGTAGCCATCCAGGCCTTCGCTCAGGCTAGCGGCAAACTTTGCCTGCTCTTGGGTCGAAAAGCCGCTAGTGATTAGTTGCTCGGTGAGCTTTTGCTTAAGCACTCGAGCATCAAAATTCACGTAGGCTAAAACATCGGCCACCGTATCGCCTGCCTGTAGGTTAGAAAGGACCCACTCGCCATCTTCACCCAGTGCGGCATCGACTGAGTCGGTATCGCCGAACAGGTTGTGCAAGTCGCCGAGAATTTCCTGATAGGCACCTACCAGGAAGAAGCCTAGCCAACGCTCGTCGTCGCTCGCCCACTCGGGCAGCGGTAGTGTGCTTTCCACGCCTTGGCCATCCACGTAGCTATCAATGCGGCCATCTGAATCGCAGGTAATATCCTGAATGACTGCGCGACGAGTGGGGGGTTGGTCTAACCCGCTCAACGGCAGAACAGGGAATATCTGTTCGATTCCCCAAACGTCAGGCACCGACTGGAATAATGAGAAATTGACAAACAGCTTGTCGGCTAGCTTTTCGGCCAGTTCGTCCATAATTTCCCGGTGCGCGCGATTACGGGTATCGAGTTGACCGCGTAGGCGTGCACAGGCTGCCATATAAAGTCGTTCACCTTCGGCACGGGCATTGATATCACTTAAGCCCATTACGAAACGGTCTTGCAGCTCACTAACCGCCTGCAGAAGATCATGCCAGGCTTCCACCAAAACACGGGGCTCCTGGCTTTCGGCTAACTGCTCAAAAACCCGCCATAGGGCTTCCACCTGGAGGTCTTCCTGAGAAGAGCGCTCTGGAGGCGAATCGTTAACGCGCTCTTCGCCAATTACGTTGGTGATCAACACGGCATGATGAGCCGTTAGCGCACGGCCTGACTCGCTGATCAGATGAGGCTGGGGAAGGTCAGCCTCCTGACACAGCTGCGCAAAGGCGCTAACGACGTTACGTGCATACTCCTGCATGGAGTAGTTGGCTGAGCAGTAGCTACGTGAGCGGGTGCCTTCGTAGTCGATTCCTAGACCGCCACCCACATCGACGGTATCAATCGGTGCCCCTAGGCTCATCAGGTTTTGGTAAAAACGGGCGCATTCCCGCAGACCGCGCTGAATGTCGCGAATATTGGCAATTTGCGAGCCGAGATGAAAGTGCACTAACTGTAGGCTCTCTAACGCATTTTGAGCGCGCAAGGTCGCGACTACGTCAAGAATTTGACTGGCAGTCAGACCAAACTTCGACTTCTCGCCGCCGGTATTTTGCCATTTACCCTTACCCACTGAGGCAAGCCGTGCCCGCAAACCAATACGCGGGGTGACTTCCAACTCACGCGCCTCTTCTAATATAAGCTCTAGCTCAGACAGCTTCTCAACGACCAGGTAAACGCGATGCCCCAGCTTTTCACCCAGCAGCGCTAGGCGAACGTACTCGCGGTCTTTATAACCATTGCAGACGATCAGCGAGGAGCCGCCATCAGACAGCGCCAGCACTGCCAGCAGCTCCGGTTTACTGCCTGCTTCTAAGCCTACGCGACCATTGCCTCGCTCGGAGGTGGCGAGGATCTCTTCCACCACGCGGCGCTGCTGATTCACTTTGATCGGATAAACGGCTGTGTAGCCGCCCTGATAGTCGATGTCCTGCATCGCGATATCAAACGCACCGCACAGCTGTTCTACGCGGTCGTGCAGAATGTCGCTAAACCTTACCAGTACCGGCAACCGCAGACCCGCAGTCTGCAACTGACGCACAAGCCCGCTAAGTGGCAATGCTGGGCCTTCTGCGTCGCTACCTAGCGGACGAACCAAGGCTTGCCCGTGGTCGTTCACATCAAAGTAGCCACTGCCCCATTGGTCAATATTCCATGTGCGTCGGGCGCGTAAGGCCTGGGCGCTGGTGGTCACCGATTCGATCATCAAGAAACCTCTGGGAGCGGTAGTGCGCCAAATGCAATGCGCGCTTTTAAAATGGTTCGGAAACGCTCAGGGTCATGAGGCGTTAGGTCATGGGCAGGTGGGTCAACATAGACAACCAGCAGGCGCGATAGCCAATATCGCAATGCCGTCATGCGCAACATGGTTGGCCATAATTCACGTTCATCTGCGGTGAGAGGGCGACGTGCTTGGTAAGCGCTCAGAATGGCTTCATAACGCTCAGCATTCAGCGTGCCATCCTCATTGGTTGCCCAGTCGTTAATGACGATGGCGAGATCAAATAGCAAATCGCCGGTACAACCGTTGTAAAAATCGATAACACCGCCTAATTGGTCGCCCTCAAACAGCGTGTTGTCACGGAATAAGTCGCCGTGAAGCGCTCCTTGCGGTAGCTCGCCGTGCTGGCTAAAGGCACCTTCGAAGTCATCGACTTCATTTTTCATCAGCGTTTGGTCGTCAGGGCTAATATACGTTAGCACCTTGTGATGCACTGCTCGCAGCCAGTGAAGGTCGCGCGGGTTTGGCCGATGGCCAGGAAAACGCTGGGAGACAACATGCAAATGCCCCAACGTATTGCCCAGCGCTTGGCATTGGGCAAGGTTAGGGGCGCTAGGATGCTTGCCTGGTAGGCGTGGAAACAGTAAGGCAGGCTTGCCTGCCAAACTGTGTAGCGCAATCCCTTCGCGGTCGTGAATAGTACCGGGCACCGGCAGACGGTGCTCATCCAGGTAATCCAACAACTCGACAAAAAACGGCAGCTCTTCATGTTCGCCCTGTTCAAACAGGGTTAACACCAGCTCACGACGATCGGTGGTCACAAAAAACGTCGAGTTTTCTGTGCCACCGGCAACGCCGTGTAGCGAAACGAAGCTGCCTACATCAAATTTTTCCAAAAACGCGGCGACCTGAACGTCGCTCAGCGGAGTAAATACAGCCATGAGAATCTCGCCCAGGTTGCTAAGCCCATTATTGTAGCGGCTTGCAGGGTCAGTTGGCAGCGTTGTGTGAGTTTGAAATACGTTATTCGTAACGGTTGTTTCTGCAGCCATTGCCGTGAACGCGTATCATAGCTAATAGACTTCTTACTGTGTTGCTAACAATGGAATTGGTTATGGCCCGTGCCCCAATCGTGCTTGTCGATGGCTCATCGTACCTATATCGCGCTTTTCACGCGCTGCCACCGTTAACGACCTCCAACGGCCAGCCTACGGGGGCCGTGAAAGGCGTATTAAATATGCTCAAGCGGTTGATCAAAGACTACCCAGAAAGCCCAATGGCGGTGGTGTTTGATGCACCAGGAAAAACCTTTCGCGATGAGATGTACAGCGACTATAAAGCTCATCGGCCGCCCATGCCGGATGACCTGCGCAGCCAAATTAAGCCGCTGCACGCTTGTGTAAAAGCGCTAGGCTTACCGCTGCTGTGCATTGAGGGCGTTGAAGCCGACGATGTGATTGGTACCCTGGCCCATCATGCCACCCAGGCTGGCCGTGATGCGGTGATCTCAACTGGCGATAAAGATATGGCGCAGTTGGTGAATGACCACATCACACTGGTCAATACCATGAAAGAAGAAACCCTCGATGAAGCGGGTGTCAAAGAGAAATTTGGGCTGCCGCCCTCGCTGATCATTGATTTTCTGGCCTTGATGGGTGACAAGGTTGATAACATTCCCGGCGTGCCGGGGGTGGGCGAAAAGACTGCCATAGGTCTGTTGCAAGGCATGGAAGGTGGTTTAGAGACAATTTATGGTGATCTTGAGCGCGTCAAGACACTTAGCTTTCGTGGTGCGAAAACGTTACCGAAGAAGCTGGAAGAGCACCGTGACCAGGCCTTTCTCTCTTATCAGTTAGCAACCATTAAGACCGACTGCGAACTGCCCGTGGGGCTGGATGACTTGGATATTGCGCATCCCGACCGCGAGGCGCTGGTAGAACTCTATAAAGAAATGGAGTTCAAGCAATGGTTGGCTGAGCTACTGGCAGGTACCGATGAGGGCGTCGATGATGTAAAAGGGGGCGAGCCTGCGCCTGATAACGCTGCTAATGACGTGACTGATAGCGCCGCGGCTTCCAGCCAGCGAAACGACCATGTCATCGTTGAGCAAGCTGAGTTTGATGCGTGGCTAGCGCGACTGAAAAAAGCCGAGCGCTTTTGCTTCGACTTAGAAACGACCAGCCTGAATTATATGGACGCCGATATTGTCGGCGTTGGCCTGGCACTGGAGGCTGGTGAAGCGGCCTATATTCCACTGGCCCATGACTATCTGGATGCGCCCGCACAGCTTGATCGTCAACAGGTCCTGCAGGCATTAAAGCCGCTGCTGGAAGATCCTGAAAAAACCAAAGTTGGCCAGAACCTTAAGTACGATATTTCCGTGCTGGCAAACTATGATATTCGCGTAGTGGGGCCGCTGGCCGACACTATGCTAGCCTCGTACGTGTTGAATTCCACCGCCACGCGTCACGACATGGATTCGCTGGCACTGAAGTATTTGGGCGAAAAAACCATCTCTTTCGAAGAGATCGCTGGAAAGGGTGCCAAGCAGCTCACGTTTAACCAGATTGCCCTAGAGCAAGCGGTTCCTTATGCCTGTGAAGATGTAGATATCACGCTACGGCTGCAAGAAATACTGCGTCCTCAGGTGGAGCGGGAAGGGCGTTTAGCGGACGTGCTGGATCATCTTGAACTGCCGCTGATTAACGTGTTGTCGCGGATTGAACGCAATGGTGTCGCACTGGATGCCGAACGTCTGCACGAGCAAAGCCAGCAGCTAGAGCGCCGTATTCGTGAGCTTGAAAGCGAGGCATTCGAGTTAGCCGGTCGTGAGTTTAATCTCGGTTCGCCCAAACAGCTGGGGCAGATTCTGTTCGAAGAGCAGAAAATTCCGGTGATCAAGAAAACTCCCAAAGGCGCACCTTCGACAGCAGAGGCGGTGCTAGAGGAGTTGGCGCTGGATTACCCCTTGCCCAAGGTGATTATGCAGCACCGGGGGCTGGCGAAGCTAAAATCCACCTATACCGATAAGCTACCGCGCCTGCTCAATAAAACCACTGGCCGAGTGCATACCAGCTATCACCAAGCGGTGACGGCGACAGGGCGTCTCTCGTCGTCCGACCCGAATCTGCAAAACATCCCGATTCGCACAGAAGAGGGGCGTAAAATCCGTCAAGCGTTTGTGGCACGCCCAGGCTATCGCATTGTGGCGGCAGACTACTCGCAAATTGAGCTGCGTATTATGGCGCACCTCTCAGAAGATAAAGGGCTTTTAGAGGCGTTTGCGGAAGGGCGCGATATCCACACTGCGACCGCTGCCGAAGTGTTTGGTACTGCGCTTGAAAAGGTCTCTGCCGACCAGCGGCGCAGCGCTAAAGCGATCAACTTTGGCCTAATTTACGGCATGAGCGCTTGGGGCTTATCACGCCAGCTGCATATTGATCGCAATCAGGCGCAAACCTACATCGACCGCTATTTTGACCGTTATCCTGGCGTTGCTCGCTATATGGATCGTATTCGCACCCAGGCCGCAGAAGATGGCTTTGTGGAAACCGTGCTAGGGCGGCGCTTGTATCTACCAGAGATCCACTCGCAAAACCGCAACCGCCGCCAGGGCGCTGAGCGCACCGCCATTAACGCGCCTATGCAGGGCACGGCAGCGGATATCATCAAGCAGGCGATGATTGATGTCGATGCATGGCTTGCTGAAGGGGAGTTTGACGCCCTCATGGTTATGCAGGTGCACGATGAGCTAGTGTTTGAGGTGGCCGAAGGGCAAGTTGAGGCGTTTATTGAGCAAGTTCAGGCGCGTATGCAAGCCGCTGCCACGCTTAGCGTGCCGCTGATTGTTGAAGCCGAAAGCGGCGCCAACTGGGATGAAGCCCACTAGTATTAACCACTAGCATGAAGCCCGCTAGGCTAAGGCCTCTAGGCTAAGTAAGGCTTAAATGACGTTACGGGGTCGTGACCGACAGCCCAATAAAAAACACCTGCAGCTGAGCTGCAGGTGTTTTTTTAGTTATGCTTGCGGCTCATGAGTCCTAAGAGCCGCAGAGCTTAACGCCAGCTTACGCGATCGAAAATACGAATCGCTTCTGGGTTATTTTCACCCAGGATGCTGATGTTGATATCGTCTTTGGCGAAATCACCCCAAGATTCAAGCACCGGGTTTTTCTTGATGCCTTCCACGACGGGGAACTCGTAGTTACGGTCAGCCAGTACTTCCTGAGCTTCGTCAGAGGCTAAGAACTCCAGGAAGCGAATGCCGTTTTCTGGGTTTTGCGCGTTAGCCACTAAGCCAGCGCCGCCAACGTTAACGTGGGTGCCACGATCATCCTGGTTGGGGAAAATCATCCCCACTTTGCGCGCGGCTTCGCGGTCGGCATCTTCATCGGAATGCAGTAAACGAACGTAGTAGTAGTGGTTCGCAACTGCTAAGTCGCACTCACCACTCGCAACGCCAAGAATCTGATCGGTATCACCGCCTTCTGGGGCGCGCGCCATATTATTCACAACACCTTGAGCCCACTCTTCCGCGCCTTCTTCACCGTGATGCTCAATCAGTGAGGCGAGTAGCGACTGGTTGTAAATGTTGTTGGAAGAGCGAATGCATACTTGGCCTTCAAACTGCGGATCGGCCAGGTCTTCATAGGAGGTGATTTGGCTGGGGTCAAAGTTCTCACGGTTGTAGAAAATAACCCGTGCGCGCTGGCTAAAGCCAAACCACAGGCCGTCAGGGTGGCGCATTGATTCTGGCAGGCGCTCGTTAAGCACGTCAGAGTCTACGCTTTGAAAAAGGCCGTCTTGCTCGGCGCGCCATAGGCGGCCTGCATCAACGGTAAGCATTACGTCAGCAGGGCTAGCAATGCCTTCACGCTGCATGCGCTCCATCAACTGGTCGGAGTCGCCTTCCAGTACATTAACTTCGATGCCGGTCTCTTCAGTGAACGCTTTGTAGAGAATCTCATCAGAGTCGTAATGGCGGGCGGAGTAAATGTTGACCTCGTTAGCGAGCGCGCTACCTGCAAAAGCAGAACCTCCCATGATG
Organism: Vreelandella alkaliphila; assembly: GCF_016107625.1. Lineage (GTDB taxonomy): Bacteria > Pseudomonadota > Gammaproteobacteria > Pseudomonadales > Halomonadaceae > Vreelandella > Vreelandella alkaliphila. Next base: position 29,358 of record NZ_JABASV010000010.1, read on the forward strand.
GCAGCTACGGTAGCCGTAAGACGTGCTTTTTTCATAACAAATACCCTGAATGTTTATGATAATAAGTTGCATTAGCGACGTGACGTATTGAAACGCTTCTCTTGGTTGACGTCAAGTTAAATGCTAATGAAACGCATCTGCTGTTTGGCAAGAAACGTGCATCTCTACTCAATAGAAAATAGAATGCAAATAACTTTCAACCGTGTTCGCAGCGGCATGCGTTTATCATGTCGCGGGTGGACGAGACAATGGTGAAATAATGACGGCAACTGTGTCACTTTCCGATGTGTCGGCGCCTGCATCAGCACTGTCGCTTCGTGGTATTCAGCACACGTTTGCGGCTAATAAAGTGGTGAAAGGCATTGATCTTGATATCGCTCCAGGCGAGGTTGTGTGTTTACTGGGCCCTTCTGGTTGCGGCAAAACCACACTGCTTCGGATTGCTGCGGGCTTAGAGGTCGTGCAGGAAGGCTCGGTTAGTCTTGATGGTTTATCCATTGCGGCACCCGGTAAGCGTCATGTGCCACCGGAAAAGCGCAATGTTGGGCTTGCTTTCCAAGACTCAGCCTTGTTCCCACACCTTAGCGTGCTGGAAAATGTTACCTTCGGTCTGAAAAATTTGCCCTCTAGCCAGCGCCGAGAGCGTGCGCTGGAACTGCTGGCTCAACTCGGCATGGCCGACTACGCCGAGAGCTATCCGCATATGTTGTCAGGTGGGCAGCAGCAGCGCGTTGCGCTGGCGCGAGCGCTGGCGCCCACGCCTAAATTAATGTTACTGGATGAACCCTTTTCTAGCCTGGATGCGCGGCTACGTGATCGCATCCGAGACGATACGCTGCACGTGTTGAAAAAACTCGGCTCAGCGACCCTGCTAGTGACCCACGACCCTGAAGAAGCCATGTTTATGGCAGACCGTATCGCGCTAATGCGGGATGGCGAAATCGTGCAGACTGGCACCCCCCGTGAGCTTTATTGCGCGCCAGTGGCTCCCTTTGTGGTGACGTTTTTTGGCGAGGTGAATGAGTTAAGCGGCATTGTTAAAGGGGGCTTTGTCGCTACGCCAGTTGGGCCGGTAGATGCCAGCTGGTTGCCAGAAGGCAGTAACGTTCAGGTGATGATTCGCCCCGAAGCACTGCGTATCAAAGAGCGTGACTTGCCCGTAGAATCGCATAGCCACAGCCATGTGGTCATGGCTAAGCTGCTAGGGCGTTCCAGCCTTATTCACTTATGTGCGCATGGAGAAGATGGTCAGGAAGCCCACCTTCACGCCCGTGTGCCAGGCGTGTTTTTACCCCAGGAGGGCCAGCCGATTGATATCGACTTGGATCACTCCCAGGTATTTATCTTTCCGCGTTAATTTTCGTTGTTCAGCGCTTGCTCGCGTCTACTACTCAGCTTGGCTACCAGGGCGCGCCCGGCGCATTGCCAAGCTGAGTAAAATCACCGGTAAGATGCCCACTACCACAATGGTCAGAGAGGCTGTTGAAGCTTCAGCTAAGCGTTCATCTGAGGCGAGGCTGTGAGCGCGTACTGCCAGCGTGTCAAAGTTGAAGGGGCGCAAGATGATCGTGGCAGGTAACTCTTTCATCACATCGACAAATACCAGAATCCCGGCTGCTAGAAGACTGCTACGCATCAGCGGCGTATGAATATGGCGTAGCGTGCCGCCAGCGGTTTGGCCCAAGGTGCGGGATGCGGCATCCATGCTGGGGGTTACTTTGCCAAGGCTCGCTTCTACCGCGTTAAACGAGACGGCCAAAAAGCGTACTACATAAGCGTAAATCAAAATAAATGCTGAGCCGCTAAACACTAGACCAATGATTTTTCCGTAGTGTTCGTGAAGCCACATGTTCAGCGAGTTATCCAGCCAAGCAAACGGAATCAGGATGCCTACGGCAACCACCGAGCCAGGAATGGCATAGCCCATTGCGGCGATACGTGTGAAAAATCGTGCGCTTGGTGAATTGTTGAGCCTAACCCCGTAGCTCAGGAGTACGGCTAACCCTACCGCAATCAATGCGGCAACGGTCGCGAGGCTCAGGCTATTCATAGCAAAGCCAATAAACCGTGTGCCGAACAAGCTATCGCCCGTTTTAATGGCCATATTGAGCAAAATACCGCTGGGCAATAAAAAGCCGATAATAATGGGCAGCAAACACGCCAGGGTAGCCCCGAGTGCATGCCAGCCACGCAACTGATATTCCGGTAGTTGCTGATAGCGGTTGGTTGTATGGAAGTAGCGCCGTTTACCCCGCGAATAGCGCTCTAGAAGAACCAATACAATGACGAAGGTCAGCAGGCAAGCGGCTAGCTGAGCGGCAGCTACAGGTTCACCTAAGCCAAACCATGTGCGATAGATCCCCGTGGTAAACGTATCTACTCCAAAAAACTGCACCGCGCCAAATTCGTTAAGCGTCTCCATCAGTACCAGTGAAACGCCGCCTACTAATGCCGGGCGGGCGAGGGGCAACGCCACGCTGGCAAACAAGCGCCAGGGGCCACGCCCCAGAGTGCGGCCTACATCTAATACACATACCGACTGCTCAAGAAAAGAAGCTCTAGCTAACAGATACACATACGGGTAAAGCACAAAGGTAATCAGGGTTGCCGCGCCGCCTAGTGAGCGCACATTGGGGAAATAGTAATCGCCCACTCGCCAGTCAAACCATTCACGCAACAAGCTTTGTAGCGGTCCTGCTACTTGGAAAAAGTCTGTATAGGCGTAGGCAATGACATACGTTGGTACCGCCAGGGGTAACAGCAGCGCCCATTCAAATATGCGCTTGCCTGGGAAACGGCACATCACCACCAGCCACGCAGTCCCGGCGCCTGTAATCAGAGTGCCAATGCCAACCCATAGCACCAGCCAGAACGTATTAGAGAGGTAGCGTGGTAATACGGTGCTTGCAAGGTGCTGCCAAACGCCTTCTGTCGGCACAAAAATATGGCTTAGGACCACAATAATAGGCAGTGCGACAACAAGGGCGATCAAAAAAAGCGCGATTGACCAAGGGTTGAGCGATAGTGAAATGCGTGACGCAAAACCTGAAAGCAGGGCCGATGGTGAGCGGCGAGCTGGCGTAGACACGTCGTTGTCTCCTTGGATGAGGGGCAGCTTGGCTCGTCAATGCGAAAAAATAGCGGCTGCAAATAGTATCACTTGCGTTAGGCTACTGCAGCCAACATTGTGGCTATCAAAAAAATCCCCCCGCAAGGCGGGGGGAAGTTGTGCGTTTTGCATTAGTAGCTTGGTATCACTGGTAGCCCACCAGCACACTAGGTAGTCCCGTAATCAAACTAGGGAAAATAGCCATTAGTATGCAGGCGAAAAGGATGATGGCCACAAATGGCACGACGGCTTTATATAAGTCGACGATTTCGACCCCTGGTGGAGCCACCCCTTTCAAATAGAACAGCGCATAACCAAAGGGCGGCGTTAAGAAGGAGGTTTGTAACACTACCGCCACCATGACGACGAACCACAGTACATCCACGCCCATCTGCGAAATGATTGGCAGCATGATAGGGAAGCTAAGCAACACAATGCCAGTCCAATCAAGGAACATGCCGAGAATGAATACCAGGAACAGCATTAATAGCAGGGCACCAACGGTGCCACCCGGCATGGCCAGTACAAAATCACTGATCACGGTCATCCCGCCACCAATCGAGAATACCCCAGTGAACGCCGTGGCCCCGACGAGCACTAACATCACCATCGTTGTGGTTTTGCCAGCTTCAATCAGCGTGTTGTAACAGGTTGATAGCTTTCGGTCGCCGAAGATTAAAAACAGTAGGAAAGCGATAAAAACACCAATGGCGGATGCCTCAGTCGCCGTCGCCACACCGGTAAACAGTGCCCCCAGTACGCCGAGAATTAACGACATTGGCGGGACAACATACTTGCCCAGCATGATCAGTAGCTGTTTTGTGCTGACTTCAGCGCGCTCTTCTGCAGGTACTTTAGGTCCGTAGCTAGGTTTGAGCCAGCAGATTACCAGCACGTACAGGGCATACATCACCCCCAGTATCAGGCCGGGTACTAACGCGCCAGCAAAGAGTGCGCCCACTGAGACAGGCGAGTAGCTAGCCATCAAAATCAGCATAATGCTGGGGGGAATCAAAATGCCCAGACAGCCGCTAGCCATGATGACGCCAGCACTCAGCTCTTTGTTATAGCCATACTTGAGCATTGGCACTAAGGCAATCATGCCCATAACGGCGATCGACGCGCCGACAATGCCAGTGGTAGCTGCAAGTAAGACAGATACAACCACCACGGTAAGCGCTAATCCACCGCGAAGGTTCGCCAGCAGCAAGCGCATGGCATCAAACATTTTTTCGGTGACGCCTGAGTCATTAAGAAAGCGCGCCATTAGAATAAACAGTGGTATCGCCACTAGTACATAGTTGTCCATAGCGTTGCCATAGACGTTGTTAATGATGATACCCAGGGTATTAATGCCCGGCCCTAAATAAGCACCGATGACCGCCATGCCACCCAATACAAAAGCAAGCGGATGACCCATAAACAGGCCAACTAAAAGACCACCAAACATCACCAGCGTCAGTAGTTCTGCACTCATGCGGACGTCTCCTCACGCAGCTGCATAATGGCGCGCAGAACGATAGCAATCGCCTGCAACAAAATAAGCACAGCAGCGACTACGATAACGCCTTTCACCGGATACACCGGGATTGAGACCATTCCGTAGGTAGTTTCGCCACGACTGAACGAGCGCTCGAAAAAACGCCAGCCGTAGGTCAATAACAGCCAGATGAAGGGCACAAAGAATATCAAGTAGCCGAGCAGGTCTAGTACGGCCTGCTTTTTGCGTGATAGCAGGCGTTTAATAACGTCGACTTCCACGTGGGCATGGTGGCGCAATCCATAGGCGGCCATCAGCATAAAGTGGGCGCCGAACAGCATTTTGGTGACATCAAACGCCCAGTCGCTAGGGCGGCCAAAGAAGAAGCGCGACACAATGTCGTAAAGCACTATTAGAGTAATGATGGCAATTAACGGTGCAATGATGCGGCCCAGCAGCTCGTTAATTGCATCGATCGCCTTGGCAATCGCGTTCATGGAAGGTCTCCGCAGCTAAGCAATAACCGCCCCAGCAGCGCAGGGGCGGCACTTAAACGCCTTATAGGCAGGCTTCGATCTCTTCCAATGAGGGTAGGTTATCCATCGTGCGGCTCATGTTGAATGGCGCAGTAACATCACGCCATGCAGCGTACTCTTGTAGATAAGTAATCATGGAGTGATAGACCTTGGCGTGGTCGGAATTTTCACAAGCGCCACGTACAATGACATCGTTGGTAATTTCCTGGATGCGCGCCAAGTCTTCCTCTGAGAACTGGTTAATGGTGACGCCCGCATCAATAAACTTCTGGGTTGCTTCGGTAGATTCACGCTCCGACCAGGAAAGTGACCAAGCCATGGTGGCTTCAGCAGCTGTTTTAAGCTTAGCCTGGGTTTCTTCAGACAGGGCATCCCAAGCGTCTTTGTTAATCATAACGCCGAAAACGCTTGCCGACTGGTGCCAGCCAGGTGTTGCCCAGTATTCAGCAACTTCAGCAAAACCAGCGTTAAAATCAACGCCTGGAGTCGAGAACTCACCTGCATCAATTACGCCGCGTTCAATCGCTTGATACACTTCACCACCGGCCAGAGTGACCTGTGAACCGCCTAACTCTTCGAGTACTCGGCCCTGGTCGCGTCCCGATAGGCGCAAACGCTTGCCTTCAAGATCTGCGATGCTCTCAATCGGGGTGCGGCCCATGAAACCAGATTCGTTGTTGGTAATGCCGTAGGGCAAATACACCATGTTGTACTGGCCATAAATTTCTTGATAGAGCTCAAAGCCGCCCCACTGTTGAATCCAGTTCAAGTAATCCACGCCGTTAAACAGGCTGGTAGTGGTGGCCAGAGGAGAGAACGCTGGGTTCAAGCCTGCCCAGTAGCCTGGCCAATCGCCAGAAGCTTGGATAGCGCCGGTTTCTGTAGCGTCGAACACTTCAGTGCCAGGCATTAGCGTGCCGCCTGCACGGAAGTTAATTTGTACTTCGTCACCTGCAAGTTGGTTTACAAGCTCTGCCCAGTGCTGATCAATCTTAATCAGGTCAAGGTTTTCGGGCCAGGTAGTGGTCATTGTCCACTGCTCTTGCGCTTGAGCCGTGGAGGTAAGCGCGGCGAAAGCGACACCAGCGGCGAGGCTGGTTAGTGCGAATTTAGTCATCTTTTTCATTGTATGTTTCCTGGTACTTTGGCGGTTGGCGTTATTAGTGTTTATTACCTGAAAGCAGGAAAGTACAGCGAGTATGGCTTACGTTTACGTAAGGTAAACGCCGCAAGGCTGCATCGCTAAGCTAGCACACTCCCCCCGCTGCAGCGCAATATCAGTAACTCAAGGAATTTAACGTCGTATAAGATGTTTCTTTGAAAAATTTAGATCATTAAAAACAATTATTTGTATATTTTTTAGTAACTTTCTTAACCTTATGGTTAGCTCTAAGAGCGTTGAAAATTACGCTGATCTACAACCAAAGTTGTAAATAAAAGACAATCTCAGGAGTTGCTATGCGAGCAGGCTGTCGCGTTGACAAACCCAACGCTGTCATTAAGCAAGCATCAGCCTTGGTTCATCATGCCACCCGCTTGCAGCGCCGTCGTTGGCGGGCGCTGGTATGGCTATATGGGTCGCCTGATAAGGCCCGCCAGCAGGCGCAACTGTTGTGGGAAGAGCAAATGTGGCAGGCACCGCTGTGGGTGGGCGCTGAGCATGAAACGCCAGTGGCGCCATGTTTACCAGCCAGTAAAGCTCGCACACGGCTAGGTGCGGAGCATCAGCTAATCGTCCTAGACGCTAGTGGTAGCCAAGGATTAGATCCAGATGCGCTAGGCGCATTAGCGGGTACCGTGAGTGCTGGTGGGTTATTGGTGATTATTACGCCCAGCAACTGGGGTGAACAGCCTGATCCTGATTATGCCCGCTTTGCCGATTATCCGTGGCGTTGGGATTCGCTGAGCGCTCATTACCTTAAACGGTTAGCGTTTCAGCTGACGGGTGAGAGCACTATTGTTCGCTGGGAGGTAGACGGTAGCCTCATGCTGCCCAGGCTGTCTATTCGAGACTCGCGTGCGGCTCCGTTTGACGACGCAGACTGTTTGACGGCTGATCAGGCTCGTGCAGTGAATGCGCTAGTAAAACTAAAGCGTCGCCGGCCATTGGTTATTACCGCGGATCGTGGGCGGGGTAAAAGCGCTGCATTGGGGATTGCTTGCGCTCGCCTGCTACAAAAAAGCGTGACGCAACTGGTGGTGACTGCACCTCGACTCAGTTCAGTGGAAAGCTTGTTTGCGCGCGTAGTAGCGCTATGTCCGGAAGGTCAACGCCTCAGCTCAGCGCGGTTTGAACTGCCGAGCGGTAGCTCGCTGTGTTTCCTTGCGCCTGATGCGCTTAACGAACAGGTTGATCAGGCAAGACTCGGCGGTAGCGGCAGCTATTTACTCGTCGACGAGGCAGCGGCCATTCCTGCGGCAATGTTAGCTCACTGGCTTGCTGCATTTCCACGTATCGCGTTTGCAACTACTGTGCATGGCTATGAAGGGTCAGGGCGCGGTTTTGCACTACGTTTTCGCGAGGTGCTCAATCGAACAGCTCCTCAATGGCGAGAGTTACCGTTAGATACCCCTGTTCGCTGGTCAGTGGGAGATCCTTTAGAAGCGACTATCCAAGCGTTGCTGCTGCTCAATGCTCCGCTACCTGAGGCTCAGTTGCCTGAGGCACACGCCAGTACTCATTGTCAGGCTGCCTCTATGGTGTTGACTCAGACGCAGTTAGCCAAGCAGCGTGAGTTGTTAGCGAAATTGTTTGGCTTGCTGGTGCAGTCCCACTATCGCACCACGCCTAGTGACTTGCGCCAACTATTAGATGGTCCTGGTACCGCCATTCGCACAATCATCGCATCAAAAGAGCCGCAGGCCGTTTTGGTGACCCGTGAAGAGGGTGGCTTTAATGCCGCACTTGCTGAGCAAGTGGCTCGTGGTGAGCGACGCCCTCAAGGCCATCTACTGGCCCAGTCGTTGGCGGCTCACAGTGGCAGTCGTGAGGCGTTAACCTCTCGCTGGCGGCGAGTAGCTCGCATTGCTGCTCATCCAGAGCGGCGGCGTGAAGGGTTAGGGCGCCGGTTGTTAGAAGAGGATATAGCTAACGCTCGTCAGCAGGGTATCGCGCTTTACGGGGCTACCTTTGGTGCCGAAGCATCGTTGCTGCGTTTTTGGCTGGCGCTCGGGTTTGCGCCTGTTCGTTTAGGCATCTCTCGAGAAACGGCTACCGGCGAGTACGCGATTATGGTGGCGCGCGCGCTGACCAGCGAAGGGCACGCAGTGCTGACGACGCTGCGTGATACCTTTGCGGCCTCATTGATAACGCTATTGGCCTTTGAGCTAGCGACACTGCCCGCGCCGATCGTCGCGTTACTGTTGCCGTCCTTGCCTCGTTTGCCGCTTAGCAACGCTGAGATTCAGGCGGTGGACGATGTGGCGTATGCGCACCGCGACCCTGCCTTGGCAAGGACGTCGCTTCAGGCGCTGGCCAGAGAGGCTAGCCATTGGCCGTTAGGGCAAGAGGCGCAAATAGCCCACCAGCAGTTGATTACCTGGGCCTTCCAAAACCAGCCGTTAGCAAAGGCACACGGTGAGTCAGTGCGGCTGATTCGTCGCGCGACTCAACAAATTATTGAACAGCGCACGCTTTTCCCCAGTAGCCCGGAGGGGTAAAGTAAACTGGTTATCGATAATGAAGAGTTTCCATGAACGTACATCTAGAAGCCCTCGAGCCACGTTTAGTGTGGCAGCACTTTCGCACACTATGTAATACGCCGCGTCCCTCTGGTCATGAGGCCGCGCTGGTGGCGACGCTGGAGGCCTGGGCAGATTCCCAGGGGCTACCCCACGACCGTGATGAGTTTGGCAACTTGCGCATTTGCAAGCCAGCCACGCCCGGCTGTGAAAGCGCGCCAGGCATCGTGCTGCAGGGCCATCTAGATATGGTGGCGCAAGCTAACGCAGGCCATGACCACGATTTTACCCGCGACCCTATTCAGACGTATGAAAAAGACGGCTGGCTATTTGCTGATGGCACCACACTAGGTGCTGATAATGGCCTTGGTGTCGCCGCTATTCTGGCCGTATTGGAAGACCCTGCGCTTACGCATGGCCCGTTAGAAGCACTGTTTACGCTAGAGGAAGAGACCTCTATGGGGGGCGCGCTCAATCTTGCTGAAAATTGGCTGGAAGGGTCATTGCTGCTCAATTTAGACAGTGAAGATCGCGGCCAAGTTTATATCGGCTGTGCGGGAGGCGCTGACGTAGTAGTGAATGCGCAGCTCCCCAGCACGGCGCTGCAAGACAATGAGCAGGTGGTTTCGCTGGCGCTGACGGGGCTAAAAGGCGGCCACTCGGGGATGGATATTGATAAACCCCTGGGCAACGCGAACCGCTTGCTAGTCCGCGTGCTGTGGGCATTGGAAGCCTTTGGTGCGCGGCTGATTAATTACCATGGCGGCACACTACGTAATGCCATCCCCCGCGAGGCGTTTGCGCAAATTGCCCTGCCTACTGATGAGCTTGACGCCGCGTTGGCGATGGTGGAAACGCTTGCTGATACGCTAAAAGCTGAATTGGGCAGTGGCGATAGCAATATGGCGCTTACTGCTGAGCGTGTGGAGCGGGCTGACGCTGAACCACTAACGCGGGACGCCAGTGCGATGCTGCTGGCTGCGCTGCACGCGGCCCCCTGTGGAGTCGAACGCATGAGTGCTGATGTGCCGGGGGTAGTGGAAACCTCGAACAATTTAGGTGTATTAAGCGTGGAAAACGGACGTTTCCACCTTTGTGCACTGGTGCGTTCACTGCATGACAGTGCCACTGACGCGATGGCGGGACGTTTTCAGGCGCTGTTTGGCCTGATGGGCGCTAGGGTAAAAGTGGAAAATGGCTATCCAGGCTGGGTGCCTAATCCACAAAGCCCCTTGCTTGCTACCTTTAATGCTCGGCATGCTGCATTAATGGGCCGTGAACCCGAGGTCAAGGTGATTCATGCCGGCCTTGAATGCGGCATCCTGGGAAGTAAATACCCACAGCTAGACATGATTTCGTTTGGCCCGCTGATTCGCGGTGCGCATTCGCCAGCCGAACGAGTGGAAATTGCCTCGGTGGCGGAGTTCTGGGAGATGCTACGCGATTTCATTGAAACCTTGGCGAACTCTCGCTAGACAAATCGCCATAAAAAACGGCACCCGTATAGGGTGCCGTTTTGGTTAGTGCCTACCCCCTGTCTACGTTAGCCATCAGCGAGGTAAACATCGTGTTATTTGCTCAAGTAAGCGTTGAGCATCCATACGGTTTTTTCCTGCTCGCGAATATAGTCACCGGCTTGTGCAGCGGTGCCTTCATCGTCAGCGTCCGACGCAATTGCCAGCAATTCCCGCTGTAATTCAATCAGTGTTTGATAACCGGTGAGTACGCCTTTCACGCAGGTTTGACCATCATGAACGTCTTTATCTTCTTCAATACGCGAAATTTTTACATAGTCGCTATACGCATGAATAGGCTTGTGGCCTAACGTCAAAATACGTTCTGCCACTTCATCTACTTTGGTAAGCAAGTCGGTATAAAACTCTTCAAATTTCGCGTGTAGCTCAAAGAAGTCGCTACCTCGTACGTTCCAGTGGTAGCCACGAACGTTCATATAGAAAATCTGATAATTGGCCAGCAGGTGATTAAGTTTCTCAGCGAGTTGGCTTGCGCTGCCTTCGTGTAAGCCAATGCTATTTGTATCACTCATGTAGTGCTCCTCCATGGTTGTAACCGCTCTGAAAACAGTACGGTCATCAAATCGTTTGATTTAGCTTAAGACGCTTAGCGAGCGTTGCAAAACAAGTTTTTTGCATCGCGGCAATAGCGTCATAACATTACCTTGGCGGTGAGCTGGCGGCGGCTGACTCATCGCTTACGCAACATAGTACAGGTCTGATATGTCGTCGAATGTGTGCCTAATAAAAGAGATGTAGGCGCCTAGCGTGTTTTTCAAGGGGGCGTGTTTTTACGCGTTGGCTGGCTGACCCATTTATCGAGCGAGCCAAAGCCTTGCAATGCTCTCACAGCGGTCAGCGAGTAGCTCAGCGGTGCGTGGTAAAGCATCTTCAAGTGTCATCGGGCCGTCGGCAAGGGCAAACGCAGCGGTAACGCCTTCTCCTCGGCAGGCTTGCCACCCTTCACCCAGGCTACCGGCCAGTACGATGACCGGCTTGCCGTGGCGTTTAGCGGTACGGGCAACGCCAATAGGCGTTTTACCCGAAAGGCTTTGACCATCTAAGCGACCTTCTCCGGTAATCACTAGGTCAATGTTAGGAAGCAGGCTGGGTAGCTTAGTTTGCTGCATCATTATCTCAATGCCGGGCGTGAGGGTGGCGTTCAGAAAGCAGCGAGCGGCAAATCCCATACCACCCGCAGCCCCCGCGCCGGCTAATTCTTTTTCATCGCGACCCAGTACCTGGGCGCTTAGTTCGGCAAAATGGCCAATCGCGCGATCAAGCGTGGCGACATCGTCAGGTGATGCGCCTTTTTGCGGGCCAAAGACAGCGCTCGCCCCACGTGATCCTAGCAGCGGGTTATCTACATCCACGGCGGCTTCAACTTCTAAGCTGTTTAAACGAGGGTCAAGCGTGGAAAGGTCTAACGTTGCAAGCTGCTGGAGTGCTGCGCCACCGGGGGGAAGCGAGTCGCCGTGCTTATCTAATAACTTGGCTCCCAGTGCTTGGAGCATGCCTGCGCCTGCATCGTTGGTGGCACTGCCACCTAAAAAAAGCAGCGCCTTCGTGGCGCCAGCATCAAGCGCCGCATGAAATAACTCTCCGACCCCGTAAGTGGTGGTATGCAGGGCATTACGTTGATGAGGGGATAGATGCTGCAGCCCACTGGCTTCTGCTAGTTCGATAAACGCGGTACGCTGCTCGCTAAGCCAACCCCAGGATGCTTGACGCGGCCGCCCCAAGGCATCTTGTACCGTTAGTTGACGTCGCTCGGCATGGGTGGCAGCTATAAGCGCATCCAAGCTGCCTTCGCCGCCATCAGCAAGCGGGCAAAGGTGGATCGTGGCGGTTGGCGCAGCCCGTTGAATACCATCGGCCATGGCGCTTGCTGCTTGTTCAGCGCTAAGTGCATCTTTAAAACTATCGGGGCAAAGCAGAACATTCATCGCACAACCTCCCTAACGTGTTGTCATAATTGTTTATCGTGATTTTTTATCATTTATCTTAATGAATGGCTGCTGGCGAGCTTAGCGCGGCGTTCGATGACACACCAGCCGCATCTGAGGCGAGAGGATCACTCATGAAGGCAATACTACCGATTAGCATGACGTGCTTGTTGATACTGACAGGCTGCCAAGCAGTGCCAGAGCGTCTTCCTCAAGCGGAGCCAGCGCCTTCTGCAGCCTGCTACTTTCCCACTGGGCCGTCTGGCCAAACCGCACCGCCATTGGAGGTGGTGACGCAAAGTATTGACGTATTGGAAGCATGGGGGTTTGAGCTTGAAGCTACCGACACCGATTTAGGCTTGGTGACCGCTAGTCGACAGCGAGATTTGATTGGCTACTACGACCCTTATGATAACGACTTTGGGTATGGGCGAAGCATGCGGGTCTTTGGTGGTTTTGGTTTGGGGCGTGGTGGTTCCAGCATTGGTCTGGGGATTGGTAGTGGATTTGGAGGCGGTTTCCACCATCAACCTGTCGAAGTAGAGCGAGTATCGCTACTGGCACGCGATGGGCATATTCGGCTTTCCCGAGATATTCGGCGCTTTGACCACTTAGGGGATCTGCGTGAATCTTACAGCGCTAGCAATGATGATTTTTGTCAACGTTTTCAAACTGCGTTTGAGCAAACGGTAGCTACCCCGAGGGCGTTATGAAATCACTACGTAAGCACTTTTTAACGGCCACCGCAGTACTCATGATTATTATGCTGGCAGGCTGTGCCTCTACGCAGCCACTAGAGCCGCGAGAACTACGTTACAGCGCTTCCCCAGAGCAAGCGTTCCGCGAAGCCATTGAGTTAATGATGGAGCAAGGCTATGTCGTTCGGCACGCTGATTTAGCGCTAGGGCGCGCAGATGCAACGTTAGCCCGCTGGCCAGAGTATCGCTTGCAACTGCAGGTAAGTGAGGTACCTGGTGGCAGCCGTGTCAGCCTGTCGGCGTTACGTGGGAATCAGCCGCTGCCACCGTATGTATTAGATCCCTGGCTGGTTGAGCTGCAACATAAATTAGGAGAGTTGCCGTGACAGGCGTATTCCTCCCGCTAGGTAGCTCACTGAATAAACTCCGCAGTTGCTGGGTAGTGCTGGTAATAGGCGTTTGTAGCACGCTAAACAGTAGCCTTGTGTTGGCCCACCCCCATGGTTGGATTGATCTCAGCGTGAGGGTGATAACAAACGATGAGGGGATCGCAACAGGGCTTCATCAAACATGGCGAATGGATCCCTTTTACAGTTTGGTGGTGTTCGAAGAGTTACAGCAGGTTCAAGGCAGCAACTTGCAAGAGGGACTTGACCAGCTAGGCAGCGACATCCGTAATAACCTGTCGCAGCAGCACTACTTTACGGAGGTTCGTGTGAATGGCGAGCCGCAAGTGCTGGGTGAGGTGTCTGAATACACGGCGTTGGAGCGTGATGGTCGCTTAACCTTTATGTTTATTCTGCCGTTAGCAACGCCTCAGCCATTGGCCGGGCGAATGCTGGAGTATCAGGTCTTTGACCCAACCTACTATATCGAAGTGGTGCACGAAGAAGAGGACGGGGCACCCTCTGAGCAGGCGCTGATTCTCTATGGTGAGCCCGACTGCCGTTTAAGCGTGCTACCTGCTGACCCTGATCCCGAGCTCGTTATGCAAGCAGCGCTGTTAGATGTGGATGAAACGGGAGAGTCAGGATTGGGCCGCCATTTTGCAGAAACGGGGCGGATTGAATGCGACTAGCGGAAAACCTGGAAGGTCGTGTATAAAGTGTTACTTTATAACTTTCCGGCGGAGGGGCAATGCCTTTAACGCGGCAACAACTGTTATGGGGAGCGCTTACCGTGTCGGGGGCGCTGCTGTTGGTCTTCATCGTACAGGCTAATTTGCAGGGGGTAAGCCTTCAATTGCTGGCTTGGCAGCGAGATTTACATCGCACCCTGACGCTTGCTATTACCGAACTCTCTCGTACGCCTTCTACCAACACTTGGCTAACGCTGCTAGGGGTAAGTTTTGCTTATGGCGTTTTTCATGCTGCGGGGCCTGGGCATGGCAAAGCGGTATTAGCGACGTACTTAGCGTCTCACGGTGGTGCCACCCGTCGCGCTTTGGGGCTCTCTTTTGCGGCAGCTCTGCTGCAGGGGGGGACGGCGATTGCCATGGTGGCAGTGCTCGTACATGGGCTAGGCTGGGTGACCCGTCAGGCGATGGGCAGTGTGGTTTGGGTAGAGCAAGCCAGCTTTATATTAGTGGCACTGTTAGGTGGTTGGTTATGCTGGCGGGCGATAAAACAATTGCGTCAAGCTTACTCAGTCCACGCTGGTGATGCTGCTGGTCACAGTCACAGCCATGATCATTCCCACTGCTGCGGTGGGGCTCATCATATCGAGCCTCAACAAGCGCTCGACTGGCGCACAGCGCTGATGACCGTTGGTGCGATTGGAATGCGTCCGTGCACTGGGGCAGTGCTTATGCTGGGGGCTGCTAGCCTGCTTGGGCAGTTTTACGTCGGTGTCGCTTCGGTGCTTGCCATGTCGCTTGGTACCGGTATTACCGTTTCTGTGCTGGCGCTGGCAAGCATTGTGGCTCGGGGCTGGGCGGCTAAGCGGTTGCAGCAACAGAGCAGCCGACAGGTGGTCGAGAAAGCGGCTGGTTGGGCGGCGCTTGCCGGCGGTGCTCTCATTGTTGCACTAGGCGTATCACTTTCTATGGCTGGCGCCGCCCAGCCTGCCAGTGGTCCATTACTTAGTGAGCCACCATCCAGACAGGGCTCTTTGCTGGGGAATTAAGCTAAAGCTTTAATCCTTCAATTTGGGCCAGCAGCTGTTCGCGGCGATTGCCCTGAAGGGGTAGCTCATAAGGCTCTGGGCTACCATTTCCCCATACCGGCGCTGGCCAACTGGCATCATCTGTATAGCGCACCACCAAATGAATATGCAGCTGGCTGACCACATTACCTAAGGTGGCAATATTGAGCTTATCACCGTGAAATAGCTCCTTCATTGCCGTTCCTAACGCGATCGTTTCACGCCACAGCTGGGCTTGTTCATCCTGGCTTAGTTCAAACACTTCGCTGACCGAGCCACGCCTTGGTACCAGAACTACCCAAGGGTAGCGTGCATCGTTCATTAGCAGCGCACGACACAGGGGAAGGTCGGCGAGTGGTAAGGTATCCGCTTCTAGCCGTGGGTCAAGTTCAAACGTTTTCAAGTAAGTGCTCCTTTAGATAATGAAAATTATCATAGCAGCTGCGGATACACCTTGCTCCTTACCCAAGGACTTGCCAAGGGCTTGGGAAGGGGAGGTCAAAACAGGCGAAATTATTAAAATCTGTTACTCTGAAAGCACTCCCATACGGCAAGGCTGCCGTCGGAGCTTCCCGATGTTGAATGATTTGTTAAGGAGAACACAGATGAAAAAACTATTAGGTATTAGCTTTATTCTGTTGATGACGGCGGGCGCTCTAGCGGGCTGCAATACCATTGCAGGTGCAGGACAAGACGTTCAAGAGGGTGGCCAGGCGGTTCAGGATGCGGCGAGTTAATACGCTTTATTTCCACTGCTTCTTGGCGTGAATGAGCGGGTTAGGCATAGTTGTCTAGCCCGTTTTGCATTCAGGGTAGTTATTTGCCAACACAAGGAAGCGCCATAATGAATCACCCAACACGCTGTGCGAAGAAGAAAGTGAGCCGCTTAGCTGCATTACTCGCGTCAGTATTGCCAGTCTCGGTCTTATTGGTGGCATGTGCAGGCTCACCCGATAATGTCTCCGCTCCAGCGCCACCTACTGTAGGTCAGACTTCTAGCGTGACGAACACCACATGCGATGCTGACGCGGTCCAGTATGCTATCGGCTCTCCTTTTGATGAAGCCAATGTGCCCACGCTACAAAGTGAGAGCGGTGCCAAGCAGGTCCGCGTGCTTAGGCCTAACAGCGCCGCCACCATGGACTACCGAGAAGATCGCTTAAATATTCTTCTTGAAAGTAATGACATGATTGAAGCGCTGCGCTGCGGCTAGCGTAAGATCAGTACGACACAGGCGGCCGTTAACAGCCCCATGGTGATATTAAATAACCGCCATGCTTTATCACTTTTGATCCACTGCCCAATCGCGCTGCCAAACGCTGCCCACAGGGCAATGCACGGCAGCGCGACCAATTCCGCGAAACCTGCTAACACTAGTGCGTTGACCACGGGTTGGCCATTTTCGGGAAGAAACCCTGCCATCAACGCCAGCCCCATTACCCACGCTTTGGGGTTGGCGAATTGAAACATCGCGGCTTGGAAAAAGGTTAACGGCACCCCGTGTTGAGTTCCGTTGAGATTCGGAGGTGGCGCAGTGGCTATCTTCCAAGCTAAATACAACAAATAGGCGCTACCCACCCAGCGGAGTGTCGTTTGCACCATAGGAAAGCGTTCAAACAATACGCCTAGCCCCAGCGCGATACCGGAAAACAGCAGGAAACAGCCGCCTAAAATGCCCCATATATGAGGCATGGTTCTGCGAAAACCAAAATTCGCCCCAGAGGCGGTCAGCATAATATTGTTTGGCCCAGGGGTAAGCGTCATCGACATCATATAAAGCGCAGCCGGGCCAAGCAGTAGCCATTCGTTGTTCATTTTGTATCCATACAATTTTGTGGTTTAAATTGTTTTTTGATCGCTTTTGTAAGCATAATGGCGGGTAAATTTACGTCAAAGGTTTTATTGTCACCATGACAATTTGGGTGCCATCACTTGAGTGTTTTTCTGGGCCACGCTATCGCGCGATTGCGCAGTCCATTGGCGCAGCCATCTCGGCCGGCGAACTTGCCCCAGGCGAACGTTTACCACCTCAGCGGCGCTTAGCGGATGCGTTGGGGGTAACCGTAGGCACCGTTACTCGGGGGTATGCTGAGGCAGAGCACCACGGCTGGGTAACCGCTCGAGTAGGCAGTGGAACCTTCGTCAAACAATCTGAACCAAGAACCGTTTTTGATATGGCGTGGCAGCCGAGTGATGACAGCGATGTCATTGATTTAAGCTTAAGTTTGCCACCGCCTCATCCGCTTCGTTTGCAGGCGTTCAGTGCTGCATTAAAGGCTATGAGCGAATCACCTTCTGCAGTGACACGAGGAGTTTCCTATCTTGATGCGAGGGGAGCCGAAGGTCACCGCGAGAGGTTGGCAGGGTGGCTAGCGCAGCTAGGTATGTCGCTGGATGCGGATGAGCTACTGATTACTCAGGGAGGGCAGCATGGCATTAGTCTGGTGCTGAGTACGTTGCTGCGCCCTGGTGAACTGATGGCGACCGATGCCTTGACCTATCCAGGTGCAATTAGCGCTGCCCAGCAAGCACACCTAAAAATGGTCGGCATTGCCTTTGACGAATCGGGGATGTGTATGGAGGCGCTGGAGGCCCAGTGCGCCCGCCAGCCACCCAGGTTAATCTATGTGACACCCGATCAGAATAACCCTACTGGGGCTTGTCTCAGCGAGGCGCGGCGAGAGCAATTGGTGGCGCTCGCCAGACGCTATGACAGTTGGCTACTGGAAGATGGTGTGCAGTATTTGCCTGCTGAGCAGCGCGGCACACCGCTGTATCAGTTAGCACCAGAGCGAACGCTGTTTGTCTTCAGTACCGCAAAGGTATTAGCGGGTGGGCTGCGTATCGGAGTCTTGCGGACGCCTGATAAGCTGCTTGAACGCCTAGCTGCTGGGTTAAGAGCGCAGAGTTGGATGGTGCCGCCGCTGATGATTGATATTGCCTGTTATTGGATCGCTCAGCCCGAGGCAGCTTCGCTGCTTGCATGGCAAACCGAGGAGCTGGCCGCGCGACAGCAACTAGTGACAGAGGTGCTTTCCGATTACACGCTGGGTCGAAGTCACAACGGCAGCAATGTTTGGCTTACGCTGCCGGAAGGGAGTCGTGCCATCGAACTGTGTGAACGCTTGCAGCTGGAAGGCGTTAAAGTTTCAAGTGCGGAGCCTTTTTGCGTGGGAAGTACGCCAGCGCCCCAGGCCATTAGGATTTGTATTGGCGCTGCTGCTGACAGGCAGACATTAACCCAGGCACTGAACGTAATTAAGCAGTGCCTGGCTCAGCCGCCGTTAGCGACCGTTACCGTATAGCAGGGCTATTAATAGCCTTGCTATTGGTAACAAAGCTACTCATAACGGTCCTTCCATCCTTGATGGCGTACCTGCTCTTTGAGCATTTCGAGAATGTCGTAAAGCACTTGTTCGGTGACATGCGCGCTTGTTTCATCCACGGTTAGCCAGCTGTTGAAGCCCGTTTCAGCTGTACGCTCAACCAGTTGACGAAACTCTGTTGAGTGAATGCCCTGAGCGAGTTCATCCACTAGCCGCTGGGCAACTCCGCTAAGTGACGCCTGCATAGCGTTTGAAGCCGTGTGCCCCATGGGAAGGCGGTGTAGTTTTTGAATTTCTGGGCTTTCCCGCAGTGTTCGGTTAACTAAGTCATCAATCGCCGCCATGATAGCGATGCGGTTTTGTTGATAGGCTTGTCCCACCGTTGTTTCTAACCGCTGAGCAATTTCATGAATTAGCTGAGCCTTGCGAGGTAGGATAACGCGATCAATAACCCGCTCTGTTAGTGAATCGCTAGCGACAATTTGCTCTTGTACATTACCTAGTAAGCGCAGTGCAATGCGGTCGGAAAGCTCTTCTAGCAGGATGTCGTAATACTTGGCAAAAAAGCGGTAGCTGTCCCAGCTGGTCACATCAATCAAGCGCAGCCGATGCAGTCGGTTTAATAGCGATACCACGCGCAGCACGCGCAATAAGCGGAATCCGCTGAGGGGAATGCAGCCCAATACGTCGTACCAGTTAACAAACGGGTAGAAAAACCAGCGGTGATAGCGCCGCTCGGCAATTGCTACCGTCCAGCCCAGCAGCACATCCGCTATAAAAATACCCACGAAAAATAAGTCGATGGTAATAAAACGGCTGTGGATCACTGTGTCGTAAAAAGCGTGAAAGCCGGGTGTGAGGCTGGCAATGGTGTCGTTAATCGGCCCAATCAGAAATAACGAGTCAAGCAGTAACAGGCTAAGGTTGATGATAACCGCGGCGAGAATAAAAAAATCCCAGCCGATATGCGCATACTCAACGGTTTTAGGTAGGTGTGGGTAGCGCTCCCTGGCGGGCATGAGGGCTCCTTGCTCTGGGGTGTGGGTTAGCGTTAAGAGTGCTGCTGATGGTGGTTTTTATGAGTTAGCAACTCTTCCTGCTCTGCCTGCTTACGCAGTTTTTTGCGTAGCGCGGCTTTTTCGAATCTCAGTTTCTGTAGCGACGTTTCCAACGCTAGCGGTGGCACTAACGCCGGCTTGCCGTCTGAATCTACTGCCACCATGGTGAGATAACAGCTATTGGTGTGACGAATCAGCTTCTCACGTATATCTTCGGCCACTACCTTAACCCCGATCTCCATAGAAGAGCGCCCCACATGATTGACGCTGGCAAGAAAGGTTACCAGCTCGCCGACGTGGATCGGCTGTTTAAACAGCACCTGATCGACGGAAAGCGTGACGACATAATGACCAGAGTAGCGGCTGGCACAAGCGTAGGCCACTTCATCGAGCTTTTTAAGAATAGCACCACCATGTACTTTCCCGCTGAAGTTCGCCATATCGGGAGTCATAAGAACCGTCATAGAGAGTTCATGCTGGCCGGGTAGGGCGCTATTTTCTGAGTTCGATGTTGCAGACATGGTAGAACCTTATAAGTTGAAAATGCCCGCCCATGAGTGGGCGGGCATGATAGTGAAAGGAGCCTTTAAAGGTATAGAGCTTAGAACCAGACTAAGCCAACAGAGATGATAATGCCGGTAATCAATAGCTGAACTAGGCAGAAGCCCATGATGTCCTTGGCCTTCAAACCCGCAATCGCCAGTACCGGTAGAGCCCAGAAAGGTTGCAGCAGGTTGGTCCAGGCATCGCCCCAGGCCACTGCCATGGCAATACGTGGAATATCAGCACCCAGCGCTTCTGCGGCAGGTAGCATGACTGGGGCTTGAACAGCCCATTGGCCACCGCCGGAAGGCACGAACAGGTTCACTATGCCGGCACTTAGGAAGGACCAGAATGGCAGCGACGTAGCGGTGGCGAAAGAGACTAACCACTCAGACATGCTCTGAGCCAATCCCGACTGCACCATTATGGCCATAATACCCGCGTAGAAGGGGAACTGAATGACGATGCCAGCGCCGCCTTTTATGGCTTCGTTCAAACTGTTGAGCAGGTTGCGCGGTGTACGATGCAGCACAATAGCTAAGAATAGGAACAGGAAATTAACGACGTTCAGGTTCAAGCCACCACTACGGAGCAGAAAATGGTCGAGCAGGAACAACAGCCCCGGAACGCCCACTAGCAGGGCGAGAGGCATACTGTTTTCGAGCTTTTCGGCTGGGCGGGTAATACGGCCTTGCTGTTCGGGTTCATCGTTTAGCAGTTTGGGATCCACATACACGCTGTCTTTTTCGTCCGGCAGCATGAAGCGGTTAACCAGCGGTACGGCGATAAACAGACAAATAACAATCGCAAGGTTAAAGAAGGCAAAAATGGTTGAGCCGGTACCGATAACGCCGATTTGATCAGCGGAGAAGTGGCCTTCAGTAGCAATAGTCAACGGAATTGAACCAGCAAGACCGCCATGCCATACCACGAACCCAGAGTAAGCGCTGGCAACCAGAAGCCGATAGTCCACTCGTACCAAACGAGCGAGCTCTTTGGCAAAAAGCGCCCCAACAACCAAGCCAAACCCCCAGTTAATCCAACTAGCCGCGAGCGAAACGAGCGTGACTAAAATGATCGCGCCACCAGGGCTTTTCGCAGTGCTAGCAATTTTCTGCAGAATTCGTTTGACCGGTGGTGAGCTTGCCAGCATGAAACCCGTGACGAGTACCAGCAGCATTTGCATTGAGAAGGTGAGTAGTCCCCAAAAACCATCTCCCCACATGCGCAGCACGGCAAGCGGTGTTTGGCGCTCAACGGCGATGGCAGCCACGGAAGCAATTAACGTGAGCAGCAGAACAAAGATATAGGGGTCTGGCAAATAGCGCTCGACCAGCTTAACTGCCGGTTTTGATATGAGTTTTAACATGAGTGCTCTCTTTATTCGTTATTAAGATATGCGTGGCTAATATACGGCGGTACACCGTATTTTTCATCCATTGTTAGGTGCTTTCTCAAGTGCTGGCTCTGATATTCACTATTACGGTAGACCAGTTGGCAGCAGCTAAGCGTGGTGGGCTTCAACGGTGGGAGGGCACTATGAGTTTAGCGGTGTGGATTTCAGCACTATGGGCTTTAGCCCTGAGGGCGCCAGTGGCGTTGACGGTAGCGGTAGTAGTAGGCGATCAGTACCGCCGAGCGCGTGAACATAAAGAGCGTAAAGGCTAACCACAGGCCATGGTTACCAAGCCCTTGGGATAGCCACCAAGTTGGTAGGTAAACCGCTAAACCGATAAAAATGCTGTTGCGCATTTCGCGCACAGCGGTGGTGCCGATAAAAACGCCATCTAATAAATAGCTCCATACGGCTATCAATGGCATCACGACCATCCAAGGCAGGTAACTAGCGGCGGTGGCACGAACCTCTGCCAGACCTGTCAGCAGGGCAACTAAATAATTTCCGCCCAGTGCGAAGGCAAAGGTGGCTACAGTGGCTGTCCAGAACGAGAATTGTGCTGTCGCCCGAACCGTCGCTGCAAACTCCCGCCAGTCACGCCGTCCAAACGCGCGGCCTACCAGCGATTCCGCTGCGTGGGCGAAGCCATCAAGTGCGTAGCTAGTGAGCATAATAAATTGCAATAGCACGGCATTTGCGGCTAACACCGTGTCGCCCTGGCGTGCCCCTTGAGCGGTAAAAAAGGCCATTGCAAACAGCAACCCTAAGGTGCGCACAAACAAATTGGCGTTAACATTAAACAGGGCTGAGTAGGCAGACACTACCAAAAGTCGCTGCCGTTGAAAGCAGCCTTCCAAGTGGCCAAGCTGGCGCACTACTAAGTAGCCGCCAAAGGTTAGCGCACTGTAATCGGCAATCACGCTGGCCAGGGCGACGCCGCCGCTGGTCATTCCTAGCCCTACGACAAACCAAAGATCGAGCACGATATTGACGCTATTGGTTAGCACTAAAATCATCAGCGTAACGCGGGCGTTTTGTTGGCCCAAAAACCAGCCGAGGACGGCGTAGTTCGCCAGCACTGCTGGGGCTGACCAGAGGCGTATTTCGGCATACTCGCGTGCCAGTGGCGTCGCCGCTTCACTGCCGTCTAACAGCCATAGGCCGAGCGAAATCAGCGGCGAGCCAAAGATAATCAGTAGCGCGCCGATAACGGCCGCCATAATGAGTGACTGACCCAGCAAATTGCGCACATCGCTATGTGCTTCGCGCCCGATTGCCTGGGCAACCAAACCCGTGGTGCCCATGCGTAGAAAGCCAAACCCCCAATAGAGGAAGCTAAACAGCGTCGCTCCGAGGGTTACCGCCGCTAGGTAGCGAGAATCGGGCAGGTGCCCGACCACAGCAGTATCGACTAGCCCTAGTAAGGGAACTGTTATATTTGAGAGAATGATTGGCCAGGCAAGAGTCCAGATACGCACGTTTCAGAGAGCCTAAGCAGCAGTAATGATGCGGTACTTCTCCATGAGTTTCTCGTGGGTTTCGGGACGCTCTGGGTCGAGAGGAATGCAGTCCACGGGACACACTTGCTGGCACTGTGGCTCATCAAAGTGACCGACACATTCCGTGCATAAGTTGGGGTCAATAACGTAAATCTCTTCGCCAGGAGAGATGGCGTCATTGGGGCATTCAGGTTCGCAGACGTCGCAGTTAATGCATTCGTCGGTGATCATCAGGGCCATGGGCGTACCTCACGAATGGCTTTTCGCCCAGGTAGTTATATACCTGAGCGTTTTACTCAACAATGTCGATCGCTAGATAGTGTAGTGCTTACGCAGCGCCTCTGCGACCTGCGGGTGAACGAGCGGTGAAATATCGCCGCCCAGTTTGGCGATTTCTCGCACGATGGTCGACGAAATATAGGAGTTTTCCACCGCTGGGGTGAGAAATACGCTCTCAAGCTCAGGGTTTTGCGCTCGATTCATATTGGCCAGCTGTAGCTCGTACTCGAAATCCGAGACAGCCCGCAGGCCACGTAGAATAATAGTGGCACCCTGTTCATGCATCATAGTGGTCAGAAGTGTTGAAAAGCCGATGACCTCTACGTTCGGTAGTGAAGCACACACCGTTTTGGCCAGCGCGATACGGGTTTCTAGCTCAAGACTAGGCTGCTTGCCAGGGCTCGCCGCGACGGCAATGACCACCTTATCGAACATCCGTGCGCCGCGTTCGATAAGATCAAAGTGGCCGTTGGTGATAGGGTCAAAGGTCCCGGGATAGACGGCAACATTCACACGTTGATCGCTCATTCGGGTGTCTCCTGCTCGTCAAGCTGACCAAAAGGGTTGTCCGCCGTTAGCGAAACGGCGTGATCATAGCCCGGGATATGAATGCGGTCGGCATGGATCTCAAGCTCAGGGCCTTCTAGAACGGCTTCACCAAACTGATAACGAGGCGCATAGTGCCCATGATCAGCGTCTGCTAAATAAGCGGCGGCATTCTCGCGCACAGTTTCCCGACGTGTTTTCCAAGCGCTGATGGCAGCGCTGCCGTGGCGTTGAGTGAGCAATCGTTCGGTGACCTGAGGGGAGAGCACGACGCCAGTAGCGTTATTACCACCGAACCCTTTTGCATTAATAAAGGCAGCATCGGCGCTAAATGCCACTGGGGTAGTGGAAAAACGTAGCCGCTTTGCGTACACATCGTCCGCGACCGCGTCTAAGGTAGGAATACCTGGCAGTAACCCATGGGCAAAGCTGCCCAAAGCGCTTACCAACTGATCGCCTGCCGCAGACCCTTGGGAGTGGCCGATAAACGCTTTAATAGCGACCACTGGCCAGTTATCGATGCCATTTGCGCGGGCAATTTCATCGAAAACATGGGATTCGGTAGTACGGTTTTTAGGGGTGCTGGTGCCATGGGCATGCAGGAAGGTACGCTCTTTTAGCGCTTTCTCACCTAGCATATCTTTTACCAAAGCGGCTGCCTTGCCTAGGGTGATGTAGTTACCAATGCCGGGTGCGGAAATAGAGCGCTTAAAGCCATCAGCGTTAACGAATACATCAGGCACTGAACCTAGAATATTCGCCCCTAACTCAAGCGCTAACGCGTCGTCCATTAACAGCACGAACTGGCTCGCTTCCGCCATGGTGAAGCCACAGTTGCGTGCGAACGGGCGACAGGCGCGCTGGTAGTCAGCGTCGGTAAGTAGCGCTAAAGAATCCAGTGCTTTCAGGCTGGCATCATCGGCCAGTGCGCCCATCGCGCGGAAGCCTTCGATGATTTCGGGGGTAATCGGCGCATCTGCGGTGCCTACCATAACGACCCGGCAACGCCCTGTGCGAATATCATCAATACCTAGGCGCAGGTTATATAAAAAGCTTGCGCAGGCACCTAAGGCAGCACCCGTACTTCCCACGCTGCCTAATACGTAGGCATTGAGGAAGTCGGCGGGCATTTGCCCGTAACCCAGCGGCATCTGCTTAGATGTGGCGCGTTGGCCACTAACCAGGCTCTTTAGCAGGCCGCCCCAACCTTGGTCATCTAATTGGCCAATAGAGTTGCCCGCATATACAGCAATATGGTCAGGGTCAAGCCGCTGGCGAATTGTTTCCCAAGCGAGCCCGCTAGCACCTAGGCAGTCACTAGCACTAAAGACTGCCATCGACAGCCCGCGCGGATGATGCACGCTACGGTAAAGGCTAGCGGGGTCGAAGCCACTCGGCAGTTGGGCTGCTGCACGCACCTTGGGCTCTAAAGCGTCAGGCAGCAGAGCACTAAAGTTCCCCGCGGGCACGGTGACGGCGACTACCTTCGCGTCGATGTCCTCCACCTGCCATCCTTCCGGCAGCTGTTCGGGCAACTGACGGCGGCGCAATGTAAACCGCACCGGTTCAGACAGCGTCATTTCTGCCCGTCGGTTGGCTGGCAAGCCCGGGGCGAGAAAACGTGGATCTTCGTTGCGCCGAATCAATGTGTGGTTAAGCACATGATCGCGCAAGGTTTGAGCAGGGGAGTCAATGGGCTGGCCGGCGCTATCCTGCCAGCCGTTAGCGGAATGCTCGGCAAGGCGCATAAGCGCTGCCAAGCCTTCCAGTGTTTGGCGCTGCTGGTCAGCTGGAAGAGCATCAAGCACGGTGCGGCGGAAGGCCTGGTGGCCCGAGGTTCTGCCGGCGGGATTGATGCCGCCCATGCCGACAATCACCGGTAAGTGTGACAAGCCGGGTTCCTCGTGGTGCGGTGGTTTTTAGTAATAGCTATTGTCAGAGGCATAGCAAAAAAGTGCTGCTCATCTGCGCTTAATAATACTCTCGAACGTGATCATAGCACCGGGCGTGCAACGGCGTCATGCCGCGTGCGCGGTAGACTGATAGAATCACGTTTTTTTTAAGCAGGGAATGGCATGCAGCATACTTCACGACCCGTGGTTTCCAATCAGCCCGGCCCGCATCACGATGTAGCGCGCCGGGTAGCACGTGCCTTGGAAAACCCACTGCGAAAGCCAATCGCTGCGCATACGCAAAAGGCTTTTGAAGACGCGCATACGTGGCTTCAAAAGCAGCAAGCGCCGTTAATCCTAGATGCTGGCTGTGGTGTGGGGCTTTCGACACGCCGTTTGGCAGAACAGTTTCCAGCGCATGCGGTGATCGGCGTCGATCGAAGCGAAGATCGGCTAAGTCGAGACCATGGAGAATTGCCTGCTAATGCACTGTTGGTGCGGGCTGACCTTGTTGATTTCTGGCGACTAGCTGAACAGGAAAAATGGGCGCCCGAGCGGCATTTTCTGCTTTACCCCAATCCTTATCCAAAAGCTGCGCATTTAAAAATGCGCTGGCATGGGCATCCTGTTTTCCCCACACTGCTAGCCCTTGGCGGGCATTTAGAAGTGCGCTCCAATTGGCAGTTGTATGTTGAAGAGTTTGCTTTGGCAACCGCCCTGGTAACGGGAAAGCAGGCAACGATTGCCGCGTTGGTACCTAACGGCAGCTATCTAACACCTTTTGAAGCAAAATATGATCAAAGCGGCCAAACGCTTTGGCAGTTGCAGATTAAATTGGAGCGGGCATGACGTTTGTATATTTAGTGCTAGCGATTGTTGCCGAGGTTATCGCCACTAGCGCCCTCAAGTCGTCAATGGGATTCACACGACCGTTTCCAAGCATCATGGTCGTTGTGGGCTACGGTGTGGCATTTTATCTGTTGAGCTTGGTGTTGCGGACATTGCCGGTCGGTATTGCTTATGCCATCTGGGCAGGTCTGGGAATCGTGTTGGTCACGCTGGTGGGCATTGTAGTTTTCGGTGAGAAACCTGATTTACCTGCCGTTATCGGCATTAGTTTGATCGTGGCTGGGGTAGTCATACTTCAAGTCTTTTCAAAAATGAACGTGCATTGAGGAACGTAAGCGTGACGTGCTCAGATACTAGGTCTTCAAATATTGGGTCTTCAGATATTAAGTGTTCAGAAGTTGGCTATTCTGCGGTGGCATTCTCAGCGTTTAATCATTCTGTTAAATCATCCCTACGCCGCTGGCATCGGGCGTTGGTGACCAGTGTGGTAGGTGCCGCCATATGCGCAAGCCCTGCACTGTATGCCGACTTCAGCCAGCTTGGTCAGTTAGAAAGCAAAGGCTTCTCAATTAGTGCTGAAGCACGCTTACTGGATGCGGATACCGGCAGTAATACATTGCTGGGTAGTCTGAATCCTGAGCGTCAGCTATCGCCAGCGTCTGTCACCAAAGCCTATATGTCTGCTGCGGCACTCAATCGTTTTGGGCCCCAGCATCGCTTTACTAGCCAGCTTGTCAGCACAGGTAGTGTGGAAAATGGTGTATTGCGTGGCGACTTGGTATTTGAAGGTGGGGGCGATCCAGGCCTTACAACTGAAGACCTTTGGCGGTTAGTGCAACGTCTGCAGCTGGCTGGTGTGCGCGAAGTGGATGGCGCGCTGGTGGTCAGTCAGTGGCGCTTTGGCCCTGTTGAGTGTATTACCACGGACCGCTGTAATGCGCGTACCCGAGTCACCAATGCTTACAGTGCGCCGCTCACCTCGGCAGGTGTCAATTTTGGTAGCTGGTGCGCCAATATAGCCCCTGCTGCGGCAGCGGGAGAGCCTGCCCGTGTGGGGTTATGCGATAGCCAGGCGCCGTTAATTGCTATTGATAACCAAGTTATCACGCGCCCAGCTAATAGTGGCACTGACATCAGTGCAGAACGGATTACCGATGAGCGCGGTGATGTTCTGCGTCTTACCGGGCAAATTTCAACCAATGCCGCGGCTCGTGATGTTTACCGTGGCGCTGGTGATGCGGCAGAGAAAACGGCTCAAGTATTGTTAAGCATGCTAAATCAGGCGGGTGTCAGCGTGCGAGATCCCTGGCGGGTTAGCTCCACGCGTCCGCCCAGTAGTGCACAGCGTTTGGCAGCCGTTGACAGCAAGCCGCTGCAGGAGCTGCTGCTGCGTACCATGAATTACTCCAATAATTACATGGCTGATGTGCTGGCGCTGAACCTGGTGGAAACACCCCAAGCGCAATTGCGCCAAGCGGGGGAGGCGATAGAAGCCTATGTGAACAGCTTGTCGGGCCATGGTCCGTTAACCTTATACAGCGGCAGCGGACTGACGACTGATAACCGTACCTCCGCCCACGGCGTCAATGTGATGTTGGAGGATATGTTCCGCCAGAGCGCCTTGTTCCCCAGTTTTGTCGCCTCTTTCCAGTCGCCTGCCAATGGGGTCATGCGCTTTATTCGCCGTGGTTCTCCAACGTTTCAAAATAACGTGATGCTGAAAACAGGCACGCTCAATCAGCCGTTTGCTGTTCGCGCCGCGGCGGGCTATTTCCGTACCGCCCAGGGGCGCTGGGGCGTTTTTAGTGTGCTGGTTAACGGCACTGGCAGTACGCCTTATCTTAGCTGGCCCGAGGTATTAGATCCGCTGTCGCTGGATTTAGATGCGATGATATTGGCTAATTAATCTTAATCTTACCGCTGAGGCAACAGGCATGAAGCCAGGACATACGGGGTTAACCCATTTAATGCACTCAACGCGCTATTCATGGAAAGGGCTAAAAGCCGCTTTTAGAAATGAAGCTGCGTTTCGCCAAGAAGTGGGTATTACAGCGGTGTTGCTGCCGCTGGCTTGGTGGATTGGAGAAGGGCCCATTAGCTGGTTGCTGCTGGTTGGCAGCCTGTGCCTTGTGCTGATTGTGGAACTGCTTAATAGCGCTATAGAGAACGTTGTTGATCGTATTGGCACCGAGCATCACGAGCTCTCAGGGCGTGCTAAAGATATTGGCTCGGCGGCGGTTATGCTGTCATTGATCATGGCAGGCTTAACCTGGGGGCTGTTAGGCTGGCAAAAATTGGTGGGCTAAATTGCTTTTATTCAGCTCATGCAGCGACCCGCTTTATCAACAAACATAATAGACGCTTGGCAGAGAGGTGGTTATGCAGTTAGACGACGCGTTTTTCCCCCAAGTTGGGCTGCCAACAGCGCTTAAGCCCGCCGCTCAGCGCGCCTGGCAGCGATTAAGTGAAGCGCTTAGCCAAGCTGATAATATTGCCTCAATGACCCAGCAGTCGTTGCCTTCCAGTAGTTGGGAGGCACTTTCTGATGCGCGTCGTGAAGCGTTAGCCAACGTCGTAACCGTCTCAAGCTTCGCTCTAGATACCTTGGCACGCTTTCCACACTGGCTGATTGATTTAGATGTAGCTGGCGAGCTGGATGCGATAGCAAGTAAGGAGTCGCAAGCGAGTTGGTTAGATGATGCGCTGGAAAATGCCGATGATGAAGAGGCAATGCATCGCGCTATTCGCCGTTTCCGCCGTGCCCGCATGCTCGGGATTGTGTGGCGCGATCTTAATCGTCCTGATGGCTACACCATGTGGGACACTGCTCAGGCAGTCTCGTGGCTGGCGGAAGTCTGTATTGAAGCCGCGCTCAGCTGGCTTGAGCGTTTTTACGCCCCACGCTGGGGATTACCTGCGGCCCGCAGAGATGGCTCGTCCCAGCGGTTGGTGGTGCTGGGTATGGGTAAGCTCGGCGCGGGTGAGCTGAATCTTTCCTCAGATATTGACCTGATCTTCGCCTTCCCTGAAAAAGGTGAAACCGAAGGCGGGCGTAAGCCCCTTGAGCACCAAGAGTACTTCACCAAACTAGGTCAGAAACTGATCGCCGCTTTAGATGCCATGACGGCCGACGGTTTCGTATTTCGCGTTGATATGCGGCTGCGCCCACTGGGTGATGGTGGCCCACTGGTGGGCAGTTTCTCGATGCTCTCCAGTTACTATCAGGATCAGGGTCGTGAGTGGGAGCGTTATGCCATGCTCAAAGCGCGTCCCGTCGCAGGAGATATCGATGGTGGGCATGAATTGCTCGCAAGTCTCAGGCCGTTTGTTTACCGCCGCTACCTGGATTTTGGTGCGATTGAGTCGCTGCGTGAGCTAAAGGCGATGATCAATCGCGAGGTGAAGCGCAAGGGCATGCAAAGCAATATCAAGTTAGGGCCTGGTGGAATCCGGGAGGTTGAGTTCGTTGTCCAGGCATTTCAGCTGATTCGCGGTGGACGTGATACCGAGCTTCAAGTGACCTCACTCAAGACCGCCCTTCATCGATTGCCTGAACTGGGGCTGTTGCCTCAAGCGGTTGTCGATGAGCTGCTACCCGACTATGCGTATCTTCGTGACATGGAACACGCTATTCAGGCGCTAGAAGACCGTCAAACCCAAACGCTACCCGTTGATGATGAAGATCGGGAACGGGTAGCGTTTGCTTTGGGACATGAAGATTGGCCTGGGCTTATCGCGCGGCTGGAGGAAGTGCGCGAACGCGTTCGTCAGCACTTTGATGCGGTGATCGCTGACCCCGAAGAGGATAGCGATGCAGAGAGTAGCGACGATAACCTTGGCCTGTCTCAGTGGCGGTTATTATGGCGCGGCGAGCTAGAGCAGGAAGAGGCGGCAGCACTGCTAACTGATGCTGGTTTTATAGAACCAGAGAAAGCGCTTAAACGTCTGCAGAGCCTTTACCATTCTCGCCAAGTGCAAAGCATGCAGCGTATCGGCTTTGAACGGCTGGATGCGCTGATGCCGCTACTACTGGTTGCCGTTGCCGAAAGTGAATTGCCGGATAACGCGCTTAGTGGTGTCCAGCCGCTGATCGAGTCGGTGCTTAGGCGAACCGCTTACCTTGCGCTGCTGCGTGAAAATCCACAGGCGCTTGAGCACCTAATGAAGCTGTGCTCGTCCAGTCACTGGATTGCAGAGCAACTTGCGCGTTACCCGATACTGCTGGATGAGCTACTAACGCCGGATACGCTTTACACCCCCGCTGACAAGTCACGCTTGGCAGACGAGCTACGCCAAACATTGAGCCGCTTGCCAGAAGATGATGATGAGGCGCAGTTGGAAGCGCTTCGCGTGTTTAAGCATGCGCAGATGCTTCACGTTGCTGCATCGGATATCGCTGGAACACGCCACTTGATGAAGGTGAGCGACTACTTAACGTATATCGCTGAAGTCATTCTAGATGCCGTGCTAGCGATGGCCTGGAAACATGTCACGCGGAAACATGGTGTTCCAGAAGGCCTCAATACACGAGAGCCAGCGTTTTTGATTGTGGGGTACGGCAAGCTGGGGGGCATTGAACTTGGTTATGGCTCTGATTTGGACTTGGTGTTCCTTCATGATAGCGACGGAAAAGGCACTACCGATGGTGCTCGGCCCATCGATACAGCGGTCTTTTTTACCCGTCTAGGCCAGCGCATTATCCACCTCTTAACCGCAGTAACGCCTGCCGGCAGCCTTTACGAGGTTGATATGCGCCTTCGCCCTTCGGGCAATGCAGGCCTGTTGGTGACCTCTTTAGATGCTTTTGCGGATTATCAACGCCAAAACGCCTGGAC
Organism: Vreelandella alkaliphila; assembly: GCF_016107625.1. GTDB lineage: Bacteria > Pseudomonadota > Gammaproteobacteria > Pseudomonadales > Halomonadaceae > Vreelandella > Vreelandella alkaliphila. Next base: position 60,687 of record NZ_JABASV010000010.1, read on the forward strand.
CTGGGAGCACCAAGCGCTGGTACGCGCGCGCGTTGTCGCCGGTAGTAACGCGCTGGCGAGTAAATTTGATGCGATCCGTGGTGAGATGCTGTGTCGCGAGCGTGACCCGCAAGCCTTAAGAGACGACGTTGTCAGCATGCGTCATAAAATGCGTGATCACCTTGGTTCTAAAGGGCAGGGTTCAAAAGGGACGGCCTCTAAAGGGCAGCCAGGTAGTGCGGACGGAGAGGTGTTTAGTCTAAAGCACGATGTGGGTGGCATGGTCGATATTGAGTTTCTTTGCCAATACGCGGTGTTATCACTAGCTCATGACACGCCTGCATTAATCACGTATAGCGATAATATCCGCATTTTAGAAACCCTCGCCAAGAGTGGTCATATTACCGAATCAGAAGCGGAGCAACTGCGGGAAGCGTATCTCGCTTATCGTAGCCGTACCCATCGTGCGGCATTAACCGGGGAAAAAACTGTCGTTGATGCACAGGCATTCAAAGCCCATCGCGATGTGGTTATTGCACTTTGGCAGCGTTTTCTTGAACCTTGATTGGCGAGATGAGTGTTTTTAAGTAGCATCGATAGGGAAGATAGCCTGATAACAATAAGGAAAAGCTCCCTATGCATGCAACAGTTTGTCTCTGCGCCCGCCGCTTGGCGGAGGGCGTATGATCGGTCATATTCTCGCAACGCTGTTACCCGTGTTCTTAATTGCTGGCTGTGGTGCGGTTTACGGGCGTTATCGAAACCCTGATATTCGCAGCCTTAACACGCTCAATATGGAGCTATTTGTTCCACTACTGGTATTTGCCGTGTTGGCTGATCGCCAAGCGCCTTTGGCGGACTATGCGTGGCTTGCCACTGCGGCGGTGGCCGTCGTGCTAGGGTCTGGTCTTGTGCTTTGGCCGGTTGCTAAATGGCTATCGCTGGACACAAAAGTGTTCTTGCCGCCGATGATGTTCAATAACTCTGGCAATATGGGGGTACCGCTACTGGTGCTCGCCTTTGGACCAGAGGCCCTGCCGGCTGCAGTGGTCGTGTTTATTGTTGAAATGCTGCTGCATTTCTCAGTAGGTCTTTATATGTTGGACCCGCGCACGTCACTTTGGCGACTGTTACGAATGCCCATCGTAGCTGCGAGCCTAGCAGGGCTAGTCATCAACGTTGGAAATGTACCGTTGCCGAGCTGGCTGTTAGAAGCAATGCACATGTTAGGGGGAATCTGTATTCCACTGATGCTCTTTGCATTAGGTGTTCGATTGCTGGAAATTGATTTTAATGACTGGCGAGCAGGCTTGTTGGGAGCGCTCCTCTGCCCACTTTCTGGCTTAGTGATCGCACTACCGCTCATGTGGTTACTACCATTGAATCCGCTACAGACAGCCGTGCTACTGGTATTTGCTGCACTGCCGCCTGCGGTATTGAACTACTTAGTGGCCGAGCAGTATAAACTGGCACCTCAGAAAGTCGCTTCGTTGGTGCTCATCGGCAATTTAGGGAGCTTAGTCGTTATGCCACTGACGTTAGCAGCAGCGTTCGCCTGGATTCAAGCGCCGCTTTAACAGCGGCGGTAGTCAGCAACTGATTAAGACCGGTGGTGGTCGTCTTTCACTTCGTAACTACCTTCTATTGCGTCGTGCTGGCTCGTAGAGGTATCCCTGTAAGCATAACCGCCACCAACATCCTGAGCGTTGTCAGCGCGCATCTGCTCCATGCGTTTTTTCATTTTATGGCGGACAAAGGGCATCATTGCCCAGCCAATGAGCAGGAAAAAAAGTCCGAGTACAACACCGACGATCATCAGTGCACCAAACGCTAACCACGTCAGTAGCAGTTTAATACTGCCCATCAGGCCGGTCGGCTGGGTCTGGGCTGCCCGAGCACGCCACTGGTTAGCAGCTTGCCACGCGGCATTGCGTTGATCACGATTCATTTGCGGCATGAAAGCCTCCATCGTTCATATGCGTTCCATTGGAACACAGGCTGGGTATCAAGTTCCTGCTCAGAGTTAACATTTCTTCATTCTGGCCGTGAAGCAGTTTTGTACGAATATGTTAGGTTAAAAATCATGCCGTTTAATGTTCAGTACAAGATCTGGATTTCAAAAAAACTGCATTTATCGGTACATTTTACGCTGTTACACACAATGCTCATTTAACAGGATGGTTATATGGCAAATCATGGCGGTAAGTCGGTATTTGTCGCCTCTGCGGTGATTATATTCGGCTTGGTTGTTATTGGCGCTGCATTCCCAGAAGGCTTTGGTAATGCAGCCCAAGCAGCGCTCACATCAATTACGGAACTGTTTGGCTGGTTCTACTTATTTTCAGTGTTTGGCTTTGTAGTTTTTCTGGTTGGCTTAGCATTGAGTAAGTATGGAAAAGTGCGCCTTGGCCCTCAGGACAGTACGCCCAGCTACAGTTTTTTCTCGTGGATTAGCATGCTGCTGGCGGCTGGGTTCGGCGTTGGGCTGGTGTTCTACGGTATGGCTGAACCAATGACGCACTATATCAACCCTCCCTATGGTGACGTGCCTGCTGAAACTGACGCTGCTGCGCGCTATGCAATCCAATACAGTTACTTTAACTGGGGCATCCACCAGTGGGCAGCATTTTCTGTTGTGGGCTTAATTATTGCCTACTTTCAATTTCGGAAAGGGCAAGCAGGGCTGGTGTCTTCAGTACTCTCTTCAGTGACGGCTAAGCATCCCCGGGTCCGTCCTTACGCATCATGGCTAGATGTTTTTGCTGTGGTCGCCACCGTTATGGGGGTTGCCACCTCGCTTGGCTTAGGTGTGCTGCAAATGAACGGTGGGCTTAATGCGGTGTTTGGTTTGCCGGAAAATGGCTTTTGGCAGTTTGTCATTCTGTTTGTCATGTTTTGTGCTTACATGGCATCGACATGGTCAGGCTTGGATAAAGGCATTAAGCGGTTATCAAACCTAAACATGATTTTATGTATTGGCTTGATGCTCTACGTATTAATCACCGGCCCTACTATTGCTATTTTAGAGACTATTACCCTGGGTCTTGGCGATTACCTGCAAAACTTTATCGGTATGAGCCTACGTATTTCGCCCTATAGCGATAATGAATGGGCGAGTAGCTGGACCATTTTTTATTGGGCATGGGTCATTGCCTGGTCGCCGTTTGTGGGTACCTTTGTGGCGCGTGTTTCCCGCGGCCGCACGATCAAAGAGTATGTCTTTGGTGTGTTGTTTGTGCCACCCCTATTAGCCTGTTTATGGATAGGTGTTTTTGGCGGTGCCGCGCTTAATTTGGAAATGTCGAGCAGTGATGCTGGATTGGCTGCCGCCACTGAAGCCAATATTACCGTAGCGTTGTTTGAGATGTTCGAGCTGATGCCCTTTACCGGTGCATTATCGGTAGTTGCTATGTTGCTCATCTTCATTTTCCTGGTGACGTCGGCAGATTCTGCTTCCTACATCGTGGCGCAAATGACCGACAATGGCTCCATCAATCCGCCACTTTATAAGCGTATTATTTGGGGAGTATTGATCGCCGCCATTTGTTTAACACTGATTGTGGCGGGTGGACTTTCTGGCCTGCAGTCAGCGGCGGTGCTTTCGGCATTACCGTTTACCTTTATTTTGTATATGATGATTGTAGTGCTGGTTCGTGAGCTGCGTGTTGACCGTAAGGCGATGCTAACGCAGCTATATCGTCGCCACGGGGAAACGCCGGTTGGTGCTGATGCATTTGAAGCTGAGCAGTTAGGCGAGGAAGAACGCCTACGCCGTGCTCCAAGTGTCGTCAATCGCCGCATTAATAGTTAAATTATTCGCTGATTTATGGGGAATGCACACATGGATAAGGCGTGCTGATGGCCCGGCAAGGACACCACGGCGCCACGCGAAAACAGCCCAAAAGGGACGTTTTTGATCGCTGGCTGGATCGCCTCGTCACCATCGCTGTTATAACAGCGATGGTGGTGGGTATTGCGGCAGTGGTAGCGCACTGGTTGCTATGAATCAGAACGCCAAGGATGGCAAAAGCAATAATGTTCAGCGTTTCACGCTCGGCTATGCCGAGCGTTTGCTTTTTTAAGGTCCCGTCTGCGGTTAAGCCGCTTTACTGAATAATCACCTGCCCTATTATCGTCATGAATTAGCTGTCCTTAATAGGGTAATGACGCTACTACACACTTTTTTGAGAGAGCCTGCATGCTGCCTGCTAACCCCGCCAAGGTTGCTCCCACCTACGCATCGCGACGTGAAATATTTGGTTGGGCAATGTTTGACTTTGCCAACCAGGCTTACACCTTGCTCATCATCACGGTCGTGTTTGGAGAACTGTTCACGACGGTAATCGTAGGTGATCGAGGTGATGGCTTTCGCCTAGCGAATTTTTTGTGGAGTCTCGCGCTAGCATTGAGCTATCTAATGGTCGTATTAACTGCCCCGCTCTGCGGTGCCGTAATGGATTATCGAGCAGAAAAAAAGCGCTTTTTATTGATCAGTTATCTCGCCACTGTGGCGACAACCGCCATGCTTTACTTTGTCGAGCCTGGTTACGTAGTCGCGGGACTGCTGTTAATTATACTTTCAAACTATGCTTACTCGATGGGCGAGTCGTTTATTGCCGCTTTTTTACCGGAGTTAGGCCCCCCTAATGCGCTGGGTAAAATTTCTGGGTTTGGCTGGGCGCTTGGCTATATTGGTGGCCTCTTTGCCGCTGGTTTTACGCTGATGGTGCTAGGGGAGGCGACCGCCGATAACTTTGAGCGCATACGTTGGGTAGGTCCTTTTGCGGCTGGCTTTTTCTTAGTAGCGGCGCTTCCCACCTTCCTATGGATGAAAGAGCGAGGTATGCCTCAACCCCATGCTGTTTCCTATCGACGTATTGCTTTACAGCGTGTTCGCTCAACATTTACTGAGCTGCGCTACTTTAAAGACTTAACTGTCTTTTTAGTGTCGCTGTTATTCTCAATGGCAGGTGTCTACATCATTATTGCGTTTGCTTTTATTTATGGCGCTCAGGTGATTGGTTGGGATGAGAGCGTGCGCAATATTATGTTTATTATTGTTCAAATAACGGCAGCGGCAGGCGCATTGGGCTTTGGTTTTTTACAGGATAAATTGGGCGCCAAGCGCACGTATCAAATGACACTAGCGTTGTGGGTCATCGCTATTGTATCGATATGGGCGACGCCAGAGCTGACTGACTGGGTTAACAGCCATTACGCCGTGCAGTGGCAAGCACAGTACGTTTTTCTGGTGGTCGGCTGTCTGGCGGGTCTTAGTCTAGGGTCTAGCCAATCAGCTAGCCGAGCGCTGGTCGGCGTATTTTCACCACTGGAGAAGTCAGCTGAATTTTTTGGCTTCTGGGGGCTCGCCAACAAATTGGCAGGCGTATTCGGCATTGTCATGCTGGGCATTTTGCAAACGTTAATTGGTTTGCAAGCGTCTATCCTATTATGTGTAGCACTGTTTGTTATCGCGATGTTGATATGCGCTGGCGTGAATGAACAGCGTGGGCGTGATGCTGCACTTGCCTGGAAAAGGAGCGCTTAGTTCGGAGGTGGCGTATGAAAACCCTCGCTACGCAACGAGGTGGTATTGTCATAATGCTACTCTTTTGGGTGCTGCTATTGGCTGCTGGCACATGGCTGTTGGATGGTGGTTTCGAGAAGGTAATGACGCCGAATGCCCATGTGATGTACGCCTCCGCCGATGACGGATCTGTCAATTTGACGCGTAATCGTGCTGGCCATTTTGAAGCACCTGGGAAAATTAACGGGAAGCCGGTGACCTTTTTGTTAGATACCGGGGCGACTTATGTTGCAGTACCGCGCAATTTAGCTAGCGAGTTGGGGCTAAAGCCGGGACGCAGTGCTTGGTTTAACACCGCGAATGGTCGCGCAGAGGGCACGTTGACACAGCTAGATGAAGTTGTGTTAGGCAACATACGTATGAATGGCGTGCAAGGGTCTATAAGCCCTGGTATGGAAAACGATACCGTACTACTTGGCATGAGTTTTCTTAATTTATTGGTGATTGAAATACGTGGCGGGGAAATGGTGCTGAGCCTGCCTGCGGAGTGAATGTTACTTGTCTGCATCGAAGCAGTGTGCTTAGCTAAAAATTCATGGAAGCAAACACGCTAAGGAGTAGTTATGGGTATTGAAGTAGGTGGACTGCTAGGGCTTATCTGGCTCATCATTGTTGTCTGGGCCATTGTTAAAGTTGCTAAGAGTTCAGCCGGTGGGCTGGCAAAGCTGTTATGGATCTTGGCACTATTATTTTTCCCGTTAGTTGGACTGATCGCGTGGTTTCTATTTGGCCCTAAAGGGTAGCGGGCAACACACTATTTCTAAAAAATAAAAGGCGGGCCACCTCTGTGGTCTGCCTTTTTAGTAATCTAGCGATCGGGTTACCTAAGCGTCGTGAAGCGGCTAATAGCGTGAACCGTTTTATTCTCTTGGTGGCGCTTTGTAATGCCCAGGAATCGTCAGCTTCTCTCCATTAGGCAGATCGCGCACTTGAGTGGGTACGTAAACGCGCTTGATAACACTTTTTGTTTTGCTGTTTCCCATAATGTCCTCCTTCTGCCAGATTATCGACAGTTAGCGAAGTCACATTAGCGTTTGGCGGTGCGAGAATCAAGGTGTCTAGCAGGCAAACCATTACATAGGGTATGGGGAAAGAAGTAAGGGGGGCAGGCGTTTGAACGGTTTTGAGGTATCCTGGAAGATATTGCAACCTGCGGTTACATAGGGTGAGCGGGTGATAACACAAACTGCCTAAGCGGAGTGAATATAAAGGATGGTAGACCACTTGGAACAGCAATTTCAGGCGCTTGGGGCTCAAGACGCCGCCACACTTGGCTATCCCGATCAAGATCATGTGTTGATTATTGAAGATGACCAGCGCTTGGCAGAGCTGACCCGCGAATATCTGGAGGCAAATGGCTTTCAAGTGACGCTAGAGGCGGATGGTGCAAAAGGCGTGGATCGTATTTTAACACTTCAGCCTGACCTGGTGATTTTGGACTTAATGTTACCAGGCGAGGATGGTTTGGCTATCTGCCGTCGTGTTAGGCCCAACTTTGCTGGTCCTATCATGATGCTGACGGCCCGCACTGATGATCTTGACCAGGTGCTGGGTTTGGAAATGGGGGCCGATGACTATGTTCCAAAACCGGTTCAACCCCGCGTCCTATTAGCACGTATGCGTGCGTTACTTCGTCGTGCCGATGCACCAGCGCCTGGTGGTGAGATGCGCCTGCGCTTTGAAAATCTAGAGATAGATAACGCAACACGTGAAGCCTGGCTTTCCGGCGAGCGTATTGATCTCACCAGCGCGGAGTTTGATCTGCTGTGGCTGTTGGCGAGCAACGCAGGGCGTGTATTAACCAGAGAAGAAATTTTTAATGAGCTGCGTGGCATTAAATACGATGGACAGGATCGTTCAATTGATGTGCGGGTCTCGCGTATTCGTCCCAAGGTAGGCGACGACCCTAACCAACCGCACCGGATAAAAACAGTGCGGAGCAAAGGCTATCTTTTTGTCAAAGACAGTTAACTAACAGAGGTTAACCGCATGCGGCGAGTGCTGGGCCACGGTTCTTTTTTAAGGTTTTATCTTCTGCTAGGGCTAGCACTATGCGTGGTATTTTTTATTGCATTGGGCGGGCGTTCTTTTATCGAGCAGATTCGTCGTGAAGATTATCGTGAACAGCTCGCCGCATTGCCTATGTCGCTAATGACGCAGCAGTTAGCGTCAAGTCCGGTGGCTGAAAGAGAAGCCATGCTTGCTCGCTTCTCGGAACGGCTGGGTATGCAGCTCTCACTTAAGCGCATTGAGAGTGTGGGGCTTAACTACTTTGAACAAGCTCGTATTGAGCGAGGCACGGTATTAGTTGCCGAAGAGCCCTGGCGGTTACGGCAACGCATACCCAACGATGAGTGGATGCTGGAAGCAACGTTCGCCGTCTGGAGCGAGCGTCAGTGGCAGGGCAGCATGATACTACTCGGAGAGTGGCTTGCTAGCATGCCTCATGAGGCGAGGGCCGATGCCATCGCCTTGCTAGACGCGGGTAGCTGGCCACTTGTCCTGCTTTCAACGCCGCCCTCTGACCTTACTCCAGAACAGCAATTTCAACTCGCTCAGGGAGGCGTGCTGACTCGGCTAGTGTCGGATAAGCTCTCACTGATGCTGCTTTACCGGGTGCCTGGTGATAATCAGTGGTTGCAAGCGGGGCCGACCTCTCGTGGTGATACGCTGCCGGTTAATTTGCACCTACCTTTGTTGGTAGGCTTGATGGTGGTGCTTAGCCTGATTATTTACTTAATTATGCGCAGCATTGAAGCGCGTATGGCGCGTTTAGAGCTTGCTGCGACTAGAATCGCCAGCGGGCGCTTAGAAACCCGGGTGAAAGTGGAAAGCGGAGACTTTTTAGGTCGCCTGGGCATGGCATTCAATGGGATGGCGAATCAAGTTCAGAGCTTGCTAAGAGGCCAGCAAGAGATGATTCGCGCGGTCTCTCATGAATTACGCACGCCAGTTGCCCGTATACGGTTTGCGGTGCAAATGGTCGAAGATATGACCGACCAACCTGCGATTCGCCGTCAGCTTCAGGGTATTGATGCTGATATTTCTGAACTAGATGAATTGGTAGACGAAATTCTCACCTATGCCCGCTTGGGGGGGGAGTCGATCAATGGCGTTGAATTAGAAATGGCGTTGGTTGAGTGCCGAGCAATGGCTGAGCGAGTCATCGACACGCTGTCACCGTTGCACCAAAGCCTATCGTTAACGCTGGATGGTAGTGCTGAAGTTGAGCTGTACGCCGAACCCCGCTATTTACAACGAGCGTTGCAGAACCTTGTTAGCAATGCCTGTCGCTATGGCAAGTCGCAAGTAGTGATTCGCCTATGGGATGAGCCTCACCTTGTACGTATTGATATTGAGGATGATGGGCCCGGCATACCACCCGAGGCGCGTAGTGATATCTTCAAGCCGTTTGCCAGGCTTGACGACAGTCGAGCACGTAGCTCTGGGGGCTACGGGCTAGGCTTATCCATTGTGCAAAAAATTATGGCAGGCCATGGCGGTAGCGTCACTGTTGATACCAGTCCTACATTGGGCGGCGCGCGCTTTACGCTGCTGATTCCTCGTCGCGAGTTGCCGGTTTAATACCTGACAGCACCGCAAATGACGTCTCTTTAGCGGTGCGCAAAAAATCCTGCATCCAAGGCGCTTCTATATTTTCCTCCCGAATGGCAGCATAAAGTGTGCTCCAAATGCCGTTCTCGCCCAGTTTTACGGCGCTAACGTAATCCCGCTCTAAATACTCGGTGAGTGCCCAGTTGGGTAGCGCGCAGACGCCTCTACCGCTGGCAACAAGCTGCATCATCATGATGGTCAGCTCTGCGGTGCGAATTTCCTGTGGTCGTACATTGGCGGGAGACAAAAACTGGGTAAACACATCTAGCCGAGAGTGTTCGACCGGATAGGTAATTAGCGTCTCCTCGGCTAACGCTTGTGGTTCGATAAATGGCCGGCCAGCAAAGGCATGCTGTCGAGCAACTGCCAGCAGTCCCTCATAACGAAACAGCGGCACGTAGTGAACCCCTTCCAGTGGCTGAGGGTCGGCGGTAATCACCAAGTCTAACTGCTCTCTAGCAAGTGCAGGGAGTGGATCGAAGTGGTGACCACTGGGGATATCAATTTCCACCTCTGGCCAATGGTCGCGAAAATAATCCACCGTTGGCATCAGCCACTGGAAACAGCTGTGGCACTCGATAGCCATATGTAATCGCCCCTGTTCGGTACCTGCCAAGCGAGCTAAGTCGCGCTCAGCTTTACGTACCTCGGGCAAAATCTCATCTGCCAGGGCCAATAGGCGAAGCCCCGCCCGAGTGAATTCTACTGGGCGCGTTTTACGTACAAACAGTGCGCTGTCAACGCGGCCTTCCAAGTCTTTTAACTGATGGGAAAGTGCCGACTGCGTTAGGTGAACCCGCTCAGCAGCCTCCACTAAAGAGCCAGTTTCCCGGAGGGCGAGCAGCGTGCGCAGGTGGCGTAATTCAATCATTGTGAGTATTTTTCATGGTTAACATTAAAAACTTTAGTTTGATTCATCTTTATGGGGTGAGCAGACTGTGCGAAATCATTCACGTTGAAAGGTTTCATCATGACAGTTTCTCATATTCTCGGCTATCCCCGAATTGGCGCTCAGCGCGAACTTAAAAAAGCCACCGAAGCCTATTGGAAAGGAGATATATCACGGGGAGACCTTGAAGCAACAGGTCAGGCGCTCAGGCTTTCTCATTGGCAGATCCAACAAAATGCAGGACTCGACTTTATCAGTGTTGGCGATTTTGCATTTTATGACCAGGTACTTAATGTTTCCGTCATGCTGGGAGCGGTGCCCGCGCGTTTTAATGCTCAGCACGAAATTAGCGCAGGCAACGTTGATTTGGATACCGCGTTTCGCATGGCCCGTGGCCGTGCCCCTAGCGGGACCCCCGCAGTTGCTTGCGAAATGACCAAGTACTTTGATACTAACTATCACTACTTAGTGCCTGAGCTGCATGAGGGGCAGACGTTTACGCTAGCGTCTGACCGCTTATTTAATGAAGTAGATGAAGCTTTACAGGCAGGCTTTACGCCGAAAGTGACGCTAACCGGCCCACTTACTTGGCTATGGCTGGGTAAGGCTAAAGGTAGTGAGTTTGACCGGCTGAGCCTGCTAGACAGTGTAGTAGATGTGTATAGCGAAATTCTGGCACGCTTAGCCACTCAAGGTATTGAGTGGGTGCAGCTTGACGAGCCTGCTTTGGTGCAAGACTTGCCGTTGGCATGGCAGCAAGCGTATGAGCGCGCCTATCATCGCCTGCAATCGGCGCCGCTGAAGTTACTCGTTGCCACTTACTTTGGTGCGCTGGGTGATAACCTTTCGCTAACCACTCGCCTGCCAGTGGCTGGGTTGCATATTGATGCTGTGCGTGCGCCGGGCCAGGTAGAGAGCGTGATTGATCGTTTAAGCCCTCATCAAGTGCTTTCAATTGGCTTAGTCGATGGCCGTAATATTTGGCGTGCTGATTTGGCAGCCCTACGTGAGCGTTTGCTGCCCTTAAAAGTGCGTTTAGGGCAGCGGTTATGGCTGGCGCCCAGCTGTTCGTTGCTGCACGTGCCGGTAGACTTGTCCCAAGAAACCGAGCTAGATAGCGAGCTGGTGGGCTGGCTAGCATTTGCTCGGCAAAAACTAGATGAGGTGGTGACCCTCGCTCGGCTCATTGATAACCGAACAACGCCCATTGATGAGCAGCGGGTGAGCGAGGCAACATATGCTCTGGATAAGCGTCGGGAATCAACCCGAATTCATCAGCCTGCTGTCAGCTCACGTCTAGCAGCAATAACGCCTCAAGAGAGCCAGCGCCAATCACCTTATGTTGCCCGCGCAGCAACACAGCGCAGAGCGCTTGTGTTACCGCTGTTTCCCACCACCACCATTGGCTCTTTTCCACAAACAGATGAGATACGCGCTGCTCGTCGGGCATTTAAAGCCGGTGAACTGAGCCAAACGGATTATGAAGCCCGCATGCGTGAAGAAATTGCCTTCGTCGTAGAGCGCCAGCAAGCACTAGGGCTTGATGTGCCTGTCCATGGTGAGGCTGAACGTAATGACATGGTGGAGTACTTTGGTGAGCAGTTAGAAGGCTTTGCCTTTACGCGCTTTGGCTGGGTACAAAGTTATGGCTCTCGTTGTGTGAAACCACCGATTATTTTTGGTGATGTCACCCGACCAGTACCAATGACAGTGAAGTGGAGCGAATATGCCCAATCGCTCACGGATAAGCCCATGAAAGGCATGCTGACAGGGCCAGTGACGATTTTGCAGTGGTCGTTTGTGCGTGATGATCAACCTCGCGCAACCACCTGCCGCCAGATCGCCCTGGCGCTGCGTGACGAAGTATTGGATTTGGAAAAAGCCGGTATTCGGATCATTCAAATTGACGAGCCTGCGCTACGTGAAGGCTTACCACTGCGCCAGCACGAGTGGCAAGACTATTTAGCTTGGGCGGTGGAAAGCTTCCAGCTAAGCGCTGCTGGCGTTAAAGATAGCACCCAAATTCATACCCATATGTGCTATTCGGAGTTTAACGACATCATTGGTGCCATTGCTGCGCTAGACGCGGATGTGATTACTATTGAAACCTCACGCTCCGATATGGAGTTGCTGTACGCTTTCCAGGATTTTGCATACCCGAACGAAATTGGGCCAGGGGTTTATGATATCCACACACCCAACATTCCGGATGTTGCGTGGATGGTGGCGCTGATGGAAAAAGCGCTAGAGAAAATCCCTGCCGAGCGGCTATGGGTGAACCCTGATTGTGGTCTGAAAACCCGTGGCTGGGCAGAAGTGGAGCCTGCGTTGGCGAATATGGTGGAAGCTGCCAATCAACTGCGTCAGCGTTATGGGTAAAACAAGAGTAATAAAAAGATAGGGGCTATATTAATTGGCCGCTCACTAGAGATGTCTGTGTTGGCACTATCTAACGCAGGCCTCTCTATCTAATTTAGACCCCTCTAGAGTTTTTAAATTAAGCCTCGTTGTGTAATGAACTGCCCTTTAATAGCAGGGTGGTTTGCTCAGTTGATGCTCAAGGCCTGCGTCCATGGCACAGGACTCAGGCTTTTTAGTTTATTGATGCACTCAAAGTGGTAATAAAAGATGTAATCCCCAGCCCTTGCTGCAACTACTCGCTATTCTCTTATTAAGCTCTGCTGTTGAACCTTAAAGGTTGACAGTTACATATGGTTTCGTGTCAGGTTCAAGGACTCAGGGGATTTTATATTATAAGATAAGCATCTATTATCGCCGCTGGTGAGCTAATCGAAAACTCGATCGCTTCCAAATAACAAAAGGGAACATGCGATATGGGAGCTGGATTTTGGAAAGGTCTAGCGAGCATCAAAAGCGACCGATTTTGCTTACACTCGCTGGCGCCTATTGGAGTGGAGCCAAAAAAGGGTGGCTTCAACTCCGCCACTGTGACCGGTACTTTACTCGTTGACATTCTGTTCGGCACAAACATCTTGCCGCAGATCTGGTTAATCGTCTTTATCTTTCTTTTATTCGCCATTGGCCGTTCGGTGCAGGCTATAGTCCGAGGCTACGTTCAGGAATATCAAACATCTAAAGAGGTGAGGCAATGATTCTGGCTGCTTTCGGCCGCAGGCTCTTGAAGGGTGGGGAAGGTTGCTCGCTTCTTCCTAGGTTAGCAACCTTTCTGACACCAATGATACTTGCGGGGTGCTCTATGCATGCGCATTCGCCAACAATGTCCCTGTACGGATCGTTCTTCCCAGTCTGGCTGATTGCAGCCCTGCTCGGTGTTATTTGCTCGGTCATCCTACGGCTGCTGTTCATTCGAGTTGGGCTGCACGAGCACCTACCGATGTCGCCGTTGACCTACCTTAGCGCAGCAATTTTTAGCGGTATCATGATCTGGGCGCTCTGGACTGGAGCACTGACAATATGAGTAACCAGAACGATAAAAGTAACCCGAGCGATATGAATAACCCGAAAGACATACCGGTTCAACGCGAACCGGGTATGCGGATATTTGTCGCGCGGGCCATTGGCTTCGCGCTGATTGCTAGTGCCATTGTTGCTATCGTCTTTGCGGCCATGCAGCGTGGCACCAACTTGCGTACTGACCATGCTGCGGTGAGTGCCACGATCGTGCCAATATCGACCAACGTGCCGGGGCCTGTCGTAGAGGTGTTTGTCGAGGATAACGTCTTCGTAGAAGCTGGAGATTTACTGTTTCGTATTGATCCAGAGCCTTATGAGCTTCGTGTGGAACAGGCGCGCGCGATGCTACGCACTGCCGAAGCCGAACTCGAGACGGGGGGGCGTTTGCTCTCCGTCCAGCAGACCAACGCTGAGATTGCCAGTCGTCAGATTGATCGCGCCCGCAATCACGTTGACCTCACCCGTCAGTCGCTTCAGCGACTTGAAAACCTGCTACCACGTGGCATGGTGACCGCCCAGCAAGTTGATACTGCGCGCACGGTTCACGGGGATGCTTTGATCTCGCTCGACGAGTCATTAAGTCAGCAACTGGCGGCGCAAACGATGATAGGGACCCTCGATGCCCCTGAGTCCCAAGTGGATCTAGCACGAACCAATCTGGCGCTGGCCGAACGCGAATTACGAAGGACCGAAGTGCGAGCCCCCATCTCGGGCCGCATCACTGGGCTTGACCTAGGTGTTGGTACGTATGTGGTGACCGGTGTTTCGCTGTTCTCGCTCATCGATACCGAAGACTGGGTGGTCACGGCCCTGTTTCGTGAAACCGAATTACCACGCATCCGGGTCGGTGCGCCCGTCGATGTCTTTGTAATGTCGGCGCCGACGCAGCGGCTGAGTGGTCGTATCCAGAGCCTTGGCTACGGGGTTCGAACCACTGATACTATCAGTGTTCTCGGGCTACCGATTATAGATAGCTCAGTAGACTGGGTTCGGGTCGCGCAGCGCTTCCCTGTGACCATCCGTCTCGAAGAGCCACCCGAAGAGCTTATGCGCGTTGGTGCCTCCGCTTCCGTCATTATCCATTCGGCTGAAGAGCATGAGTAGCCACGCCAGCATGTTGCGGGCGGTTATCGACGACCTGCGCCCCTATGATGGGCGTTTGGAGATGACGCTGCACATTGCTTTGCTGTGCGGACTGACAGCGGTTGTTGCAATGACCCTGCAGGTGCCATTGGCGTTGCTCTCCTGCTATCTGATTTTCCTGATGTATCGAGACAATGCGGGCGAGAACATCGGCATTGGTGTCGGCCTGATCCTTGCGGCGACCGTCATCATAGCTTTGAGCATCCTGCTTATGATGTTCGTTGCCGATGCGCCTGCATTGCGGTTAGCGATGATGGGCGCGGTCACTTTCGGCTTTATGTGGCTGGCTCGGGCTAGCAAGCTGGGTGAACCCGCCGGTCTACTAGGGTTCATTATCGTATTTATCCTGACGTTCTACGACTACATATCTATGCCAGAATTGGTACTGCGTGGCCTGGCCTGGGTATGGATGGTGGTCTTCGTGCCGATGGTACTGCTGGTGGCTCTTAACGTGTTTGTTGGCCGCAGCCCACTGCGATTGGTGCGTGAGCGGGTGCGCGAACTGCTACGCGAGACGGCGCGCCTCTCCGAAGGAGGAGATCCTACCCCGACCGACCGATTACTACGGGAAGGCAACGAAGTGGCGGAAAAGCATGCTGGTATGGCACGCCTGCTTGCTCTGGTGTCGAAAGAGGAACACGACCGACTCGTCGCGGAGCTAGCGGCGAGCTTCAATTTGCTCGCTACAGCCCAGGCGGCGACTGCCGCAGGCCGACCCGAGCCCGAACTGGCTCCCTTGCTGCGCCGGTTGGCTGAAGAGGGCTCGTCGCCGCCCTTGCCTGAGGGTGGTGGTTTAGTTGCCGATGCCGTCCGTACCTTCGTTGCCGCTCGAAATGTCGCTACTGTAACTGTACCCACATCATCTGAGGCTAAGAGTGGATTTTTGAAGCCAGATGCTTTCGAGAATCCTATTTATATCCAGTTTGCGCTCAAGGTGTTGCTTGCTGTCTTTCTGACCTATGCCTTGTACACCAGCATCGGGTTGTTTGAGATCCACACGGCGATGGTCACCTGTTTTGTGGTAGCGCTGGGAACCTCCGGCGAAACGTTCCATAAGAGCATCTTGCGTATCATTGGCTGCCTGATTGGGGCAGCGATGGGAGCCTTCGCCGTTGTCTTCGTGATGCCACACTTGGATGATCCGGGTCACCTTTTCCTGCTCATCGCCGCGGGTAGCCTGATCGCTGGTTGGGTAGCGACGGGGTCGTACCGAGTGCAGTATGCTGGCTTTCAGATGGCACTCGCCTTTTTCATCTGCGTGCTGCCCGGATCACCACTGGACTTTGGACCGAACTACAATCTCTCAGACGCGGGCTATCGCGTACTTGGCATTCTCGTGGGCATCGGCATCATGGGGCTGGTGTTTTCGTTGGTCTGGCCGGAGAGTGCAAAAGATACCCGTGATAGCGAGGTCGACGCCGCGCTTGTGGTAATGGCCGAGGTACTACGCGGCGAGGATCGTCTTGATGACATGTACCGACATATTGGTGCTGCACACCATGCTCAGGAAGTTATGCGATTCGAGTGGGCTGGGCCAATTGCCAGGGAACAGGGCGAAGGTGTCCGGCGACTTGCGGCAATCGATGAATTAGCACGACTATTGCCATTGATTAGCGTGAAGAATGCAGCTCCACTCGCGGCCGCTTTAGAGGCAACCACTGAACACACGTCGGCAGTTTTAGATTTAAATGATGCAGGTGATAACGTCTACAAACGCGCACGAGTTCTGGTAGGGATACTGACAGGGGAAAGTGAATGAGAGTTGAACTTCATCGAATAGTGCTTGCCGCGATCTGTGCTGCGACAGCGGGCTGCGCACAGCATCCACCCCATGCAACATCACCCGACGCCTCGACACCCCTGGGGTTGGCGCAAACGGCAACCGGTGCCATGGATTTTTCCCTACCCGCCGATCTATCGCGGGCAGATGATCAGGTATCCACCCTCGTCAGTCAGCAGCTCACGGACGAACTGTCTGTCGCTATCGACTCGGAGCGAATTTACACCTTACCGGAGCTGATCGACATCGCCCAGCGTACCAAGCCCGCTACCCGCGCTGCTTGGCTGCGTGCCCGTGAAGCGGCTCTTGCCGTGAATGTTGTCGAGGCCTCCTATTTGCCACAGCTGTCAGCCAATGTGCTAGCGGGTTACGAAACGGTATCACGTCCCGAACAGGCAATTCCCGAGCTTGGAATCGGAACAGGGCGTCTGACAGCGACAGGTTACCATGTGATACCTAACCTTACCGTAGAATGGCTGCTGTTCGACTTCGGTGCGCGAGATGCCGCTATGGAGATTGCTGAGCAGGTAGCCATCGGTGGCAATATCGCTTTCCACGGTGCCCACCAAAGGGTCATCTTCGAAGTCAGCGAGGCCTATTTTCAATACTCTGCAGCACGTGCGGAAACACGCATCGACCGAGAGCGGGTGGAGGACGCCCGAACTTTGCGCAGAGTTGCTGAAGGCAGACTTCGAGAAGGCTTGGCTATCAGGGCTGAAGTCGCCCAGGCACGACAGATCGAGGCTCGAGCCCAGTTCGATTTGACGCTGGCCGAGAGTCGAGAGGAAAACAAGCGGACGGCGTTGATGCACGCCATGGGCCTCTCACCAGCAACCACAATAGGGGTAGCGGAGCTCTCAGATAGGCAACTGCCGGAAGAGGTGCCTATGCCGCTCGACGAGCTGATCGAGAAATCACTGGCTCAGCGGCCCGATATTCAGGCAGCGTTGGCTCGGGTCCGAGCAGCCCGTTCAGAAGTGAACCTAGTGGCAGCGTCATCTAGGCCAAAGATCGCGGCGGTGGCTGAAGTTGGGCGAGCAATTGGGGGAGTGAGCCTCAGTGATAGTCGCTTCGACGGGAGTGCCTCAATGAATAGGACGCTTGACGAGGCCGTAGCTGGCGTTGTTTTCACCATGCCCCTTTTTGACGGCGGACTACGCCAGACTCAGAAGCGGCAGGCCCGCATGCAGGCTGAAGCTGCTGAACAGGATCTTCTTGAGATCCGCAATTTGGCTGCACAGGAGATCGTTGAAGCCTACAGTCTGCTGCACAGCAGCCTAGCTGCCTACACGGCCTCCGGTCCACTGCTTGAGGCTGGGCGAGAAACCTATGAAACTGCGCTTGGACTTTACGAAAATGGCCTCGCGTCGCTGTCTGAAGTCAGTCAGTCAAAAATCGGTCTAAACGACGTCCGTTTAATCCATGAGCAAGCCTTTGCCGACACCTTCGCTGCCGCGACAGCTCTTGCCTTTGCGACCGGTCGTCTCACTAACAGCGATGTTCCGGCCGGATTGTGACGTGAATCAAATGCAACGGCGCCCACCCGCCTTGTACTTTCATCTATGCCTTCATCTCAGGCAATAGAGGTCGATACGGATGACCTCATATCTATCATGCCAAAAATAAAAAAATTCATCGGTAAAGGCATAATAGCTGTACGCCATGACAACACCCATTGCACTAACGCCGAAAGCGGCAGTTTCATCATATCGAGATGATTGTCTGTAGAACCTAATATGTTGACAGGTTTGTAGCAGTGTGATTAGTTGACCGAAGCCTAAGGTGAGTTTGTTTCAAGAGCGAGGGAGCGACATGCGCAACTCTTCTTTTTT
This sequence comes from Vreelandella alkaliphila, assembly GCF_016107625.1. Classification (GTDB taxonomy): domain Bacteria; phylum Pseudomonadota; class Gammaproteobacteria; order Pseudomonadales; family Halomonadaceae; genus Vreelandella; species Vreelandella alkaliphila. The sequence goes on from NZ_JABASV010000010.1 coordinate 78,947, forward strand.
GCTAAGTGCCTCAATAAGCGCCAGATTTAGTGTGCTTTTGGTCGCTGGACTACTCGCCTTAGGCATTGCCACGCACGCGCAAGCTGAGGGAGCAGGAACAGCAGAGAGCGGAACCCTACGAACCTTTGAGCAGGCGAGTGAGCGGGCCCTCGGCAGCGTCTTCGAATTCATCGAGCCGGTAACGGAGCGTGGTATCGAAGGTGTCTTTGCCTTCCTTGACGCGCAGCAATGGGTATTTATTTTGCTTGCGCTTGCCATCGGATATCCTCTCGGGCGACTCAAGTTCGGTCCTATTTCTCTTGGTTCAACTGCCAGCACGCTACTTGTCGCCGTCGTGATCTCGATGACGGCGCAAATCGCTTTTAATATGACTTATGCGATCCCGGGCATCGTCGCGACCATCTTCCTGTCGCTCTTCATGTATGCACTGGGGCTCGGGGTAGGCCCCAAATTCTTTGCTGGTCTGAAATCCGGTGGTTTGGCGGCGATTGTTTGCGGGGTGATTATCTGGGCACTGAACTGGGTGATTTGCGTTGGCGGCGCGCATCTTGTCGGGCTTGAATCAGGCTTTGCGGCTGGCCTGATTTCGGGCAGTTACACGATTACAGCCGTCCTTGGTGTCGCGGAATCAGCCGTGCAAAGCGGCTCGGCAACGGTACCTCCGGGCATGACCGCCGATGAGATTGGGGCCAATATGGCGGCGGGCTATGCCGTCAGCTATATCTTGTCGAGCGTCGGAATCATCTTGCTAATGCGCTATCTGCCCGCGATGTTTGGGCACGACCCTGCCGCAGATGCGAAAAAGGCTGAAGACGCCTTTGCTGGTTCAGGCACCCATCCGCTTCCGGGCACACCGCATGCGTTCCTGCTCGGCTACATGCCGTTCGATATCCGTGCCTATAAGGTCGAGAACGAAAACCTAGTCGGAAAGAGCGTTAATGAGCTTTTTGAGGCCCATCCTCAGGCCCCAATTCTTCGTGTAGAGCGTGATGGTCAGGTAATCGATGCGCTCAATAACCCGACAATTCGCAAAGGCGACATCGTAACTGTGCGCGCGGATGTGCACGACATGATTCTACACGGCAACGAGGTCGGTCCAGAGGTAGACGATCCGGTTGCTCGAGATATAACCATTGAGTCTGCAGATATCGCAGTATCGTCCTCCGAGATTGCTGGCAAGACTATTGAGGAGCTTGCAAGGACCTCGCTGGCCTATGGTCTTCGTCTGATCGCGATTTTTCGGGCGGGGCAAGAGATTCCTATCGGGCCGCAAACCGATATTCGCGTGGGTGATGTAGTGCGCCTTACCGGGCCAGACAGTTGTATCGAACGGGCGGGAAAGGCCCTGGGCAGCAGGGTTATTACAGAGCAGACCCTTGCGACGACTGAAGTCATGTATATGGCGATCGCCATGGTAGTCGGCTTCATCGCAGGGACGTTGAGTGTCACGATCGCAGGCATTCCCTTCGCACTCGGCACTTCGGCTGGCTGCCTACTTGCCGGTATCATCGTTGCATATTTACGTAGTCGCAACCCGCAATTTGGCGGGCCGGTATCTGAAGGTGCGCGCAGTTTTTTGCAGGATATCGGCCTTAATGTATTCGTCGCCGTGCTGGGCGCGAATACTGGGCCGAAAATAATTTCGGCGCTAGGCGGCGACACGGTCATCTGGCTCGCCCTGATAGGTACCATAGCGGCCCTTCTGCCGGTAGTGGTAGCCTTTTTCGTTGCTGACAAATTCTTCAAACTGAACTCTGTGATCAACGCAGGCGCATGCGCGGGCGGGCGCAACTCGACGCCAAGCTTGAATGCGGTGCTTGAACAGTCTAAAAGCCAAGTGGCTGCGGTGCCTTTCCCTGTATCCTACGCCATAACGACGGTGCTTGCCCTTGTCGGTGGCTACATCGCGCAGATCTTGTCTTGACATGTCTACTATACGTAATTCGCGGGAACGGCCGAGACAACCGAGCTATCCGTGCGGATAGTGGCTCATCTCATGAACTATGTTGACTGCCTCGCAGCATCACTCTCGATTATCCCGGCTAAGAGGGCAGTTATTCGGAGCTGCGCTTAGCGAACTCGATCCCCTGTTGAGCAATCAAGTGAAACCCTGGAGAAAGGCAAAACCTGCCTGATTTTGCCTGCGCCGAGCGACGCCGGAGGCGTGGCCACTACCATAGAGTGGAGATGAGCAATGACAAATCGTTCCCGAAACATGAATGATGAAATCTACGGATCCAGCACGTTGGCGAAGCCACTTCCCAAATCCGGGTTCCCCGATGATGAGCAAGCACCACGCTGGGTCTGCGCTGCCGTGCGCGACGAATTGATGCTGGACGGTAATGCACGCCAGAACCTCGCGACCTTCTGCCAGACTTGGGAGGAGCCCGAAGTGCATGAGCTGATGGATGCCTGCATCGATAAGAATATGATCGACAAGGACGAATATCCACAGACTGCCGAGATTGAAGCACGCTGCGTACGTATGTTGGCTGATCTCTGGAATGCGCCCGAAGGGCCTGCGACGGGGTGTTCGACGACAGGCTCTAGCGAAGCCGCAATGCTAGGTGGGCTAGCCATGAAACGCCGCTGGGAGGCCAGGCGCCGTGCGGATGGTAAGCCAACTGACAAGCCCAACCTCGTGACTGGCCCAGTACAAGTTTGCTGGCACAAATTTACCCGCTACTGGGATGTCGAACATCGTGAGATCCCGATGGAGCAGGGACGGCTGCTGATGACCCCCGAGGAAGTTCTGAAATACTGCGACGAGAACACAATTGGCGTGGTTCCGACCCTCGGTGTGACCTTTACAGGCGAGTATGAGCCTGTAAAAGCTGTCAGCGACGCGCTCGATCAGTTGGAGCGCGATACCGGTCTTGATATCCCAATTCATGTGGATGGTGCCAGCGGAGGATTTTTAGCGCCATTCTGCGCACCGGATCTTGAATGGGATTTTCGCCTTCCGCGGGTGCGCTCGATCAACGCGTCAGGCCACAAGTTCGGCCTAGCGCCGCTCGGTGTCGGATGGGTACTATGGCGCCAGGAAAGCGACCTGCCTGAGGAAATGATCTTTTGGGTCAATTATCTGGGCGGTAACATGAAGGACATTGCGCTTAATTTCTCGCGGCCTGGTGGTCAGATTGTTTGCCAATACTACAACTTTGTCCGGCTCGGCCGCGAAGGCTACGAAAAGGTGCACGGAGCCTGTTATGACAGCGCGGCGTTCCTCGCCGCTGAGATCGCCGCATTGGGGCCGTTCGAGATTGTTTTCGACGGAGAACGCAGCCGTGGTATCCCTGCGGTCTCATGGAAGCTGAAGGACGGCAGTGATCCTGGCTTTACACTTTTTGATCTTGCCGACCGTTTGCGGGTACGTGGCTGGCAGGTGCCAGCTTATACACTGCCAACCCATTGTGAAGATCAGGCGATTCAGCGAATTCTTGTGCGCAACGGCGTCAGCGGGGATTTATGCGCGCTACTTATTGATGATATGAAAGCAGCATTGTCGCATATTGCGGCCCATCCCAAAAAGGTTCCTTTGGCAGAAGAGGATGCTTCAGGGTTCCATCACTGAATGCACCATTCTATAGCTCTGGTGCTTTGTGCTGCTGTCGAAGCCTGCTAATTATTGAATACACTATCTATGATGCGGACCGCAGATGTTCTGCGGATCCGCTTCAGCGTAAAACCTGGCATGCAGGTGACTGAAAAAGAGCATTCAGTAGACCCATGTTGAAGACCTGCATGTCTTCAACGGCATGCCAAGCTTGATGGTCTACTGTTTAGCCTGTGTTGCAGCTGCAATTAGCTGCCTTTCGCGCTCGATAGTGAGAAATTTCAATGTGCCGGTGTCGACGAATTTGTCGCTTACTTCGCCAGCAATGCCACACTCGACAGTTAGTTCATTCACGAGGTCTAGCTTCAGCTGGGGGGCTCCCTCGGCTAGGTTGAGGTCACTCAGGTCTACCCAGACAATGTTGGGGCGGGTGGTCGATTCGAAGACGTAGCGCCGATTAGTTAGGTCGGTGACAGTCTGCCAAAGCGTCTGGGATGCATCAGGTTTGCCGGGATCTGGGATACGGAACGGTTGGGCGACATTGCGGATGACACTAAACATAGCCGCGATGGCCTGTAGCTGCGTCTGGGGCTGATCGAGACGGCTCACGTAGTATGCAGCACGAGCGAATCTGTCGCTTGCTAGTGTCGACCCAGGAATGGGCTGGTCGCCGCCAAGTCCGCTGATGGTTTGGACTAGCTCGAGTTGCTGGTCGTACGTGGGTGAGTTTGTCATCACTCGGTAATCGCGGCTATGGTAAACCTTGGGTTTCCCCTCGCTATACTCGATGATGCACGAATCGCCGGTGGCGTCATCGAGTGCTAGGTGGATTGCCGGCGGTGCCCCTCCGGTAGGATCCATCATCTGGACGACTTGAACGTCTGAAGTTTCAATCCACTCGACGGCTTCTGCGACGGTGGCGTAGTTGTCGAGGAAGTACTGCATCCAGATGGCCTGACTCAGCTGAGTGCGACTGTCTTCTGGGTTGCCGTAGTCTGACTCTGCAAGCCATAGTACGTGACCAGCCAAGCCAGCCTCATTCAGACCGTCGACTGAAATCATGTCGAAGGCTGTCGCAACGACGCTCCCGTACTTCGATGTCCATGTCAGCGCTCCCTGCACCCCGTCGTCGCGTGTGATGCCTTTCGGCTGCGTCCATAGGTTGGTCATCAGGTCTTTGTGAAAGTCCATGTTACGGCCAACGATGACGGCTCCGTTGGCGTCCGGCCAAACTACTCGCGTGCACATACGGCTCTCCTTTCGCTAAGTTGCAACCAACATACTGCCAGAATAGGTCTGACATTATTCTCTTCGTATATCAGCAGTATAAATCACTTTCTGGCCGCTTAGTTCAAAGGATCGGCCCCAGCATCGCGACGGTATTATTGATTAATCGGCGGTGGCGGGGCCAGTTTGCAACCTCATTGGGGTCAACGCGCACCGAGCTGTTGAGGTAGTGCTGCTGACGTTGGTGGATCTGTTGGGCCAGCTCTGAGTCGTAGGCCAGGATATTGTTCTCATAGTTGAGTTCGAAGCTGCGCCGGTCCATGTTGGCGGAGCCGATAAGACTGATCTCACCATCCAGGGTGAGCGACTTGGTGTGCAACAGGCCACCGACATACTCATAAATTTTTACGCCGGCGGTGAGTAGTTCGGCGTAGTAGCTGCGGCTAGCAGCGGCTACTATGCGGCTGTCATTGCGTTGAGGAAAGATAATAAGAGTCTCCACGCCGCGACGTGCGCTGGCGCAGAGCGCGGCCTGTAGAGGTTCGTCCGGCACATAGTAGGGTGTAGTGATAACTAGGCTTCGGCGGGCGCTGTAAATCAAGGCCTCGAACATCTCAGGCATGGCCGAGTAGCGCACGGTGGGGCCGGTGCCGATTACCTGTGTACATATGCCAGGCCGAGTGGCGGGGAGGGGGCGGTGCAGCAGGGCACGGATATCGTCGTTGACATGCGACATCCAGTCGCTGATGAACAGATGCTGATTTTGGCGTGCGATTGGCCCTTCAAAGCGAATCATAAGATCGACCCAGGGCGCATACTTCGCCTTGACCCGAAACTCAGGATCAGCGCAATTCTGGCTACCGCAGTAGGTAATGTGGTCATCAATGACGACAATTTTGCGGTGGTTGCGCAAATCGATACGGCCGCCAAGCATGCGCAAGATCGGATTGCCAATAGGCAGGGCGCGTGCAAGTTGGACGCCAGCAGCTTGCATCGCCCGCCAGTGCTTGGAGTGGATCATGGCGCGCGCACCAAGGTCATCTGCCATCGCTCGGCAGGCAACGCCGCGCGTGGCTGCTCGCATCAGCGCCTGGGCAACTTTGAGGCCGTTGTTATCGGTCAACCAGATGTAAAATAGTAGATGGACGTGATCTTGTGCAGCGTCAATATCGGCAACAAGTGCATCAATGACGGCGTTGGAGTCTTTTAGTACTTTTGCGTGGTTGCCACCGACCGGCTCGAACCCGCTGATGGAATAGCCCACCTGAAACAAGTGCTGATAGTGCGCCGGAATCTGCGGTGCGAGGTTGGTTGAATCAACACCAAGAGTGGTCTCTGGTGTTGATGTTTGCGCAAGTACCTCACGCATCCGTTTGGCGCGTTTGTTGCCGATGTTAGTCTCACCGAGTAGTAAATAGGTAATGATGCCAACGATAGGTAGGGCGATGATGACCACTATCCAGGTCAGTCTGGCCCTAGGGTCGCGGTGCGGTTTAAGTAGAACGCGGATGATCAGCAGCCACTGAATCACCAGGTGCAATGCAGCGCTGAGCGCAGTGAGAACGGTAGAGTCGCTAATGCCATTCATTAAAAGTGTGCTTCCTCATGCTGATACGGCAGGTCAATCATGGCTAACCGTCCCCAACCCTCCTTTCTACTCAGCTAGCTTTTTGATGCGTAGGCATAGAGCAGTGTTTCCTGAGCGCTGATCGCGTCGCCATTGCCAGGATCCTGGAGGTGATAACTACCGTCGCTTTTTAGTAACCAGCTTTGGCAGTTATCGACGAGGTAGGTCTCTAAATCTTTACGTACCCGCGTGGCAAGCTTTTTATCCAATAGCGGGAAGCAGGTTTCTACGCGATGGAACATATTGCGTGACATAAAATCAGCGCTTGAGCACCATGTTTCTGGTTTGCCGTCATTGTGAAAATGGAAAACGCGGGTATGTTCTAAAAAACGCCCAATAATCGACCGGACGCGGATATTTTCTGAAACACCCTCGATACCGGGTTTCAAACAGCACATGCCGCGAATGATTAGGTCGCACTCTACGCCTGCTTGCGAGGCGCGATAAAGCGCTTTGATAAGCTTGGGCTCTGTTAGCGAATTGCACTTAATAATGATGTGCCCGCGCTTACCTTTAAGCGCCACCTGAGCTTCACGGTCAATCATTTCGACTAAGCGCTCGTGAAGCGTAAAGGGGGCGTGGAGCAACGTGTCGATCTTGCGCGCGCGGCCCATGCCAGAAAGCTGCTGGAACACCTTGTGCACGTCCGCGCATAGTGCTGTATTGGCAGTTAGCAGGCTGTAATCGGTATATAGTTTCGCTGTTTTAGAGTGGTAGTTGCCGGTGCCTAAATGTGCGTAGTGGCGCAGCTCGCCCTTCTCACGTCGTACGATATGTAGCATTTTGGCATGGGTTTTATAGGCCATGATGCCGTAAATCACGATGGCGCCGGCTTCTTGCAGGCGTGATGCTAACTGAAGATTGTCGGCCTCATCGAAACGCGCCCGCAGCTCGATAACAACGGTGACTTCTTTGCCTTGGCTGGCGGCATCGACCAGAGCACTCACTATCGTTGAATCTGCGCCCGTGCGGTACAGAGTCTGCTTGATTGCCAGTACGTCCGGATCGCGTGCGGCCTCGCGTAGTAGGTCTTCAATAGGTGAAAAAGACTGGAATGGGTGATGAAGCAGGATATCGCTTTTGGCAATAGCGCTAAATAGGCTGCCACCCTTTAATGCTTTTGGCACGCTAGGCGAATAGGGGCGATAGAGCAGTTCCGGTCGGTCAACATCACCGAGTACAGCCATCATGCGGGTCAAATTTACCGGCCCTTGAACACGGTATAAGTCGCTGCTTTCTAGCTCAAACTGGCGCAGCAAGAAACTGATCAAGTCATCTGGACAATTATCAGCGACTTCAAGGCGAACACCACTGCCATAACGGCGGGCTAATAGCTCGCCACGTAGCGCTGAGGCCAAGTCTGAGACCTCTTCTGGGTCGACGGTCATATCGGCATTGCGAGTCAGCCGGAACTGATAACAACCGCGCACACGCATACCGGGGAAGAGTTCCTCTGCATGAGCGTGAATCATCGATGACAAGAAAATATACTCAGAGAAACCTTCTGCACACAGAGCTTTAGGCAGTGCCATCAAGCGAGGCAGTGAGCGAGGCGCTGGCAGTATTGCCATGCCACCAGCCCGACCAAAGGCGTCCTTTCCCTCTAGTTCAACAATGAAGTTGAGGCTTTTATTAACCAAACGTGGAAACGGGTGGGAAGGGTCTAAGCCAATGGGGCTGATGACCGGCATGATTTCGTTATCAAAAAAACCTTTAACCCACGCTTTTTGCTCGTCGGTCCACTGATCGCGACGACGAAAGCGTAGCCCCTGAGCTTCCAGCGCGGGCAGCAGTGTTTCGTTCAATATTTGATATTGGCGGGCAATTTGCTGATGCGCGATATCCGAGATTTCTGCCAGCACAGCCTTAGGTAAGCGGCCGTCGGCGGCGGTGGTATCGTCACCTAATGCCATTTGGTGTTTAAGCCCAGCAACTCTTATCTCAAAAAACTCATCCATGTTGGATGAAAATATCAGCAGAAACATCAGCCGGTTAAGTAGCGGATGTGCATCGTCTAGGGCTTGTTCAAGCACCCGGATATTGAATTGCAGATGAGAAAGCTCGCGATTGAAGTAAAGCTGCGGGTCGTCAAGATCCGCTTCCAAGTGAGCCTCTTTCGCGTGAACTCCGGTGGGGGTACGATTGATACGCAATGGCAAAGCCTCTCCCTCGCCACTTACCGTCTCGTTTGCAGCGTTCGTTGACTCGCTAGAAAATGCTGGCGTGGAATCTGCTGATTGATCGTCCATGGCTGCCCCCCGGTGGTGGTTCATACTCATCATAGCGTGATAACTACTGTTAATAGGAGTATGCCGGGAAAAGATGACAAACAAGTGTCACCGGTTTGTCATCTTTGAAGGTTTGACCCCTGAAATTAACGCTGTAACAAGCGTGCTGCTTCTAAGGCAAAATAGGTTAAAATCCCATCTGCACCTGCTCGCTTGAAGCACATCAGTGACTCAAGAATGACGGGTTCGGCCTCAAGCCAGCCGTTGTCGAAAGCGGCGCGATGCATGGCGTACTCACCGCTGACTTGATAAGCGAATGTCGGTACTTGGAGTTCGCTTTTTACACGACGTACGATATCCAAGTAAGGCATGCCAGGTTTTACCATTACCATATCAGCGCCTTCAGCGATATCCATAGCGACTTCATGCAGTGCTTCATCACTATTGGCGGGATCCATCTGATAGGTGCGTTTGTCCGCCTTGCCAAGATTGGCGGCAGAGCCGACTGCATCACGGAAAGGGCCGTAATATTTAGAGGCGTACTTAGCGCTATACGCCATAATACGCACATTATGCAGGTGTTCCTGCTCCAACACTTGGCGTATGGCGCCGATGCGGCCATCCATCATATCGGAAGGTGCCACGACATCGGCGCCTGCTTCGGCGTGGGAGAGTGCCTGTTTGAGTAGCGTATCCACTGTGCGGTCATTTTGCACATAGCCGTGCTCATCAAGAATGCCGTCCTGTCCGTGGCTAGTATAGGGGTCAAGGGCGACATCGGTAATAATGCCAAGCTCTGGTAGTGCTTCTTTTAGCGCCCGTACACTACGCTGAACCAGACCATTCGAGTTGTAAGCCTCTTCTGCTAACTCGCTTTTTTGCTCAGCGCTGACAACGGGGAAGAGAGCTAAGGCAGGAATACCCAGCGCGTAGGCCTCACGTGCCTGCTCAATCAGCAGGTCGATGGAAAGACGCTCAACACCGGGCATTGAGGCAATCGCTTCGCGCTGATTTTCGCCTTCCAGTACAAAAACCGGCAAAATCAAATCATTGGGTGTTAGCGTCGACTCCTGCATTAAGCGACGGGAGAAATCGTCGCGACGCATACGGCGAAGTCTGGTGGCAGGGAAGTGACGGGGAGCAGAGGTGTTCAACGGCTTTCTCCAAACAATCGCATAGTCAATCGAATAGTGGGTGCCCTAAAAGGCCTAACGTGAGTATATCAGTCCTGCACTGCAGCGAAAGCGGGCTTGTGATAGCTGGCTTGTAGTGGCTTTATAGACTGACTAAAGTGAGCCACTCAGCGACGCTAAGTGGCGACGATTTAACAGCGATAATAAGCGCTACGATAAGGAGATAAGCATGACCAAACAGGTAGCAATCGTATTAGCAGGCTGCGGCGTTTTTGATGGTTCTGAAATCTATGAAACAACGCTAACGCTGCTGCGCCTTGATCAGTTAGGGATTGGCTATCGCTGCTTTGCGCCGGATGTCGCTCAGCATCATGTGATTAACCACTTAACCCAAGAGCCTGTCGAGGGCGAACAGCGCAATGTACTGCAGGAGTCGGCGCGCCTTGCCCGTGGTGATATTAGCCCGATTACTGAGCTAGATGCAGATGACTTTGATGCGGTCATTGTTCCTGGTGGCTTTGGTGTCGCTAAAAACCTGTCTGATTTTGCCGACCAGGGCGATAGCATGCAGGTACTTGAGAGCGTGAAAGAAGCGCTGGTAGGCTTTAAAGAAGAGGCAAAACCCATTGGCCTGATGTGTATTGCTCCTGTTTTGGTCCCGCGCCTGCTTGGCGAAGGTGTGGCCGTGACGATTGGTCATGATCCGAGTGTTTCTGGCGCCATTAGTGCGATGGGTGGCCTGCATCGCAGCTGTGGCGTAGAAGACATTGTGGTAGATCATGAGCATCGGGTGGTAACGACGCCTGCTTACATGCTGGCGACCCGTATCAGTGAGGCCGCAACAGGTATCTTTAAGTTGGTAGACCGCATTGATGAAATGATGGGCTAATGCTTTCTAGGTAATCGGCTATTCGTATGAAGGGCAAAAAGCCTCTCGTATGAAGAGCAAAAAGCCTCTGTCATGTTCCCATGGCAGAGGCTTTTTTTGAGCAGTGTATCGCCTTTAATAGTGCTTTTAGGTCTCTTGTTCCTCAGCGTCATCCGCCTTTGCCTTACGGCGTACCAACCGGCCAAACAATAGGCCCACCTCATAAAGTAGGTACATCGGTATCGCTAACAGGCTTTGAGAAATAATGTCGGGAGGAGTAAGCAGCATGCCCACCACAAAGCAGCCTAAAATAATGTAGGGGCGCTTTTTAGAAAGGCTTTCGACCGTGGTCGCGCCAGACAGTATTAGCAGAAATGTTGCGATGGGGATTTCAAACGCAACACCAAAGGCGAAAAATAGCTTAAGTACAAAGTTCAAATACTGATTAATATCGGTCATTACCGCCACGTTTTCCGGCCCGGTCTGGGTGAAAAACTCAAAGAGCAGCGGAAAAACCACGTAATAAGCGAAGGCCGCCCCAGCGTAAAATAGCGCTATGCTGGAGACCAGAATGGGTATCGCCAGCGCTTTTTCGTTATCGTAAAGCCCAGGTGCTACAAATGCCCATGCTTGGTGCAGGACGAAGGGGATAGCGATAAAGACGGCGACTACCAGGGTTAGTTTGAAGGGCGCCAAGAAGGGCGAGGCTACCTCGGTGGCTATCATCTGTGAGCCTTCTGGCAACAGTGCCATTAATGGCTCAGCCACAAAGCTGTAGATGTCATTAGCAAAGGCATAAAGGCCAAGAAATACGACTAATATAACCACGACCGCTTTCATAAGCCGCGAGCGTAGTTCAATCAGGTGCTCAATAAGAGGCGCTTGGCCTTGGTCTTTACGTGGCTCCTGGGAGTCGCCAGACATGCTCATTGGTGATTACTATCCTTTGTAAGATCCGCCTTTGTAAGATCCGCCTTTGTAAGATCCGCCTTTTTAGCATCGGCATTTCCCACATCCGCTTGCTTAGCATTCTTGCTAGACTCATTTTTGCCGCTAGGATTTACCGCGCGCAGTTCATCGGTAGCACGTTGATGAGGCGTTGAGGAAGAGGCTGCTGGCGTGTCTTCGCGTACTGTTTGCAGTGCATCATCTAGTCGAGCACTCGCGTTGGCAACCCGCTGCTCGGTCTCGTTTTGGGACGCTTGTGTCGAAGTGCTGGAAGAAGAGGGGGCGTCGGCAATGCTCTCAACATCCTGCTTGGCTTTTTTGAGACTGTCATCGAGCTTTTTCTGTTGCTCGTTGAGCTTTTGACGCAACTCCTCTGCTTCCAACTGAGCGCTGATCTCGCGCTGCATACCGGATACCGTACGCTTGATTTTGCCAATCCACATGCCTGCTGTGCGAGCGGCTCTAGGCAGGCGCTCTGGGCCAAGCACCAGAAGCCCGACGATACCAATCAGCATCAGTTCAAGAAAGCCGATATCCAGCATGGGTTATTTGCGCTCTTCGTTACGTTCTGTGGGGCGTTCTTCGGCGGCACGCTTCTCTTCTGCTTGAACATCATAGGTGTTACCAGCCTCTTCGTGGCTTACCTTCGCCTGAGATTGGTCAGCATCTTTTTTGTCGCCGTCTTTCTCTTCTTCGTTAATGGCCTTCTTAAAGCCTTTGACTGCACCGCCTAAGTCGGTGCCCACATTACGCAGTTTCTTGGTGCCGAAAATTAGGATGATAATGCCCAGAACAATCAGCAACTGCCAAATACTGATACCACCTAACATATGCATTTCCTCATCAGTGCAGGTTAACGTTGTGTGCGGGACGCTTTTTCGTCATGACCAGAAATACCAAACCGCCGTGCTAGCTCATCTAAAACGCGCTGATGATCCAGTTCAAGGTGCGACAGCATCACCAAACTATGAAACCACAGGTCGGCGGTTTCAGCGATCACAGCTTGATGCGCCTGCTCGCCGCCGTGCTCGGCATCTTTAGCAGCCAAAATTGTTTCGGTCGCCTCTTCGCCGACTTTTTCGAGTATCTTGTTCAAACCCTTATGATGCAAGGAGGCAACATAAGAATCTTCTGCACAAGCATGTCGACGCTGCTTTAAGACCTCCGCGAGTGCATCTAGCACTTGCGTCGTCTGGGTAGAATCAGTCATAGGCATCCTTTTATCAATCATCACAGCGCTTTCGCCAAAGATCAGTGCTTTCGCCAAGGGCGACACTGAGGCGCTTTATCTTACTGCCAGAATGTTTCATTGCCATAGCAGCAGCAACAAACCTACTCCCGCAGCTGCTAAAACAGGCCACTCTTGAGCCGATGCCCAGCTGCTCAGCGGCTGCCAAGCCAGGGCAATAGCAAGCAAAATAAGTCCGATACGCAGTCGGTAATGACGTTTATGCTGGCGCGTCAGTTGCTGCTGAACGGTACTAATGGAGTTCACTTGCTGATGACGCTGGCGGTGTTCATGCTCCATTCGGCTCAGCGCTTGATGCGCTAGCACGGGTAGCTCAGGCAACTGATGAGAAAGCTCCGGCGCTTGGCGTTTGAGCGACTCCCAAAGGCCGCCGATACCAGCGCGCTGTTTCATCCACTTTTCTAGATATGGTTTCGCAGTGCTCCACAGATCTAGTTCAGGGTAAAGCTGACGACCCAGCCCTTCGATGTTAAGCAGCGTTTTTTGCAACAATACTAACTGTGGCTGTACTTCCATATTAAAGCGTCGTGCTGTTTGAAACAGTCCTAACAGCACCTGCCCAAACGAAATATCTTTTAGCGGCTTTTCAAGAATGGGCTCGCATACGGTACGAATAGCGGCTGCAAACTCGTTAGCGCGCGTGTTTTCGCCCACCCAGCCGGACTCAATATGTAACGCCGCTACTTCGTAATAATCTTGATGGAAAAAGGCCAGTAGGTTGCGCGCTAGGTAGTCTTGATCTTCTCGGGTAAGGCTCCCCACGATGCCGCAGTCGATGGCGATATACTGTGGATCTTCAGGATCATCGCAGTTAACAAAGATATTGCCGGGGTGCATATCGGCATGGAAGAAGTTATCTCGGAAGACCTGGGTGAAGAAGATTTCTACGCCGCGTTCAGCCAGCTTCTTAAGGTTGGTTCCACGCGCAATAAGGGTATCTAAATCAGCCACTGGTACGCCGCGAATGCGCTCCTGGACCATGACATGGCGGCGGGTGTATGACCAATAGATTGTCGGCACAAACAGCAGCGGTGAGTCTTTGAAGTTACGCTTAAGTTGCGATGTGTTTGCCGCTTCTTTATAGAGATCAAGTTCGTCAAATAAGGTGGCTTCGTAATCACGAATCACTTCTACAGGGCGTAAGCGTTTTGCGTCAGGCACTTTACCCAGCAACTTAGCGATTTGATACATCAGCGCCATATCCTGACGCATAATGCGGTCGATGCCGGGGCGAATAATTTTGACGACGACATCTTCACCGCTATGCAGCGTTGCCGCATGCACCTGGGCAATCGATGCTGACGCCAAAGGCACTCGGTCAAAGGCGGCAAATGCCTCTACGAGCGACATTTCAAGCTCTTTTTCGACCCGTGCAGCGGCTAGTTCGCCGGGGAAGGGCGGCACTTGGTCTTGCAGCCGTTTTAATTCATCGGCGATGTCTTCGGGCAATAGGTCTCGACGGGTCGAGAGCATTTGGCCAAATTTAATAAAAATCGGCCCCAGCGCTTCCAGGGCCAGGCGCAGTCGCTCGCCGCGACTGCGCTGCCCTACAGGAAACAGTTTTAGAGGCGAAAGAGCCATTAAGGCACGTAGCCAGAACGGCAGCCGCTCAACGGGTATCAACGTATCTAAGCGATGGCGAGCCACTATCCAAGAGATTTTCAATAACCGCAGGCTCATCAGTGCGGCTCCTTGAGGTGTGGCTGCTTGTTTGGCGACTGACTGGCCGTCAACTGTGTCAAGCGCTTATGCAGGCGATTGAGTTTGGCTTCCAGGCGGTCGGTCGCGATCTCTAGTTCGGTCAAATGATCTCGGAGTACATCGCGCTGTTGGCGGCCGGGGAGTATGCGTGCTTCTTCAAATACATATTCAGAAACGTCTTGCAGCAGCTCATCTTTCGCTCTTAGCCCCCAGCGTGCGGCGCGCCGGATACCTTCGGCCAGTGAATGGGCCGGCATATCCCCCAGCCAGCGAGCTAGCTCGCCTTCCCAATCGATATCCAGATCAAAGAGCAGGTCGCGGGTGGCTTCCAAGAGGTGGATACGGCCACGCACAGAAAGCTTGCCATCAAACATCAACCGCTCAATGGAGGCACCACTTAACCACTCAGAGAGCGTTTCAGGGGTGAGCTCGACGATGGCGTCGACGTCAGTTTCGTCTAGATCATCGCCACGCAGCAAATCAATCCCCGCATGGTGATAGTGCAGCACCAACTGAAGGTGAGGCTTTTCAAGCCTTACCAGTAGTCGACTCCCTGCTAGCGCAGACAAGCGCGCAGGTGAGGCCGGATCACGGGCAAGCAAGGCATTCAACGTGCGTTCACATCCGGCCAGCAACAGGGTCGGGGTGACTAGCATGCTGACCTCATTGTCGGTGAGTTCATAATTTAATGCCGCGGTGAAGGGCCACGATACCGCCGGTCAGGTTGGTATATTCAACCCGATCAAGCCCTGCCGTTTCCAACATGCCTTTCAGGGTTTCCTGGTCGGGATGCATGCGAATAGATTCGGCGAGGTAGCGATAACTCTCACCGTCTCCGGCCACTAGTTCGCCCATTTTAGGTAGAAGGCGGAAGGAGTACTCATCGTAGGCTTTCGACAGCAGCGCATTATTTGGCTTTGAAAACTCAAGCACTAGCAACCGTCCGCCGGGCTTTAGCACGCGTGTCATAGAGCGCAGTGCAGCGTCTTTATCGGTGACGTTGCGCAGTCCGAAGGCAATCGTAATGCAATCAAAACTGTTGTCCGGAAATGGCAGGCACTCGGCGTTGGCTTGTACATACTCAACGTTGCCTCCGACGCCATTATCCATCAGTTTGTCGCGGCCAACGTTGAGCATGGAGGCGTTAATGTCGGCCAATACCACTTTGCCACGCGGGCCAACCAGACGAGAAAATTTGAGCGTTAAATCGCCAGTGCCGCCAGCAATATCCAGCACATGGTGCCCAGGACGAACGCCTGCGCGCTCAATAGTAAGGCGTTTCCAGACGCGATGGATACCCATGGACATCAAGTCATTCATGATGTCATAGCGTGCAGCTACCGAATGAAAGACATCGGCAACACGAGACGCTTTTTCGTCAACTGCGACTTCCTGATAACCAAAATGGGTGGTGCGTTTTTCAGTGGGGCTCATGGGGCTCTAGCTCCCGAGTTCGAGGCGGTAATAGTCGACCAAAAGGTCGTCGCAATAAATGGTTAGCGACATTGTAGCCTTCTCACCCCCAACTTGTCTGCGCTTCAACTGAGGTGAAGCGTCACAGCTGTTTGAATTGGATGCTGGCTGGTTCGCGGGAGGCGCCGGCCGCTTCTAGGCGTTGTAGGTAGTTTTGCCAATAATCTGTTTGGTGCTGAGCTAAGTCGTAAAGATAGTTCCAGCTGTAAAGTCCGCTGTCGTGGCCGTCGTCAAAGTGCAATTTCAGAGCGTAATTGCCGGCTTGGGTAATGTTTTGCAGGCCGACATCTTTTTTACCCACTTGCAGCACGGCAGTATCGCCGCCGTGGCCACGCACTTCGGCTGAAGGTGAATAAACCCGTAAAAATTCGACAGGCAGTCGAAAGCTTTCACCCGTGGCGTAGCTAAGTTCTAGCTCGCGAGCCTGCTTATGGTAGTGAACCCGCGTTGGGGTGGGGGCATTCGTAGAAGTAGGGGCATTCATGGATGACGTCACCTTTTACGATATTGAGCTAAAGCGGATTGACCGACTATTTGCGCTTTAGCAAATGCGTGAAGGCAAGCGCCACGGCTAACGTTTGATCGACAGGACGTCGATCAAGCACGAGCAACAGGGATGTTGTTATCGTGCGTAACGTTAGACGCAGCGCAGCCTGAACAGCGGCATTTGCTTGCGTAAAAAGCGGGCAAGCTGTTGCGGGCTATACCGATATAAGCGCGTTTACAAAATATAGCGCGATAGGTCTTCGTCTACTGCTAGCTCACCCAGTTGGGCATTGACGTAATCGGCATCGATGACCAGCGGGCTATCCATGTCGCCGCCTTTAAATGAGGCTTCTTCGAGCAGCCGTTCCAGCACTGTATGTAGACGGCGAGCACCAATATTCTCGGTGCCTTCGTTCACCTGCCAGGAAATCTCGGCAATACGCTCGATACCGTCTGGAGTGAACTCGATATCCAGCCCTTCGGTAGCCAGCAGCGCTTGGTACTGCTTGGTGAGCGAGGCGGATGGCTCGGTGAGAATCCGCTGGAAATCGCCGGGGGTCAGCGCATCCAGCTCAACACGGATCGGCAAGCGTCCTTGTAGCTCTGGAATAAGGTCCGAGGGACGCGATAGGTGGAAGGCACCCGAGGCAATAAACAGGATATGATCGGTTTTGACCATTCCGTATTTGGTTGAAACGGTAGAGCCTTCGATTAACGGCAGCAGGTCACGCTGAACGCCTTCACGGGAGACTTCGCCACCGCTAGACTGGCCGCTACCCTTGGCAACTTTGTCGATCTCATCTAAGAAGACAATCCCATGCTGTTCAACGGCTTCGACAGCGCGGGCTTTGATCTCTTCTTCATTGACCAGCTTGCTCGCTTCTTCATCGCGCAGCAGAACCAGTGCTTCTTTGACCGTTACACGGCGCTGTTCGCGCTTTTGCTGGCCCATGTTGGAGAACAGGCTCTGTAGCTGGTTGGTCATCTCCTCCATGCCTGGCGGCGTCATTATGTCGATGCCTTGCCCATGGGAAGAGATTTCGATATCGATCTCTTTATCATCCAACTGACCTTCCCGAAGCTTTTTGCGGAAGGTTTGACGCGTACCGTTATCTTCCCGAGGCTTATCTTCCTGGCCACGGGGCGGTGGTAGCAGTGCATCTAGAACGCGATCTTCAGCGGCATCTTCAGCGCGATGGCCGACTTCTTCCTTCGCGTGTTCACGAACCATTTTGATGGCGGCTTCCATCAAGTCGCGAATAATCGACTCGACGTCCCGGCCTACATAGCCGACTTCGGTAAATTTAGTGGCCTCGACCTTGATGAAGGGCGCTCTGGCTAGCTTGGCGAGGCGGCGAGCAATTTCAGTTTTACCCACGCCGGTAGGGCCAATCATCAGAATATTTTTTGGTGTCACTTCCGGGCGCAACTCATCGTCTAGTTGCATGCGACGCCAGCGGTTACGCAGGGCAATGGCCACGGCGCGCTTGGCATCTTGTTGACCAATGATGTATTGATCCAGGGCGTGGACGATTTCGCGGGGTGTCATCTGAGTCATAAAAAGGGCCTCAACGGTCGTTGATGTTCAGCTCTTCGAGCGTCACGTGGTGATTGGTAAATACGCAGATGTCGCCGGCGATTTCGAGAGACTTTTCAGTAATTTCACGAGCAGAAAGCTCGGTGTTTTCCAATAGTGCGCGGGCACTTGCCTGGGCAAAGTTGCCGCCAGAGCCAATAGCAATAATGCCGCGTTCAGGCTCAACCACATCACCGTTACCGGTAATAATCAGCGAGGCGCTGTGGTCCGCTACGGCCAGTAGTGCTTCCAGGCGGCGCAGAGCTCGATCGGTGCGCCAATCTTTGGCCAACTCAACCGCTGCTTTGGTGAGGTGTCCTTGGTATTTTTCTAACTGCGCTTCAAAACGCTCAAACAGGGTGAAGGCATCGGCGGTGCCGCCAGCAAAACCAGCGAGTACTTTGCCACGATACAGGCGGCGTACTTTGCTCGCGTTGCCTTTCATTACGGTGTTGCCCAGAGATACTTGGCCGTCGCCTGCAAGGGCAACCTGATTACCGCGGCGTACGGATACAATAGTGGTCATGGAGATAACTCCTTGGGGGAGACACATGCTCCCGATGACTGATCGGCCATTTTAAAAGACCGTATAAAAAGCGATTCACAACAAAATGCGGGCGGCTGATAAAAAATCAACCGCCCGCTAAATAAAGCTGTTAGATAAACTGTTTTTTTAACGGGGCTTATGGCGATGAAAGCCTGTCTAGCCCTTTAGTTAAAGTAGTCTGTGGTTAGACTAGTTCTGCAGTTGGATCAGCAGTGGCTCAATGCCTTGTGTGGCCATTAAGTCTTGGGCGCGGTTAAGCTCACGAGTATCTTCGTAAGGGCCTACTTGAACACGGTGCCAAGTATCGCCATTAGCCTTTACTTTGCTAACTTGGGCTAGCAGGCTTAAGTTGCGCAGACGGCCACGCAACTGCTCGGCATCGCTTAGCTCTCGAAACGACGCGGCCTGTAGCATGTAGCGGTTAGGCGTGTTACTGGCAGGCGCTTGCTGGGCAGCGGCCACTTGCTCTTCAGGGCGCATATTAGCTGCAATAACCTGAGCAATAGGGTCATCGTTCTGACGCGCACTTGCGCTGCTTGTCGTTGTTTCGTTAGCTGTCGCGTTGTTACTTGCCGTCGTTTGTTCCTGCTGTGCTGCTGCCTCGGGGCGGTTCACGGTTGATGGCAGCGACACGCCTGGAGCAATGACTTCTGTATCTGGCAGCAGCGTGTAGAACTCAAACGTTGGCATTGATGGCTCGGCGACGGTTTCTGTTTGACGCGCAGCGCTACGCTCATCGCTGTCAGCAGGCTTAGGCAAGACAGTCGCTTGGGGCGTGTCTTCCTGCTCTTGCCAAGGAGCGGTGCCATGTTGATGCTGTGCTAGGAAGAAGCCTGCCGCTAAGCCTGCTATCCCCCAAAGCCAGCCAGGAATTTTGAATCCGCCACCTGAGCTTTTGCTGGCTTTGCGCTGAGAGGTTGCCCCTCGGCGGGCGGGCTTCTCTTTTGGGCTGGCCATCGCTTACATCTCCTCTGGGGCGCTGACCCCCATAAGATCAAGGCCGTTGCGAAGCACCTGTTTGGTTGCTAGGCCAAGAGCTAAGCGTGTGTTACGCAGGGTATCGTCTTCAACCATGACTTTAACGGCGTTGTAGCACGTGTGGAAATCACCTGAAAGATCCAATAGATACTGAGCAACCTGCTGGGGCTCGCGATTTTTAGCGGCGTTTTCAACCACTTCTGGGTAGCGTGCCAAGCGATTAAGCACGGCCTTTTCCTGGTCGCTATCGAGCAGTGCGAGGTTAGCTAGAGCGACGCTGTGGTTGAATGGCTGGTCTGCATCTTCGGCTTTGCGCAGCATGCTGGATACCCGCGCATGGGCGTATTGAATGTAATACACCGGGTTATCGTTCGACTGCGAGCGCGCCAAGTCGATATCAAAGGTAAGCTGCGAATCCGCCCGGCGTGCGGCCAGGAAGAAGCGAGTAGCATCACGGCCAACTTCATCAATTAGGTCGCGCACGGTGACATAGCTGCCAGCACGTTTGGAAAGTTTTACCTCTACGCCTGAGCGGGTCACCATCACCATTTGATGCAGAACGTAGTCGGGCCAGCCTTTGGGAATGCCGACCTCCAGCGCCTGCAAGCCAGCACGAACACGGGTAACCGTGGAGTGGTGGTCAGCACCTTGCTCATTAATCACGGTTTTAAAGCCGCGTTGCCACTTATTCAGATGGTAGGCCACATCTGGCAAGAAGTAGGTGTAGCCACCTTCCCGTTTGCGCATCACGCGGTCTTTGTCATCGCCAAAGTCAGTGGTGCGCAGCCACATGGCACCGTCTTCTTCGTACGTATGGCCATTCGCAACGAGCTTCTCAACGGTTGCGTCTACTTTGCCGTCTTGATAAAGCGATGACTCAAGGAAGTAGACGTCAAACTCAACGCCAAACGCTTTCAGGTCTAAATCCTGTTCTCGGCGCAGCCAAGCGACAGCGAAGGCCTGAATGGCATCTAGGTCATTGGCATCTGCTTTAGCGGTGACTTCACGGTCATCGGCTGCCACCGTTCTGCCTGCCATGTAGTCGTTGGCCACATCAATGATGTATTCGCCGCGATAGCCGTCTTCTGGCCAACTGGGGTCATCTGGCCCAAGGCCCTTGGCGCGAGCTTGAACAGAAAGCGCCAGATTTTTGATCTGGGCGCCGGCATCGTTGTAATAAAATTCGCGCGTCACATCGTAGCCGGTGGCTTCTAACAGGCGGCAAATACAGTCGCCTATTGCTGCGCCACGGCCATGGCCAACATGAAGAGGTCCTGTCGGGTTGGCAGAAACAAACTCCACCTGGACTTTCTCGCCCTTGCCAATCAGGCTGCGGCCAAAAGCATCGCCGCTATCGAGCACCTGAGCAACAATTTGAGCGGCCGCATCCGTGGCAGCAAAAAAATTAATAAAGCCGGGGCCAGCAATCTCGGTTTTTTGAATTGCATCGCTCGCGGGGAGGGCGGCGACCAGTAGATCGGCTAGCTCGCGCGGCTTCTTTGCTGCGGGCTTCGCCAGCATAAGCGCTAGGTTGGTGGCGTAGTCGCCGTGCGCTTTATCTTTAGTGGGGTCAACTTTAATCGTCGGCTGTAAATCGTCGGGCAGCACGCCTTGGTGCTTAAGCGCGTCAATCGCGCCTTCCAGCAAAGTAACAATTGTGTCTTTCATTTAAATATCCGAATGTCGTCAGTGGCGGCGTGTGCATGCGCTCATGTTAGGCAGCGGCAAAGCGGTCATTATCGGCAATTGGCGCGCAGTTTCAAAGCCGTATTACGTTACAGGGCGAGCCAATGACCCACGATATGTCTATCTCTACGCGAGACTCTACGCGAGAGTTTGCGGGTCAATGTCGATTGACCATCGGACTTTGCGCGCCTCACGATTGGCTTCTAACCACTGTACCAGCCAGTTAGCAGCGGTATGGCGCTGGCTACGTTTGTCTGCTGCCAGCATGATGTGCACATGATAACGGTTTTGACGGCGCTCCATGGGAGCTGGGACGGGGCCTAAGCAGCGCACCGGTAGTTTTACCATTGTTAACCATTGTTGAAGTGCTTGAGCAGCCTGCTGGCCCAAAGCAGTGGCAGCTTCTTCATGAGGGCTTTCAATGCGTAGCAATGCCATAAAACAAAAAGGCGGCAGCATAGCGAGGCGGCGCTCTTCCAAAAGGCTACGAGCGAGTGCGCCATAACCATGCTCTGCAAGTTGGCCCAAGTGCGGGTCATCTGGGTGCAGCGTTTGTACCAGTACTCGCCCAGGATGAGCGGCACGTCCTGCGCGACCGGCGACCTGCTCCAGCAACTGCGCGCTGTGTTCCAACGCGCGAAAATCAGCAGCGTAAAGCCCACCGTCGGCATTAACGACGACGACCAGCGTGACATGGGGTAGGTGGTGGCCTTTCGCCAGCATCTGGGTACCGACGAGCAAGCATGGCTCGCCTCGCTGGATCTCTTTGAGTATCTGCTCAAAGCTCTCTTTTTTACGCGTACTGTCGCGGTCAATACGGTGAACGGTGACGTTTGGGAACAATCCCTGCAACGTTTCTTCAGTTCGTTCGGTACCGCTGCCCAGGGCGCGTAGGTCACCGCTGCCACACTCGGGGCAAGCGTCTGGTAGCGCGCGCCGACTATCGCAATGGTGGCAGGCCAAAAGGGGAGGCTGGCGGTGTAGCGTCATGCGCGAGTCGCACTGTCCGCACTCGGCGATCCACCCACAGCTATGGCAAGCCAGCGTTGGCGCGAATCCCCGTCGGTTAATAAAAACGAGCGCCTGCTTGCCTGACGCTAAGGTGTTTTTGATAGCGGTGATGGCGCCGGGCAGAAGCCCCCCCTGGCGTCGCTGATGACGTAGGTCAATCAATTCAAGCTTGGCTGGTGGGTGTCGACTGGGACGTTGGGTGAGGCGCAGATGGCGATAGTGGCCGGAAAGTGCTTGCTGCAAACTCTCAAAAGAAGGCGTGGCGCTGCCTAACAGCAGGGGGATATTGTGGTAATGAGCCCTGGCAACGGCTAAGTCCCGGGCGTGGTAGCGAAGCCCGTCGTGCTGTTTATAGGAGCCATCATGCTCTTCGTCGACGATAATGGCCCCTGGGTTTTTGAGTGGCGTAAAAATAGCCGAACGGGTGCCGATAATGACTAGCGCGCGGCCATTGGCAGCGGCTTCCCATACATCCAGGCGCTCCAGGTCGGTAAGCCCCGAGTGTAGCGCCACTACCGGTACCCTAAAGCGGCTCTTAAAGCGCGCCAGGGTTTGAGGCGTGAGGCCTATTTCAGGCACCAGTATCAGAGACTGCTTGCCCTTAGCGGCGAGGGCTTCAATTAGCTGAAGATAAATTTCGGTTTTACCGCTTCCGGTCACGCCTTCAAGTAAGCAGGGATGGTAGCTTTCGAGCTTTTCATGCAATACGGCAAGTGCCGAGGCCTGCTCTCTGTTCAGCGGCAGTGATGGTGAGGCCAGCAGGTTGCCGCCAGCGGACGGTGTTGCGGTTAGCGTGGCTTCCTGGGCACGGGCGAAGCCCTTTTTTTGCAAGGCTAGCAGCTGTTCACGGGTGAAACCATGAGCAGTGATTGCTCGACCAGCCAGTCCATGTGGATGCTGACGCAGCAGGGCATATAGCTCGGCTTGTTTCGGTGCTCGCTGAAGCGGCAGGTCGTCCCCAGGTGACAGCGGCAGCCACAGGGTCTGTGTTCGTCCCCCCATCGGATGGCCCTGGCGCAGCCGGGCAGGCATGGCCAGCTGCATCGTGTCGCCTAAGCTGTGCTGATAATAACGGGCCGCGAAATGGCATAGCCACTGCCAGTCGTTGGGCAGGGGGGCGTCATCGAGCACCTCGCTAATAGCGCGTAGCTTCCCGTGAGGCAGTTCGCTGCCATTGGCAAGTTCTGCCACCACGCCGACCACTTCTCTGCGGCCAAAGGGAACGCGTACTCTAAGGCCTATCTGCCAGCCACAAGCGGGTGGTTGGCGTATTGGTAAATAGTCAAATAAACGCCGCAGTGGTGATGGTAGAGCGACTTTTAGCACTTGAAAAGGTGCTGAGGACCCGCCTTGAGGGCGTGCCTGGTTAGAAACAGAGTCGGACAATTGGCCTCCGGCGTTTAGTTTGCTAGAATGCGCGGCCGCTCTGAATCTATAGGATGGAGCGGTTAACCGGTTCGCAGTTTTTTCAAACCCGTATGCGGTGCCTGGCAACGGATCAGGTGGCGGCATACAGCTCATGAGGCTCAAGATGAAACAAGGTATCCACCCGAATTACAACACGGTCACCGCTAGCTGTTCTTGCGGTGCAAGCTTCCAGGTTGGTTCTACCTCTGGTCAGGACTTCTCTCTGGACGTGTGCTCCAACTGCCACCCGTTCTACACCGGTAAGCAGAAGCAAGCGACCACTGGTGGCCGTGTAGAACGCTTTAACAAGCGTTTCGGCGCTGCCGTTAAGCGCGGCTAATCCTAACGGATTTGCGCTGCTGCAAACACACAATGTGTTTGTAATATAAGCCCACGCTACGGCGTGGGCTTTTTATTCTCAGAGGCACGCTTTTTCCATTTTCCTTTCCCTTCCTTACCTGATAGGCCTTCTGAAGGCTTATTTTGCTTAGTAATAATGTATCCATGGATGCGTCTAGCAGATGCTTAAAATAGATACTTGCCCACAGCCGCTTCTGTAAAGGCAGGCCTGTGGAAAGGTTGGTTTTTTATGGTTTTTAATGGAATTTATTTTCATAAATTCCGTATTGCATCAATAAGCAAACCTTTATGGCTATCGTACTTATTTATAAGTTGCAGCAAATGGTGTTGAAAAGTTACGAACATGTTGGAAACGGGTTTGAAACAACTGTTTTTCTGCAAAGTTTACTACGTGCTTGAGGCGCATGGGTTTTTTCTATATTCTGGAGTGACTTTTCTACTTTAGGCTGATTGGACCTTGACCATGATGGATGCAAATAAGCAAGCGGCTTTGGATTATCACGCTAAACCGATTCCCGGTAAGCTGTCTGTGGAGTTAACCAAACCCACAGCTACCGCGCGTGATCTGGCGCTGGCGTATAGCCCTGGCGTTGCTGAGCCGGTTCGCGAAATCGCCCGTGAGGCGGAAAACGCGTATCGCTACACTGGTAAAGGGAATCTGGTCGCTGTCATTTCTGACGGAACTGCCATTCTAGGCCTTGGTAACCTTGGCCCGCTGGCCAGTAAGCCGGTTATGGAAGGTAAGGGCGTACTGTTTAAGTGCTTTGCAGGCATTAACTCAGTCGATATTGAAGTGGATGCTGAAAGCCCGCAGGCGTTTATCGATACGGTGGCGCGTATTGCGGATACCTGGGGTGGTATTAACCTGGAAGATATCAAAGCCCCCGAATGCTTTGAAATCGAAAAAGCCTTGATTGATCGCTGCAGTATTCCAGTATTTCACGATGATCAGCATGGTACGGCCATTGTGACCGCTGCCGGTATGCTTAATGCGCTGGATATTGCCAATAAGCGTATTGAAGATGTGAAGATTGTCTGTATGGGCGCGGGAGCTGCAGCGATTGCCTGCATGCGTTTGCTAGTGTCGTGTGGCGCTAATAAAAAGAATTTGGTGATGCTTGATCGTCGCGGTGTTATTCACGCTGATCGCGATGGCATTAACGAGTATAAAGCTGAATTCGCCCGCCATACCAATATGCGCACGTTAGACGATGCCATCGACGGTGCTGATGTGTTTATTGGTCTTTCAGGCCCGGGGCTGCTTTCTGCCGAGCAAGTGAAAAAAATGGCCGCAGACCCGGTTATTTTCGCCTGTACTAACCCAGATCCGGAAATTCACCCGGCTGTGGCCCGCGAGGCACGCCCTGATGTGATCATGGCCACCGGCCGTTCGGACTTCCCGAATCAGGTAAATAACGTATTGGGTTTCCCGTTTATTTTCCGAGGTGCTTTAGATGTTCGGGCGACACGCATTAATGAAGCCATGAAGCTGGCTGCTGTCCACGCTCTGAAGGATCTAGCCCGAGAGCCGGTACCCCAAGAAGTGTTAGACGCCTACGAGCGCACTGAGATGAGTTTTGGGCGTGAGTACATTATCCCGACACCGGTCGATATTCGCCTGCTAGACCGAGTCTCTTCGGCGGTGGCTCAGGCAGCCGTAGACTCAGGTGTGGCGCGTAAGCCTTATCCCGCGCACTATCCGCTCAAAACTATTAATGACGTTTACGGTGCGTAAACTTTTTAGCGCACGTTGATGTATCCTCCGACGCCCGCTGATAGCGGGCGTCGGTGTTTTTGCGCACCGGTTGATTGATGCGCTTTAGTGTTGTTGCGGGTAGCGCACCAGTCCTTCTTGAGCGGTAGAGGCCACCAAGTGCCCATCGCGTCGGTAAATATGACCGCGCGCTAAACCGCGGGCGCCGCCAGCCCAGGGAGAGTCAATCACGTAGAGTAACCAGTCATCCAGGCGGGTATCTTCGTGTAGCCACAGGGCATGGTCCAGGCTGGCGATGCGCAGTTTGGGATCGGTAAACTTGATACCGTGGGGAACCAGTCCGGTCGTTAGTAGGTTGAAGTCCGATGCGTAGGAAAGCAGGTGGCGATGCAGGGCTGGATCATCGGGCAGCGTTCCGCCCGCTAGGCGAAACCATAGGCACTGACCTGCAGGCGATGCATTGTCTGGATTGCCTTTTAAATGCAGAAACTCGATAGGATGACCTGGGAAACGCGCATGTTTTACATCTCCACTTTCGATTAACGCTTCTGGCCTAGGCACGTGGGGCATGGCGCGCTGGTGGTTAATGCTCTCTTCGGCGCTTTGAAACGAAGCGCTACAGAAGAAGATCGGGCGCCCTTTTTGAATAGCGGTAACGCGCCGAGTAGTAAAGCTACCACCATCGCGAATCGTGTCTACTTGGTAGACGACGGGGCGGTGAGGGTCGCCGGGACGCAGAAAATAGCCATGCTGTGAGTGTGGGCGGCGATCATCGGGCACGGTGCGGGCCGCAGCTGCTAATGCTTGGCCTAATACCTGGCCACCGTAGAGTTGTGGGAAGCCGAGGTCTTGGCTTTGGCCACGAAATAGCGTCTCTTCAAGTGTTTCCAGCTCTAGTAAGCTTACCAGTAACTTCAGCGCATCGTTCATTCTCGGTATCCTTAGTGCTGTCCGTTTGGCCGCTAATGTTTGCCAGGGTATCTATGCGGCTATGGCACAATTAAAACGATCGTTTTGCTACCTTAGCGGAGTTTGTCTTGATACGCAGCGACGAATTTTACATGCACCGAGCGCTTGACCAAGCACACCTTGCCTTTAAAGAGGGCGAGGTGCCGGTGGGGGCTGTAGTGGTGGATGCTCTGGGAACTATTATAGGTGCAGGGCGAAACTCACCGGTAGCTAGTTGCGACCCTAGCGGTCACGCGGAAATTCGCGCGCTGAGAGCAGCGGGACAGCAAGTAGGTAACTATCGCTTAGAGGGCTGCACACTATTTGTAACGCTTGAGCCATGCATGATGTGTGCGGGTGCCATGGTCCATGCCCGCTTAACACGCTTGGTGTATGGTGCGGCAGAGCCGCGCACGGGGATGGTCGAATCAAAAGCCAACTTGCTTGCTCAGCCGTGGTTCAATCATCAAGTAGTCGTCACCAGTGGTGTGCTGGCAGCGCCGGCAAAAAAATTGCTAAAACAGTTTTTTGCTACGAAACGCTAGCCCGCTACTATCGTCAACGAGTGGCGGTATAGAGAGTAGCAACCAATCATTATTCCATGGGTGGAATAATATCAAAGAGTAACAGAGGCTCATCGCTAACCAGTGTTTGTCCCAACTGGAAAAACTGCTGGCGACTGCGTTCGACGTACTCAATCATCTCGTAGTAGCGGCGAATGTTGCGTACATAGATCACAGGCTCACCGCCGCGTGCATAGCCATGGCGAGTTTGGCTGTGCCATTCCCGTTGCTGAAGTAAGGGCAGCGCTGCACGGACATCTTGCCAGCTGTCTGGGTTGCCGCCGCGCATTTCGGCGATCTTGCGGGCATCGTATAGGTGCCCGAGTCCAACGTTATAGGCTGCCATCGCCATGTAGAGCCGGTCATTGCCGACAATGCTCTCTGGCAGGCGATCTTTAATACTACGTAAATAGCGGGCGCCACCATCAATGCTCTGGGCAGGATTAGTGCGGTCAGCAATGCCCATCTCGCTGGCGGTTGGGTTGGTGAGCATCATTAGGCCGCGCACCCCGGTGGGAGACACTGCGTTAGGGTCCCAGTGAGATTCCTGATAGCCCACGGCGGCCAGCAGTTTCCAATCAAACCCCGTGTCTCGAGCAGCCTTTTTGAAAAGCTCGCTATAGGTTGGCAGGCGTTCATCAAGATGGGCTAAAAACGTGCGTGTTCCCACGTACTCCAAATAATCATCATGGCCAAAATAGCGGCTGACGAGCTGCTCCAGCGTGCCACTTTCCTGCAGTTCTTGAAGAAACTGATTGGCAGTTTCCAATAGCCCCAGCCCGCGCCCGCTAGGTACCGCCCAGGCTAATGACAGCGGCTCTCCCAAAAAGAAACCGCGCTCGACGTTAGGGAAAAAGAGCCGATTGAGACGAAACTGATGATCAAAAATAATTGCGGCATCCAGCGTGCCGTTTTCCACCCGAGCCAGCAGTTCTGCTACTTCAAGCTCGTGAGACTCTTTCCAGCTTAAACTTGGGTAGTCGCGCTGAAGGGCGAGGAGTGATTGGCTGGTGCCTGCTTCGCTAAGCGTGCCTAATTCCAAACCAACTAAATTTTTTGGCTCGTTTATGCCGTTCAAGCCGCGACGATAAACCACCAGTGGCTGCATCTGGATAATTGAGCGGGTGTAAAGAATGCCGGGTGAATCTGGCAGCAAGGGTAGCGCCGCAGCACCTAGGTCTCCTTGTTCTCGTACGGCAGGCAGCACGCTTTCAGGATGGTGGCTTGCATTAAGATTTAAGCTAACCCCCAAATAGTCAGCAAATCGATGCATCAGCTCATATTCAAAGCCAGTGGGGCCTTGGCGGCCTTCATAGTAAGTGGTTGGTGTGTTGCGGGTATGAATAGTAATAAATTCTTTCGCGATGATCTGAGCGAGGTGCTCACCTTGCGGTACCGGCGTGGTGGCGCGCGGAATTAACGCTAAGAAAAGCGTAACAATGACTGCAAAATAGGCGCGATAACGCGCTATAAAATGTCGGCAAATCAACGTCAGCATGGCGTCTTGTCGGCATGAAACAAGCTGCCACGATACCCAGCCTGAGAGATGCTGTCACCTTGTTGATTTCGTGTGGCCGCCGCTTTCCAGTATCATAGTGAGATTGCCGCGCTGCGGCCCACTGATTTCCCGCACGAACTCTTCCTGCTTTAGAGGCTCCCAGATATGCTCGAACTGCGAGGCGCACCTGCCCTTTCTGCCTTCCGCCATGAACGGCTGTTAACGGTGTTGCGTGAACGTGTTCCCGAGGTGGAGGCGTTGTCCGCCCATTACGTCCACTTCATAGACCACCGCGAGACACTGGATGATGCTGCCCAGGAGTGTTTGGCCAAGCTGCTTGATTATGGCAGCCACGCGAGCCAAGACATTCCTGAAAACGCCCAGCGCTTCCTGGTTGTGCCGCGTTTAGGCACCCAGTCGCCATGGTCTTCTAAAGCAACTGATATTGCTCATAACTGTGGGCTGCACCAGATTGATCGCATCGAACGTGGTGTCGATTATCGGGTAGCGCTGCGCAGTGAGCCTAGCGC
Organism: Vreelandella alkaliphila; assembly: GCF_016107625.1. Classification (GTDB taxonomy): domain Bacteria; phylum Pseudomonadota; class Gammaproteobacteria; order Pseudomonadales; family Halomonadaceae; genus Vreelandella; species Vreelandella alkaliphila. Next base: position 108,261 of record NZ_JABASV010000010.1, read on the forward strand.
TGAACAGTTAGACGCGATCAGCGCGTTACTGCACGACCGTATGACGGAGAACGTGCTGTCTGACGTTGCTGATGCGGTCAAATTGTTTGCTCATCATACCCCTGCGCCACTGGGCAGTGTCGATATCTTGGAAGGCGGCCGTGAGGCTTTGGCGACAGCCAACCGAGAATTAGGGCTGGCGCTTGCTGACGATGAAATCGACTATCTGGTGGCTGCGTTTATTGAGCTTGGTCGCAACCCTAGCGATGTCGAGCTGATGATGTTTGCCCAGGCGAACTCGGAGCACTGCCGCCACAAAATCTTTAACGCGGACTGGGTTATTGATGGCGAGGCCCAGAGTCATTCGCTGTTTAAGATGATTAAGAACACCTTTGCGACCTCGCCGGATAACGTGCTCTCGGCCTATAGCGACAACGCAGCGGTGATCAAAGGTAGCCAAGGGGGGCGTTTCTTCCCCACGCCACTGATCGGCGCTGAGGGGGAGCGGGCCAGCTACGACGCCCACCAAGAGCCCATCCACATTCTGATGAAGGTGGAAACCCACAACCACCCTACAGCGATTGCACCATTCCCAGGCGCGGCGACCGGCTCTGGTGGTGAAATTCGTGATGAGGGGGCGACCGGTATCGGCGGCAAGCCGAAGGCCGGCCTGTCGGGCTTTACCGTATCCAACCTGCGCATCCCCGAGTTTGTACAGCCCTGGGAAGCCTTTGACTACGGCAAACCAGAGCGCATGCAGTCGGCGCTGCAAATTATGCTGGACGGCCCCATCGGTGGTGCGGCGTTTAACAATGAATTTGGCCGGCCTAATCTGACGGGCTACTTCCGCACCTACGAGCAGGATACGCTGAGCGACGATGGTATCGAGCGTCGCGGCTTCCACAAGCCGATTATGTTGGCCGGTGGTTATGGCAATATTCGTGCTCACCATGTGCAAAAAGGCGAAATTCCCGTTGGTGGCAAGCTAATCGTGATGGGCGGCCCGGCCATGCTAATCGGCCTGGGTGGTGGAGCAGCGTCTAGCATGGCATCAGGCGAGTCTAGCGCGGACTTGGATTTTGCCTCGGTGCAGCGGGAAAACCCGGAAATTGAGCGTCGCGCCCAGGAGGTTATCGACCGCTGTTGGGCGCTGGGCGATAAAAACCCGATTCGCTTTATTCACGATGTAGGTGCAGGCGGGCTTTCCAACGCCTTACCGGAGCTGGTCAAAGACGGTAATCGCGGTGGTCTGTTTGACCTGCGTGCAGTGCCTAACGCTGAGCCAGGTATGAGCCCGCTGGAAATTTGGTGTAACGAAGCCCAAGAGCGTTATGTGCTGGCCGTTGCCCCCGAAGACCTGGATACCTTTGACGCACTGTGCAAGCGCGAACGCTGCCCCTATGCGGTGGTCGGCGAGGCCATGGAGCATCACCACCTGGAAGTTCGCGACGGCCATTTTGATACCAAGCCGGTCGATCTGCCGATGAGCGTGTTGTTTGGCAAACCGCCGAAGATGACGCGTTCGTTTGAACGTCAAACTTTAGAGCTTTCTGGCGTCATGCTCGACAATCTGGATCTGCGCGAAGCGATGGATCGAGTGTTGCGCCTGCCAACCGTGGCATCGAAGAGCTTTTTGATTACCATTGGCGACCGTTCAATTACCGGCCAAGTCGCCCGCGATCAGATGGTTGGCCCTTGGCAGGTACCGGTGGCCGATGTGGCCGTGACCACTGCTAGCTTCGACACCCACGCTGGTGAAGCCATGGCGATGGGCGAGCGCCCGCCAGTGGCGCTGATTAACCCCGCTGCCAGCGCCCGTCTGGCCGTTGCCGAAGCGATTACTAACTTAGCTGCGGCGCCAATTGCCAAACTGTCGGATATTAAGCTTTCAGCTAACTGGATGAGCGCTGCCGACCATCCCGGTGAAAATCAGGCGCTCTATGATGCTGTACATGCCGTAGGTATGGAGCTGTGTCCGGCACTCGGCATTGCCATTCCGGTGGGTAAGGATTCCATGTCAATGCGTACCGCTTGGCAGGAAGGCGACAGTTCGGACGAAAACAGTGCCGACGAAAAGAGCATCACATCGCCGCTTTCGCTGGTGGTGACGGGGTTTGCGCCAGTGACCGATGCAATGGCGACGCTGACACCGCAAATCAACCTGGAGCAGGACGAATCAGACCTGATTCTGATCGACTTGGGTAATGGCCAAAACCGCTTAGGTGGTTCTGCGCTGGCGCAAGTCTATGGTCAAGTCGGTAACGAGTGTCCCGATGTGGATGACCCAGAAGACCTGAAGGCGTTTTTTGAGGTCATTCAGGGGCTCAACCGCGATGGTAAGCTGCTGGCCTACCACGACCGTAGCGATGGTGGCCTGCTGGTCACGCTGTTGGAAATGGCCTTTGCTGCCCATGCGGGCCTTGAGATTAAGCTGGACTGGCTGATTGATGAGCCGGTGGAAGCGTTCAATGCGCTGTTCTCTGAAGAGCTGGGTGCGGTGATTCAGGTGAGCCGTGAGCACACTGAAGAAGTGCTCACCCAGTTTGCCGTGGCAGGTATCGAAACATGCGGTGTTATTGCGCGTCCCCGTTATGACGACCAGGTGCGGGTAACGCTGTTTGAAGAGCCTCTGCTGGAAACTACTCGCCAACTGACTCAGCGCACCTGGGCGGAAACCAGCTACCGCATGCAGGCACTGCGTGATAATCCCGAATGCGCCAAGAACGAATTCGATAGTCTGCTGGATGTTCGTGACCCTGGCCTAAGCGCCGCGCCTAGCTTTGATATCAACGATGATATCAGCGCGCCGTTTATCAACACGGCCAAGCCCGCTGTTGCCGTGCTGCGCGAACAAGGTGTTAATGGTCAGGTCGAGATGGCTTGGGCGTTCCATAAAGCGGGCTTCGACGCAGTGGATGTACACATGAGTGACATCCTGGAAGGACGTGTTTCCCTTGACGAGTTCAAAGGGCTAGTCGCCTGCGGTGGTTTCTCTTACGGCGACGTGCTGGGTGCAGGCGGCGGTTGGGCGAAATCGGTACTGTTCAATGAGCGTGCCCGTGAGCAGTTTGCCAACTTCTTCACCCGTGATGACAGCTTCTCGCTGGGTGTATGCAATGGTTGTCAGATGCTCTCGCAGCTCAAGACACTGATTCCGGGGGCTGAAAGCTGGCCTGGGTTTGAGCGTAACGAATCTGAGCAGTTCGAAGCACGTGTGGCGATGGTGCGGGTAGAGAAAAGCCCGTCGATTCTGCTGGCGGGTATGGAAGGCTCTAAGTTACCGATTGCTGTGGCCCACGGCGAAGGACGTGCTGAGTTCCGTGATACCGCGCATCTGCGCAGTATGCAGTCCAGCAGCCAGATAGCGCTGCGTTATATCGACAACTACGGTCAAGTAACAACCCGCTACCCAGCTAACCCTAACGGCTCGCCGTCAGGAATCACCGGCCTCACCACGCCGGATGGCCGCGTGACCATTATGATGCCTCACCCAGAGCGGGTGGCTCGTGCGGTTACCAACTCCTGGCGTCCGGCCGAGTGGACTGAGGATGGCGCTTGGCTGCGTTTATTCCGTAACGCCCGTGTATGGCTGGGCTGATACGCCCTGCCATGCTAAAGAAAAGCGGCCTGCGGGCCGCTTTTTTCCTGTGGTGGAGAAGTGATCTTGGCGGTGGTTGCGATAGAATGAAACGTGTGTTTGAAAATGCTTCATCTTCGCGCCACACTCAGTTCACAAGCGCTTTTATCACGTCATGAGCGCACTACTTCACAAGCTCAGCTATCGCCCATCGATGGCGAGCCAAAGGAATCTTCTGGGAGCTCGAATGCATCAAATCCTCAATGAACGTGTGACCCTAACCTTCGCTGACCACGTGGCTGAGGTCATGTTGTCGCGACCTGACCACCATAATGGCCTGGATTGGGCCATGATTGATGGTCTGTTGGCAGCCCAACAGTGCCTGACCCAGCTCGCTGGGCTGCGTGCGGTGGTCTTGAGCGGCGATGGTGACAGCTTTTGCGCGGGGCTCGATATGGCGTCGATCATGAGCGAGGCGGAGCGGCTGCCCACCCTGCTGGCGTCCGATGAAGCGGGTATCAACCCGGTTCAGCGCTTGGCTCTAGGCTGGCGCGAGGCGGGCGTTCCCGTGGTGGCTGCTCTGCACGGGCATGTTTACGGCGGCGGCTTGCAGATAGCCTTGGGCGCCGATATCCGCATTCTCCACCCCCGCGCACGTCTGGCGCTGCTTGAGATCGACTGGGGGATCATCCCTGATATGGCCATTAGCGTGACTGGAGCGGGGCTGCGTCAGGATGTACTCCAGGAATTGGCGATAAGTGGGCGCAAGGTATCAGGTGAAGAGGCCTATCAGTTGGGCTTGGGCAGCCGCCTGAGCGATACGCCCCAGGAAGCCGCCCGGGAAACCGCTGCGCTTATTGCCTCGCGCTCACCTCGTGCCGTCGCTGCGGCTCGTGAACTGTTTGCATGCAGTCCGGATTTAGCCCCTCGTGATCGACTAGCCCTCGAAGCGCATTTGCAGCAGCAGCTTTTAGCCGGTGCCGAGCAGCGTGAGGCGGTGAGTGCACGAATGGAGCGTCGCGCCCCGCGTTTCGACTGACATGCCTCAATTCAGCCCTTCCAGCGATCCCATTTCTGGCCCACCACCCCGTTTACGCCCCTACCAAACGGAGGCTGTAAAGCGCGTGGTGGGCCACTTCCGTGCCAGCAGCGCGCCTGCAGTGGTGGTATTGCCCACTGGGAGCGGTAAGTCGTTAGTGATTGCTGAGCTGGCCAGGCTAGCCCGTGGCCGTGTGCTGGTGCTGGCCCACGTGCGTGAGCTGGTTGAGCAAAATCATGCCAAGTACCAAGCCTACGGGCTTCAGGCAGATATTTTCAGTGCAGGTCTTAAGCGTAAAGAAGCCAGCCGACAAGTGGTGTTTGGCTCGGTGCAGTCGGTGGTGCGTAATCTGGAGCGCTTCAGTGACGCCAGTTTTACGTTACTGGTGATTGATGAATGCCACCGAGTATCGCTGGAAAAAGATGCCAGCTATCGCCAAGTGATTGAGCATCTGCAGCGTCAGAACCCACAGCTAAAAATTCTCGGCTTAACCGCTACGCCGTTTCGGTTAGGGCAGGGATTTATCTACCACCGCCATCACCATGGCATGGTGCGTGGCGATGAAGCGTGCTTCTTTGCCGACTGCGTCTTTGAACAGCCGCTACGATTGATGGTGAAACAAGGTTTTTTGGCGGCGCCTAAACGGCTGGATATGGCCATTGAAGGCTACGATTTTTCTGCCTTGGCCCCTGCGCCCAGTGGGTTGTTTCGTGAGGAAGAGCTCAATCGCGTTGTTGCCGGTAGCCGTGCTACGCCAAGGATTATTCAGCAGGTGGTTGAGTACGCTGAAGAACGTCAAGGGGTAATGGTTTTTGCCGCAACGGTCGCTCATGCTGAAGAAATCATCAGCTACTTACCTGCGGACCAAGCGGCGCTGATTACCGGCGCGACGGCCTCCCAAGAGCGCGCCTCTCTGATTGAGGCGTTCAAGGCGCGTGAGCTTAAGTTTCTAGTTAATGTGGCCGTGCTAACCACAGGGTTCGATGCGCCCCATGTGGATCTAATCGCTATTCTGCGGCCCACAGAATCGGTGAGCCTTTACCAGCAGATTGTTGGTCGAGGGCTGCGTTTATCACCGGATAAAACCAACTGCCTAGTGTTGGATTTCGCCGGCAATCCCTGGGATCTTTATGCGCCAGAAGTCGGCGAGCCCAAACCAGACAGCGACAGCGAACCGGTCCAGGTTGAGTGTCCAGCGTGTGGCCATGCCAATCTGTTTTGGGGTAAGCGTGATGGAGAGCTGGTGATTGAGCATTTTGGCCGCCGCTGCCAGGGGCTGGTAGACAATCCCAATCCGCCCGCTAAGCCGGGCAAGGGCAGGCAGGGCATTTATCAAAAACAGTGTGATTTTCGTTTTCGCTTTAAAGTTTGTGAGCAGTGTGGCGCTGAGAATGATATTGCCGCCCGCCGATGTCATGGTTGCGAGCAACTGCTGGTGGATGCCGACGATAAGCTCAAAGACGCACTCAAATTAAAAGATGCCAAAGTGCTGCGAGTCAGCGGTATGCAGTTAGAGGCCACGGCCAATGGGCGGGGGCTGCCACGTCTAAAAGTGACCTATTACGATGAAGATGGCGCGAGCTTGGCGGAGTGGTTTGCGCTGGAAACGCCTGCTCAACGGCGGGCATTTTATGCTGTTTTTTTACGTAACCACCTGCGTGCCCCAGGCGCTAAGTGGCAGCCTGCTTCGCCGACCGAGGTGGTCGAAGAGCAGCGCCGCCTGCGCCATCCTGATTTTGTTGTGGGGCGTAAAGTCGGACGGCACTGGCAGCTTCGCGATAAGCTGTTTGACTACCAAGGGCGTTATCGCAAGGCGGCTGAGGCAGGCTAGCGATAATGCCTCGATAGGTGGCACGCTGTTACACTGGCGGGCATAGCCATTTAACTAACCATGGGCGCTTAACTAACCATGGATGTTTAACTAAAAAGGAACACGCCCCGCGTGAGCGAGACGCCAAACGCCCCCGTTGATCACGAACTTATTGAGCCAGCTGCTGAACCGGTAGTGGAAGCGCTTGGGCGTCTGTTTGATGAGCCCATCATGCAGTTGCCGGAGGATCTCTATATACCTCCGGAGGCGCTACGCGTGTTTCTAGAGGCTTTCGAAGGGCCGCTTGATCTGCTGCTCTATCTTATTCGCCGTCAGAACCTGGATATCTTGACGATCAATGTGGCGACTATTACTCATCAATACATTGAGTATGTGGAACTGATGAAAGCCATGGAGATTGAGCTGGCCGGAGAGTACTTATTAATGGCGGCTATGCTGGCGGAAATTAAATCCCGCACACTACTGCCACGCCCACCGAAGGCAGAAGGCGAAGAGGAAGAAGATCCCAGGGCTGAGCTAATTCGCCGTCTGCAAGAGTATGAGCGCTTAAAGGAAGCCGCCGAAACGTTGGACACGCTGCCTCGGGTAGGGCGTGACTGGTTTAGTGTGCAGGCGGGTCTGCCCCCGTTAGAGGCGCGGGTAATTCATCCCGATGTAGGGTTAGATGAACTGTTGGGAGCGCTGTCAGATATTCTGAAACGCGCTGAGTTGGCGCAAGCCCACCAAATCAGCCGTGAGGTTCTCTCTACCCGCGAACGCATGCTGAAAATTATGGAGCAGTTAAGTCACGACGGGGACCATCAGCGCTATACCCCGTTTGAAGCGTTGTTTACGCTGGAAGAGGGGCGTGCTGGAGTCGTTGTTACGTTTATGGCCATTTTAGAATTAGCCAAAGAAGCCATGATCGAAATTGTACAGAACGCGCCACTGTCGCCCATTCATGTGCGTGCGCGACGTGCAGCCCTCACGGATGGAGAAGAGAGCGCATTTGAAGAGGCTGACTCAGACGATGACGTCTCAGAGTCTGCGTTTGAGGAGTCAGCATTTGAACCTGACGAGGAGTCGCCGTGAGAGACACCACGTTAGACGATATTATTGAAGCGGCATTACTTGCCGCTGGCGAGCCGCTTTCTCTAGAGCGACTTGAAACGCTGTTTTTAGCAGACGAGTGCCCGTCTAAAAAAGCACTGCGCGATACGTTGTCCCGCCTTGTCCTGCGCCATGAAGACGGGGCGCTGGAGCTAGTAGAGACCGCATCAGGGTTCCAGTTGCGTATTCGCCCACGGCTCTCTCATTGGGTGTCGCGCCTATGGGATGAGCGGCCACAGCGATACTCCCGGGCATTGTTGGAAACACTGGCGCTGATTGCCTATCGACAGCCGGTGACGCGGGGTGATATCGAAGACGTGCGCGGTGTAAGTGTTAGCAGCTCTATTATCCGTACGCTAATGGAGCGGGGATGGATTCGCGTGGTAGGCCACCGAGATGTGCCTGGGCGACCAGCTGTTTATGCCACCACCCGCAGCTTTTTAGATGATTTTGGCCTGAAAACCTTGGATGCATTGCCGCCGATGCATGAGCTGGTCAATGCCGATGATAGCGATACGGTTATTGAGCAAGATGAAGCGCAACCAGCACTGGACGAAACGCCAGAAACCGTGCAGGATGCGCCACCCCAGAGTGAAGAGATAAACTCAGCTGAGATTGTTGCAGCAGAGATAGCTGATAAACACGCCGAGACGGCGTTAACCCAGCCGCTGAGTTTTGCCGATTTAGAGGCACGCCTAGCGGCACGTGCGCAGCGTAACGATGATGATGCGCGCACGCAGACTAACGATGTGAGGTCAGACGACCATGAGTCAGAGTAATAACACCACGCCCCCCACCAGTGAAAAGCTGCAAAAAGTACTGGCCCGGGCAGGGCTAGGGTCACGTCGCGAAATGGAAACTGCCATTTCCGACGGACGGGTAAAGGTTAATAGCCAGGTAGCCAAGTTAGGCGACCGAGTAGAAGCCCGCGACAAGGTCAGTTTTGATGATCGCCCTGTGTCGCTGCGCCCCGAAGAGGAAGTGCCGCGCCGTGTGATTATGTACAACAAGCCGGAAGGTGAGCTGTGCACACGCAAAGACCCAGAAGGGCGTCGCACGGTGTTTGAACGTCTTCCGCGGCTGAAAGGCGAGCGCTGGGTTGCCATTGGCCGTTTGGATATTAACACTAGCGGCTTGTTGCTATTCACCACAGATGGCGAGCTTGCTAACCGACTAATGCACCCTTCGACCCAGGTAGAGCGTGAGTACGCGGTTCGAGTGATGGGTGAAGTCAAGCGCGAACATATTGTCGCCATGGTTGATGGCGTCATGTTAGAAGATGGTCCTGCGCGCTTTACTGACGTACAAGAGTTTGGTGGCGAAGGCATTAATACCTGGTTCCACGTGGTGATTTTAGAAGGTCGTAACCGCGAAGTGCGTCGCTTGTGGGAATCTCAGGGGCTAACAGTTAGTCGTCTGAAGCGGGTGCGCTACGGCAACATCTTCCTTGATAAGCGCGCCAAAGCAGGCGAGTGGGTTGAGCTTTCCCAGGATGAAGTCGACGACCTGGCCACATTGGCAAACCTGGAAACTCGCAAGGTACCTGCACTAACACCCGACGAGAAAAATCGCTGGAGCCGTGATAAACACAAACGCCGCCCGGTTCAAGCTATGCGTAAGCCTAAGCGTGGCTAGGAATAATTAAGAGTGGTTGGAAGTAGCTAAAAAGAGTGATTTTGACGGATGCTTATTGTTGAAAGGTAAAAAAGGCTTGCTATTGGCGAGCTCTATCCGTACTATATGCATCCGTTCGAGGGGGTCGTTAGCTCAGTTGGTAGAGCAGTTGACTTTTAATCAATTGGTCGTAGGTTCGAATCCTACACGACCCACCATTCGAACCAGTTTATAGCGCCAAGTGGTCAACTAGGTGCGTAGCAAAATTTGGGTCGTTAGCTCAGTTGGTAGAGCAGTTGACTTTTAATCAATTGGTCGTAGGTTCGAATCCTACACGACCCACCATTCGAACCAGTTTATAGCGCCAAGTGGTCAACTAGGTGCGTAGCAAAATTTGGGTCGTTAGCTCAGTTGGTAGAGCAGTTGACTTTTAATCAATTGGTCGTAGGTTCGAATCCTACACGACCCACCAAATTTAACGCCCTTGGTAGCTTGCTGCCAGGGGCGTTTTGCTATTCGGTGATAAAGCGTTCTATCGCACACTTTATGCTTGCAGCGGGCAACGATTTAACACCACAATAGTCTTAGTTATAGCTACCAATGATGTCACGGTAGCGCTGCCCGGGCTAATGGCGGGCAGAGCGACGAGTCACCGCGAGAGACGCAGAGGCTTGTCGCATCGAGTGCGGCGTTTGCGGAGTGCACACGCCGTGGCCGGTGTTTAACAGGGGGATTCCCTGTTCGTCACAGTGGTAGACACGATGACTATTATGACTACTCAAGCTGAGCTTGACGCTCCGCTCCCCAGCCCGTACTGCCCTACCCGCATTCCTGCGGAAGATGAGGCACGGGTAGCCGAAATCAAGCAGTTGCTAAAAGCACACAATGCGGTGCTCGTCGCCCATTACTACACCGATGATGCCATTCAACAGCTGGCTGAAGAGACCGGTGGCTGTGTTGCTGACTCCCTTGAAATGGCGCGCTTTGGTGCGCGGCACGATGCAACAACGCTGGTGGTTGCAGGTGTACGCTTCATGGGGGAAACAGCGAAAATTCTATCGCCAGAAAAACGCGTCTTAATGCCCACCCTGGAAGCGACCTGTTCGCTGGATATTGGCTGCCCATCTGACGAGTTTAGCGCTTTTTGTGATGCGCATCCGGATCGTACCGTTGTGGTATACGCCAATACCTCTGCTGCTGTAAAAGCCCGCGCTGACTGGGTCGTCACCTCTTCGATTGCAGTCGAAGTTATTGAGCACCTTCAAGCCCAAGGTGAAAAAATACTGTGGGCGCCGGATAAGCATTTAGGCGGTTATATACAGAAAAAAACCGGTGCAGATATGCTGATGTGGGACGGTGCCTGTATCGTTCACGAAGAGTTTAAGGCAAAGGGGATTGAAGATCTTAAGCGTCTTTATCCTGAAGCTGCTGTACTGGTGCACCCGGAATCGCCCGATGCCGTGGTCAAATTGGCCGATGTTGCAGGTTCAACCTCTCAACTGATCAAAGCCGCGCAAACGTTGCCCAATGACAAACTGATCGTTGCTACTGATCGCGGCATTTTCTTTAAAATGCAGCAGGCGGTGCCCGATAAAACACTATTTGAGGCGCCCACTGCAGGTAACGGTGCGACCTGCCGTAGCTGCGCACATTGCCCCTGGATGGCGATGAATGCTCTGGATAACTTGGCTGGTGCGTTGCGTGACGGTAGCGGTGAGATTTTTGTTGATGACACGCTGCGCCTGCAGGCGTTAAGACCATTAGAGCGAATGCTAAACTTTAATGCCTAGCGTATAAACTCTCCATAGCAGCAAGGCGACAGCCCGAATGCGATAAGCATGCGGGCTGTTTTTGTGAAACGTCAAAACTTCTCTAGCGCCTCTCGATATTCAATGAACGCTTCCCTGCGTTGTTCGATACGCGCCAGTGCCTGTTGATCATTCTCTTGCTGTGCGGCATCTTTGGCGATACTCAACTGGCGAATACCGCGGTCAATTCTACCCGTTAGCTGTAAGTGTTCTGCTCGCGCTAAGTGTCCCCAACCGTTATAGCCACTGCGTCCGGCTGCTTCGGCAAGAAGATTGAACCCTTGAGGGGTTTCAGGGTGCTGATCAGTAATATCACGTAATAACTCATAGGCTGCTTGCGGATCGCGCTGGAGCTGTGCTTCAGCTAACACCAATTGAGCAGGTAAGTAGTTGGGCATGATGCGAAGCAGACGCTGGCTACGCGTAATAGCCTCCTCATAGCGCTGTGCTTCTAGCGCAACGGTAGCGGCAGAAGCAGGTAGCATGCCGTAGTCAGGTAGCTCGCGGGCCAATTGGTCAATGGTTTGCAGTGCGTTGTCTGTTTGGCCATTTCGAGCTGCAATTAGCGCTGATAGATAGCGTTGCGCTTGTTCTTCGCTATTCTCTTGAGCAAGTCGTGACGCAGCTTGTTGCGGTGTGTTGTGGTAAATGCTCAAAAGTGCGCGGGCGCGCATCATGTCGTATAACGTGTCGCTGGTATAGGCGTCGGCAATATTTAGCTGTGATGCGCGTGCTTGAGCATCACTTAGTCGGCTATCGCTCACCGGGTGGGTAAGTAAGAACTCTGGTGGCGTGCCGCCCTGGAGTCGTGCCATCCGCTGCATGGCACCGAACATCCGCACCATCGCATCAGGGTTGTATCCAGCGCTTGCCATTGCCTGCAGACCAACCCGGTCGGCCTCTTGCTCAAAGCGTCGTGAATAAGACAATTGGTCTTGAATTAGCGCCGCTTGGGAACCCATAGCGGCGGCCATGCCCGCATCGCCGCCTCCGCTAGCGGCAATGAGCATGCCGGCCAGCATGGCGGCCATTGCAGGCAGCTGTGTTTGCTCCGCACGTGCACTGCCCCTGGCGTAGTGTCGTTGAGATAGGTGGCCTAACTCGTGGGCGATAACCGACACAAAGGCTCCCTCATCTTCAGCGAAGGCAAATAACCCTGAATTGATACCTATGACTCCCCCTGGGACTGCGAAAGCATTGAGAGAGCCGTTATCAACCATCACGGTCGTTGTGCGAAGGTTGCCAAGCTGGCTGTGGGGAGCAAGGCGTGCAACTAGACTATCTAGGTAGTCATTTACAATAGGGTCTTGCCACTGTGGTGCCTGGGCACGAAATTGACGAAGCCAAGCGCGACCCAGGCGATACTCCTCGTTACTGACAGAGGTTGAAGCGCCACCTAGGCTTGGGAGCTGATAATCGTCGAAGCCAAAGCTGGGAGGGCTAACACTGGCGACACTCAGCATGAACGCTAGCGCGTAGGCTCGGCGAGAAAGTGCGAATCGAAGGTGCAGCATGGCATCCTCATGGTGTTCCTGATTTTCAAGTAATATACGCAGCAAACAGCGGTGTGACATTGATTCAGGCAGGTAAGTGCCGTTAAATCAAATTCTCAGCGACCGTTTTAAAGAAATAGTTTATGTAACAATGCCGTATTCAAGTAAGTATTTTGATCAAGTAGGTCTTTTGGGGGAGAGGGTATGTCCGAGCACACAGAGTCTAGGTCAAACGATAGCATTAAACCCGATACGGTGTTGGACGCTACCGGGTTGCACTGCCCGCTGCCATTATTAAAAGCCAAACAGGCGTTGGCAGGGCTGGCCCCAGGTCAATTGCTTGAAGTAAGAGCAACGGATGCTGGTTCGTGGCGTGATATGGCATCTTTCACTGAGCTTAGTGATCATGTGTTAGAAGCACGCGAGCAGCATGGCGATATGTACTATTTTTGGATACGCAAAGCAGGGATGTCTCACTCATGACCATGCGCACTATTCTGAAAAGTTGGATTGATCGCTACTTTTCAGACGAAGAGGCGTTAATTCTTCTCTTGGTATTGGTAGCTGGTTTTGCGGCCATTATTTGGTTTGGCAGGATGCTAGCGCCGTTCTTCACCGCGCTTGTGATAGCTTTTTTACTGCAGGGCGTAGTGAGTGCCTTGACGCGACGCGGTGTGCCTCATTTGCTAGCGGTCATTGTTGTGTTTGTGGCGTTTGTTAGCGTGTTGCTAACGATGGCCTTTATTTTGATGCCGCTGATTTGGAACCAACTTGTCGGGCTTGTTCAGGAAACGCCGCGTATGTTTGCTAGCGGCCAAGGGTGGTTAGACGAACTTCAGGCTCGTTATCCTAACTTAATCACCCCCGATCAAATGCAGAGTTGGATAGGCGTTGCCAGCCGGGAAATTAGCCAGCTAGGACAGCGTGCATTAACGCTGTCACTGGCATCGCTCGGCAATATTATGTCGTTGATTATTTACTTAGTGTTAGTGCCGATACTGGTATTCTTCATGCTAAAGGATCGCCAGTCTTTGGTAGGTTTTACGCTGTCGTTGCTACCGCAAAAGCGTACGCTGTTAACGCGTATTTGGCATGAGATGGATCGTCAGATTGCAAATTACATACGCGGCAAATCGATAGAGATTATTATCGTTGGTACGGTCGCTTTTTTTACCTTCGCTTTCTTTGGCTTACCTTACACCGCCTTGTTAGCAGTGCTGGTGGGTTTTTCTGTTCTGGTGCCATACATTGGAGCGGCGGTGGTCACCATTCCCGTGGCAGCCGTTGCCGGGTTTCATTTTGGGATCAGTGAGCAGTTTGCTTATGTCGTTGTTGCTTACGGCGTTATTCAAGCGCTTGATGGGAATGTGCTTGCACCGGTGTTGTTTTCAGAAACGAATAATATTCACCCGGTTTCCATTATTGTCGCGGTGCTGTTTTTTGGTGGTATCTGGGGGTTCTGGGGCGTTTTCTTTGCGATTCCCCTGGCCACCCTGCTAAAAGCACTGGTTTATGCATGGCCCAGAGGAATGGCAGAGAGAGAGGGAGAAAAGCAGCTTCCATTGGCTGAACATTAGCAGGCGTCATCTAACCGTAGTACACGAGGCGCGAACGGAAAATTGCCTGGGAATCAGTCGAGGCACCGCTTCGCGCTGTACCCGCAAAGGATGCGGTGCTCTTGACTTTGTTAGTTGGCGTGAAGCGCTTCTGCTGCTGTTAGTACTTCATCGGCATGCCCTGGTACTTTAACGCCGCGCCACTCTTGGGCAAGTTTACCCTCGCTGTCGATTAGGAAGGTACTGCGTTCAATGCCAAGATGCTCTTTGCCGTACATTTTTTTAAGTTTGATAACGTCAAAAATCTGGCATACGGTTTCGTCCTTATCGGAGATAAGCTCGAAGTTAAAATCTTGCTTAGCTTTGAAGTTCTCCTGAGCACGGATACCATCTCTAGAAACGCCGATAATAACCGTATTGGCAGCATCGAATCGTGGCTTGCGGTCTCTAAAGTCTCCGCCTTCGGTAGTGCACCCTGGGGTGCTGGCCTTTGGATAAAAATAGATAACCACCTGCTTGCCACGCAGCTCAGACAGCGTCACCGTCGTATCACTGGTGGCTGGGGCGGAAAAGTCAGGTACCGGGTGGTTGAGTTTTACGGACATGAAGAGCTCCTTTAATGAGATGACTTACTTAGTTGATTACACGCAAGTAACGCTATTATGTCAAAGCGAATAGGCGCCCAGTGATGAGTAGGTGAGAAAACTCTCAGCGCTTTACGCTGTACAGGTTCGAGCCGCCTGAGTACCATTTGCTGTCTGTAGCCTCCCTTGGGACGACAGCAAAGTGTTCAAGGCATAAAATGGCAGTAGGTTAAATCGCCCCGATGTGCTCGTTCTAGTGGTCAGAGCTTTTGTGGATAGGCTCGTATAGACAGGCTCTTATAATATGGACAGGCTCTTATAAATAGAGCCCTTATGGTCGAAGCTTCTCGATTTTCAATGAACATCGTCAGTAGCTTAATTTTATAATTTTGCAGGTGAGGAAAAAACGGATGATCACAGGCAGCATTGTCGCCCTGGCGACGCCGATGAAAGTCAATGGCGACATCGACTGGGAGGCGCTTCGTCGCCTGGTGAACTTCCACCTCGATAATGGCACTGATGCCATTGTCGCAGCGGGCACCACGGGCGAACCTACGACCATGACATTTGCTGAGCACTTTGATGTGATCCGCAGCGTGGTAGAAGAGGTGAATGGTCGTATTCCGGTGATCGCCGGCACGGGAGCGAACGCCACATCAGAGGCGGTTGAGTTAGCTCGTTACGCTAGCGAAGTCGGCGCAGATTACTGTTTATCGGTTTGCCCTTACTATAACAAACCGACTCAGGAAGGCCTCTATCAACATTTCAAAGCGGTGGCTGAAGGAAGCAAACTGCCGGTAATTCTTTATAACGTCCCCGGTCGTACTTGCTCTGATCTATATAATGAAACGGTAGTACGTTTAGCCGAGGTGAAGAATATTATCGGTTTGAAAGATGCTACCGGGAACCTTGAGCGCGCTGAGGATCTAATTGCCCGCTTGAAGGGCAGTGATTTTATGCTCTATTCCGGTGACGATGCCACGGCCTGTGACTTCATGCTGATGGGTGGCCACGGGGATATTTCTGTTACTGCGAACGTAGCACCTAAAGCGATGCATGAGCTCTGCGCTGCAGCCGTAGCTGGTGATTCGGACAAGGCTCACCAAATTAATACGCGTTTGATGCCGTTACATACAAATTTAGGCATTGAAGCTAACCCGATTCCGGTTAAGTGGGCACTGCATCGCATGGGATATATGGACGCCGGGATTCGTCTGCCGTTAACTTGGCTGTCGGAAAAGTACCATGCCACTGTTAGTGAAGCGCTGCAGTTGGCGGGTGTCGTAGAGGAGTAATTCGACGTAATCCCCTTTTGCTACTCGTCGTGGTTTGTTAACGCGTCGAGTACTCGACCTGTTGACTGTAAAGGTGGCTTGATGAGCCCTGTTCTGGAAAAACGTTTGCTTGAAAAACGTGCGCTTAAATGGATACCGCTGGCTCTCGCAGCGGCTGTCACGCTTGCTGGATGCGCGCGCGATGACGGTTACTATCACGACCGCAATTTGGATTATACTGAAGCTACCCCAGCGCCCCCCTTAGTACTGCCAGAAACCCGCAATACTCAACGTTACCGTGATGCCATGCCTGTGCCCCAGGTAGCTATGCAAGGTAGCCGTATTGATGAGGCGGCCGAAATTGCCCCCCCTCAGACGTTGACGATTGGGAGCGGTTTAGAACCTGAATTCGTAGAGCGTCGTCAGGTGGGTAATCAGACATGGTTGGTGGTTGCGGCAGATACGGGAGCCGTTTGGCCTCAGTTAGAAGCGTTCGCGAATAGTCGACAGCTAGGTATTCAGCAAAGCGATGCGAATCAAGGTGTCATAGTGACTTCTCAAGCCACGTTGAAGCTACAAAGCGCGCTAAGGGCGGGCAGTAGTGAGGTGCGCTGTGAGCAAGCGGGGCAAAGCGTGGCTGGGTGTCTCGATGCCCTAGAGCAGTACCTAGGTGCACGCAGTGCCACGGCTAGCGCATCTTCTTGGACGGCTCAACGACTCGCACAAGATCAGGCGCTTCAAATGCGTCAGCAGGGCGACGAGTGGGAAGTTGTGATTCCTCAACCTATTGATCGAGTTTGGGCAGAGTTGGATCACTATCTTGAGCTCGACTTTAGTGTCGAAGGTCAGCGTGACCTATTAGCCACTTCTGCTGAAAACTATGAATTCCTGGTTGAGTACATGACCGAAACTGAGCGAGGTCGCAATCCTCTGCAAATTGTTTTCAGTCCCGATGTACGCCGTATGTCGCAGCAAATTCGTCTTGCCCTTCAACCCGACGGTGATAAGACCATTCTGCGTGCGATTAATGCCAGTGAGCGTAGTTTTAATGCTGATGATCAGCGCGAGCTGCTTGAGCGTGTCTCCGGCTACCTACGTTAATTTTTAATTTTGAAATCTTTCGGAGCCCCTATGGAAAAGCGCCAAGAACTCTACGCTGGAAAAGCGAAATCTGTTTATACCACCGACGACCCTGATTTGTTGGTACTGCACTTTCGTGACGATACCAGTGCTTTCGATGGCAAAAAGAAAGAGTCACTGGCCCGCAAAGGCAAAGTGAACAACATCTTCAATGCTTTTATTATGCAGCGCCTGGAAGAGGCAGGGATTCCTACCCATTTTGAGAAGCAGCTTTCTGATACTGAAAGCCTAGTAAAGAAAATGGAGATGATTCCCGTTGAATGCGTCGTGCGCAACATTGCAGCAGGTGGCCTAGTTAAGCGCCTGGGTGTGGAAGAGGGCATCAGTTTGAATCCGCCCACCTTTGAATTGTTCTTAAAGAACGATGAAAAGGGAGACCCCATGATTAACGAGTCGTTAGCAGAAACCTTTGGCTGGGCAACTCCTGAGCAATTGGTGAAAATGAAGTCACTTACTTTTAAAGTGAATCATGTGCTCAAGCAGCTTTTTGCCGAAGGCGACATGTTGCTAGTCGATTACAAACTTGAGTTTGGCGTCTTCAAAGGCGATGTAATCCTTGGCGATGAGTTCTCTCCGGATGGCTGTCGCTTATGGGATGCGAATACGCGAGAAAAACTTGATAAGGATCGCTTCCGCCAGGGGTTAGGTGGTGTTATTGAAGCGTATGAAGAAGTAGCACGACGGATTGGTATTCATATCGAATAATCGCAAAGCACATCTGTATTGAGTTGTGCATAGTAAAACCCCGCTTAGGTATCAATTTCCGAAGCGGGGTTTTCTGAAGCGGGCTGCCTATGTAGCCTCGTCATCATTAGAAGGTTTGTCGCCGAAGGGCTCATCGCTTGAAGGCTCGTCAGTGATCTCTTCAAGCGCTTGTAATCGGTAGCCATAGCCATAAACCGAAACAAGATTCCAACCGAACTCCGACGTTAGACTAAGTTTTTTGCGCACTCGGTGAATATGAACGTCTAGTGTACGCGTGCCAGGCGGATCACTTTTACCCCACACATATTCATATAGGTAGGAACGTGAAAGCGGGCTGCCTAGCTGGTTTAGAAGAAGAAAGGCTAAGCGAAACTCCTGCCTCGTCAACGATACTTCTTCTCCGTCCACGTATGCTGTTTCACGATTGGTGTTAAGCTTAATGCGGCCAAACTCCAATGTTTGTTGCTGAGCAACACTTGGCGTGCGTAGCGAATGGCGTCGAGTTGATGCATAGGCTCTTGCAGCCAGTTCGCGCGGTCTAAAAGGCTTGCTGATGAAGTCGTCAGCTCCCGCGTTTAAGGCTTGAATAATATCAGATTCTTCTTGCCGCAGAGTCACCATTAGCACAGCAGGAATAATCTGTAGATAGGTTTTCATCCAATTAAGCAGCGCAATACCGGTGCCGTCAGGCAAGTGCCAATCAAGTATGACTAAATCGAATGTATTGCGGCTGGCGGTATGAATAAATGCCTTACTGGTCTCAAAAGAAAAGA
Source organism: Vreelandella alkaliphila (assembly GCF_016107625.1). GTDB lineage: Bacteria > Pseudomonadota > Gammaproteobacteria > Pseudomonadales > Halomonadaceae > Vreelandella > Vreelandella alkaliphila. Next base: position 126,723 of record NZ_JABASV010000010.1, read on the forward strand.
TGTTTGCTTCTATGCCTCGCTCGGCAAAGCCATCTGTAAGCGCTTTTTCGATGCGCTCCGATACCACCTTCTCATCTTCTACTACTGCAATGCGCATAGGCTGTATCCAAGTCAGGTCTCGTTAGTGAAAGTGAGCAGCATAGGTTGCAATTTTTTCTTAGATCTAAAAAGAGTATCAAGATGCCATGATTAGATACTTGCTCTGAACTATGAGCTTTGCAAGTAGAAAAGCTCATTAAGTCTCTCTTTTATCAACTACTGATGATAACAGCAGGCACTGAACATACTGGCCAAGTAGTGTTTAGTAGTCCCTCGCCTTTTCGCTACTAAAGCTGTCACAACAGCCTGTTCAATCCCGAACGTGACCGAACTACGTTGCAGGTCAGCTACTTCCCAGAATACGCATCTCGAGTGAAATGTAAATTGGTGTCAAAGGTGTAAATAGATAATTTTGGTTAATGATAGATTTTTTTGTTTTAATCGATTTTTTTGTTTTTAATTAGTAAGTGCTTACTCTCCGTTTAACCTAAACATTGATTGATAGTGCCTACTTGAAACTGACTGTTGATGCGTGGGTGACTTGCTTCTTGCTCCTGATTTCTATCGCTAGAGTCTGAAAAATCTCCTCAATGATTTTCCCATTTACGTTTATTCATATTGTTGAGGCGCCTACTTCCCTGTGCTAGCTTCAGTATTAAATAAAGTTTCAGGCGCTGCTGTGGTTTCTGTGGATCATTAATAATCGTTTCATAAAAAAGACTTATGAAGCAGAGAGTATGTGATCTTTGAGGCTTGGCGATAAAAGTGAGCTTAATTAGGTGGACTCTAACTACCGCTCAAGAAGCTAGAAAAACTAATCACAATAATCCCTGACAACGTTAATGGGAGCATGGGAATGAATAACGTATTTCGCTTAGTTTGGAATCGGTCTCTTGGGCGGCTGGTAGTAGCTTCAGAAGCGGCACGTTCACACAGCAAATCCTCGGCCGCTGAAATAAAGGTTGGCGATACCCCGGCGGTTGTGCCGCGGCCAATTAATCGCTGCGCAGCACTCCCTTCTAGTGGCTGGTTGCCGCGTCTCGCCTTTATCTTTAGTGCTGTCGCCGCTGCTTCTGGTTCGTTGACGGTACAGGCTTTTGAGTTAAATGGGGGGGGATGATTGTAATGGCAACGCGTCTCGTAATTCGATTGGTCAGGGGTCAACAGCCTGTGCAAACTTCGCAATAGCCATTGGCAGTAATTCAAATGCGTCTGCCACCGACACCATTGCGATTGGCAGAGCCTCGGCAGCTGGTTTTGTCAACGGTGTTGCGATAGGTGCCGAGACGTCTATTGGTGCAGGAAGTGGCATCGCGATCGGTGGAGGCGCCGAGGCGGGCGGTAACGGGCTTTTTGCGTATTTGCGTAATGATAACAATGGCGTTTCCGTTGCGGTTGAAAGCATTCCGAACCCTGCTATGGCCATTGGTGGTGGTTCTAGTGCAGTGTCTGGGGCGTTGGCGTTTGGGCCTAATAGTTCAGCAAATGGCATCAATTCCATGGCAGTCGGTGGTCAGTCCGTCGCGTCTAGCTTCAGCGATTTAGCATTTGGTCCGGCCGCTTACGCGACCGGTGGTCGCTCCACTTCCATCGGCTACCAGAGTGCCTCGACGGGGTTTCGTAGCGTGTCCTTTGGGGCCGTATCAACTGCGACCGGTGAAGATTCGCTGGCGTTTGGTACCTCTGCGTCGGCCAGCGGTCAGCGAGCGCTGGCGATCGGTAGTTTCACCAGTACGTCTCAGGAGCTTGTTGATAACACCCAGGCGACAGGCGTTGACTCACTGGCGTTTGGTACCAGTGCGCAGTCAACCGGGCTAGAGGCCATCGCCATCGGTACAGGGGCCCAAGCCACTGCGGCACAGTCAATCAGCATAGGCACCGGCAATGTGGTATCTGGCATTGGCTCTGGTGCCATCGGTGACCCAACAACCATCACCGGCGCGGGTTCTTACTCGTTAGGCAACGACAATACCATTGAAGCTGATAATGCCGGGGCGTTTGGTAACGATAATACTCTGACAGCCGCCGCCGATGGCAGTCGTGTTGTGGGTAATACGAATACGGTTAGCGGTCCAGATGCTTTGGCATTAGGTAATCGCAATACTGCTTCTGGAGAGGGCTCCGTTGCCATTGGGCGTGACTCCATTTCAACCGGTCTACAATCCTTTGCTTTAGGTGATGAAGCAGAAGCGACGGGCCAGGATGCGCTGGCTATAGGTACAGCATCAGACTCGCTCGGCTTAAGCTCTACCGCCTTTGGACGTGGTGCATGGGCAACAGCTGACTATGCTGCCGCTTTCGGTGCCGAAAGTACGGCAAGTGGTGAAGAATCAACGGCTATTGGCAGCTTCTCGCAAGCAACACTGGAGGATAGCGTCGCACTGGGCTCTAATTCTGTAGCGGATACGGGGCCTGGAATATTAGGCTATAAACCCTTGGGTGCTTCCGCTGCTGATGCAGCAGCAATTGACGGCACGGTGGCCACTCAGTCAGCGGTAGATATCGGCAGCCGCCAGATCACCAGTGTAGCAGCAGGTACCGAACTTGATGATGCGGTGAATGTCAGCCAGCTTGTTGCTACGCAATCTAGTGTGGCTGCGGGCACAAACGTTACGAATGTGGCAGAAAGCGATAACCCTAATGGTGGGACTATTTACACCGTGAATGCCGACGGCGCATCAGTGAGCGCTGGTTCCGGTGCGGTGGACGTCACCGCCGCTGCCCCGGATGCCAATAACGTCACTGACTACGCGGTGGATCTTAGCCAAGCTAGCAAAGACAGCCTGACGCTGGCGGATTCCGCGCTACAGACCGTGGTCACCCAGATCGATGGTACTGCAGTTAAGACGATCGATCAGAACGACAACGTCGCTAACTTTGTGACGGGCAAGAATATGGTGCTCAGCCCTGACGGTGCGGGCGGCATTGAAATTGCCACACTGGACAACGTCACCTTTACCGACGTTCAGACCGATACTCTGACAGCAGGCCCCGTCAACATCGGTGCCACGGGTATCGATGCCGGTAACACTACGATCTCCAGTGTGGCGCCTGGGGTGGCGGGTACTGATGCGGTCAATCTTAATCAGCTAGACGATGCGGCAGCCGCTTCGAAGACTGAAGTCGCAGGCGGCACCAATATCGCCAGTGTGGATAAAGCCACGGGTATTAACGGCCAGGACATCTATACCGTGAATGCGGACGGCGCATCAGTGAGCGCTGGTTCCGGTGCGTTGGATGTCACCGCGGCTGCCCCGGATGCCAATAACGTCACTGACTACGCGGTGGATCTCAGCCAAGCCAGTAAAGACAGCCTGACGCTGGCGGATTCTGCGCTACAGGACGTGGTGACCCAGGTTGACGGTGTTAACGTCAAAACCCTGACGAAGGGCGATAACAACGCTAACTTTGTGACGGGCAAGAATATGGTGCTCAGCCCTGACGGTGCGGGCGGCATTGAAATTGCCACGCTGGACAACGTTACCTTTACCGACGTTCAAACCAGCACCCTGACGGCAGGCCCCGTCAATATCGGTGCCACCGGTATCGATGCCGGTAACACTACGATCTCCGGTGTGGCGCCTGGGGTAGCGGGTACTGATGCGGTCAATCTTAATCAGCTAGACGATGCCGCCGCGGCCTCAAAGACCGAAGTCGCGGGTGGCACCAATATCGCCAGTGTGGATAAAGCCACCGGTATTAACGGCCAGGACATCTATACCGTGAATGCGGACGGCGCATCAGTGAGTGCCGGTTCCGGTGCGGTGGACGTCGTCGCCGCTGCCCCCGATGCCAATAACGTCACTGACTACGCGGTGGATCTCAGTCAAGCCAGTAAAGACAGCCTGCTGCTGGCCGACTCCGCCCTGCAAACCGTAGTCACCCAGATCGATGGTACTGCGGTTAAGACGATTGATCAGAATGACAACGTCGCCAACTTCGTCACCGGTGACAACATCGTGCTCAGTGATGAGGCAGGTGGCATCAAGATTGCCACTAGCCCGGATCTGACGGCGGATAGCCTTACAATCAACTGAATCGCCCCAGGTTTCATAGACACCTCCAGGCCCTATACTAAAGGTATCTAGG
>NZ_JABASV010000011.1 GCF_016107625.1 Vreelandella alkaliphila
ATCGAGATCTTCTCTTGTCTCCAGACTCATAGAGGTCTCTCCGAATGACGATAAAAGGTAAGCCTCACAGCCTGAAGGGCCGAGCACCACAGGTCAGGCTGAAAGGAAAATACAAGCGCTAAGCGCGTGAGAATTACGCTGACTCGGCCGCACGCATGTGAAGGCGGAAGCGCGCTATCTGGATGATTTGCTCAATAGCGGTTTGACGCTCGGTAGCGGCGTCGTTTTCAAGACGCTTTTCGAACGCATAAAGGATGGCGTGTCGATCAAGCCCTTTAACAGCAATCACAAAGGGGAAGCCGAACGTATCTTGATAGGCCTGATTCAGGCGTTGAAAGCGCTCAAACTCTTCGGTTGAACACTGATCTAGCCCCGCACCTGCCTGCTCACGGGTGGAATCCTGGGTTAGCTCACCCGCCAGCGCTGCTTTCCCGGCAAGGTCTGGGTGGGCGCGAATGACAGCAATTTGCTGATCAATATCAGCACGCTTAAGCACATTGCCCATGCAGTCAGCTAGTACATCCGGGGCATCGTGTTGGTCGGTAAACCCCTGTTTCCAAGCGGTTTCGGCTACCCAGGGTGAATGTTCAAAAACGTCCCCGTAATGCTCAAGAAAGGCGTCTAAGCCAAGGCGGCTGGGGCGAGCTGCTTCTAAAATACGCGACATTGTATTCTCCATTTGTATTTGTTTATCTGTTTTATTGTATACAATAAATATTGCTAAATGTACTCTAAGAAGTGCCGTTTCCGCAAAAAAATCGCTATCGCATCCGCGAAAAGCGGACATGACGGCGTTAGGAAGGTCCTTATAGAAAGGTCTTTATAGGATAGGAGGGCCTTTACAGAGGGGCTCTTAGAAAGATGTCTAAAAAAAAAATCAAACAACAAAGGGTTTTGCATGTTGAAGAGCAAACGAGCAGTGACAGCGTATCTGGCGATAGGCGCTTCTCTTGGCGCTATCTCGGTAAGTGCCCAGGCAGCGACATGGAGCGATACGTTCGTGGGTTATCGCTATGGAACGCAGTTTACCGAGCCGAATAACCCAGAGAACATAGAGAAGCATATTCTCCAGTTCACCCATGTTAGTGGTTACTCACTGGGCCAAAACTTTTTAAATCTGGACGTGCTTCAGTCCAGCAGCCAAGACCCCGCCAATAACAGTGATTCAGGGGCGACTGAAGCCTATTTAGCATATCGGCATCAACTCCATGGGGGCGGAGTGTTCAATGAGCCCATCGCTTTCGGGCCCGTCAAAGACATGGCGCTGACATTTGGGTTTGACCTAAACACTAAAAATACTGGCTTTGCACCACGTAAACGTCAGCTAGTAGTGGGGCCAACGTTTAAATTTGATGTGCCGAGAGGCTTTGTGGATCTAAGTCTCTTCTATAGCCGTGAATGGAACCACTGCGGCTTGCCACCTTGTGGGCTGCCAGAAAATCAGAACAGCATTTCGTTTGATCCCTATTACCAAATTAACTTGGCCTGGGGGCTGCCGTTTGAAGCGGCGGCGTTACCGCTAAAATTCCAAGGGTTCTATAACTACAACAGCGAAAAAGGAGATGATTACTTTGGGGAAGCGACCGAGCCTGAGCAGTTAATGCGCACCTCGCTGATGCTAGACGTCGGGCAAGTTGCATGGGGGGCGGAAAACTCCTTATGGATGGGCGTCGGTTATGAGTATTGGCGCAACAAATTCGGAAACCACAGCCAACCGGGTGTCGATACCGATGCCATGACCTTTAATCTGGAGTGGCACTTCTAAAACCAACCACTACTACTGGCTTAACCGATACCCCTTGGCTCGAAAGTGCCAAGGGGTATTTTTTTATGTTTCAGATGCTGTTATTTCGCATCCGAGCTTGCATGGCCTGGGCATCGGTTTTGTGCTGTTAACATCTTCTCAACTAAAACCATTGCTTGGGGTACGGTTGCCCTGAAACAAACCGGTGATAGACGTATCCGAATCCCACAATTAAAAGGGCTCCAGACGCTACGGGAGTGATCAAAAAATACCAGTGTTCTCCCGCTAGCATAATCAGTAGGGGATTAGCACCTGCGGGCGGGTGGATGGTGTTGGTAAGCATCATAGCGACTATCGATAAACCGACTGCCAAGCCCAGCGTCCATTCATGCACGCCAAAGAAATGAGCCACCATCAGTCCTAACGCCGCCGTTATTAAGTGACCCGCAATCACGTTGCGTGGTTGGGCTAATGGGCTGGCGGGTAATCCAAACAGTATCACCATGGTGGCGCCAAAGGGGGCCATTAGCCATAACGCGTCACTGTGTGAACTTAGAAAGCTGAGTGCTGTGATGCATCCAGTCGCTCCAATGCCAGCGAGCAGGGCTGCTTTCTGTTGAGCAGGTAAATACAGGGAAATTCTCATGGATGCATCCTTGGGCGAAAGAGTTGAGACAAGGGAGACCGATCTGTCTCCTCTGGCTGTGGTAGACAGATCGGTCTCTGCGGGTCAATATGTTATTCGTAAAGTGAAAGTGAGGTTGTGCTGTGGAAAGAAGAGAGCAGTTAGTTTCGGTCGCCTTTGGGCTGTTTTACCGCTACGGGGTGCATGCCATTGGTATCAACCGGATCATCGCTGAATCAGGCGTGGCAAAAAAAACGCTATACCATCATTTTGCCAGCAAAGAAGCTCTGGTCGCTGCAACGGTTGACTATCGTGACCGGCAATTCTCTTCCTGGATCGAAGGGCGCACCCAGGGCGCACCTGATGGGCAAAGCGCAATTTTTGCTTTGTTCGATGCGTTAGATGATTGGTTTAATGAGAGAGAAACGCTAATTTATCCTTTCCATGGGTGTTATTTCATCAATGTCAGTGCTGAATTCAGTGACTCAAATCATCCCGTGCATCAACAGTGCGCTAGCCATAAAAGAGCCATGCTTGGCTTAATAAATCGGTATATGTCACAAATATTCGTTGATGAAAAAACGGTGAATACGTTGTCGGAAGCGGTAGCTACTTTAAAAGAAGGGGCGACTGTTCAGGCCCACGTGATGGGGGATTTAGCAGCTGCCGTAAAAGCCAAAGCAATCGCTGAGGAGTTGCTGAGGGCAAGGTTAGAGCCTTAGTGTTTTGGTTTTTTCAAGGCCGTGAGTAAGTAACTTACTCGTAAACGCTCTCTTGCAGCTCATGTGATAGTAGCTTTGCCTTGGGTTTTAAACACGCTATTTCTAGGAGGTCTTGTGGCACTTCGCGCAATTTTGCTAGATCACGATGGGACAATCGTCAGTTCTGAACACATCCATTTTCAAATGTGGGTACACATTCTGAGTCAATATGGCTTGGAATTGTCTGAGTTGCAGTACAGAACCCACTATGCAGGCCTGCCAACGCGCGCCAATGCCCTGGATATGGTGCAGAGGTTTGGGATTGATGCGTCCCCTGATCAACTTATAGAAGCGAAGAACGCCGCGACGCAGGACTACCTTGCTAGCTAGGCATTCCCGTTAATGCCTGGCGTACGAGAGGCGATTGCTTACTTCCACAGTGCGGGTTTGAAGCTGGCAGTGGTGACAGGCGCTAGTGCAAATGGTGTTCAAAAAACACTGCAGGCCAATGGGTTTGAAGATAAGTTCTCTACGATTGTTTCTAACGATGATGTCCGAAACAGCAAGCCCGTACCTGAATGCTATCTTCTGGCTCTTCAACGGCTTGGCGTTGCTGCGGATGAATGTCTCGCCATTGAAGATACACAACATGGTCTTGAAGCCGCCTTTCGAGCTGGCATAAGCTGCTTGGCACTACCCACAGAAATGTCTAAACAGCAAAACTTTCATTCAGCGACAGCGGCTTAATGGCATGGCTGAAGCCGTTGAGTATATTCGCCATGTCTATGGCCTAGGGAGCAGCTCTGCTCCTCTCTATTGCCGATAATGGTTGAGGGTGCTAATTGTTATTGGTATCCGTTGTTAAAGGAGTTTGCGATGAAAGGCACATGTCTTTGCGGTTCCATCGAAGTGACTGCGCCTAACCACGAGCAGGTCAGTGTTTGTCATTGCTCACTATGTCGGCGTTGGTCGGGTGGGCCTATGTTCGCCGTGCATTGCGGTGGCCCGGTAGAGTTCTCTGGTGCTGAGCCTGCCGCTTACCGCTCATCTGATTGGGCAGAGCGGGGCTTCTGTGCAACCTGCGGGACGCATCTGTTCTATCACCTGCTACCCAGCAATGAGTATATTCTCCCAGCAGGCCTGTTCCAGGATCAGTCATTCCAACTCACCAGCGAGATATTTATTGATGAGAAGCCCGATTATTACGAGTTTAACAACCAAACAGAGAAAATGACTGGACAGCAGGTCTTCGAGCAATTTGCGCCGGATTAATTTAGGCGGCTTGGGATTTCTGATTGCCTTCAACCAGTGTCGATACTGGCATCAAAGATCAAACCAAAAACGCCTTGGCTCTTTTCAGCCAAGGCGTTTGTTTATCTAACGGTTACCTAACTCTCCGCTTAACGCTTCTTCCTAGCAGGCTTCTTATCAGCGCTGGCTGGCGCGCTTTGCTTTGCGCTGCTGTCGCCGGGAAAGTGGGCGCGTACCAGCTCCAACAAGCCTTGTGTTGAGGTGTCGAAGTCGGCGGCGTTGGTGTCGATGCGCTCACTGATTTCACCGGCAATGCGTTTGCCAAGCTGCACGCCCCACTGATCAAACGAGTTGATATTCCAGATAACGCCTTGCACAAACACTTTGTGCTCGTAGAGGGCAATCAGCGCGCCTAGGTTTTTTGGCGTTAGCTCGTCCAACAAAAGGGTGCTGGAAGGCCGGTTGCCGGGGCAACTGTAGGGGTCATGCTGGCTAAGCTCTTTGCTGTCCCCTTGGCTGCCTTCCATAAAGGCGTTGGCCTGGGCGAGCATATTGGTCAGCAAGGCGAAGTGGTGGTCTTCCACGCCGGGCTCGGGTTTCAGCGAGGCAATAAAATCAATCGGCACGTAGCGGGTGCCCTGGTGTAGTAGCTGGAAGAAAGCGTGCTGACCGTTAGAGCCTGTTTGCCCCCAGACAATTGGGCCGGTTTTGTAGTTAACCGGGTGGCCAAAAATATCGACTGATTTGCCATTAGACTCCATATCCAGCTGTTGCAGAAACGAAGGTAGTTGGTTCAGGGCTTGATCGTAGGGCACGATGGCCTGGGTTTCGGCGCCAATAAAGTTGATGTACCAGATACCAATCAGCGCCATCAGTACTGGCATATTCTGCGCGAAGGGCGCTTCGATAAAGTGGCGGTCCATCTCATGAGCGCCTTCCAGCAGCTCGATAAAGCCTTCAAAACCAACCGAAAGCGCAATCGGCAGCCCGATAGATGACCACATGGAGTAGCGACCGCCCACCCAGGCCCAAAACTCGAACACGTTCTCTTCACGAATACCAAACTCCATCGCCGCTTTGCGGTTAGTGGAAGCGGCAATAAAATGGGCGCCTACGTCGGCATCTTCACCGGCATTTTCCACGAACCAGCGCCGTGCGGTTTTGGCGTTAAGCAGGGTTTCCTGGGTAGAGAAGGTTTTGGTGGAAACGATAAACAGCGTGGTCGCCGGGTCTAGTCGTGAAAGCACCTTCTGAATGTGGGTGCCATCGACGTTGGAGACGAAGTGGAAGTGCAGTTCCGGGTGGCGGTATTTGAGTAGCGCGCGTACGGCCATGTTGGGGCCAAGGTCTGAGCCACCAATGCCAATATTGACCACGTCTTTGATGCGTTGACCGTTATAGCCTTTCCACTCACCGCTTCTAACCGCTTCTGAGAACTGCTTGATTTGTTCCCGGGTGCGATTGATTTCCGGCATCACATCGTTGCCGTCTACATGCACCGGTTCATCGCTTAAATTGCGCAGTGCGGTGTGGAGCACCGGGCGATTTTCGGTGACATTGATAATGTCGCCAGAGAACATCTGCGCTCGGCGCTGAACCAGGGCAGAGTGGTCGGCCAATTCCAGCAGTTTGGCGAGTACCTCATCAGAGACGTGATGCTTGGAGTAATCCAGGAACAGGCCGCCCACCCGTAGGCTCATTTTTTCAAAGCGCTGCGGGTCATTGGTGAAGTAATCACGAATGCGGTCGTTGGCGGTTTTGTCGCGCAGGCGTTCAAGTGCCTGCCAAGTAACGCTACGGGTGAGTTGAAACATAGAAGGCGGTCCTGTTGTTTTAGATCATTATTAAGTGACGAGCGCTCTATTGCTGGCTCGTGCTTTGTACTATTTATGGCTCTATTTAGGTAAAAATACTACATAAAACCCCGATTTAAGCAACTATTAAGCGATTTGGGGTTAAAAAATTAGTAATAAACCGTTGCTGGTGTGGCGTTAAGGAGGGAGATGTGTAGCAAAATAGGCGCTGAGCAGGTAGCCGCCTGCCCAGCACTGAGGTTCAAGCGTTTAGCTGGTAACGGCGACGTGAGCGGCGCCGCGTTTGATAAAGGCATAGCCTAAACCGGTTACCAGCGAGCCGATGATAATCGCGCCAAGGTAGAGTAGTGCAGGAGTGATGGCGTTGGGAATCAGCAGGACAAAGATACCCCCGTGAGGTGCCATTAGTTTCGCGCCTACCAGCATGGAAAGCGCACCGGTGATCGCACCGCCCACCATGCACGCGGGGATAACCCGCAACGGGTCTTTCGCCGCGAAGGGAATGGCGCCTTCACTAATAAAGCAAAAGCCGAGTACAAACGAAGCTTTGCCTGCTTCCCGTTCTGGTTCAGAAAATTTATTGCGTGCTACGAAACTGGCAATACCCATGCCAATCGCTGGCACCATGCCTGCCGCCATAATGGCTGCCATTGGGCCGTAGGTTTCTGAAGCCAACAAGCCCACGCCGAAGGTATAGGCTGCTTTATTGACGGGGCCGCCCAAATCGAAGCACATCATGGCGCCCAATAGAATGCCCAGCAGCACTGCGTTAGTAGAGCCCATAGAGGCCAGGAAGCTGGTCAGCGCATTCAGCAATGCAGCGACAGGCTCGCCAATCACATAGATCATCGTCAGGCCGGTGACCAGACTGGCCACCAGTGGGATGATCAGAATAGGCTTGAGCGATTCAACGCTGGAGGGCAGCTTAACGTAGCGGGTAACCGCTAGGGCCACGTAGCCTGCCAGGAAGCCTGCCAAAATGCCGCCGATAAACCCGGAGCCAATGTCAGCCGCCAACATACCGCCAATCATACCTGGAGCAATACCGGGGCGGTCGGCGATGGAGTAGGCAATGTAACCCGCCAGCACAGGAATCATTAGCGCGAAGGCGGTGCCGCCGCCAATTTGCATAAGCGCAGCGGCCAGCGTGCCTTCCTGTTCAAAGGCTTCAATGCCGAAGACAAACGAGAGCGCAATCAGCAAGCCGCCTGCTACCACCATAGGCAGCATGAACGACACGCCAGTGAGTAGGTGCTTATAAACGCCTTTCTCTTTAACGCTCTTATTGGCGTTGCCCGAACCGCTGTTGGCGTTTTCTACGCTAGCATCAACAAGGGCGGCTTCCAGCGTGGGACGTGGCTTTTTTAGTGCATTGCCGGTTGAGGTGCGGTAGATACGCTTGCCTGCAAACCGCGCTGGGTCAACGTCGATATCGCAGGCCAGTACGACCACGTCGGCGTCGGCGATCTCTTGTTCGGTTAAATGATCCTGAGCGCCCACTGAGCCTTGGGTTTCCACACGAATGGCATGCCCCATGGCTTTGCCTGCTTCGGCTAGCGCTTCAGCGGCCATAAAGGTATGGGCAACACCAGTGGGGCAAGCAGTCACTGCCACAATCTTCTTGCCACCTGTGTTGCTCGCCGGAGTCGCAGCGGCTGTAGGGGTTGCAGGAGCAGTGTAAATCGGTGCTTCACGCTTGGCTTGAGTTAAAAAGGCGCTGGGGTCGGGCAGGGCGCTGGCAATCGGCGCCTGGAAAAGTCGTTTGCCTTCAAAACGTTCTGGGGCAGGAACGTGATCGGCGGCCACCACAATTAAATCGGCATTAGCAATTTGCTCGGCGGTGGCAGCCTGCAGCGGCGTAATCTCGCCGTGCATTTCCACATGAGCGCTCCAGCCCATCCGCGTGGCCGCTTGTTCAAGGCGCTTGGCGGCCAGAAAGGTGGTCGCCATGCCGCTGGGGCAGGCGGTAATTAGAATCAGGTTCATCGCGTGGCTCCCTCGGTGATGGTGTCGTCAAGACGCCGTACCAAAGTCTGTTGTTGGAGTAAGTCAAAGTCGTCGGCGTGGGGGGTGCCCACGCCGACGTGGCGAACCGCTTCGGCAGAGAGTGCCGTTGCGAAGCGAAGGGTGTCTGGTGGGGCGAAGTCGCTGAGCAGCCCATGAAGCATGCCAGCCACAAAGGTATCGCCCGCACAAACGGTATTGGTGGCGTTTACGCTAGGCGGGGTAGATTGCCAAGTGCCCTGTGAGCTAACCCATAAAACGCCCTCTGAGCCTGCGGAAATCAGCGCGTGCTCGATGCCGCTGGCGTGCAGTCGCTCGGCGGCGAGCTGGCGCTGTTGATTTGAATTTAGCGCGCTGCCAGCCCAGTCAGCGAGTTCCGTTTCGTTAGGTTTTACAGCCGCAGGCTGAGCAGCAATGGCGGTTAGCAGTGCCGGGCCACTGGTGTCTATCCAAAGTGGTACGCCATAGCTTTTTAGGATGGTTAGTAGTTCAGCAAACAGCGGCTGATCAATACCCGGTGGAAGGCTACCGGCAACGACGACCGCTTGGGGCGGAGCGAGGCGCTGAAACAAATCGTCTAGGGTAGTTCGTAAGGCATCTAGATGGGCAGCCTCAATCGGCATGCCGGGGCCGTTAATATCAGTGACGCGGCCACTCTGTTCCGCCAGCTTGGCGTTAATGCGCGTGCTTCCGGGTACTCGTACAAAGGCATCTTCCACGCCGTAGTGGGGGAATGCCAAGCTGAACGGGGCGTCGTTATCCTGGCCGAGAAAGCCGCTAACAATCACTTGATGGCCTAAGCTGGCCAGCACGCGTGCTACGTTAACGCCTTTGCCCGCGGCTTCTAACTGGGCGTTGTGGGGGCGGTTTACATGACCGAGTGTCAGCGTTTCAAGGTTGAATGCTAAATCCAGCGCGGGGTTGAGTGTAATGCACACTACCTGGGCCATTAGCCGGCCTCCAGGGCGTCACGCACCTCATCGCTGGTGGCTTTACTCAGTGCTAATTGGGCAGTGGCTTTTGCATCGGCAAGATCAAATTCACGCAGGCGAGCTTTGACTAGCGGAATTTGCCGCGCACTGACGGAAAGCTCATCAACGCCTAACCCTACCAGGACTGGCACGGCCATGGCGTCCGAGGCAAGCTCGCCGCATACGCCGACCCATTTGCCGTGGGCATGGGCGGCATCGACGGTCATTTGAATCAAACGCAGCACGGCGGGGTGTAAGCCATCGGCCTGGGCAGAAAGCTCTGGGTGGCCGCGGTCGATGGCCAGGGTGTACTGAGTTAAATCGTTAGTGCCAACGGAGAAGAAGTCCACCTCGGCCGCCAGCGTAGGTGCTAGCAGTGCGCTGGAGGGCACTTCGATCATCACGCCCAGTTGCACATCAGTGGCGCGCTGCTGTGGTGGGATTTCGCTAAGTAGGCGGTCATAGATGACTTTGGCGGCGCGGAATTCAGCGACATCCTTAACCATCGGCAGCATGATGCGTAGCGGACGGTCGACGGCTGCCATCAGCAGCGCGCGGATTTGTGTTTCCAGCACTTCCGGCTCGGTCAGCGCTAAGCGAATGCCGCGTAGGCCAAGGAAAGGATTGTCTTCCTGGGGAACCGGCCAGTAGGGCAGCGGCTTGTCGCCACCCACATCCAAAGTACGCGCGACCAGCGGACGGCCATCCAAGGCATCGGTGGCTTCGCGGTACTCGGCAATCTGGGTGGCTAGGTCCGGTGCGCTTGAGTAGGCCATAAACAGGAACTCGGTGCGCAGCAGGCCAACGCCTTCAGCACCGCGTTCAACCGCATCGGCGGCGTGGGCGGTGTTACCAAGGTTAGCTGCCACTTCTACCCGATGCCCATCACGGGTTTGGGCTTGCTCAAAACGCAGCTCCCAGGCATCGGCTTCGCGCTGTTGCTGGTCGAGAAGCTGTTGTTCCGCGCGCTGCAGGCGCTCTTCGGAAGGCTGGGAGGTAACCCGCCCACGTTCACCGTCCAGAATCATCATGCTGCCGTTATGCAACGCCATGACGGCTTCACCAGCACCCACGACAGCTGGAATACCCAGCGCACGAGCCAGAATAGCACTGTGCGCGGTGGCGCCGCCGCGCACGGTCAGCAGGCCGCGTACGCGTGAGGTATCCAGGCGGGCAACGTCGGAAGGGCCGATGTCATCCATCACCAGAATATACGGGTGGTCAGGTGGCTCGGGCAGTTGGACATCGCACAATACCCCTAGTACGCGGCGGCCTACGTCGCGCAGGTCAGCGGCGCGCTCGGCCAATAGGCGGTCGGCGAGCATTTCCTGGGCGTGGGCGGCGGTTTCAATAGCATTCCACCAACCGGCTTCTGCTGAACGACCTTCACGAATCGCATCAATGGCAGCGTGGTGCAACTCGGGGTCGTCGAGCATCTCTTCGTGCATTGAGAGAATGTCGGCCACTTCACCGCCAGGGGCGTTGTGCACCAGTGCTTGAAGCTGAGCAGCCCCTTCTTTGAGTGCCACTTTCAGCCGGTTAATTTCTTGTTCGGGGTCGCTGGCGTGTTCAGCATAGTCGAACTGCATCGGGCGAATCACAAACACCGGCGCAATGGCTAAGCCCGGCGAAGCGGCAACGCCGGTGTGGGGCGCATCAACGACTAACGGCTCAACGGGCTTGCTCGTGTTAGTCACCGACTTGGTATCAAAACCGCCGTCGAACGGCGTTACTTTCTCACCTAGACCGTCTTCAACGGCGGCGGCTACTGCGCCTAGCGCAGCACTTGCCTGGTCACCTTCGGCAGAAAGGATAAGCCACTGACCACGCCGTGCTCCCAAGCCAATCACTTTGGTCAGGCTGGCGGCAGAAACCGTGGAGGCACTGCCTTCTTCAAGGCGTACGTTAATCGGCATTGATTGCGCGCGGGCGACCTGTACCAGCTGTTTTGCTGGGCGGGCGTGCAGGCCATGTGGGTTCAAGACGCGCACGCGACGAGTCTGAGTGCTGGCGGTTTCGCCCGCCAGCGTGGCCAGCAGCTGTGCGCTGCTTTTGCCCACCAAGCTGTCACTTTCGCCGTTCTCCAACATGGCTAATAGCTGTTCCAGCAGTGGGCGGTGGGCATCGCCACTGGCCGCTAAACAGAACAGCGCGTGGACAGGATGGCCGCTATGCTCAAGTTTAGGATCAGCTGGCGTGGCAACGCCTAGTGCGGGTTGTGTCACCCCTTGCGCTTGGCTTGCCAACCAAAATCCTTTGCCCAGCCATTGAGGGGAGGCACTGGCGATGGCGCTAATAAAAGCGTTATCAACACAGCCACTTTGGCGCAGCCGTGCGGCAGCGGCCAAGGCGAGTTCTTGAGGGTCGCGAGCAGGGAAATTAACGCACAGCGTATCGGCATCCAGGCGTGGCTCAAGCGCTGGTTTGGAAAGTAAACGCGCTACCTCGACAGCCGAGCTAGCGCTGGCGAGCTGGTTGGCGACGCCTTCGCGGTCTAAGACGTGGGTTAATTGACGCAGGATGTCTAAATGTTCGTCATTTTGCGCGGCTATCGTCACCAGTACATAGACCGTCTGGCCGTCATGCCACTGAACGCCTTTGGGGAACTGCAGCACCCTCACGCCGGTATGTTTTACGTGCTGACGGCTTTCCGGCGTGCCGTGTGGAATGGCAATCGCGTTACCAAGATAGGTTGACGACTGCGCTTCACGGGCATGGAGGCCATCACGGTACTCGGCCTCAACTAAGCCCGCATCCGTTAGCGCCTTTGCGGCGATGTCGAGTGCAGCTTGCCAGTCGTCCGCATGGCGGTCGAGCAAGATGTCATCTGGGCCGAGAGTTAACATAGGGTTCTCCTGTAAACGCTGTCAGCCAAGGGTAATGTCTGCAGCGTGATCATGCTTAAACGTTGGTCGTAGAGCGTTGAGCTTCGCTGGATGAATCGTGTCATCTGTGGTTAGTTGGCTATGCTGAATCGATTCACTTAAAGACACAAGGGTTGTCTTTCTAGACTTTAGTCTGGGTGGGGAGAAACGGCTGATAAACTACACCGGCAACCAGAGGGAGAATTGCATGACACTTGCCGACATTGCCCGGCTTGCGGGCGTATCGCGCACCACGGCGAGCTATGTAATTAATGGCCAGGCCGAGCAACGGCGTATTAGTAATGCCACCATTGAGAAAGTAATGGCGGTCGTGCGGCAGCATCGCTATCACATTGACCCGCAGGCAGCGGCGCTGCGTCGTGGGGCAAGTCGGCTGATTGGATTGATCGTGCCGGACCTTGAAAATATCAGCTATGCGCGGCTCGCGAAACGCTTAGAGCGTGGCGCGAGAGAGAAGGGTTATCAGCTGTTGGTGGCTAGCTCAGATGACTGTGCCGATAGCGAGCGCGCTTTGGCATTGGCGCTTCGCGCGCAGCGCTGTGAGGTGCTTATTACCGCCAGCTGCCTTGCCGAAGAGGACACCTTCTATTCTGAGTTGGTGGATGAAGGTTGGTGCGTTGTGGGAATGGACCGTGGGCTTGCGCCGACGCGTTTTGCCAGTGTCGTCAGCAACGATCAAAACGCAGCATATGCGCTAACGCGCTCGGTCATTACGGGTAGCACGCGGCGGGTCGCGTGGTTAGAAGCGATGCCAAGCTTGTCGATCAGTCGCGAGCGGAGGGTGGGTTTTCAGTCAGCACTACAAGGCACCTCTATCGAGCCGGTTTTACTTAGCGGTACGCACTACGAGCGTAGCGAAGGCGCCCGTCTTGCCGCTCAAATGCTGGATGAGAAGGGGGGCGCTGATGCGTTGATCACCGCGTCTTATGTGCTGATGGAAGGGGTGTTTGACGTGTTTCTGGAGCGCGGTGGGCTGCCAGAGAATATGCGGTTGGCCACCTTTGGCGACCACCGTTTGTTGGATTTTCTGCCGCAACCGGTGAATTCAGCCTTGCAAGATTATGATCGCATTGCTGAACTCACCCTGCGCTGCGCCTTGAGTGCCATGAACGGTGACTATCAGTGTGGGCAGCAGGTTGTGGCGCGCCACCTGCGTACCCGATAAGCCCCATTGATTCGTTCAAAGCTTGAGTTGTTCAGACCTTGAGTTGTTAAGAGCTTGAGTTGTTAAGAGCTATACCGTGCGGGCTTGAGCCCAGGCCTGCGCATCCGGAATAGACATATCGTAGCGTTCACTGAGATAGGGCGACGACAGTAAAAAGTCGGCGCTCGCCGCATTGCATGCTACCGGCACGTTCCATAGCGCGGCTAAACGCAGCAGTGCTTTGACATCAGGATCGTGGGGCTGGGGGGCAAACGGATCCCAGAAGAAAATCAGCACGTCTAGCTGTTGTTCGGCAATCCGCGCACCAATTTGCTGATCACCGCCCAGCGGCCCGCTCATCAACCCCTCGACCTCTAGGCCAAGCGAACTTTTAAGCCGCCCAGCGGTCGTCCCCGTACCAATGAGAGTGTGCTGGCTGAGTGTTTCCTGCCAGCGTGTTGCCCACTCCAACATTTCGGTTTTTTTGCCGTCGTGGGCAATTAGCGCAATGCGTTTACGCGGTTGCAGCGTACGAACGGCTTGGCGGGGGGGACGTGCGTCGCTCATGGCATGGCTCTCCAGTTAACATTCCGGCTATTTCAGGTCACAGTTAGATTTACGCTTCTTCAACGGCCAGCACTTTCATGGTGTTGGTGCCGCCGTGGGCGTTCATGTGGTCGCCGCGGGTAAGAATGACATGATCACCAGGGTGTGCCAAACCATGAGCTTGCAGTAGCTTGACGGCTTCTTGATTGAGTTCTTTAGGGTCCATGTGAGTTGTGTCGAAGGGAATCGACACGACGCCGCGATAAAGCGCCATGCGCCGTTGGGCAATCGGGCTATGTGCAAGGCCAACAATCGGCAGGCCAGAGCGAATGCGTGAGGCAATCAGTGGCGTATAACCTGTTGAGGTCATGCAGGCTATGGCGCGTACGCCCGTTAGGTGGTTAGCGGCATACATGGCAGAGAGGGCAATGGTTTCATCAATGCGCTCGAAGCCTTCATGAATACGGTGGCCTGATGACTGAGCAATACGTTCGCGCTCAGCGCCGAGGCATACCCTATCCATCGCTTGAATGGTTTCTACCGGATAGTCACCCGCGGCGGTTTCCGCAGAAAGCATGACGGCGTCTGTGGCATCAAGCACTGCGTTAGCCACGTCGAATACTTCCGCGCGGGTGGGCAGTGGCGACTCAATCATTGACTCCATCATTTGTGTGGCGGTAATTACCGCGCGGTTAAGCGTGCGAGCATGTTTGATGATGCGTTTTTGAGTGCCGATCAGTGCGGCATCGCCAATTTCTACGCCTAAGTCGCCTCGGGCGACCATTACGGCTTCAGAGGCTTCGATAATGCCATCCAGTGTCTCATCATCGGCAACCGCTTCGGCGCGCTCAAGCTTGGCAACCAAACCTATTTCCTTGCCTGCTTCGCCGAGCAGGTCACGCGCTTCTTGCATATCAGCAGCGCTGCGTGGGAACGATACCGCCAAGTAATCCATCCCGATATCGATCGCGGTTTTAAGGTCTTCTTTATCTTTTTCGGTAAGCGCCGGGGCGGATAATCCACCGCCTTGCTTGTTGATGCCTTTGTTATTGGAAAGCTTGCCACCTACGTGAACACGTGTGTGGACTTCTTGACCAATAATCGAGGTGACGTCCAGCACGACACGGCCATCATCCAGCAGTAGCCGGTCACCAGGGGCGACATCGTCAATCAGCGACTTGTAATCACAGCCGACGCGCTCGGCCGTGCCGCTGTTGGCATCCAACGCCATGTCGAGCACAAAGGCCTGGCCAATGTCCAAGTGAACGGCACCTTCGGCAAAGCGGGATATACGAATTTTTGGCCCTTGCAGGTCACCCAGGGCGGCAACGCTACGATTTAGTCGCTGGGCAATCTCGCGTACCTCTTTCAAGCGGCGGCGGTGGTCGTCTGCGGCGCCATGGGAGAAATTTAGCCGCACGACATCGACGCCCGCTTTTAGCATGGCTTCCAGCACGCCAGGGCGATCGCTTGCTGGACCAAGCGTCGCGACAATCTTGGTGCGGCGAAGGGGAGTGGGAGATGTTGAGCGAGTCATAAAAGTTACTCCTATTGACCATCTTGGCGGTGATTAATTATTGGACTACGATAGCCTTTATATAGTAATTTTACTACATATTGGGATGTTATTAGCCTTTAAGGGCAGTTTGGATAGGTAAAAATTGACCTAAAGGCGAATAAATACGTATTTTTAGTAATTTTTTTACTGGATACGCCATCGACTACCACTGCTTGACTGAGGTGCCATCATGACAATAAGAGTTGCTATTAACGGATTTGGACGGATTGGTCGTAACGTACTGCGTGCGCTGTACGAAAATAGCTACCGGGATCGTGTCCAGGTGGTTGCGATTAATGATTTAGGTGATCCTTCCCTAAACTCGCACCTGCTGCGTCACGATACGGTTCACGGCCACTTTCCTTTTGCCGTTGAGCATGATGCCGAAAGTATTCGTGTGGATGGCGATCGCATCGCGATCTCTTCTGAGCGTGACCCTAGCCAGCTTCCTTGGGCATCCATGAACATTGATCTTGTCATGGAGTGCACAGGCTTGTTCACTAAGCGAGAAGCCGCTGCCAAGCATATAGAAGCGGGTGCTAAGCGTGTGTTGATCTCTGCACCCAGCCCCGATGCTGACGCTACTATCGTATATGGCGTTAATGACGATATTTTGACGGCTGAACACACGGTGGTCTCCAATGCGTCGTGCACGACTAACTGCTTGGCGCCTGTCGCCAAAGCGTTAAACGATGGTGTAGGCATTGAAAATGGCTTGATGACCACGGTCCATGCCTACACCAACGACCAGAACCTATCGGATGTTTATCACTCCGACCCTTACCGCGCGCGTAGTGCGACGCATTCGATGATTCCGACCAAAACAGGCGCAGCAGCGGCCGTTGGTTTGGTCTTGCCGGAGCTGGCAGGTAAGTTTGATGGGTTAGCCGTACGCGTACCGGTGATCAACGTTTCCCTGGTAGATTTAACATTTACGGCAAGCCGCGATACCAGCAAAGAAGAGATCAACGCAATTGTTGAAAAAGCAGCGGCGAATTCGTCTGTGCTAGCGGTTAACGCACAGCCGCTGGTGTCTATTGATTTCAATCATGATGCACACTCGTCTACTTTTGATGCTAATCACACCCGTGTGAATGGCCGCCTGGTGAAAATTATGGCGTGGTACGACAACGAGTGGGGCTTCTCCAACCGTATGTTAGATACCGCCCTTGCCATGCAGAAAACGGCCAAATAACACCTGACTGACCCTTATGGGCAAGTGTCGCCCAGCAGCAACTCTGTTTTGAGTAGCTGCTGGGTTTTTGGTATCCGACCTAGAATCATTTTTGCCGCCACGCGGCCTTTGCCCGCACTGTCCTGGCGCACGGTCGTTAAACGCGGTGCTCTATATTGCCCTTCAGCAATGCCATCAAAGCCGGTAATTCTTAGCTCCCCCGGTACGTGAATGCCACGCTGTTCGGCCAGCGTCAGCGCGGTAAGCGCAATGCGGTCTGACATGCATAGCAGCAGATCCGGGCGCTGATTGGCAGGCAGGTCGAGGATTTCTGTGATTACCGGTGAGCACACATCAAACACGTTCTCTTCGATATTCCATAGTGGGATCTGTTCAGCATCAAAGCCATGTTCGGTGAGTGCTGCATGAAATCCGGCCAGGCGTGCACGACTGATGGTGCTGCTGCCCGGCAGTAGGGTGTGCGCTTTGGTGATTCGGCCGTTGCAATGCTCTTTTGTCAGACGAAGGTTAATCACCGCAGGCCGCTGTGGCCGCGTTTTTAATGCGTGCAGGGCAAGGTGGTAGCTCGCGTCTTGGTCATCGATATGCACAGTCGGACTGCCGTCAATGTCGAAATCCACGGACACCAGTGGGCGCTGCGCAGGCAGCTCGCTTAGCAGCTTGTTATTAGGCATCAGGCCGTAAACGATAAAGCCATCGGCAATGTTTGCAGACCCTGGCGGCTGGGAGGCATGACCCCGGCCAGGCAGTAGCAGCATGGTATGCCCATGTGCATCGAGTACTTCAGCGACACCGGATAAAAATTCACTGGCGACAGCATCATTGAGGCTGTAAGTCAGGCTTTCGGCAAGAATAACCGCAACAATGCTGGAGCGCCCAGTGCGCAAACTCCGGGCCTTGGCATCTGGGCCGTTATACCCCAGTCGTTTTGCCTCACTTAAAATACGATCGCGCAGAAGTGGCGAAAGCTGGTCGGGGCGGTTGAAAGCGTTTGATATTGTCGCAGTGGAAACGCCGAGTTCTGTGGCAAGATCCTTGAGAGTCATTCGACGATGGGCAGTCACGGGTTTCCTATCCTGTTTAATTATTTGGGCGTTATTTTACATCGCAGGCTAATGAATTGAATCTGGCGCACAAAAATACGGCCTTGACGTTGTTTCCACTACCGTTGCTATAGAGGTAGTAGCATCAAAGGCCGTTGTTCGCTCAGCAACAGCGTAGTTGATAGCGTTCGTTAAGCCGCAGAGCGTGTCTCAGAAAGCATCAACGCCGCACCACTTTCATCAAATAGATGCACATGCTCAATGTCAGGCACCAGGGATACTTTTTGGCCTTCTTCCCACTTGCTTGGGGCTTCGCTGCGGTGGATAAGCAGTGTATCGCCCTCTTTGGGTTCTAGGTAGACATAGACCTCATTACCTAGATACTCGACATTGAAAATTTCAAAGCAGTTATCGCCCTTGGGTGCCTCTAAGCGTAGGTGCTCGGGGCGTATGCCTAAGGTAAGTGAGCTGCGCGTGCGATAGCTATCAGCGGCTTGGGGAAGTGCGACCTCTCCCAAGCCTTTTGCCGTCACCCGGCAACCATCTTTTGAACCGCTGGCAAGCTCCGCAGGCATAAAATTCATCGTCGGTGAACCGATAAAACCGGCGACAAACTTGGTGGCTGGGCGTTGATAAAGCTCATGTGGACTGCCAACTTGCTCGATATGGCCGCCTTTTAGCACCACGATTTTATCTGCCAGGGTCATTGCTTCGACTTGGTCGTGGGTCACATAAATCATTGTAGAGCCCAGGCGATTGTGCAGCCTGGCGATCTCGTTGCGCATTTGTACTCGCAGCGACGCATCCAGGTTAGAAAGTGGCTCATCAAAAAGCAGAATGCGAGGTTCCCGAGCCATCGCACGGCCCATTGCAACACGCTGGCGCTGACCGCCCGACAGTGCTTTCGGCTTGCGGTGTAACAGGTCTTCAAGCTGCAAAATTTTAGCGGTACTCATTACCCGTTCATGGACCGTCTCTTTGTCTGTTTTGGCAAGCTTCAAACCAAAAGCCATGTTGTCATAAACGGTCATATGCGGGTAAAGAGCATACGACTGAAACACCATGCCCACACCACGTTCTCGTGGGGGAAGGTCATTGACCAGCGTGTCACCAATGTTTAAGTCACCGTCGGTGATTGACTCAAGACCCGCGATAAGGCGCAGCAGCGTAGATTTGCCACAGCCGGATGGGCCAACAAAGACGACAAATTCACCATCGCCAATGGTCAGGTCAACGTCTTTAATAATGTGATCGCGACCAAATACTTTGTTGATCTTTTCAAGCGTAACACTTGCCATGGTTAGCTCCTTGTCGGCCTCAATGCTGCATTCCTCGTATCGGGCCGACTATCGTTATTGAATGTTGTTATTGATTATTGCCATTGATTTGACTAAGCAACGTGCATGAAGGCGGCTTGATAGGCGGGCAGCGTCAGCACATTATCTTGACGTGCCGTAGTGAAGCCGTGTCCTTCCAGGTCACCAATGATGTCTAAGTGGAGTGCTGTTTGCAGCTCATTCCCCGTCAGGTTAAAGACACACAGCACTTTGTCTTGGCCATTTTGACGAATAAAGCCCAGTAACTCCTCGCCGACCTCAATCAGCTGTAAATCACCGTCAAACAGCGCGGAGTGCGCTTGGCGGAAAGCCAGCATCCGGCGCACACCGTTAAGCGTTGAGTCTGGGGTCGTGTGCTGTTGGTTAACCGCCAATGGCAGGTGGCGTTTTTCTACGGGGAGCCATGGCTCAATGGCCGAGAAACCTGCCTGGGTGCCATCGGTCCATGGCATCGGCGTGCGGCACCCGTCTCGGCCTTTAAACTCTGGCCAGAGCACTTTGCCGTAAGGGTCTTGAATGCGCTCGAAGGGCACGTCAGCTTCCGGAAGCCCTAACTCTTCCCCTTGATAAAGGCAGACGCTGCCGCGTAGGGAAAACAGCATGGCGAGCATCACTTTAGGATAAGCAATGGGATCTTCTTCAGCGCCCCAGCGTGATGCGCTGCGTTCAACATCATGGTTGGATGTTGCCCAGCAGGGCCAAGCGTCGCCCGCTAAGCGCTGAAAGCGCTCAATAACATGACGAATATAGCTAGCGGAGCGTGGCTTATTGAGCAAGTCAAAGGTGTAAGCCATGTGTAGTTTGTCACCGCCTGCGGTGTACTCAGCCATGCGCTCAAGTGGGTTGTCATCGCCGATTTCGCCCACGGTCGTAGTGCCGGGATACTCGTCCATCAAGGCGCGTAAGTCTTTTAAGAAATCTACGTTTTCAGGGCGGCTAATATCGTAGACATGACGTTGCCACGTGTAGGGGTTAGCCTCTGGAGCGCCCAGGGTCTTGGATTCGCCTTTGGGCACCGGTGGGTTGTCACGCAGCTCAGCGTCGTGAAAGTAGAAGTTGACGGTATCAAGGCGGAAACCATCAATGCCAAGATCCAGCCAAAAGCGCATGTTATCCAGCTGCGCCTGACGGGCTTCCGGATTGTGGAAGTTGACATCCGGCTGGCTGGTCAAAAAGTTGTGTAGATAATACTGCTGGCGGCGTGAATCAAAGGTCCAGGCAGGGCCGCCAAAAATAGATAGCCAGTTATTAGGGGGTGTGCCATCGGGCTTAGGGTCTGCCCATACAAACCAATCGGCTTTGGGGTTGGTACGATTCTGGCGGCTCTCTTTAAACCAAGCGTGCTGTTCAGAGGTATGGCTGATGACTTGGTCAATCATTACTTTCAGGCCTAGCGAATGGGCCTTGTCGAGCAGCGCCTTGAAATCATCCAGGGTGCCGAACATCGGATCAACGTCGCGGTAATCGCTGACGTCATAACCGAAATCGAGCATGGGGGAGGTGAAAAAGGGCGAAAGCCAGACACCATCAACGTTCAAAGAGGCCACGTAGTCGAGCTTTTCGGTAATACCTTTCAAGTCACCAATGCCGTCGCCACGGCTGTCTAGGAAGCTGCGCGGGTAAATTTGATAGATAACGCCGCCGCGCCACCAGGTCAGATTGTCTTGCATGAATAAATCCTTAATAAAACGTAAATAACACCCACGCTTAGCCTTTAACTGCACCTGCAGTTAAGCCTGAAACAATGCGACGTTGGAAAATGATGACTAGGATAACCAGTGGCACGGTGACGACGACCGACGCGGCCATAATTGGCCCCCAGGGAAGCTCGTAGGCGCTACCACCTGACAACAGTGCAATGGCAACAGGCACGGTGCGCTGGGCATCAGTGAGTGTGAAGGTTAAGGCGAACAGGAACTCATTCCACGCAGCAATAAAGGCAAGCAGGCCAGTGGTGGCCATGGCGGGCCACATTAGCGGTAGGAAAACTTTAGTAATCGTAATCCAGGGCGTAGCGCCATCCATGATGGCGGCTTCTTCCAACTCCATGGGCAGTTCTTTCATGAAGGTGGTAAGTACCCAGACGGTGAAGGGCAGCGTGAAAATGGTGTAGCTCAGAATGAGACCAGCGGGATTGTTGTAGAGATTTAGTGCGCGAATCACCTCAAACAAGCCTGAGAGCACCGCGACCTGAGGAAACATGGAAACCCCAAGAATGACCAGCATGACGGTCGAGCGACCACGGAAGCGAACTCGGCCCAGCGCGTAGGAGGCGGTAATACCCAGTAGCAGCGCGATGAAAACAACGCTAAATGCTACGACTACCGAGTTAAAAATCGCGCGGATAAAGCTCGACTGGCTAAAAATCTGCGCATAATTGTCCAGGTTCCAATTTGAGAGCCAAAGTTCAACCTGGAATAAGTCACTAGAAGGTTTAAGTGAGGTAATGACCGCGTAATAAAATGGGAAAACGGCGTATACCATAATCAGCGCAATTAAGGCCCAAAAGCCGACGCGCTTGGCAATTTTGGCTAACTGACGTTGGTTCATCAGTCACCTCCTAGTTGTATTTTGTTACGGCCTAAATAGAGGTAAGCAACGGTGGCCAGGGCAATAATCAAGAACAACAGGGTAGAGGCAGCACTGCCGTAACCAACATCCTGGAACTCAACCAACTGCTGACGCGCATAGACTGACATCGACATCGTGCTGGTCGAGTTAGAAGTCAGTACGTAGATCACGTCGAACACCCGCAGGGCATCTAGAAGGCGGAAAATCACCGCCACCATCAAGGCAGGCGTAATTAGCGGTAGGGTCACTTTGAAGAACACACGCACGGGATGAATGCCATCTACTTCTGCTGCTTCGTAGCAATCTTTTGGCAACATCTGTAGGGCGGCTAACACCAACAGGGCGACAAACGGAATTGTTTTCCAGACATCGACCATGATGACTGCCCACATTGAGTAAGTAGCGCTAGCCGTCCAGGCGATAGGATTGTCGATAATCCCAACCGTCATCAGCAGGTGGTTGATGATGCCGAACTGATCGTTGAGCATCCATGCCCACATTTGCGCGGAAACGATGGTGGGGATTGCCCACGGAATCAGCACCGCTGCGCGAACAATCGTCCGGCCCTTAAACTCCGCATTTAGAATCAGCGCCACAATGACACCGAAAATGACTTCTAAAGAGACAGATACCACCGAAAAGTAAACGGTGTTCCAAACAGATTGCCACCAGACTGGGTCAGCAAGCACCCCGAACCAGCGACCATTGTCGTAAACCAGATAGTTTTCAAACCCGATTAGATTAGCCGCACCCAGGTCCGACAGTGAGGCATCTGTAAAGCTTAGAAAAAATGTTCGCATTAACGGCCAGCCGGCCACCAACGTTAATGCGATCAGCATGGGAGCCAAGAACAGCCAAGCCGCTTTGACCCGCTGACGGCGTACTTTAGTGCCGCGATGCCGACGCGCTGGCGCTGCGGCTGAGCGCGCCTCTAGGGGCGCGCTGTTGTTAGAAGAGGTCGACATAGGTATCTCCGCGGTTACCAGTTGCGACGCTTCAGGCGGAGTAGATCGCCTTCGAGGTCAGCGACGGCGTCAGCGCCAGTTTTAGTACCCGAAAGCACATCATGTGAGGTGCTGAAAAAGGCATTGCTAACACGGCCATAGGCATCCCCGGTAGGTGCTGACGGACGGGCAACAGCGTTGGTGAAGGTGTCGTAAAGAGTGCCAAAGAAAGGCACGGCTTCCAGTACCTCTTCATCTTGGTAAAGCGCATCGATGGTGGGGTTGTAGGACGCTTGGATGGCACGACGCTTTTGCTCTTCTTCACCGGCTAAGAAAGCGACCAGATCAGCGGCGAGTTCGGGATGTTCGCTATAGCGGGATACTGCTAAGTTCCAACCGCCTAAGCCAGCTGCACTTCGACCGTCTTCTCCACCTGCGGGCAATTGGGTGACGCCGACACTGCCACGTACATCGCTATCTTCGCTTTGAGCCAGTGACCAGGCGTATGGCCAGTTGCGCATAAATACGGCATTGCCGCCCTGGAAAACACCACGGGCTTCTTCTTCGGTATAATTCAGCACGCCTTCCGGAGAGATATCACCAATCCATGAGGCTGCTAAATCCAGTGCTTCAGCAGCTTTTTCGTTATTGATGGTAACTTCGCCATTCTGATCTACCACGGTACCACCACCGAAGCTTGATACCCACTCCAGTGCATTGACGGTAAGTCCTTCATAGGCACGCCCCTGGAAGACAAAACCCTGCATACGATCATTGCCTTCTGCGCGCTCGGCATCTTTGATATCACGCGCGATGTCGGTCAGTTCTTGCCACGTAGTAGGTACGTCATGGCCATGTTTCTCCAGCAGGTCTTCGCGGTAATACAGAACACCTGCGTCGGTAAACCAGGGCATCGCAACTAGGCGGCCATCGATAGTGTTGTTGGTGACAATGGTGTCGAAGTGGCCTGCCGCGGCGTCTTCCCCGAGTACTTCGCTTAAATCAAGCAGGTGATTAGCGAGTAGGCCGGGCCAGACAACATCGATCTGCATGACATCAATGTCGCTAGAGTTGGCGGATAAAATTTGTTGGTAGAGTGACAAACGTTCAGTAGATGAGTTTGGCGTTGAAACCACATCGACACTGTGGCCGGTCTTCTCTTCCCAGGCGCTCACACCTTCTTGGCAAAGGGTAAGCTCCGCACCAACAGCTCCACAAGAAATGGTTAACTCAGCCGCCTGGGCAGAACCTGTGGCGCTAGCGAGACTAGCCAAAGCAATGGCAGAAGTGAGTAGTGTCTTTTTCATAGGGCGTTCCTCGGCATTTGTTGTTATGGGTAATGAGTGTTAAAAACGCTTGTAGCGCCTACTTAAACGATTAAGTAAGGTGCCAGTTAGCCGTCTCCTCGTGACAAGTTCAATAGCGACTTTTGTCTAATGCCGTTGCATCACTTTTTTCTAACCTAATGAACAGTTTAGACATTGGTCGATAATTAGTGATTTCTTGTTGGTTTACTACCTCTTAATCGATTAAGTTCTTTCTACCGTTATCTGGCGGGATAAAACGTAGTTGCTTTGCAACATAATTTGCTGAATTCGGTTCGCAGAACAGCGTTTAGCGCCACTCAGTGGGAGAGTCGTTGGGCGTGTTGATGAGCGTGGGCTATCCGTGCAGTAAAGCGACAGACTGATGGCTTTGGCTCGAAGGAAGGTTTAAAGCAAAAGCATCAGAAACTTACGTTTTCAACAAAATCTCAAAAATAAAAGATTTAAAGCCAAGTTTTTAAAGCGATTTTTAAAACGCTTTTTTTAAAGCATAGCTCTTAGGAATACAGCTCCTAGGAATACAGCTTTTAAGGGTATGGCTTTTAAAAACAAGGGCTTAATAAATTAGGGTTTAAAACAATGCACAAAATGACATTCAAAACACCTCTCGCCATTGCCATCGCCGCTGCCAGTTTTGGGCTGTGTGGCACTGCTAGCGCCAACACAACATTGGAAGAGCGATTTGCTCAGTTAGAAGCAAGAATTGCGGCTGCCGAGCAGCGGGCGGAGGCTGCAGAACGTCGCGCGGAGTTAGCTGAGCAGGGACATGCTGCACCATCGTCAAGTGCGCCCGCTACCAATGCTGATATTGAAGAACGCCTTGCCCGTGTAGAGCGCCAATCCAGCGGTGAAGAGGGATTCTCCTTTAATGTCTATGCGCGTTCCGGCCTGCTAATTGGTGAAGATGGCAAAAGCGCACCAGGTGGTCCTTATCTGACACCCGCGGGTGGAAATGGCGGTGCCGTTGGTCGTTTGGGCAACGAGCCGGATACATACTCTGAAGCCATTCTGAACTACCGCATGCAGTTTGATAACGGTGCAAAAGCTCGTTACACCACGATGTTGGCTGCCGGTACTAATTCCAGTAACGATTGGGTAGGTGACGATACCAACCTAAACGTGCGCCAGGTGTATGCCGAATTTAGTGACTTACCAAGCTTTACCGGCGCGTTTGAAAACGCTTCCATTTGGGCCGGTAAGCGCTTTGACCGTGATAACTTTGATATCCATTGGCTAGATAGCGATGTTGTCTTCCTCGCCGGTACCGGTGGCGGTATATACGATATGCAGCTAGCCGATAACTGGAAGAGTAACCTTTCAGTCTATGGCCGCAGCTTCAGCGACTATCCGGTCGTCAACCGTGAAAACCCTGGCTTAGATGGGGAAGATAGCGATACGGATAACCTCGTGCTGACCTCTAATAATTACTTCGGTAACTGGCAGGTCATGGTCAACGGCATGTCTGCTGCTGATAACGATGAGCGTGATATTGGCGTGGGCCAAACCGCGGCTGATACCGGCTGGCATACCATGGTGGCTTACCACGGCGACAGCTTCTTCGGCATGGGCGAAGGTAACTTTAAGGCCGCTGTACTGCACGGCCAAGGCTTAGGGGCCGAAGTTAAAGGGTTGGGTAGCAACGGCGACCTGACGGATGATGCTACCGCAACGCGGCTGGCGTTATACGGAACGACCTATATTGCACCGAAGTGGCGTATTGCACCGTCTATACTGGCTGAAACCAGTGAAGATCGTTTCGCCAATGGTGACAGTTATGATTGGGCTACGCTAAACGTACGTCTGGCCAATGAAATCAATCAGAATTTTGAAATGCAGTACGAAGCTAGCTATCAGTGGATGGATTTAGATCCACAGGGTTACAGTGACCGTAACGCGGTTGATGGTGACTATATGAAGTTCACTATCGCACCGACTTTCAAGCCGGAATTAGGTGGTTTCTGGAAGCGTCCTGAGATCCGTCTATTCACGACTTACAGCGACTGGGACGAGAGCCTTAATAGCTACGGTGCAAGTTCTCTAGGTAGCGATGGATTTACTGGCGGTGAATTTACCTTTGGCGTACAAACCGAGGTATGGTTCTGAGCAGAGGTTCTGAGCAGAGGTTCTAAGCGTAAGCCGCTGCTCGCTAGTGAAAACTGTTTCTCCAATGCTGATTGCCCGCGACGTGTCGCGGGCTTTTTGTTATGTAAAAGCACTGATATCGGGAGGCGCTGATGTCGTTACTCCAAGAAAAGCTAAAGGCTCCGCCGCTGCCGCTTAGTGTGGTGGCCCGGCCACGTCTAAATGATCATTTCGCCTTAAACGAGCGCACCCGCTTGCTGGTACTGGCAGCGCCCTCGGGTTATGGCAAAACGACACTGCTGGCTGAACGATTGCCCGCGCTGGAGCAGGAGGCCGCTTGGTTACGATTGGATCAGCGTGATAACCAGCCAGCACGCTTTCTAACCTACTGGCGGGCAGCGTTGAACAAACTGTTCGATGACGCCTATGTGCTTTCGCCCATGGCTGACAATGCTAACTGCATCGAGCAGCTTGAACGCTGGTTGGGAGAGTTACCCGAGCAACGTTCCCCGTGTCGTTTAGTCGTCGATGAATTTGAACACGTGACCCATCCCGATATTTTGGCGGGTGTCGCTCACTGGCTGCGTCATCAGCCGCCTTGGTTGACCTTGACACTGGCGAGCCGCTCGCGACCCGCGCTTGGTTTGGCGAGTTTGCGATTGAGAGGGGAGCTTGAAGAGATCGACCTTCATGGCTTGGCCTTTGACAGCGAAGAAGCACACACCTTGTGTGCCGAACAGCTAAGTTTTCCGCCCACCCGAGTAAGCCTTGAACGTGCCTTGCGTAGAAGCGGTGGCTGGATTGTAGCGCTTAACTGGCTGGTTGAGCGAACCACCACGCGCGCGGGATTTGATGCGCTGGTAGAGCGCTTAAGCGGTGCGCACCCTGATTTTGTCGCTTGGTTTGATGAGCTGCTCGCTGCCGCGCTTCCCTCTGAAGAGCGCGAGTTAATGCTTCAGTTGGGGGTGTTAGAGCGTTTTTCGCCCGAGCTAATGGCGCGCCTTTTGGAAGGAGAGCGGTTAACTCAGCGCTTGGAAGCGTTTGAGCAAGCGGGGCTATTCATTGAACGCCCCGACCCGCATAGCCAGTGGTTCCGCTTTCAGCGACTGTTTGGCGAGTATCTTCGTCACCGCCGACACGAGCTTGATTTAGCCACTCAGCGAAGGTTACACCAGCGTGCAAGCCAGGCGTGGTTAGCGCTAAATGATCCGGTCATGGCGCTACGCCAGGCAATCTTAGCCGAGGAGCCAGAGGATGTTGCCAGCTTATTGACCGCGCAGGGCCCTGCATTACTAGCCAGTGGAGCTTATGCGTTATTAGCGCAAGGCTTTGCACTGTTGGGCGAACCGCGACTTTCAAAACGTCCGGAGCATACGCTGCTCTATGGTTGGGTATCCCATGGGCAATTTCAGTTTGATATCACGGCACGAGTGATCGGATGGAT
This sequence comes from Vreelandella alkaliphila, assembly GCF_016107625.1. Taxonomy (GTDB): domain Bacteria; phylum Pseudomonadota; class Gammaproteobacteria; order Pseudomonadales; family Halomonadaceae; genus Vreelandella; species Vreelandella alkaliphila. The sequence continues at coordinate 27,185 of NZ_JABASV010000011.1, forward strand.
AGAGGCGCAGCTGGATGAGCCCGAATGGCAGGCATTGAGTGCTGAATTTGCCACATTGCGTGCCCAATTGGCAATTAACCAGGGTGATGCTGAGCGCGCAGCGCCACTGGCTGAGCAAGCGCTCGCGTCGCCTGCTCGCTATCTGGCGTCAACACCACTAACCGCCACCGCTATTCTTAGTGAAGCACGCTTTGTTCTGGGCTATCTGGAAGAGTCGCTTCAGCGCGTTAGAGAAGTAGAGCGCCATGCTCGTCAGCGCAACGATCATCAACTGCTGCTGTGGTCATACTGTCATCAGTCTGAAACCCTGGTGGCTCAGGGACGCTTGCAGGCCGCCTATGATATTCAAGAGCGCGCCTTTGCTCATCTAGAGCGCGCCGAACTTGAACATTTACCGGTCGCGGAGTTTTTGTACCGCATTCGCAGCCAGGTGCTTTGGGAGTGGCATCGGTTAGACGAAGCCGAGCAGGCTGCGTTGAAAGGTATTGCGGTGTTAGACAATCAAGGCGAGCGCTGGACGCTGCAGTGCCATATTCAGCTCGCTAAAGTCGCCCAGAGCCGGGGAGACCAAGCGCAGTGTGCCGACCACATTCGTAGGCTGCGTAAAATTCTCTCAGAAGGGGATTACCACATTGATTGGGTAGCCAATGCCCATGCAACGCTGTTGGCGTGGTGGCAATCGACACACGATATGGATGCGGTCGAGCGTTGGCGCCAAGAAGCGCCAGAACCACTTACCGAGCATGCCACTAATCACTTTTCCCAGTGCAACGTACGTAACCATGCCCGTGCATTAACACTATTGGGGCGCTACGAAGAGGCCCGAGAACTGCTGGATGCCCTTGAAGACCACACCCGGCGGCTAGGATTAGTGACTGACGCGAATCGCAACCAGCTGTGCTTAGCGGCGGTGGCTTGGCATCAGGGGCAAACCACCCAGGCAAGCAACCATATACAGCAGGCACTCAGTTTAGCTTCCCGCACCGCATTGGTAGGCAGCTTTTTACGGATAGGCAAACCACTGGGGGAGCTGCTGTCGACGCTATTAGCAAGTAACAGCTTAGACCCCCTTGAACAGGCTCGTGCGGAGCGGTTGTTGACCTTAGCTGGCCGCCAAAAAGATTTTGGCAGTGCTCGCCGCTTGATGCTGGACGAGACAGTCATTGCCAACATTGTGGCACGGCCCGATGTGCCTGAACTTATCCGTACGTCGCCACTCACTCGCCGAGAGTGGCAAATCTTGGGGCTGATTCATGCTGGGCTCTCTAATGAGCAGATCGCTGAACAGCTATCGGTGGCGCCGACCACCATCAAAACGCATATCCGCAGCCTTTATCAAAAACAGAATATTCGGCGGCGGGATGAAGCCATTGCGCTGGCGGGGCAATTACTGGCGCATATTCAAGGAGAATAAGAGGAGAGTAAACAGTGCTTAAGGGCGGCGGTAGCGGCTACTCCTAACACCTACGCCCACTGCTACCTCTAGGGGAGGATTTTATCTTTCGATCAACGCTGCATCATGCCAATCAACAGGTAATGATAAGGACAATATAATGATGCAGGCATCTTCTACTTCCCGCTACGTTGGCAGCCAAGGCGCTGACTGGTGGCGCGGCGCAGTGATTTACCAAATTTATCCGCGCAGCTTTATGGATAGCGACGGAAAGGGCGGCCAGAGCGATGGGATTGGTGACTTAAAAGGGCTGATTGATAAGCTTGATTACATTGCCTCGCTAAACGTCGATGCCATCTGGCTGTCGCCGTTTTTCACCTCGCCCATGAAAGACTTCGGCTACGATATTAGCGATTACCGTGGTGTTGACCCGATGTTTGGCACCTTGGAAGATTTTGATCGCCTAGTAGAGGGCGCCCATGCCAGAGGGCTAAAGGTGACGATTGATCAGGTAATGTCGCACACCTCTGACCAACACGCCTGGTTTGAAGAGAGCCGCAAAAGTCGTGATAACCCGAAAGCAGACTGGTATGTCTGGGCCGACCCCAAACCTGATGGTGCGCCACCGACCAACTGGCAGTCGGTGTTTGGTGGTAGCGCCTGGCAGTGGGATACGCGCCGTTGCCAGTACTATCTGCATAACTTCCTGGCCAGTCAGCCGGATCTCAATTTCCGTACTCCCGCCGTGGTGGATGCCATTCTGGAAGAAGCGCGCTTTTGGCTGGAGCGGGGCGTCGACGGATTCCGTCTTGATGCAGTGAACTTCTGCACCCACGGCGAGCTCAAGGATAATCCTCCGCGCGTAGAAGTAACCGAAAGCTTTTTAGGTGTTCGTCCGGACAATCCCTATGGCTACCAGCTGCATCAGCACGATAAAACCCAGCCGGAAAATGTGGTGTTTTTAGAACGCCTGCGCGGCCTGCTCGATGAGTATCCCGGCTCGACGAGCGTAGGAGAAGTTGGTGACGACGACGCCCTGGGCGTGATGGCGGAATACTCCCAAGGCGGCAATCGCCTGCACATGTGCTACTCCTTTAACCTGCTGACTGACAAAGCCGACCCTGGTTATTTGCATAAAACGCTCACCGAAATGGAGGCGCGGATTGGCGACGGCTGGCCCTGTTGGGCACTAGGAAATCACGATGTCACCCGCCTTGCCACCCGCTGGCGGGCTGAAGGACAACTGGATAAGCTACGGCTTTATATGGTGTTTTTGCTTACCCAGCGGGGCAGTGTGTGCCTTTACCAAGGTGAAGAACTTGGCTTGCCAGAAGCCGAACTGACGTTTGAGCAGTTGGTTGACCCGGCGGGCATCACCTTTTGGCCTGCCTATAAAGGTCGCGATGGTTGCCGAACGCCACACCCTTGGCAAGCCGATGCGCGACACGCTGGCTTTAGCGATGTCACGCCCTGGCTGCCAGTGCCCGATTCGCACGCCAGTCTCGCCGTTGATCAACAAGATAACGATGCCGGTTCGTTGCTCAATGCCTACCGTGAGTTTTTAGCGTTTCGCCGCACCTTGCCAGCGTTAGTAAAAGGCCAGGTGCGCTATCACGCCGTGCATGATGAGGTGCTCTGTTTAGAGCGTACCTATCAACACTCACGTCTGCTGATTGCACTGAATTTTAGCGACCAAACCGTCACTCGCGTGGCGCCTAAAAGCGCTGAATCACTGAAGGGTTCGCCTGCTTGGCTAAACGGCGAGTGGCAGGAGGGGCAACTACGGCTACCACCTTACGGCGTGGCGATTGCCTGCTGCCCACAGTCCGAGGAGGATGCACCATGGGACGTTTAACGCTTAGCGGTATTGGTAAATCCTTTGACGGTGTGGAAATCTCCCGGGATATCGATCTTACGATCGAAGATGGCGAGTTTGTGATCTTCGTTGGACCCTCTGGCTGCGGAAAATCCACCTTGCTGCGTATGATCGCAGGCCTGGAAGATATCACCGAAGGTGATATGCAGCTTGATGGTCAGCGGATCAATGAGACTCCACCCCAGGAGCGGGATATCGGCATGGTGTTCCAATCCTATGCGCTTTACCCGCACATGAGTGTGGCGGAAAACATGGCCTTTGGCTTAAAGCTGGCGCGCACTGATAAAGCCGAGATTCGCCGTCGCGTTCAGCATGCCGCTGACATGTTGCACTTGACTGAACTGCTGGAACGCAAACCTAAAGATCTTTCCGGTGGCCAGCGTCAGCGGGTAGCGATTGGCCGTACCTTGGTAAAAGAGCCCGCGGTTTTTTTGTTCGATGAGCCGCTTTCTAATCTGGATGCCGCGCTGCGGGTGGATATGCGGGTGCAAATTGCGGCGCTGCATAAGCGCCTGAACGCCACCATGATCTACGTGACCCACGATCAAGTGGAAGCGATGACGCTGGCTGACCGTATTGTGCTGCTTTCCCGTGGCCGTATCGCCCAGGTCGGCGCGCCGCTTTCGCTCTATCACTTCCCTAAAACCCTTGAAGTGGCCGAGTTCATCGGCTCGCCGCGGATTAATACCTTTCCCGTCACGGTGGTAGATCCAGGCGAGCGTCAAACAGTCGTGCGTCTGCATAGCGGTGATACGCTGACAGTGGCGGTCAATGGCAAGCACCTTCAGTCAGGGGATAGCGCAACGCTTGGGCTGCGGGCAGAAGATTTTGTCGCCGCAGAGCAGGCAGAAGCCACGCTGGATGCGACCTTAATGGTGGCGGAAAAGCTGGGTTACGAAACGCTGGCGCACTGGCAGGTAGCAGGTATTAGCGTTCCGCTTACCCAGCATTTAGACGGTTTGACCCACTTAGAAGAGGGCCAAACAGTGCGTTTGGGGCTTGCAGGCCAGCATTGCCACCTGTTTGATCACAGTGGCAATGCCTGCCCCCGGCAGGTTGCAGTAGATGGCGTTAGCCAATAATTAATCAGCTGATTTACATACATAAAAAGCGCCTCAAATTTTTTAGGCGCTTTTTTATTAATTATTTTCTAAAAAGAGTGCATCCAAAACGTCTTCTCGTGTGTATCCCCTATACAGCCACACTTTGCAGTGGTTGATACAAAACCCAAGGAGACTGAAATGACTATCCAACCTCTTACGCGTGCAGCACTCGCCGCTACCTTGATTGCATCCTTCAGTCACGTTGCGCTGGCCGATATGACGCCTGCCGACGTTCAAGTGCCCGATGGCAATACCATCGCTCTAGAAACAGTGGGTGTGGGTGCGATTACCTACATGTGCGAAGCTAAAGGTGACGGTACTATGGGCTGGGTATTCAAAGGTCCCCACGCGGCGCTGAACGACAGTGATGGTGCTCAAGTTGGCAGCTACTACGGCCCGCCTGCTACTTGGGAAGCGTTGGATGGCTCCAAAGTTACCGGCACTCAGCTGGCAACTGCCGCGAATGGTGATGGCAATATCCCGTTGCAGCTCGTTGAAGCGAATCCTGCGGCAGGTGAGGGCGCAATGACTGGCGTTAGCTATATTCAACGCCTGAATACTCAGGGTGGTGTCGCACCCGATGTGGCTTGCGATGATGGCCATGGCGGTGCCACCGCAGTCGTCACTTATCAGGCAGATTATATTTTCTGGACAGCTAACTAAGTCCTTTTATTGCTAAGTGGTAAGTAACACTTTTGCTAAGCAATGTTTTGCTCAAGAAACACATCTAAGTAAGGCTAGAGGCTCGTCTCGCGGGTCTCTAGCCGCTATGCTAGCCAAAAGAGCGGCGATAACAGTAGTGGCGATAGTATTTGTGAGTAGTATTTGTGAATAGTATTTGCGAGTAGTATTTGTGAATAGTATCGGCGACTGTATCGGCGTGTCACCAGGGAGCTAGCATGTGTCTGATATAGGCGTGTCTACGATAGCTAACGACTTCGATTATGCTGATGCGCTTGCCCGCTGCGCGCGTGGCGAGCAAGCAGCGCTACACCAACTTTATCGTCAAGAGGGCGCCAGACTGCTTGGCGTTGTCATGCGCATTGTGAAAGACCGCGGTATGGCTGAGGACATTGTCCACGATGCTTGCCTGAACATCTGGCAGCGTGCCGATAGTTTCGACCCCGAACGGGGCTCTGCCCGCACCTGGATATTCAGTATTGCCCGCCACTTAGCACTAAACGCTATTCGCCAGCGCGACCGAGAAATCAGGGTGGATATCAACGACCCAGGCGAGCTAGCCGATGATGATACCTACCAACAGTCATTATCGACAACTGCGGAAGCTTTTGACTGGCAGACTGGCCAACAGATGGATGAGTGCCTGCAGCAATTGGAAACCGAGCGCCGCAACTGTGTGCTACATGCCTACGTGGATGGGTTAAGTCATGCTGAAATTTCTGCACACACCGGCGCGCCGCTAGGCACTGTTAAAGCCTGGATTAAGCGAAGTTTGCTTCGCCTGCGGGAGTGTATGTCATGACACGTTCAAACGAAAACGATGACCTTTATGCGCTTGCAGGGGAGTACGTGCTAGGTTCGTTACCCATTGCTGAGCGAGAAGCCTTTGAGGCACGCTTAGCCAATGATCCAGAATTACAGACCATCGTGGCTGACTGGGAAGAGCAGTTTTTCCCCTACACCGCGATCGTTGATCCTGTTACCCCATCAGATTATTTATGGCCGCGTATAGAGCGCAGCATGCACGCCGCATCGAAAAGATCAGCACGTGTTCCTAGGGCGGCACCAACGCCACGCCGCTTGGTGCACAGCCTACCATTTTGGCGCGCCGCTACCGGCCTTGGTTTGGCTGCCGCGGTGACCATGGGCGTGATATTGACCAATGTCTCTACTGCACCAACAACGCCGGAATATATGGTGGTGCTGTTAGCGCCGCAAACTCAATCAGCCGGGTGGGTCGTACAGGCCGCCAACCGCCAGGAAATTCAACTGATCCCGTTGGGCACTTTTGAAGTGCCCGAAGGAAAAGCACTGGAGTTCTGGACCAAAGCAGATGATTGGCAAGCGCCGGTTTCACTTGGCCTAGTAGAACCAGGGCAACCGTTGCGCCTGCGTTTAGACCAGTTACCGCCGCTTGAGGATAATCAGCTCTTTGAGCTCACTCTAGAAGATGACACCGGTTCGCCCACCGGTTTACCAACTGGCCCGATAGAGTTTATTGGCCGCGCGGTGGAGATTTAACGCATAGTGTTGTTAACGATGCTAAGGAGCCTCTGATTAACGTGAGGCGAGTTCCGGGTGGCTTAAAAGAACGTTAAACCCACTTGGAATAGCCGCTCCACGTCACGAATGCGCCGCTTATCAATCACGAACAGAATGACGTGGTCGCCGCTCTCTACCATCACATCCCCATGGCCAATGATGACCTCTTTGCCTCGCACAATGGCACCAATGGTGGTGCCTTCAGGAAGATTGATCTCAGCAATGGTACGGCCTACCACCTTGGACGACTGCTTGTCACCGTGGGCGATCGCCTCGATAGCTTCCGCAGCGCCACGGCGCAGCGAGTGCACGTTGACAATATCGCCCCGGCGGACGTGGGTAAGCAGGCTACCGATGGTCGCTTGCTGGGGTGAAATGGCGATATCTATTTCGCCCCCCTGAACCAAGTCCACGTAGGCAGCGTTGTTAATCAGCGTCAGTACTTTCTTGGCGCCCAAGCGTTTGGCCAGCAGCGACGACATAATATTGACCTCGTCGTCGTTGGTCAGGGCACAAAAGATATCGCAGTCTTCGATGTTCTCTTCTTCCAGCAGCCGCTTGCTGGTGGCGCTGCCGTGTAGCACCACCGTTCGGTCAAGCCGCTCGGAAAGCGCAGTACAGCGCTCTAAACTGTGCTCGATAATCTTGACCTGATGGCTGTGCTCCAGGTGTTCGGCCAAGCGTTCACCGATATTGCCCCCACCAGCAATCACCACCCGTCGAAAATCCCGTTCAACGCGGCGTAGTTCGCTCATTACCGCGCGAATATCGCGCCGTGCGGCCAGGAAAAACACCTCGTCGTCGGCTTCAATCACCGTATCGCCACGGGGAATAATTGGTCGGTTGCGGCGGTAAATTGCCGCCACGCGTGTTTCCACATTGGGCATGTGCTTGGCTAAAAAGGCTAAATCCTGTCCCACCAACGGGCCACCGTAGAACGCCTTGACCGCCACCAGCTGCACTAAACCACCGGCAAACTCCAATACCTGCAACGCACCGGGGTGCTCAATCAGGCGGCGAACATGATCCGTGACCACTTGTTCAGGGCTGATCAGTACATCAATAGGAATCGCTTCGTGGGCAAACAACCCCTTACGGGTGAGGTAGGCGGTTGAGCGTACACGGGCAATTTTGGTAGGCGTGCGAAACAGCGTATGGGCGACTTGGCAGGCGATCATGTTGATTTCATCGGTGTTGGTCACCGCAATCAACATATCGGCGTCTTCACAGCCCGCCTGACGCAGCACGATGGGATACGAAGCCGAGCCCGTCACGGTGCGAATATCCAGTTTGGTGTGCAGTTCGCGCAGTTTTGCGCCGTCGGTATCGACAACGGTGATGTCATTCTCTTCGCGGGCAAGGTGCTCCGCCAGGGTGGCACCAACTTGGCCGGCACCCAAAATAATAATCTTCATCGGTGGTTAGATCACTCTGGCGACATGTCACTGAAGATAGTCACCTATCTATAGGGAAGCTGTCGAGTGTAGCAATGGCAGGAAACCATATTAACGAGCCAAAAGTTCATTTTTTTACATCTTTTTGACGGCTAACGCCTTAAACGCCATCGATTTTTTACGCAGGCAATCTCTAAGCTCTGGGGGCCAATCAAAGGAGGCACATCGATGAATATTGCACTGTTGATAATCGCGACCGGCACAGCGGCGTACTTGTTTTATGCGCTATTTTGCCCCGAGCGTTTTTAGGAGATTGCTATGAACGACATGATCGCCATTTATGCCATCGTGGCATTACTTGGTGTGCCACTAGGGATATACATTGCCCGCGCGCTAAGTACTCAGCCCAGTCGAATCGACACGCTATTCAGAGTGATAGAAACGCCTATCTATCGATTAGCAGGCGTTAATAGTCAAAGCGTAATGACGTGGCAAGTATATGCGCTAGCTATTCTGAAACTGCATGTAGGCTTGATACTGCTGGCATGGCTGGTGTTTATGTGTCAGGGCTTATTGCCCCTGAATCCTGACGGCATACCTGGTATGAAGTGGGATACAGCGCTGCATACGGCGGTATCGTTTGCCACCAACACTAACCAGCAACACTACTCGGGCCAGGCGCAGCTTTCCCACCTAAGCCAAACCTTTGCCATTGTAACGCTGCAGTTTTTAACCCCCGCTACGGGGCTCGCTGTGCTAGTCGCCATAGCGCGTACTTTGCTAGTGGCTCGGCCTGCGGGAACGGTAAAAGGGGTTGGCAATTACTATCATGATATGACCCGCACGTTAGTGCGCGTTATGTTGCCGCTGGCAGCAGTGGTGGCGTTGTTACTGACCTCGCAAGGAGTACCTTCTAGCTACCAAGCGGCGCATCAGGTGGAGATGCTGGATTCGCAAGTGGAAGAGGTGCAGTCGATTCCCTTAGGGCCGGTTGCGTCAATGGTTGCGATCAAACAGCTAGGCACCAATGGTGGTGGCTGGTATGGACCAAACTCTAGCGTTCCGCTTGAAAATCCAACGCCGTTGGCCAACGTGATTGAAACCGCTTCGCTGACGATCATTCCCTTCGCATTACTGATTGCCATCGCACTTATTAGTGGCCGACGCCGATTAATGATGGGTATTGGTGCTGTGATGCTGACGTTTTCGCTGATTTCCACCTCGGTTGTGGTTTCTTCGGAACGTATGCCGAATGCTGCGCTTGTCGAGCTTTCCCAGCCCGGCGCTAATCTGGAGGGCAAAGAACTGCGTTTTGGTACCGATCTCTCCGCTTTGTGGGGCAGTTGGACGACACAAACATCGAACGGCTCCGTTAACGCCATGCACGACAGCTTCAACCCCATGGGCGGCATGATGGTGTTGATGGATATGTTTGTGAACGTCACCTTTGGCGGCATCGGTGTTGGGCTTATCGGTTTCTTTCTCTATCTGATGTTGGCGGCTTTTGTTGGTTCATTGATGGTCGGTCGAGCGCCTGAGCTGTTTGGCAAACCGCTAGAAACCCGTGAAATGCGCTGGATCTCTCTAGCGATCCTGGTACAGCCGTTAGTCATTCTTGGCCTCTCCGCGCTTACCGTAGCGATGCCGAACGCTGCTGGAACCTCAAATCCTGGTTTCCACGGCCTAACCCAAGTGCTTTACGAATTTGCCTCTGCATTTGCCAATAACGGCTCTGGTTTTGAAGGGCTTGGCGATGATACGCCGTGGTGGAACCTTGCCTGTGTTATCACCCTGATGGTCGGTCGATTCCTTCCCATGCTGGTGCCATTAGCGGTGGCCGGATGGCTGGCAGCGAAGCGCACTGCACCCGCGGGACGCGGCACCTTGCCGATGGATAGCCCGGCATTTATGGGATTGACCGCCGGTGTCATTGTGATTGTTAACCTGCTGGGCTTCTTACCGGCGTTAGTGCTTGGCCCGATTGCTGAAGCCGTGACGCAAGGCTTCTAGGAGAAACGAGATGTCACATACTGAGCTTGCTAAACAGCCGCGTCGTCCGCTACCCATTGGCCAGGTCGTCGCTGGGGCTGTGAAAGGACTTGCGCCTCAACAACTTGCGCGAAACCCCGTGATGGCCGTGGTCGCCATTGGTACCGTAGTGTGCTTTGGGCTGACGCCCATTGCTTTCGCCCAGGGAGAAAATGGCGGTTTTGCGTTGGCTATAGCGTTGTTATTGCTGGCCACCGTTCTGTTCGCCACGGGTGCCGAGTCGCTGGCAGAGTCACGTGGTAAAGCCCATGCTGGGGCGCTGCGTAAAACCAAGGGAGAGCTGAAGGCGGTTAAGCTGAACGCTGATGGTACGACGAGTAATGTAACGGCCGACTCTCTCCGCAAAGGCGATCGTGTGAAGGTTGTCGCGGGGGAGCTGATTCCCGCCGATGGCGATATCGTTGAAGGGGCTGCCTCGATCAATGAGTCGGCTGTCACCGGTGAATCTGCGCCCGTACTGCGTGAGGCGGGCACTGATAACAGCGGTGTCAGTGCCGGGACCAAAGTGCTGTCGGATCATCTGATTATTGAAGTTAGCGCTAACCCTGGCGAATCGTTGTTAGATCGCATGATTGCCTTGGTAGAAGGTGCCAACCGTCAGAAGACACCTTCCGAGTTGGCGCTGTCGGTACTCTTGGCAATGCTAACGCTGGTGTTTTTGATCGTGGTCGTCACCTTGGTACCCATGGCGGCTTTCGTGGGCGTTGAAACCTCCACGGTTATGCTCGTGGCATTACTGGTGTGTTTAATTCCGACCACTATTGGTGGCCTCTTGCCTGCTATCGGTATTGCGGGTATGGAGCGCGCTATGCGGGCTAACCTGGTGGCTAAATCAGGTAAAGCCGTCGAGATTGCTGGCAGCATCGACACCTTGCTGCTGGATAAAACCGGCACGATAACGCTTGGCGATCGCCGTGCGACGGAGTTTGCTCCTTGCCAACAGATTCCGCGTCAGCGAGTCCGTGACGTGGCGTTTTTAACGTCCCTGGAAGACCCTACGCCGGAAGGGCGTTCAATCGTGGAGCTAGCCACTGAGCAGGGCGTCGATGTCCAGCTTAGACAAGAAGCCGATGGTGCAACCTTTGAAGCGTTCAGTGCTGAAACACGCCTGTCAGGCGTTGATCTGACCAGCGGTAAAAAGCTGCGTAAGGGAGCACCGAACGCGATTGCGGAATGGGTAAAAGCCCAGGGCGGTGACATACCCAGCGATTACGAGCAGGTCATTGCGCGTATTTCACGGGATGGCGCAACCCCCATTGCGGTGGCAGAAGGCAGTCAGATTTTGGGCGTGGTGGCGCTGTCTGATGTGATTAAAAGCGGTATCGCGGAGAAGTTTGCTGAACTGCGTGCCATGGGTATCAAAACCGTAATGATTACGGGCGACAACCCGATTACGGCGTCGGCTATTGCCGCGACGGCGGGCGTGGACGACTACATTGCTGAAGCCACGCCAGAGCGCAAGCTAGCGTTGATTCGCGAAGAGCAGGCCAGTGGTCGCTTGGTTGCCATGGTGGGTGACGGTACTAACGATGCTCCCGCTCTTGCTCAAGCTGATCTAGGGTTGGCAATGAACTCAGGCACCCAGGCAGCCCGTGAAGCGGCCAATATGGTGGATCTGGACTCTGATCCTGGCAAGCTGATTAGTGCGGTGGAAATTGGCAAGCAGTTGCTGGTTACCCGAGGTGCGCTGACGACGTTCTCGCTGGCGAATGATGTGGCTAAATACTTTGTTATTTTGCCAGCGCTGTTTGCCGCCAGTTTCCCTGCGCTTGGCGTACTCGACGTTATGAATTTGCACTCTCCGACCACGGCGGTGCTAGCGGCGGTGCTATTCAACGCATTAATCATTACGGCATTGATTCCCTTTGCCCTGCGCGGTGTGTCTGTGAAGGCGGCATCGGCGACGGAGTTGTTGCGTCGAAATCTGCTGATTTATGGCCTGGGTGGGCTGCTACTGCCATTCCCCGCCATCAAGCTTCTCGACATGCTGATTGCGTTATTTATCTAGGAGAAACGTGATGAATGTAGATATGAAACGCCAGATCGCTGCGAATGACGATGTGCTGCAGGCAAAGGCCTCTTGGGGCAATGCACTTCGCTTTATGGTGGTAATGGCAGTTCTTCTGGGGCTAATTTACCCGTTGGTTACCACAACACTGGGCGGCTGGTTATTCCCCGAGCAGGCGCAAGGGAGTTTAGTTCGAGACGCCTCTGGTCGGGTGGTTGGGTCAAGCCTAGTGTCTCAGACGTTTGTCAGCGATGAGTACTTTATTGGTCGCCCATCAGCGGCGGGCAATGACGCAGGTGGCGTCTCAGGTTCTAATCTGGCGTCGAGTAACGTATCGCTGCGCGAGCGTGCCCAGGCAGATGCAAATGCCATTGCTCAACGTGAAAACGTAAGTGTCGATCAAATCCCTGTTGATCTGATTACCGCATCCGGCTCCGGTATCGACCCGCATATCTCCCCCGAGGCGGCTGAGCTACAGGTTGCCAGAGTAGCGCAAGCACGTGGAATCGACGAAGCTACTGTGACGGCGCTAATTGATCAAGCACTTGAAAATACAGGCTGGCTGGGCTCACCGGTGGTGAATGTGTTGCGGCTGAATGTCAGTTTGGATGATCGTTTTCCAGTATCATCAACCACCGCAGCGCCATTAACCCCAGCACCCGTCACCCCGACGGCTTCAGACACCATGGAGTAAACCAATGTATTCAGCGGATCAGCGACCCGATCCCAATACATTGCTAAAAGCCGCGCGCCGAGAGGCGCGCGGCTGTTTGCGTGTATTTCTGGGAGCCGCACCCGGTGTCGGTAAAACATACACCATGCTTCGCACCGCCCGTGAACGGGCAGAGGAAGGTGAAGATATTGTCATTGGCGTGGTGGAGTCACACGGTCGCGCTGATACCGAAGCCTTGTGTGATGGGGTGGCACGGCTTCCGTTAGCGCCTTTAAAGCACCATGGCCGAACCTTCTATGAATTTGATATTGATGCCGCCCTGGCGCGGCGTCCCACTATTTTGCTGGTGGACGAACTTGCCCACCGTAATATCCCCGGCAGTCGGCACCCGCGTCGTTACCAGGATATTGAAGAGCTGCTGGATGCAGGTATTGACGTGTGGACAACCGTTAACGTCCAGCATCTCGAAAGTTTGAATGATGATGTCGCGCGGATTACTGGGATTCGCATGCGCGAAACGGTGCCTGATGCGCTGTTAGAGCGCGCCCGAGACGTATCGCTTGTTGACTTAACGCCCGACGAGCTCCTTGAGCGCTTAAGGCGTGGCAAAGTCTATATACCCGAACAAGCCCGTGCTGCCATGGAAGGTTACTTTAATGAATCCAATCTCAACGCGCTGCGTGAGCTGGCAATTCAAACCATGGCCGAGCGAGTGGATGCTGATGTTAAAGTGGCAATGGATGCTGGTGGTAGGGCAGGCCCCTGGCCGGTAAGGCCACACCTGCTGGTGGTGATTAATGGAAGTGAAGACGACGTATCGCTGGTTCGCGCGGCTCATCGGATGGCAGAGCGGCGTTTGGCGGTATGGCGAGCGGTCTATGTTGATAAAGGAATTGCCTCCCCAGAGCAGCAACTGGCCATTGAACAAGTTTTCAGCCTGGTTACTCGGCTGGGTGGCGATTCAATACGTTTACAAGGGCATAGTCAGCTAAGCGAAGTTCTCAACTATGCACGTTCAATTAACGCGACCACCATTGTGGTCGGCCGCGAAGCGAAGCGTCGCTGGTGGAAATGGTCACGGCCACTGGCCCAACGCTTGATGGCGCATGCCGAAGCGTTCGATATTGTTGTAGTGGCTAAAGGGGCTGTGAAACAACGCGCCAATAAATGGCGGCATGGCTGGAAACTGCGTCCTCCCCAATTACTGGCCACTAGCTTGGCGGTGACGGCATCTTTAGGGGTGGCTGTCATGCTAGAGCCCTGGCTTGAGCTGGCCAACTTATCATTAGTGTTTTTAGTGGCCGTACTGTTTAGTGCCGTATGGGCGGGTACCGCCATGGCGATGTTCAGTGCCATCGCGAGCTTTTTAGTATTTAACTTCTTCTTTACCGAGCCACGTCTAACCTTTGCCATGGTAGAGCGTGGGCAACTGCTGACCGCAGTGTTCTTCTTGCTCGTAGCCGTGGTGGTTGGGCAGTTAGCGGGTAGGGGGAGGCGGCGTTTAATTGCACTGCGTGCTAGCCGCGATCAGACCCAGCTTTTGTTGCGTTATGCCGAACAGCTATCAACCGCGACAGACAGCGCCAGTGCAGCAAAAATTGGCGTTGATACATTGGTGCAGTGCTTTGCGGTGCCCACGGTATTTATTGAAAGCGCCGAAAGCGCGAATGAAGTGCGAGTTGTGCATGCGCTGCCGGATTCGGTGCGTTTGGACATGACCGCTAAGCAAGCGGCGGTGTGGAGTTGGCAGCATCAAAAGCCCAGTGGTCAAGGCACAGACACCCTGAGTCAACAGGCTTGGCGCTTGATACCCCTGACAGTGCAGGGAGAAAAAGTAGGGATGCTGGCGCTTAAACTGTCGGAAAGCCTAAAAGCGCTCACCTACGAGCGCGAGTCGTTAATGGATACGCTGGTGCGTCAGCTTAGTATGGCGCTAGAGCGCACCCGACTAGTGGCAGAGCTGAATACAACCCGTGTCTCTGAAGAGAACGAACGTCTGCGCTCTGCGTTACTCTCATCGGTGTCTCATGACCTACGTACACCACTCTCTTCTATTATTGGCTCAGCCAGTTCGTTGATTGAACTCAAACCGCAGCTAAGCGATAGCGATCAACGTGAGCTGCTTGATGGCATTTTGTCCGAAAGTGAGCGCCTCAATCGATACATACAAAACTTGTTGGATATGACCCGGCTAGGTCACGGCACGTTAAAAATTGAGCGAGACTGGGTAGCGTTTGACGACGTTATTAATTCAGCGCTCAAACGCTTGGGTCAGTCACTTAAGCATGTCGTTGTCCGCAAGTCCTGGCCTCCTTCGTTACCGCTACTTTATGTCCACCCTGCGCTGGTAGAACAAGCGTTGGTGAATGTCTTGGATAACGCTCAACGTTTTTCACCACCAGGGGGTGAATTGAGCATAAAGGCGCACTTCACTGAAGGTGATCCCGCAACGTTGGTGATTACTGTTGAAGATCAAGGCCCTGGTATTTCCCCCGAGCTACGCGAGCAGGTATTCGATATGTTTTACAGCGGTGGCGACGGCGATAGAAGTGCTCATGGCAGCGGCCTTGGTTTGGCCATATGTCGTGGCATGATTGGTGCCCATGGCGGCACTATTATGGCCGGTACGGGCGAAAGTGGGCGAGGTACCGCGATTATTATAACGCTGCCACTGTTAGGTGCAGATATTAGGAGGGGTGATGAAGAGTGAAGGCAGCGGTCGCATTCTAATTGTTGATGATGAGCAGCAGATTCGGCGATTTCTGCGTATCAGTTTAGCCTCTCAGGGCTACGCAGTATTGGAAGCAGAGAATGGCGAGCAGGCGTTAGCCATGGTGTATACCCAAGCCCCTGACGTCGTGCTGCTCGATTTAGGCTTGCCTGATATGGACGGCCACGAAGTACTGCAGGGTATACGTGAGCACAGTACCGTACCGGTCATTGTGGTATCTGTTCGTGATCGAGAAGAAGAGAAAGTCTTTTCGTTGGATAACGGTGCCAACGATTACGTTACTAAGCCCTTTGGCATTCAAGAGTTACTCGCGCGTATAAGAGCGGTATTGCGCTTGGCCCAGAAAGTTCGGGGAGAGCAAACATCGAGTTACTATGTCAGTCAGGGTTTAGCGATTGATCTGGAGCTAAGGCGGGTCACACTACAGCAAGACGATGTGCATTTAACGCGGAAAGAGTTCGCTGTGTTAGCGCGCCTGTGCCGCTACGCCGGGCGAGTCGTTACCCAGACCCAGTTGTTAAAAGAAATTTGGGGGCCAACGCATGTTGATGATACGCACTATTTGCGCATCGTGATCAGCCGGCTAAGGCAGAAATTGGGGGATGACCCACAAACACCAACCCTGCTTCAAACAGAAGCAGGCGTCGGGTATCGATTATTGGTAGAAGCCGCACTGCGCCCTTGAGCGTAGCGCCGCTCTAAAAAGGTTAGCGTCGCCAGAACATCGGCGTGAGCAGCACCACGACCGTTAAAATCTCCAGGCGCCCCATTAACATGCCGAGGCACAGTAGCCATTTAGCGGCATCGGGTAGTGTTGCAAAGTTACCTGCCGGGCCAATGGTGTCACCGAGACCCGGGCCTACATTCGCCACTGCAGTGGCCGCACCGGAAAGGGCAGTGACTAAGTCCAATCCCAATGCTGAAAGGCTCAAGGCAAGCACTGCAATCGTAATAAAGAAGAAGAAAGAGAAGGCCACTACGCTGCGGGAAATATCATTGGTCACCGGCTGCTGATTATAGCGCGTTGTAAAAACACCATTAGCGTGAATCAGGTAGCGCAATTGGTTACGCAGCATCAGCATAGCGATTTGGAACCGGAAAATTTTCATACCACCGCTAGTAGAGCCGCTACAGCCACCCATAAACGTAAGATAGAAGAACGCCGCGATAGGTAATGAACCCCACAGCGTATAGTCGTCGGATGCATAGCCAGTGGTGGTCACAACCGAAACGACGTTAAACGTGACGTGGGTGAGCGAGACAAACCAATCATCGCCTTGTAAAACGCGCCATGCGCTAAGAATTAAAATCGCTGTTAGCAGCAGTTTTAACAAACCACGCACCTGTTGGTCTTTCCACAGTGCGCTGCGGGAGGTACGAATAAAGCGAATATATAAGACAAAGGGTAGCGCACCACTCAGCATAAAAAAGCTACCCATCCATACCAACCACGGCTGCTCAGAGTAGGCACCAAACGAGGCGTCAGAGTTCGCAAAGCCACCGGTCGCCAGTGATGTCATTCCGTGAACCACGGCATCTAACGGCAGCATTCCACCGACCCAATAGCTCAGCATGGCCAGTAGTGTCAGCCCCACGTAGATAGTTAGCGTCGCTTTTGCAATACCTCCCGTACGAGGCATTACTTTATCGGACCAATCCGAAGATTCAGTATGGAATAGCCGCATGCCGCCTACTTTAAGAAACGGCAGAATAGCGATGCCCATGACGATAATGCCGATACCACCCATCCACTGCATTAAGCCCCGCCACAGCTTTAGGCCGTCGGATAAATCTTCGATCCCAGATAATATGGTTGACCCGGTGGTGGTAATCGCGGAGACCGACTCAAAGACTGCATTTGTGACGCTAAGTTGGGGCGCACCTAAAATAAGCGGAAGGCTGGCAAAACAGCTGATACTGATCCAGCTGCCCGCCGTCAATATAAACATTTGCCAGGGCTTCAGCTCCAGCGATACTCGGCGGGTTAGCAACCAAGTGATCAGCGTGGCGCTCAGAATAATGAGAAGCGACATCCCGAACGCGGGAGCGTCAGGATCTTTTTCAATAACCAGAACAATCCAAGGCAGTGTCATAAACATGGCAAGCACTAACCATAACACTGCCATGATTTTAAATATTTGTGCCCAATTGCGGTAAGCGTCTCGATAGTAAATCCCGCTGGGAAAGATGGTCATATATCCGCTCTTAAATTGCCCTAATGTTTATCGCGATATAACACCATGGTAAGCGCAAAAAGTCCGTAAAATTTCTCTAAAAAATACTCAAGTAATGAATGCAATGATGAAAAAACCGGCCCCATCAATAGAGCCGGTGACGAGCAAGGTGCTCAAGCGAGGAATCGGGAGTGCTGCACTTAGTGGTTAAATCCAGGAATCTAGCCTTTGACGCCCCCAGCGGTTAATCCACCAATAATCCAGCGTTGGCAGACCAAGAACGCAACGGTAATGGGCAGGCCGGAAAGCACAGCAGCAGCGGCAAAGTTGCCCCAGCGCTGGTTGTGGTCGGCAAGGTATTGTTGGGCACCTACCGCCAGGGTGAGTTTGTGCTCATCCACCAGCAGTACTGAGGCCATGGGATATTCCATGATGCTTATCACGAAAGCCAGAATGAAAACCACCATCAAAATGGGAATCGACAGCGGCAGCAGAATGTAGCGGAACGCTTGCCAAGTGCTGGCACCATCGACCATAGCCGCTTCTTCCAGCGAGCCATCAATCGACTCAAAGTAGCCTTTAATGGTCCAGATATGCAGCGCGACTGCGCCCAGTGATGCCACGATCAACGCGCCGTGGGTGTTGATGCCTAACCAGCCAACAAACTGTCCCAGTCGATCAAACAGGGCGTAGAGCGCCACAAGCGACAGTACGGCTGGGAACATCTGGAAAATCAGCATACCTTTCAAAAGCGGTTCTTTGCCTTTAAAGCGCATGCGTGCGAAGGCGTAAGCGCTCGTCGTCGCTAACATTAGAATCAGCACCGAAGAAACTACTGCCACTTTTATTGAGTTCCAAAGCCACAACAGCACAGGGAAGGGTGGCTGTACAATACTGCCATCTGGGCGTTCCCAGGGAATTCCCAGTGCTAGTGACCAGTGTTCCAACGAGAAATTATTGGGAATTAAGCTGCCAGAGGCAAAGTTACCCTCGCGAAATGAGATTGAAATCACCAACAGTAGCGGGAAGACAATCAGCGAAACAAAGCAGATCAGTGCAAGGTGAGCGCCCAAGCGGCGCGCGCCCACAGAACGCGGTTGAACCATGGCCATGAGTAACCTCCTAAACCTTAACCTTGGAAAGGCGCAAATTAAGCAACGACATACCCGCGACCAAGAGGAAAATGAGCGTTGCGATGGCGGCTGCCAGCCCAAAGTTCTGTCCAGCATCCTGGAAGGCAATGCGGTAGGTGTAGCTGACCAATAGATCGGTGGTGCCTGCTGGGGTGCTGGCGCCCAAAATGTCGGGGTTACCGCCGGTTAATAGCGCAATTAGCACAAAGTTATTGAAGTTAAATGCAAAGGCGGCAATCAATAGTGGTGTTAGCGGTTTAATGATCAGCGGCAGGGTAATCTTGAACAGGTTGGTAATAGGGCCTCCGCCATCTACCGCCGAGGCTTCGTAGAGATCTTGGGGGATGGCTTGGATTAGCCCCATGCACAGCAGCAACATATAGGGGTAGCCCAACCACGTATTAACAATCAGCAGCATGGAGCGCGCCAGCCACGGGTCGGTGAACCACTCTGGCCGAACACCAAACAGCGTGTCCAGAATCATGTTCACTTCACCGAAGTGCTGGTTAAACATGCCTTTAAAAATCAGGATGGAGATAAAGGCGGGCACAGCGTAAGGCAGAATTAACAGCGTGCGATAAACGGCTTTGCCCTTGAGTTGGTCCCACTGCAACAGTGACGCCAGCACAAAGCCAACGGCCAGGGTGAAGACCACCGTCAGTGCGGCAAACACAAAGGTCCACACAAAGATCTGCATGAAGGGACCGCGAATGTCGGGATCGGTGAATATCTTCGTATAGTTGGTAAACCCTACATTGACTGGCCATCCCGGCGTGATTCTTTCGCCGTTATCAGCGACAAAAAATCCGCTAGCGGGGTCGGGGGTAAGAACGCGGTCATCGCGGCGATCATAAAGCGAGCCGTCTTCACGAGCTTCATAGCGATCTACCATAGGAGCAAACTGGCGTAACCCTGCCATACGCAGCTCCGCGCCATCAGGTGTCAGCAGCCTAAGCCCTTGCAGAGAATCACGTGCCTGAATAATAGCGCGCATTTCCAGTGGCTCTTGGGCAGGCGAAGCGTCTACTGCCTGAATACCTATTTGACGGGTCTCTTGGTTGGCTAAGTTGAGCGGTGAAGAAACGAAGCGCTGGGGCGTGTCTGCCTCACTGTTTTCCAGGTATAAGCGGACAAGCTCACCTGCTTGGTAAAGCGTTAGCTCAAACGCGTTGCCTTCCTGTTGATAGGTTTGGCTCATCAACTGGCCGCGCACGCGCTCTTCCGATAACAAGTTGCTTGAGCTGTAATTACTAAAGCTAATGCCGATGGTGTAAAGCAGCGGGAAAATAACAAATACGCCCAGCCCCGCCACGGCAGGAAAAATATACCGGTGGCTCATTAACGTGCGTTTGGTAAACACCACGCCCAGCGAGGCGCCCAGCACTAGAAACAGCAGCGCGAACATCCACTGGCCATTAAGGTGGAAGGCGACTACCAGCCATAACAGCGCGATTACCAAGGTGGCAATGACGCAGCGAAGTGTCCAGCGGGTGTAACGTTCGGTGAGATGGCGAGAGCGGTGGCGGGGAAGGCCACGAGAGGCGTTAGTGGTATACATAGTGACATCCTGAAAGCTGCCCGGTGGCATTGGCTACCGGGCAGAAGGGCAGAAAAAGCTTACTGGCGCATACGCCGCGCAGCGGCATCCAGCGCTTCTTGGGGCGATTGGCGGCCACTGCCGATGTTTTGCAGGGCGGGCTCCATGGCTGCCCAGAAAGCACCCATTTCAGGAATATTTGGCATGGGCATACCGACTTCGGCATTTTCAAGCGTCGCGGCAATGTTAGGGTTATCAGCAAGCTCAGCCTGATAATCGATATGGGCGACCGCTCCCAGTGACCCGTCGCTGTTGAATGTGTGCATGCCCTCTTCGCTAAGCAGGTAGTTTTCTAAAAACTCCACGGCGAGAAAATCATTGGGTGTGGCGGAGTTAATCATTGCCGTCATCACGCCAAACATGGGTTTAGCTCGTTCATCGCCCACTTTCGGCAGTAACGCGACGCCGTAATCAATTCCGCTACGCTCCAGGTTCGGCCAGGCCCATGGGCCGCTAATCATGGTAGCCACTTCGCCCTGGTTAAAGCGGGTGTCCATCAAGTTGTAATTAGTGCCGCGGGGGAGTACATCACTTTCGATCAGCTCAACCAGCAGTTCTGCCCCTTGTAAGGCACCTTCGTTGTTAACGCCTATATCGCTGACGTCATAGCCGCTGTCAGTCTGCTTGAAAGGGTAGCCGCCGTTGGCCGCTAGTAAGGTCCAGCCGTAATACGGCTCGCTGTAATCAAATAAGATGGCCTTTTTTCCGTCTTGAGAGAGCGTTTCGTCAAGCTCCATCAGCTCGGCAAAACTTTCTGGCGGTGTTTCTACCAGGGCTTTGTTGTAAATGAGGCCCAGTGACTCTACCGATATCGGGTAGCCGTAGGTTTCACCATTCCACAGCGCAGCTTCCCAGGTGAAGTCGTAAAACGCCTCGCGGAAGCTGTCACTTGGGGCGACTTGTTTCAATAAGCCGCTTTGTGCCCACTCGCCCATGCGGTCGTGAGCCCAGATGACGATGTCCGGCCCCTGGCCACTTCCTGCCGCCTGCTGAAAGCGGTCGGTAAGGTTATCGGGAAATACCACCTCCACTTCGATGCCTGTTTCTTCACGAAACTGCTCGGCAACCTCACGAATGCCTTCTTGACCTTTATTATCACCCATCCAGATAGTCAGGCGATCGTCCTCAAACGCAACGGCGGGAAGAGCGGCACTGGCAGCCAGCGTGGCGGCTAACAGTGGCATCATAATGGGGCGAGACGTTGCCATAATGTAAATACCTCATTGTTGTTGTCGTAGAGTGCTGCGAATATTTTGATGAGCAGCGCTTTAGTCAGTGCCAGCGTCGCCAATTACGCGCAACGTCACCTCATCCTCAAGGGGCGTAGCGATGGCGTATCCAAGGGGCGTAGAGTGGAATGAAAGGTAACAATAAAGCGGTATAACGTTAGGTGTCGGCATCGGTACTGCTCAGAGACGGCACTACTTAAAGAGAGACGTAAATAACGTTAAAAGACGTAATTGGGGAGGCAACGCTATTTTTTTGTAGTAAAATTACATGTAATGTTGCGTATAATGCCCGATATCAGATAGATTTTAGGTAATCTAACTACATTAGATCATCTAATTATAAATAGGAGCTGAGATGAGCCAGTCACATTCCCCGCTGGGCGATCAGAAACACGCTATCGATTTAGCGCTGTTTGGGGCGCTGGGCGATCTTGCGATGCGCAAGCTGTTTCCTGCGCTTTATCACCTTGACCGTGAGGGCTTAATGCCCGCAAGCACGCGGATTATGGGGCTGGCACGTCAAGCGCATGACACCGCTGCATTCCGCCAATTGGTCAGCGGCGCGCTGCAAAAGCGGCTAAAAAAAGATGAGCAGGATAAAGAGAGTCTCGAGCGTTTTCTAAATCGGCTTGACTATTGCCAGCTGGATTTCAAAAAAGCTGAGGGTTTTGAGCAAATACGTGAATGGCGCGAAGGCTCTGATCGCCCCATGGTGGTTTATTTATCCGTTGGCGCAATGATCTACGGCGATATTTGCCGCAACCTTGAGGCGAGTGGCAGCCTGGATGAGCAAACGCGGGTCATCGTTGAGAAGCCCATCGGCTACGATCTAGTGTCATCAGAAGAAGTTAACGACGCTATTGGAGCCGTTTTTCCTGAGTCGCGTATTTACCGTATTGACCACTATTTAGGTAAAGAAACGGTACAGAACCTGATTGCGCTGCGCTTTGCTAACCCGTTGTTCGGGACGCAATGGAATCAGAACCATATTTCCCATGTAGAAATTACCGTTGCAGAAAAGGTCGGCATTGAAGGGCGCTGGGGCTACTTCGATGATGCCGGGCAGCTGCGCGATATGGTGCAAAACCACTTGCTCCAATTGCTATGTTTGATTGCCATGGACCCGCCTTCCAACCTGGATGCCGACGCGATTCGTGATGAGAAAGTAAAAGTGCTGAAAGCCCTAAAGCCGTTTACCGGTGAGGCTCTGGGACGTGATGTAGTACGTGGGCAATATACCGCGGGCACCAACGATGGTCAGCCGGTACCCGGCTACCTGGAAGAAGAAGGGGCGAATACCCAGAGCCAGACCGAAACCTTTGTGGCAATGAAAACCGAGGTTTCAAATTGGCGCTGGGCGGGTGTGCCGTTCTACCTGCGTACCGGTAAGCGCATGCCTGAAAAACTGTCCCAAATCGTGATCCACTTCCGCCAGCAGCCGCACTACATTTTTGATCCTGATCAGCGGGGGATTGCGTCTAACAAGCTGATCATTCGCCTGCAGCCGGATGAAGGGATCGCGCTTCAGGTGCTCACCAAAGACAGCGGTTTGCATAAAGGCATGCGCCTGCGCCCTGGCCCGTTGCACCTGGACTTTAACAGCGCGTTCCCCAAATCACGTATCCCAGATGCCTATGAGCGCTTGCTACTGGAAGTCATGAAAGGCCAACAATATCTGTTCGTGCGCCGCGACGAAGTTGAGCACGCTTGGCGTTGGTGCGACCAGCTCATCGACGGTTGGAAAGCCCGCGAAACACCGCCGCGCCGTTATCCGGCAGGCTCTTGGGGGCCGGTCGCCTCCATCGCCATGATTACCCAAGATGGCCGCAGTTGGTACGAGGATTATTAATATGAGCGAAGCACGTCAAGCGCTAGCACAACAGCTGGCTGAAGCGGTCTTCCAGGCATTGGCCGAAGACTTGAGCCGCCAAGAGCGCGCGCTACTAGTCGTCTCGGGTGGCTCTACGCCGGTGCCATTTTTTAAAGCGCTGGCAGCCAAACCGCTGCCTTGGGAGCGCATTGATATCACGTTGGCCGACGAACGCTGGGTGGGTGAGGAAAGTAGCGATAGCAATGCCAAGCTGGTGCGCGAAAACCTGCTTCAAGGAGCGGCTGCGAACGCCAACTTCGTACCGCTAACCTCAGATGCCTCGACGCCGGAAGAGGGGGTTGATGAGGTTGCCAAACGCACGGCATCTCTGCCTTGGCCCGCCAGCGTTGTGATCTTGGGAATGGGCGGCGATGGCCATACGGCGTCGCTGTTCCCCGACAGCCTAGAACTAGGTTTAGCGCTTTCTACCGATGAGCCGCTTGTCGCGGTACGCACGCCTAGTCAGCCGCAGCCGCGTATTACTTTCTCAGCAGATCGCCTGCATCAGGCGCATCGACATATTTTACATATTACTGGCGATGATAAGCGCAGCGTATTGGCAAACGCCATGAATGGTGATGATGTCCGTAAGCTACCTATTCGCGCGTTTTTATCTTGCCCGTTAGCGATCTACTGGGCGCCGTAACGCCTGGGCTTTCGCCAATAAACGTTTGCCAGTAACACCTGCTTGGAGACTCACTGATGACAATCGATAAACAGCTACCCTCAACGCGCACTGCCGAGCTTGACAGCATTTGCTTAAAGGCTGAGGTCATTCCGGTGATTACCGTTGAGCGTCTTGAAGATGCGGTACCGCTAGGTCGCGCCTTGGTTGAAGGTGGCTTAAGCGTGTTGGAAATTACCTTGCGTACCGACTGCGCGCTGGAAGCAATTAAACGCATGAAAGAAGCGCTGCCGGGAGCCAGCATCGGTGTAGGTACCGTGTTAACGCCCGCGCAATACCGCCAAGCTGAACAGGTAGGTGCGGATTTTGTAGTGACACCCGGCGCGACAGAAGCGCTTTATCGCTATGGCGTAGAGAGCCCGGTGCCGATGTTGCCCGGCGTATCAACGATCTCTGAGCTGATGACAGGCTGGCAGTACGGCTATCGCCGCTTCAAGTTTTTCCCAGCTGAGTCCAGTGGTGGTGCCAAAGCCATTAAAGCCTTTGGCGCGCCGATTCCCGAAGCACGTTTTTGCCCAACCGGCGGTATCACGGTTGATAACGCTGAAACCTACCTGTCACTACCCAATGTTATGTGTGTAGGCGGTTCTTGGCTAACGCCGAAAGCCATGGTTGAAGCAGAGGATTGGGACGGTATTCGCGAGCTGGCCCGTCAGGCCGCTGAGCGTTTTCACCACTAACGAATACGATGTAAATCGACACGAGCACTCTCGTTACTTGCCCCACTGATATCGGGTCGTGTGGGTAAGTCATTTGCCCGAGCATATTGCCATGCTCGGGCTTTTTTATGCGCTCCACCTAACGGCGTAGGGCAGAGAGGGAAAAAGCGTGATAGCCTCAACTTAATCGATTAAGTCAGGGTTTTTTACATTGAATCTCGTCAAATTTACTCCTCTTAGGCCAACGCTGCATTTTACGCCGCCTACTGGCTGGATGAATGACCCCAACGGGCTTGTATATTTCGAAGGGGAGTATCATCTCTTTTATCAATACCATCCCCACGACACGGTATGGGGGCCCATGCACTGGGGGCATGCGGTAAGCACCGATCTTTGCCGTTGGGAGCACTTACCTATTGCACTGATGCCAAACGCCCAAGGGGCGTGTTTTTCAGGTAGTGCCATCGTGGATGAGCATGATGTGACGGGCCTGTTTGACGGCCAGCGGGGGCTGCTAGCGTTTTATACCTGCCACCGAGTGCTTTCCGATGATCCTGAAGATTATGAGCAGTCACAGTGTTTGGCTTATAGCCGCGACAAGGGGCGCACTTGGCATCAGTACGCCAATAACCCAGTGCTACCCGCGCCAGGGTTTAAAGATTTTCGCGACCCAAAAGTGTTGTGGCATGCCGCTACCCAGCGTTGGGTAATGGCGCTGGCTTGTGGGCAGGAAATTCATTTTTACACCTCGGAAAACCTATTGGACTGGCAGTTTGCCAGTGCGTTTGGCGAGGGCCACGGCGTGCATACTCAGCACCCTTGGGAGTGCCCCGATTTGTTCGAGCTGCCAGTGGAAGGCGCTAGCAATGGGCAGCTATCTAGCCGCTGGGTATTAATCGTTGGCATTGGGGCTACGCCAGATAATGCCTTTGGCTCGTTCACGCAATATTTTGTGGGCGAGTTCGACGGCCAGCGTTTTACTAACGACCACTCGCCTGATGACGTCATGATGATGGACGAAGGACGTGACTTTTACGCTGTGCAGAGCTGGTCGAATACTTCGGGGCGCCGTTTAGCCGTGGCTTGGCTGAATAATTGGCAGTATGCCAATCATGCGCCTGAAGCTGGCTGGCGGGGAATGATGAGTCTGCCCAGAGAGTTAACCCTGCGTGCGACATCGAGCGGCATTCAGCTTTGCCAACGTATCGCCAGCGAGTGCCATGAGGCGCTGACAGCCGTACCGCATACTATCCCGCCACAGGCGATGCTGGGTGTTGGGCAATATAGCGTCTTAACCTCGTTGCCACCGGTAAGTCGTGGTGTGCTTGAACTGACCTTAACGGCTGGCAGCCGAGTGGCATTGTCGCTTCAGCAAGGAGATCATCAACAGCTTACGCTTGAAGCGGTAGAAAAGGACGTTGCACTTCGCTACACGCGTAACGGCGTGAACGGACAAGCAGCTTTCGATGACCATTTCGCCTGTGACCATGCAGCGGGCAGCGTTGATGGTTTAACGATCACGCTAGAGTGGTGGTGTGATCATGGCTCGCTGGAGATCCTGGTGAACGGTGATACGCAACAACGAGCGATTACCCAGGTGAGCTTTACAACCCAAACGACAGGCTCGATTGAGGTCAACGTCTTGGAAGGCAGTGCAGGGTTGCTCGGTGGCAGTGTGGTGTCGAGTAAAGAAGCGGTAGCGCATTAGTGGGATTTAGCGTGTAATTACATAGTTAAGGGCGTGCTGTTGCACGCCCTTTTTTGCTACAGACGTTACGTATTTCTTAGCGCTTCAATATCACTATGGGTCGGCAGTGCGGCGTAGGCGCCTGGGCGTGTTACTGCGTGAGCACCACAGCGGCAGGCAATATCCACCGCTCGGGTTAGAAAGGCACTGTCCTGGTACCAGTTCTCATCAATGCCGTGCCGTGAAAGCTCAGCCAGCAGGCCGCCAATAAACGCATCACCGCCAGCCGTAGTGTCAACAGCGGTCACCTGGGGCGGTGTGATGGTGTGGTCAAGGCCAACACCTTTCAGCACCACCTTGTTAGGGCCGTCGGTGATTAAAATTACTTTTACCCCGGCGGCTAGCCGCTGAGATAGCCACGCTTCCTGAGAATGCCCGCCACGAAGATAATCAAGCTCCTCCAGTGAGACTTTAACGAGATCGGCGCAATCCAATAGCTCGGTTACCAGCCAGAGGTCGGCTGACCCTTCGGTCCACAGATTGTGGCGGAGGTTGGCATCCACGCTGACTAAACAGCCTGCGCGCTTTGCCATAGCGGCAATCGCTAAGGTGGTGTCGGCAATCTCAGGATCAGTCAAACTGTTGCTGCATAAGTGAACAATCGCCGATTGTTCAAACACGCCGTGGGGCAGGTGCTCTAAGCGATAAAGCAGGTCGGCCGCCGGTGGGCGATAAAAATCAAACGTGCGCTCGCCGCTGCTGTCCCGGGAAACAAACGCCAGCGCAGTGCGTGCCTCTTTGGTCAATACTACGCCCTGAGTATCTACGCCATGGCTTTTCAGCTCACGAATCAGGAAGTGACCAAACGTATCGTCACCCACCATGCCTAAAAACTGGCTGGGTACGTTAAGTCGGGCACAGGCAACCGCGACGTTAGCAGGCGCGCCTCCCGCGTAAGGCGTGAAGGTTTCTTGGCCAGTGTCATCGCCTAAGCGGCTGGATAACATATCAACCAAGGCTTCACCGAAAGCAATCACCGGCGTCATAAGTCATTCCTTGTCATTATATTATTAATTGATGAAGGGGTTACGCGACGCAGTGGCCTCGCGCGGCCTCTAACAGCTCGTACCATGTCTCTCTTGAGAGCGTCTCAGGCCCGTCGAGCATGTCACCAATACGTTCAGGCTTCACACTGCCGACAACGGGAATCGGCCGACCAGGCAGTGACCGCAGCCAAGCCAGCGCTAACGCGTTAGAGGTGCCGTTTTGCTCTCGAGCTACGCGGTTAAGAACGTTACCGACGTCGCCTTGCATTAGTGTGCCGCCCGCTAGCGGTGACCAGGCCATCGGCCAATGGCCGTCGGCGCATAGATCATCAAAGCTACCATCAAACAGGGGGGCGTTATGGCTAATGGAAAGTTCGATTTGGTTGGCACGTAAAGGGTGGTGCATGGCGTTTTGCAGCCTACGCCACTGACTTGGCAAATGGTTAGAAATGCCCGCAGCGCCAATTTTGCCTGCATCGATAGCGTCATCAAGGGCACGGCCAGTCGCTTCTGCGTTCATTAATAAGTCAGGGCGATGAATTAAAAAGTGATCTAGCCGCTCGACGCTAAGGCGGTTAAGTGCATTGTCGATGGCGCGGCTTAGATAATCCGGGCTGGCGTTGTAGTGTTTCACCTTGCCAGAGCCGTGGGCTGGGTTATCGTTGGCGATGCTCGCTTTGGTCACCACCTTAAGCCGTTTCGACAGTCCGGGACGCGTGTTTAGCGCGTGACCAAACAGCGTCTCGCACGCACCGTTCCCGTAAATGTCGGCATGGTCGAACCAGTGCAACCCCTGCTCGGTACGGGCTTCGATCCAGTCGGCGAGATAGCTCGCCTGGTGCATCTCTGGTGCTTCATGCAGACGCATCATGCCGAGAACAAAAGGCACATCGAAGGTGTGAGCAGGCATGGACATTCCTAATAAGTTAAAAGACTTCTTCGTTATGCAGCGCTTCGGCGGCGCCGAGCAGCCCTGTCCACGGGTGAGTAACAATCCACACGGGAATATCGGCGTTATACGCGCCCATCCGACCTTTGTTCACAAAGCTATTACGCAGTTCGGATTTGGGTAGCCACTCCAGTAGGCGCGGTAAAATCCCGCCGCATAGATAAACGCCGCCTCTTGCGCCCATTGTTAGGGTCGCGTCGCCACACACATCGCCGAGGATTTTTAAAAAGCGCAGCAGGCTGGCGGTGGCGATAGAGTCACCCTGGTTGGCGGCTTGGGTAACCTCGGCTGGCGTCGTGCAGCTAGGCGTTTGCTCGTTCAGAGCACAATGGGCCTGGTACAGCTCCAGCAAGCCCTGGCCGCATAAAATACGTTCTACGCTGACCCGTTGGTAGCGCTGTAGAAAAACATCCAGCAGCGCTCGCTCGGTGCTGTCAGTGGGGGCGAACGTGACGTGGCCGCCCTCGGTGGGAAGCGGTATCCAGGCGTGTTGGCCGGGAAAAACACCAGCAACGCCCAGACCTGTACCGGGGCCAATCACCAAGCGGGTAGAGTGAGACTGAGCCACACCTGCTTGCACTTCCACCAGGTTGTCGGCGTCTACATGGGGTACGCCCAGAGCCTGTGCGGTAAAATCATTAATCACTTTAAACAGCGATAGGTTCAGCGTCTGCTGAACATCGCTTTTCATAAAATCCCAGTGATTATTGGTCATCTTGACCCGCTCGGCGTGAACCGGGCAGGCAAACGCCAAACAGGCTTCCACCGGTGCATTTTCCCCAGTGGCGCCCACGCGCTCCAGGTAGTCCTGAATCGCGTCGATAACCCCAGGGTAGTCCGCGCAGGGAAGATTAATAATATCGTGGGGCGTCACCTCACCTGGCGTGACGAGCGCCAGGCGGGCATTGGTACCGCCAATATCACCAATTAAGGCCGGTCGCATTAGGCATCCTCTTGAAGAATCTGGCCCTGTTGGCGAGCGAGATCATCGGCTTCAAAGCCGCCCAGCGAGCCTGCGCCTTCTTCGCCACGCATGGCCAGGTGGCGGAAGCCGCTAAACAGTTCGCGGCCTAGGCCAACGTGGTAGTGGTCCAAATTCGCCACTACGCGCTCGCGATCGGCCCAGGTAGCCGCCTCTACTTTGGCTTCCAGCGTACCTGCGTTGGCGTCCAGGCGCACAATGTCGCCGTCGCGCAGTTTCGATAGCGGGCCACCGTCCAGTGCTTCTGGGCTGATATGGATCGCAGCGGGTACTTTACCCGACGCGCCAGACATACGGCCATCAGTCACCAGTGCCACTTTGAAGCCACGGTCCTGCAGTACGCCCAGGAACGGCGTCAGTTTGTGAAGTTCCGGCATGCCATTGGCTTTTGGCCCCTGGAAGCGCACCACAACGATGACATCGCGATCTAAGTCGCCGGATTCAAACGCAGCCTTCATTTCGTTCTGGTCGGCGAAGATTTTCACCGGTGCTTCTACTACACGATGTTCGTCGGCAACGGCGGATACTTTGATCACGCCGCGTCCCAGGTTGCCTTTCATTACTGTTAGGCCGCCAGTCGCTGCGAAGGGGGTAGCGACTGGGCGTAAAACGTTTTCATCTAAGCTGCTTTCTGGGCCTTCGCGCCAAACCACTTTGCCATTTTCCAGGAAGGGCTCTTGTGTGTAGGCCGTCAGGTCGGTGCCGAACACCGTCGGGATATCGCCGTGCAATAAGCCAGCGCCCAGCAATTCGCGGAACAGGTAACTCATGCCGCCTGCCGCCTGGAAGTGGTTAATGTCTGCTTGGCCGTTAGGGTATACCTGCATCAGGCTAGGCGTTACGGCGGAGAGATCTGTGAAGTCGTCCCAGTTCAGCGTAATGCCCGACGCAGCGGCCATGGCAATCAAATGCATCGTATGGTTGGTTGAACCGCCAGATGCCAATAAACCCACCACCGCGTTGACGATGGCGCGTTCATCGATCTGCTTATAGAAAGGGCGGTAGTCGCCGCCAGGTTCAGTGTTGCGAATCGCCTGTTCGGTCGCGTAGCGGGTCAGGGCTTCGCGCATTTCCGTGCCTGGGTTCACAAACGAGGTGCCTGGCAGGTGAAGCCCCATCACTTCCATCATCAGCTGGTTTGAGTTGGCTGTGCCGTAGAAGGTGCAGGTACCAGGGCTGTGATAGGAGTCAGACTCCGCTTGCAGCAGCTCTTCGCGGCCCACTTTGCCTTCTGCGTATAGCTGACGGATGCGCGCTTTCTCTTTGTTCGGTAGGCCGCTGGGCATTGGGCCAGCGGGTACGAACATGGCAGGTAGGTGGCCAAAGCGTGCCGCTGCGATAAACAGACCAGGGATAATCTTGTCGCATACGCCCAGATAAAGGGCAGCATCAAACATGTTGTGTGAAAGCCCAACTGCAGCTGCCATCGCAATCACGTCGCGGGAAAACAGCGACAGTTCCATGCCCGGTTGCCCTTGGGTAACTCCATCACACATGGCGGGAACACCACCGGCAAACTGGGCGGTTGAGCCCATGGCGCTAGCAGCGGCTTTGATGGTTTCCGGAAAGGTTTCAAACGGCTGGTGGGCCGACAGCATATCGTTGTAAGAAGAAATGATCCCCAAGTTGGCGCTGTTCATTAGCTTCAGGGAGTCTTTCTCTTGGGGGTTACAGGCGGCAAAGCCGTGGGCCAGGTTACCGCAGGATAGCTCTGCACGGTGCACACCACGCTTATGCTGGTCCGCCATGCGTTGCTCATAGAGAGCACGCCGCTCAGCAGAGCGCTCACGAATGCGTTGGGTAACCTCAGCAACGGTAGGATTTAAAGTAGCGGGTGTTGAGCTCGGCATAGAGACCTCTGCATGGTAGAGACGGTGAGTCAAGTTTGTAGTTATTTTACATCTTTTTGTGTCGATATAAGAGGCTTTACGGCAATAAAAACCATATTTGTAGTTTTATTACCCCTGATTAATAGCAACTATCGTCGTAAATGATGATGCTTTTATGAACATTACAGCTAACAGGGCAATCCGTCTCCGGATGGGGTTGTTGCGTGTTGAAGCAGCTTAAAGCGCAAGTATAGCAGCCGCGCTTTTGCTACCATCTGGCGCAAAATGAATTCGATTGCTGCCCTGGAGCTGCTATGCATCCCATCGTTAACCAAGTCACCCCACTTGATAGCCACACTGGCGCATTGACGCTTCGCTATATTGATACGCTCACTAAGCCGCCGGGCAGCCTCGGCCAGTTAGAGGCATTGGCCGTTACGCTGAGTGAGATCACTGGTGATTGTCAGCCAAGCATCACGCCACCGGCGATCATTGTCTTTGCTGCTGATCATGGTGTTGCTGAAGAGGGCGTGTCAGCCTTTCCGCAAGAAGTCACGGCACAGATGGTGGCTAATTTTGACCGTGGTGGTGCGGCAATTAATGTCTTTGCTAGACAAATTGGCGCCCAGGTTGAGGTCGTGGATGTTGGCGTTGCTTCACACCTAGTGATGCCGGGTATTACCGATGCCAAGGTGCGCGCGGGCACCGCCAATATGGTGCTTGAAGATGCCATGAGCCGTGACGAAGCGTTAGCTGCATTACAGGTAGGCTGCGAGGCCGTTGAGCGAGCCGTTCAGGCGGGCGCGAAATGTATTATTGTTGGTGAAATGGGCATTGCTAATACCACGGCAAGCAGCGCCATGCTGGCGGCTCTGACCGGCAAGCCAGTGGCTCAGTTGGTGGGCACTGGCACCGGTATTAACAGCACTCAGCAGGCCCATAAAGTAGCGGTGATCGAGCGGGCGCTAAAGGCACGCCAAGCCAATGCCGAAGACCCCATGGAGGTGCTAACCAAGCTCGGCGGGTTAGAGATTGCTGCCATGACAGGGGCTTATTTGGCCACGGCGGCAAACCGACTGCCGGCCATTGTGGATGGCTTTATTGCTACAGTAGCCGCCCTGACGGCCTGCCGTTTATGTCCGGCGGTGCGTGGTTATTTGATTTTTGGACATCGCTCTGAAGAGCCCGGCCATGCCACGGCCCTTGAGGCACTTGATGCGTCGCCGCTGTTAGCCTTGGGAATGCGCCTGGGAGAAGGCAGTGGCGCGGCATTGGCGTTTCCGTTATTGCAGGCCGCCGCCGCGATGCTCAGTGAGATGGCCACTTTTGCCGATGCGGGTATTCACGATAATAGTGCGCCATGACTGGGGGCGTCATGTATGGCGAGATCGTTATTGTTGCACTGGCGATTGTCATCGACTTAGTCGTTGGTGACCCGCGTTCGTTGCCGCACCCAGTGGTCATAATAGGGCGTGCCATCAGCGTACTTGAGCAGCGCTGGAACCAGGGAAGTGACAAGCGCCGTCGACTCCTGGGTTTTTTACTCACCGCCACCATTGTGCTGGGCACGTTTAGCCTCGCTTGGCTGAGTTTGGAACTACTGACTTGGGTGCACCCTTGGCTTGGGCTAGCTGCTGAGCTTTGGTTGCTGGCGACAACGCTGGCCATAAAAGGCTTGGCGGAAGCGGGGCGCGCCATTGCCGTGCCGCTGGCTAACGGTGATTTAGTATCGGCACGAAAGGCACTTTCCATGGTGGTGGGGCGTGATACCGAGCAACTGGATGAAGCGGAAATTACCCGTGGTGCGGTGGAAACCATTGCAGAAAATACGGTGGATGGCATCACCTCGCCGCTATTCTTCGCGTTTATCGGCGGTGCGCCGCTGGCGCTGGCTTATAAAGCGATCAACACGCTGGACTCCATGGTGGGCTATCAAAATGAACGCTATAGCGACTTCGGCTATGCCTCGGCGAAGCTCGATGATATAGCTAACTGGCTGCCCGCCAGGCTGACCGCGCTATGCTTGTGGGTTGCCGGGGGGCTGATCAGCTGGCAATCATCGGCGCACTATTGGCGTCGGGCCATGTTGGCTACCTGCCGCGAAGCGCCTCGCCACCCAAGCCCTAATGCGGGGTGGCCAGAAGCCATGGTCGCGAACCTGCTGGGTGTGCAATTGGGCGGCACCAATGTTTATCAGGGTGCGGTTTCTCATCGAGCAACTCTTGGCTCGCCACTGGAAACGCTGACGTGTTCGCATATCAACGCCGCAATTAAATTAATGCACGGTGCTTGGCTGCTGTTTTTCTTGTTAATGGCCGTGTTGATGAGTGTATTAACGGGCGTATTAATGGGGTCGGCAGGCGCGGGGATTTCATGGCTATGAGTTGTCAAACCACTGTTCACGAGGCGGCTGATTGGCCAAGCCATGGTGGCCAGGCCGCAGCGCTGCTGAAGCGTTTTGGGCTACCTGCCGATCATGTGATTGACGATGTGAGCGCTAACCTTAACCCGCTTGGGCCGCCCGAGTGGCTGGCAAGCTGGTTGGTAACAAGGCTTGGTGGGCTTAGCCGCTATCCCTCGCCGGACTACGCCTCAGCCCGGCAGGCCATTGCGGCGCAAAATGGTGTTCAGCCAGCACAAGTACTGCTGACCAATGGTGGGGCAGAGGCCATTTTTCTTGCCGCTGCGCTGCATGCCGGTGGCCGAGCCTTATTATTGGCTCCCAGCTTTGGTGAATATGCCAGAGCCTGTTCTGCCCACCGTATTGAAATGACCGAGCATGTATTGCGCGAGCCGCATTTCGCTTGTGATATGGCCGACCTGCTAGAGAAGGCAGCAAATGCCGACGTGGTGTTTCTGTGTCGTCCGAATAACCCAACTGGCACGCTGATATCCATCAATGCAGTAGAGAGACTGCTAGCGCATACGCAGACTACTGGAACCCAAGTGGTGGTCGACGAAGCATTTATCGATCTATCAATAGGCGTCGAGGCGCTGACGCCGTTGCTTAAGCGTTACTGTCATTTAGTACTGCTACGCTCAATGACCAAGTTTTATACCTTGCCTGGATTGCGCCTAGGCTACGTGCTGGCTTCGAAAAACATAGTAGACACCATGAGTCACCACCAACCGCCCTGGAGTGTGAACCATCTTGCTGCTGAACTGGTGGCACCGCTGTTAGCGGATAGCGAGTTTGCACGGCTCACCCAGCAGTGGCTGGCCAGTGAGCAGCCACGTCTGAGCAAGGCGTTGCAGGCGCTAGGGCTTGAGGTGGTGCCCAGTCACAGCTGCTTTTTCCTTGTGCGGCCAGGTGTTTTACAGCGTGAACGCGGCGTGACCAGCGCAGACCTGTTTGAACGTATGCTTTATAAAGGGCTACTGGCGAGGCATACCCACAGCTTTAAAGGGCTTGAGGGCAGTTGGTTACGCTTGGCACTGCGTGATGAGTCGGCAAATAACCGCTTGCTAAAGGTGCTGCATGATTGTCTTTGTTAGTGGGGGCGCTCGCTCTGGAAAAAGCCAAGTAGCGGAGCAGCGTGTGCTCAGCGCGGCGGGTGACGCCAACTGCTATTACATTGCCACCGCTAAAGTTTACGACGCCGAAATGGCCGACCGGGTATCGCGCCACCAGGCACGCCGGGAAGGCCAATGGGTAACGCTAGAAGCGCCCCTGGCGATTGACCAAGCCATTGCCCAAGTGCCCGATCACCACGCGGTGCTGCTCGATTGTTTAACTCTCTGGGCAGGACAAGTGCTGTTTGGCGCTGAGCCAAATGAAGAATTCAGTGATGAGCAAGGCCTAGCGCTGCTGGCTCGCTGCCTGCGTGATGCACAAGCACGGGGGCTAACACTGGTGATTGTGTCGAACGATCTTAACGAAGAGCTGATTGCTGATCAGCCGACTACCTGGCGCTACGTTGAGTTTATCCAGTGCTTACACCGTTGGTTAGCGCTGGAAGCTGACTCAGTGCTTGAAGTCATCGCGGGCTGTGCTAGGGAGTGGAAACGATGAAAAATGCGCTGTTCGGCCTAATACTCGCGCTGCAGTTTCTAACCCGAATTCCGCTTCCTGTTGCCTGCCCATGGACACCTGCCACCCGTCGCTGGGCAATTCGCGCTTATCCGTTGGTAGGGTTGTTAATTGGCAGCATGCTGGCGTTAAGCGCGCTGCTATTAAGTCTCATCGCGTCACCAGCGCCAATCACTGCGTTGTTACTGCTAAGCCTATGGGTAGCGCTTTCGGGTGGTTTACATCTCGATGGCGTAATGGACCTTGCCGATGCGTTAGGCAGTAACCAACCCATTGAGCGGCGTTGGGAAATCATGAAGGACGCTCAGATAGGCAGTTTTGGCATCCTGGCCTTGCTGTTTTTGCTGGCCTGGAAGGGCGTATTGCTTTGGGCGCTGGTGGCTTATCAGGCACCGCTGTGGTGGCTGGTGGCAGTGCCTGCATTAGGCCGATTTGCTGGGGTCGCACTGCTGATTTTTACCCCCTGTGCTCACTCGAAGGGGCTCGCATGGAGCTGGCAGCAGTCGCTTAGCGCCCGTGATGCTGGTTATGCCTTGCTACCGTTGGCGCTGGTTGTTGCGGTTTCACCAGCATTGCTGGTCTGGGGGTTGGTCATCATCGTGTGGGTAGCAATCGCCAGAAGGGCAATGCTGCGGCTATTTAACGGCATCAATGGCGATATGGTAGGTGCCACCATTGAAGGAGGAGAGCTTTGGCTACTGGTCTTAATGTGGAGTTGGTGGCAGTTCGCCACGGTATCACCGCCTGGAATTTAGAGCGCCGATACCAAGGGCAGCGCGATATTCCGTTGCTATTTCCTGATGCGGAAGCGGGACTGCTGGCACTGCGTGACGCATTGGCAGAAGAGTGCTTTGACGCTGTTTATTCAAGCGATTTAAACCGCTGTCAGCAAACCCTCGAGTGGTCGCAGGCGGCAAAGCCGGGTGTGCCGCTGTATCTAGAACCACGATTACGGGAGCTGGATTTTGGTGACTATGAAGGCAAAGTTTACGATGAACTAAAAGACTTACCCCATTATCGCGCTTGGATTGACAGCGTGGGTGAGCTGCAAATTCCCGGCGGCGAATCTTCCGGCCAGCTACGTGACCGTCTAAATGCTTGGCTTGAAGAGGTGGCGGCGCACGCCCGCGAACATCATTATCAGAAAGTGCTGGTTGTTACCCACGGCGGGGTAATACGCGAGTTGCGGCGTCGCTTCGAAACCATTGGTTTTTGGGAAGGCATCGTTCATCAAGCACAAGGACGGCGTTGGCAACTGACGTATCTAAAACGTGAAGATGGCAAAGGAGAGTGGCAATGCAGCTGTTCATCGGCGGTGCCTGCGCAGGTAAGCGCGATGTTGTAAAAGCACGCTTTCCCAGCGCTGTTTGGTGGCGGCTTTCTCCAGGGCAGCGTTTACACGAAGTGACCCACATCATGCAGCCCAATGTGCCGCTCGTTCTGCACGGTGTGTTTGAGTGGTTAGCGGCAGTGCTGCACTCTGATATGAGCAGCGATGCGTCGCGCGCTCTGTGGCGGGGAGATCTGGAAAGCTTGGCCACCGCCGCACAAACCCATGGCGTGACGCTGGTGGTCATCATGAATGAGTTAGGGCGAGGAATCGTCCCCATGGCCCGAGACCAGCGTCGCCTGCGTGATTTAAGCGGCTGGTTTAGCCAAGACGCTGCCGCCCAATCCGAGCAGGTCTGGCATGTACGACATGGGCTCGTGCAGGCGCTTAAAGCCTAGTCGGTTAAATTGACCAGCCCCTAACAAGTTGCTAGTTTACGCGCACTCTCAGGTGCTGATGGCCATTGTCGCCATCAGTTAAACGGGAAGTTGGTGAACACTTACGTGAATCCAACGCTGCCCCCGCAACGGTGATCGAGATAAGAACGGCTAAAGACGCCACTGTGCTAACGCATGGGAAGGTGGTCGTTCGGAAAGGCATGATGCTGTTATCCGCTTTTCGCTCGTCAGCCCGGAGACCGGCCTAAGAGGCATGGTTCTACAGGACCACAACATGCCGAGACGCGGAGGGCGTGCTCAGGGTGATATCGCTAGCTTAGGCTGCTGATCTCCCTATCATCCCTCTGCCCGGTCAAAAAAATACGCTGTGCGGGTGAGCACAGTGAGCAAGGGATCTCCTCATGTCTTACCGTTTTCATTCCACCGCCACTCTGGCGGCGTTTGCGATGGCCGCATTGCCCATGGCCGTTCAAGCCCAATCTAACGCACAGCCTGCTGCGAATACATTAAACCCCGTTGTTGTTACCGCCGCACTTGCGCCGCGTACTGCCAATGAAAGCCTGTCCTCGGTTACCGTGCTGGACGAAGCAACGTTACGCCGCCAAGATCCGGTAAGTATTACCGACTTGTTGCGCGGCCAGCCTGGGGTGGATGTTTCTACAAATGGCAGCTTTGGTAAAAACAGCAGCGTTTTTATTCGCGGCAGCGGTAGCGGCCAAAATGTCCTGTTGATTGACGGGATTCGTCTTCGCTCCGCCACTAGTGGTGGGGCTGCCTGGCAGCATCTGGAGCCGCGCATGTTTGATCGCGCTGAAATTGTGCGTGGTCCGCGTGGCAGCCTATACGGTGCTGACGCAATTGGCGGCGTTATTCAGTTGTTTACCCCCCAAGGCGAAGAAGAGGGTCCGCAACCGCGTATTTCTGTAGGTGGTGGTTCGTTTAATACCCAGCGCCTGAGTGCCGGCATTAGCGGCAAAGAGGGCGGCACCCGCTATAGCTTTTCCGCTAGCCACTTCACCACGGATGGTCAACCGATTCGACGCGATGGCGACGATAAGGGCTATGACAACACCACGGCGTTAGCGCGGGTATCTCACACCTTTGAAAGTGGTGCAGAAGCGGGCGTGTTGGCGCTTCGTGCCCGTGGTCATAACGAATACGATGGCGGTGAAAACGATTTCGTTCAGCAGGTGGCGGGTGTCTACGGTGAGCTGCCGATAACCGATAACTGGCGCAGCCGCTTAACACTCAGCGAATCTCGTGATGAAAGCGATAACATCGATAACTTTGGTGACTCCGTGTTTAACACCAAGGTGAGTACCGCGCGCTGGGAAAATACCTTAACGGCGGGTGCCCACGAGCTGATTGCAGGCGCTGAATACAGCGAAGATCGCGTTAATAGCACTACGGCGTACGATGAAACTAGCCGTAGCAACGCGGCGGTATTTACCCAAGCCTTGCTCGATTTTGCGCCGTTTACTCTGCAAGCCAGCTTGCGCTTCGATGACAATGAAGCTTACGGTGAAGAAGTCACCGGCAGCGTAGGCGTGGGCTATGACGTAGACGGCCACCACACCTTGCGTGCCAACTACGGTACAGCCTTTAACGCACCCACCTACAACCAGCTCTACTTCCCAGGCTTTGGTAATCCCGACTTAGAGTCTGAAACGTCGCAAAGCATTGAGGTAGGTGTGCGCGGTCAGTACGGCCATTGGTTCTGGGATGCGGCACTCTATCAAACCGATATCGACAACTTGATTGCTGGTCAGGGGTTGCTGTTTAACGTACCCGAAACCCGCATTCGTGGAGCTGAGCTGGCTGCAGGCGTCGAGCTCGACGATTGGACGCTAGCCGCCGCGCTGACCTACACCGATCCTGAAAACCGCCTAACTGGTAAGCGCCTGCAAAACCGCGCCTCACAAAGCCTTCGCTTAGACGTAGACCGTGAACTTGGCGACTGGTCGGTGGGTGGCTCCTGGATTGCTCAAAACCACCGTTACCGTGATGCGCAGAATCAAGACCGCCTCAGCGGTTACGGGTTGGTTAACCTGCGTGCAGGTTGGCAGTTTGCCCCGCTATGGAGTGCGCGAGTAACGTTGGAAAACGCGTTGGACCAAGATTACATTACAACGCGCTCGTTTGATGGTGCCGACTATATTAACGCAGGCCGCGCAGGGTTTTTAAGTGTTCACTTTGGCCAATAAAAAAGCGAATCAGAGATTTTTTAAACATCGCGGGGCCACTGGCCCCGCACTGTTATTAAGTCGATTGATACTAAGCTTATCAATGCTCAGTGGTGTGGTTTCAAACGCCGTATTGGCAGATGACCACAGCCGCTGCGCGGTGGATGATCGTGGCCGTGAGGTGTGTCTATACACGTCAGCACAACGTATTGCCACGCTTTCGCCAGGGGCGACGGAGCTGACCTATGCAGCGGGCGCTGGGGACCAAGTGGTGGCTGTGGTTAGCTACAGTGATTATCCACCGGAGGCCAAAGAGGTTGCGTCTGTTGGTAGTCACACGCGCATTGATTTAGAAGCCCTGGTAGGGCTGGCGCCTGATTTAGTGATCGGCTGGGTAACCGGGAACCCCGCTGAACAGTTGGAAACCCTTGAAGCGCTGGGTATGCCGGTATTCTATATTGAGCCTAGGAATTTTGAGGGAGTGGCCAGCGCAATTGAGCGTTTGGCGAGGCTGGCTGGCACTGAAAGCGCCGGGCAGTCGGTCGCTGATAATTTCCGGTCGAGGATGGCTGAACTGGCAGTTCGCTACCGTGATCGAGAGCCAGTGCGCACCTTCTATCAAGTGTGGGATGAGCCGTTAATGAGTGTCAATGACGCACATCTTATCGGCCAGGTGATCGAGATCTGCGGTGGTGAAAATGTGTTTGGTGAGCAGGCGCGCCTAGTGCCTCGCATTGATGATGAGGCTGTCCTGGCGGCAAACCCTGAAGCGATTGTTGCCGGAGGGATGGGGGAAGAGAATCGCCATTGGTTGACCCACTGGGAGCAGTACTCAAACGTAACGGCGGTTGCCGATGATAATCTCTTTTTTGTCCCGCCTTCTCTGATTCAGCGGCCCACCCCGCGCTTGATGGAAGGTAGCAAGATTCTCTGCGAGAAGCTTGATATCGCCCGACAAAAACGCGAGCGCCATTAAATGTTAGCACGTTTGGGCTTCCCGCTTGGCCTGTTGCTGCTGGCGGCACTGACTTCGCTAGTGATCGCCCTTGGCGTCGGCAGTGCGCAGCTTTCCCCAGCGCAAATTTGGCAAGTGGTTCTCGGTAATCTTGGTTATATAGGCCAGGACGAGGGCAATGCGCTTGCGCGTACCATGGTGCTGGAGCTGCGCTTGCCAAGGGCGCTTTCGGCTTTTGCTGTCGGTGGTTTGTTGGCGGTAGCGGGTGCTCTGATGCAAGTGCTGTTGCGTAATCCTCTTGCAGACCCTTATGTACTCGGGCTTTCCGGTGGTGCCTCGATTGGTGCACTTGCTGCCATGCTGGCTGGGCTGGGCGGATTGGCAATTTCAGGTTCGGCATTTGGCGGTGCGCTATTTTCGACGTTCTTAGTCTTTGGTTTGGCCCACGGCAGCGGCAGTTGGACACCTTCGCGGTTACTGCTAACCGGCGTCGTCGTCGCGGCAGGCTGGGGCGCAGTGATCACTTTAATGTTGGCACTGAGCCCCGCTGAGCGGTTACCGGGCATGCTGTATTGGCTAATGGGCGATCTTTCCTACGCGCGCGCACCTTGGCCTCCGCTGCTGCTGTTACTGGCTACTTGTGTGGTACTGATGCCCCTTGGACGCAGCTTAAATGTGCTGGCCCGTGGCCCGCAGCAAGCTGCTGCGCTGGGCGTTGCCGTCCGGCCACTTGAGTGGTGCATCTATATTGTCGCCAGTTTGTTAACCGCCGCGGCTGTTACTACGGCGGGCAGCATTGGCTTTGTCGGCTTGGTAGTGCCACATATGCTGCGCCTATTGCTGGGTAATGATCAGCGGTTAATCTTACCGGCCTGTGCTCTGGCTGGGGGCACCTTGCTGGTGCTGGCCGATACACTGGCGCGTACGATGATTGCTCCGGAACAACTGCCAGTGGGAGTGATTACTGCGCTATTAGGTGTGCCGACGTTTCTCTTTCTGCTTTACCGGAGCCGCTGATGAGCCGTTTGGTTACCCAAGACCTCATCATCAACGTGCCGGAAAGAAGCGATGGCACGGCGCTGAATATAACCATTGAACCCGGG
This sequence comes from Vreelandella alkaliphila, assembly GCF_016107625.1. GTDB lineage: Bacteria > Pseudomonadota > Gammaproteobacteria > Pseudomonadales > Halomonadaceae > Vreelandella > Vreelandella alkaliphila. Next base: position 68,474 of record NZ_JABASV010000011.1, read on the forward strand.
CAGGTATGGGGCGTGCTCGGCCCCAACGGAGCAGGTAAAACGACGCTGCTGCACACCTTGGCAGGGCTGAATGCGCCGCGTTCCGGGCAAGTGCTACTGGGAGGGCAGCCGCTTGAGACACTGAGCAGGCGGCAAGTTGCGCAAATGTTGGGAGTTGTCTTCCAAGAACGCTTGGATGGCTTTCCCGCGACCGTGCTGGAAACCGCGCTGATTGGCCGCCACCCCTACCTATCGCCGTGGCAAATGGAGGGCGCTGCCGACTACGCCCAGGCCGAAGCAGCGCTTGAACGGTTAGACGTTGCGCACCTGCGCGACCGTTTGGTGAGTACACTTTCTGGCGGCGAGCGCCAGCGAGTGGCGATGGCCACGGTACTGACTCAGGCCCCCAGCATCTGGCTAGCTGACGAACCAACCAATCACCTTGACCTACACCACCAAAGCGCAGTGATGGCACTGATGGCCCAGCAGGCAGCCCAGGGCAGTGCGGTGATGATGTGCCTGCACGATTTAAATCTAGCCGCCCGCTGGTGTGACCATCTTTTACTACTCTACCCAAATGGCGACGCCTGCTGGGGCACACGAGACAGCATGCTGGTGCCCAGTGCATTAGAACGTCTTTATCAGCAGCGGCTGGCGGTGGTCGAGGTTGAAGGGGCACCGGTATTTGTGCCCATAAAAGAGTGATGACAAGCTTAGCTAGCTCAACAGTTAGCGCTCGCTGCTACGTTAGCGGGCATCTAATAAGGGGGCTGGTTTTTGCTGTCGCTGGTTTGGTTGACGCTGACGGGACATCAGAAACAGGCCTGCGCCCACCAAAACACCGCCAATCACTTCATGCCATGCCGGGTGTTGTCCGATCAATATAAATGCAACCAGGGCGGCAAACAGTGGGCACAGAAACAAGAAGCCGCTTGTATGTACGGAGCCGCCAATCTTTAACGCCGCAAACCAAAGCCCGATAGCTCCAGTCGATGCGGGAATTGCCAGCCACATAAACATTCCCCAATGGTAAGCATCCGTCGGCAGGGAAAAAGGTTGTTTGCTGCAGGCAGCTATCACCATGAGCAGCAGGGAGCCAATCAACATCTGCCAGAAAGTGATTATCCAGGGTGAGAGCGTCATGGCAAATTTCTTGCTTAACACGGTAGAACAGGCCCAGCAGGTAGATGCCAGCATCACAAGTACTTCTCCGCGCCCGACTCCGTGGTAGCCGTCAACGTCGATCCCAATACAAATAACCACTCCAATAAAAGCAGAAGCTAAGCCGAATAAGGCAAGCGATGAGGAGCGCTCGCCTAAAATAAACCAGGCTAAGACAACCACCAGTAGAGGATTACTGGCCATAAGAATGGCAGCTATTGAAGGGCTAGTCGCCGTTAGTCCAATGTTGAGTAGCGACATGACGCCGACTGTTTGAAAACTACCAATTATTAGCAGTTTTACCCAAGGAAGCTCTTTAAGAGATATTTTATGCCTGCGCATTTGGATAAAAACAAAAGGCGACAAGGATACTGCTGCGACCAGGAAACGAGCAGACGCTGCCCATAACGGCGACATCTGTTCCATGACGAGTTTAGTGCTGACAAAAGAAGACCCTTGCAGGAATGTAGATGCGATTATCAGAACGTAATAGTGGTCAGTGAGTGACGTTAGTGAACGTTTCATATTCCTCTACCGATTATTTCAAGAAGTAGAGAAACAATATCAATCTCACTCGGATTCTATTCTTCCATGCGAGACAACTTTGTTTGAGAACAGGACAGATCGTTTAAATACTCTCGGGGAGATTTACCCGTGACACGTTTGAACATAACGGTAAACGCCCCTTGTGAGGCATATCCTAGATGCTCTGCAACTTGGCTAACGCGTTGCCCGGTGCTTAACCCCGACATGGCACTTACAATGCGTACCTGCTCTCGCCATTGAATAAAAGAAATACCTGTCTCAGTGCGAAATAGTCGGGATAGTGTCCGCGTCGTTGCTCCGACCTCATTCGCCCAATCTGCCAGTGAGCGCACATCACCCGGATTTTCCAGCAACGTATCGCAGATCTTTTTCAAACGCTTATCTCTGCCCATGGGCAGTTTTAATCCACACTCGAAGGCCTGCCTCATTTCTTCTAATGTTAGCCGCAATAAGCGCTCTTCGAAGCTGTCAGGATGATAGGTGATTGAAAAAGAGGAGGCCCGGATCAGCAACTCGCGTAAAAGGGGAGTGACGCCTATTCCTACTGGATGACTAGGCAGGTTTAAGGTGAACGATTCGACATTGACATATAAAGTCCGCAAAGAAACTGGTGTGCTGGCGCTCATTTCATGTTCTACGTAAGGAGGCATCCAGACGCCACGAAACGGAGGTAATAACCAGTATTCATCGCTGGTGCATAGTCTCATCGTACCTGTGCTGGCATAGATTAACTGTCCACGCTGATGTTGATGGGGAGGGATGTGATGGCCCGCAGGGTACTCTTTAAACATCGACACCACAGGGTTTTTAGCATTTTCCCATTTAGCAAGATGCGCATTTAGTGAGTGGTCAGTACTCATTTGGGTCCCAATATCTTAACCAAGAAAACGCCTCACTATACCCTGAGGTCTCGCTGCCTTTTACTTGGCTTTTACCTAATGTCATTTACTCCTTGCCAACGTTTCTAAACAGCATTGCGAAAACGCATGACCTGTTTGCCATCGACAGGGTCATCGATCACATGGGCATGCACACCAAAGGTCTGTTGTAGCCTACTGGCGGTGAGCACGTCGTGGGGTGGGCCACTATCGATCAGGCGGCCGCTATCCATAACGCCGATTCGGTCGCACTCCATGGCTTGGTTAAGGTCGTGCAGGGAAATAATTACCGTAATCGGCAGTTGCCTGACCAGTTTAAGAATCGACAGCTGGTGGCGAATATCCAGATGGTTGGTGGGTTCATCCAGCAGCAGGATCTTAGGCTGTTGGGCCAATGCCCGAGCAATATGCACGCGCTGGCGCTCACCGCCAGAAAGTGTATGCCAAAGCCGATCTGCCATATGCGCCATATCAACATCTATCAGCGCTTTAACCACGATGGCATCATCTTCAATTGACCAGGCGCGTAAGGCGGAAAGAAAAGGCGTGCGACCTAGCGCGACCACTTGGCGCACGGTAATTCTATCGGTGGTGTCAGCCTGTTGCTCAACCAAGGCAATAGATTGAGCGATAGTGCGTTGTTTGAGGGCGTGCAAAGGCTGGTTATCAATCCGCACCAGGCCTGTCTTTGGTTTGTTCAAACCGGCCAGCAGACGCAGCAGGGACGTTTTTCCCGAGCCGTTGGGGCCCACCAAACCAAAGGTTTGACCGGGCTCGACGGTGAGATTGACGTCAACGACCAGTGGCGTGCCATGTACCGCCCAGGTGAGTTGTTCTGCGGATAATTGCATTAATGCCTCTTGCCACGGACAAGAATAAGCGCAAAAGCGGGCGCGCCAATCAGTGATGTAATCACCCCGATGGGAAGCACCTGACCAGACACTAGAGTGCGCGAAAGAATGTCTGAACCGATTAAAAATACCGCGCCAGCAAGCGCGGTGGCGGGTATCAAACGCGTGTGTTGGCTGCCGACAATAAAGCGCATCGCATGGGGAATCACTAAGCCAACAAAGCCAATCGCTCCTACGATGGAAACCATTACCGCAGTGACCAGCGCCATCGCGATAATCAGCATGCCGCGCACCGGGCGCACAGCAATGCCCATAGACGCGGCGCTATCGGCCCCGAAGGTAAACGCATCCAAGGAACGGCGGTGCCATAGGCAAACCACTAGCCCGAACAGCGCGGCAGGCACCGCTAGGGTAGCATCAGCCCAGCGCACTCCGGAGAGATTGCCCATCAGCCAAAACATAATGCCCCGCGCTTGTTCAGCACTTGCTGACTTGGTAATGATAAATGCGGTTAGGGCATTAAACAGCTGCGAACCTGCAATCCCCGCCAGAATAATTGCTCCTGCTGCCTGAACACCACGCCCACCACCAACACCGCTGTTGGCCGCATGGGCGAGCATCACTACGATGCCAAAGGCGAGGAGGGCACCAGCGAAGGCACCCAACGATAACGACAGCATGCCAGCGCCTAACCCAGCAACCGCCACTGCAACGGCACCCGTAGAGGCTCCAGCAGAAATGCCCATTAAATAGGGGTCGGCTAGTGGATTGCGCAGCAGGGCCTGCAATACCACTCCCGCCAGCGCCAAGCTGGTGCCGCAGCAAGCGGCAACGACGGCGCGACTGAGGCGGTAGTTCCAGATAATACCCTCGTCGATTCGATCAACCGGGTAATCCGCGCCAAGTAGTTGATTGGCGAGCACTTTGAGTATCGTATCAACGGGAATTGATGTCTCGCCGATGGCGGTGCCCGCGATGAGTGCGGCCACCAGCACAAGTGGCGTCACCCAAAGCCAGCGCAACCCGAAGCGCTTAGTTATGGGCCGTGATAGCGCTATGCTCATGCGTAAAAAGCCATATCAGTTGAAAGACATCGTCGATAGCGCCTCGGCTAGTGACTCAAGGCCGTAAATGCTGCGCATAGTGGCACTCATGGCATGGGCGTCCATCTCTACGATGCGGTTATTTCTAACCGCCGTCATTTCGCTGGTAACCGGGTCATTGTGCAGAAACTCACGCTTTGCTTCGATGTCGTCAGCAGGAAAACGGCGACGATCCATGGCGGCGATAACAATCACATCGGGGTCAGCCTTGGCGATGCTTTCCCAGCCAACGGTGGGCCACTCTTCATCAGACTCAATGACATTGCGAATGCCCAGTTTGTCCATCATATAGCCCGGTGCACCCAGTTGGCCGGCAACGAAAGGGCTAACCCCCAGATCCGTTGATGAAAACCAAAAGACTGCCGATAGGTCTTCCGGCAAATCAAGGCTGCTTGCCAGGTTGATAGCGTGTTCTTCTCGGGCGTTCAGGTCTGTCACCAGAGCTTCACCAGCGTCTTGAACATCGTAAATTTCGGCTAGCTCGGTGATCCCTTTATAGATCGATTCCGTCGAGAAAGCGGCGGTGCGGGTACCATCGCCACCGGTAGAGTTATCCTTGGTGTCGCAATCGGCGGGCATGATGTAGGTGGCGATACCTAGTTCATGGAACTGATCTCGGCTGGCCACGCTCCCGGTAGGCCCCACGTGCCACTCGTACTGCACCGCAACCAAGTCAGGGCGTTTATTGACCACGGCTTCGAAGCTGGGGTCGTCGTTGGCGATCCGTTCGATCTGTTCATTGACGTCAGTAAATTGCGGCAAGACCGGATTAAACCAGACTGAGGTACCAACTACGCTATCAGCGAGCCCTAGTGAGTAAAGGATCTCTGTGGCCGATTGACCCACCGTTACCGTTTGCTCGGGTGGCGACGCCACACTTATCTCTACGCCACAGTTGGTCAAGTTCACGGGGTAAGTAGTGTCACTGGCCAGTGCGAATGAGGCGGGCAGCAGCGATGCGGCTATTAGTGAGTAACATACATGCTTCATTGCGGGTTCCTACAGAAGAGAGTTTTTAGATTATTTGTTATGTTATAACATTGTTTTTGCCTGAGCGAAGAACACTAGCATGTCTCAGCTGTTTGCAGACAAAATATCTAAAAATCGTTGCCGTGCGGCAGGCGGTAGGTTATTGGGTAGGTTGCTCTCAGAAGCGGGGTGATCGAACATCTGGGTTCGCATGACCAATCCCATGGTGTCGCTTGGTAAGCACTGAATGCCCCAGATGCTTTCTTCATGTCCTGTTACCTCAATCATGTACACTCCCGTGCATGATGAGCGATGCGTACAGCCAGAAAAAATATCTGGCCGAACTGTCTCGCTCGATTAATTAACATGGTCGGCAGGTCTCCTGACTGACGGGTCATGGCTAGCTCGCCTTCCCAGACAATACGTCCAGTGGCTCATTGAGCATCGCTAACCGCCTACAGTTGCGGGGGCAGTTCCGTTTCGCGGCTAAGCCGCAGCGGATTCTCTATTAAGTTCCGTGAGGAACGCCGACGGCAGCTATTCTAGGTGGCGGGTAAAGGTAGAACAACAAAAAGCCCGATCTTTCGGCTAAATTTGACATTAAATCCATTTTTTTCATTACGATAAGACAAACCAAATCTTCTGTGACTTGGTACTCTTAAATGTCATATCAATTTGGCCTAGTATCGAAATTAGGCCTGTCTTACCGTGTACTAATAGGGACTGTCTTCTAGGGTATGCTTGGCACTAAGCTGGCTTCAAAGCCGCGCCTTCCTCTATACTGCAACGCTTTATTTCATCGCTTCCTTATGAATGGTTTTATCATTACTTACCAAGTCATCATGAATCAAGTTCAAGCTTCGGGCATGCTCTGCATGGGAGGTTCGGTTGAGTGACTTTCCCTTTGTAGGTGTTGTCGGCCAGGAAGCGCTGAAAACCGCCTTGCTGCTGAATGCGATTAATCCGCGCATTGGCGGTGTGCTGATCAGCGGCCCTCGGGGCAGTGCGAAATCCACCCTGGCGCGGGCACTGGCGGCGGTTTTGCCTAACGACACCAATGGCAAAAAGCCACCCTTTGTTACCTTACCCCTCGGCGCCAGCGAAGACCGGCTAGTGGGAAGTCTAGATTTGCAAAAGGTGCTAGCCGAGCAGCAAGCCACTTTTCATGAAGGGCTCCTCGCCAAAGCCCACGGCGGGGTGATGTATGTCGATGAAGTTAATCTGCTGCCGGATATGCTGGTTGACCTGCTGCTAGACGTGGCCGCTAGCGGGATCAATATCGTTGAGCGTGATGGTATCAGCCACTCACACTCGGCGCGTTTTAGTTTGATTGGCACCATGAACCCTGATGAGGGCGAGCTGCGCCCGCAGCTGCTCGACCGTTTTGGGCTCTGTATTGAACAGGCTGACCGCGTCAGCGTTAAACAGCGCATTGCTATTGTTCAGCAGCGCGAAGCCTTTGACCACGACCCCCAAGCTTATATACAACAGTTTGCGGTAGAGCAAGCAGCGCTGACTCAGCAGGTTCACCATGCCCAACAGGCACTAGTGTCAGTGACCAGCGAAGGCTGGGTGTACGAGACCATTGCTGCGCGCTGCGAAGCCGCCGGCGTTGAAGGACTGCGGGCCGATGTTACCTGGCACCGAGCAGCCCAGGCTCATGCAGCCTGGCGGGGGGCGGAAAGCGTCTGCCAAGTAGATATCGATACAGTGGCGCCCTGGGTGCTGGCACATCGTCGAACCCAGCCGCCAGAGCAACATCCGCCGTCCTCCCCGCCTAATCAAACGCCTTCAAATGGGGAGGGCGGATCGTCGTCAGCTAATAACGCGCCCACCGGCGGATCATCCCACCAAAATGGTGAGCAGGGCCAGTGGGGCGCTATGCCGCCTGTAGCGCAGGAGTCCATTAACCAGCCAGCGGTTAACCTGCCTGAGAGCGATATCTTTTCCCCGCGTGCGCAACGTGCCGATACAGCGGCTAGCACAGGCAAAGGAAGTGTCTCCGGTCGAGGGCGCTCTCAGGTAATGACCTCGCGGCTAGACGGGTTCGCGACGCTGATTGCCAATCGTGGCCAGTGGCCTTGGCGGCAGTTAAAAATGCGCAAATCTCGGGCGGGGCAGGCGATAGCCCATCTGGTGCTGCTGGATACCTCCGGCTCCACCCTGGGGCAGCGCTTATTAGGCCAAGCCAAAGGGCTGGTTGAGTCACTGGTCACCCAAGCCTACGCCGCGCGGGAGCAGGTCGCGGTGCTGGGGTTTGGTAATGGTGGCGTGGTGTCGATACTCTCACGTCGCCGTGCTCCCAAAAACGCGCGGGGCACGCTTGACAGTGCCAAGGGCGGCGGGGGCACCCCGCTGCGGGAAGCGATTATTGAAGCCAAACGGCTAATTCAACAGTGGCAACGCCGCGAGCCTGGCTTACAAGTACGTACTTATTTGATTACCGATGGCCGCACACGGGAATCTGTTGACGACCTCGCCCCGCTAGGTGACTGCCTGCTGATCGATACCGAGCAATCGAGAGTTAAACGCGGGCAGGGCGCACGCATCGCTCAGCAACTGGGCGCCCGTTATTGGCCAGCCTCGTTTGGCAAACCATCTTTGGCACATTCTGTTTTTGCACCTTCTGTTTTTGCACATCAACCTGGGGAAAGCCCATGAGTGACGCTAGCCATTTAAACCGCATGCAGCGCAAAAAAGACGTGGTCGATGAGCGCATTAGCCGCGCCACCGAAGAGCGTGGCGTGCTGATTCTGCTTAAAGGCAACGGCAAGGGCAAAAGCAGCTCGGCCTTTGGCACCATGGCGCGTTCATTAGGGCACGGTCAGCAGTGCGCGGTCATTCAGTTTATTAAAGGCCGCCGCGAAACCGGCGAATACCTGTTCTTTCGCGATCATCCCAAGCTTGATTGGCACATCATGGGCCATGGATTTACCTGGGAAACCCAGAACCGCGAGCGAGACATCGAAGCCGCAGAGGCCGCCTGGGCAGTCGCCAAAGGACTGCTGGAGAACCCCGCTTATCATATGATCGTGCTGGACGAGATGAGCTACATGTTCAAGTACGGCTATCTCGACCCCGAACCAGTGGTGGAAGCGCTCAAACGCCGCCCGGCGCACCAGAACGTGATCATTACCGGGCGCACCATGGCCACGCCGCTACAGGAAATCGCCGATACCATCAGCGTTGTTCAGGATGAGCGCCACGCGTTTCGCGGCGGCGTCAAAGCTCAGGCGGGGATCGAATACTAATGAGCACGCCAACCGCTCGCTGCCCCGCGCTGTTTATCGCTGCCCCGGCTTCTGGCCAGGGTAAAACTACCGTCACGGCGGGCTTGGCGCGGCTGCTGCGTAATCAGGGCAAGGTGGTGCGGGTGTTTAAAACCGGGCCTGATTATCTGGACCCGCAGATATTGGCGCAGGCGTCAGGTCAACCGGTAGATCAGTTAGATTTATGGATGGCAGGCGAAGCCTACTGCCGCCAGCGTTTTTATGACGCCGCCTGCGAAGCGGATTTGATTCTGGTCGAAGGAGCCATGGGGCTGTTTGATGGTGAGCCTTCAAGCGCCGACCTGGCGGCCTTATTTGCTATTCCTATGGCAATTGTCATGGATGTAAAAGGCATGGCGCAGACCGCTGCCGCACTGGTGTCAGGGCTTGCCAGCTTTCGTGATGATATTCATATCGCTGGATTAGTCGCCAATGCCTGCGGCTCGCAGCGCCATCGCGAGCTGATCGAATCAGCGCTGCCGTCGGCGATTCCTTTGCTGGCCGCTGTGCCACGAGACCCTGATTTAGCGCTTCCCGAACGCCATCTTGGGCTGGTGCAAGCTGCGGAGATTCGCGAGGATTTGGAAGCACGCTTTGAAGCGGGTGCCCGAGCGCTGGAAGCGGCTGGGCTGCTGGAAGCGCTTGCAGCACTGCCACCGGTGACCTTTGCCGCTCCGCAAGAGCAGCTTGCGGCCGTTAAGCCTGTACTTAAAGGCCGCACTATTGGCGTAGCCCGTGACGCCGCCTTTAGCTTTATCTATCAGGCCAATCTCGATCTGCTGGAGCAGATGGGTGCAACGCTGCGCTTTTTCTCACCGCTGACGGATAGTTGTCTGCCGCAATGCGATGCGCTGTGGTTGCCGGGAGGCTACCCGGAACTTCATGCCCTGCAACTGGCGAATAACAGCGCCATGCGTTCGGCCATTGAGGCTTTCTATCGCGCCGATAAGCCCATTCTGGCTGAGTGTGGCGGCCTGCTGTACTGCCTGGAAACCCTGACCGACTACGACGATATCACCCATCCCATGCTCGGCTTGCTGCCAGGGCAGGGGGCGATGCGCGGTCGGCGTGGCTGCCAGGGGATGCAAACTGCCGAATTGCCGGAAGGCCCGGTTCGCGGCCATGCGCACCACCGCTCTATGGCAGAAGGCACTCCCGAGCCGATTGGCCACGGCCGCCGTCAGCGGCACCCCGCGCCGGGGGAGGCGATCTACCGTCAAAAGCGCCTGACGGCGACCTATTTACATCTGTTTTTCCCCAACAATCCTGACGCTGTGGCGAGGCTTTTTTCTGCCAGCCCGGCGCACTGCGAACTGCAGCACAGCGAGGCATTTACCCATGCAGCCCAATAAAGTACAGCTGAATAAGATTCCCGCCACGGTCGTCACCGGTTTTCTCGGCAGCGGCAAAACCACGCTGCTGGCCAATATTCTGCGTCAGGTCACCGGCAAGCGGATCGCCGTGATCGTCAATGAGTTCGGCGAGCAGGATATTGATTCCAGCCTCTTGCGCAGCTGTGCGCTGGGGTGTGAAGAGGGTAGCGAAGGCGGGCAACTAGACGGGGAAGATGGCAGCATCTATGAGCTGGCCAATGGCTGTATCTGCTGCACCGTGGAAGAAGAGTTCCTACCGGTGATGAAAAAGTTGGTTGCTCGCCGCAATGATATCGACCACATTCTGATCGAAACCAGCGGTCTGGCACTGCCTAAGCCGCTGGTGCAGGCGTTTAACTGGCCTGACGTGCGTCAGCACTGCACCGTCGATGCGATTATTACCGTGATTGATGGCCCAGCGGTAGCCGCCGGCCGTTATGCTAGCGATGTGGATAAGGTCGAAGCCCAACGCCGCGCTGATGAAAGCTTGGATCACGACCCCAGCCTGCGCGAGCTACTGGATGACCAGCTAAGCGCGGCAGATCTGGTGCTGGTCAGCAAGGCGGACCTGCTTAGCCCGGAAGAGCGCACGCAGGTTGAAGCGGTGATTCAGTCGCGGGTGAGCGAATCGGTAAAAACGCTGTTTATCGATCAGACCCAGACCACCGACACTGCCCAGTTGGAAGCGCTGATGGGCATTGGTGCGGCCAGCGAAGAGCATATTGATAGCATCACCAATCACCACGATAAGCACCACGCTGAAGGCGCGCACCACGACCACGCTCACGATAACTTTGATTCCTGCGTGATTACCCTGGGTGAAGTGTATGGCGACGCCCTGGCCAGCAAGCTGCAGCAGCTGTTGAACAGCCACGAGATCTACCGCGCCAAAGGCTTTGCGGCGATTCCAGGCAAACCCATGCGCCGAGTTATTCAGGCGGTTGGCGAGCGTTTGGAAGGTTACTTCGATCGGCTCTGGACCCAAGACGAGACGCGCCAGACCCAACTAGTCATTATTGGCAAATCGCTGGATAGCGCCGCGCTGCGTGAAGCGCTAACTGAGGCAGAGGTTCAAACGGCTAGCTAATGCACTTATTTGCCGCCAAGCCCGGGGGCTTTGTCGATGATGAAGGCATTATCGACCTGCAACAGAGCCCCGCCGAGGTCGTGATACTGTCCGCCGCTGATAGTAATCTGTCGGCGCTGGCCCAGGCGGTTGACCGCCTGGGTGAAGCGTACCCCTCGGTACGGCTAGCCAACTGGATGAATTTGGTAAAACCGGCGGCCTATGATCTCTATGAAGATCGGGTGCTGGAAAACGCCCAACTGGTCATCGTTTCACTGCTGGGTGGTAAAGCCTACTGGCAGTACGGCCATGAACGCCTGCTGGCATGGGCGGCGGCGAGGCCCGAGCGCCAGCTGATTTTGGTGCCGGGTTGCGACGCACCAGATGATGCCCTGTTAGAAGATTCCACCATCGCCTTTGATGGCGCTTACCGGGTGTGGCGCTATTTAAGAGAAGGTGGTGTGGATAACGCCGAGCAGTTGCTGCGCTTTATCGCCAGCGAATGTTTATCGCTTTCTCTGGCATGGCAGGAGCCGAAAGTTATTCCGGCCGCGGTGATTTATGCGTCGCAAGACCAGCAGGCGCTAAGCCTTAGCGAGTGGCGCGATCGTCAGATACCAGGGCGGCCAGTGTGCCTGCTGCTGTTTTATCGCAGCCACTTGCAGGGGGCGAATACCGCTGTCCCAGACGGATTGTTGGCAGCGCTGAAAGAAAAAGGGCTAGAGCCGCTAGCGGTTGCTGTGGCGTCCCTGAAAGAGGGGCCATGCATTGATTTTATCAACCATCTGATTGAGCAAACCGGCGCCATGCTGGTGATTAATACCACCAGCTTTGCGGTCAATCGCAACGCCATCGGCCTGGATGCTCTGGGTGAAAAGCTACCCGACAGCCTGTTTGTGGGGCGTCCGGTAGTGCTCCAGGCGATTCTTGCCAGCAGCACCTCGGAAGACTGGCAGGGCATGGCTGCCGGGCTGCATAGCCGCGATGTAGCCATGCAGGTGGTGCTTCCCGAGATGGATGGTCGCATTATCACTCGTGCGGTGGGGTTTAAAGCCGAAGCCCACTATAACCAGCGCTGCCAGCTGGCAGTGACCCACCACGTAATTCATCCAGAACGGGCCGCATTTGTCGCCGAGCTGGCGCGACGCATTTGTTCGCTGCGCTTAACCCCCAATGGGCAGAAGCGTATTGCGCTGATTATGGCTAACTACCCCAATCGCGATGGCCGGATCGGTAACGGGGTCGGGCTGGATACCCCCGCGTCGACGCTGAAGATTCTCAGCGCCCTGAAAGAGGCGGGTTATCCGTTAAGCGAATTGCCGGAAAATGGCGATGCGTTGATCCGCCAACTTCAGGGCGCGGTGACCAACGATCACGGCAGCCTCGACCAGCGCGCCTGCTGGCAGAGTATCAGCGTTGATGATTACCTTGCTTGGTTTAAAACCTTGCCTAGCGAGCTGCAGGAAACCGTATGGACGCGCTGGGGGGCGCCTCACGAAGACCCCAAATGCCGCCAGGGGCGTTTGATGATCGCCGGTATCCGCTTAGGTGAAACCTTTGTGGGGATCCAGCCGGAACGCGACTTTATCGACGATCTCACCCAGTCCTATCACGATATGGAACTGGTGCCACCCCACAGTTATTTGGCGTTTTACTACTGGCTGCGCGAGTACTACCAAGTCGACGCGGTTATCCATGTGGGTAAGCACGGCAACTTAGAGTGGTTGCCGGGTAAAAGCATCGCCTTGAGCGCGGACTGCTGGCCGGATATTGCCCTGGGGCCGCTGCCGCACTTTTATCCGTTTATTGTTAATGACCCTGGCGAGGGTGCCCAAGCCAAGCGCCGCAGTCAGGCGGTGATTATCGACCACCTGATGCCGCCGCTAGCGCGGGCCGAACTCTACGGCGCTATGGCCGAGCTTGAAGCGCTATGTGATGAGTATTACCAAGCGCTGGATATGGATCCGCGCCGGGAAGCGCTGATTCGCAGCCAGATTCTCGCTCACCTGCGTGATACCGGTATCGACCAGGAGCTGGCACACGCCGTCGACGGTTGTGAAAACAGTGCTGATGACGCCGACATTCTCAACGAGCTGGATACCTTTCTGTGCGATATCAAAGAGTCGCAGATTCGTCATGGCTTGCACGTACTCGGCACGCTGCCGCCTGAAGAAAAGCGGGCGGGAACACTGGTGGCGCTGCTACGGCTACCCCGTGGTGAAGCGGTGGCCAGCCGCGGCCTGCTGCACAATCTGGCTAGCGACCTGGGTTTAGACTTTGATCCGTTAGCCGCTGGCAACGAGCCCTGGCAGAAACCTAAACCCGTTGTTCTAAGGGGGCTACTTGATACCCCTTGGCGCACCGGCGCGGATACCCGCGAGCGCCTGGAACTGCTGGCCGAGCGTTGGGTGGCCGACTACGTATTAGCCCCTGGTTGTCTGGAGGAACTGGCCCAAGATTACCCCAATACGGCGGAGCAGCTGCGCTATGCCCGCGACCAGCTATGGGTTGCTATGCAGCGTGGCGTGAAAATGGAGATTCAGTCGCTGCTCGACGGCCTAGAAGGCATTTTTGTGCCTGCTGGCCCTAGCGGCGCGCCCAGCCGAGGGCGGCTTGATACGCTGCCCACCGGGCGTAACTTTTTCAGCGTCGATAACCGCTCGATTCCATCGCCCGCCGCCTGGACGCTGGGGGAAAAATCCGCCCAGGCGTTTGTCGAGCGCTACCTGCAGGATAACGGCGACTATCCGCGCCGTTTGGGGCTTTCGATTTGGGGAACCGCCACCATGCGCACTGGCGGCGATGACATCGCCCAGGCCTTCGCGCTGATGGGCGTGCGCCCTAAGTGGTCGCTGGGCTCCCAGCGGGTGAGTGATTTTGAAGTGATCCCTTCGATGCTGCTTAATCGCCCAAGGGTAGATGTCACGCTGCGGGTATCCGGGTTCTTCCGCGACGCCTTCCCCAATGTGATCCGCCTATTTGATGCCGCCGTGCAGGCGGTGGCCAGTTATGAAGAGCCGGGGAACAGCAACACCATTCGCGAGGCGGTGCTTGCTCGCCAGCAAGCACTGGAAGACCAAGGGCTAAGCCCTGAGATGGCCGCCCAAGAGGCAAGTTACCGTATCTTCGGCAGCAAACCCGGCGAATATGGCGCGGGCTTAAACCGCCTGATAGAAAACCGCTCTTGGGACAGCGCCGACGATTTAGCTGAAGCCTATCTAGATGCGGGTGCCTACGCCTACGGCCAGTTTAAGGCCTCCGGCACTGCTGCGCGGGCGGCGTTTGAACAGCAGCTCCAGGGGCTGGATGCGGTGATGCAAAACCAGGATAACCGCGAGCACGATATTCTTGATTCCAACAGCTATTACGCTTTTCAGGGCGGTATGGCCAACGCCTCGCGCTCGCTAAGCGGAAAAGCACCGACCATTTATCACGCCGACCACGCCAATCCCGCGGTGCCCAAGATTCGTACCTTGAAAGAGGAGCTGGCGAGGGTGATTCGCTCGCGCGTGTTGAACCCCAAGTGGATCAATGCCATGCGCGAGCACGGCTATAAAGGCGCCTTTGAAATGGCTGCCACGGTGGACTATCTGTTTGCTTACGATGCCACAACTGATCTAGTCGCCGACTACCAGTACGCCCAGGTGAGTGACGCCCTAGTGCTCGACGCCGCTAATCAGCAGTTCCTGCGTGAGCACAACCCCGCAGCCTTAGAAGAGATGGCGGAACGCTTACTCGAAGCCGCCCAGCGAGGCATGTGGCAAGCCCCCGGCGAACATGGCCAGGCGCTACAAGACCTGCTGCTGGACATGGATGAAGCCAAAGAGACGGGGCATTATGACCACCAGCCCGCGCATTAAAGGTTGGTGCCCCGGCGCGTGGCGGCCCATGGCCACCGGCGATGGCCTGTTGGTGCGTGTACGCCCACCGCTGGGCCAGTTTTCACGGCAGCAGGTAGTGGCACTGTGCGAAGCCGCCGAGACTTTCGGTAGTGGTTTAATCGAGCTAACCAGCCGAGCCAATATTCAACTACGTGGTGTGAGCGAGGCCAGCTGGCCACCGCTGATGAGCTTTTTGGTTGAGCATCAGTTGGTGAACGACGACCCGCAAGCAGAACGCCAGCCACAGCTGATGCTGGCACCTGCTTGGCAAGAGGGCGATGACACTCATACTATTGCCCGCCTGTTGCAAACGCGGGGCAGCGAATTAGCGCCCATGCCCGGCAAAATCGGCATTGCGATTGATGCGGGAAAAGCCCCGGTGCTGTGCGATAGCGCCGCTGATTTTCGTATTGAGCGCTCGACAGAAAGCGGTTTGATTGTACGCGCCGATGGCTATGAGTGTGGCACGGCGGTGAACGAGCCCGAAGCCGCCGTTGAGCAGTTAATACGCCTGACCCACTGGTTTGTGGATAGCGGTGGCTGGGACTCTGGGCGCATGCGGCGGCACACGGCGCCGCTGCCCGATTGGGCAACCGCTGATACTGCCCCCGCATCCCCTGGCGAGAAGCTGGCGCTGGGCAAACATAGCAACGGTATGGTGGTGGGGCTGCCTTTTGGCCGGGTAGCGGCTAATACGCTGCGCGAGGCTGTCTCTCCGGCAAGTGGTTCTCTAACAAATATCAGCGCTGTGCAGGTCACGCCCTGGCGGCGCTTATTGTTGAAGGATTGCGATACACTACCCGCGGTTGATGGCTTAATCCGTCATAATAGCGACCCGCGGTTAGCGATGGACGCCTGCCCCGGTGCGCCATACTGCGAACAGGCGAGTGTTGCCACCCAGCCGCTTGCCGAACGGCTAAGTGGCTGGGTGGCAACAACCGTACATATATCTGGGTGCGCCAAAGGCTGCGCCCGCCAACGGCCAGCAGCGCTGTGCCTAACCGGCCGCGAAGGGCGCTTTGACGTGATTGTTAACGGTCGCGCCGATAGCGCACCGGTTAAGTCAGGCCTTACTGAGAGTGAGGCGTTGGATGTTATTAAAAAGCTCAGCGAAAGCCGTTAGGTTTATCGAGATTAAAAAAATAGTAGCTTATATGCTGGATAGCTGAGTGCCAGGGCAGGTTGTAGTGAGGGTCTTTCGACATGGATGTCGAAAGTAGCGCCCATGGATGGGTTCACAGCGCCCTCGCGGAAACCTGCCCTAGCACGGATGCCTTGCAGAACAGTAACTGCGAATTAGTTTATTTGGAGAGTTTGGGTGCCTCACGTTTATGAAACACACGGACCGGCGATTTACCGGCAGTCGTTTGCGATTATTCGCAATGAAGCTGAGCTTGATCGCTTTTCAGCGGAAGAAGAAACGGTTGCGGTACGCATGATTCACGCCGCCGGGCTGGTGGAGCTGGCGGCGCATATTCATTTTCAGAATGACGTGGTCAATCGAGCGCGTTCAGCGTTAGAGCAGGGCGCACCGATTCTTTGCGATGCTCGGATGGTCTCCGAAGGCATTACCCGCAAACGGCTGCCCGCTAATAACGACATCATCTGCACTCTTAACGATGAGCGCACCCCTGGCCTTGCCCAGGAAATGGCCAATACCCGTTCAGCGGCAGCGCTGGAACTGTGGCGGCCACACCTGGAAGGCGCGGTCGTCGCCATTGGCAACGCGCCCACCGCGCTGTTTCACCTGCTTAATATGCTCGAAGACCCAGAATGCCCGCGCCCGGCGGCCATTATTGGCTGCCCGGTCGGCTTTGTTGGCGCAGCGGAATCCAAAGAAGCGCTGTTGGCTAGTCCCGCGCTGCCCAGCTGTATCGTGCGTGGCCGCCTGGGTGGTAGCGCCGTCACGGTAGCGGCCATCAACGCCATGGCGGATCGTATCGAATGACCCAAGGAACCATTTACGGGGTTGGCTTAGGGCCCGGCAGCCAAGACCTAATGAGCGTGCGTGCCGACCGCTTGATCCGTGGTGCCAGCCATGTGGCCTATTTTCGCAAGCAGGGCCGCAGCGGGCATGCGCGTACCATTGTGGAAGGACTGATCGCTCCCGGCGCAACCGAGTTGCCCATGGAGTATCCGGTTACCACGGAAATTCCGTTTGATGACCCTCGCTACAATGAACTGCTGTCGGCCTTTTACGAACGCAGCGTGACCCAACTGATCGAGATGGCGGAAGCGGGGTGTGATGTCGTGGTGCTGTGTGAAGGCGACCCATTTTTCTATGGCTCCTTTATGCACCTCTACACGCGGCTGCTGAATCGCGTGCCGGTCTCGGTGGTGCCAGGTATTACCGGCATGTCGGCGGCTTGGACGGCCACCGCGCAGCCAATTACCTGGGGCGATGACATTATGACGGTGCTGATGGCCACGCTGCCGGAAGAGACGCTGGCCGAGCGCATCGCCCAAACCGATGCACTGGTGGTGATGAAAATTGGCCGCAACCTGGCCAAACTTCGCAGAGCGCTGGCGCATGCTGGCCGTGAAGGCGAGGCGTGGCTGATCGAGTACGCCGCTATGACCCAGCAGCGTGTGCTGCCACTGAGCGAGGTTGGCGAAAGCGTGCCGTACTTCTCGATTGTGCTGATTCATGGCAACGGGAGGCGGCCATGAGCGGTTGGCTGAAAATCGTCGGCCTCGGGCCGGGTGCCGACGCCATGATTACCCCGGAGGTTTCGGCTGCGCTACTCGAAGCCACCGATGTAGTGGGCTATGTGCCCTACGTTAATCGCGTGGCACCTAGGGCTGGATTAGTCCGCCATGGCTCTGATAACCGCGAAGAGATTCGCCGGGCGGAGCAGGCGCTACAGCTGGCGCTTGAGGGTCATCGGGTAGTGGTTGTCTCCTCTGGCGACCCTGGCGTATTCGCCATGGCCGCTGCGGTATTCGAAGCCTTGGAGGCGGGCGATGCCCAGTGGCGCACGCTGGATATTCAGGTACTGCCGGGCATTTCTGCCATGCTGGCCGCCAGCGCAAGCGTCGGCGCACCGCTGGGGCACGACTTCTGCTGCATTAATCTATCCGACAACCTCAAACCCTGGGCGCTGATTGAAAAGCGCCTGCGTTTGGCCGCCGAGGCCGACTTCGCCATGGCGTTTTACAACCCGCGCTCCAAGGCACGGCCAGCGGGGTTTGAACGAACGCTAGAGGTACTGCGCGAAGCCTGCGGGCCAGATCGATTGATAATCTTCGCCCGCGCGGTTTCGACCTCGGAAGAAGCAATTCGCGTTACCACACTAGAGCAAGCGACGCCGGATATGGCGGATATGCGCACGCTGGTCATCGTTGGTTCCCAGCAAACCCGTTTGATTGAACGCAGTGGCGTGCCGCTGGTTTATACGCCGCGCTCGGCTGATTAAGCGTTGTGATGATTAATAGTGGTCACTAAGCCAGCTAAATACGTCATCGATACGATGAACTTCATGGCGTGGCGGCAGTGCTGGCCGCTCGATCATCACGATGGGTAGGCCGAGCCTTCTTGCCGCGCTGAGTTTCGACGACGCACCTTCGCCGCCAGCGTTTTTACACACGATGCGCTGGATCCGCTGATTTTTCAGCAGGGCGAGATCGCCTTCTAAGGTAAATGGGCCTCTATCAATCACAGCGCTGATATCCGGCAGTGGCAATGGGCTGGTCGGTGGATCAACTAAGCGCAGCACATAATGGTGCTGAGGCTGGTCGGCAAAGGCGCTAAGGTGAATTCGCCCAATCGCAAGCAGCACCCGTTGGGGCGGGCCAGCCAAGGCGTTAACTGCCTCATCAATACTTGCCACGCTTTGCCATTGGTCGCCGGTAACAGGCTGCCAGGCAGGCCGGGTAAAAGCGGTGGCCTTTACACCGCACTGTGCCGCCGCGGCTAATACGTTGCTGCTCATTTGTGCGGCAAACGGGTGGGTGGCATCAACAATATGGGTAATGCGCTCCTGGGCTAAAAAGGCGACCAGCCCATTAACGCCGCCAAAGCCGCCAATGCGGGTCGGCAGTGGCTGGGGTTTAGGCGTGTTAACGCGCCCTGCATAGCTAAAAATGGCTGGAATGCCACGCTTGGCAACAGCGTTGGCCAGGGCGCTGGCCTCGCTGGTTCCCCCGAGAATTAGGATTTTGATCATGGCTGAGGTTAACAACGCTCCCTGGCTTACCCTTTTAGGCTGGGGAGAGGGTGGCACACAGGGGCTGACAGCGGCAAGCCGACAGGCATTGGAAAGTGCCGAGGTAGTGTTCGGCGCACGCCGCCACCTGCGCCTTTTACCGCCGCTAAACGCCGAGGTAATTGAGTGGCCAGTGCCCTTTGCCGATGGCATTGCTAAGCTGCTAAACCAGCGCGGCCGCCGGGTGGTGATGCTGGTCTCAAACGACCCGTTTTGGTTTGGGGCGGGTACTACATTAGCGCAGCATTTCAGTGCAAACGAGTGGCAGGCACTGCCAGCCCCTTCCACCTTTAGCCTGGCGGCTGCACGTTTGGGCTGGCCGTTGGAGCGTTGCACTTGCCTGGGTTTGCACGCTAAACCGCTAACGCGCATTCGGCCTTACCTGCATGTTGGTAGGCGTTTGCTGGTGTTGATAAGAGACGGCGCGGCGGTGACCGAGCTGGCGGCGCTGGTAAATAGGCTTGGCTTTGGAGATACCCAGCTAACACTGCTGGAATCTTTGGGCAGCGATAACGAGCGTATTCGCCATTGCCGTAGCGACGCCAGCTTGCCCGACGACATTGCCCATCCGGTGGCGGTAGCGCTGGAAGTTGCCGGTAACGGCCCCGCCTTGCCGCTGACGCCCGGCCTACCGGATCATTTTTTTGACCACGACGGCCAGATTACCAAGCAGACCATTCGCGCCATTACCCTGGCGGCCCTTGCCCCCATGCCCGGCGAGCGGCTGTGGGATATTGGCACCGGCTCAGGCTCCGTTGCCATTGAGTGGCTGCTCGCCCATACGGATAATCAGGCAGTGGGCTTTGAGCAAAACGCTGAACGGGCGGCACGAGCGCGCAGCAATGCAAACAACCTGGGCGTTGACTGGCTAGAAGTAAAACAGGGCCGCGCGCCTGAGGTACTCAACGATACGACGCTGCCCGATGCGGTATTTATCGGCGGTGGGTTATCCCAAGCGCTGTTAGACGACTTATGGCAGCGCCTGCCCATGGGCGTGCGTATCGTTGCCAATGCCGTCACTCTGGAATCCGAAGCGCTGCTGGCGCACTGGCACCAGCAGGTAGGCGGCGAACTGCTGCGTTTAGAGCTTGCCAACGCTGCCCCCATCGGCACACGGCGGGGCTGGAAAGCCAACTACCCGATTGTTCAGTGGCGGGGCGTTCGATGAAGCCATCGACATTGAGAATCGCAGGGTTTGGCTTTCGCAGTGAAGCCACGCTTGAATCGCTTATTCAAGCGTTAGATCAACTTATTGACCAGTACGGTTCTGTCTACAAGTACGGCCTTATCAACCGGCTGGCGGCGGCGCGTTCTATGTTGCCGTTGGTAGAAGAGCTAGGCCGACTGCGCAATATTGAAGTCATCGCCGTAGCGGATGCCGAGCTATCAACAGTGACAACGCTTACCCATTCAACACACAGTTTGCAGGCGCGCGGCACAGGCAGCGTTGCCGAGGCCGTGGCGCTCTTAGCGGCAGGCCCAGGGGCAACGCTGCTAGGGCCTCGGATCATCTCAGCGGATAGACAGGCTACCGCCGCACTGGCGTTAGGCTTTGCACGAAAACTGCCTGCGCTCGACAATACGGCGTTAAAAATCGCCTCGTGCGCGAGTCCGATCAAAATATTCATTTACACCACGTAAACTCCGTTTTTTCGTTGATTTTTGCCTTGTCTAGTCTTCGCTCGCCGACTTTTCGTACAAAGCCTAGGAATTAGTTAATGACCGTACACTTCATTGGCGCGGGCCCCGGCGCGCCGGATCTGCTTACTCTGCGCGGGCGGGATTTAATCGCCGCCTGCCCGGTGTGCCTGTATGCGGGCTCTTTAGTGCCGGAGCAGATTCTGGAACACTGCCCGGCGGGGGCAAGGGTGATCAACACCGCGCCGCTCTCGCTGGATGAGATTATGCAGGAGATCAGCCGCGCCCACGCTGAAGGCCTGGATGTGGCCCGCCTGCATTCGGGGGATCTCTCGGTATGGTCGGCCATGGGCGAGCAACTGCGTCGCCTGCGCGAGCTGAATATCCCCTACAGCATTACTCCCGGCGTGCCATCCTTTGCGGCAGCGGCGGCAACCTTGGGTCAGGAGCTGACGCTACCCGGCGTGGCTCAGTCGGTGGTGCTCACCCGCACGCCGGGTCGTGCCAGTGCCATGCCCAGTAACGAGACGCTTGCCAATTTCGCCCGCACCGGCGCCACGCTGGCCATCCATCTCTCGATCCATAATCTTTCCCAGGTAGTCGAAAGCCTGACGCCTTACTACGGCGCGCAGTGCCCGGTGGCGATTGTGTGGCGAGCAAGCTGGCCCGATGAGCAAGTGGTGCGTGGGCGGTTAGCGACTATAGAAGGGCTGATCGATGATTCCATGCAGCGCACCGCATTGATCCTGGTGGGACCAGTGCTTGAAAGCGATGACTTCCAGGAGAGCAGCCTCTACGCGGTAGGCTACGACCGCCGCTTTCGCCCCCAATCAGCGGATTCGCCTTTTGCCACGGCAAGCCAAGACCAAGAGAGCGACTCATGATCACGCTATCACTAATAGGCATTGGCACCGGCAACCTTGATCACGTCACCCTGGCCGCCGTGCGCGCCCTCAATAGCGCCGACTTGATTCTTTTGCCCCGCAAAGGCGAGGCTAAGTCGGATCTAATCGACCTACGCCGCTTACTCTGCGAACGGCTGCTGGAAGCGCCGGTGACCACCAAAATCGTCGAGTTCGATCTCCCCAGCCGTGATAGCCGTAATGATCACTTAAGTTATAACTACTTGGGCGCGGTAGACGACTGGCACGCTGCCATCGCCAGCGTTTGGGCGCAGTTGATGGATGAACATCTCCCCAACGGCGGGCGGGTCGGCATGTTAGTGTGGGGCGACCCCTCGCTTTACGACAGCAGCCTGCGTATTAGCGAGCGGCTAAGCGCTGCGGGTCAGCAGGTGGATGTAGAGGTCGTGCCTGGCATCACCAGCCTGCAGGTGCTTACCGCTGAACATAAAATTCCTCTCAATGCGCTCGCCGAGCCAGTACAAATCACCACCGGCCGCCGCCTACGCGAGCGCGGCTGGCCAAATGATGCCGCTACAGTAGCGGTGATGCTGGATAGCGGCGGGGCGTTTACCACGCTGCCGTTTGAGGACACCTACATCTGGTGGGGTGCCTACCTGGGCATGGATAAACAGTGCTTAATCAAAGGCTGGCTAAGCGAGGTCAGCGACCAAATCATCCAACGCCGCGCAGAACTACGCGACACACACGGCTGGATTATGGATATTTACCTGCTCGCCAAAAAGCCGGAAATGTGATCTAGCTATTAATATGGAATGTTTTTCCATAAACTAGTTCTAGACTATGGCACTAGGCATGCTTAAAAAGTCAGCGAGCGAAGGCCAGGCTAGGCAAAAATCAACGAAAAGGCGGAGTTTACGGGTTGTAAATGAGTACTTTGATCGGACTCGCGCACGAGGTGATTTTTAACAAAGCATGGCCGAGCGCAGCTAGTTTTTAATAAGGAGAGCATTATGAGCTTTTACGTTTACTTATCTGGCGAAATCCACACCGATTGGCGCGAAGAGATTCAGCGCGGCGCTGATGCAGCGGGCCTGGATATCGTCTTCACCGCACCGGTCACCGACCACGACGCCAGTGACGCCGCTGGTGATCACCTGGGCAAGCCGGAAAATGGCTTCTGGCGCGACCATCAGTCCTCCAAGGTCAACGCCATCCGCACCCGCACCATGATCGAGCAAGCGGATCTGGTGGTTGTGCGCTTCGGCGACAAGTACAAACAGTGGAACGCCGCCTTTGATGCAGGCTACTGCGCCGCACTCGCCAAGCCCTACATCACCCTGCACAGCGAAGACATCGTCCACCCGCTGAAAGAAGTTGACGCCCAAGCCCAAGCCTGGTGCACCACCACCGACCAGGTGGTTGAAACCCTACGTTACGTCCTAAAAGCCTAAACCTTAACGCCTCCTGCAACACCGTCACTACAAGTAGTGGTGTTGTAGGAGGGCGCTTTAGCGCGCGATGATCACGCCCCATAAACAACCTCGCCGCTGAATCGATACTCTGCTTGGTGTTGTAGGAGGGCGCTTCAGCTCGCGAAGATCCAGCCACATAAACAACCCCACCTCTGAATCGATACTCTGCTCTAGTATTGTAGGAGGGAGCTTCAGCTCGCGAAGATCCCGCCACATAAGCAATCTAGCCACCCCGTAGCGCGGCGTAACGCTTGGCGAGGAACGAGCCAAAAGGCACCCGCGAAGACAGCTGCCCAAAGCCTGCTCCAGCTCAATTCTTCTTCAAAGCCACGTGACCTAAGCCAAATTTATCAATAAAGTATGATTAAATCGTAAAAACGAGCCGACACGCGAATTTTGAATATGTTGCCATGCGAGATAAATAAAACTATAAAAACAGTGGCTTATGATTTTTTGGAACGACTAGATAACACCAATTAACGTGCTGATATGTTCAAGGGTGCTATGCAGCAGGCTGTATAATCACTGTTAGCGCAAATAAATCTCGTTCAAAATTAATCATGGAAGTTAGAGAATGAAAGAGATTATCGATAAATACAAATTTGACGGCATCTGGCACTTCACGGACAAATCGAATTTGGGCTCAATCAAAAAACATGAAGGGCTTTTATCAGTTGCACAGGCGCAAGAGAAAAACATCGCTGTTCCCAAGCCGGGCGGGAATGAATGGAGTCACGACGCTGATCGCTTGAAAGGAGTCCACCAATACGTGCATTTAGCGTTCTTGGATGACCATCCTATGCTTTATTTTGCAAAAAATGATGGGCGTATCAATGAACCGGTATGGCTGAAAATTGATGCATCTGTCCTATTAGATCCGAACGTTAGGTTTACATGCGACGTGTCTAACAAGGCTGGGGTTGAGATTCTCACACCCTCAGAGGCTGTTGATGCAATCGATTTCGAGGTATTGTTCACCTATCTGGATTGGAAAGATCCAGAAATCCAAGCTCGTCGTCGTGTCGCCATTAAGTCTGAGATACTGATTCCCGACTTTGTGCCAATTGAGAAAATTTTGGAATGCAAAAATGGCTAGCCGCCCTGTCTTTGTAGCACTCGGTGATCCGCAGCACCTAGTTCAGGAAATCTCGATCGATTTCCCTTGGAGCCCAGGGTTTGCTCCAGTACAAAAGAAGAAGAACGTTTCAGCGCTCCATGAGGCAGCGAGAAAAAAGGGTCTTTATCCAATTCTAGAGGTGTCGACAAAGTCCGAGGCTAAGTTAGGTCAAAGACTGAGTGCCTTTAATTTAAAGATTGAAACCGAAGTTGGTGCTATCAGCATCGAGTCAGCTTTTCAGGGTAGTAAAGTTTTTAAGAATGGTGGGCCCTATACAGATATCTACAAAATGGATAGCCGTTCAGCCAAAAGGGATGAGCGCCTTAAAAACTCAGGTCCGCTGACAGGATTTGATTATTTTGGCCAAAAATGGCCTCTTATTCCAAAAACAGCTTTCTATGATTGGCTTTATCTCACGGCCCTTGAGCCTCATCAAGAGTTCTTGAAGCGCCTTTATTCCTATGCAGCATTCAGTGATATCGAATTTAATCCAGATAAGTCAATAAATTGTCAAGCCAGAACATGTGCTCTCATGGTATCTCTAATTAAACTGGGCTCTCTGAACCTTGCATTAAGATCACAAAGCGACTTCATAGCAATGGTCGCGTCTGACTCTTTTAATCAGGCCCACTCAGCAGATTTACTACAACGGCAGTTACTCTGAAAGCGCTAACAAGGCCAGTCACGCGACGCCTACTACATTGCGGCTTCGCCTCCATTCCGTAGCCGCGCATGCTGGCTGGCGTTAGAGCACCAATTGAATAGGAATATGGATGAAAGCATTTGGAATTGGCTGTCTGCACTTTTCCTTTAAAGGCGGGGCAGATAAAGAAATTACGGTCCAAGAGTATATTGACGAAGTAAAGGCTTCTTTAGAAAAGCTCTCTACAGTTAGTGATGTAGAAATCTACTTCGATGAAGATATAAAAGACGAAAAGATCAATATATCCGTAAGCACCCACATGAATGATGGCGACCCTTGTCATCCTCACATCCCATTTTTTGAGCTTTCGTTTAGCCTTTATCTACCTAAAAGAGTTCAAAGTGAGGTAATTAATAGGGAGCAAGATTATCTAAATACTGACACTGAGAACTTCCAGGTAATATTTAAGCATGATTGGCATGGGCCTTTTAGTGTTGTGGAGTCCGTAGGAGCTGGCAGCGAAGCCTCTCCTTCTACCGCGATCCAAATAATCAGGAAATACCTTAAAAAGGAAATTGATAATGTCAGTGATATTCTACAACTTGAATCGCCCCAGGTTTCATAGACACCTCCAGGCCCTATACTAAAGGTATCTAG
>NZ_JABASV010000012.1 GCF_016107625.1 Vreelandella alkaliphila
ACCGCTCCCGCCGTATGTCTGGCTTTGCCACCAAAATGGCGCGCTTCTTCTTCCAAGATGGCCAGAGCATCACGCTGCGCATTAAAGGCGATGGCGATGTTTTTCAGGTGCAGCTCAATAGCCGAATCATCCCCATTCAGCAAGTGGACAACATGAAGGGCGCTATTGAAGAGATGGCCCGCATGGCAACCTCCAACGCCCCCGCCTGGAAAAAGGCTCAGCGTCGCAAACAGCAACGGGCCAAGGTCAACACCGACGACCTAAAGGCGCGCTCTTTGCCCCGTGGAAAGCAAATTGAAGCTTTGGAAAGCGAAGTGAGCGAATTGCGCGCCACGCGCGCTGAACTGGAAAGCGAAAACGCCGCGCTTAACAAAGCCATGGAAGAACGCCGCACCACTCTGCAAACCCTTGAGCAGCAAGTTCAAGCTGCTACCAGCTAAGGAGCACTCCGCCATGACACCTTTTAACCAAGGCGTGCGCATTTGCGACCGTATCATTGCCCCGGATGCTTTCAGCTCAGCTCAGCTTGCCGATGCAATGTATCGGTTAACTGCAGACGCCGACGATGCCGCGCTGATCCTTGAATCTTGCACGCCAGAAGAGGCTGATGCGCTACTAAACCCCGGCGTTGATCTAGTTGTCGAGGCGGTTACTGCCGTCAAAAATCGCCTTGATCGCACTATGAGTGCGCTGGTTCGTGTTTTTGCGCGCCACGGTAAGGGCGTGCAGCCGTATGAATACCCAAGCATTGGCCCTGACCGTAAGAACGCGCTGTTCGCCTACAAAACCGTGACGTTCACGATGGACGATGGCCAAACAGTCAGCATTCTGTTCCATAGCCCAGGCCGCGACCCTATGAAACTGGTGGCCGATGACCTGCTGATTGCTTACCGCTGGATGCTTAACCGCCGCGATATTACCGCCATCGTATCCCCGGAAGGCGGGCGGGATATCAACCTGCAAACCATGGCGCGCCGGATTATGCAGCTGGTGGAAGAGAACAGCGAGAAGTTCCAGGCGAACAATGAGAAGCGCCAGGAGCAGGCAGAAGCGTTGGCCAAACTGGAAAGCGAGCAAGCGGCAGAGAACGAAGCCGTAGACAAACTAACTCAGCAGAACGCCGACCTTAGTGGTCAGATTGACGATGCTGATGCGCGTATCGCTCGCCTGCGTGAGCGCCTAGAAGCCCACGGCGAAGCCGACCGTGAAGGGAGTGGGCCGGAGCCGGAACCAGTTGCGTCAGACAGTGATGCAGGGGACGGTGAAGGCGGTTCGCCAGCTGAGTCAGAATCTGATTCAGAGTCGACCGACAACAGCGGCCGCGTAGCTGACTACTTGAGCCGCATCGAGCAGGCTGAGACAGCTAAGGACGTGGGCGCCATTGGTGTTGAGTTGGAAGGCGACAGCAATCTCAGTGCCGAAGAGTACCAAACGGTTAGTCGCGCCATTCGCGCCGCGCGCGTTCGCTTTTCTCAGGAAGAGGAGGCAAAGCGCCAAGAGTTAAGCAGTCCGGAGCAAATCGACACCGTAGACGGCTGGCAGGTTTCCCATGGCCCGTTCGTTGACTTCACCCTGACCGCGCAAGCCGCTTTGGGCGTCGACTCTACCCGCGTAAACGTTAAGGCCCGTAATGGAAACACTATCGGCACCATTGAACGTGACGATGTGAATGCCTTTGCCGGTGGCGACACCTCTACGTTCACTCCTACCGACAACTGGAAAACCACCTACTCGGATGAGTTAAAGCAGCTGATGGGGCTTGCTAACACTGAGAGTTCGCCAGCGCAGGAGCCTGACAGCTTGGAAGCCCTTGATGGCCGCCTTTATCGCGACATTAGCCGTTCAATTACAGTGATTCGTGGTATTGATCTAGGCACTGAGCAAGGCTACAACCGCTCGCTGTTTAGCAGCTCAATTGCCAACAAACTCAAGACTCAAGCCCGCAACGGTAATGAAGAGGTGGTAGACGCTGCCCTGCTACTGATTGCACAGCAGTCGATTGACCATGGCCGTCCAGTTCTCGCTAAACGGAACGCCATTTGGAGCGCCACCGGCAACGATATGGATTATTACATGGGCATTGCGCAGCGCCAGGCGAGCGCCGACACCGCGACCGCTGCCAGCGAAGACGAGCCACCGGCCCCTGAAGAGCAAGACGATACGCCAACGCCTACCGAGCCGGAGCCTGAAAGCAGCGAGCCAACCGAGGCCGACCGTATTAGCGCCGCACTGCAAGGCTTGCTGAGCGGCACCGACAGCACCGAAGTGATGGACGCCCTAGAAACGTTAATGGATGAAGCTGAGGCGGCGGGCATCGACATTGATAACGACCCGGACATGCTGGCGGTATCCGACCATATCACCGGGCTACTGGAAAAGGAGGCCGCGTAAATGACCCTTTCAATGCGCGAGCGCCTGGCATTACAGAAAAGCGTTAAGCAAAGCCTGGCCACCCTACGGGGTGGTAGGTTAGGTATGCGTGAACGCCTGGCACTGCATAAGCAGGTAAAGGCCGATATGACTAAGCTGGGCGGTCAAGCTGAGGCACGGGCAGTCCCGGATGATTCCGCACAGTACGGCGAGTACCTAGCCTGGATTCAGGATGTCGAGCGTACCCGTGCCGAGTTAGAGGGCGATGGCTTCCGGCGTGAGATTAACGCCGATGAACGCCTGAACGATGGTGAAGCATCCCGCTTGCTGGATGCAGTTCAGTCGCGCATCGCTGCGCTGAGTGAACCAGGCCTTATTGACAGTGCCAGCGAGGAAGAAGCCCCCGCCCAAATCCAGGTCACACTAACCGCCCAAGCCGTGCGCGGTGACTTCAACGGCCTATCCCTGCCTGAGTTTATCGAGCAGCTGAAAAGCGCCTACAGTGCCGATGAAGACCTAGATGGGGCCAAAGAGGCTGCCATTGGCTACCTAGAAGCCAATCAGCAAGAGCTGGAGGCCGCCTAATGCGCACTGACGGCATGATAAGTGCCGTTCGCACCGCCACCAGCCTTGATGAGTTGGTGGTAGCGCTGAATGGCGATGAAGACCCGTTGTTGACGGTCTACAGTGAAATGGAACTGGCCGAAAAAGCCCAGCAACAACAAGCTGACCAGGAGGCAGAGCAACGCGAACGCGAGCAAGCCGAGCGCAAAGCTCAGGCTGACCGCGACCGTGACGACTTCCGGCTAAGCGGTAGCGACAGTGTTAGCGACGTGGCCACCAGTTATGGCCAGGACGATATGCTGGGCGCAAGCATGAGTAGTGCCGTCGACAGCGCCGCCGCCGACACCGAAACAGCCCTCAGCGCTGCCCAGGCCCAAGCGGGCAACTACCGCAAGGGCAAGGTGACGATTCACGGCTTAACGGTGGCAATCGAGAACCCGCGCGGCTCTACCCGCCGTGGCGTGGATGAAGACGGCAACGAGTGGGAAAGCACCCTTGCCCACCACTACGGCGATATTAAGGGCACCATCGGCGCGGACGGCGACAGCGTAGACGTGTTTATCGGCAGCGCCCCGGAAGCCGAAACGGCCTATGTGGTGGATCAGTTGAACGACAACGGCGGTTTTGATGAGCACAAGGTAATGCTGGGCTTTGAGTCAGAATCAGAGGCTAAAGCAGGCTACCTGGCCAACTACGAAGCAGGATGGCGCGGGCTGGGCAGCATTACCCCGGTGCCGGTATCCGGCCTAAAGACCTGGCTTAACCGTGGCAGCATGCAAGCGCCCTTCCGCGACTACCTAATGTCCCCGGTCAGCACCAACGGCGAGGAAGAGCCTGATAACTTCCCCGGCCCCCGTGGGCGCGAAGGCGACGTGCGCACGCCCAAAGGCACGCGCGTGGCCACGCAGTTTACCGTACTGGAGGCGGGTGACTTAATCGCCAGCCACACCCCGGATGGCCGCGAAAACGCAGCGTTCCCCCAAGAGCTGCAACCGCGAGACCGTAGCCGCGACACCAGTCGCGCTTGGATACAGAAAACCGCCAAAGACCTCGACCCCGGCTTGCTGGGGCGCACCAAAAAAGCCGACAGCGGCGCGCCCATCATTGGCAAGGATCGCATTGTCGAGTCCGGCAACGGTCGCACGCTGGCTATTATGGAGGCGTACCGGCTGGGCATGGCTGGCGAGTACAAGGCCTGGCTTGTGGAAGATGCCGCAAGCTACGGCCTCAACCCCTCGCAAATCGCTAAGATGACCGCCCCCGTGCTGGTGCGCGTGCGAACCAGCAGCATCGACCGGGCCACTTTTGCGGTAGAAGCGAACCAAGACGACAAGCTGGCCATGACAGCTACCGAAAAAGCCCGCGCCGATGCCAACCGGCTCACGCCGGAGCTAATGAGCCGGTTTGAGCCGGGGGCAGACGGTGACCTGCTAGTAGCCAGCAATCGCGGCTTCATTCAGGGCTTTTTGCAATCGCTTGGCGATGCCGAGGCAGCGCAGTACCTCACTAGCGCCGGGGAGTATACCGGCCCGCTGATCGCCCGTTTGCAAGCCGCCGTGTTTGCCAAGGCCTACGTAGACGAGCGCCTGCTGGAGCTAATGGCCGATAGCGCCAAGCCCGAAAACCGCAACGTGATTAACGCGCTTTCGGCAGCGGCCCCGGAGTTTATTCAGGCGCGCGCCGCCAGCGAACAAGGCGCGCAGGAGGTAAGCGAAAACCTAGCCGAGTCGGTAGCGCTATCGCTGGAAAACGAAGCGGTGAAGTCGCTGATCGACGCCACCAACATCGTTCGCCAAGCCAAGCGCGAAGGCATGGAAGTGGCTGAGTACGTTAGTCAAATGGGGCTGTTTGGCGATATAGAGCCAGGCGTGTCCGCCATGGCCATCTTTATTGCCCAGAACAACCGCAGTTCGCGCCGTTTGAGCACCGCTTTCAAAGCTATGGCCGAGTTTGTGCGCGGCGAATTGGAGCGTGACAACGCTGCCGGGGGTGATATGTTCGGAGGTGGCGTGGTCAACATGGCCGACGTGGTAGAGGCCGCCAATCGGGTGATGGAACGTGAGTATGGCGAAGGCCAATATCAAATCAGCGCCCCTGCCCCTGACGGGCTATTTGAATCTGCACGCCAGATACGGCAGCGAGCATTAGAGCGTTTTATCAAGCCGTAGCATTCGCACTAGCCGCTGCATCAAACAACCCGCCCTAACAAGGCGGGTTTATTATACTAAAGTATATTGCATTTAATGCAATATACTCCTATAGTGAGAATACGCACAGGCCGCCGGGTCTTTATCGAAAAGCACACATTTGAAGGATGCAGCAATGAAAGCTTCCCGTGATTTACAAATCAAAACCAACATCGTATTAGGAAAAATCCCTTTCAAAACGTTTTATGACAAGCAGGACGACTACAAAGCGTCTGGGTTGTCGCCTGATCGCTTTCGCGAAACCGTGCTATTGCCGCTGGCAGAGCGCTTCGAGCCTGCTGGTTACAAAGCCATGATGCAGCAAGCTCAAGACGAAAAGCTGAACAGTAGCCATATCGACACGCTGCTACGCGCCACAATTAAAGACGTGTTCGGTGATCGTCAGTGGGCGGCTTTTAAGCATAGCGGGGGTGTCCAATGAGTCTGGGATACTTTGCCCTAGCTCGCAGCATTAAACCGGCAGCGGCCTTTTTTGAAGTGGCCGGGGAAGTTGGCGAACGCGGCGTTGAAGTGGAACAGTGCGACGGCCATCAAAAGGTAGTCGGACTACGTGAGGGCTACCAGCCTAGTGACGAATGGCAGCAAGCCGTGTTTGCCTTCTACTGCGCTGTCAGTAGCTCCGTTCGCTATGCCCTGGAAGATACTGATCATGAAGGCTTTGATAGCGGCGAAGTTCAGGCGTGGCGTGAAGCGTTCCGGGGAGGACGGTTTGAGCCTTGGGGCTGGGTTCATCGTGTTATCCAGTTAATGAACCATGCCCGCCGCATCAACAATGCCCCTACCGACATGGGCGACCCTGAGTTTGACTTGATGGCGCGCGTCATTCAGCAAAAAATTGAAGAGCGTCTGAAATGAGTCATCGCCCACCCAGGCTTCCGCATATCAAAAAGCCCTGCCGTGACTGCCCGTTTCGTAAAGACTCTATGGAAGGCTGGCTAGGCGGGGAACGCATGACGGAGATCATCGCCGCCGACTCATTTGTCTGCCATAAAAAGCGGGATCACCAGTGCGCCGGTCACATGCTCCTAAAAGGAAGCGACAGCGCATTTGTAAGTCTAGCCAAGCGGATGGGTATACCTCTACTACTTACTGGCCGTCCGCTGGTCTTTGATAGCGAAGCCGATTGCATAAAGCACCACGAACATTAAGGGAACCCATGAACAACAACCAGCGCTTAAAGCACCTTCACGCCGCGCTAAAGCTTAATGATGCTGACATTGCTCGCGCGGCCACGCTGGGTGGCGTACCTACTAGCCGCAATCGGGCTAAGTCCTGGCTGCGGGGCAAAAGCGCTCGCCGTGAGCGCGACGGCAGCCAGCAGCGGCGATTCATTGAAATCAGCCAAGACGAGTTCGATGCCGTGCTGATAGGGCTGAGGGCCATGCTGGATGAAGCGGATCGGAAGAACGGCATATACAGCCAACAGTTATCGCCCCAGCAAAACGCAGCACTTGCTCGACTGGAGAGCCTTACTGGCACTCCCCCGTTGGGCATTGAAGAGTTTGAAAGCGGAGATATAAGCGCCAAGCAACTATGGCAACAAAACATAGAGTGGCTGGAAGGAGTGCTCGCCAGCGCCCAAAACTTGCCATTCCCCAATACTGAACAAGAGGATTGAGCCGTGACCGATCTAAAGCAGCGCTACACCGAGTACAACAACCGTTTGCGTGCGGATGGGCATAAGCTACTGGCCTTTCCCTGCCCCGCTTGTGATCAAGCAATTGAAACGCAGGCAGCGCCCGCTGGCGACGAATGGGACACCCTGGCCAACTGCCCCCACTGCGAAGCGATGTACTTCAAGATCGTTACCAGCACAGCGGCGCACGGGGTGATCCCTGGCCCAATCGAACAGCAATAGGGAAATAGCATGGACGCCAACAACATCACCTTGAACGCAGAAGAAACCAGCCTATTCGTAGAGGCCGTGAGCGCTGCCAGTGCGATTTATCACCGGGCTGCCACGCTATGCACACCGGGCATTCCTGCCTTTGGCGTAGACGACCAGCCCGCCGCTGCTAGCGCTGCCATCGATCCCCTGGCCTGCAACGCCTATCTGTTGCTGCTTGGAGAGCTGCGAGCGCTGAAAAAGGCACTGACCAGCCATTATGCGAAACACTCGCTCATAGCTGGCCTAGATTGTGACGATAGGGCGCAATGGTGTGCAACGATCCAGGGGGATAATAAGCCGGACAGCACAAACTTTTTGCTGCTATCAGCCATTTTGGCGGCTAACGTTAAAGCGCGACCAGGGCGCAAAACGCTAGCCTTGCTGGAGCGCCTTTTGTAGTCCCTTCGCGCCCCTCGCGGGCGCATTACCTGACTGTGCAAGGTAAGTCTAACAGCTTGCCACTTTCACCCCAGACCGTTAAGCGGCACTCCCCAGGTTCTACAGCTCTATCCACTTGCCGCTTATCCAGCGCGACGGCAAAGGGACTGTCGGTGCCATCTTCAAAGACAATATCCCAGCATTCCGCCGATTGGATTGACGGCTCAATGGTCACGCTCTTGCCGGTGCGCATTTCCGGCAACATCTCCCCTTCCGAGGCCGCTGGTAGTAACAAGCGCCAAATTCCCGCATTTCCCGACAGATAGAGCAGCCCCCTTTGCGCGTGAGGCATGCCCCAGTAGTTGGTGCTTGCTATATCTTCGCCGTCATTCGCTATTTTGATCATTCCTGTTCCTGGTCGAAATTTAGTCCGCATAAGCAAAAACCCGCACTTGGCGGGCCTTTGCTGCCTAACCGGCAGCCGAATAAACGATCTTTGTTGCTACTGCTTAGCCGCCTGTTCGGCGGTCAATTCCTGCGCATCCCTGCGCATGCAGGGAACAACCAACCTCATCTAACCATTCGGTTCAGCCCTGCTAGTGCAGGGAACTGTATCGCTAAGCTGCCTTTGCGGCAGCGGCAATATCTTGAGCATACATCGGCCCCGGCAGGCATTCAAGGCCAGCTGAAGCGTAACAAAGCGTTACCTTTCGTGAAAGTGTGTTACCTGTCAGGTAAAATAAACAGGTAAATTACCCACCCTACGAAAGGGCTATCTATGTCCCATATTTTTGAGCGCACCGCCACGCCTCCAGTGGCAGCGGCGGTACAGCTTATTCGGCAGTCCACTGCGTTCGGCGTTGTTGTTTCAGTGCTACAAGGCTTGGCCAGCGAAACCGGCAACGCTGATACCGCTGACAGCCTGAAAGGGCAGATGCAGTTTGGTTTGCGCAAGCGTGGCCAAAAAGCCCGTAAAGAAGTCAACGCCATGGCTCGCGCTATCGTGGCCCGCGTGGCTGGCGACCCCAGTCTACTGACCGATGAAGAGCGCAACGTGCTCATGCAGTACAGCGGGCGAGGCGGCATTCAGGGCGATAACAGTCTATCGGAATATTTCACGCCCACACCGATTGCAGAAGGCGTGTGGGACGCCTTAGCCGCTAACGGATTTGAAAACGGTAACGTGCTAGAGCCATCGACCGGGGCTGGTGTTTTTCTTGCCACCAAGCCCAAGGGCACTAAAGTGTCTGGCGCTGAAATTGACGAAACCAGCTCAAGCGTCGCTGCCCTACTCCATCCCGATGAAGACGTGACCAACCAGTCGTTTGAGCAGCTATGCGCCACGGCAAACGACAACAGCTTTGATAGCGTTATCGGCAACGTCCCGTTTGGTGACGCGCGCGGCAAGTGGGCCAAGTTCGACCCGGACTACCAAGACATTAAAGAAATGGAGCGCTACTTTGTTACGCGCGCCATCGACAAAGTGCGCCATGGCGGCTTAATCGCCCTTATCGTCCCGCCTAATATTGTTAGTAAGCGCTCCAAGGCGTTTGTGAACTGGCGTCGCGATATCAGCCGTAAAGCTGAGTTTTTGGGCGCGCACAAGCTCCCCAGCGGCACCTTTGGCGGTGCCAATGGCAACGGCACCGACACCATTGTTGACGTGCTGATCATGCGCAAGCATGGTCGTGACCTATCGCAGAAAATCCCCGACCTGCCCACCGATACCCTGGTCAGCACCAGTGTCTACTGGGATACGTTCATCGATGGCCGCTGGTTCGAACGCGAAGGCAAGCGGTTCGTGCATGGTGAGATTGTTGAAGGCTTCCGCACCCGCGTAGAAAGTGAGATCGACAACGAAGGCTTGAAGCGCTTATTGGCGCGCAAGTTTGACAGCCGTATCGACTACGCCGCCCTGGACACTGCTGAAACCATTACTCGCAACTACTTAGACGGCGACCGGCGCATCATTGGCATGCAGATGCACGAACTGGTAGCCGGTGAGTGGCAAAAGATGGATGCCCATAGCGGCATCTTTAACGATGGGCGCGTCGATACCGAGCGTTTTGGCGTGGCCACCCAGCAAGAGCTGGAAGGCATTGTAGAAGGTGGCCCCACGGCAGCACTGTCGATAAGCGCAGAGCAGGCTAAAAACGCCACACAAAGCCCGTTAGGCCGAAACGCCACCGCTAGCATCAAGAATGCCGTAACGCTCGCCTACACTACCGAGAAAGGTATGCGGGAGCGGGTATACCGTGCGGCGCTTATCGGGGCAGAGATTAGCCAGTACGCGCGCCAGGTCAGCGAGACAGGGCAAGCTGATGACGACGCCCGTGAGCGCCTGCAACGCCTAGTAACGGCTGAGGTGGAACAGTACGGCAACCCGGCCAAAGATGCCCGTCTACGCCAGGTCAGCGGCCCTGGAGCAAGCAACGTGGCCGCATTCGCGCGCTCCATGACCAAGGATGGCGGCTTTTCCGACTTACTGACCGGCAAGCGTACTGGCGAGCGTGGCCAGGCGTATGAACTAAGCGATCCCGCCGAGGCATTACGCTACGTGTCGATCATGGCCGGTAACGTTCCGATCCCTCTGGACTTGGCCCAGGCTGCGTATACCGGTGACGGCTTGCTCACCCTTGAAAAGATGGCAGCGCATGACAGCGTTGCGATCACCGCCGACGGCTTGCTACAGCCCATGGAGTATTTTGCCAGCGGCAACGTAGTGCATAAGTTGACCGCCCTTGAGCGCGCCATGGCCGCTGAAAGCAGCCCCGCCATTGCAGAAAAGATGCAGCGCCAGGTCGACGCTATCAATGCTAAGCGAAAGTTCACAGACGTGGACAATATCGTATTCAGCATGCGCGACAAGTGGTACGACCGTAAGCTGATCGAGCGCTTCCTTGACGCGCGCGGGTACGGTAGCGAGTTCTACTACGACGCCCAGCAAGGCCGCTTTGTCGCAGCGCTAGGCGCTAAATTGCAGCGATTTGAAAAGCAGCTGTTCGACTACCTGAACGGCCTCCCCATCACGTCGAGCAAGGCCGAAAAAGCAGCCGAGTACAAGCAGCAAGCCCGCGACCTTGAAGAAGAGTTCAACGTCTGGTTGCGTCAGCATGACGACATAGACGGCCTGGTCGCCCGCTACAACGATGTATTTAACGACCACGTACCCGTGGAGTATGACGGCAGCGACTTGCAGCTAGAAAACGTAGCCGACTGGATCACTCCGCACGACTACCAAGCCGCAGGCGTGCGCCGATTAAGCGATGAAGGCCGGGGTATTCTGGCGTTTGATGTAGGGCTAGGGAAAACGCTTGCCGCCCTATCGCTAGCGCAATACAACGCCCAAAAAGGCCGCGCCAAACGTACCTGCGTCGTAGTGCCCAGCGCGGTGCTGGAAAACTGGTATCACGAAACCCGCCAGTTTCATAAGTCGATGGCCCACGTCCACTTTGTCGGCTTCACCCCCAAATCCAAAGGGGGAGAGATCGAGCGGGAGCCAGTGCTGGATGAAGAGGGCAACCCCAAGATCGGTCGCAATGGCGAGGTGCAGTATCGGGACGTGCTGAGCGAAGACAGCGCCCAAGTCATTTACGACAAGATCAACGACATACCCCAGACCAGCAAGACGCTGATCGTCATTTCCCGCGACCGCTTCGGCATGATCCCGCTTCGCCCGGACACCCGCGAAGCCTACGCCGACCGCATGGTCAGCCGGAACCTGCTAAGCAATAGCTTCGCTGCCAGCCTGGCGCAAGGCGAGGACGTAAAGCTGGGCCGCAACGGCAACTACGACGCTGCCAAGAAAACCGAGCGCTATCAGCAAAAATTCAACGATGACGGCACGCGCAAGAAAGGCGAATACCCGTTTTTCGAGGATATGGGCTTTGACAGCGTAATCGTGGATGAAGGCCACGAATACAAAAACACCTATCAAGCCAACGGCGAGACGCAACGCCTGGCGTATCTACCCACGCCCGTGCCTGCTAAGCGCAGCGTGGATATGGCCGTGAAGATGGATCACCTGCGCAGCCGCAACAACGGTGCAGGCCCGGTTATGTTGACAGCCACCCCGGTGACCAACTCCCCGGTCGAAATTTACAACATGCTAAGCCATATCGTGCCGGCGGAATTTTTCGAGCGCATGGGTATTAGCAACGTTGACGATTTTGTACAGCACTTCTGCCAGATCGAAGAAGTCTCTCGCACCAAGCTATCCGGGGAAGTGGTGACCGAGGAAGGCGTAGCAGGCTTCCAGAACCTAGACGCCCTGCGCAATCTGTTCCACCGCTTTACCAACATGAAGTCAGCGGAAGACGTAAACGATGCTGACAACAGCCTCAAAATGCCCGAGAGCACCGAGGTTCACGCCACCGTTGATATGACGCCAGCGCAAGCCGCGATTTATGAAGAGCTGCGCCAAGAAGCCGACGCGATCAATCAGAAAATCGAAACCCTGAACGCAGACGGCACTATATCGGTAGAAGAGGCGCGCCCGGTATTCGCCATCATCCGTGATATGGATCGCATTACCACGGATATGGATTTATACCTGCGCACGATGACCTTCACCCTCCCCGACCGTTACCGGGATGAGGTGAAAAAGCTGGTAGCCGACCTGCCTGAGAGCGTGACCCGGCGCTTGCGTGACGAAGAGACCGGCGAAATGGAGAACGTGCCGGTAGAGCTTTCCAGCGCCTACCGTTTGGATGACAGCGACAGCACCTTGCTGCTGGTGGTGCCCGAATTCTACGAGCAGGAAGTAGTGAAGCGCCTTAGCAAGTTTGGCATCACTGAAAAAGACGTGGCCCACCCGGTCATGCCCAAGTACGCCAAACTGCTGGACAACCTGCGCCAGGAGTACGAACGCGGCGGCAAGCAGATCGTATTTACTGAAGAAAAATCCCAGCACGACAAAATCAAACGGATCATCACCCACCACCTGCCAATCACGTCTGAGGAAATCGGCATCATTAACGCCGATACCGCCAAGGGCGACAAGCTGGAAAAAATCAGCAACAGCTACAACACCGGCAAGGCGCGCATCATCATCGCCAATAAAAAAGCCGAGGTGGGCGTCAACCTGCAAAAAGGCACCACAGCGATCCACCACCTCACCCTACCCTGGACGCCTGCCAGCATCCAGCAGCGCAACGGTCGCGGCGTTCGCCAGGGCAACACGTCTGCCAACGTCGACGTGATTTACTACATGGGCAAGGGCAGTTTTGATGGCTACCGACTGGAATCACTGAAACGTAAGTCGAGCTGGATTAAAGACTTGTTCTACGGCGACGCCGCCACCGCAGAGAACGCCAACGCAGGCAGCGACGACGACATGGCCATCATGCTAGCCGCGAACCCGGAAGAGGCCCGCGAACGCATCGCAGCACAGCGTAAACGCCAGGCAGATGAAACCCGCGCCCGTGCCAACCGTCGCGCCAGTATCGACTTGGCCAACCTGCAAAAGCACAAGGCGTTTCTGGCCAACTATGAGAGCGCTGAGAACCGTGCCGCGTTTAATGCTCGCGAGCGGGGGCGGGATGAAGATGAAGCCCGCACCCGCATGCAAGCCAAACGCGAGAAAACCCAGGCAGAGGTGCGCCAACTTGAGAGCCGCTTGGTCACAGAGCAGGAGAAGGGCCGCATCGACTTGGACGCCAAGCGCCTAATTAGCGATGGCGAGTACCTGGCTACCCTGAGTGGCGAAATAGTCGAGCAAGGCCAGGTCTATGAAGACCATGAAAGCAGGCAGAAAGACCTCTACCGGGTCGACAGCATTAACCTCGCCAAGGGCAGCGTGACGCTAAAAAGTGTTGTCAGCGCCAGGATTCACGACCGGGGCACCACCCTTTCCGTCAACCGCATGGGCGGCTATCGCCTAACCACCCTGACAGCCGAGCAGATCGACCAGCGCGTGCTCACGGGCGCGCAGCAGATCAGCTATACCTCGCTGCAAGCGATGGCTGTCGATGATGCTTTCCTGCGCGAACGCGGCGAAGACCTGCTTAACCGCATGACCTGGGGCCACCTGGTCGTTGCCGACGCCAACGGCGAGCTGGTTTTCGCTGACCGACACCAGGCGCGTGAGATTGTCGAAACAGGCGGCCACGTCGCGAAACCTCGCCCTGCTGAGAAAGGCTGGCGTGGGCGTGCCATGGCTGCAGCTATCAAAGGTCGCCGCGACCCCCGGCAAGCCCCGGCAGTAGACGGGCTGGCCAAGGTACTGTTTGGTGAACACTGGCTTGCTGAGGCAATGCAGGCCTACGGCAACCCGGCACCGCAAAACATCATCGTTGAAGCTGTTGGTGAGCTACTTGAAAAGAGCTACCAGGCAGCACAAGACTTCTTCACCAACCACTCACTAGGCCCGATAGCCATTCGTATCACGCGCGGCGAGCACGTTAACGCTGCAGAGATAAACATGACTATTGACCGATTGATTCGCACGCGCGCCGACACACATGCACTAGGCACCAACGTGGCGAGTGACGTAAGCAAATCCCTGGCCGCCGCTGACTACGACGCCGACCTCGATGCCCTCAAGGAGGTTGTGCGCCGCCAGGCCATCCCGCTGTCAGAGCGCTTGATTGCCAGCCTGGAAGAGAGCCGTCAACGGCTTATCAATATGCTGGCCGCTAAAAAACAGGAGCGTGAGGCAGAGGCTGAGGCAGAGCGACAGGCCGCAACCGCGCGCATAGAGCAGTTGAGCGAAGCCCTGCCGGAAGGTGTCAGAGGCTTTTTCAGCAGCCACGGTATCGAGGTGAAACTGAATAGCGACACAACCACCTGGCAGCCCAAGGGCGGCGGTCGACGCAAGCCACGCGCCCCAGCCACTACCAGCCAGCCGGGGGAGCGATTCATGCTTTTTGACCCAAGAGGTAAAAGCGGGCACCTCGCAAATATCCTAGCAGGTAACAAATCGTTACAATCGCGGTACAATGCCACTTGGACAA
This sequence comes from Vreelandella alkaliphila, assembly GCF_016107625.1. GTDB lineage: Bacteria > Pseudomonadota > Gammaproteobacteria > Pseudomonadales > Halomonadaceae > Vreelandella > Vreelandella alkaliphila. The sequence continues at coordinate 14,361 of NZ_JABASV010000012.1, forward strand.
TTTTTGATGAAAATTTGTGGTGGCACATGCCCGCTGACGGTATCGACTACGACGCGCTAATGGAGGCTTTTGCATGACCCTAGCACGCTACAGCACCGACGAATTAGAGCGGCTGATTAGCGAAGAGGCAGGCGGCGGCGAGTTTGTCGCCGCTTACCTAAAAGGCGTCGCACAAACGCTTTCTCGCCATCCGGCGCAATACCGGGGCTTCGGCCCCTATTGGTGGCCCCTAAAAGCACTGCTAGTTGAGGCAGGTTACTCGCAATTCGGCACCGAGATTGACGACGATGACGCGCTAACCGCACTTACCTACGAAACGCCCGCGCTGACCGTGGCCGCCGCTTACGCCTTTGCTGAGCATGCCTTTAGCACGGGGCTGCTGACCAGCCCTTCCCATACTGTGACTTTCACCAACGGTGAAACTGGCACTTATCACGTTGGTGACGAGGAAATTGAAGGCATTTTGATGGCCCGCACAGTATTAACTCGCGGGGGCCGCCATGGCGAAGCCACGTAGGAAATCCGGCAGCGTTTGGACGGAGCTGTTTAGCGCCAGCCATCCTGACGACCTAGATACATCGCCGCTCAGCGTGCAATCGGGGGGTGTGGCCAGCTCTACGCCAGGCTCCGGTTCTAGCTCCATGCTGGATGGCGAATCTGGCGGTATGGTCGATGCAAAAGAAGGCGTGAAGTGCTCCCCGGATGGCAATCTTCTCATCCGTCGAATGCCGGTGAATCGGCTGGAAAAGTACGCCACACTCCGCGCTATGGGGAAAGACCCTACGATAGATAGCGCGCTAAAAATGCACCTCTCCCATGCTCTGGCATCAAATCCTGAGACCGGAGAAATAATTAACATCGATACCAAGGACGGCAACGATCACGAGCACATTGTTGAAGACCTACGTAGCACGTTCAAGCCAATTCTCAACGCCAACCTAGAAAAATGGGCGTATGGCGCTTGCTTGATGGGCTGGCAGCCGCTGCGCGTATACGGCGAAAAGGGTGTAGGTATTACGCAGGTGCGCCACGATTATTACACCCTGCCCGACTTCACCAGCCGCTTCGAGCGAGTAGGCAATCTAGCGGGCTTCGCGAGCAGTTGGCAGCAGCTTACTGGCCATGAGCGCTCCAAGGGACTTTTGCGATTAATGCCCCCTTGGTCGTTTGTCGAGATTAAGTTGCCAAACTGGCAGCTTGACCACTTCAACAAAGAGCCACATCGCCATAACGGTGATGTGTTCAGCATTGATAGTGAAGACTGGCAAAGCGAAAGCTATATCGAGTCGCAAGACTACGGCACCAGCTTGATCGAAACCGCATTCGAGCCATGGGTGGATCTTCAAGAGGCTATTTTGTCGCTCAATATGAGCCGCAAGAATGCCGCCAATGTCGAGCGATTGATAGGCGTTCAGACCGGAAAACTGAACCCCCAGAAGGCCGCTGAATACCTCAACACCATTGGCAATCAGATGCGCAAAGCAAGCCAGGCGCAAGCCCAGCAGTCGCTAAGAAAAGGCTACGTACAGACTGTCTGGAACCACATTATCCCGATTTTTAGCGCTGGCCAGGGACAACTGGACATTTCTACGGTTGAGGGTCGCCCTGACATTGCCGAGATTGAAGACATTAAGTTCCACGTCAACCGATTAGGCGGCGCGGTAGGCGTTGAGCCTGCCCTATTAGGCTTCGGTGAACAAATGAGCGGCGGCTTAGGTGACGGCGGCTTTTTTCGCATGAGCGTTATGGCAGCAATGAAGGCCAACATGGTGCGTACCGCTGTCGAGGCAATGATTCAGCGACTGTTTGATATTCATGTTGCTTACAAATACGGGAAGGTATTTACCGAAGCTGAGCGCCCCTGGCAGGTGCGTTTCCACTCGCTAAACACAGCTATTGCCCGTGAACAATCAGAAGAAGCTGAGCGCCAGGTTCAGTTTGCTACTAGCGTGACCGGCTTGATGCAGATGATCGATCCGATGCTCGGAAACGTGAAGATCAATGAGTTCCAAAACTGGCTGATGACAGACCTGATGAAGGTCGATGAAGAAAAAGCAAAACGCATTCTAGCCGACGTGAGAAAAGTAACGCCTGGTGAAGGGGAGGACGAAGGCGAAATTATCGGGGAGAGCGTCAGCCCAGCCGAGCAGGACAAACTTAATAGCCTGGTTAAAACACTGATTTATGAAGCGCTAGCCGATATGGAGATAGCTGCATGAAGAACCAAGAAGTAACGCTACAGTTCAATATTTTCGACTATGGTCGTAAGGTCACCGGCAATTTTCGCCGGTACGAAGTGGACAACGTGCGCCAGGTGCTTGAGAGCGCTGCTACCCGTGAGCGCATCAAGCTACGCGAAGCTACCGGGTACTTCGGCCATGGTCGCCGCCAAATCACCGGCAAGCTCGACCTAAGCGAAGTCGAGACGGTACAAACGCCTAGCGGCCCTATTGTTATTGAGAATATCCCCGCTTGCGTCACCAAGGCCATTAGTATTGACGATGACGGCAACGTATCCCACACCCAAGATATTCTCACAACCGACCCCGGAAAAGCGGTGCAGGCCTTGATGCAGTCGCAAGTTGGGGGCTTCTCTTGGGCTACGGGCGGGCGCGATGGCCAGCGCAACAGCCCTACCCGGCTTAATTCCTACCACGGCATGGACTACGTAATGACGCCGGGGTATTCCAGCAACCGGAGCTACCAAATTTTAGAAAGCGCCCAACAGATTGATGACGAGCGTGACCAAATTTTTGAAGCGATGCGCTCCTGCGGTCTCAGCGAAGAGAAGGCCCGACTCTATACCGACACGTTCACCAGCCCCTACCTAGCGGCTGCCGCTGCAAGCGAGCGTGAAAGCGAGCTAATGGAAACCACGCAGATTTTAGAGTCGCGCCTGGTTGAGCTTGAGGGCGAGCTAGAGGCTGCGCGCCAAGCGGGCAGTGACCGCAAGTCACGTCTCATGGAATGGGCAAAGGGATACCATGTAGTGGTGCCGGATCACGTCTTAGAAGCGGTTGAGCAAGGCGATGTGAACAAGGAAATTGCGTTCTTTGAGGACGTGGCCCGCGTCAACCGTGACAAGGCTGGTACTCTCCCCCTGAGCGGCGGTAAGTTCATAGGAGAAAGCGTGCCGAAGCCTAAGTTCGGCAAGTCTGAGGTGCCAGGCTACGGCAGTGTAGAGAGTGCGCCTACGTTCGACTAAACCCGACACTGCCCGACACCACCCTACACAGCCCCGGCACCCCGCTGGGGCTGTGCGTTGGTAAGCACCACTACCGCCACCTCCCCCTCGCTGCCAGCGCTATCGCACACCAGTAGCAACGGCCCTGTTATCAACATCGGCATTTGTACGTCCCGCTCCTCAAGCATCATGCCACCGCCCTGCACTACCACCTCAAGCACCGATCCTGGCTCAACAGGGGGTACAAAGAGACGCTCTGGCACTGGCACCCCATCGACTTCAAGAAGGCCCAGCGCGCGCAGGTGGAGCGTTACAGACCTGTCAGGCCTTCCCTGCTTGCTTTGAGCGTCTACATCTCCCCAATTGATATGTATCGGCGCGGATGGCATGGTTTAATCCCGGTAGTCTGCACGACCTGAGACTAGCCCGCCCGGCGCACAAACAAAAGCGGCGACCATATATGCTATGATCGCCGCTATCACGTTTTGCGAGTTACTGCGTGGTACTGCCCTTGTCTGGTGCCCGCCAGATAAGGGCTTTTCGTTATGCGGTTTTAGCTGCTTTTGCTTTAGTTTCCTTCTCTGCTGGCGCATCCTCCTGAATATCGCCACGCATTGCCGCGCGTAAATCCAGCACTTTATCCAACTCAGCAAACTGCGCTTCTAAGTGTTCGTGCATTACCAGTGAGTCGGATACCACAGAGTTCAGCATTGCCAGCTCTTCACGCTGCTGAGGGTTGTTGCGAGCACCCTTCATGGCATTGCGCAGTTGACCCTTTAGCTCTTCGCCCTGCTGACCAATTTCCCACACCGACATTTTTAGCATACGGCTCATGGGAAAGCTGTTGTCAGTCGGCAGAATAATCGGCCCGGCGAGCTTTTCACGATCCAGCAGATTGAACGCATCCGGCATGCGACGGCGAACGCTGCGCACATCTGTGGTCGTGGTGCGCGTCATCACCATTAGCACCTTTCCGTCATAGTCAGGCATGAGCGTGCGCACATGGTCGAGGGTTTTCTTGGCGTTCAATACGTCCTGGCCAGGGCCGGATACGGGGATAACGATTAGATCGATGAACGCATCATAGCCGCGTGCGCCAATGTGCTGCAGGGCCATCGCGCTGGTGCGGTTACCGCCAATGTCAGCAATCACAAAGCTGTCATCGGTGCGGTTAATTAGCTCATCAATGGCGTACTCCGCATCCACTTCCTTGCCGACTTTGACGCGCTCTGAGTGAATCGCGCTATCGGTGAAATCAGCGCTGTCGTGGTTTTCGTCGTCCAGCTCCACAAGCGCTGCCTTGCCTGTACGACTCAATACCCACGGGGCCAAAAGCTGCATGGATGCCGTTGACTTGCCGCTGCCGCCTTTAGTGTTGATGACCAGGATCATTCGCTTTCTCCTTGCTTATCGAAGTGCTTGCCAGACGTAAATTCGCTGGCGCTATTTAGCATGCCTTCCACGCTTAACCGCTTAGTGCCTTGAGCCGGTTTAACGGCTGACTTAGGCGGCTCTGCTTTGTCAGTAAGTGCGCTTGGCGTGCTTTGTGTTGGTGTTTTTTGCTGTACTGTTTTGGGTATCGGTTTTTGCTCCGATACCTGGCCGCGTATCCGCTTTGCTGTTTCACTTTTTGCGTAGTATCGGGCGTAGTGCTCGGGAAACTCATCAAGCAAAAACTGCCGGACTGTTTCGCGACGCTGGGTAATATCCAGCGGTGCCAGCAGACGCATAATATGCTTTACCGGCATGCCGCGCTCTACAAAAGGCTTTAACTCATCACGGATATAACGCAGCTGTACAGACGCCCAACCGGATACCCCATGTATCTCTTTTTTACGGGGGATCAAGTGGTCTAGGTTTTCGTCGTGCATAACCGCCCCTGTGCAACGTTATGAGCAAAGATTAGACCGCTGTCTACGCACAAGCAATAGTAAACCGCGCAAAACTCGAAAAAAAGCCGCGTAAAAGCCGCGCAACACTTCAAAGTAGAGCAAAAGCCGTGCAAAAGGTGAGCAAAAGCCGCGCAAATGAAAAGGATAGGGCGCGTAAAACCCGCGCTAAAAGCGCGCACAGATGAAGCTTGCCGAGCAAAATGCGAGGTAAAAGCGAGCGATTATGAAGTTGCTGGCGCGCAAAACCTGAGCAAATAGCGGAGCGCCGTCATGCAAAACCTGTGGTAACTGCCCACAAAAAAGCCCCCAATCAAGGGGGCTTCTAGCTCATCAGATTGCCTTACGGTGCTGGTCTAAGGCCTGGGCAATACTCTTCTGCAATGCCGCGCCAATCGTCATGACCGGTGCGCTCAAACTCAGGTATCGCCCGTGCTGCTTCCGCTTGCCATACCGCTACACCTTCGCAGTAACGCAGATGAACAGCATCTACGTCCGCTTGATTACTTTTGTCAAAATGACCCGCGACTGCCAGGCCAACAAATCCCATAACGCCGACAAAAACACCGATTAATTTATTGCGTTCTGACTTCAACATAAGGGTTACTCCGTGTGCGTTTTCGATACACACAGATTAACCCTTTATATAACATTTTGTGAAATATACTTTAGTCTAATATGCAGAAACGCGCACTATCTCCCGTACCCATAAAACCGCTTTTTACTTGCCTGGTCAGGACGATGCTTTTTAGGCGTTCTTGGCGGTGTTTGGGCGGCTTCTCGCAAGCTCATATCTTCGTTAGCCATGCGACTTGAGATCGTCGATTTCGTAACAGTAACGCCCACCAGCCCAACCACCTCACTCAACGGCATGGCGTTCAACTCCTCGTCACACAAGTCTCTAATGTGAGTGGGTGGAGTTCCTGTCGATGCCTTCCCGCGTTGCCTTACCTTCTCCTTAACCTTATTCGCATGACGTACATCATTGAGCGTCATTCGCATCCCGTTTTCTCCTCAAAAAAAAGCCGCCTCATGAGCGGCCTTTAGCTACTTACTTGCCGTTACGTGACGGCTCCATCGTTCTGCGAAACTCATTGATAGTCATCGCTTCGATGCAGTCTGGGCGAGGTAAGGCGCTGTAAAAAACAATGGGCGCTCCATCCAACATGCCTCGTCCCTTCGCCACAGCTTCTACTCTGTATTGACTCCCACCAATCACTTCCTTGGCTTGCCAGGGGGTGCTGGTCAATCCCTCAATTTCAATATCTGACGGAAACTCGGCTGGGTTATTCATGCAACGTCCTCATCAAAACCTTCAATGCGGCGGTGACGCTTCGCCTCAGCTTCCCCAGCAAGCCCTACAAGGCTTGCCATCGTTGAGTAGGTCTTGGCAGTAAACGGCCCGCCTTGACGGCTAGCTACTAGCTGGTTGACGAGCAAGAAAGCCCATCCCTCGGCCTCACTCAGATCGCAACCTGTAATGGCATTGAACGCCTGAACCGCATCTGCCATTCCCTGGCCGCCATTGTCAGAGCTAGATTCAACCGTCCTCTTTCCAACCCCCTGAATAGCCTCTGTTAAAAGGTCGCGAGCACTTAGCTGATCAGGATCAACGGGCACCTTAGCCGCCATTACCGTTTCGCGGTCGGCTACGCCACCAGCGATCAATACTACGACCTCATTCGCACCACACACTGCGGCTTGAAGCTGGCCACAGGTAAGGTCGAGCTGCTTGCGCAGCTCTTCGGTTTTGTTCAAAACCTCCTCTATCGACCATTCGCCTATTTCTGCCGCTAGCAACTTTAGTATCCCCGCTTGGAATGCACTTGTTTCAATTGTCGCTGACATAAACTTCCCTTAAATTAAGTGAGTATTTTCACAATACGTGCGGTATTTGAACGCCCCGCTGAGGCCTCAGTTAAAAGGTATTTCGTCGTCAAAATCGTCAAAGTTGCCGGGGTCAGGCGCGCCGTAGTTGGCGTTAGGGTCTGGGGCTTTCCCTTGCTGCGGTGGAGGCGAGGAGGGCGCGCTTTGCTGGTGTGAGCGCTGCTGGTTTTGCTGGGGAGGCTGACCACCGTGACCGCCTTGCTGGCCACCCTGGAAATCGCCGCCACGGCTATCCAGCATCTGCATATCGTTAGCAACAATTTCCGTGCTGTAACGATCTTGGCCGTTTTGGTCTTGCCATTTACGGGTCTGTAGGCGGCCTTCAATGTAGACTTTTGCGCCTTTTTTTAGATATTGCTGGGCAATTTCAGCCGTTTTATTGAACAGCACTACACGATGCCATTCAGTACGCTCTTGTCGCTCACCGCTTTGGCGATCAGTCCATGAGTCAGAGGTGGCAATGTTCAAATTGGCCACAGCAGCCCCAGAAGGCGTAAATCGAACTTCTGGGTCTTGGCCCAAGTTGCCGATCAGAATTACTTTATTGATACCGCGTGCCATTATTTGCGCGCCTTTTTGGGAGAGGGGAGGGCATAAGCCAGCCAGTAGCCGGGGCGGTTAACGTTCGTTGGCTTGAGAAATTTCGTATCAGCTTGGCCAGCGTGGTGAGCGCCCAAGTAAGCCTTGGCGTCGTTAAGATCACTTTCTTGGCACAAAAACCAGACGGATGATTTACGTATGATCGGCAGCACAGTTTGCCAGTGCTCAAATAGCGCCAGCTCATGCGCTGCGTTGCGTGAAATGGCCGCTGCACAGTTAAAGCGATCAGGGAAGCGCATCTTCAACTTGAGAAGGTTTAACTCCATAACCTCAGCGAGTGTCATGTTCAAACGATCCGCTAGCGTCTCTACCGCAGCCACGATCACCAATAGCTCATGGGTAATCTTGGTGAGCGGTAGCGATTTGCCGTATGCGTAGGGCTTTTTAATCAGGCCCGACAACGTAAGCGCGGCCGCTGCAATATCAAACGGTGTTGTGCCTTCGGTTTGCTCTACCGCGTGTCGCTCGAAAAGCTGCAGCTTTAACGTGCTGTCGGCTAAGGCGCAGAACCACAACAAGTCGCCCAGCTCCTCTATGACGTTTTCTGCGGTTTTAGCGTCTAGCAGCTCTTTGGCTTCATCACATAAACCCAGCACGGCATGTACTAAATCGCTACTAACACCATGGTCTCCAGCGCTAGGACTGGCGGTGGTCATCGCTAAGGGGGTGTACTCTATGGCTTTCATCGTCCATTCCTTCTCAATCGCTCTTGCTCATGATTCCATTTGCGAGCACAAACTGAGTCGCAAAAAATACGCTCCCCCGTTACGTCATCACCGCAGTAATGACACTCGCCGCACGCGGGTAAGCGCACAGTGGGTTTTCGATGGGCCAATCCCGCTTGCAAAATTGTTTCGCACCGCTCAGCGGCTAAGTCGGCTACGTCAGCCATATTCGTTCGTCTCTCAATTCCACAACGGCTATAGTCGTTTTTGGCTGCCGCCATACTTCGCAGCGCGTTTGATGGCAGCCAATTACGTAGTCTTCACCGTCGCTGTACAGGTGGTGGTGTGGTGGCACTTCAAACGTGTGCCGCTCACCGCTCAGCCAGACGGCGTAGGCACGGCGCTGATTCCAGCGCCGTAGAGCGGTGATTGATCGCATTAAATTTCAGGGGTCTCTGCTTGCCGCTGGGCGTCAGCTTGAGCGTCCATATCCGCATCGCTGTTCACGCCCTCAGCTCCCTGATAGGCCGCGTCTGCGTGGTCATCCGGGTAGTCTTGGTGATGAGGTGTATCTTCTTCTGGTACAGCGTCGTCTCCGGCGTTAGCATCGCTGTCGTCATCGCCTAGCATGTTGTTCAGGTCGTCTACATCGCCGCTGCCTGTTTTGGCGATTTGCTCATCACGATGTTGCTGATCAAACGCCTTGGCGCTGGCAGTGATAGTCGCGTAGAAATCATTACCCAGCGCTTCGCGTACCTTAGCGGGCGTCTTGCTCCATGCGTCGTTGACGTATTTCGCACCCTTTTCAGTGATCGACTGCAAGCGGTTACGCCATTTATCTAGCGTTTGGTTACTACTGGCACCTTCCACCCACTGGCGCAGTGCGTAGCCATCCTGAGCCGTCAAGTAACCCTGACCACGACCTAAGATGGGCTTTAGCTCTTCCGGGCACTTGAGCACTTGTTGCGCGGTGCCTTCGTTCCACATCATTAAGCTGGCCGTCATTTCGAACATGAAGTTCTTTTCTTGAATCGGTTGAACGCCTAGCGACTTCGGCTTTTTCGGATCAGTAAAGTCCATTTTTTCCCGCGCCCGGATGCACGGAATGATGTGCATATCGGTTTGCAGTAGCGCGTTCATAAAGCGCTTGTGCGCGGCCTTGGCTTTTTTCCAATCGGCCATTTTGGAACTTGTATTGTGGGCAATTTCCTCACAGCCGCCGCTGCCTTCCCATTCGTGCGTTGTGGAGTCGACCACTAGCACCTCGACGCCCGCTTTTTGGAAGGCGTGAATGGCTTCCGCATAGCGGTCAGGGCTGAAAGGAGGGTAGAGGTCGCCAATCATGAATTGGTGAACATGGCCATCCGCGTCTTTGAGCGCGTCGGCGTACAGCGAGCCACGGCGGTTCTCGGCGTCCAGCAGGCCGACTTTGCTAGAATCAAAGCCTGCTAGCCCCCACGCAACTTGCAGGGCGGTATAGGTTTTGCCTGAACCGCTAATACCGGCAAGGCCGATCACTAACCGCGCACCGCTGCGTTCTGATTTACGAATCTGAATCACAGACATAGTTAAGCCTCCAATTGACCGGCTTCTAAGCGCTCGCGAATGCGGCGCATGTACCAGTCGTTAAGGGAAATGGTTTCGATAGAGTCGCTGTAACCGGGCCAGTCACCACTGGCTAAGCATTCGGCGTAGGTGTTGAGGTTGTCGCGGTATTCGTCACGCCCTACCTGAATGGATTCGTCACCCAGCACGTAAACGCCCACATTGAACGGAGGCTTTTTCTCGACCGCGATAAACACGAAGTAGCGCTGCTCAGGGAGGGTAAGTCCCGCTTGGCGGATCGCTTCATTGGCGCCGTCAAGGTAGAAAGGGTGCTGGACGTGGTAACGCCATTTACTGATCGACCTGGCAAAACCCTCTTTGCTAGCGTCGTCGGTGGTTTTTACGTCCGCCATCAAGCCTCTGGTAGGCACCCACCAGTCCGGGCGTATCCGGCAAAGCTCGCCGGTTACCGGGTCACGCCAGTAGACACTCTGCTCGGCCTTGCCTTTCATGCGCATAATGCGAGCAGCGGCGGGGTGGGCCATGACCGCGTCGCGCATGGCAATGACAAGGGTGTATTCGGCGTCGCTCAGAATCGTGCGGTGACCGTTGTTCGCGGCCCACTCATCCACCACGTCCGACCACAGCGTCACTTTCACGCCGTTGGCATTCAGCCACGCGGCCATATCGTGACGGCTAGCGCTGGTGCCTAGCGTGTAGGTGACGCCGTGCTCGGCCTCAAACGCTTCACAAATATCTGACCATAGTTCGACTTCTACGCCGTTCTCACTCAGCCGCTTAGCCAGCGTCTTACGGTCGCCGCCAGGGGAGAGCAAACCATCACGTTTCTCGTTTTCGGCTTGAATGATGGCTTTTAGATCACCAGCCTTCATGCCTTCAAGTTCGGTTGCCGCTTCGCCATCGCCGCCATGAATCTCTTCAACGATGCGATTCATCAGGTCACCGGCCTTGCCGCTAACCGGCAGCTTTGGCTTGCGCGTCTTGTTCAGCTCATGAATCTTGGCAACCAGCTCATCCGTTCCCCGGATAGCGTGGGGGTGGGCGTCGATGCGCTCTTGATTGAGCTTTTCGACCATGGCCACCAGCTCTTCACGGTCGTCAACGGCCTCTGGAGCATCCTGACGGCGCAATCCACGGCAATACTCCGTCACAAACAGCTCAGGCTCTAACACGGCGGCATGTAAGGCGCTGCCGATGCGCATGTCCGGCGTTTCGGTGCGCTCTTCCGGGGTGTCTTTTACATAGCGGTACGTCGCGGGGTTTTTGTCTACTAAGTCGAGGCCCGACTTTGAGACGCCTGGCCCGGCGTGGTACTCGGCATTCGTGAGGCCTTCATAGATGCCCGGCTCTTTGGGCGTTGTTGCGTCTTGTGCGCTGTCCAAAACATTACCCCTAACGTAACAGTTACCCATGAGGTAACAGTATAAGCCAAAAAAGGGGCAGCCTGTGGCCGCCCTCTTATTACTTGTGGAGTAATGCTAGAGCATTTATTACCTGAGAGTCAACGTTACAGAATGTGCGTTATGCGGGCGCTCCAAATGAGCGGCCAATCCAGATCACTCTCCCAGTGACTGGAAACCGGCTTGCTTCTACATCTTCAAAATCAGGGTAGCTGTCATTGTCAGTCATCACGCTAATGCTTCCCTGATCCAACCCCTCCATAATCCGGCGCACCATCAACTTGCCGTCTCGCATTGAGGCGTATATTCCGGGTTGTTCTACTCTCTCGCACGGCTCGATCAATAATGCATCTCCGATCCTTAATGTAGGAAACATAGCGTCATCTACGACTATGCCTGATGCTAGCTCTGTATGCGGACGATTGGTGATTGTAAGCAGATAGTTCCGGTCAAAAGGAAAGTCTGGCTTACCCTCTTGCAGGCTCTTTACAGTGACCACTAACGTTTTTGTCGCGCCACTGACCTGACCCACTGGGACTTGGCTACCTTTTGAAATTAGACTTTCGGGCGGGACACTAAGCGCAGCAGCAATTTTCTCTAACGTCACTAAATTTACACGTTGCGGCTCCCGCTCCCAGCGACTCATATTGGCCACGCTTGTGCCTAATCGCGCTGCAAGATCACCCACCTTCAACCCCGCCGCTACCCGTGTTTCTCTGATACTTAATTCCATGCTACCTCTTCTCCTTTAAGTCTATGTCGTCGCCGCTTGGGCGGTTTGCAGATTTTTATTGTTTTCGTATACCAATTGCTAATCGACTCCTCTCAATCGAGGGCCGCGCCTCTATTTCAACAATATCGTATTACTTTTCAAGTTATACAAGCCTAACTTAGTAACTTATTAGGTTTATTTAGTTCCATTGGTAATAAAAAACCTTTCCAAGCCTTCTTTCTTGCCTTAATTGTTACTTTTCAGGTAATGTTCTCGTTTAGGGTAACAGGAGGCCGTTGTGCAACTTAGTCAATTCCGTACACAAATTGCTGGCATGAGCGGACATGAAGCCGCTCGTTGGCTGGGTATCCCACCAGCGATGTACTGGCGCTGGGAGCAGGGGCAAGAACCAAATGCCGCTAACCGGCGCGCTATTTATCGCTTCTCCAACGCCGCTGTAACGCCTAACGATCTTGCGGGGATTGGCCCGCGCGCCACGCATCCTTTAGACGTAACCGGAAAAAAATGAAGCGCACTTCATGGCCACATGCCGCCGCTACTATCGCATTCGCCCTAGCAGTGCATGCGGGATTATCACTTGTCAGTGACCCCTTATGGCAGTGGTGTGACGTGTTGTGCCTGGAGGTGTGCCGATGAGCCACTTCTATGCGATGACGATACCCGTCGAAACCGACGACGAAAGCCCTAACTGGGCACACTTGCGCGGGTATCAGCAAAGCACCGTCAATGGTGTGCGCGCGGCATTCCGTCAGAAATTTAAAGCACCGCTTCTAGTGCTGCCTGCTGGGGGCGGTAAGACGTTTACCAGCTGCTACATGATTGACCAGGCAGTGGCCAAAAAGCGCAACGTGCTGATCTTAGTGCATCGCTCAGAGCTAGCCGACCAGTTCTCAGCGGCTTTGACCACTTACGGCGTTAAGCACGGCTTGATTGCCGCAGGCGTGCGTCCTGACTTTGCACATCGCGTGCAAGTGGCCAGCGTGCAGACCTACGCAAAACGTATGCACACCATGATCTGGCAGCCACACTTGATTATCTCCGACGAAGCCCACCACGTTACCGAGGGTAGCCAGTGGGGGAGAGTCATAGAGCACCACCCTGGCTCGCTCAAGATGGGCTTGACCGCCACGCCTATCCGCCTGGACGGCAAGGGACTAGGCATTGGCCACGGTGGTTACTTCGACGCCATTGTGGAAGGCCCAAGCCCTGCCGACCTAATGGAGTGGGGCAATCTGTGCGACTACAGAATGTTCGCGCCTACTGGCGGCAAAAAGGTCGATATGACCGGCGTGGGTAAGGTCGGCGGCGACTACAACAAAAAAGAAGCCAGCGAACGCATCAACAAGCCGACGATTACCGGCAATGCGATTGAGCACTATCGCGAACATGCACACCAACGGCCCGCCGTGGTCTTCTGCATGAACCGCCGTCACGCCGAAGACGTGTGCGCGCGCTTCTGCGATGCGGGTTACAAGTTCGCGGTACTTGATGGCACGTTGCGCGGCAAAGGAAAAGACGCCGATGGACGCGACCTAGTTGCCCAGCGAGTTGCTGCGCTTTCTAGCGGCGATCTGCATGGGCTGGTAACCGTCGATCTTGTTAGCGAAGGATTCGACCTCCCAGCTATTGAAGTTGCCATTTCACTACGCGCTACCCAGTCGGAAGCCCTCTGGATTCAGCAGATAGCTCGCGCGCTACGCCCTGCCAAGGGCAAAGAGTACGCAGTAATCCTTGACCATGTAGGCAATAGCGAGCGCCACGGGCTTCCTGACGATGAACGCGAATGGAGCCTGGAGGGAAAAAAGAAAGGGAAGAAAGGGGGCGGTGCTACTGTCTCGCCTATCAAGCAGTGCGAGGCGTGTGGCCATGTTCACCGCCCCGGCCCGCCCCAGTGCCCAGAGTGCCTGGAACCTTACGAAACAAAGCAGCGTGAGGTGGAAGAAACGGAAGGCAAGCTACAAGAAGTCGAGCGCAAACGTAGTGAGAAGCGACAGAAGGAAGCGGACATCAAAGCCGCTAAGTCCTTACCCGAACTGCAATTCGTCGCTCAAAAGTATGGCTATGACCCCAAGTGGGCGCACGTCAAATGGAAGCAAAAGCTAGCCGCTGACCAGGGGAAATATCGCAGCGGCAGGCCTAGCTCCTGGCAGCGTATGCCAGCGCTCCCTCCCGCACCCCCGGTAGAAGTTTACGATCAAGACATAGGAGCCAAGCGTTGACCGTTATTAGCGAGCACCAAATACAGAACGATACACGCCTGGCACTCAGCAAGCATAAGCGAGGCGTTTACTGGCGCGCCAACGTTGGCCAAGCATGGACAGGCAACAGGATTGAGCGCAATCCAGACGGCAGCATTACGATTTATGAGCCGCGCCCTTTTCAAACCGGCTTGCCACCCGGCTTTACCGATTTGTTTGGCATGACGTTCCAGTTGATTCGCCCGGCCCATGTGGGCCAAACCCTGCCGATTTATACCGGCATCGAAATCAAGCGCCCAGGCAAAAAGCCGAGCGACAAGCAGCGCCGACACCTCGAATTGCTCACAAAACGCGGCGCTATCGCAGGCGTAGCGACCAGCCCCGAAGAAGCGCTGGCGCTAACGCTGTACCACGACGACAAGGCATAAACGCACCATGGCTGGCAGAAAATCGACGTTTGCGCACTATGTCGCGGCGCTACCGCATCACGAACCGCTCGATATGCTTGGGCACTTTTGGCCGGAGCTGCAAGCCGCCGCTGCCGGAGTAGAAGCCAGCATTGATGGCGTAGACCTCGTGCTTGACGGCAAGCGCCACTACCTAAAAAACCTCACAGGTGAAAGCGACCAACGCCAGTATTACATTGCCAACTTGACGACCGACAAGGACGAAACCGTCTGGCCGGAAGTCACGTTCGGCAGTTTCAAGCAGCGACTCGATAACGTCTATTTCAAGCCTCGCAACTTGTGCTGGAAGTCGTTTGAAAACCATAAAGACAACGTGGTGGTCGATCTTGACCGCCACGCCGCGTATCGTGAAAAAATCCAGGAGGCGCGCAAAGAGGCTCAACGCCAGGCGATTGAGAATGAACAGCTAAAGCGCGATGCCAATCTAGCCGCTGCCCAGGCGGCAGACCTCGCTTGGCAAGCGGCGAGCGATATTGACCCGGAAGAGTCGCACAGCTATTTGCTGAACAAGCAGGGGCTAAGGCCGCTAGGACGCGTGCGCGTTGCCACCCGTGAGCTAAGAGGGCGGTTATACAGCTTCAACCGCCATGAATGGTTAGACCGCGCGATTATTGTTTCTGCAGGCGACCTACTATTACCCGTTTACTCCGTCGACCCGCTACAACGCGGCCTTATCAACTTGCAACGCATTGATGCAACAGGCGGTAAACGTTTTTTGATAGGTGGCCAAAAGCAGCTTGGCTACATGCCACTGATGCCGGAAAACTGGCAAAAAGGCCAAGCGCTAGATGCCATAGTGGTCACTGAGGGCTATGCAACCGGCGCGACCCTGCTGCAGTGCCAGGCGTTTGGGGATGATAGCGTAGCGGTGGCCATCGCTTTTGATGCGGGCAACTTAGGCGAGATTGCAAGCGCCATGGGGGAGAAGTACCCCAACGTACCCATCATTAATGCTGCTGATAACGACCAAGGAACGCCGGGTAATCCCGGTCTGGCAAAAGCTGAAAGTCTGAAAAAAGACTTTCGTATCCCTTATTTGCTGCCGACCAGCGACGATGATAAGAAGCTCGACTTTGACGATCTACGCCAACGCCAAGGCGAGGAAGAAGTTAAACGCCAGGTAGAGGAACAGTACGGCAAAGCTGTTCACTATTGGCGACTGCACCACGATCCTGAATACGCCCAGGAGGTTAGCGAGCAGGGCAGTGACGGCGAGCAGTACGCGCTCGACGTTAACGAAGCGGGCGATATCGTCAACGAGTTTAATTGGCCGATGCAGAAGCGTACCAGCCCTGGCAAGCCATTGGCCACGCCGGAAAATCTGCACTGGATGCTAAACCAGTACGGCGTCAAAGTGCGCTATAACAAAATCAGCAAAGACGTGATTGTTAAGGTGCCAGGCCAAGACTTTAGCGTAGACAACCAAGGCAACGCATCGCTGGCACTTATCAAGGGGCTTTGCGCCCGCAACGAGCTACCATCTGCCGATGTAGACTCTTACGTTAAGTTGGTAGCCGATCAAGACCGCTACAACCCGGTTATGGACTGGATCGACTCAGTTCCTTATGACCAATCCCGCGATCCCATTGGAGAGCTATTTCAGACCATTCAGCTAGCCCCAGGGCAAAACCAATTGCTGGCGCAAATACTGCTGACTAAATGGCTTGTAGGGGCGGCGGCGTTAGCTGGCAATGAGGGTAGCGTGTGGTCTAAGTCAGTGCTCGTATTCGCAGGCAACCAAGACTTGGGAAAAACCAGCTGGTTTCGCTCGCTAGTGCCGGAGTCGTCAGGCCTTCACGATTGCGTGGCCGACGGCTTACACCTCGACCCTGCAGACAAGGATTCTGTCACTACGGTGCTAGGGCACTGGCTTGTCGAGCTTGGTGAATTAGACGCGACGTTTCGCAAATCGGACATAGCGCGGCTAAAGGCGTTTATCACTCGCAAGAACGATCAGTTGCGCCGCCCCTACGACCGTAAAGATAGTATTTACCCGCGCCGTACTGCGCTGTTTGCTTCGGTCAACGAAACAAACTTCTTGCAAGACTCTACGGGCAACAGCCGTTGGTGGACGCTCGAAGTGGTAGCGCTGAACAGCAAACACAACGTCGACATGCAGCAAGTATGGGCGCAGGCCATGCACCTCTACCGCAACGGTTACAAACACTACCTGGATGATAGCGAGCAAGCCATGCTCAACGGCAGCAATACCCGTTATGAGCAGGTCAATCCGCTGGAAGAAATGATAGTGAATGCATTTGATGTGAACGTCACTTATGACGACAGCGGCATGCCTCGTTACCAATATGACCGCTCGAAGGGTAGTGATATGACTGCCACTCAAGTGCTCATACATGCAGGGATTGAGAAACCGAGTCACAGCCAGGCAACCGTGGCTAGCACCTTTCTGCAAAAGCTCACAGGCACCAAAGCGCGCCGGAGCGGGAAAGGGAACGTTTACCCTATGCCGCCCCCTCTGTTTCGCTACAAAAGCGCCCCACAACCCCCAATGGATTAACAGCACCTTTTCTGCCAAGCCTTTCCCCACTTCGGTGGGGCTTTTTTTTGGGCACAGAAAATCAGAACGCTTTCCAATATAGCGGCGCAGCCTTTGAATCGAAAAAGGGCCAGAGTCATAGACTCCAGCCCTTTTAAGTAGCTAAGGGCGTTGCAGCGCCCTTTAAGTGGCATAGGACGTTGGCGCGCCCTATGCCTGATAGGTCATTACCTGATGGGTTATCACCTAACATGGAAATTAACACAATCTGTGTATTCTTCAACTGTAAGCTGAAGAATTTTTAAGCAGTGATAGAGCACCCCATTTCTCTCGCAGTGCCAACGTTGAAAGAAAGGGGGGCGGGGCGCTCATCGGTGAAATGTTTTGTTTGGCTAGTGGGCTTCGATATTTCAGCGGGCCTAGTGGTCACTACCGTGGTATTCGCACGAACGGCCTCGATCACTTCCTAGCATTGCTGTTGAAACTCCCAACCCAATATCGTTGGATACACGCAAAACACTTCCCGATGCCCACCCATTAGAATAGGCTTGGGCCATGCTTTCATGGCAGTCAGCGGCGTTGCATCCGCTCCACTCGTTCACCCATGAGCTTACGCTGGGTAGTTTGATGCGATGGCCGGTACCGCGTTCTTCCGGCATAGGTTGATTACTACGTACCCTTTCGGGACACTCCCTCACGTTTTAGCGCATCGGCCTACGCACTCATCGCATCGGCAAAGATTCCGGCACCGTGCCCTTAATCAGCGGCCTTCCGCCTTTAGACCACACAATTTCAGTGACGCGAAACCTTTGCCGATGCCCACCGTGGCCTCGGTGGGATCGGTACTGCTCTGACGATTCAACAAGGAGTCGATACAGCATGGCAACCGTATCGAAAAGAGGGCGGTGGGTGCTCCTGGCTCGCCTTTCGGCTGGTGTTCCCTGACTAGCCACCCTCTTTTCGATACCTGCTAAGCCGCTAGCAGGTGCCTTGCATTAAGTCTGACAGATTCCGCTGTCAGCACCGGCCCTGCAATGTCGCCACCAGCACAGGAAGACTGGCACTTGGGGAGAAAGACCACTCCCAACCACCCAAAGGAGCGTAAAAAACCCTGGCTTGCTCGATTGTGCTAACCCTCTCCTACGCGGACAAGAATCACGATTATGGGTACAAGGGGGCACTTAAACGCACTCGGCCAACACGCTTAAATAATTACCTTGAAAGTAAATTTACCCTAAATGAAATATGCGCGCTATGTTTCACGCAAAAAAAAACCCGCACTCGGCGGGCTTTCCTATTATAGGATCATCATGCAGCTGCTCAGGGGGAGGTAAGTTGCGCTCGCTCAGAAGCATTTACGCCTTGGTAGAATTGAACTTTCTTGCCGTCACCTATCCCGGTAAGCAATGCGCCGTGGTCGTTGCGCTGGAGCTTGGAAGCCCGGTTGATAACCTTGGCGTCGTTCAATGGCGTTGGCCAACGCTCTTTCTCATAGGCTGCCATCACGCTGGACTCTTTCTCACTACGCTCTCGGGGCTTGATTTGCTCGCCAGCCGTCAGCACCCAGCCCACGGCATAAACGTCGCCCCGGCGAGTTTTGGTGGAGCGCTTGAGTCGCTTGTCGAGTGACGCCAGGTAGGCGTCACGGTCGCGCTTTAGTTGACGGCGCAACACATCAAATGCGTACCCGCTCACCTCGGCCACTTCGCCTATGCCGTAAAACTCAATATGCCCAACCCAGCGACCACTTTTGTACAGATTGCGGCATATCATCTTTGCCCCAAACGCTTCGGCCACCATCGTTCCTAACACGCCTATATAGGCAGGCATTTTCTTACCGGCTCCAGTGGCTTTCAGCTCCGTTCTCACCTCGCTAAGGGTTATATCCATATCCGTAAGGCCATGCTTGGCCATAAGGTTTTGCGCCTGGCGTAACGCAGTGGCTCGCTCATGGGGATTGCTGTTATTGGCGTGCGCCAGGCACTTCTTGATGCGCTCTATGATTCGGTTGCTCATAATCCCGACTCCACAACGCCCATGCAGTCCGGGCAGCCACGGCACATCATGCCCAGCAGTTGGCAGGGCTGGCGCTTACCGTCTGCAATGGCGGTTAGGCGCTCAATCATAGGGGGCAGGTCTTGGTGGCTTAGGCCTTTGTCAGCTACCCACTGCAAGGCTGCGGCGCGCTCGCGGGGGTAAAGATTGGCCTCGCTAAGATCATCGCCTGGGATGCCTGCTCCACAAGAACACTCACCCTTGCTCTTTAGCTGAACGATGAAGCACTCAGGACAAATAGCAATCTCAGGCTTGTCTAGTTCAATTGGCTCCCAGTCGTTCTCTTCAAACCAGTTGTCTAGCCGCTCAAGCTCGCCGTTTAGGTGGTAATTGGCCACTTCAAAGCCTTTCCCATAAAGCTCATCATGCACGCATTGCAGCTTGGCGTTTAGGCTTGCCGCGCGCGCGTTCAACTCTCCCGCCCGTTCAATGATATGGATGCAAAAGCCCTGGTGCGGCTCTTTGGGGGTGCCTAACGCTGCAGCAATCAATTCCAGCCCGGAACGGTAATCATCAGCCATATCCCGCAAAGCATCGCGCTCAGCCTGCAAATACTCTGCATCACGCCAGCGCTCGACCAGGCTAAGCACTGCGCCGGGGTCAAGTGCTTCCAAGTAGTGGGCGATGGCAAGCGCCTCGGTGTCGTCGTCATCGTGCTCCACAAGCGCTATCTGCGTATCAGTAGGCTTGGCCTCAATGTCGGTACCGCCGTTTGTCACCTTTGCGACGTATGGCCCGCGCGGGACACTAGCCGCACGGCGCCCTAGCTCGTCCAGACTGACTTTGTAGCCTTCTCCTGCCCAGCGTGCGTCCATGCGCGCCTTCATGGCGTCGCGCTCTTCCATCGCCTGGCACAGATCGGCCATTTGGCTGGCGCTCATCACCAAGTCGCTAACGTTATTCATGGCATGGTCAATGCGCTGGCGCAGCCAAGCGGTGTCTACTTCACCCTGATAGGCGGTGTAATCATTTGGTGCGTCTAGGTCGATCATGGCGTTATCCGGCAACTGAATGAATTTGAAAGGGGAAAGGCACATGAGCCAGCGTTGCATCGGCAGCCTCGACGGCATTACCAAACTCTTCACTGGGGTTAGCGTCTTGGATAGCCAGTATTTGCGCCTGATTTGAACCGTCATAAAGCGTTATTCGAGCATCGCCTACTGTGAACGCTGCCAAGCGTTTACTGGGGCATTCATCAATCACCGCCTGCAACTTCTTCAACCAGGCGGCTTCTGCTTTGGTAAGTTTGGCCATGTGCTTTCTCCCTTTATGCCGCCTTGCTTAGCGGTACTGGCTTGGTTAATTCGTTTTCTGTGGCGTAGCGGCCTAGCTCTGCGCGCGTGTACTTGCCTGCGTCGTTAATGCTATTGCTGTAGCCGCTAAAATCGGAGCCGTACCACGATGAATGGCCCTTGTGCCATATCAGATAAAGCTCTTCATCGACCGGAAAAAGGATCTCTTTCAGCACTTGGGCGCGCTTAAAATTCATGGACTTGATGGCGCTACTCAGCTCTTTCTCCAAGCGTTGACGGCGACACCTGGCATTGCGCTTGCGCCTGATATCGCCAGGAGAGGAAAGGTAAATCGCACCACTGTGAACGTTGATCAGGCCGTACTTGCCGGTGACTACCCACCACATATTGTTAAGGTTGTAGTAAGCCGTGCCGACCACGACCCGGTAGCGGTAGTCGATGGCGTAGACGCGGGCACCGTGGGTGATTTCACCGCCGTCAGCTGACTTGGCATTGATGGTCATCCCGATAGGGGCATGACCAAGCGCTTCACTGTAATGGCCGCTGTTACGATTGGCATTCTCTACCCATTCAATAGCCGTCATCTTGCCGGGGCCACGCTTGGCCAATCGCCCCTTTTCTTCATCCGTAAACTCATAATCCGTAAACACACCACACAGATAGTCACGCAGACGGTTGCGCGTGCGCTGCATTTCAAGGCGCAACAGATAGGGCATGCACTGCTCTTTATCCCGCTCGTAGCGACCTTCGTCGTCGGGCCGAGTAGGGCAGTTGATCGACTGAAAGAACAGAATTTCAATATGCCGCCCACACAAGCGAAGATCGGCTTTAAGGTCGCCTTTACGGCAAAAACGGGAGTTGTTGCCAGTAAAAATGTGCTCTTGAGGGCCGACCTCCCAGCCCAAGCGGTTAAATTGCTGAACGATGCGCTTAAATACGTCCTTCTTGAAACGCTGCTCCCAAGCACCCATCACTCTCTCACCTGGTTCTTCCCATACATCAAAACGGGCGTCGCCAAAGGTAACGCGGCCCGCGCGTTCAATCTGTGCCATGGTTACGCTTCCTTTTTGATTCATACAGGGCGGTCAGGTTGTGCTCTGCATACCAGCGGCGCAGGCCGTCAACGTGCTTCACCCACCAGTCGCGACTCCCGGCGACATTGGAGTGCAGGCCTTCCACTTCACCTATACCGTGGGGCGTTTTTACCGGAACACCAGGTGCGATAACGTCGGGCGCTGGCTCAAAAACACCCATATAAAGCGCTTGAAAATCCTTATGGCTGGTGCCGATCGGAATGGCGTTGACCACCTCTTTTAGTGGCCAGCAAGTGCCGTACTTGTTGGTGCCGGTGTAAGTGGCCAGATTCCACGTTGCCCGCTGATAACCGAGGCGACCGACACGCTCGCTGCCATCTTGATGAATCAGTAGGCAGTCTTGGTAGCTGGGAATATGATCAAGGTTCATTGCGCGCCTCTTCTTTCTTGATGGTCTGGACTATCGCGCACTGCCAAACTGCATGGGCAGCAAAAGCGATAAAGCAGATGGAAAAGATGGGGTCTAGCCAGTGATCGAAGCGCTCTCCCCATATCAGTTCTTCAATGCCTGCTTCGACAAAAATGAACATGGCCCAATAGAGCATTACCGCAATAGTGGCGCGCACCGGGTTGCCCTTGGATGCAACTGCCAGGGCATAGGCGAAGATCGTTATGGGCTTTAGGATTCGCTGGAACATTGCTGCTCTCCTTCAATGGGTCGTATCAGCTCCCAGCACTGCTCGCATAGCGGGCCAGCTTCATCGCCACCTTCGGCGTAAATACTGTCTTCCTCGCAGCGCCCGGTAGGCTCTTCACACCTACTGCATAGCTGCAAAGTTCCGGGGTAGTTGTTGGCGTTCCATGCGGAATGAGCGCTTTGATCCATCGCGTGGCGCTGGCCGCCTGGCCAGGTGTTTGCGGTCATTGGGCATCACCTTCGGCCTGGCTAGCTTTCGCGCGGCGCTCCAGCTTCTCTGCTTCTGAGTACAGCACGTCGGCAGCATCTCTCATGCCTTCGGCGGTGCTTAGATAGCCGTTTTCTTGAGCGACACTGCTGTTGTCTAGCAACTGGTCTGCCCACTTTTTCAGCACGCTCGCTTCATAACGGCCATAGCTGGCCACGGGTTCCTCTGCCAGACAGTCACGCATGCGGGCGTTCCAGTCTTCCCAGTTGTAATCGCCATCCTTACCGCCCTCGAACGCCTCTTTATTGAGGGATGAAAAACGCTCAATATGCGCGGTAAGCACTTTTTCACGAAGCTCAAGCGTCTCGATGTGCTGGCCACGCTTAAAGTAAAGTGACTTCAATTCGTCTAGCTGCTGCTGAATCTCAAGGTAGTCAGCCTTGGCAACGTCATCGCCATCCAGGGCCGTAGAGTCAGGGTCGAGGCCGATGCTCGCCTGAAAGTCTCGAATGAAGTTTCCGGGGCTTGAGCCAATGACACCGATAGCCGTTTGTTCATCGACCCTTTCAATGGCTTGCTCTGCTTGCCACCAACCGGCATCGGTGTCTTCAAAGGCCAAGGCTATAGAGCACTCGCCCAGCCCTGGCGGGTAAAAGAAGAACCGCACTTCCGGGCCGTCTTCGTCATGCGAGGTGCCCAGCTTGACCAATATTTGACCGTGAGGCGTGTCGTTGAATAGCTTGGCGAATTGCTTCATTGTTTAGCCTTCTTAGCCTGATTGCGGTATGAGGCAATCAGGGTCTTGATAAGGGTATGGGTGTGAGAATCGCGCTCACTTTTCGGCGCAGCATCCAGCACCAACTTCATTTCTTGAAGAGCCGTTTCGGGCACTATCCATGGGGCGATTTTTAGCGCCAGCGCGGTGCGTAATTTTTCAAAGTGCATCACGCACCTCCTTCGGCTTGGCGACGCTTCTCTAACGCCTGCTCATTCAGCCACTGCTGCACTTCGCCACCACTCCACATTTTTCGGAGCATGGTGGGGAAGGTGAGAGAGGCAATAGTGTCTGCATCGCGGTGGGCGAGGGAGGTTTTGGGGCTATCCCACAAGGCATAGACCACCTTGGTAACATACTCACCGGCACCGGCTAAGTTGTCTCCGGCTAACGGCTTAAGTAGCTCGCTAAGCCGCTCCACATGCGCTGCCAGCGCCTGCTCGCGTTCCTCAAGCTCGGCAATGCGGGCGAGATTAGCATCAGGGTTAATGCCAAGCGCTTTGCCTAAATTAAAGTGGAGCGCTTCGGCTTCGTTCTGGTAAAGCTGGTATGTGTGACTTGCGCCCATTTTCGTCATGAAAAGGGTAAAGCCAGGCGTCCCTCCCGCGTTATCCACTCGCTCGCATGTGAAATGATTTAGCATTTTTGGATCAAGTTCTGATTGTTCTCGACCTTCCACCATCCGCTGCACCATGTCCCACACCTGCTCGTAGATAGGCCAGTCGTGCTCGACGACGACGCATTCGCGGGTGGGGACGCCAAAAATGTTCAGTCGATCACGTATAGTTTGCTCTTGCTCGGGGTGGAAATCGCTGATCTTGACGACGATGTAACGTTCTTCACGCTTAAAATCACTCATTAGGCTTCTTCTCCTTCCGCTTTTTCACGCTCAGCTTTCCTGACTGCTCGCAGTACCGCAGCTGCCTCGCCATACTGCCCCGGATAGCGGCATGCAAAAGCGGATACGGATTCGTTGGGGCTGCGCTGCTGAAAGGCGAGGGCGTCGGTTTCTAGGCTCATGACGTTGCCTCCGCAAAACCACGCAGCGCTCGTACTTCTTCCCACTCGTTGAGAATGTTGTGTTCGTCAGGTCGCATCCGGGCGCGCTCAAAGCCATGCCAGAAGCCCTTGCGAAAGTTCTCTTCATCACGGCTGGCTAGGAGTGTTATTAAAGGCGGGCTATCCAGCGCTGACTCCATGGCGTGTACACGGTCGTCGTTATTCCAGTAGGCGTCGTAGTGGACGTTGCGAGCCGTTAGCAGCTGAGCTGTTAGCTGCTCAATCTGCGCTTGGCGCTGGCGGTTGGCCTCGCGCAGCTGAGTGATAAAGCGATCTTGGACTTGTTTGTGCCGATAAAAATCAGGGTGATCGGATAGCGGAAGGGAAGCGCTAGCGTCGACAACCACATTATCAGCCCAATCACGGCTATAGCCCGGCATCGTTGGCAACTCAACGCTGTCGGGCACCGCGTCAATCCACTCCTGCTGAGCTTTGGCAAGCTCCGCCACGCGCCTCATGTTGCGCCCTACAATACTCACGCGACTCTGTAGGGCGGCAATCTCGCGTTCGGCATCCTTCACACCATCCACGCCTAATAGGCGCATCATGGTTTGCTCCCAGGTCATCTCTGCTTGTTTGTAACGGTTGAGCTGTTTTTCCAGCGCTTCGGCGTGATCCCTGCCGGTGGCACCGGATGCCAAGCGTGACATTTCCCGCCAAAATTCATCGCCGTTAAAGTTGCCTACGTCGCGCAATAAGGTGGCGAGTTTCTTCTTGGCATAGTCGTGATCCATGCCTTTGCTGGCGGGCTTGGCGGCAGGCGCGGCTTTGCTGGCGCTTATAAGCACTGCTTTATCCAGCAGCCCTAGCGCCTCAGAAATAGCCGCGTTTAAGTTGGCCAAGTCTTCTGGGTCGGGATTTTCGAGGTCGGGTTCTTCGGCCATTTGCAGAACGCTACGCGCCATTTGAATTGCTTCGTCTTTCTCAACCAGCTCTAACGCCAAAAAGCCGCGACTATTTAAATGCTCGACGGCCATAGCAAAGGCTGCCCGTGCGGCCTGCTCGCTATCTTGGTAGCTAGTGCGCCACTGTTCGTAAGTCATGAGGGTTCCTTCTGAGGTGGTCAGGCAATCTCTTGCATTATCTTGGCGACTTGGTACTCAATCGTTTCACGCATAAAGCGCCGCGCTGCGCCAACTGTGGGTAGCGGCTTCCTAGTCATGGCCACAATGGTGGAGGCAGACGAGCGCCATGCCGGGTAAAAACCGGCTTCATCGCTGCCGGTGTCGCTCGCTGCCACAGCGACCGCTTCGCCTCCTACGCCGCATGCGGCCTGCCCTAGTGCTTGCTGTACCGCTAACATCGGCGGGCAAAGCGATAGAGTGCGCCCAGTAGCGGGGCACGCCTGAGTGCTCATGCCATTTGTTCCTTCAATCGGCCCAAGTCACCTAAGCTTGGCGCGCTGGCAAGACGTTGCGAGTAAGACGCTAGGCGTGTGCCTTTCTGGCGCTTAGCCTTACGAACTTCATTGTTCTTTTTCAGCGTTTTACTGCGCTGAGACATTGGAGCTATTAAGTCAGCACCACGCTTGCCTTTGTTGTAGCGCCGCGTGACGGTTACCGGCACAAGGCCTGCTGATTCTGCTAGTTGCTTCAAACTGACTTCTTTGCCCGTGACTGGATGGGTAACGATGATAGGTTTAGGCATGAGTCTTCTCCCGTATGGCTTTACTTAGGTTGTCTGCACGGTTTGCTACTAGCTGCGCTGCAAAGGTCTGCTCGTTTCGCTGCAATACCTGAGTCACCCGGCGCAACTCATCAACAACAGCAACGTTCTTCATGCGATCCAGCGATTGCTTAACATCACTTGGTAGTTCCACGGGGAGGCTCCTATGCGGCTGGCTGCAGGAGGTGACGGCGACCGTTTTCATCAATCGGCCCAACAATGCCGTTGCGTTCTAGCTGCAACATGATTTCGCTGGCGCGGGTATAAGCGATCTTGAATTGGCGCTGTAGGGCGCTAATGCTGGGGTGCTTGGTCTCCCGGATGTGGGCGACAGCATCTTCATAGAGGTGGTCGGCGGCAGCTTCTTGGGTGTCTTTCGTGCTGCATTCGCCTTCAATAGAGAGGTTGTATTCAGCCTCGCCACCTAGCGCGCTTACCAGGAGGTTGTAGGCAGCGCTAACGGCTGTGAGCGTCATGATGAACTCAGCAGTGAATAGCTGGCGGGCGTCTTCAATATCGTCAACGTGACTTGATTCGATGCGGGCATCGGCTATCGTGATTGTCTTCAACGCCAAGTCGCTTGTCAGAGTGGCTGACAGCTCGCCATCTACCTTGATAGCCAACTTTTCAGCCATGCGCCCGCTTTCTAATGCTGCTTGGATATCCGAGCTATGAAGGTCGACTTTACGCCCAGTGATAGTGCCGTCGTCGCCTTTTGACTCCAGTTCGATGTAGTTGCCAAGGCCTAAACCTTTTGGCAACTCAGTGCCTTCGGTAGCCCAATCGGTCATTGCTCGATGAGGCAGAGTGCGCACGTTAAGTGGCGTGACTTTTAGGCTGCCAATCGTCTCCCGCAACAGGTCTAATAAGTCTTCGGCGCGAGGGCGGCTAGATGCGTCAACAAAGATGCGCTGAGCAGCGGCATCGATCCATGCGTAAAAGCACTGGCTACGAACAAAGGCGCGCGGCAGTAACGCCTCAGTCACTTGCTCTTTGAGGGCAGTCTTCTCTTTCCGCGTTACCTTGCGCTCTTCACGGGCCTCAATCGCCGCGACTTTTTCTTCAACCTCTTCTTTTACCACCGATGCGGGGAGCAGACGCTCACGCCGGAGCATGGCCACTAAGTAATAGGCTTTGTTGTCCAAAATCACGCTCAACAGCAGATCATTATCGACAACGTTGCACCAGCCGACTGAGCGCGCTGAGCTGCCACTTAGTGGAGCGTTTGTGCGACGACCCTCCATGGCCTCGCGCAAGACTGGCTCGCTTGGAACAGGGGTATGCATAACGTAAGGAATAATGTTCTTTGAAAGCATCTTATTACCCAGAGTGAGTGAAGGTCGGGCTAATTTATTACTTTAAAAGTAATATATCAACCCATGAAATACCTCACGGGTAACATTTTGCGCACAAAAAAGCCGCCTCAGTGGGCGGCTTCTCGTATATTTAGCGGGTTACAGCGTTATTTCTGGTCAATAAAGTCATTGGCCGTCACCTTGCCTCCGCTCCATTCCATGATTTTCTTTAGAGCGCTAAGTGTTGGCATTGTCTTGCCTTTTTCCCAGCGCCAGTAGCGTACATAAGAAACGCCCAATTCCTTGGCGGCCTCGGTCGGGCCAATCTTCTTCACCGTAGTACGGTAAGTTTCCAAATCCATTAGTACGCCTTATTCATAATATCTTAACTAATCTTGGCGTTATCGTATTGCATTACAGGTAAATCGGCAATGTAACAGGAACTTAGGGTGACTTAGATCAATATGGCGCGTTTTTTGCGCCGGGCATCAATCGGGGCGCACACGCACCCTGGTGGGTATTCCCCTTTTAAGGGTGTTTTATTTCCACACCCTAAACCCGGCACAAAAAGCGCACTGCGAGGATAGCACGACCCATTAGGTTTTAGAATCAAGGCCGCCCGGTGGCTGAGCGCCGAGCCATGTAACCTGCGTAACCTATGTAACCTCATATATCAAAAATCGGGAGGTTACATACCCTAAAAAGCCACTTAAAAACAGCCACTTATATAGCTCTATGTAACCTATGTAACCTAAAAAGGGTTTTAACTTTGTTCTAATAATAAATAATACAATAGGCCTTAAAAACAGGGGGTATTATTTAGAGGTAAGCAGCCTCCTAAGAAACAGGTTACACAGGTTGCATGAGTAGCCCCTTCGTCGTGATATAACCTCCCGTATTTAATGGCTTTTTTCGGCCATGTAACCTTGCCATGTAACCTTGCCCAAGGTTACACACTTTATCCTGCCCCATTCCTTCTTACCTCCAACGTAAACCTAAAATCCCCGCAAAGGTTTACTTGCGAATTTATTTTGTAAAAAAATACCTCAGACGGTTACTTTTTATCTTATTAGGTAAAAAAGCGTTACAATCTGCCCTGTATTTACCTGTGAGGTTAAGTCATGTGGCAGAAAATCCCGACGATGATCCTTTCCCTGCTTATGTTCACGGCTGTTTTCTATGGCATCGCGGCTTTTTACACCTGGGAATGGCATCCGGCCCTTTGGACTGACTGGCTTCGGGCAGTTGTGGCCACCGCTGTATTGGGTGGCTGGGTTTGGGATGGACGCCGCTAAGGCTTGGCAGCACCACTAACTCTTGAGGCGGCCATGTCCAGTCAAGACCCCAATAACTACACGACCTTGTTTCAGTTGGCGGGCTTTTCCGGCCTGGCGCTCTGGGGCGGGTTTGTCAGTTATTACCAGCGCTTTTTAAGAGCCGGGCGAAAGTTCCGCTTAATCATCTTTACCGGCGAAATGAGCACCAGTGTTCTCGCCGGGATCGTCATGTTCTACCTTTGCCGCGCTTATGCAGTAAATGAACCGTTGTCTGCGGCGCTTGTGGCGTTGTCTGGACTGGCGGGCGGAAAAATGCTCGAACGCGCTGAACAGATCATGAACAACCGGGTATCGCAGATATTGGGCGGCCCCGGTGACAACGATAAGGGGGCTAAATGAGCAACCTTACCTACCTAGCGGGCTGCGGCGGTGTCGCATTAGCGGCATTCATGCTGGCCAACGCTTTCCTTAATGGCCCTTCTCAATCCCGTGCTTCGCTGCTGCTTCCTGCGGCGGTGTTGCTGATCCTTGCCTGGAGCTTGGGATTGGGGCCAGACACTCACCTTCTGATTGACCTTATCCGCGCCGCTAGTTCGGCGTGGGTGGTGCATTTCAGTACCCATCATTTGGAGGATGGGCACCATGCCTGAGCTGAATTGGTACGACCGAGTATTAGTACGACCGAAAGTATTAAAGCTCGGTGATAACAACCCGGCAGTCCTGTCATTGCAGCGTTTGCTAAGAGCTGTTGACCCTTCATTGAAGCCGGATGGCGACTTTGGGCCTGCTACTGAGCGAGCCGTCCGTAAGTTTCAGAAGGCCCATGACATTGTGGCCGATGGGATCGTCGGGCCTAAAACCTTATCAGCACTCGAAGGCTTGGATGTCACCAAGCTGCTAGGGCAAAGCGATATTGAGCGGGCGGCTAAGACACTGGGAACGGGCGTTGCTGAGGTAATGGCAGTGCAGGAAGTGGAGTCGAACGGTAGCGGCTTCTTACCCGATGGACGCCCGGTAATTCTGTTCGAGCGTCACTGGATGCGTCGCCTGCTGATTCAAGTGGGCATTAATCCTGACCCGTGGCGTGCGAAATACCCCAACTTAGTCAATCCCAATCGCGGTGGCTATCAGGGCTACGAGGCTGAGCATGATCGCTTAAAGGCCGCGAAATTCATTCATTCAGGTTCGGCTATCCAGTCGTGCTCCTGGGGCTTGTTTCAAATCATGGGCTTTCACTATGAGCGCTTGGGCTTTGATTCCCCCGAAGCCATGGAAGCGGCAGCCAATGAGTCTGAGGGTGCGCAGCTCGATATGTTCGTCGCTTTCATCCAGGGCGATACCGAACTGCACCAGGCGTTGATTGCTCGCGACTGGGATGCCTTCGCAGAGATTTACAACGGTTCGGCTTATGCCGAGCACAACTATCACGGTCGTATGGCAGATGCCTTCGACCGTCATCAGCACGTCAATAAAGTGGAAGGAATGACAGCATGAGCATTAAGCGATGCGTAGTAGTTGTGGGTGCAGGCGTGGCGCTTGCAGCGTCAGCATTGTCGATGAGCGCCGTGGCAGATAGCTCTATCACGCTAACTGGGGCGGCGGGGGAATTTGAGAACCGGGTGGATACGTCGCGTTATACCGCAGAAGTACGTGTCGGCGTGATCGGGGATGCTTATGCCGTGGTACATGCTGGCGCTTATGACCATCCGCGTCCTGAAATTGAAGACCGGGTGATGGTGGGTGCCGGTTACACCTGGCGTAACTGGTCGGCTGAATTTGTTGGAGATGATGACCGTTTTCTGACTAGCGTGATGTTCACCGCCCCTACTGATGTTTGGGAAATTAAGGGTGGGGTGCTGCATGGGAATAAGTGGCAGGAAGGCTTTAAGCAGACAGGCTTGAAGGTTTCTGTCGGTTATCCGGTGTTGGCGGCGGTGACGGTGGGCGGGTTCTATGAGATTGGCAACACCACCATGACCTCAGTTGATGACCTCTATGGGGGATATGTTGCATGGGCTTTTTGAAAGGCTTGGTGATGGCTGTCCCGCTAGCGATGCTAGCGGGTTGTGCTCATGTTGGGGAGACCCCTTTAGATGATGGCTATCAGTTGGGGGACGGTATCGCTCATTACTGTATCGCTACGGATGAGGCGGTGCGAGCAGCGGGGCGACTTTTGGCGCGACGAGCAGGGCTTACGCTCCCTGACCTGTGTGCAGCGCATGCTTTGGTGAGTGGTGAGGTGCTTGCGTATGAAGACGAACTTTAAGCAGGCGAGCGTGTTGAAGATGCCTGCTGTAGTGCCGTACTACGGCCCCCGGCCAGCGTGGATTACTTCGGCTAACCCGATGTTTATCACTGTGGGTACTGGTCAGTTTCGTGCCCGTGATGGTCGCACGATTGAAGTGCCGGAAGGGTACGTGACCGACTTTGCGAGTACGCCGCGCATTCTATGGACAGTCATGCCTCCTCATGGAGGCTTGATGCTGGCTAGCCTGCCCCATGATTGGGGCTATAGCCATGGAGGTAAGAGCGGGTTCTTGCCCAAAGCATGGTGGGATTCACTGTTTTATGACCTATTAAAAATTACGCCAGGCGTGCCCAGCTGGAAGAGACCGATAGCTTACTGGTCAGTCCGAATGGCTGGTGAAGGTGGATGGAAAAACGGCTGGTACTGCTTTGAGCCAGGCGTCGTCTCTGATTGGTCAGCGCTGGGGGGTTCCCAATGAGTGCGAAGCGTGGCCGTGAGTTTTGGGTCGACTTCTTTAAGCGCTTTGAGCGTTCCAGTATATCCCTGGCTGACTTTGCTGAGAGCGAGGGCGTCGCCTATAAGACGGCGCGCAATTGGTCATCAAAGCTAAACAAGGACAAGGATCAGGGACAGGGACATAAAAAGCAGGGACAGGGACAAGGGGCAGGACAAGCGAAGGGGGAAAGCAAAGCCAAGCCCGCTAAGGACGGCGACTGGATTGAAAAAGAATCGCCCCCGGCCCCTGGTAAGCCAGCCTCCCCGGCAGGGGGTGAGGAACAAGGCGAAAAACAATGGAATAAGGGGTGGGCCAACCTGATTCCCGCCGAGAAGGGCAACCAGCGCGCTCTAAAGCACGGTGCCTATGCAGGAGCATTACCTCCTGACATTGAGCAGGAGCTAAACACCTATGGCCGGGAAGACATTCGTAGCCTTGAGGATGAGATACGCCTAACCAAGGGGCGCTTGATGATGGTCACTCGCAAGAGCGCCGAATGGGACGCTCGAAACGAGTACAACGAGATCACGTCAGACGACTACGACCTGACTGAGGTGACCGAAAAGACTAGCCCCATGGGGCGTGAGACTTCGGAAAAGCGGGTGAAGCCTGACTTTGAGGCCCAAGAGGATCGCTTAACGCGCCGACTGGCCTGGTTGCAGCAGGTACACGACCAACTGAGCCGCCGAATCGGGCTGACTGCCGATGAAGCGGTGAAGCTGCGCGGTCGCATCCTGCAGCAATCGGAAGATGAGGGGTGGAGTTCGATAGACACCGGCTGGGAAATTGAGAAACACGGGTTAGAGCTGCCGTTCACGCTGCAACAGAAGATACGCGCCGAACTTGCGCTGATTGAGCCACCGGAGCCGGAAGGCGGCATGACAGACGAAGAGCTGGATGCTCTTTCCGAAGAGTACGAGAAAGAGGTAGCAGGAGAGGACGCCTGGTTAGAAGAGCGCCATTCAGAAGTGGCTGATATTCACGCGGCTAAAGAGGCCGAGAAGAAAGGGGTATAGCATGCAGGTGAATTTACTGGCCAAGCTGGCGCTAAAGCTGCTGAACATCGTAAGAGAAGCGCTGATTCCGAGTTATACAACTGAGTACGTAGCTTTTTACGATAACGGCGACGGCGTGCTGGTGCCTACGCTGCCAGCTAGGCGCGTGGTAGTTGAAGAGGATGGTGAGCCGGAAGGAGTAGAGTTACTGCGTTCTCTGTCATGGCTGGGAAAAAGCTGGCAGGTGAGGGAGGCGGGTTCGATGATGAGTTGGCAGGAGTATCAGAGGCTCCCTTAGCTATTAGTCTATAATAAATAGGGTATACCGTAAGCCGCACACTCTAGCCAGTCGCTAAAGTGTGCGGTTTTTTAGTTTGACAGACTTATAACCACACAGGCACTATTCAGTACATCAAAACCACACACTAGGATAATCTATGTTCATTCGCGCTTACCTTCGCGCCTCGACCACTGACCAGGACTCCATGCGGGCGGCAAAGATGCTGGATAGCTTCGCCGCTCAGCATAGTCAAAAGATTGCCTGCCGCTATGTCGAGAACGATAGCGGTGCCAACGCCAACCGCGTCGAGCTTCGTCGCCTACTGAGTGATGCCCAGCCGGGAGACGTTATCCTAGTGGAAAGTATCGACCGACTATCACGCATGCCCGTGGCTGACTGGGAACGCCTACGCCGGGAAATTGACGACAAGGGACTAAGGATCGTGGCCACCGACCTGCCGACCAGTCATGCAGCGCTTAGCGAATCCCACAACGATGAATTTACTGCCCGGATGCTGGATGCGGTCAATTCGATGATGCTGGACATGATGGCGGCCATCGCGCGCAAGGATTATGAGCAGCGCCGCGAACGTCAGCAGCAAGGCATTGAAAAGGCGAAAGCGGAAGGCAAGTTCAAGGGTCGCACCAAGGACACCGCTAAACGCCAGAAAATACGCGATCTACTGGGAGCTGGCTTCTCAATCCGCAAGACAGCCTCGCTAGCCGACGCCAGCCCCAGCACCGTACAATCCGTTAAAGCGGAAATGAAAGCCGAAGAAGAGTCACAGCTTACGCGGCTGGCAGAAATTCACTAAAAGGGAAACCCAGCATGAAACTTGAAAAAACTATCCTAGATGTGACTGCTCAACGGTTGCGCGAGCTTAAATGCGCTGCAGAAAAAAGAGAGTCAGGAGAAATGGCTGATAGTATGCGCGATTTTTTTACTTTGATTGAGTTATCCAAGATACAGGATAGCGGGCTGTCAGACGATGCAGTCTTAACCATGCGTAATATGGAAGGCGAAGCCCTGAAAGCCACGAATGAAGCCCTTGAGGCTATGCGAGTGTCTACCTTTTAGGCGGCTCGCCAAGTTCACATAATAAGGATTATGTTAAATAAATCAATGACTTACGAAAAGCCGCCCAAAAGGAGCGGTTTTTTTGTGCCCGCAGACATTGCATTACGTGCAATACATTCCTATTATAGGAATCATCGAAAGCACACAAAGGAAAGCGACATGACCTCAGCTAGCATTGCCGACCGCCGCCGCGCCTCCATTAAACGTATCGCGGCACAGCGCAAGGGACAGCCGTTGCGAGCGCACGTATTGAAACGCCACATCTTTATCGAAACGGGCATAAAAACCACTGACGCCACCGTTAAGAGAGATATGCGCATTCTGATTGATGCCAAGCCGAGTATGTATTACTTGCATCGCTGCGGCGCACTGGTTCGCTATGAGTAACGAACTCACAGCCCTGCGGAACAGCCCCAAGGCTTCTGGCCTGGAAGTTTTGTTTTAACCTCCAAAGGAATCACGGCATGACCAATACACAAGAATTTGCTCGCCGCATGAAGCGTGAGCTAGACGCTTTCAACGACAAACGTTCCCCCGGCCAGCGCCCTCGCCGCCCGGTTAAGCGCCACAAGCCTGAGTCGGCAAGGCACTTGCTGGTAGTTAAGCTAGCGGTGCGCAAAAAGCACATCGCCCAGGATGAGCCTTATTACCACTTTTCAGAACGACTCTCCCAGCTTGAGGCAGAGATTGACGCGAAGCGTGAAGCCGTTGCGGCTGGCTATATCGTCGGTCACGTTGTCTTCATTAAGAAAGCCATGGACAAGAAATGAACTTATCAGCTAACCAAATGGCGGCTATTGGCGCTAGCGTCAATAAGCCCCGCTCCACCCTTTACCGCTGGCGCAATGATAACCCTGAGTTGTTTCAGGCGGCCTATGAATACGCATCTAAGCGCGGCTTGGTGCCGCCTTCGGACAACCAAGTCGAGCGCGCTTATCAGGAGGGCGTAAACGCTGCCGGTCGTGCTGGCATATCTGACTGCCCCTACGTCACGTCTGGCATGGATGAGCTGGGACACCAGCTTAGCGACGCCTGGATTGCCGGTCTACGCGATGGCGACGCAGCACTGCATAGCGCATACGTTGATCGTGCAAAAACGATTGTTGATAACCAAGCGTATCAGTTTGGAAAGCAGCCCCAGGCGTTTTTTGATGGCATGGTGTCAGCGATTACTACCCGGTTGAAAATAATGGATGGAGTGAGCGCGGTACTGGAGAGCTACCCCGCCACCATTGGCCAGGATGGTTGGCAAGAGGGTTTACGGGTGGGTAACGGTATCAAGCTGAATGAAGGCGGCAATAAATGAGCCAAGATTACCAAGCGTTGTGCCAAGACTGTTTGCGCGCCCCAGTATTCTCTAGCGAGCTAGATCAGAAAAAGGCCCACCAAGGTGAAATTCTGTGCCAGTGTGGCGGTGATCTGTGCGCTTGTAGTGATTGCCTGCACATCATCCAAGAGCTGGTAGCAGGTAAGCGCGGCTATGTAGGTAGCGTCACATCGCCGGTTGCTGAGTGGTCAGCCCATGGCGGTGCTAGCGAATCTTGCCAAAAGGATAGTGGACAATGAATCTTCACGCGGTTTTAACAGGCTGCACCGTAGACGACGCCGCGTTGCTCGCAGCTATTGAAGCTTCTGGCGTTGAAGCCCAGGCGAAGCACTTGCAGCGGGCAGCCACAGTAGCCGCTGGCATCATTGCAGAGCGCCCTATGAAAGAGCGCTTCCATGCGCGTAAGACGTTCAATCGCTGGATGGATAAAGCGCTAGCTGAGGCCTTAGCGCAGCGCTACCGAAGCGATAACCCCGGTCACGATGATGGTGTGGTGCTGGTCTGGCAAGATGAAGCCTATGGCTGGAAAGATAAGCTGCGCGACCCGCAGAGTGAGCGCCCTGGTGTTTATGCCGTAGACGCAAAAGGTAACGCTTGGGAGGCTGTGGACGGCAATGAATATGATGGTGCTGAACGTTGGGAGCCTATGTAATGCCTAAAGTCAAAATTACTCACGACAATGAGTGGTTCGACGCCACAATAAGTGCTTGGTTGGAGAAAGGAGACCTTACTGGCGCGATGGACGTTATTACTCGCGATGGGCAGCCGGAGACTTTACTGGCTGTCGTTCGATCCTACACAGATTTTAACGTGTGGTACTCCAACGGCAGAACCTACACAAAATACCAGACGGCCTTTTCAGCGCTGGGGGCTGCCATCGACCGGATGAACCCGGAGCACCGGCCCCTTAACGACCAGTGGATAGAGTAGATAGCAAGCAAGACAACCCAACGCAAGGTATTGATCCATGGAAATTAAAAAAGCTACACCGCTATCGGAAGCCGAGAAAGACCGACTCACCAGCCCACCTGAAATGAAGGTTGTGTATAGCGTTGAGCGCCCCAGCGGCGAGGCTGGCCGTATTGAAGTCTACGGCGATCCGGCACGTAACTGGTACGACTGGCGAGTGATAGACGCCAATGGCGAGGTGGTAATTGACACTGCTGTGGAAGGATCAAATTGGGGCCAATACAGCGACGATGCACGCGCGCTATCTAGTGCGCTTACCAAAGAGTCAGGAACCCGCTTTATGCAGACGCGGCAAAAGAGAAAGGAAATTCACCGCGCCGCTACAGCTGGTAGAGGTGGTCTGCAATGACTTATGCACACTATCGAGAGGAGGCACTAGACGTGCTGGCCATTGCTTGAAAGCAGCCTGCGAGGCGGCCCTATACCGCGCGATTACACCCTGAGAGCCTTTGACGTTATCGCCGCCAACTCTAAGGCAGGAAACCGCAGCCAGATACTTGAATGTCCCGCCGATAACGACGCCATAAACGGCTTAGTGGTCGGCGTAGCATGGGCGCTGTTCGGCTCTCCAGGCAAGGGCAAGCACTCAGTCCTTCCCCGGCAGGCAGCCCGGAACACGCCGCGTGGATGAAAGGCTTTGAGGCCAGTAAGGAAATAGACCTAACATTGCAGAAATAAGCTACCCTACACTTAGTCCACCAACAAAACCCGGCAGCGCCCTACATGGCAGAATTAACCATTGGCCGTATGGCCACGCTCTATGGATTGCACCGTTCCACCCTTTACGAAGCGGTGGACAAAGGGCGCGTTACTGCTGGGTTTAATGGCAAGGGCCAGCGGGTCATAGACCTGTCTGAAATGCTTCGCGTGTACGGTGAGCCGCCAAGCAGCCACACCCCCGCCCTACAGAACCCGACACCCAACAACAGCCCATCGCCCGACGCCTCCCAGGCACCCGACACCTATGCACTGTTAGCTGAGCTGGTGGAGATAAACCGCCAGCAAGCAAATCGCTTAGAAGGGCTGGAAAGTGAAGTACGTCAGCTACGCGAAGAAATGCGTCGCTTACCTGCCCCACCGCCTCCTGATAAGCCCGCCCCACCGCTTCGCGACTTTGGCGACGTTCTAAAGCGCTTTGAAGACCGTACTCGCCAGTAGCTATCCTTCACTTAATTAGCAAAGCTAGGTATTCTTATTTCTGCCGAACCTCGCTATCCCATGTGACTGTTTAAACTCACATAAGGACGGCTGGCATGGAGTCATACATTGACGCTATAGAGGTTCACCACGCGACGCTAGAGCAGCTGCAAGCGCTGTTTGAGTGCATTATGAAGGAATCCCAGGCTGGGAGCCGTTCAAGCCACTTAGCAGCCATTGGGGCGGAGCTAGCAGCGCGCGGCGCTGAGGATTTAGATTTATCAGCGTAAGGTGGGCCAAGCCACACTTTTTTTGATACCTGTCGATCCGGCAGAGGGGCGTAGCGGTTTTGCGCCCCACAAAAAAATGACTAAACCGCTTAGCGGAAGTTACCCGCAATTCCGGGGATTGGTCGCGACAGAATGGCCCCTTCAAGGGGAATTAAGCGACCCAAGGTCATGGTGTGTAGCGAGGTTCGGCTTTCTTGTGCCCTTATAGTTACCTGTGAGGTACAATCTAGGCTCATTTTTACTTTAAGGGTAAATGATGCGCCGCCAGTCTCAATCCTCTCAGCTGCGCGCCTATCTTGAGCGCCACGGCATGGAGCCGCTTAACGACGACCTGCGGTTTCTAGTGGCTGTTTTGCGCATGATCCCAACAGATGCTCATGACTGGCTAACGAGTCACTACGCAGGTAGGTGGCTAACCACGATGGAGCGCACTGATACCGACCATTTGCGCCAAAACTTAGGCCGGAGAGCGGCCAATCAGTGGGTAATTGGCATATTGAAGCGCCGAAAAATAGCGATACCTGATAGCCGGATATTGAAGGAAATCAGGGTCTAATGGCTAGCCGCAAACGCTCAATCATTCATGACTATCGTTGGCAAAAGCTGGCTCTGCGTTACCGGAATAACCGGGTAAAGTTTGCCGTTGAGGTGATGGGCGTTAAGCCCTCGCACCAGCAGCGACGAATCCTGGCAGCGATGGATCGCAAAGGTGCGCGGGTATCCGTATCGTCTGGCCACGGCACGGGCAAGAGCTTCATCGCTGGCACGCTGGCCATGCACACGATGCTTTGCCACGTTAAGCCGGAAATGATCATTACTGCGAACAATATAGATCAGGTTCGCCGCGTCATCTTCAAATACGTGACCGATAGTTGGTCGCAAGTCTGCAAGCGCTTCCCCTGGTTAGCCCGTTACTTCACTGTCACCAGCGAGCTTTTTTACTGCAACGAGTTCAAAAAGAGCTGGTATGTGGCAGGCAAGACCGTGCCCAAAGATAAGCCGGAGGGTATAGCCGGTGCGCACAACAAGAACCTGATTTTCCTAGTCGATGAAGCGTCCGGCGTAGACGATAAAGTGCTGTCGGTTATACGCGGGGCGTTATCTGAGGAAAACAACAAGCTGCTGATGTTCAGCCAGCCAACGCGCAACAGTGGCCACTTCTACGAATCCCACCACAGCCTTAAAAAGCGTGACTTTAACGACATTAACGAGCCTGGTTACGTGTCGTTCATCCTCAATAGCGAGGAAAGCCCGTTCGTAAGCCCGCAAGCGCTTCGCGAGTACGTTAAAAGCTACGGTGGCGTAGATTCCCCTGAATACCAAATCAAGGTTCTAGGGCAGTTCTCAGACCAGCTCGAAGGCTTCCTTATTACGCGCCTGGCTGCCACTCGCGCTCAAGCTGCGCGGGTTGAGCACAAAGGCCCGTGGGGCTATGTCATCGTTGCCGACGTGGGCGGCGGTGTCGAGCGTGACAGCTCGGTTGTTGGGGTGTTTAAGGTTTCTGGCATTACCCAAGAAGAGCGCTGCATCGAGCCGATTGAAGTAAGGGAGATGCCTGGCACCATGACGCCCAAAGCGTTTGGTCGTGAATTGGTGCGAATGGCTGACCACTACCCTAACGCCACTATCGCGATTGATAGTATTGGTATCGGCCTAACTACGGCTCAAGAGGCAGAGGAGCTGGGTGGTAACGTACAGCGCATTATGTGGGGCGTGCCCTGCCATGCGCAGTCACACAAGCGCCGTTTCGGCAATCAGCGGGCCATGGCCTATGTCACGCTCAAAGAGGCGATTATGGAAGAGCGTGTGCGTTTTGACGGCTCTACCAAGGTGATCGAGCAGGCGAGCCGTATACCCTACAAGATCAATGAGCGCGGCCAGTACATGATGCGCACCAAGGAAGAAATGCGCAGCATGGGCATCAAGTCACCCGACTGGGCTGACGTTTACGCGATGGCCATGATTGCAGACATGATTCCTGCGGATACCGTGGCCACGTTAAACAGTGATGCCGAAAACGACTATCTCATGGAGCTGGCGCTCCTGGCTGAGGCCTAAGCTGTAGCGCCCTTCTCTTTCAACCGCTTCACGCGCTCCCGTTCAGCCACAAGGCGGGCTGCGCACTCGTCGTAGGACTCCCCAGGGTTGGCGCGCTTCTCGATAACGCTCATGGGTATGCCGCGTAAGCGCTTTTCGTTGCTGGTGGGCTTATCTTCGTCTGCTGGCTTGCCAGGAGCAGGCACGGCCTTGGGCTTGTCTACCGTGAAGGAGAACGCTAGGTGCGTGACCTTGCGGCCTGTTTTTTGCGGCTCCCATTTGACCGTGATGGGCGCGTGCTCATTAATCTGCTTAACAGACGGCTCAATCACATACCGGCGAAAGTCTTTAAACGCAGGGTACTTGCCTTCAATCCCCAGGCATTGTCGCATCCAGTCGATGCTTACTACCCGTTTTCCGGTGTCCCGCCACTGCATAAGTAGCTCATAAAGGCGTATCGCGTGGGGGCTGTTCATGCTGGCCACGTCTGATAGCGCATACTTCGTAAAGCGCCGTGTTAGCTCGGTAAGGTAGGGAAGAATGTCTTTGCCGAAGCGTAGCGCAAGCGCTCCCTCGCCGTCCTTGTACTCTATCGACTGTATCCAGCGCATAGTGATTTTGCGAGGCTGTCCCGTATTGGGTTGCTCGTAGACCGTCAAGCGTCGATCAAACAGCGACTCGGCTGCTAGCTTCAATTCTTTGTAAGCGCCATCGATGATGCTGTCTGATAAGTCAGCGAAGCGCCTGGCGGTGATCAGGTACTGAATTTCATCCGTGATAGGCTGCGAACGATCTACTTGCGCTATGCACGCCAATATAATTCGTTGCTCGCGCAAATTGAGCCGGTAACTCGCTTCTATTAGGGCGTTAGACTTGACTACATTCTGGCCTTCCAATGCCTGCATGATGGAGCTTTCCTTATGTGTGCTTTTGTTGATACAGCAAGACTAACCCCCAAAAGGGGAAAGGTCAAAAGCCTTCCACCGAGACAAGGTATCTCTCCCCCTTTCAGCAAGGTATCTCTCCCCCTTACCACAAGGTATCCTTCCCCTTTCAACAAGGTATCCTTCCACCTTTCAACCCTAATTACCTTTAAAATACAGATGCTTATAGGGGCTTAAAAGGTTAAAACAAAAGGTACATAAAAGAGTGGTCGCCATAACTGGCTTGAAAAACCACCCCAAAAACACACCTACAGACAGCATCAAATCAAGCAAGGTATCCTTCCACCTTTAAGAGAGCTTGTTGCATGGCCTTATTCCCCACGCCACTGAACAAGGTATTTCTCCCCCTTTAGATGAAGCATGGCTCTTGATCCATGGCGAGTAAGCGAGACAACAAGGTATTACTCCACCTTTAGATTAAGAGCGAGAAATGCTCCCCTGGTAAGCGAATATTCTTATACCGTTATCTTGATGGCTTAAAAAAAGGCTGACCAATCCCACTGGTTCGCGAGGCTGGTCAGCATGAGGTATTTCTGCCTTGCTTACGCTGTGGCTAACTCTTCGTCCAAAACTTCTACTTTCAGCACAAGGTGTGCGCTCGCAGTAAGCTTCACCAGCGCATCAAGACTAAAAGCGCCAACCTTTCCCGCCAGAAGGTTGTTAAGACGTGGCTGGGTGACCCCTAGCCGCTTGGCTGCTTCTTTTTGGCTTAAATCCCAGGAGCGCACACGCTCTACCAGCTTCCTCATTAGCTGAGACCTTAGCCGCATGTT
Organism: Vreelandella alkaliphila; assembly: GCF_016107625.1. Taxonomy (GTDB): domain Bacteria; phylum Pseudomonadota; class Gammaproteobacteria; order Pseudomonadales; family Halomonadaceae; genus Vreelandella; species Vreelandella alkaliphila. The sequence goes on from NZ_JABASV010000012.1 coordinate 55,338, forward strand.
TGCCGCCTCTTCCGGGGAGTCTTCCAGCGCATCCCAAATATCATCAAAGCATTCGTTAGCCATATCAATCTGCCTCTTTAATCATCATTAGCCAGTCCGCCACCCCCTTTCGGGGGCTTTGGTTAAGGGATCAGCTTGTAGCGTTGCTGGCCTTTCTCTATGTCGCCCTTTGCAGTTTTCTGCGTTTTCTTCTGGAATCCGTGGAGTATGTAGACCTTATCTCCCCTGCTGGCCACGTAGAAAACCCTGAAAGCGCCGTCTGTATCCGTGATCCTTATCTCGATCACCCCCTTGCCTACGATCCTCATCGCTTTGAAGTCGTCAGGCATCAAACCATCTTGCACTTTGCCAATTTGATACCCCGCATCACGCTTTGCGTCGGCTGGGAAATTCTTTATTGCCTCTAGCGAGTCTCCCAAAAACTCGACCTTCTTTTTTTCAGCCATTGCGCTTCCCTGGATTGCCGACCTTGAAAGCATTTTATATCGGAACGAGTATAAAGTCTATATCCACGCCGATATATTTTCTCTTTGCTCACGGCTTGATGCGCATAGCGTTATTACGCTAATAAAATTCAAGATAATGAGGATAATGTTGAATTTAAAACGTTCGTTTAAACGTATTATCCGTAATTACATAATATTATGCTTAACGTTAAATAAACCTTATATTGCCTCGTCGTACAAAGGAATTACTGCGTGTACTACTAAGTTTGTAGGACATTTGCCATACCTTGAGTGAAATCAACCAAACATTAGATTTAGCTATAATTTGTGCTTTTCCCTATAACGACTAACGTATAGCATTCCTGACTTCGCGTAACAGCGGGTTGCTGGTGCGCGATTGGATAATAAGGGAGATCAGGGAATATGACGCAAGTAAAGGATCAGTCTACAGCTAACTACAGCAACAGCAGTTTGCAAATCCTGCGCCCGCTGGAGCCTATCAAGGTACGCTCTATCGCGTTTGATGACTGCGTAAACCCGGTACTTCACTGCGAGGAAAGTGTGGAAGCCTTGCAGGCAATATTGGCATTTGAAGATGTGCTTCTCATGAGTTTTAGGCACTACAAGGTGCAGTTAGCCGTAATGATGCGTCGCTTGCGTCGCTACTCTCACTCACTTGCTTGGCGCGCCGACATGGTGCTTAGAGCTATCCATACGCTATCCAGATCGACAGGCTTAATGTGTAACGAGGCGCTTTATAAGTGTAAGCGCTTTCTTATGCTAACTGCGCAACATGACGATGCGCGGTTAGCCTGCCCCGCTGCTGGCTTGTCAGCCATATAGCTAAAATTAAGCAATAACAACAGGCTATAAGCGCCATCCAAATTCCGCATTGCGGCCCATATTTCATTCAATGTAATATCGCATTGAATGAAAAGGAGCCGCTATGCCTCGCAATGCCCAATGGCGCGCCCTGCAACTTTACGGGCGCTCATTTTATCAAGTGCGCAAAGAGTCGGGGTTTAGTGAGTGGGGCTTTTTGGCAAATTTGCCGCGCAACATTAGCTCTGACTCTTTGCATGATGCCGTGATAGAGACACCGTTCCAGTGGCAAGTCTTAGCCATCGCTTACTTTAGTGGAAGTAATGGCTCCTTAATGCGTGGCTGGTGCGAAGTAACGTCACAGCAAGCCTTTAAAGCAAGGGGGCATGCGTTAGTGGCTGTTATGGGAGAGGCGCTTCAAGCGGCAAAGAACCAAGGGGATCAGCAAGATTTATATGAAAGTGCTTTGATAATACGGCCTTTTACGCGCCAGCGCGTAAAGATTGAGCCAATTCTGCAGCGCTACCAAGATACGCTTTCGTTAACTGACGAAGAAGTCAGGGCGTATTCTTATGCCTGGTAAGGAAGAAAACGGTATAACATTCTCACTACAGGATAAATTACCCATGAGAACACCACTGCTCGCAACTGCCATCCTCGCAGGCTCATCTGCCTGGGCTATGGCGCAACCTCAGTCACCAGCAGTGCCTATGACTGATCAGGGACTTCAACAGTTTGTCGCAGCCATGCCAAGCGATGATGTGTTGGCTAGGCGTATTTACGGCGTCATTGAAGACTGTAGTTGCGAGCCAGGCAGCATTGAGGCAGTGAAGGAAATAACTGTCTACCTTGACGGTCTTTTTCATCACCACGGCTACGGCTATGGTGCGACAGTGTACGAATACCTGCAGGCTTACACAGGCACTGGTGATTATAAGTACGAAGGTAGTCGCCTGCTAGAAGCGTCGGGTGTTGGAGAGTTTGCTACGCCGATATTGAACCTAATACAGGCTGGGGAAGGTGATTGGCTGGTGTCTGAATGGCTTATGTCTCAAGCAGATATGGAAGGCGCGCAAGAGCTACTTTCTAGGTAAATCGATTACCTGACAGGTTACATATTGTTACAATGGCCATACCTTCTTAGGGTGGCCATTTTTTATGTCTCAGATAACCGCACAACGCATACTTGCTGTCTCATTGCTGTCAACTGAGCGCGTCAAGCTCCGCTGCGTATATGACGGCTCAATGTTAGTGGTCGCAGGTATGGAGCGCGTCGAGGGTAATGTGTTTACTTGGCGTAAACGCCTGGCGCAAGAAGTAGCCGATGCCGTCGAAAACGGTTGGCAGGTTCTGGTTGAGGAAATGACCGATACGGTTAGCCAGCATGCCACCCCTGTATTGTTCAGTGACCCTCATCCTCAAGAGCTGAGGCCTATGCTGGCCGTAGCGCTGGACTGGTACTTCGCTATGTATAACGCGGGTACTATCCAGTTGCAGCCTGGCACCGAAGTTTGTCGTATCACTGAGTCATCGGTGGACGTGTCTACTGACGAAAAAGGTCGTAACCGCTACAACCTGGACTGGCAGCGCATTAAGGGGCCGCAGCGCGCCATGATGCTTGCTTGCCTTGCCGCTGAGGGGTATCAGCCAATCTCTCCAGACTGGATAGAACAGCTCTATGCGGGCCTGGAAGTTGAAACAATGCCTAGCACCCCTGTGGAGCGCTTTAGCCGCGCCCTGAGTGCCGATGATTTTGCGCGCGAGCGAGCATTGCGGTTAGCGCAAGAAGGTGGCGCTTAATGGCTCTGCCTGATCGCCTCAGCCCTTCCCAACTTACCGATCCGCTAGTACGCGCGCGCCTTTACAGAGATATAAGAAGGCAGACGCCGCGTGTTTCACGCAAGAGCTGGTACAGCTACACCGTAGCACCCGGCGAAGTTCTTATGCCTGAGTTGGTCGCCTATCGTGCGTATCGCAGTAAGCGCTTGAAGTGGGTAGTGCTGGCAGCAGCTGGCATGACTGACTACCGCCTGGCGTTAGAGGGCGGCGAGACTCTACAGCTGCCTAGTCTGGAGTGGCTACGTGATCGCTTGCGCTACTACATGAAGTTAGAAGCGGTCAATGTGACGCCTTCTCCGGTAAGGGCCAAAGCGCCATTGGTCACGACGCTGCCGGAATTAACACTTCCCGACAACCTCAGCGCCAGCGAGGCGCTTCAAGCCGCGCTGACCGCGCTGGCCGAACCTACCCCTCTTGTTTCGCCTGCCGATGAGGTAGGGGATGAATCGCTAAACCGCCAGCGTAATGCTATCGACGCCAAGCTAGCAGCGGTTAAAGAGGCGCTGGCGCATTTGGAGAGGAAATAGCCATGCGCTTCCCCAATACTGGCGACCAGGCACCCGCCAAGGTCATGGATTTTAAAGAGTTTGAGCGTGCCTTTAATACGTTTCGGAAGGATGACAACCGCATTGAGCGCCAGGCAGCCAAGGGAACACTAAGCCCGGCGGCTATTGAGCGTGGCATACGTAGCGGGCTAGGTGCTCAGGTAGACGAAAAGCAGGGAAGCGGCCAATACAGCGCCGACGAGCTAAAAGCCTTTCGTAAGATGATGCAGAAGGCTCAGAAGGAGTTCGAGGGGCGCGGCGCTAAAGGGGTGCCCGTTAAGCAGCTGATTGCAAAGACGACACCCCAGGATGTGAAGCGAGCAAACCAGCAAATTCGCTATGCCAGGCTCTATCAAACGCGCGGTGACATGCTCAAGTTTCAGGTGCCCGCCTCCGGCGAGAACGGATATAACGGCAGCTATCAGGTGCGCATCCGGCTAGATGGCTGGGACGCCATGATGGTGTCAGGCAAGCCGTGGAAGACGGCAGCTAAAGAGGCCGCAACAGGGCGCGTATCCATTGACTGCCAGTGTGGCCGCCATCAGTTTTGGTATCGCTATTTGGCTGGTGTTGGCGGTTATGCCGTCACCCCGCCGCAAGAAAAAGACTTCCCCAAAATCCGCAACCCATCGCTCAAGGGTGCTTGTTGCAAGCACGTTGTGAGAGTGCTGCAAACACTGCAAAGCCCTACGGTTCAAAACGTGCTAGCCGGGGAAATGGAGCGCCAGGCAGACGCTGCCGGGTACGGCAAGGTGGGCAGTCGCTACTTGACTCAAGCTGAGCACGAAAAACTAAAGCGTGCCCGCCCCCGGCAGGCTGATCAGAAGAGTGCCGCAGCGGCTTACCGTGACTACCTAAAAAGTGCCAAGGGCATGAAACAGGCGACCGAAAAAGCGAGGAAAAAAATGGATGCGGAAGAAGAAAACCGAACGCTAAGAGCCAAAGATCGCGTGCGGCAACAGCAGCTAAAAAAGGCCAAAGAGCAAACCGCAGCGCTCAAGCAAGAGGCGAACATGGCGAAGCTGTCGGCACAGCTCAATAAGGCACGCATGGACGCCGTGATGAAGGCGGCGACAAGTGGTAGTGATCCGCAGGCAGCCAGTACGCGCGCGACGCAAGCCTTTGCTGAGTCATGGGCAGGTAGCAACAACACTACCCCGGAAGCCGTAATGGGCATGATTAAGGACAACGGCTTATGATTTTTGAGCGTGCAGCGGGGCTATCTAACGCCGAAGGGCTGGCGGCTGAGAAAAGGGCTAACGAGACAGCTCATCGCAACCCGGCCCGCGCCAGGCTGATTCGTGGCATCGCCAATATCAGGGCGGCACTGCCCGATATAGATAGCTCGGACTACCTCTTTACTGAGCTTGAGCGCATCCACCATATGCGTAACAGCGCCCAAGCGTACCGCGACACCACAGGCAGCCTGGAAGCCCTCAAGGGCAAGGAAACTATCAGCGAGGCCGAATTACGCACCGGCCTGCAGGACATTTTCAGGGCGACCGCCATGGGCGTTGATCCTCGCCAGTTGGAAAAAGACGCCCTGACCATTAAGAGCCTGGCGGGCAAGCAAATGCTGGTTGAGCGCCTTGGTAAATCGCGAGAAACGGTAGACGCCTTGGTAGGCGATAACGCCGAGCGCATCACCACGCTGAGCAATCAAGTAAGTCGCGCCATAGACGGTGTTAAGCAGCGCTATGGCGGCAATTCTGGCGCATCGAAGGCGTTTTTTGCGTCGCTAGAAGACGCACCAGGCACGGTAAGTCGCCGCCCTCAGCAGACGATTAACGCTATGTACAGCCAGTGGCTACGCGACCAGGCCTATGAAACCAGCACTGAATACCGAGAAAGCATAGAGGCCGCTGAGCGCATCGGGCTAGCGGTGATTGAACAGGCAAAGACGGCGAGCGGCTATAGCAAGCGTGATGGGGCCATTCTGGCGGCCAAGCATGTAGGCAGCGGCAAAGGCTTGCGCGGTGTCACCAGTCGCGCTAACTGGAGCGCAGGTCAGTATGACGCTGATATGGTCGAGCTTATGCAGGTGGTGGGTAAGACGCTACCCAAGGGTGCGCGCATCGAGATAGGCAGCAAGGCCGATGTAGAAAAGGCAACCGGCTATCGCTATAGCACGGGGCGCGGGCGATCCTTTCAGACCGAAGGGCGCGAACCAGGTATCGGTAGCGTTAAAAAGACTTACATTTGCCTGTCGGGCAGTGTCGATAAGCGCGTACTGTTTCACGAGATGGGCCACGCGATTGAATCCGTCAATCCCGCCGTCAATTCCATGGTCAGCGTGTGGCTGAAAGCGCGCATCGAAGGCAAGCAGCCTGACTCGCTGCGCCGCTTGACGGGTATACGCACCTACAAGAATAGAGAAATAGCGGTGAAGGACGGCTTTATCGACGCCTACGTGGGCAAGGTGTACGAGCCCATCCAGGGCATCCAGTGCAATGAAGTGCTGGCGATGGGCCTTGAACGCCTGGCCAATCCAATGGCCGCTGCACAGCTGGCCGCCCAAGACCCTGACCACCTGGCCTTGATTTTGGCCGCGCTAAAAGTGGAGTACCAGCCATGAATATCGTGCTAACCGTGCATCCTGGTAAACCTGATGCTTTCACGGTGGCGCTAGTGTCCGATGGCCCCGAAGGCGTGGCCAGTATTGGTGCCGATGACGATGGTTTTATAGGTGCCATCGCCGCCGCCTGTAGCTACCTATCCGGCCTTGACGGCAAGACGGTCACGTTTGGCAGCAATGCCACCGTGGCCGACCTGGCTATCGTCATTGGCAAGTACCACAACGGCGATATTGAAGTCACGGCGGGCCGCCTTCCCCCTGCCCTGCTGGATGACCCGATGACCGACGACGAACAACAGAGTGACAACCAATGAGCTTTCGCCCCGCTAACCAGCATCGTCCAGCGACGGATCAACTGACCCAAGACTTTAACGCCATGATTGGCCAGCACCCTATGGCGTTTGACGTGGTGGTGTTTCCGGTAGCTGGTGAGAAAGAGGATGTAACCGCGCCCGCGATGGAGGACGTGGTGGGCAGCCTAGAAAGCGACGAGCGCCAGCTTTCCTATGGCGATCCGTTTATCACGCTGGCGCTAGAGCCGCAGCACAGCATTGAGGCCCATGGCATGCTCAGCAGTGGCATGGGCTACGGCGTAGAGCAAGACGGCGGTGACGCCTGGCGGCTGCTCATCCAGCAAGGCCCGGTGCCTAAGCGCTCGGTAGTGGCTTACGTGATGGATACTGGGCAAGGGTTGGCACTGCAAACGCTTTACGTGATGGGCGCTAAGTCGATTGGCCGCCGCGCGCCCGCAGGTTACGTGTACGAGCTAATCCCTTACCTGGGCGGCATGCAGCCGTTAAGCGCCCTGCCCAATACAGACCCTAGCGTAAGCGACATTATCAACCAGTTGGATACCCTACTGTCGTTTGACGGCAAAGCCACGTCAATGGAGCCGGTGCTGCCCAGCGATGACAGCAAGATCGAAGCCCTAAAAGCCGATATTGATGGCCTGCGTTACACCTACCAATCAATCGAGGCGAAGACCACTCACGTCATTGAGCACGGACTAGATAGCATGTTTGTACAGACAGACGTGTGGATTATGGACGATGACGGAAAATTCTATCGCGACGTGGTAAGCGTTCAGGAAACCAGCCCCATGAAGCTGACGGTAACGACGGCCGTCCCCGCGAATATCAAGGTGATCGTTAAAAAGGGGGAAAGCTTCTAAAAAATTACCTGGTAGGAAAAACTTTCTCACCTAAAGTTACATGATGTTACAATGCAGGAAAACCAGACCGTACAGGTAACGCATGGCACTTTTACGCGACACGCTCACTGGCATTATCAGCGCTTTTAACCGCGCTCACTTGCTGCGTGAGCTGTCGTTGACGGTTGCTAGCTTTAACGGCAAGGCCGAGTTTCGACTTGCCGATCACCTCCCTGCAGGTGCGCACAGCGTTGTCGTAAGTAGCGTGTCTGTTAGCAATGATAATGCTGATCTGCGTTGGCACATTGCCAGTGGATACCTTCATGCCTCGCTAAGCTCAAAAGGCCGGCACTACTCCCCGCAGCCATGGGATGCCTTGGCACGACCTGTAACCCTATCGGTCGTTGCGGCGTATGTACCCCCACCGCTTGATGTTCCTGATCTTGATTTAGATGGCTTGCACCATTTCGGCGTTTCACTACCGGCCGAGCTTGAGCATGTAGTGAACCACGGCATGGGCAAGACGCGCTTTATCGAGCGCATTACGGACAACGAGGGTCGCGCCCAATTTGCAAGCGTGGAGGCGCTGGACGCCAACCATGTGCGCGTCACTCTGGTGGAAGCGTTGCCGGTGCGACTGGATATGATTTTTATGCCGGATAACGCCGGTCTAGGAGCAAGTTAATGTCACGTTTTCCGCGCATGCACGGCATGACCTTGGCGGCTGGAGGATTTATTGAAAACCTCCGCGCTGAGCGGCTAACAGCAGACCCGACTGATTTAAGCGCTGGGCGAATTTGGTACAACGAAACAGAAAAGGCGCTCAAATTCACGTCGCTGGATTCGTCAGGAGGCATTGTTCTTCACGCGATTGCCGATGAAGCGCAGCTAGCCGCCCTGGCAGGCCGTTTGTCGTCAGTCGAGCAGACCTACGCTTCTACTGAGTTTGTGGAAGCCAAGATCGCGGCGTTAGGCGATGCGCTTGAGTATGTGGGCAGTGTAACGCCAGGCGTAGATGAAGCTAACGCCTTAGACCTCGCTGCTCTGGGCAACACCAGCACTGGCGCGTATTACAAGGCCGATCAAAAAGGCTATGTGCGCGTGGGTGCAGGCGATCCCTTCTTTGTTAACCGTAAAGATGGGCTGCTGTTCAATGGCGCTGGTGGTGTTGATGTTCAAGACAACACCAACTCGGAGGTAGACGGCACTGACGACTACGTTCTGGTCACAGGTTCAACGGATACGGGCTTTACGGTTGATCTTGCGCCAGCGCTCAAAGCGCGTATTGCAGACCTTGAGGCTGGCTTAGCGAACGTTGCTGGGCGAGTCGAGGCGTTAGAGCAAGGTGCCAGTAGCGTCTTGTCTGCGATAAATGCTCAGCGTTTCGTTTATCAGTCTTCTGCAGCTGCGGTTGAGCACTTGGTCGATCACGACTTAAACAGCTTGTTCGTAGCGGTCGATGTGTGGACGGAAGGTGGCGACGGCAAATACCGCAAAGACATTGTAGATATTGAAGAGACCAACGCCAGCCGAGTCACTGTGCGCCTAACGGAATCTGCAAAGATCAAGGTTGTTGTGCAAGTTATGGAGGCTGTGTAAGTGACGGCCACCACGACAGTACGTGCCAATCTCGCGCTCCAGGGAGGGCTTCAGCTGCAAGAAGCGGCTGACTTCCCTGGCAACGCAAAGGCGGGCGCTACCTGTTTCCTTGGCGGCGTACTGTACGTGCGTGGCGATGTGGGTGGCCGACTAGCTTGGTTTCCTGTGAACGCGCCACAGCGGCGCTACGTGCATGCGCAAGGCGCTAGCGGGCGCGTATGGGAAGTCAATCACGGCCTTTCTGGCGATAGCGTTGCCGTGCTGGCATACGACCCTGATGGCAATGTACTGCCTGCAACTGTGGTCAATAGCGGCGGCATGGCTAGCGTTGATGTAGGTAGCCCTCGCACCGGCTATGCCGTGGCCTTTGGCCTGGCATTTGCTACGCCGGATCAGGGAGCAAAAGCCGATAGCGCTGTGCAGCCTGGTGATTTAGCTGACTACGCAACATCGCAAAATGCATCACTTGAGAAATATATCTCACTCAATGATTTCGACGACGGCCCTTCTGCCCGAAGTGGCTTTAGAACCTACGTTAGGGATGGTGTTTGGCATTTTAATGGTGACACAAACGCGCCTGGCGATATTGGCATTGCAATCGGCGGTAATGCGGTCTGGCACGCGGGTAACGATGGAAAAGGATCGGGGTTAGACGCTGACTTGTTAGATGGAAAGCATGCCAGTGAATTTTCTAGCGCTGGTCATAAGCATGCAGCTAGTGAAATAACGGGGCTTGGTGACGCGGCAACAATGAGCGCTGCGTCTATTCGCTCTGGCACGACCAAGCAAGACGTTGGATTACCTAACGTAAAAGATGTGTCGTTTAACTGGAACTGGGGCACCACGCCAACCCATTTTTGGGGGTCGGAAGGCAGCTCTACAGATCAGTATGTTTACGCGCCAGAGGCTGTGAAAGCCGGACTAGGGCTTTCCAAAGTGCGCAACGTAGCCAGCTATAGCCGGGAAGAAGCCGATAGTAACTTCTCGCGCGCTGATCACAACCATGATGGTCATCACGCCAAGAAAGCTGAGTTCGAAGAGGCGCTGGTGCGCTTAACTGAAGCGTTCAACAGAGGTGCCGACGATGTGGCGAACACTGTTATTAATGATTAATGATTATTCACGACACCTTTGAGGAGGTAGCGCTAATGAGCTTAGAGCAAATAGGTGGCTTGGTTGATGCCGCCAACCGGCTTACTAATGAAGTTTCAGAAAAACTGTCAGCAATTGACGAAAAAGTAAAACAGGCTACCGATTCCGTGCCTGGCGCTATGAGGGCGCTGTCTCAGCAGACTTTTTATATTGACGCTGAGTACGGGAATGATAGTGGTGATGGGACAGAGGCAGATCCTATCAAATCAATCAACGAAATTAACGGGCGCGCTGTAAACGGGTCTGAAATTAGGGTCTTTTTGAAAGCTGGACAAGTCCATTACGTTAATGGCTTTGGCTTTTCGCTATCTACTGGGATGGTAGGCTTTTACCGTTGGGGTGAGGCTGGATCTCCAAACCCTGAGATAATTTTCACTCCTATTTATCAGCAAGTTGACAATATTTACCGTGGTTATGTTGTTGCATTATCAACGGGCAACATCTTGTTTCGTTATTGCAACCTTACTACGGAATTCGATTCTTCTCTTGGCGAGATGAGTTCGCAATCCTCGTTCGTAGGGTATACGAACAGCGCCATATCTGTCTTGGTTCACAATGGTCGAATAAGGCTAAAGAATGTGCCTCTAACGGCTGTCTATAGCGGCTATTCAGGGCGCGACCTTTATCTTTCTACGGTTACGGTTGAAAAGGTAGCCGGGGCTGATTCAGTTTCTAAGCTGGTTCGTAATCGCAACGGCACTAATCACACTCTAAAACTCGATGTGTACGATGTTGTATTGCGTGACGGGCTAACGTGGGGCGATCTGGTTGACTTCTACCCAGATGGTCGCAACATTCTTAGCAACCTTGACCTTACGGTCTTGTCGGGGGAGTAGTTATGATTATTGGTCGCTTAAATCATGGTGGAAGCACTCACTGGAATGTTGACACCGAGACAACTGAAATCCCATTTGACGCGATTCTCAGTGGAGTGCAATTGAGTTTTGAGCGGGATATCGATAATGCTGCTGGTGCTGCCCGCGCAGCTTTCGTATCGCCAGGTTCTTATATTGACCAGGAATACCTTCTGGCCAAACAGGAAGCTAGCGAGTGGCTGGCCAACGGTAAAGATGAAAGTTCTGTTCCGGCTAGCGTAGCCGACCACGTTGCGATGACAGGTCAAACAACTGAAGAAGCTGCTAACGAAATTGTTGCCACGGCTGAACAGTGGGAGCAAGCACTTTCTGCTATCCGCTCTCTGCGCCTGGCAGGCAAGACGGCAGTTCGTCAGTCGGAAACCGTGGAGGCGAAAGAGGCCGCCGCGCAGAATGCCATCACCCAGCTAAAGGCGTTTCGCCCACAGTAAGTAGGCTTTCCGCTTAACGGTTACAAACTGTTACAATACCCTCAGCGCTTTATGCCTGGGGGTATTTTTATGTCTGACTATTCAGTGATACAAGCTGTAGATTTTGGCTTTGGCCAGCTCCTTGCACGCATTTACAGCGAGGGTTTTGATAGCGGCCCCCAAAACTGGCGTCAGTTATTGAAGCGTCCGCCGCAGCTCAAGGTGTTTCGCGGGGATTTTGACGAGCCTCATGCGGCAGTTAGGTCTATCGAGTCCGCTGCAATTGCCAAGCAGGTATCAGATTGGGTATCTAGCAACCGCCCTTCCCTCCCGCTGGTGTTGTATGGGAGAAAGCCTAATGTGCGCACCATCGATGCCGAGGCTGCTGACTACCAGCATGACGTTGTGGCCACGACTGATAGTGGTCAAACGGTGCGCCTCTCGTTCGCCATGATGGTAGTAGAGTACCGGTTGACACTGATGGCCTGGGATAAGCCCACGCTGGACGCAATGCAATTGGCATGGGTGTTTCACGTTAGCAACGTCGCTAAGCGTGGCCACAAATTTGACCTTTCGTATGAGATTGATGGCGAGCCGTTAGAAGACATTATTGCTGAGATTATCGACCCTAAGACCTCAGAGTTTGACGATGTTAGCGTGCCTACAAAGGAGGGGCGACTGCACGCAGTGAGCTTGCCAGTGCGCATACGCGCTTATGCTATCCAGGGGGCGAAGGTGGCTGTTCCTGATCAGATGCGTTGGCAGCTAGAACTCTCTATGTGTGAGGGCTGCTGATGCAAATGCCTTTAGTTCAGCGCCTAATGGTCAATGGCCAGGCGCTCGACATTAGTCTGTTTCATAAGGTGGCTTATGTTGAAGTGCTCGACCTTTCCGGGCCTCGACTGCTGTTGCAGGCTACGGACTCTGAACGAGTCCTTAGAGATGACTTTGGCGTGATAGAGGGTGCGTTGCTTGCTGCTGAGTTGGATGATACTGGCCTGGGCGGGGGCTTGAGCATTAGTGAAGCGTTCGTCATCAAGACGGTGGATAGCGACGCCAATGACAATCTATCGATTGAGTGCATGGCAGCGCCGGTTGACGCACTAAAAACGCCCGCTAAGTCAGCTATGTTCCTGAATATTAAGTCAATGCAGGAGTTGCTGTCCGAAGCAACTGGCCTGGCGCTGGATGTTGGCAACTTTCCTCTTGTCGATGCCTGGCATTTACTCCCAGGAGAGCGGCCTAGCAAAGCACTGCGCCAGCTCGCGCGGGAGTTTGGTGCCGCGCTTTGGTACAGCCGGGGAATCCTGCACATGCACCCCCTGGATGACCTGTGGAGTAAGCCCGTTGTTAAGACGCTGCACCATGACGATCCCCGCAAGCCTCGCTTGGACATGATTGATGACTACGCCCTCACTTACCGATCAGGAATGATCGAAGACCGCGTAAAGCGCGGGTATGGCGGCTGGACGATGACTGAGGGGGTAATCGGTGGTGGCGCAGAGTTTGAAGCCACGCCGCACCATCGCAGCGATGTATTAGGCAATCTCTCTAAGACGCCGATCCCAGCCATCGACCTGCTGCTGTATGGACAGGGGGTGCTAAAGCCCCGTGACAGGCTTGAGCTAAAATTCCACCGCAGTCGAGAAGGCTGCCCCTTCGATGAATCTATACCGCCTGAAATCATGATTCATACGGTGTCAAGCCAGCAGGAGAAAGACCAGTACCGCACGCGCATTAAGGGAGTGATACTGAATGGATGATCAGAAGCTGACGTTCAGTGGCCACAAGCAAATGGCTGAGTATCGAGCGCGCGTGGTCAGCACCCTAGACCCCAGGGGGTTATTGAGAGTCAAAGTGCGCGTGCCCGGCTGGTGGGACGGCGTGCCTGACAAAGACTTGCCCTGGGCTGAGTACCGTTTCAATGATTCGCGCCAGCGCGGCGGCAACTTCATGCCTGCAGAAGTGGGGGATTGGGTCTGGCTGGACTTCCCTAACGGCGATACCCGCTACCCCAGGATTACCGGCTGGTGCCACTTCGCCCCGGAAGGCAAGCCGCATGCACCACATGAAGCCTGGCTAGGCCCAGACAAGATTGTGCATAGCATCGATAAGCACTTTGGCGAGCCAGAGCCGGTGGAGCCGGTATACCACAAGAGCCAGGTCATGGAGAAGCACGGTGTCGTGGTGGAGATAAACCCGGATGGTGAAGTGCTATTAACTCAGCGTAATACGGGCACGGCAGTGCGTATTACAAAAGAGGGGGATTTGACCCTGCATAGCCAAAAAGCCATGTACTCATCTAGCTCAGAAGAAACCTATCAACATACTGGCAAGAACTGGGAGCTAGATGTTGGTCAGGACATGAAGCTCAATGTGGCGGGGGATATAGATATAACTGCGGGCGGAGACATGAAGTTAAAAGCATCAATGATTTATCTTAATTAAGGAGGGTTTTAGGTGGCTGGCGAAACGCACATATTGCAGCTGGAGAGCGCTGACAGCGCCGCACTAGCAAGGCAGGCTGAAGCCGCTGAAAGGCAGGCTGAAGCACTTGAGAGCCTGGCTGAAACAGCTGTCGCGGCGGTTGAAAATTTAACGGCTATTGCGACCCAGTTTCAGCGTTGGAACGATATTGCTTCCGACCGCGACCGGGGTGTTTACATGAACCCAAATATGAAAGAAGACCGCTATAAAGACCATAGCGAGTCTGTTAGTCGGGCCGCTTTTGACGTGTCAATGGAAGAAACAAACAAAGTCGAGGCGGTTAAAAGCCGAATGAGAAACCCTGTTGATTGGTCAATTTAGGAGACAATTATGCCAGCAGTTCATCGCCATACGGATGTATGCTCCGGTCACGGCAGCTTCCCCCCTCGACCGAACGCCAGCGCCTCTGGAAATGTAAAGATAAATGGATTGGGCGCGCATCGAGTGGGAGATTCTTGGATGCCGCATTGCGGCAGCTCTACGTGCCATGGGGGAACGTCAGTGTCGGGTAGTGGTAGCGTTTTTGTAAACGGCAGAGCAATTACCCGCGTTTCTGATGCCGTTGATTGCGGGTCAACGGCTGCCACGGGGAGTCCTAACGTTTTCGCGAACTAATGTAATGGTAAACCTGGAAAAACTGTAAGTACGACGCCTGCATTTATGTGGGCGTTTTTTATGGCCCAAGCATTACCCTTTGCGTATTTTTTACCCTAAAAGTAATTTTGCTGTGAACCGGCACCCTATTTTGTGTAAAATTGTGTAACGGATAGTTTTATCAGGTAATTCGCCACCGTGTCGGTGGTTCCACAGATTAGCGGAGACGGTATGAGTTCTCAGTCCAATTACATGCAGCGACTAAGCGATATCAACAGCGGTGCCAGGGCCATGACGAATGCGGTAATTACTCCGCAGATGGATGGCGAACAATTTATCGGTGAAGCGGCCGAGCGCAACAGTCAGCTAGAACAGGCGGTTTCCGGCTCTATCTTTGAAGCCTTCGGTGAAAGCGCGCCGATGATTCTGGCCACCCAGGCAAACGCCGTTCGTGCATTCAAAAAGAAAACCGGACGCATGCCGAGCGCGGAAGTGCTCGCGTCTTCGCATAAAGCACTGGAAAACCTGGCAATCCTGGCAGGAGGTAAAGGCCCGGAAGGGATCATGGAAAGCGTTGGCCCTATGAGCACGTCAGAAGGTCAAATCTTGCGCGACCACATGGCCGCCTTGGTGCTTCCGATCCAGCTGAACACCATCACTAATGACATGGTGACTTCGGTTCCGGCCAATTTTGATCGTACTGAAATTTTCCGTGTTGAGCGTATTGCAGGCAACACATTTGGCGACTTGAAGAAAGGCGATGTTATCGACCAGTTCTTCCGTGGCCAGTACAGCTCAATGGATCAGCGCAAAGCGCTGGGCGTGGGCGACGGTAGCAAAACAAGCTTTACTCACGCTGTAGGCATGCCGATTCGCAAGTCTGGCGCTAACATGAGCGGCTATGTTGTGGTCTATCTTGACCGCAACCAAGTGGCTGTCGATGACGGCCGTGGCAACATTTTTGGCAACGGTGTGACGGGTAGTGTCAATTATGAAACCGGCGAGATTGCTGTCAACTTCGCTACAGCCCCCGCAAGCGGTTTGGAAATACACGTCGGCTATGACGTATCGATTGAAAAAGACCCTTCACTGATCCCGAGCGTTGACCATGATATTCAGTCCTGGGTAATTGTGCCCCATGAGTCTGCTATCAGCGGTCAAACTACCGTGCAGGCACTTTTCCAGGCGCGTCGTGAGTTTGGGCTAGATATGTCCAGCATGACTGTGACCGCTATGCGCAACATTCTGTCAGCTGATAAAGACCGTAAGCGACTTAATGATATGTGGTTTTTTGCCAATGGAACAACCACTTGGGATATGACTGTACCCAGCGCGTTGGCGTATCACGAACACTACGAATCACTGCGCGAAGTGCTTATGAACATTAGCACCGAGCTGATGATGAGCACCAAGATTTCCGGCCTTAGAGGTCTGGTCGCCGGTCGGGGTGCCGCCAATGTTTTCAAGTCGCTGCGCGCGCCCTATTTTGAGGTTTCACCAGGCTACAAGGAAATTCCACAGCCGCACTATGTCGGCCGTTTGTTCGGCATGTACGACCTCTACTGCGATCCAGCAGCAGAGCAATGGGAAACCTTGTGTTTTGCTAAGGGAGATAACCACGGCGATTCAGGTTATGTGGCGGCTGATGCTATTACAGCTGTGCCATTCAAGCACCCGGTAGGCGCTGATCTGCGACACCGCGATACGCTGTACGAGCTGGCTTACCGCACTATGCATCCGTACAACGGTCGCGCCTGGTTCCGCAAACTCAAGTTCACCACGTCCTAACCATCTTCACTCTCCCCCCCTGGTCACCAGGGGGCTGATGACTAGCTAAAACCAAGGTGAACCCTATGAGCCAGACCCTTACGATCACCAACCCTACTAGCGGCAGCGTGGACTATGTAAGTCGCGATTGCCGGATTACTGTGCCGACCGGCGATAGCACGCACATCGTTTCCGAGGATGCGGCGAAGCGCATTACTGCGGTTTTCAAAAAGCACCACCCACTGCTAGAGGTAACGGCTCTTCAAAAAGCCGAGGCAGGTGCGCCGGAAGCTGCTGAGGATGAGGCACCTAAAGCCCCCGCTAAGCAAAAGGCTGCGTCGCGCCGAAAGGCTGACACGGCAGATGCTACTACTAAGAATGAGGCCAGCGCCGAATGAGTATGATTAAGAGCACTATCACCAACGCGGCTGACATTACGATTCTCACTCTGATTGACAATACTTACCGCACGATTCGCGGTAACAACAGTATTGCAGCTTGTGTTGTCGAAGCCCCGAAAGGCCCAGTGGGTCGCGTGCTGAATGTGCATGGCGAAAATTGGCGCGATATTTTGGGCAAGCCCTTCCATGCGCGTGAAGGCATCAAGTCCGAAGGCTTGCGTCACTTGAATGAAGCGGCCGAGGCGTGCGAAAGCGTGCAAGTCGTTCGAGTAGTGGCCGAAGACGCCGAGTTTCCATCCATTGGGTTTAACTCTACCGGCGCTGCTGAGCCAATCACTAAGTCATCCCACAAATACGGCACAACCGTTGAGTCGGATACTGGTGTTGCGATCACTGTCTACCCCAAGGACGGCGACCCATCCACTAAGCGAAAAATCAGCATTACTAATGTTGATACGGAAAAAGAGCGAATCACCCTTGAGGTGACTGAGCAGGATTCATTAGGGGCTGACCAGTTAGTAGAACGCCTGACATTCAGCTTCGACCCAGACGCGGTAGACGATATGGGCGCACCTGCTTATGTAGAGTCCGTGTTTGAAAACTTTTCGACCCGCCTGGATGTTTCCGTTGGCCCTGATGCCAGCATTGCCGACTTTGCCGTCACCGGCCCCGAAGCCTTTGAAGGCGGCACCAACGGCGGCGTGCCGACGACGGAAGACTACAAAAAGGCTTGGAATGCGTTTCGTGACATGCGCGTTGATCTTAATTTCATGTTTGCCGCTGGCAACTATGACGTGGACGTGCTTGCCAACTGCATTGAAATTGCAGAGGGCCGTCATGCTCAATTTTTCTTTGATGCACCGGCTCAGCTGGGTAACGACGCAGCAGTAAATTGGTTGAGCAACGCAGCTCTGCAATCCCGTCAAGCAAACTGTTATCACGGCGCGTTTAGCTTCCAAGACCCCTTCTATGGTGGTCGCGCCGTTTGGGGCTACTCAGGTGCTGTAGCGGCCGCGCGTGCCCGTGGTAACGCCAATTTCGCAGGCAATGTGCCCGGCGTTCATTATGCTGCGGCTGGCACTAAACGGGGCGGTATTAATCGCCGTGGTGCCCGTGCCCTGTATGCCACTGATCCGCTGGATAAAGATGCGTTTTACACCGCGCGTATCAACCCTATCTTGGCAAACGAGACCGGCCCTGGCGTTGTTATTGGCGATGACCTGGCGATTCACTTTCAGGAAAACTACAGCCGTTTTGGTTGGGTCAACAGCATCACTAATTACATTGTCCATCGGTTTATGCAAGCTGCGGCGTTTGCCAAGTTTGAGCCGGACGGCCTGACTCGCGACATCCTGACCGACCTCACCACAGAAATGATGGAAGAGCTTGTGACGGCGGGTGCCCTGGTTAGACCGCGCGATGATGCAAATGGTGGTAACCGGCCTTACGTCATCAAGGTTGAACAAGTCGAAATTGATTTGTGGAAAGTTACCTGGGAAGTCTGCCCGACCGGCGCTGCTCGCCGTATCGCGGGTCAGCCCAAGCTGATTAAGTAAGGAAGTCAACACTATGCAGCATTTTATGGCTGGTTCTGCTGATGACGAAGTATTTTGTGACTTCCGGCCCAGCATGATCACAGAGAGCGCTCCCCGTGAGCGCTCAGAGTTAGAAATGGATGAACTGATTGCCGAGGCCGCAGAGAACACGCTGCGTTCCGAAGCGATGGGTGCTGTCTTGACCTGGCTTGACGAGGGCGACTGGAGCTTCGACGCACTGGATAGCCTGCTCGAAGGGCTTGCATCGAGCACCGACGAAGAAGAGCTAACTGACGAAGAGGCAGAGCATTACGAAGCGCTCTGGGAAACAACCGAAGAAGCTTTGAAGTCACTCGGTGCGGAAGCGGGCAGTATTTCTCAGTTGTTTGAAGAAAACGACGATGCTGCTCAGGCGCTCGGTAAACATCTATCGGCAAAACTAGACGACATTACGAAGTCCGATGACGACTTGGTGAGCGAGTTTGGCGTCGGTGGGCAACTGATCCTTGAGTCTGGCAAGCGCGTAATTCGCAACGGCGAACTTCGCCGTATACCGCGCCGTCGCCGTCGTAAGCGCCGTATGACTTCCGCTCAACGGGCAGCGCTCAAGAAAGCTCGCCGGAAGGCTAATACGTCTGCCGCCAAGCGCTCGCGCGCTAAGTCAATGCGCCGCCGCAAGCAAATGGGCGCATAACCCATGGCCACCGTTGGCACTAATGACCCCACAATTAGCGACCACCTAAAGGCGTTCATTCAGACGCCGGATGCCCTGATTGTGGGGATCATTGGGGAAGGCTCAAGCCGCGAGCTGACCGCGCTATGGGAAAGCCCATTCGAAAATGACACGCCAGGTTCAATGTTCAGCAAGGTCGGCGGCATTCTCCAGGCGGGCCACGTCGGCGGGCTGGGCGAAGGGCAGACCAGTAAGTCAACGCTCAATACTACGCAAGTATGGAGTGGCACGACGCCTCATAACTTCAATCTTGTACTCGAATTTTATGCTACGTCGGATGCTTACAGCCAGGTTCAGGCAGCAATCATTGAGCTTGAGAAAGCGGTTGCGCCTGAAATGAACGAGGTTACTCCGGGTGGACGCATACCTCCACAAGTGTCGCTAAATGCTGGCCGCCAGATTATCTGGCCACATTGCGTTATCACCAACGTTAGCCGTCCGTTAGACGGCCCGATAGGACGCGACGGCTACCCCTTGGAGGGGAGCGTCACTATCCAGCTGCAAACCTTCAATACGGTGAATCAATCAGATATTCCGGCAACGTTCGGATAGGAGAATAGGAATGGCCAAAATCACTGGCTCCGTTGGTAATGTAGGGCTGTTTCAAGAGTCCTATAACACGCATGTAGCGAAGGGCGAAGGTCTGATCGGTACGGACTTCTTGCTGGAAATTGAAGGCTATGAAGATAACTCCACGCTTATTCAAGCATTTCAGTTGCCGCCGCTGATGCGCGAAATGATCGAGTCGTTTGGCCCGATGGGCGTGCGGTTCCTGCAAGCAGGCAACTACAACAACGCCGCCGAAATTCCGATTACCTTCAAAGAGGTTATCAATGGCGACATATACACCATGGTGCGTGATTGGGTGGTTAACAAGCGCTACTTGCGTTGCCGTCTGCGTACTACGTCTGAGTCTAAGAACGGCCAAAACGCACAGTCTCATGGCTTCATTATGCACGACTGCTGGCTAAACCTTGATGGCGTAGACCTTTCTGTAGAGGATCGTGCTGCACTGGTAAAACCAGCGGGTACATTGCACGCCAACTACATCGAACCTATCGCTAGCTAATCGCTAAGCAGGAGCATTTTATTTATGACCCCGCTTGAACTTCTGGATGATGTAAAGGCTCGCTTCCCCCTTCTGCTGGTGCAAGATCAGGGGCAGCTACAACGGTTGCTTAGAATAGCCCTACAGGCTTACCAGGATAAAGCGGGGCACATTTGTGTGCTCCGGCTTAAAGCCAGTGACCTTCCGCCCGACACCCCTACCCTACAGCCCCCGACAGGAGCACTTGCGCCTATTGGGGGGGAAGACGCGCGTGGGTCGGCAGTATTTCTGCAAGAGCTTTCGGGAGACTCCCCTGCATGGCTGTTGGAGCTAACCCCTTGTCATATCCCGCCGTACACAGTGCGTTACTTTTTTGATTTTGTCGGCATGCGGTACGATCAAGACCACTTGCCGCGAGGCACTACAGGGCTAATTGGTGACTACTTGTACACGCTGATCGACATTATCAATACTCAGCGCCAGCGCCAGGTTAACCAAGCAAGTGAAATCCCTTATGACCATCTACGCAGTGATGCAGAGCTTCACCAGGCAAAAACAGAGATGGAGTTAACGATCCAGGAGCAGGCGGCAATTATCCCTCCTGTCATTGCGGCCTAATCTATGCCTGTTATCGGAGGTGGTGATCCCAACATAGCTGCTATGCGGCAAATATCGAAGCAAATGGTACAAACGCCTTTCCGAGAAGGCTGGCAATTCCGCGTTGAAATTGAGAGCGCTCCATCGGATTGGGATTTGTACTGCAAGGAAGTTAGCCAAACACCTATTGAGCTTGAGGTGAAGTCTAAGCGTGTAGGTGCGCATTACCTCAACTACTACAGCGGCGCTCAGCCGGTAGGACTGTCATTGACCATGCGGGACAATGAAGATGGTCGAATTTTCAAGTGGATGGAGCAGTGGGTAGGAAAAGTCGTTTATCCCGATGGCACATGGGGGCTGCCTATTGATTACCTTCGCACTTGCAAGATATTTGACCGCCTTCGTGATGGAAGTGAAGCGTTGCGTCAGGAGCTAAGGGTGCAACCCTTGACCATTGGCGAGCTGACAGAAAGTGTTGATAGAAGCGGTGCTCTTCTGGAGTTCCCTATCACTCTGGTTGAGTTTAGGGGTGGAGAAATCAATTATTAAATAGTTACCTCAAAAGCAAATAAAGTAACAATTTTTTACTTGAGTGGTAAGATTGTCTGCAAAGAGAACCGTTGGAGCCTCTTATGCAGATACCCCCGTTTTCATTGCCGTCAAACCCGGCTGCGACTATTTATCTACGCGAAGCAACAGTAGCCGATTGCGAGCAGTTTGCCGATACTGACGCGCGACATGATGAGCGATTAAGCACCCTTGTGCTTCGCACGCTACAGTCATCCCCGGAGCACTACAGCGACCCTTTAGATTGGACGGCTAGCGACCGCCAGTTGGCTGCTTTCTGGTATCACGCGCACACCACCAACGATCCAAGTATTCACCTCCCCTACTCCTGTCCGCATTGCGGTCAGGAGCATGACGCCTTGGTTAAACTCACAGACATTGCTGCACTTTACGCTCCGATGCAGGGCTTGGCTTACCGCCGTATCGAGCATGAGGGAGAAGAGTATGAAGTGCGCCCCCTGGATGGCCATGCCATGGAGGAACTGGAGGAGCTGCGTGCTGGTCTTCCTGAGTCTTCTGATAGTCACGACTACCGACGCCTGACTGCTGTGATTAAACGCCATGAGCTAGTCGCTAGCCTTGCCGGGCTGAATGAGACGCGCGTGCGTGATGTTCGTATCGCTGATATTGAGCGCAAGGTGCGCGCAATGACGCAGCGAAGTGCTACTGAACTGCATCGCAAGGTACAGGATGCCCAAGCATCCATGGCTCATGGCCTGCCTAGCATCATCGTGGAAGGGGAAACGCTCATCGTTACGCCGCCTATTGCGTGCGATAAGGAGGCCGGGCGAACCACCCGGCTCAGGTTTCCGTTTTTCTGGAGCGACTACCTTCCGCGACTATGGTAAGCAATCATGGCTGATAATCATAAACAACCTGGCGCTGTGGGCGAACCAGGACGCGGCGAACGTACTGCAGATGCCAAAGTCAGTCGCGATAAGCCTAGAAAAGGCTATGCACAAGAAACTGAAAGCGATGCAGTCGCCGCATTAGACGCTATCGCTTCATTCTCCCAGGCAACCCCCTTAGAAGTGAAAGCTGAGCCACCCCAGGAGGAGCGCGCTGCCAAGCCTCCTGTCTTTCATTTGGTTAGCGAGGTGCCGGTCACACTCAATGTTCCCTCCCCTGTCATTGACGCGGGGAAGTGGCTTGAACGCATTGAGCGCGACTGGTCGAGTGTTAGCAAAAGCGATAGTAGCAGCCACTACGCCAATGTGGCTGGCTTTTCTCAGCGCGACCGTCGTCACAGTGAGCAAATAGCACGCGCCGCTGAAAAAGCGCCACCAATAAACGCTTCTGCAATATCTCGCGCTGCGGATAGCTTGAGCAGTGTTACGAATGTTCAGGGTGGTGGTGGCCAGGCGCTAAGTCCCACAGCCGAAGGGCACCGAGACGGCGCAAGTGAAAGAGGGATACCCCACGCCTCGCTTGTTAAGGAGCTGTTGACGAGTGCTAGCTTTCACCTTGCTAGCCAAGATGTATCGCCCCTAAGTACGGCCCATAGCGCCACACTTGCTACCTTACAGAACATTGAGCGCGACTGGTCTCAGGCGACTACAGAGCAACACGAAAATCAGTCCGCGACAGTGGATGCCCACCGATCCCAAGCCGCCCGCTACACGGGAGTGACGCCTGGCGTTACCAATGACTCGCACCGAGCGGTAGTGAGTGCTCACAGTCAGGATCAAAAGTGGCTGGGCGAAACCACGCCCGTTGTAAACGCAGAGCGTCCGGCTAAGCGAGTGGAAGCCGAAAGCAAAAGCTATACGGAAGGCGTTGGTGATCATCGCTTGATGGCCACGGTCGCAACAGGACTGGAAACATCCAGTCGAAGTCAATCAGACGCATTTGAGCGCGCTAGCAGTGCTCAATCAGCACTGCCAATCAAGCCTCTTCAAGCGCTACTAGCCAACGTTGCTTTTGAGCCTGCAAGCCCAGAACTGGCGCTTTTAGACCCCGCCAGGAATGGTGTTTTAGCTGCTCTTCGGCGTATTGAGCACAACACCGCTGCTAGCACGCTGGTGGCTAATCGCTCAGGGCGCGGGACGCGAAATACATTAGCGACCAGTGATTCAACCGATGCTGCTGGCGCGTTGTCAGTGCCAGGCAGCGCTACGAGCCTGGCCACGGCAACCGCATCTTCTGATACCCAGGGTTTACGCCAGAAAGTCTATCGTGTGAAGCGGATAGAGAAGCAAGTGGATCGCGCTCTATCGCCTTCGACACAGCTATCCAGCCAAGCGGACGGTGGTGTTACAGCGACTGCCGACGCGATTCACGCCAAGCATTCCTTCGGTGGCGATGACCAGCAACGCCAAGCGGTTAGTGAGGGCAAGACAAGCTCTCCCCTTTCCCCTGACAAGCCTGGCAGCGAAGCGACCGTTGACGCAAAGCCTTCCGAGACACCACTGACCGCCGAGGATTTGCGCAAGTTACCGTTGAGAAACGAGAACGGCCAGTTTCTATCGCGTGACGAAAAAGCGGGAATGTCTAAAGCGGAACTTGCCCAGGCAAAGGCCCGTGAAGAGCGCCAGCAAGCAAAACGTGAAGAGAAAAACGACTCGCTGTTAGGCAAGTTAGGACAAGTGGCCCATGACACGCTGACAGAACAGGGCGACGCGACTGATGGCGTTGGCACTGCTGTAGGCAATGCCTACTACTCAGCTGTTAAAGAGGTCTACACGGGCTATCAGGAGTTGGCGGGCGAGGATTCAAAAGGTCGCGAGCTGTACCAGTGGGCGCGCGGTCAATGGGATAAGCGCCGCGAAGCAGGTGGCGGCACTCAGACCGACAGTGCTGAAGTAAGCACTGTAGAACGAAACCACGAAGAAGCGACACTCCAGGTTAGCGAAACTCAAGCGCAAAGTGTAACGGCAGATAGGGAGCAGTTAGAGCAATCTAGCGCTCAGCATGAGGAGGTCAGTGAGACGCTGGAAACGATTGCTTCTACCAATGAAGACGGTTTTGAAGAAGTCGTTAAGGAAGTAAAGCGCATTCAGGGGGGTGGTGGAACTAGCATCATTCCTACGCGGGCTGGCTTAGGTCGGGCTACTCCTGGCGGTGCTGGTGGGCGTGGCGGTGCTGGAGGTGCCGGTGGTGCCGCAGGCCGTGGCCGAATGGGGCGTCTTTGGGATCGCGTGCGCTCGCCGTTCGTTCGAGCACCGGGGGGTGCTCCCGGAGCAGGAGCCGCAGCGCCAGGAAGTGCTGGTTCATCTGCAAGCACTGGTCGCATGGCCAGCGCTTGGCAGAGTGTCAAAGGCATGCTGGGGATGGGCGGCAGCAGTTCAGGTGCAAGCGCTGGTGCTGGCACGGGCACGCTTAATGCAATAAAGGGCGCTGGCAGCAAGGCATTAAGCGGTGGCAGTCGTCTACTGGGTGCTGTAGCAGCCCCTGTCACCGGCATGCTGGCTTATAGCAGTACGAGAAGCGAACTTGAAAGCCGCAGCGATCTTTCCGAAGCACAAAAAACAACCACAGCAGCGGTAACAGGCGTAGGCGCTGGTGGTGGTGCTGTAGCGGGTGCTAGTGGTGGTGCTTTAGCTGGCGCTGCGGCAGGCTCTATTGTTCCCGTTATAGGAACGGGGATTGGTGGCCTTATTGGCGGCATCATCGGCGGCGCGCTGGGCGCTTGGGGCGGCCAGAAAGCGGGCCGCACAGTAGGCGACGCCGTGGCCAGCACGATGGATAACGTCGAAGAGGAGGCTCGTAAGGCGCTTGACGAGCGTGAAGAACGCTTGCGGCGTGAAGAGCTAAAAGAGCGCAAATGGTACAACCCTGCGACGTGGTTTTCAGGCGGCTCAGCACCCCAACAGCCCACGCAAGCGCCAAGTTCATTCGGCGGCATGCCGGGTGCTGGTGCTAGGGCCGCGCAATCGAGCAGCCAGGCAGCTGAAAGCGCCAGTGGTGACGCGAGCCTTGTTGAGCGTGATGATTTTGGTCGTGTTGCTGAGAAGTACGAGTCTGGTGGCCGTGGCGTCAGCACCGTTTCAACTGGGCACGGCGACCCCGGTGGTGTGTCTTACGGTAAGCACCAGTTGGCCTCCAATACTGGCACGATGCAAGCGTTCCTGAACTCCAAGGAAGGTGAAGCTTACCGGGAAGAGTTTGCAGGCATGCAGGCCGGTTCGGATGAGTTCTCCGAAAAGTATCGAGAAGTTGCAGACCGGGATGCGGAAGGGTTTGCGGAAGCTCAGCAGTCGTTTATTGCCCGGACGCATTACGATCCCGTTGCCAATTACGCAGCGACTCAAGGGATGAATATTGAGAGCGAGGCTATACAAGAGGCGCTTTACTCTCAATCAGTTCAGCACTCTGGGGCAGGCAACAGAAAAATCATTGACGACGCCATGAGCCGCGTTGGCCCGGAGGCCAGTGAAGACGAGATAATCGACGCCCTTTACGATGCACGCGGCGACTATGCCAGCCAATTTGTTTCATCCAGTGCCGCCCGTGACCGATACGCGCGCGAGCGCGAAGACGTGCGCGCCATTTCTCAGGCAAGCGCTAGTGAAAGCCAAGAAGCCTCATCCAGCGAGCAACAGGTCGCCGCGGCTAACTCCCACCAGCGTGATGAATCTAGTGTTTTAACCGCGGGAAGTGAAAGCCATAACCAACCTGATCCGGGTGCTGCTCAACCGTCAGAGGGCGCGGCTTCATCTGCCCCTGCCTCCCTGGTTAGCACTAGCACTTCCGAAGTCGATTCTCGACCGATGACGGTGGCGTCTGCCCTGGACTACGCAATAAGCGGGTCAACGCCCGCAGCTGAACCTGTTTTGCCTAGCGAACCCGTGACACCTATAGATGATCGTCAGGCAGCAAAAGCATTTCACCCAGCCCCTCAGCGACAACCGCCAGGCGCGAGTCGTCGCGAACCAAGAGAGTCATCTTCGCCTGCTCCAGCACGGCAGAGAGTGGCCAGCAACGTAGGCGCTGACGACTCTCTATCACCGCGTGGCGGCGTCCATGCTCCAGGTGTGAACGATATTCAGATTGGTTTTAGTGATCCGATACTAACGCTTATGGCGATGGATAGAATTTAATGAGTATATTTAATGAGTTAGATCATTTCTTAGGGCTGAATTCGTCGGGGATACAAGAATATGTTGATGGGGATGCGCTCAATAATCGCATAGCAGAGTGGCTTGCAACGCCGGAAGGGACTGTTGCTGATAATCCGGCATGGGGCCATAACCTGCGTCCATTCTGGCATGACCCTGAATCACCTTTGCTCACGATCCAGCTAGAAATGGCGGTTGCAAAAAAACTCCCTATCGACGTGCGAGACGTGACGATCCGGCGTATCGGCGTAGCTTTCGTTGATAAAGATTTATGCAGAGTTGAGATTCATCACCTGCTGGGAATGTTTCAGCAGTCAATCACATTAAGTGGCGAGGTGATCCGTGGCCTTTTCTGAGCAGTTTATTGACGAGCAAACCGCCCACGACGAATTCAAGCGGATACTAACCAGCTTGCCAGGGTATGAACGGCTCACTGACAGTCAGATTGTCGAAGGCATATCTCTGTTTCAATCATGGTCATTGCGCCAGGCTAACTGGCGTGCAGAGCGCGCTCATCAAGAGGGCTTTTTATCAACCGCTAGTAACCGCAGCAGCGTGCTTGCTCACTCCGAGGGTCGGCAGTATGTGCCGCGAAAGCCAACGCCTTCCCGTGGGTCTGTTGCGCTAACCAACAAGGGATCAAAGCCGGTCTCATTTCCCGCAGGCTCTACTTTTTTAGGAGCAAATCAGCTGCCTTACCAGCTGACCGACGATGCGGTTGTTCCTGCAGGGGCTGTGGCAATTTTCGAAGTGTGCCAATGGGAAGATGCCCGGTATTCGTTCACGGTTGAGGAGACAAGACCGTTTTATGAAATAACACTCGACCGATCAGATTCTGTGCAGGTTGGCCAGCTAGAAGTGCGTGTCAGCGGCGAAGTCTGGAAGATGCATCCGCGCTTGATGAACACCAATGGCACGAGCCGCGCTTACGATGAGTTTTATTCCCCGTTAGATGAAATTGGTATCCGTTTTGGTAATGGCACCTTTGGCCGAATGCCAAAAGGTGGTGATAGCGTAGTGATATACGCAAAGGTGACGCGCGGCGAAACTGAGCTGTTGGCTGGCCAAGAGTTGCGTTACTTGAGTGGTAGTTTAGATACAAACGTGGGCCTGGTAGAGGCTAGCACCTATACGCCTATTGTGGGCGGCAAGCCCCAGGAAGATATCGAAGAAATACGTCGCAATGCCCTCTACTACCCGCTTTACGATGAGCAGCTGACCTGGCGTGACGACTACGCTTTTCAAATTCGTCGCCAGTGGCCGGAAGTAGTGTGGGTGAATGTATGGGGAGAGCAAGAACAAGAGCAAGCCAGCGGTATGAGTCTCGACAATATCGGCAAGATTTTTATTAGCGCTTACGCCCCTGAACGGCCCGGATTGCTGGAGGAAATAACCACCCATTTAGAAGAGCCGATAAGCCGAGAGTATCAAGCTGTCGAGCCAAACCCTAAACCGTTCATGGTGCGGTTAAAGGGGCGCATTGTGCGGAGCTTGCCGAAGGAGCGCATTGAGAACGAAGTGCGCAAGTTGCTGGAGCGCTATTACGGGAAAGACAGTCGCGACCGCCGAACAAGCGTTAAGCTCAAAGACTTCTATCGTCTGCTTAATGCGACTGGCTACTTTGAAGAGGGCGAAAACGAAGAAGGCGACTTCATCATAGAGCTGTTTGGCGACACTAGCAGCAATGGCCTAGACGACCTCCCTTACCTCGACTGGCAGTTATCCGATATCAATGTGGGGTATGAACAATGGGATGGTTAGTAGATCGGTTAACGCCCTATAAGAGAGAGCAGCCGCGCTGGCACGACCTAGCGGTAGCGCTGGAGACATACTGGGACACTTACAACACGCCAGCCCTAGAGCGCATTGAGCAAATGCGCAGCGTGTTTACGGCGCATAACGAAGACGTTGAAGCACTGCTTAGAGAGGCGGGCGTTCAGTTTGAAGTAGGCCTGCCCATCATAGATGGCAACCGGGCGTTTGCTTACGCCTGGCGTTCTTATGAAATACATCGCAAGGATAATGCGGCGGTACTTGGCCAAGTGCTATCTCGCGACTTCTCAGGCCTCGACGTGCGCTGGGAGCCTTTATTGGCCCCTAAAAACAAGCCGTATGGCCATGGCGAGTTTTTGACTCTCCACGATATAGAGCTGATGGGGCTTGATCGTCATGACTATTTCCGCACTTATCGCGGCGTAGTAATGGCTAATCTGCCTGGCATACATTCCGTAGGGTACGACACAGAAGCATTTAGCGCTGCGGTAAAACGGAAAGTTGATGTGCTCCGCCCTGCTCACGTCGTACATGACGGCGAGTATTTCTTTAGCGTGTTTCGCTCGCTGATAGAGCTGCCTGTGCATCTGTATCGCCATGCTGAAAACGTGCAACCTACATGGTTCGAGCTAGGTGCTCGTTACTTGGATAATGACGCTCAAGATGGCGAGCACCTTGATCAGTCTCCGTTAGAAAGCATGCGGGACACTAATGCCTTATCCAAGCGCCTGCTGTCGTGGGAAATGCCTGCCTGGGGGCTGGACGCGGGCAAAATCATCGACGGTAGTTACTGGGGACTAATTGGCATTGAAGGCGATAAACGCCAGGCGTTTGGCGTGCTTGGCCATCACCACCAGCCCATCACTCATATTGGCTCAACGCTTGCTTCTCAGGGGCTACAGGAGGCCATTAAACAGGTTGCCCCTGCGTACTGGACGCTAGGGCGCTACCCCTTTGATGTATTGAGGGCCGATGACCACTTAACGGACGTTTGGGGCGGTTCCCCCTTCCCCGGCTGGACGCAACAGTCGCGTAACGGGCAGTCTCTCGCAAAATTCTGGTCAATGCCGCCATGGGGGTTGGACTTAGGGCTAAGTATTGAGGGCGAACACTGGGGGCTAGAGGGAGTTGAGGGGGCTGTGGCTCGCCGCTTTGTTAGTCGTCAGCATCGTCGCCTGATAGGCATGGCCACGCTAAACCCTAAATTCTCAAAAGCCCCGCGTGCCATTTACTCGCTACCTCCAGTTACAAACTGTTACAATGAGTGCAGCCCAAGCGTTGCTTTAACGCCTACTGTTGGCGGCCAGTCTGTCGCACGGCACTCCTCAGTAAGCACGACGCAGCGCCTACTTTACGGCCCCGCCTTTGATGAACTGCCTGGCGATGTGGCCCCATTAGATATGCACTATGAGGAAGCCTAATGTCAGAAGCGATTAACTGGCAGAGCGCCAAGATCATGCCTCGCTTTTATGACGGCATCGCCCGATCCATGATTGGCGAAGGGCCGTGTCGCAAAATCGCAAAGTTCAAAATGGGCTACGGCTTTTTGGATACGAGTCAGACGCCTCCGATGATTCTTGATGTGCCTGATGATCTCGAAGACATTCCAAATGTCTTTTTTGAAGGTGTTCCACACCTCCAGTACGGTGACGGTCGTATCCTGGCGCGCTGCCACATGCCCGATGGCCATATTACGGAGCCTCATCAATATAGTCTGACAGCGCTTTATGATGACGCTGACAACTTAGTGGCCGTCAGTATCGACCTTCCTGCCTGGGTTGTGCCTTCTAACCGCCATACAACCTTCACGTACATCGACTTCCCGCACGTTGGCAACAACGCGCCGGTTGCCTTCGGAGGATAAGCCATGCTGCAAGCGGATATTCAATGGCGTGAACAGTATGTTTCACACGCGCTAAACCGTAAGTTTACAGGCATCATTCCTACTGGCATTTATGAGGGATTTGTCTGTAAAGCGAGTGGTTACCGCCTGACGGTGGGCGAGGCTGGCGCTAGTAACACAGCGGTAGTAGAGAGTAACGGGTATTCAATCACTGTTCGGCTCACAGAGCCGGAAGTAGTCGAACCAACTGCCGCCAAGCCCTACGTTGTCATTGATGCGCGCTATCAGATGGGGATGACAACAATTGCCCGGTTGATAGCCGTAGCGGAACCCGCCTCGCATCACTTAGTGCTATGCAAAGTGACTGATACAGGCAGTCGCTGGCAGGTTGATACTGTTGAGCGCCATCTTGCTAAAACAGTCCGCCTTGACGGTGCTATTGCTGAAATGGCAGCTGCACAAATTGATCAGATGCATCGATTTTTACAGCACCGGGATGAAGCGAAAAATGACGCCGATAGCGCTCAAGAAGGAGCCGAGAAGACAGCGCGCGCGCTCGCCGCATCACTTAGCGCGCGCATCACTCAGAACGAAGAACGCCGTAAACGAGAGCAGGCTCTAGCCGATCAGAAGGCCGTGGTAGCCATGGCCATTACCGGCACTGCTGCCATCAACACCATGACGCGACAGATAACTATGCTTGATCGCTTAATGGCGGTAGAGAAGGCGGCGGGCATCTAATGTGGCGACGCGCAGAACCGCTACCAGCCTATTACACTGCTCTTTTTAATGCAGTTACCACCGGCTCTCAGCCGGTGGTTTTAGAAACTTACGTAGCAGCCCTATCAGGCGGTGCGGCTCCTCAGCCAGCGGATATAGTTCATCAAGGTATTTTGCGCCGCTACGTTTCCAATGGTGTTATCCATTGTATTTGCGACATTCCCCCAGGCGCGGGCGACTTCGATACGCTTGCCTTCTATAACGCCGATTCTCAGCTGATGGCGACCTGCCCCTACCCTTCCGCATTTACCGATGAAGGCTTTACCGCTTACGTCTATCTATCATTCCCCCTGAAGTAATTATTTACCTGCTAGGTTACAATTGTTTACCTAATGCCCGTAAACAGTTACTTCCGAGGGAATCATGCGTCAAAACTACGTGACGTTTGACTTCAATAACTTCGATGCGGATGGCCTCGCCTCAGTCAAACGAGAGTTTGAAAAAGCAGGTCTAACCGTCACCGATATTGAAGCGAACAACCGCTCCCGCCGTATGTCTGGCTTTGCCACCAAAATGGCGCGCTTCTTCTTCCA
>NZ_JABASV010000013.1 GCF_016107625.1 Vreelandella alkaliphila
TCCTTGTCGGTGACCGTCAGGGTGTCGCCCACTTCGGTGCCGTCTTCCAGAGTGATCTGGGCGGTAACGGTGCCATCTTCACCAATATCGTCCTGGCTGTAGGTGCCGTCATCGCCGCTGCCAATCAGCTCGACAGATACCCCAGGGGCTTCGTTGTCCTCTGGCGGCTCATCATTAGCCACCGGTTTTGTGTCACTATCGCTAGACGAGTTACCTGCAGGATCAGTCACCGTGGCGGTCACGCTGACATCAGTGTCACCTTCGGCAACCGGTACCTCGACCGTAACGCCATTATCCAAGTCGTCTTGTGTGACCGGACGATTAAGCAATTCATTACCGTCTTTGTCGGTAACAATCAGAGTGTCACCTACCTGGGTGCCCTCTCCCAGAGTGACCTGGGCGATAACGGCGCCGTCTTCACCAATCTCATCCTGGCTATATACGCCGTCATCATTAGCACCTTCTAGCTCAACACTCACCGCCAAAGCTGAGGTTCTAGACTCAAAACTATCGCTAGTCCTTCCCCAGCCTTTAAGGCGATAAAGAGGCTCATCACCCCGCTCGTAGTTATAAGCGTACGCAAGAGGCGGTAACGGCAGCTCAATGCGCTCAAGCATTACAAAAGTTAATCCATCTTTGCTAATAATGGTTGCGGAAGACGAGCCCTGCGATGAAGGAGTGTTATCAAACTGTGCGGTGAGCTGTACTTCTCGTTGTTCTTCTAGCTGTTCTTCGGCTTTTAATGCCTTCTCTGCTTCAGAAAAACGAATGTCTTCATCAGGCTCTGCGCCACGAAGAACAATGTCTGAATGAGAAAGCTCAACACCAGATGGCAACTGAAGTGTCATACCTTGAGACGTCGATACAATTACGCTTGCATTGGCATCCGTAATGATTGTTTCGCCGGGTTTAACGATATCACCTTCACGTAACTCTCTTATGTTTCCATTGCTATCACGAACCCACGCGTTGCCTGAAATTGCTTCAATGATGATAGTTTCCATCGTTTACCCCTAAAGATCCTATGAAGGCTCCGACATTTGAAGGAGCCTTTTGAACAAGTGCTTAGCTGTTTGAAATATCTAGCGTTATCTCAACGCGCCGATTTTCTCGCCGGCCGTCAACAGTCGCATTAGAAGCAACCGGTTGACGGGAGCCATAACCACGCACTTGCACAATATTTGGATCAATTCCCTGTTCGATGAGGTATTCAGCGACGTTACGAGCACGCTGTTCAGAGAGGGGAGCATTTAACGCATCAGTGCCGCTACTATCAGTGTGGCCAGTAACAACCAATTGATTTACTGAAGATAATTGACGAATTTTTTGAGCAAATGAGGACAACTCAGCATGCGCCCCTGAGTTAAGTTCGGCACTACCAGTTGCAAACAGTGCATCCGCTGAAAGCACCATATCGGGTGCAGATGGGGGAGCTTGTGTGTTCACGTAGCTATTAGTTAGTTCAGCTAATGAGGGAGTGGCGAGATGAGTGACTGGGCAGATGACATCTGGGTTGATACTGACACCACTATTACCAAGTTCATTAAGCGTAGGTGTTCCTTCACGCACAACGTCGAGGGTCAACATCAGTTGCCCCATAGAAGCCAGCGTGCGGGCATCCGCCTCTAGCACATTCTGCTTGGCATTTACGTAGGCACGACTTGCTTCAAAGTATTCATTTTCACTGTCAAGAACATCTAATAGCGTACGTTCACCAATGTCGAACTGCTGTTGATAAGCACTTCGAACACGGTCACTGGATAACCGATGCTGATTAATATAATTCAGCTGTTCACGCAATTGGCGAGAATCATTAAAAGCGATTTGCGTCGTTTGACGAATATTATGGCAAACATTCTCACGCTGATTAACCGCTTGCTCAATTCGATCACCTGCAGCACGGAATGACGCCACATCGCTTCCACCACGATACAAATTCATACTGGCTACTAGTTCTATACTGTGGCGATCCTGCCTACCGCGAGGATTAGGAGTACTGTCAGTATTATCGTAAGTGCCTGTACGTCCTTGCAGATCCAAGCGAGGCTGGAAAGCAGCGCGAGTGGCATCTTGTTGCGCACGGCTGGCCTCAATATTTTCAATAGCTGCATGGAATTCAGGATTACCTTCAAAAGCGAGATTAACTGCCTCAACCACAGATGGGGGCAAGTTATCCTCAAGTTCTGGCATAGGTGCTAAGCTGTCTGTCGGCAATTGGCCGACAATTCGCAAATACCGCGCAGAAACATCGTGCAAGTTAGACGCTTCTGTCATCAGGTTTGACTCAGCTAATGCTAAGCGACCTGTAATTTGTTCTAAGTCAACACCTCTCCCAGCGCCATTCTGAACCCTCTCTTCGATTTGTTGGTAAACACGCTGATGCTGACGGTAGTTTTCCTGAGCCAAGCGAACCAGCTCGCGATAACGCTCCACATCTAAATAGGCTTGCACTGCCTCTAATGCGACGTTCTCACTGGCACCTAACAACTCGTAATAACTAACCAGCTTTGCGCGATCTAGCCGTTCAACTTCATTACGCGTTGCAAATCCATCCCAAATCATCTGGTTAAGCGTTAATTCAGCAAAGCTGGTTGAATAGCTACCAACTCCATCTACTTCACGATCAACCCGCCCCATACCAGCGGTCGCATTAATAGAAGGCAGGTAGCCTCCACGTGCTACATCAACATCATGCTCAGCCGCCTGCAGCTCATTCCATGCTGCTTTGACTTGAGGGTTGTACTCAATAGCAGTTTTAACAACGTCAGCTACATTGTCTGCAATAGCAGATTGCTGTGAAGAGGCTGGTGATTCTTGCGCACATACGCCGCTCACCATGAGTGAAAGCGCAATGGTTACCAACCTCTGTTTTGCCAAGATAAGTGACATGGGCTTGAGCTTGAGGATCGATGCACGCTGAAACATTCCCTTATTCCTTTTAAATCTACTTAGCAATCAGTAATATAGATGGTGGCCATAAAAATATGGCTAATTTAAATTTTCCTCACCCTATCACTAATTAACTAAATATTTTTTTGATGAAAGGTAACAATATTTGCAGAAAGGAATTATTAAAAATAAAAAATCGCACCACAGTAAAAATGGAGAAAATATTTCAAAGCTATGACCAACTCAATACATCCTATAAGAAAGGCAGCTTTGTAAAAGATCTAACCATCTTAAAGCTCAGAATCAATTTATTTTGTGTTTAAATATAATGCTGTTAATGACAAGCACAGGTAAAGGCATGAAATACCACTTATGCAAAAAAGCCTTATCCACTACTTTTTTGATTGTATTTTTTTTCCTGCTTAGCTTCCCAGCTTATGCAGCTTCTGTTATTGACTTACAAAGCGCTAATGACCAAACTAATCTTGCAACTTATATGTATGGTTTTGAGACAGCGCCGGACAGCAGCCTTTCACCAAAAAAAGCTTTAGAAACAGGAGCATGGGAACCAATCCAAGAAAAGAAATATCTACTTGAAGCACCTCGCCAATACTCAACCCTTTGGCTACGTACAACGTTGAGCAATACCGGCAGCCACACAATTTCAAAATGGCTAGAGATCTCTCCCTGGCGCTTGAGCACAATAGACGCATGGCTGATTGACCCACAAACAGGCGAGGAAATAGAGCACTTTCAAGCCGGCAGAGATATTCCTATCGCTGACCGCCAGATAGCTAGTATGAGGGCATTAATTCCTGTCGACATCCCAGTAAACACTAGCAGGCAGTTACTAATACGAATTTATAGTGATAGCCGACCTTTTTTGACAATTCACAGCTGGGACCCAATAGATTTCATTAGCGAAAAAAACAACCGCTACCTTACGCACTCTATATTACTTGCCATTACACTAACACTAGCAAGCGTTCTTATTATACAATTTAAAATTCCTTATTTACTTGCAAGCTTGTGGATAATATCAATATTTATTTTCGAATCTGAAAAAGAAGGCTACATCAGTTACTTGCTATTTCAAGAAATAAATAATTACGCAGACAACATTAGATTTTCGAGCGCCGTTATTGCAAAAGCATTTTTCGCTATTTTTTCAATCTACCTTCTTGGTTTAAGGCATCATTATATTTGGCGATGGGCATTGCCCGTTACTATGTTTATTGCCATCATCTATAGCGCCCTGACATTTATACTAGACAGTGTGACATCTAGAAACTTAGCCTCTTTGATTCATGTAGTATTTTCTATTACTTGGATCTCTATGCTACCTGCTGCCATTAATAAAAAAAAACCTAAGCAATTGCTTATAATAGCTTTTTTATGCCTCGCCTGGACAACATCAACAATCTTTGTTCTCATGTATATATTTAATATTGATTATACTGCTGAATTTGCTTCTATGAGAGTCATCATAGAAGGAATCGTTGTGCTAGGGCTTTTGCTAATCTACGCTCAACAGAAACGTGATAAAGAGAAGAGCCTAGAACTTCAACTACGACACCATGAGAAGATATCTCGCGAGCAGCTTGAACAGCAAGTAATAAAGCGCACACAACAGTTACATCAAGCATTAGCTGAGGCTAAAAAAGCTAATGACAGTAAAACCGATTTCTTAAGGCGAGTGACACATGATTTGAAATCACCTCTTACTTCTATTATGGGCTATGCTCAAATTTTGCGAGCAGAGAGTGGCTCAACAGGCCAAATGAGCAACACAATTTATTCAAGTGCTCAACATATGCTCAACATGATTAACAAGCTAATTGATTATGCTAGAGATGTCACTACAAACGACATCAATATTAGCAATATCTATCTTTATTCCTTTCTTCATAATTTAAAAAATGAAGCGATTGTACTTGCTCAAAAAAACAATAACCTTTTCACCTTAAAAATAGACACAACACTTTTCACTACCATTCGCTGCGACGAAACTTTTCTTAAGGAAATACTACTTAACCTCATCGATAATGCTTGCAGGCATACGATAAATGGCTATATTTCTCTAGAGGTCACTTGTAAAAAAGAAGTCGAAAAAATGCCAGTACAGATAACGTTCACAGTAAGAGACTCTGGTATTGGCATTTCTTCAACACAAAGAGAGCGTCTTTTCGAGCCGTTTTATCGTGTTTCTAATACCGAAGGAGGGGTAGGCCTAGGGCTTGCTATAGTCCAGGAGTTAGTGAACAAACTTGGGGGGAAAATTCAGCTTGAAAGCACGTTAGGTGTGGGCACTGAAATACATGTGCAATTGCCTGTTCAAGTAGGTACGGAAGTCAAGGAAACAGCGCTGGTTCAAATTCCTAATCATGTACTGCCTTGCTACAACGCGAAGGGGCTAAGCGCTTGGTTAGTAGAAGATGCAAAGCCTATTCGCCAGCTCTTGGTCCAAGAACTCTCCACGAATGGCTTTTACGTTACACCTTTCCAAACAGCTGAAGAGGCTATCACCGCGTTACAAAGCGGCTTTGAAACTCCAGACTTAATCATCACTGATCATCAGTTGCCTGATGCTTCAGGCGATTCAGTACTTAAAGCAGCCAAGCAACGGCTATCAACGTTACCTGTAATTCTGCTATCGGCAACGTGGTATCTACAGAAGAGCGACTGTGAACTAGCCAGCCCCCCTCAGTCGAATAACCGCTATGATGCCTACCTAGGTAAGCCTATCGACTTGGCACACCTACGCCGCTCTATTGCACTTGCCTGCCAGTTGCAGCTAAGCGTCCCACAACAAAGCCCAAATACTGCCTTTACTTCGCCACTCGACAGTCAAAAACCGTTCGATTTACAGTCTTATATTCCTTCTATTGATACTTGGTTAGAGCTCGGAGCAGTAACTGATTTAATTGAGTTTTGTAATAAAATAGAAGCTGTTGACGCTCGCCACGCAGGTCTAGCTCAGAGAATACGTGCCCTTGCTGAACGTGGAGATTTTAGAGCAATTCGCGTTACTGTTGATCATTTCATTCTCGAGGTAAGCCAAGTATCACAACTTTAGGCTAGCAAATAAATTTGCTCATATTTTACTGACACTCTTTAACAGAGCCTTTCACTGGTGAAGGGTACTGATTTTTGAATTTTATAGGCGAAGTTCCAAACCTTTCTTTAAATGCCGTTGAAAAGTTCGCGCTACTACTAAATCCTACATGTGAGGCTATAGTGCTGACTGAGAGGTGTGTATTGGTCAAGAGCTCACGCGCTTCATTCATCCTTATTTCGCGGAGATATTCGTATACAGTCACACCCACAGTATTTTTGAAAGCCGCATTAAGGCGTTTTGAATTTGTACCTACTAAACGTGCTAGCTCCTGTAGACCCGGAGCATCAGATAGAGAATTCAGCAAATGAATCCGGGCACTGTGATAAAGGATATTGTCAATATGATTAACTTGTTCGCTATTTTGGCGAACCACATCATACTCATTATGGTCAGGTTTTTTTTGCGGAATTCGATTACGGAGATGAATCGCTATGCGTAATTTAACCTCATCAAATACATAAGGTTTATTAATATAATCTACAGCACCTACTAGTAACCCCTGAACGCGTTTTTCGGGCTCCGAGTAGGCTGAGAGGAAAATAATAGGTACGTTTGAGGTGAGTGGATCGCTCGATAGCACTTTACAGGCTGCATAACCATCACATTCAGGCATTTCAACATCCATTAGGATTAAGTCAGGCGACACAAGTCGCGCTTTATGAATGCCATCGACACCGTCTAGCGCATGAAAGATTCTGCAGCCCTGATGCAGTAGGTACGAAGAAATTAGCATACGGTCTGCTTCAGCATCATCAACAATCAAAATTTTTTTTCCCGCTAGATCATCCATATCCGCGCCACCAAGTAAGTTAGGTACTTACAATTTTACGCATTCCTTAATGTATTTTTACGCAAAAAAACCATTGAGGCTTGTGAAAAAACAAATAACCCCCTGTATAAAATAAAAATTCCCTCTATAAAAACAAAGCATGAGAAAACCTCCAAATATCAACTTAAAAAATCACACAACAGCACTATGAAAATTTATATCAACAAATAGCTTTCTATTTAAAATAATTAAAATTACCAGCCTCTATCTTTAGCCTTCACTTTTAATCCATGCGAAAATTAACAGCAAAATTATATATTATATCTAAAAAATCAACACATACTAACCAATTAAAAAGAGCACCATCTTAATAAATTTATTATAAAAATCAACAATATTCTACTAAATCCTAGCTAGCTATTAAAAAATTATTATCTAAACAGACGACTACAGCTAAATTCAAACATATAACTTAACTCATTAGCTCAACACAGCATTGAATAGGAACATCAATAAAAAAATCATCATAAGATGATCAACTTAGATATTTAACCTTTCCATCACTGTTTAGGGCGCTTAATTATTTTGAATACCTCATACCCACTAAAGTCTAACGTAGCAACCATGATAAACAAAATCGGTGCAATACCTATCCAAAATTTCGATGTCTCATTTATCTAACCACCTCTAAAATAATTCAGTGTTTATAAAGGCTATAGCAGAAAATAACGTTGTAATCAGAGCATCCAAAACGCGACACTGATTAATCTAATGTAATGACAACCAGCCCTTCAATGCTTACAGTATCGACATGCTCCTTCGCTTTTCTCCAGCGAAGCCCAAGCATTAGCAGCTCACTCTTCTCGACCGACTTTTTTGAGATCTTGCCAGGCGATAATGTCTTCGATTTCGGGCGCTGCGGGGTCACACTGATAAAGCAGCTCATCAAGCGTATACCTGGGGGAGTGACTCAAGACTTCCCACTCATTCTCATGACTAGAGGCAACAATATCTACCTGACTGAGGATGCTGCCTCGCAGTGTATCTAAAGGGCTTTTCATAGCACGCTCCCTTGTTAAAAAACCAACCTGGCGATAAATACTATTATCCTCAGATACGATCAACGCCTTGAGATGGTATCAAGCTATCGAGACGATACGGCTATGGTGGATTGTAGTACTACTACCAAGAAATAAAGCTCATCAGCACGGTTTGGCGTCAGCGTATTGTACCAGCTTTGTGCTACCAAGTGATCTTGATAGTCCCAAGACACGGCTTTGCCATAAATGGACAGCACAACACCACAAGTTGCACCACAGCATAGGCATTTCTGGAGCGCTAACTCCGCATGGCAATCGGGCTTTTCCTTATTGAAATTGATGAAAGCTCCACCACACGAACAAGTCATACATACTTCCGTCGATAAAGGTTTAAGCAAGCTGATCACCTAACTTAAGGCCAAGGCGCGTTACTAATTGATAGACGCCAACACCCATTTTCTCAGTGCAGCCGATGACAATCACTTTCAAGAAAAACTCATAATTATATGAAATATAAAGACTACTATCTTTTTTTATTGTTAATATTGTATTGGGTATAAAGGCAGTCAATTTCTTCTGGCATCAGTTCACATATGGATAGCTGAACGAGATCGTCGGCATGGGCCCTATAAGACGTCATGTGCTGAACCAAGGAAAACTCAGTCAGCGGAAGGTTAAGTTTACGCTTTTGCTTATCCGGATAAGGCTTCACTTGGCCTCCTATTGCACTGCGATGTGGTGGACGAACCCGTTGTCAGTTGTGAATAAGCAGAATTATTCAAGCCGACAGTATTAAAGGCTTCATCCAACAATAAGCTTTAATCATTCTCTTGAGAGAGACTCACCCTTTGTAAGTTCGTCAACTCAAAACGTCTTGGATGGGTAGATGAGGCGGTATACGCTTCTGTCGCTAGCTGTGGTTGACTTAACGTCTCCAGGAGCCATTTTTCCACTGCGTCACAGACGTCATCGTTTTCATCTGGATGAACCAGTGATACATCAGCGTCCAAACGGCGCAGAAAGAAATCGTCAGGAATCGTTAGCGCTTTACCGCCTCGTAAATATGCAACGATTTCCCCCGTCATGTCAGGTAAATAGGCATCATCGCTTTGGAGACATTCCAGCGCATCACGAAACGTCTCTAACGGTTGTGGGAAACGGTCTCGCAGGTCAAACGCCCGGTAAGCAAAAATGTTACACATCAGACTTTCAGGCATTATCACACTCCCTTCCAGCAGAAATCGTCACTTCAACGCTTACTATAGTGTGTTTCCTTCAGCAGACATAATTGTCATGTATAAACTCCCCACTCAATCTGGGTTATTAGGTCCAGCACCTGTTGGGCATCCTCTTTCATAACATCAATGGGACGCCTCCAGTCAAGACCCATTGCTTCTTTATGCAACCACTCGTCTGCCGCACTTCGATCACCGCCGAACAAATTAATCGCTGCTCTCCAGACGATTACGGCGGAGTCATTTTCTGGTTCGTCAGTGTATTGCATTATCCAACTCTCCTATTATGCAGACAGCTCTGCTCAATTATCTGTCGCTTTCGTGTATTGTCAAAAGCAGCATAATATGAAAAACCTAGTGAAGTAGTTGGTGCTACATTAGGCGAAAGGTCAATTTATTGCGCAACTTGATAAGCAAGTAAGTCCGCTACCTACGAAGCCGATTTCCCGAGGCGAGATCATGAGCGATCTGCATTCTTCCTGACGATTACCCTGAGCTACGCTTGATCTGCTGGCATCGCCCTCGTGAGAGGCCTTAATTTATTTAGAGAACACCCACTTCATAGAGCGTTTTCCCGGAGGTCATTCAACCCGACGCTCATAATATTGCGAGACAGGAAGGCAATTCATTAGCAACCGCTCATGAGTAGCGTAAAGAAATCTTTGCAGACGATCGATGCTTACCGGATGCTAACTAAAAAACCTAACTGGGATCGAAAACCAAAGCTAATCGCTATAGCTCGAACGAAAATCGACGAGATATTGCATGAGATGTATTTACCAGAGCTGCGCCCATTAGTGAAATGGCCAGCTTGGAAAAGGTTAGCTAAAATCTCATATTTAAGCTCTAACAAACGCTAAATTAGAGTCCATCAGAGACACAACCGACTGGTCGTTGAACTGTGCGATGGTGCCTACCACGGTTTTCACGCCTGAGAAAAACAAATAATGAGGCATAACCTAAACATCCTAAATGGGTCTACGTATGCCAACTTTCTCACCTGATACTATGGCTATTATCCTTCCTCTCAGCATTTTGTTCGCTGCTTCGCTTTTGTTCGGCGTTGGTCTTGTCTGGGCTCGCTTTCGTGATCGACAAATGCAAGTATGCCTACAGCTTGAGCGCTCTGCTCAAGCTATCTTGGATCAGATTGAACCGTGGGCAGGCTCCCAAGCTGCTGCATGGGAGTGGTATCAAACATATCCCATAGCGCCCCTTGGCGGGCAAACAGCCGAGCAATTAGTTGCTCAGGGAAGAACTCACGAGGTGATGGTCTACTTAGCTCATATTCGTCAAGGTGGCTACGCCTAGCACGATTTACTATTCAATTATCACCTCGACTGGCCACGTAAAAACCCGAAAAGCACTTCTATGGCCTCGAACACAGATTTCCATTACACCAGAGCCAACGCTTGGTATCAGACGAAAAATCGTCTGGCTGATCTCCAGACTGAATTTTGTCTATCCGAACTCCCACTTCTCTCTTCGCATCCAGAAGGAAGTCGCGCAGCCTATCCTTAGAGTCTCCAACGAATGCAACAGGTTTCTTGCGCGCTACGCTGACTCCTCAATTTTCTTGATGGCTATATCGATATAATAGAATTATCAATCAAATAGCTTAAGCTTGATGTTGAAAACCACGAGGTGCCAATGCTCCATTAGGTTCCTCTTACCCATAAATCAAGTCTATCGTGAGACTTGGTCTTAACCAGCAACAGTGGCCACATCAGACCGCTCGAAGGGCGAAAGCCGCGAGTTGTTTCATGCAACACAAGAACTTCGGCAGCTATGGATTTAAAGGTTGACCAAGTTATCATCCTGCAATATTTGGGTAGCAAAAGGAGCCTACCCACATGTCGGGAACCCGCAGCATTTGAACTGATGCTCTATAGCACCGTCAAAAGGGGTATCAGAGAAGGGTTGGCTTTCGCCGACAAGCAATTACACCCCATTCTTGCAGGACAGGGAGTTTTCGGAGCACTTTATGGACTACGAATATGCAATTGTGAAAGTCGAAGAAGGCATTGGCACTCTGCTTTGTAACCGCTGTGGCATTGTCATTGCCCAGGGTATTAAACACGAAGACAGGGAACACTACTGTACAATGTGTATGAGCGGTAATTGCAAGGCAAAATTCAAGAAAGACAAGTAAACAAGTTGGGGTCTGAGGCTTGGCAACGCCGGCGATGATTTACAAGTGTTGCGCAACGACATCGATCCAAAGGCCTTTGGATCGTTGCCCTAGGTCTTCCAATGATCATGCAACCCACTTCAGGAGACGACTTCACGTCTCGAATGTTGGATGCGGTCAACCACATGATGCTGGACATGATGGCTGCCATCGCCCGCAAAGATTACGAGCAGCGCCGCCAACATCAGGCCTAGGGGAGTTTGAAGGCTCAACAAGAAGGTCGCTATGAAGGTCAGCCCATTAAACGACGACAGATAGCCGAGCTCCTGGCGGCAGGCTTTCAGGGGGCGCAAGACAGCAAAGCCCCCAAGTCAGCATTTACACCGTCTACAATGCCAAGAAACACGGCATATAGTACCTCTCCCGCGTTTTAACATAGATGCGCAGAAAACCCGCTTGTTGGGCGCCACCAAAACACCTACCAAAATCGGCTTTGATGATCAGAACCTGCACAACTACCTATGAGCAGGTCAGGTGCCTTCTCCTACAGTCTATAGTCACCTCCGGCAAGCAATGCCTGGGCATTACGCTCTGGTCACTGGATTCCGCGCGATACCTCTCGATGGGCAGAACTGCCGTTTGTACGTTCATCACGCGAAATTGGGGTATAGTTACTAAATTAGAAGATAGCGTTAAAACCTGCGCCTTTTCAATCCTTTGAGCACATGTAGTAGCTGATAGTTTATTTTAAAGCACATATAGTACCAGCAAGCAGAAGACGGTAGTACATCTCACTACAAGATATTAATTTTTATTAACATAAAGTCTGAGCCTTTCGATCCTAAAGCATTGAGGAACCACATGCTCCAAGAACAAAATAAAACGCATTTTCAGTACCCTGAAAATCTCATTATCAAAGTAGTTTCTTTAGAAGACGCTATAAAGCTTCAATATAGTAACGGCATCGAATGCACCCCAGAAAACCTAGCAAACACTGAAATAAAAGATTTCACTTACCACCTGCAAAGCATTTTAAATAATTATTTAGAAAATCTACCACCTAGTATCGAAGGCCGCATTGAGAATAAATTTTTCATAGAAACAGATGGCGAGCATAAGAACAAATATATCGGCATGCTATTTTTAAGCGACCAGTCTCATCAAAAAAAACTAACAAGTAAACTTTCTTTACTGGCTTACGAAATAACGCATTCTGTCATCACACAAAGAGACATCTTAAGTATTGCACCTATCAGTCAGACCTCACCAGAAGACAAAGCATTTATTACTGAGAAAGTTGAAAAATTTATTAACAAAAAAAGCGGAAAATCGATTAAGCACCCATTCACCGCATCACTGGAAACAGATGATAAAAAACAACCAAAAGCTGAAATTTTAGTCAGCGGGCAGTATTCTTCACCAACATTTATAACGCCCAAACCAATTTCCATTGAAGGTTATGCGATTCCAGCTGGGTATGATGAACACAGCAATACAATTTCTCTTTATAATATCGATTCAACTAATAAAGTCTCAAGCACACCTTTTACACTCTCATCCAATCATGCTGATCACATCATGACATTAGCTTTAGCAAAAGTTAATAACGACATTTTATACTACACCGGCGAGCGTTTTGAAAACCCTAAAGGTCCCACTAAGCAAAAGACATATGCATTGTATACTCTTTCCATTGTGAGCAATGATAGTCCTTACAAAAACTTTCAGCTGCAATCTAACTAACGTTAAAACCTTTCCCTTTTACATACAGATAAGTGGCAGTCACCAAGTAAGCGACTGC
Source organism: Vreelandella alkaliphila (assembly GCF_016107625.1). Taxonomy (GTDB): domain Bacteria; phylum Pseudomonadota; class Gammaproteobacteria; order Pseudomonadales; family Halomonadaceae; genus Vreelandella; species Vreelandella alkaliphila. The sequence goes on from NZ_JABASV010000013.1 coordinate 12,984, forward strand.
CAACTCATAACGATTTCTCACGACATCACTTTCATTTTTAGTTAATAATAGCCCCGCATATTGCTGATACTTCATCTCTCTACCGACCTTGACAACCTCAAACATATCTAGCTGAACTCCCACATCGCTGGTCTCTTTTAATCCATACGCGATCAACATCCTCCTTATGTCATCGCTGCAGTTTTTGCCAACAATCTCGTAGTTGCTTTTAGCTACGTTAAATGCTTTGACAGTACGGGCAATAATGGCCACATGCCTTGCTTCACTCATCAATAGATGCCGATGACGCCCAACCTGGCACGCTAATTCATCAAGCTCTAACACTTCACGAATAGTTAAAGTTTCACTATCAATTGCTTTAGTATGTTCAAGTAGCCTATCCCAAGCAGCGTCGCTGATACTGCGCAGCAACCCCAAAGGATAGTCCTGCGACGTCACCCACTGATCCTGTCCACGAACTTTGAAGCGCATATTGTTTTCAGCTGCCTTAACAACATCTTCAAGAAGGGCAGCATGTAATGGGGACAACTCTAACGCCTCACCCGCTCGTCGCACACTCTGCCGCAGCGCACCTAAGCGCAACGCTTTCATCAATAAATACGGTGTAGGATCGTTAAATAAGGAACGTTCGTGATGTGGTACAGCAGCTGGCGTGTAACGTTTAAAATCCTGTGGCTTTATTGCTTCTTTGAGAATGCTGCCATTTGTCCCTTTAACAGGTGTCAGCGCATCTGCCCATTCTAGAATCAAGTGATTATAGTTTAGTAACCCTGTTGCAGGCTGTCGGTGCCCCATTAAGCGCGCCAGACCCATCATCACGCGACGCGAACAGTGATGTTGCTGCCCCATCACCATTTGACGAAGGTGAGCGCTATCTACGTGCTGAGTTATTTTGATGGCGACAGGCGTGTTTAGCTGCAGCAGAGCGGCTGCCGTTATATTGTAAAACGCATGACGGGCGTGATGGAGTGAGAGGGCTGGGCTGCCACTCACGTGACGCAACATATCTATCTCTGTAGCGCTGATGGCTGATGCACTAAGCGCTGCTGCGACTTTCCCATCACGCATCTCGCCTAAAAGCGGCATCGAGGCTTCACCACCTAGCAGTGCATCATGACGGTTGAGCACAGCGTGGATTGTACGTTGCTCTATCGCGTCGAGAGAAAACAAAAGTGGGACAGCGCGGCGAGAGGCCTCGCTTTTAAGTGTTCGATAACGATTATTCCGAACCAGCACCCAACTGTAGCCATGAGATGTACACCAATCTCGCCGGAGCAATCCCCTCGCTTCATCTAGCCGCAAGCCAAAGCGATACGCACATAGCAATACAAACTGAAGTAAACACTTAATATCGGAGTCTCGTTGCGATGCTTCTATCCGCTTTAATGTCTCAAGATATTCTCGTTCTGAGAGTATTTCAGCACGCACGTGTCGCCCTTGCTCTGCAACGGCTAGCTCATCCCAATCCGGCTCTTCAACTCCATAAGAGGCAGCTACACGATGAAAAGAGCGCAGGCGATGGCTAAAGTAGCTCATATCGCTTAGCTGGAATTCTTGATAATCAATTAGCCCCGCATAAAAGGCCGTAACTTCTTCACTACCGAGCTTCATCAAATCGACACCGTACGCAAGCTCCTCAAAAAGCTTACGCAACGCGCCCCAGTAGCGCTGGATACTACTGCTTTCGAACGGCTTAAAGCGCCTTCCCGCTTGCCCCTTACCACTCCGGATAACCGCTGCAATCCAGATAACCAACAGCATGATGGCACTACTTACCTTACCGTTTCGCTGCGTTACCAGTTGTTCCAGTGATTTTGCCGTTATTTTTGCCTGCGGTTTGGCATAGGCATCCAAAAGTTGCTTCACCTCTTTAAAGAGAAGTACCGTCTGTTGCTGCAACTCGTATTTATCGCCGCTCGCTCGCAATAGTGCCGGTAGCGTTATAGGAGGCTTCGAACCCTCAGTGTTGACGATTGGAGGTGGGAACACCAGCGATTTACCGTGCACGATACGGATATGTGCTTGCATCGGGAGGCTCGTAGCTACTATCCGCCCTGCTAGGGCGCCAGCAACTACGCCTGGTAATTCGAGAAGATTGGCTTGATCGACAATAGCAGCCGCCTGCCCAAGTATCTGCTGGACCGTTATACACTCTTGACTCTCAACGCTTTGGATAAACGCCTCAGTTAAAGGCGGCGCTTGTGTTGGGGTCGACCAAAGATCATCGAGTGCTTTTGTCGATGTTAGCTGTTGACCATAACTTAAGAGTGACGCCACATGGTAGGACACCTTATGGCGCTGTACAGGGGCCTGCCAGTCGGTGCTATCCAACTGCTCACTGTACTCCAGGTAATAGGCTTTCCGATGATATAACAGACGAAAGTTGTCCCCCAGACACACATCCTCCAATAAACGTGTGTAGCTAATACGTTTTTCAATGCATAAAAGTAGCGCACCGAGCGCTAACGCTTGGCGTTTAGAACAGTGGGTTCGCGTCGCGTAGGGACGTATATCCATTGCCCACTGCATCAATTGCGCCATTAACGTCGCGTAAGCGGGTGCGTGCTCATGAATCAGCGTTTTTTCTGGCAACATCGGAATGTAGCGGCGCTGAAACGCATGGCGATGCGGTGACTCATGCCGCTCTAGAAGACGGGTCAGCACACTAAACCGTAAGGCTGCAGAGGGGTAAGGCGTTTTCCCCTGCTGAAGCAACATGTGCCGCCCCAGTTGATTGATCTCATTAGCGGGCAGCGTGGCAATATCACGCCCTTTTAGAAACAACTCAATATCATTAAGCGCTGCTCTGATAATACTTCGAGTTGCTAAGCGACGATTTTTTTCGCGTAACCGCTGACCAAACATCCGGGAAAATGGCATTGAATCCCGCAAGCTGCTCACGGTGGAAACGGGCAAGGTGGCCGGTGGTACTAGCAAATCAAACGACAGTCGCTCAAAGAGTTCGTTGACCTCTTTGCGATATGCTGTCCAATCGTCCATCCAGCACCGGGCAGAGGTATCGCTATAAGTGGCGACCCCTTTCTCAGCGTGCCCCAGCCAGCCATCCACTACTTCGTTATCGACGCCTAATAGGGGCAATTGCTGTGCTAGACGGTGACGGAACAGATTGGGAGGTAGTGGCCAATCGAATAAAGGTACACCGGGTAGATCTGTCGCCGACATAGAGTGCCAATTAAGCGACTCATCGAGTAAGAAGAACAGTGGCTGTTCGGCCTTCGCAGGCACTTTTAGGAGCGAGTTAATTCGCGAGGCGACTGCAGGGTGGGTATTCAACAAATGAACAGCGAGACGCTGGAGGTACGCTAGGTAAGCCTCGACAAACTCAAGCGCCTTATCGGCCAACGGCACCATACGACCATTACGCACACCGCTGCCTTCCGCTTTATCATTAATAAACACAGCCGGAAGGGCGTGATTAAAAAACCGTGGACTTTCAAAAGGATCTTTCAGGTAGCGGCTACCCGTTGCCGCATAAAGGGCCATGACACAGTAACTTGTCCAGTGATTATGTAGACGCACCAGATCATTGCCGTTTAACGTTTCGTTAAGCTGCTGAGTCGCTTTGCTAATCGCTCTATTGAGCTCAGCTTCAAGAAGAACCAGCAAACTGCCTTGGTTCGTTGACTGTAACGTTTCTGCGCCCTGGAACTGATACGGTAAAGCGAGCCCTTGTTCAATCGCATCAATATCCCAGCTGGCATAGCTACAAGCACCAGGTAAGGCGCTATTGGGGTGGGCCGTTAACATCCTCGCGAAATGGTGATTGCCTGACGCATCAAAAACAGTTTGACCCCATGCCTCAGCTAGCCTTCCGCTAGTCACACGAGGGCATACAGCACTCATGCGTTCATTAAACCACACCTCAATTTTGTGACCTGGCGATACGCATTGCCACAACTCTGATAACGATACTGGAGTAGATATTCGCTGATGACTTCCGCTTGTAAGTGCCACAGTTACGTCGGCATTTAGCCCAACACACTGAGTTTCATGAACGGCGGCTACGTAAGGCTGCGCGCCGATATTGGGCTGCCAGGCATTACGTCGACGCGGTGACAAGCGAACCATCTGCTTGAGGTTTGATGATAAAGACCACTCCCCTTGGGGCGCATCTCCAATGCCCATTGCAAGCACTTGGCTAAGAGACCGCGAAAAACGTATCGCGAGCCACACTAACGCTCCGCCCAATCGCTCTCGTTGATCAGTATGATTGAGCTGCTGGGCAATCCACTGCTCAATCAGTAAACGCTCAGGTGGCAAAAGTTTGGAATAGCTCCACGGTAGGTAATGAGAGGTTTCCGCTTGCTGATGATAGAAGCTACGCCCGGTAAGTTCTTGCTGAGCCTGCGTATCGGTTGCATCAACCGGCAGTAAATAAATCGCTTCATCAGCTTCTTCGTCTGCCGAATCCTCTGGGCTTGGGTAGACTTCGATGAGCTGCTCAGAGGACTCATTAAAGCTTATTAACGGTGCCGGCTCAGAAATGGGCGCGGATAACTCAGCATGCACAAAAGGCTGCGGAGTAAAGTCACGCTGGGTAGTAAAAGGCTTTATATCGCCACTGGCAATCTCGATGATGGCATTGATGAATGCGGTACCACTTTTACCAAATGTATGGCTTTGCTTGTACTGCTCAGCAGCCAAAGACAACGCGTCAGTAAAACGTTCAAATGCCCAATTATCAGGTGTCAGGTAACGTCGGGCACGGCGCAAGACATCATCAACGAGTTGCCACTGTGCTTGATAGCGGTCTGCAATCAAAAAGCGCGCTGCGGTACTGATATTTCGATCCGCTAAGCAATGCTCTGTAACTACCCGATTCGCCGCCTGCGCGACCAACCACAAGCGTAGCGCACGCCTTAACACGTATTCAGATGATTGTTCCGCCCCAGGCAACGGATAAGTAATTAACGTTATAAGAAACGTTTGCTCTTTAAGGCTGCCTTTATATGTATGTTTCGTTTTTGTAGCGTCTCCTGCGTGAAGAAATGCAGGATACTGACGGTTGATCAAGGGATCTTGACGAATGGCTTTCGCCAGATCATCTAGGGAGGCAAGGGTGGGATTTTGCCGCCATCGAGCCAGAATGTCTTTTGATTCAGGATGGTGAAATTCACTAACCAAGTTGCCAATCGCGACAATCTGGTGATCCAATCCAAGCGTCCAAAAAGCCAGTTCCAGAGCATCACTGAGATCATGCTGGGCAGCCCATTGGCATATATCGCGATAGGGGTGGCCAAAGCGCGCTATTTGATTATCTGTGCTTTTTGCATCGTTTTTGACTGCGGTCGTATACGCTACCATCGCGACTTATTCTTTCTTATACAAACAGTTACTATATATCTAAAAATTATATAAATAATAGTGATAGCTACTAATATCTATTGATACCGAGCACGAGTAGCCAAAGTAGTCGCGCACTAGAGCTGTCATCCGGCCATTTTTAATTATCCATATAACTAAAGACGGTGTCGCCACCAGCCAAACAAATTCTGTCTTGCTAAACCTATTCCCAGGCAACATTTAACGTTACATGCACAACAGATCAGAGGTTACATGAGTGGCGTGGATCATGAGTGGTGGCAAAACATTTTTAGGGCACCAACTAGCGGTGCGCCCAAATAGTTTCGACCACTTTGATAGGAAACAGTTGCTTAACTCTAAGTAGGTATCGTGGGCAAAAGGCAACTATCACTGCTCACTGGTAATTGACGAGTTTGATGTCACAACTGTCCAAAGTGAACATGGGCCCAACAGGCGTTTCAGCAACCAAGCGCTAGGCAGCCTCAGAAAGTAGTCATCGGAATTGCCTATCCCATGCGAAGCCTATTTTGGGAAAGAGTTTACCACCCATGAATCAGCAGGGGCCCAGTTTCCGATAGAGCAGTTATCTTGCACGCTGAAGTGGCGCGATAACGATTTCCCAGAGCATTTCTGCTGCCCCTTCCTGAGATAGCTTCTGATGTTGACGCCCCTGGAAAGCCATTCCCATGCTCGTTAGGTAAAGGGCTTGGTCGTCTGCTTGTACCGAAAGAGCCTCATTAAAGGAGTTACTGCTGAAAGAGTCACCACCCTGACTGTAATAGATCCCTGCCCCCATTTGCCCTCCAACATACACTGACGCCGTCGCGACGCTCTCACCATCTTTGTAGATGGTCGCAAAAAACCGATTAGCATCAATTCGACGAAATACACCTTCGTAGCCTGGATTCCGTGCTTGGAGCTCATTCAGAGAGTTTTCGAAAAAGCGCGCAATGTATTCAAAAGTGTCAATTTGGAACCGGTCTTTGTCCAGCTGAGTAAAAGTCTTAGCGACTCGAAGGTTACTCGAACGCGGGCCGGCAACTACAGTCTGCTGGGTATGCATCAAAGCCCCAACATCCACTCGTTCGGCGCTTGATTGAGTGCTTCGCCACCTTTCAGCCGCTTTGCGAACCTCCTTCGCGACCTGTAACAATGCTTCATCCCTATCCGGCCAGAGAGTAACCGGCTTTCCATCCTGGGGGGTGCCAAGCAGCTTTCCAAATGGGGCGTGGTGCCAATCGCATGCTCGCAAAATCACTGGAATGACGATTGCCTCCTTAGCGTTGTGGCGTTCCATGGCACGCGCCATCTCTATGTTGTAGCAATAGTCGGAGGCAATGAAATCAGGACTCACTAACAGCAAAATTATCTCATCGCTGTTGATATGTTCATCAATGGCTGCGTCGATCTCCTGACCAGCACCAATTCTTCGATCGTGCCAGCTGTCGATAACACCTTGACGCTTGAGCATCGCTAGCTGCTTTTCTAGCTGATCTCTCAGCACCTCGTCAGCGTGGCAGTATGAGAAAAAAACGTTTGGCAAAATGAGTACTCCAAGCCTATAAGACCTGACTGATCTTACGACTTTTTCAGCTCTTAAAGAAAAATATATTTAGCATTTCGGTAAGAGGTTATCCGTCCTATCTATGGCATGCACACAATACGGCGCAAAGCAGCCAGTAATAATAAACGACCTATTTGCACTGTGAGACCCGGTTAGCGTTCATGATGGGAGCATTTGTGTTGATGCAGCAAGTGACGCATAGCACATACAATATGGTTATACCGCTCTACTTTTAAGTTGAAATTTTGTTCGAATCAGACATATCCGATCAGGGTGTTTATTTCATCATTTCATTTGCTGGCTGACGTCCAATTGGATGTCCTTAGCGCAGTGGCAACCCCTACTACTTAAGAGAGTCACAACTTTGCTGGCTCAAATTAATCAAGATTGTGGTCTGACGAGTGTCGATAAGCTTGGTAGAAAGCTCTCTACAAGGGATTTGCCTGATGGACCGTTACTATCTGTCGCTGACCTGAATGGGAATAATGACCGTCCACGCATTCGCGTAGACACAGTTCATCAGGCGAAGGGAGAAAGCCTGGATGCAGTGCTGTATCTGACAAACAAGGAACATGCCGAAGGCTTAATAAACGGCGTGGATACAGAGATCGGGCGTATTGGCTATGTGGCGGTTACCCGTGCTCGGAACCTATTTTGGCTTGGCGTGCCGTCCAGTGCGTTAGATGATTTGCGACCAAGATTGCTCAATCTTGGCTTTCAGGAAACTAAAGCATAAGGACATCTACGTTCGACCTATCTCATCAGCTTGACTGCGCCCTGTAAATGGCCCGAAGGTCACTTCATTTCAGGAATTTTCTTCTAATTCTGTGCCAAGTTTAAATTCCCTTATGTGCTTTTAAGTGACACTACCTCCATAAGCTCAAAACTCAAAAACTCCTTTTCAATGATGATTTTACGGCATTTAATACATTTTTTAGACATATTTTATGTCCCTATATCATCAGTCTCATAACCGTCCCCGCTACCAAACATAGAAAAAGCCGTTACCGAAAGGTAGCGGCTTTTTTGCGTCTGAATTTTGTGAAAAAAACGCGCAAAGACATCAACTTAGCCCTTCATCATTCCACGCAGGTCATCGGTTCGCTTTTGTTTTAACGTCGGCGGTCCCCGCTACCAAACATAGAAAAAGCCGTTACCGAAAGGTGGCGGCTTTTTTGTGTCTGAATTTTGTGAAAAAAACGCGCAAAGACATCAACTTAGCCCTTCATCATTCCACGCAGGTCATCGGTTCGCTTTTGTTTTAACGTCGGCGGTCCCCGCTACCAAACATAGAAAAAGCCGTTACCGAAAGGTGGCGGCTTTTTTGTGTCTGAATTTTGTGAAGAAAACGCGCAAAGACATCGACTTAGCCCTCCATCATTCCAAGCAGGTCATCGGTTCGCTTTTGTTTTAACGTCGGCGGTCCCCGCTACCAAACATAGAAAAAGCCGTTACCGAGAGGTGGGCTACACCCCAAAAGTTGGACACTCATCCAACGATTGGGGTGTTTTTCATGACGAAATACAATGAAGCGTTCGAACTGTTAGTAGTACAAAGCTACAAAGAAGGATTATTAGGAGAGACTTCGCACCATAACCACTAAAATCATTAATGGGCAGACCACACGGATATACCATGGCCACAGCCGCCAAAATAGAGTGTTCTCGATCTCCGGAGCGCCTTGACACAACTCTTTAAGCTTAGCATTTCGAGACATTAGCCAGCCTACATAGAGGCAAACTAAAGCGCCAATCACCGGCATGCTATTAATGGTGAGGCCGATCACTAAACCAAACAACAGATCAAAATTAAGCAGGATGAGCGTCGATCCTGCAAACGCAATGCCGCCAATCAGAAATGTTGAAAAACGACGTGACAAACTGCCGGTTTCCTCCAGGGTCGATACTGGCACCTCCAGCGCAGGAAACATTGATGTCAGTGCCGCGACCGCTAATAACCCAAAGAACAGCACTTCCATCACGCCACCGATGACACCCAACCGAGCAAACATCGCCGGCATCACATCGAACAGCAACGTCGCAGAGCTGGTCAGCTCCCCCTGATCATTCAAAACCTCAACTCCAACAGCCTTGGCCACATAGAGCGACGGAATAATCAAAAGGCCCGCGATAAACGCCACACCCATATCAATAAACATCACCTGGGCCCCCACTCGGGGTAAGTTCGCATTGCGACTCAGATAAGAACCATAGACCACCATGGCACCAATGCCGATGGACAGTGAGAAGAAAGCCTGCCCCATGGCATCTAGCATCAGCTCGGCATTAATTTGTGAAAAGTCAGGCAATAGATAAGCAGTTAACCCTTCTATCGCCCCGTCGAAGGTGAGAATAGTTAAAATCAATACCAGCATGGTAACGATCAATAGAGGCATCAGACGTTTGGTCCAGCGCTCAATGCCGCGATTAACCCCCAGTAGCACCACGCAAATCGTCATGGCCATAGCCACCAATGCCAACCACCAATCGCGTCCGATGCTACTCTCCGCCAACCAGCTCTCCACCGTGCTCATTCCAAGCACATGTGCTACAGGCCCTAATGCTTGGCTAATTAGCCATCCTGTAACAATGGCATAGAAGGTCAAGCCTAACGTAGCCACACAGATGGCTCCCAGGCCAATCAGTTGCCCCGCTCGTCGCGGCACTCCCTTTCTTCCCAGCTGCCCCATGGCATTTATAACGCCACTTTGGGCATAACGTCCTAAAGTCAACTCCGCCATCAACGCGGGGTAAGCGAGGACAAAGGCCATCCCGACATAGATCAACAGAAAAGCGCCACCACCGTTATTGGCGGCCATTGAGGGAAAGCTCCATACATTGCCAAGGCCCACCGCCGCGCCCGCAGCAGCCATTAAAAAGCCGAAACGGCTTTTGAACTGGGCACGACCACTAGGAGCAGCTTTATTATCTGCATTTTCAGTTTGAGATTTTGTCATTGGAATTATCTCATCACGTTAAGAAATCAGCTCAAAAAGGTAGTGCCTCGAGCCGTTCGAGAATGTCGAAATGATCACAATTGGGCAGCGGACATAGCTCTGCCGCCACACCAGTTGCTAAAGCGCGCTCATATAACGCCTCTCCCTGGCTACGAAAGCTCGGTGGATCAAATTCACCATGCACAAGCATCAGTGGCGGCAGGCCCTGCAAGTCATGGCATAAAGGACTAAGCCGTTCAGCCTGTGCGCCATCCAACTGAAGAGGTTCATCGATGTAGGTTCCTGCCAGTGGGCGCAGATCATAAATACCGCTGATCAACCATAGAGCTTCAATCCCCTCCAGACGTCCATTCCCCAGGCAGCTCATGATAGCCAGTTGAGCACCGGCACTATGGCCTCCCAGGTAGATACGACCATTTAGCCCAAGGGTGCTGGCTTCGCGTTGCAAATACCTCACGCCCTGCTGGCAAGCCGCCACCATGGTCTCGATATTGACCTCTGGGGCCAGTGGATAGTCCAGTGAGGCAAAAGCCCATCCTCGCGACAGCCATGACTCAGCCATGAAATCAGTCGCCATCGCGTCCAGCTGCTGCCAATAGCCACCATGCAAAAAAACCATCAACGGCCAGGGACCCTGGTTTTCGGGAAGAAAGAGATTGAGCCCCTCCAATGCGTGGGCTCCGTAGGCCAAACGCCTCGGCTGATGACGCGCCCGTAAACAAGCCCCTCGTTCAGCTTGGCGATCCAGAGTCGCTTCGAAGTCCCGTGCCCAAAGGCTCGGCGAATAGGCCCGTCCTCGTGCGTCACGTTCCTCACAGAAACTCACCTTAGGTGACCTCTGAGCGCACTTGGAAACGAGGCTCTAGATATTCACGGTGCTCCACCACCTCACGGAAATGGCGTGCGGCCTGCCAAACGTCTTCATAGCTGAGATAGAGAGGAGTAAAGCCAAAGCGCATTAACCCAGGCTCCCGGTAGTCACCGATTACACCCCGAGCAATTAACGCCTGGACGATGGCATAACCATGCTCAGGGTGAATTAATGCCACCTGACTACCGCGTTCAGCATGAGGCGGGGTGATGTCTTCAATACCCTCGGCTTTAATGAGGTCGGCTAGGCAGTCGCGGAACAAATCCCCCATGGCTAAGCTTTTTTGCCGCAGGGCATTCATATCGACCTCCTGCCAAAGCCGAAGTGAGGCTTCTAGGGGAGAGTAAATAAGTGCCGAGTGGGTGCCACTGCGAAATCGAGTGATGCCCTGAGCCGGCACATAGTCACCATCGAAGGCAAACGGAGCAGCGTGGCCGTGCCAGCCGGAGAGTGGCTGCCAGCCGCCATCCTGATGATCTTGGTGCACATAGATAAAGGCAGGCGCTCCAGGCCCTCCATTGAGGTATTTGTAGGTGCAACCAACTGCGTAGCGGACGCCACAACCGTTCAGATCAACCGGTATCGCTCCAGCGGAGTGAGCCAAATCCCAGATGACTTCGGCGCCCTGCTTATGCACTTCAGCGGTAATAGCAGCCATATCGCGCTGGCGCCCGGTGCGATAATTGACTTGGCTCAGCACCACGGCGGCTACTTGCTCATCCACATAGTCCGACAGCGCTGCCCCCTCGGGAAGAACCCGATGCTCGAAACCGGCAAGGCGGCATAACCCCTGTGCGATATAGCCATCGGTCGGGAAGTTGCCACCCTCGCTTAAAATCACTGGCCGTGAACGTTCTTGAGAATCAGCGATGTAGCCTAATAACTTAAATATATTAATCGAAATGTTGTCATTGATAATGACCTCTCCTGCCTGAGCACCGATCAGCGGTGCCAGTAGATCCCCTAAGCGTTCAGGCGCATCAAACCAACCTTGGTTCCAGCCTTTAATCAGCTCATCACGCCACTGGTCCAAGGTGGCTGCCAACGCATCTCTGGCAACTGCTGGCTGGGCACCTAGAGAATTACCGTCCAGGTAGATCATGCCCTCCGGAAGGGCAAAGCGAGCCTTAAAACCGGCCAAAGGGTCACGGCGATCCATTTCATGCACGTTATCAAGGGTTGGTGTCATCGTGTGCTCCAGGTAATTGAGTTGGATACCTGTGCAAAATTCTAAAAGGAATACGTGGGGAAAGGTTTGCGTAATTCAGCGATATAGGGCCAATATGTGCAATATTTTTGCACTAAACCAAGGATAAATACATTGGAAAACCTAGATCGCTTTGATCGACGAATTCTTCACGCTCTACAGCGTGATGCGCGCCTGACCCTGACCGCTCTGGCCGAGACGGTAAATCTCTCTCCCAGCCAGTGCTCACGACGTATCGTCCGACTGGAGGAAAATGGAGTTACCCAGGGGCACGCCCTGCGCCTCGACCCGGAAGCGCTAGGGCTTAAAGTCACCGCCTTTATTTTTCTCTCGATGGATAAAGCCCGCATGGCTTCACCCAGCGACGCTGTGGCAGAGTTATTAACAAGGGATGAAGTTATCGACTGCCACGCAATTACCGGCAACCACGACTTTATTCTCAAAGTCATAGTGGAAGATTTGAGCGAGCTATCGCGCTTTCTTTCCACCGCAGTAACCAGCTTGCCCGGGATACGTGACATTGCCACTCAGGTGGCCATGAATACCCTTAAGGTCAACGGCCCCCTCAAAGTTCTACTCTGAAGGAGCCGTTGTGTTTTTAGTAGGCGTTGGCAATGAGTGCTAGCGGATTTCAGAGCAGCGCCAGGGTCAGCCAGGGCTGCCAGGCCAGGAGTACCAGCGCGATTAAGCTCATCGCCAAGAACGGTAATAGCGCACGAAAGATCTGCATCGGTGGCACGCCGGTCATGGAGGAACTAATAAACAGCCCCGCCCCTACCGGCGGCGTCAGAAGCCCCAGCACCAGGGTCAAGGAAACCACCACGCCGAACTGGTAGGGGGCGATATCAAACTGCTGGGTGGCGATAGGTAACAGAATCGGCACTACCAGGATGAGCGCAGCGATACCGTCGATGATCATTCCCACTAGCAATAGCACACCGATTACCAGCAGCAGAAAAATAAAGGGATCCGTGGTCAGTGAGGCGATCCAAGCGGCAGCCATCTGCGGCAGTTGCTCATAGATGATCACCCAGCCGAAGACACCGGCAGCAGCGATCAACATAATCACCAGGCCAGCATTAAAGGCCGTACGCCGCAGAATATCGGGTAAGCGCGCGAAAGTTAGGTCGCGGTAGACATAGCGGCCAATCAGTAGGGCCGCCAGGGAAGCGAGGGCTGCCGACTCGGTAGGTGTGGCCAAACCGCTTAGGATGCCACCGATGATGATCAGCGGAATCGACATCGCCGGCACTCCCATCAGCAGGTAAGCGCGCGCTTGGTCACGACTTGGCCAGTCACCTTTGGGATACTGTTCCACTAAGCCGATGACAGTGATGGCAATAAAGAACAGTAGCCCCATCAACAAACCAGGCAAAATGCCAGCGACGAACATATCGGCGATGGGCACCTGGGCGATTACTCCATATAGCACGAAGAGCATTGATGGAGGGATAATCGGTGACATCAGCCCACCTGCAGCGGTAATCGCGGCGCTAAAAGGTTTGTCGTAACCCTCCTGCTCCATGGCAGGCACCATGGCCCGTGACATGATGGCGATCTGCGAAGCCGCCGAGCCAACAATGGCCGCCATCATCATATTGGCCACCAGGTTGATATACACCAGCCCCCCGCGGAAGCCACCGACAAGGATTCGCGCCAGATCTATTAGCCGCCGAGTTAAACCTCCTTCATTCATCAGCTCACCTGCCAGCATAAAGAGTGGAATCGCTAGCAAACCATAGTGCTCGATGGCACCGAATAACTGTTGGGGATAAGAAACGAACAGCAGGGTGTTGCCGGAAGCGACGATATACCAAGCAGCGGTTAACGCCAGCACCAGAGCAATCGGTACCGCTCCCAGTAGCAATAAGGTAAATACGGCGAGCGTCATGCCAGACTCCTTTTTCCAGACAACAGCCCCTTCAGGCTGTCGATCAAGTTAACCAGCCCGTGCAGTCCCAGCGAGATCGAGAAGACCGGTATACAGAGCCAAGACAAGTATTTGGGCAGCCCTAGGGTTCTAGTTCGCTCGGAGTAGATGAAATTAAAGCTTTCCGCCTGGAAGGCACTGGTATCGAAGCCTACCCTCCATAATGTTAGTGGGTCATACCAGCGCCAGCACAGCCACAGCATCAGTGCGGCAAACAACAACACAATGGCATCTACTGTGAGTCGGGAAAGCACCTGAAACCGGAGTGGAAGCGAATCAGTGAGTAGTGTCACCGCGATGCCTTCGCGGCGCTTGAGCACTACCGAGGTAGTCAAAAAAGTCATCCATACCATGGCATGAATGGCCAGTTCTTCGACCCAATAGAGCGGGCTGCCTAGCGTCCGGGTCACGATATTGAGCAGAATCAGCCCGGTGACAGCTGCCGCCAGCAGCGCCGCGACAGCGACCTCGAGCCGAGCCAGTCCATGGGAAATTTGCTTGAGCATAGATGGCTCCAACCCCAGTCTACCCTGGGGCACTTATTAACACGTCAAGAAGAATTACTCAGCCTTCAGCTGAGCAGCCGTTTCACGCAGCTCCAATAGGACCGGAGCCTTATCAGCCCAGATACCCTCCCACCGCTCAACAGCCTCCTGGAAGAAGCTTTGGTCAACCTCGACCACGCGGATGTCTTGCTCGCGTAGCGAGGCTTCCTGTGCTGGCTCACGCTCTAACACGCTGTCAATGACGCCGCTCAGGTGCTCTTGCATAGTGGTTCTAATCAGTTCCCGATCGGTTTCTTCAAGCTCACGCCAGACGCGCCCAGACACTACCCCTACCATCGGAAACATCATGTGGTTGGAGATCAGCAGATGCTCTGCCTGATCATAGAATTTAAGTGCCTCGATAGCCTCGAAATCCATATCGATGGCATCTACTTGACCGTTTGCCAGAGCGTCGTAAACATCCGGTAAGGGCAGCGGTGTTGGCGCTGTTCCAGCCGCTAAGTAGAAGTCACGAATCGGCTCGAAGGGGGTGATGCGCAGTCGCAGTCCCTCGAGATTCTCAGGCGAGTCGATGCTATTACGGCTGAGGATTTGACGCATGCCGGACATGCCATAGCCAATGCCGACTAATCCCGTTTGGGCTGGCAGTAGTTCAAGCAGGTCGGTTGCGGTATCGGAGCGAAGCAGGCGCGCGGCATGTGCCACATCCTCTACCAGGTAGGGTGCATAGAGAGCGCCAAAGTCAGGCGCTCGGTTAGACATTTCGGCAATGGTTAGAAAGGCCATATCCAGCGATCCCGCTTGCAGCTGCTGCACCATTTGTGCCTCGTTTCCCAACTGCTGAGAAGGAAAGACGCTAACGCTATGCTCACCGCCACTAGCAGCGGCCAGATCATCGCCAAAGGCTTCGGCTGCTTGCGTCCAAAGATGGGAAGGCGGCGTAATCATGCCCAAGCGAAAATCCCGCGCCTGAGCGCTCCAGGAAACCATGGTCAGGCCAATGGCAAAGGTAGCAGATACCAGTTTGTTGACGTTATTCATGAGGATATCTCAGCTTTTTTATGTTGTTAGAATCACGCCTGGATCTATCCCAAACGCGGCAGGTGGATGCTTAAGAAGTCTAGCCAGGGCAGCTATTATTTATAAATCAACCATTCCACCTCAGATATTGATTTATGGAATACCTGAGGCGTATGCGCTTTCTGTACGGGCGCTAAATTCCAAAAAAGTCGCGGGCATTACCGGCAAGGATTCGCGACTTATCCTCTGCCGCCAGTGTTGGGTGTTCACTAACGCCTGCGCCAATAGACTGCTCTCCCAGGGGGAAAGGAGCATCCGAACCGAGCATCACCCGATCACTGCCCATCACGTCGACTAGCAAACTCAGCGCGCCATCATCGAAAACCGCCGAGTCCACATAGAAGCGTTTTACATAGCTGGAGGGCAGGCTAGGACAGTCTTCGCGCACGATGTCGCGATGGCGCCAAGCGTTGTCGGCCCGCCCCAGCAAATAAGCAAAGCCACCACCCCCATGGGCAAAGCAGAGTTTTAGCGACGTAGGGATACGCTCAAAGGCGCCGGACAGGATCAGTGACAGAATCCCCAGTTGGGTCTCCGCCGGCATTGCCACCAGCCAGGGCAGCATCCACTTTTTCATGCGCCCATCGGTCATCATGTCCCAAGGGTGCACAAGCAGCGGTATATCCTCCGCGGCACAGTGCTGCAGAAAGGTAACCAAGCCCTCCTCGTCCAGATCTTTAGGGCCGACATGGTTGCCAATCTGCACACCTAAGTGGCCATCCTCCTTGGCGCGGCTCGCTTCCCGGCAGGCAGCATCAATGTCCTGCAACGGAACCTGGGCGAGAACCTTTAGGCGATCAGGTGCCGTGACTGTCATCTCAAGGGCTTTATCATTCATTAGCCGAGCCCAGGGCATCGCTCGACTCACCGGTTGGTCGTAGCCGAACATCACCGGCGTGGCACACATGATCTGCACGTCGAGGCCCTGTTCGTCCAGATAACCCAGACGCTGCTCAGCATCCCAGAGGAGATCGTTGACCGGCCGGAAAGGCTTATCACCGACCATGATCTGGCCACTACGCCCCTCGGTTTTCAGCCAAGGCGCTCGCTCGGGATCAAGCTGTGCCGCTTCGGCCTGACTGATCCGCGGCATGAAATGAGAGTGAATATCAATTTTCATTGACCGTGCACCTCGCTGAGCATGCGATGCCAGGTTTCCCAGTCACGTCCGGGATGAATTTCGCCACAGTTGCTGCAACGACGCTCCTCCTCACTCGTGGCATAGAAACGCTCGTAAACCGGCGGCAAGTCCGTGACGATGCTCTCCAGCTGCATTTCGTAGCGCTTGATGAGGTTGCCACAGCGCGCGCAGGACCATTGCAGCGCGTCATGCAGCCCCTGGGGCCGAGTCTTTTCGATAACCATGCAGAGACTGCCGGGCTCTGGACGCTGAGGGGAATGAATCACATGAGGGGCCATCAGATAGATATCTCCTTCCTTGAGATCAATTCGCTCATAGCGACCATCGTTCCAAATGTTCAGGTAGGCATTGCCCTTGAACTGGTAGAAGAACTCTTCTACCGGGTCATCGTGGAAGTCGGTTCGCTGGTTGGGGCCACCCACCACGGTGATCATATAATCGCTGTCTTTCCAGACCTGCTGATTGCCTACCGGCGGCTTGAGCAGATGGGCATGCTCTTCAATCCAGCGATTAAAATTGAGCGGTGCGCTGTAGTGATGCTTATCCATGGAAGTCACCTCACTGAGTTGGGGCGTAAGCGATCGCTTTGATCTCGATACGCAAATGGGGATGGGGGAGCTGATGCACGGCCACCGTCGTCCGGGTCGGGCCCTGCTCGTCAAAATATTCGGCATAAACGGCGTTGTAGCCGCCAAAATCGTTCATATCGACCAGGAAGGTGCTGATCTCCACCACGTTAGCCAGGCGCGCTCCTTCGCTAGCAAGGATGTCGCGAATATTCTCAATCACTGCCCGCGTCTGAGCGCGAATATCAAGCTGAGTGGTCCCCATCTCATCGACGTCGACGCCTTCGAAACTGTTATCTGGGCGACGCGAGCTGGTACCAGAGACGAACAAAAAGTCTCCGGCGCGTTTGATATGAGGAAAGGCGCCCCGGGGTTTGGCCTTACCCTCAACCAGGGTGGCACGGCTGGTATGCATGACATGCTCCTTGCTATTGAATTAGCGGCAGGTGAACGCGGATTCACCGAAACCGGCAATTTCTACACTGACGTGGACGCCTGGGCGCAACGCTTCAGCGGCGGTGGCGGCTCCGGCCATGATCAGGCTGCCAGCGGGCAGGCTGAGTCCCGCCTCGCTAACCAACTTGGAGGCCTCAGCCACGCTGCGCAGCGGATTACCGAGAATCGCGGCGGTGGAGCCGACCTGCGCCAGTTGACCATCCAGGCGCATCAGCACTCCGGCGTTGTCCAGGCCCGAGAGGTTCCGGGACCAGGGCCCCACCACCAAGCCAGAGGAGGAGCAGTTGTCTGCCACCACGTCTTCAAGACTAAATTTGAACGCCTCATAGCGGGAGTCGATAATCTCGATGGCCGGCGCGACTGCCTCAATATGCTCGGCAGCCTCCAATAGGGTCAGTGGGCGGTCGATAGCGCGACCAACCAGGAAGCACACTTCCGGCTCGGCACGAGGGTGGATATAACGCGACAGCGCCACTTCGCCACCGTCCTCTTCCAGCATGGCATCGGTAAGCCAGCCCCAGATCAGGCTGTCCACACCCATTTGCTGCATTTTGGCGCGGCTAGTGAAGCCCAACTTGATACCAATGCTGCGCTCGCCGTCTGCGTAGCGGCGCTGCATGGAGACGCGCTGGATCTCGTAGGCCTGCGCCAAAGAAAAAGGCGTATGGGTGCTGAACTGAGCCAGTGGTTCGGCATGTCGAGCAGCCTGATCCAGTGCCGTGGCGATGGTGGAAATATTGATGCTCATGCGGGCTCTCCCTGTTTAGCCAGAAGATCCAGCGCCACGTCGACGATCATATCTTCCTGGCCACCCACCATCTTGCGGCGGCCCAGCTCCACTAAAATATCAATCGTTTTCAAACCATAACGCTCGGCGGCAGCCTCTGCGTGGCGCAGAAAACTGGAATAAACGCCCGCATAACCTAACGCCAGGGTCTCGCGATCTACCCGCACTGGACGGTCCTGCAGCGGTCGCACTATATCGTCGGCGGCGTCTATCAAGGTGTAGAGGTCAGTGCCGTGATTCCAGCCCATGCGTTCGGCAGCGGCAATGAAGACTTCCAAGGGAGCATTGCCAGCGCCGGCCCCCATGCCTGCAAGGCTGGCGTCGATCCGGTCACAGCCTGCTTCCACTGCAGCCATAGAGTTAGCCACGCCGAGACTCAGGTTATGATGGGCATGGATGCCTAGTTGAGTCGCTGGATTAAGCACTGCTTTCATGGCGCTTACGCGATCGCGCACACCATCCATAGTCAGGGCGCCGCCAGAATCCACCACGTAAATGGTCTGGGCACCGAAGGACTCCATCAGCCTCCCCTGCTCGGCCAGCCCCTCGGGCGTCTGCATGTGGCTCATCATTAAAAAGCCCACGGTATCCATACCAAGCTTGCGAGCATGCTCGATATGCTGACGAGAGACATCCGCTTCGGTGCAGTGGGTAGCAATCCGAGCCCCCCGGGCACCAGCAGCATAGGCGGCGTCTAGGTCATGTACGGTGCCAATTCCAGGCAACAACAGGGTGGTGATCATGGCATGCTCGACCACCTCGGCCACTGCGTCAATCCACTCCAGGTCACTGTGGGCTCCAAAGCCGTAGTTGAAGCTGGATCCTTGCAAACCGTCACCATGGGCGACTTCAATAGAGTCCACTTTAGCTGCGTCGAGCGCGCGGGCAATTTGCTGGACATCCTCAATGCTGTACTGATGACGCACTGCATGACTGCCATCACGCAAGGTCACATCAGAGATATAAAGTTTCTTGTTCATCATGAAGCTCCTCAGGCAATGGCGGCCAGCAAGCGGGTTTCAGCGAGGCGCTCAGCACAGCTCTTCGCAGCAGAGGTCATAATGTCTAGATTGCCGGCATAGGCGGGTAAATAGTGAGCAGCCCCTTCAACCTCCAGGAAGATCGAGGTCTTGAGACCGTGAGTTAGGCCTAGGCCGGGTAAGTTAACCGGACGCTCCACGGGCACTGACTCGAACTGCACCTGCTGTTTAAGGCGATAGCCCGGCACATAAGCTTGCACCGCAGCCACCATTGCATTGATAGAGGCTTCAATGGCGTTTCTGTCTGCCTCCTCAGAGAGTACGAAAACGCTATCGCGCATGATCAATGGAGGCTCGGCAGGATTGAGTACGATGATTGCCTTACCCTTGGCAGCACCGCCACAGGATTCGATGGCCTGGGAGGTGGTCTCGGTAAATTCATCAATATTGGCGCGGGTACCCGGGCCAGCAGACTTGCTGGAAATAGAGGCGACAATCTCGCCGTAGTGCACTCTGGCAACCTGGGCAACTGCCGCTACCATAGGGATGGTGGCCTGACCGCCACACGTAACCATATTGATATTCGGGGCATCCAGATGCTCATCCATATTGATCGACGGAATCACATAGGGACCAATGGCTGCCGGGGTCAGGTCGATGACGTTGATACCGCGATCTTGTAGCATCTCGTTGTGACGCTTATGGGCGCCAGCAGAAGTGGCGTCAAAGACAATTTTGATGTCGTCAACATTCTCCATAGCCAGCAGACCATCAATTCCCTCGGCAGTCGTAGGGACGCCGAAGCGCTGGGCGCGCGCCAAACCGTCTGAGGCCGGATCAATTCCCACCATGGCTCCCATTTCAAGGTACTGGCCGTGCCGCAGAATTTTAATCATCAGATCGGTGCCGATATTGCCGGAGCCAATGATGGCCACTTTGACTTTTTTGCTCATGATCTTTTCTCTCATTGTGGCTTGGCGAAAGCAGCGGTCACACCACCCAGGCCTTGTATTTCGGCGTGAAAGATATCGCCTGCTGCTGCGGGCACCATGGGGCCAAGAGCACCGGTGAGCAGAATGTCACCAGCGCGCAACGGCTCCCCGAAGCTGGCCATGGTATCGGCCAGCCATACGGCGGCATTCAAGGGATTGTCGAGACAGGCAGCCCCCGCACCCACTGACACTGGCTCACCGCGCAAGGTCATCTTCATACCGCAACGCACTAAGTCGAGAACCTCCAGCGTCACTGGACGGCTGCCGAGTACAAAGCAGCCCGATGAGGCGTTGTCGGCGATGGTGTCCTCAAGGCGGATATCCCATTTAGCGATGCGACTCCCCACCACCTCAATGGCAGGTAAAGCGAAGGCGGTAGCCCGAATCAGATCCGCTAAGGTATGGCGCTCGTGATCCAGGTCATGCGCCAGCACCAGAGCGATCTCCGCTTCCACTTTGGGCTGAAGCACGGCATCCACTGCGATAGGCTGACCGTCACCCACCGCCATATCGGCGAAAAGCACTCCGAAATCAGGCTGATTAACCCCTAACTGCTGCTGTACGGAGCGAGAAGTAAGCCCTACCTTAAAGCCCACTTGGCGGCGCCCCTGCTCCCGGGCTAGGCGAGTGTTGTGCTGTTGGACGGCGTAGGCTAAGGCCACCGGGTCAGCGGCGTTCTCCTCCACCTGGGCACGGGCAATCAGCTCACGCACCGGCTTACAGGGCTGTCCTGTCGCCTGGGCTTGGCTGAGGCGCTCTGCGGCCTCGATCAGGGCAGTATGCATAGCAATCTCCTCGCTCACGGGTTAACGCAGATGGTGGTCAGTTCGGAATAAAAATCGAGGGAGTGGCGGCCGCCCTCGCGTCCAAGGCCAGAAAGCCGCGCTCCTCCGAAGGGCGTGCGCAAGTCGCGCAGGAACCAGGTATTGACCCATACCATGCCCACATGGAACTGACGAGAAACTCGGTGGGCACGGCCCAGATCCTGGGTCCAAAGCGCTGTTGCCAGGCCATAAACGGTATTGTTAACCCGCTCGATCACCTCATCCTCACGGTCGAAGGGGGCGATATGGCAGACAGGCCCAAAGACCTCCTCCTGGACACAGCGAGCATCGTCGGCCAGGCCGGTCCAGATAGTTGGCCGTACATAAGCCCCCTGATCGCGAGCATCGCCAAACGTTGGCACTTCGCCGCCAGTCACCACAGTGGCGCCCTCTTCCCGAGCTAATTCAAAGTAGCTGAGTACCTTCTCGCGATGCTGGCGAGAGATCATTGACCCCATATCAATACCGGGCTCATCCGGATAGCCGATTTTGAGCCCTTCGGCTTTCTCTTTGAGAGCGGCCACGAAACGCTCAAAAATAGGACGCTCTACATAGACTCGTTCGGAGCAGAGGCACACCTGACCGGCATTGGTGAAACTGGAGCGGGCCACGCCAGCCACCGCCGCCTCAAAATCACAGTCAGCAAAGACCACGGCGGCATTCTTGCCGCCCAATTCGAAGGAAACGTCACGAACACCCTCGGCGGCCACCTTCATGATTTCACTGCCGGTGCGAGACTCACCGGTAAAGGTGATAGCGTCTACGTCGGGGTGTTTGGTCAAAAACTCACCGGCGGAGCCTGGGCCAAAGCCATGGATCAGGTTGAATACGCCTTCGGGCAGCCCTGCGTCATGAATCACTTCGGCCAACAGAGTAGCTGTGGAGGGAGATTCTTCAGAGGGCTTAACCACTACCGAGTTACCGCAAGCCAAGGCGGGTGCCACCTTCCAGGTAAGCAACAGCATCGGTAGGTTCCAGGGGGAGATAATCGCAACCACACCATGAGGTTTACGCACCGAGTAGCTGAACACATCACTGCCATCGGGAGCACGCATCTCGAAGTAATCGCCGCCAGACTGGCGGATAAGCTCGGCAAAAGTGCGGAAGTTGTGCACACCACGCGCGATATCCAGACGGCGAGCCTGTTCCACCGGGCGACCGGTGTCGGCCACCTCTGCGGCCACAAATTCTTCAAAACGGCGCTCGATACCCGCGGCGATACGCATCAGCACATCGGCTCGTTCACTGGCACTGGTGCGGGCCCAAGGGCCAGATTGGGCGGCTTTGGCGGCACTAACGGCGCGCCCCACCAAAGCTTCGTCGGCTTCGCAGACCTGACTCAGCAAACGGCCATCGATGGGTGAGATATTGGGGAAAGTCTGTTCGGTGGCAAGAAATTCACCGCCGACATAATTGAGAAGCTGGGGGGCTATGGTCGACACGGTTGTCTCCGAAACGTTGTTTTAATTCATTTCGGAAGAGTGTAGGCAGGGCAGGTATCATTGCATAATCAATAAAAACCCATCAGGTATTTAAAAAAAGAATACCTGACCCTGTCAGCGCCCGGCCCCTCCCCATCAAGCCGCCAATCCAAAAAGGGCACCTGGTTATATAAGCGTTGTAAACTCATAGCCGTAGAACTCTGAGCGCAAAAATGCACTGAAGTCACGCCTCCTTGAGGCATTCACGAAACAGTTTTGCGGCAGGGCCTAGCTCTCGACCAGAAGCGGAAAAGCAACCGATATCGCCAAAAGCCAGCGACTTTCCGAGCTTAAAAACCTTGAGTAGCCCCGCCTCTGCGAAAGGCGAAGCCGCCTCGTAAGGCATCAAAGCAACGGTTTCTTGATCTTGCATCAAGGTTAAATTCGTCAGAATGGATAAAGACTCGACAACATTGGAGGGAACGGTCAAACCCTCTTCGGCAAAAAGTTTATCGGCAGTACGTCTTAGTAATGACTCTCGAGTAGGCAGGACCCATGGAAAGGGATGTAACTTCTCAAGGGTTAACGATTGGCTTTCGTGCAGGGGATGTTTCGCACCGGCGACAATGCATAACTCTTCACTGTAGAGGGTTTCCACCGTAAGACTATTAGCCTCATCTCGCCAACGCCAGTCATCAGGAACACGTCCAACCACCAAGTCAACGTCGCCCACTTCCACTGCAGGAAACAGTTGATCCATCTGACCGACACGTAAAGACACCATGACGCTGGGTGCTCTTTGCTTAAGCAATCGGATTGCTTTTGGAAGCAAGGAAACTGACGCCGAAATCAACGTGCCGACGACGACATGACCACTGGTCCCCTCCTGAAAAGCATTCACTTCGTCTGTCAAGCTGCGCAGCTCTGCCATCAGCAGCTTTGCACGTTTCAAAACAAGCTCACCTAACTCAGTGGGAACGACCCCACGGTTCCCCCTGACGAGTAGCGGGCTGTCAAAATATACTTCTAAGTCATGTATCACTTTGCTAACGGCTGGCTGTGTCAAATTGAGCATCTGGGAAGCTCGTAGCATTGAGCCGCTTAAAACCACCTGCTCAAAGACCATTAGCTGATGAAATTTCAACTTACGTGTAATAGAGGAATCTGTGTATTTCATAGCTTTATGGCATACCGAGTGGTTGGCAATCTTTAGGTGAGCAAAACTCCATGGAATAGATCACGTAGTGCAGAACAGCGCTGCCAGCGTTAGAACCAGTCACGTTTCCAGGGAGCAACCACTCAAAAAGTGGATGACTGTAAGTACACCCTACTAACGGCAAGAAGGAAAGCTCATGATGCGGCGCTCCAATCCACAGAAAAGCCGCTACTAAAAAGTAGCGGCTTCATACTGCCAGCATGGCACTAACGTTTTAGAAGCTGAATACAGGAATGGCGGGATCGCGCATCATTTCTGCCATGGGGCCTGGCGCCGCAACACCAACGCCTTCAAGTAGATCTTCTTGGGTGTAATCGGTGTTAGGTAAGTAGATGGCACATACATCGACACTGACGCCTTCACCCATCAACATTTTCAACATACCTTCAGGTTTAACCTGCCCTGCAGGGTTACTGGGCGGGGTATTGACCGCTGCTTCACTTTCATAGCCATCTACCGCAAGATCACCCGCGGCGTCACACAGCAAGATATGTAGATCCGTGCCCTGCTGACGCATCGCATTGCCTAATATCATTGCCATTGATTGCGTCTGTACTGCGTCGCTGGTCAGAATCATTAACGCTTTATCGCTTTCGGCATCGTGGTTATCTGCGCTAGCCACCATCGGTACTAAAGCCAACACACCGGCCATTACTAATGTTTTATGCATCGTTATCTCCTTATCAATCTGTGCGATTTGTTGCTTTAAATGCTTTTCTGCGCTATTCCGACTCATACCAAGCGGTGTCAGGATTAACGTCATAACTCCAGGGCAATCCCGAATTACGCCACCCATCACGCGCCCTCACACCTTTTGAGTCACCTTCAGCAAGCGTACCCCCTTCAAAGCCATCGCTAACCGAATACACCTGCGAAAATCCCATCTCTGCGATCAGATCTGCAGCGGGTGCGCTGCGGGTTGCTCCAGAGCGGCACATTACGATGATCGGAGTATCGTCATTTGCTTGATGCGCCTCGAGCGCGGCACGGATTTGTTCGGCAAAATTGGCGTTACGAACCGTTGGCCATGTTTTGCTATCAGCATCGAACTGAGTCGTGTCCGTTAGTACCCATGGCACATGGATATCAGTGGGTTCTGCAAAACCGGTGAATTTAATTTCGACGGGATCACGCACATCAATCAACAATGCATCGTCTTCTTGCTGTAGCAGGTCATAGGCTTCGCGAGCGGTCACATACAAGCCCAACTGCGTTTCTCGATAAGAGGGCGTATCTTCAGCCTGAGCGACGGTGATTACACTCATGCTCAGTGCCATCAAGGCGGCAAGGGCAGAATTACGGTACGGAAGCTCAGCAAAATAGCTTGCAACTCCAGACATAACAAAATCCTCTAAAGAAATAACTCTATGGACTTAATATAGCTGGAAAGGTGCAGAACTACCTGCGGCGTTTTGTCACTAGCCAGAAGTAGGAGACTGTTAGCTAGCCTTGACGTAACAATGCCAGACACCATCGCTAACAGCCTTCGTTGTGCCTAAACGAAGCAGTTCGCTTTTAAGCATTCAGTGGCGTTAAAACAACGCCCCCAAACGACTGATGGTTTAACTAGCCTGCCGGATACAATAGCGATTAACATTCAATAGCATTAACGGCCAATCCACCTTTAGATGTTTCCTTATATTTATCAAGCATATCTCTCCCCGTATCGCGCATAGTACGAATGACCTTATCCAACGATATAAAGTGAGTACCATCACCATGCAACGCCATTTGCGCTGCATTAATGGCTTTTACGGTGGCAATAGCGTTGCGCTCGATACACGGCACTTGAACCAGCCCTCCCACCGGGTCGCAGGTTAATCCTAAATTGTGTTCCAGGCCGATTTCGGCCGCATGCTCTACTTGCTCGGGCGTTCCTCCCATCACATCCGCTAAGCCAGCTGCCGCCATGGCGCACGCCGAGCCAACTTCCCCTTGGCAGCCCACTTCCGCCCCGGATATCGACGCGTTCTTCTTACAGAGAATGCCAATCGCACCTGCCGCTAGTAGAAAATCCACAACGTTTTTCTCGCAGGCGTTGGGCTGAAATTTCATGTAGTAGTGCAAGACGGCAGGAATAATGCCCGCAGCACCGTTGGTGGGCGCCGTGACCATGCGCCCTCCTGCGGCATTCTCTTCATTAACCGCAAGGGCAAAAATATTCACCCACTCCATTGCTGAAAACGTCGATGCGATTAGGCAATCATTCTGTTCAGCCGCTAAAAGCCGCTGGTGAAGCAGCTTAGCTCTGCGTTTTACGTTTAACCCACCCGGCAATATCCCTTCATGGGTTAATCCATTGTCGATGCATTCACACATGACTTGCCAGATTCGCCATAGCTCATTTCTAACCTCATCTTCTGTCCTCCACACTTTCTCATTCTCTAGCATTAAGCGGCTAATACTCAGCTGCTCTTTTTTACATAATGCTAGCAGCTCTTCAGCTGTATCGAAGTTGTAGGGAATAGTTGCCCCATCAAAGTCCTCTAACGGCATATCTACCTGGGCTTGTTCAACAACAAAACCGCCCCCCACCGAGTAGTAGATATTTTCATGCAGCAATTCACCTTGATGTGTGAAGGCAGCAAGCCGCATGGCATTAGGATGATGAGGCAAACTCTCTTCATGGAAATAAATATCGCGATTCCAATCAAAAGCGATTGTTTTTTGGCGTCCAAGTTCTAATAACTGACTCTCTTTAAGCGACGCAATAGATGGCCCAATAATCAAAGGGTCAATCGTGTCGGGGCGCTCACCCATCAGCCCCATAATAATCGCGTGATCCGTTGCGTGCCCTACCCCCGTCGCTGACAGTGAGCCATAAAGATGAACGTCTAGATGGGCCACTTCATCAAAAAGGTCGGCGTCGCGTAGTGATGTAACATACTTAAAAGCGGCCTGCATGGGCCCGACGGTATGGGAACTGGAGGGGCCTACTCCAATCTTAAAAAGGTCGAAAGCACTGATAGGCATTGGAGCACCTCTTGACGTATAAACAGGGGAAAATCAGGCGATGCCTGAAAATTTCAATAAGTTATTTATGTATTAACAAATAAAATCAATCTAACTTTTATTGAAGATATCTTTATATTTATAAAATAATACTTTTAAGCACGACTTATTACACATAACCTCTCACACATAACAAGGGGTTACATATCGCTCTGGAAAAAGCTTAGCAGCGACAGCAACCCAACTATAAAAGCGTGTTCGAACTGTTTGCGTTTACTAACAGTAGAATTAGATAAAAAGCATTAGTTACCAAAAACCACCGTGCGGCCTGAATAAAAGAACACACGACGTTCCAAGTGATAGCTAATCGCTCTAGCCAGCGTCAGGCACTCGATATCCCTTCCCTTGGCAACCAGATCCTCTGGATAGTGGGTGTGATCCACTGGCTCGACCCCTTGAGCAATAATTGGCCCTTCATCAAGGTCATTATTAATATAATGCGCCGTTGCCCCCACCAACTTAACTCCTTTTTCGTATGCCTGATGGTAAGGCTTAGCGCCTTTAAAACCGGGCAGTAGAGAGTGATGAATATTGATAGCTCGGCCGGCTAATAGTTCACACATTGAGGGGGAAAGTACCTGCATATACCTTGCCAGCACCACCAGCTCAGCGTCAGTATCCGCGATGATTTCGCGTATCTGCGCTTCCTGCTGCAATTTCGTCTCGGGCGTGATCGGCAGGTAGTGATAGGGCAAATCGTGCCATGCTGCCAATGGCTCCAGATCAGGATGGTTGGAAATCACCGCTTTGATATCCAGCGGAAGCTGGCCCGTCCGATAACGGTAGAGCAGATCATTCAAGCAGTGATCGGCCTTGGAGACCATAATCACGGTGCCTGTGCGTTTGCCCGGCGCCGTCAGCTCAAACTGCATGTCGAATTCGCCTGCCCGCGCTGTAAAATCGGCGTGGAAGCGCTCTTCATGGAAGTCGTCTCGCTCTGGACGAAACTCGGCACGAATGAAAAAGCGTCCGCCAAGCCGGTCATCGAAAGAGTTGAGTTCAGTGATATAGCACTGCTGCTCTTTTAAAAAGCGCGTGACGACGTCCACCGTTCCCAAACGGCTTGGGCATTGGGCGGCAAGTATCCAGGTATCACTCATTCGGCTCATAATGCATGTATCTCTGTTAGCGGCAGAAGATAGCGGCCGAAACAGCGTTTCGGCCTGCCTGCTTATTGTTCTACGTTCACGCCATACTCTGCTGCTGCATCCAGTAGCCAGCGGTAGCAGTAGTCGGCAAAACTGCGCCGCACGACTAACTCCCAACGCTCCTCACTGGGCCGACGAAGGATGGTCGTGGCCTTGGCGAAAACGGTAGTAACGCCTTTGCCCACGGGAAAATGGCGGGGATGAACGTCGTAGATCACCGCTTTCATCAACAGCTCGCGGGCCGCCTCTCCGGTAATCTCTAACACCGTCTGCCCACCGCTGACATCGCTGATGGCGTAATGGGAGTCCCCCAAACGCTCCCGCAACTGCGTCTCTAGCGGGAACTCCTCACCGCTAGGCACAATCACCAGCCACTCGTCAGGAGAAAGCCACTGAATGGACCGCTCGCCGCTGGCATCCTGCACTAGCGCCTGGGGCTTGCCAGGCAGACTAATCCCCAGCACGTCGCGCACCGCCTCATCGAGAACGATGGCACCGCCTCGTAAGATCAGATGCCCAAGCATTGCCCGCTCGCGTAGCTGAACCCGACTTGAACTACCAGCACGAGGAGCGCCGCTATGACGGTAGCTAAAGGCTAACGGAGACTCTACCGGGATAGCGGTATCAGTACGGGTATCGAAAGTGGCCGCATTAGACATTTTGGCGCTCTCCCTTGGGATCATAAAAAACGGTGCTGACGATTTCAGCTTCGTGAACTTGGCCGTCTGCCATAGGCAAATAGACGGTTTCGCCCATTTTCTTGAGGCCGCCCTTAACCACCGCTAAGGCAAATCCAGAGTCCAGAGTTGGGCTGTAGTAGCTTGAGGTCACATGCCCCACCATGGGCATTGGGATCGCATGCTTGGGATCAAACACAATCTGGGCCCCCTCCTCCAGCACCACCGTTGGATCCTTCGGTTTGAGACCCACCAGCTGCTTGCGGTTTTCGCGCTTGGTATCCGTTCGCGTCAAGGCTCGCTTGCCAATCCAAGAGAAAGGCTTGTCGTAACCTACACACCACTGCATACCCAGGTCTTCCGGCGTCACCGAGCCGTCGGTTTCTTGGCCAACGATAATAAAGCCTTTTTCAGCGCGCAGGACGTGCATGGTCTCTG
The DNA here is from genome assembly GCF_016107625.1 of Vreelandella alkaliphila. Classification (GTDB taxonomy): domain Bacteria; phylum Pseudomonadota; class Gammaproteobacteria; order Pseudomonadales; family Halomonadaceae; genus Vreelandella; species Vreelandella alkaliphila. Next base: position 42,081 of record NZ_JABASV010000013.1, read on the forward strand.
TGCCATAGGGCGTTAAGCCATACTTCTCGCCATGCTTGAACAGGGTCTGCCACACGTGCATGGCGTAGTTGGCTTGAACGTTAATCTCAAAGGTCAACTCACCGGTAAAAGAGATTCGATAGACACGCGCAGGCACCCCGGCCACTTTCCCCGCACGCCACTCCATAAACTTAAAGCTATCGCGGTCGAGATCGATATCCGTCATCTCAGCCAGCAGCTTGCGCGCTTCGGGGCCAGTGATCGTCATGGTGGCCCAGTGGTCAGTCACTGAAGAGAAGTAGACATCCAGTTCTGGCCACTCGGTCTGATGCCATAACTCCAACCATTCCAATATCGCTGCTGCACCACCGGTGGTGGTGGTCATCAAAAAGTGATTCTCAGCAAGACAGCTGGTTACACCGTCATCGGTGACCATGCCATCATCTTTGCACATCAAGCCATAACGGCACTTACCAACCGCCAGCTTCTCCCACTTGTTGGTATAGACACGCGCCAGAAATTCACGCGCATCCGGCCCTTGAATGTCGATCTTGCCAAGCGTCGAAGCATCGAGAATACCCACTTTCTCGCGCACCGCTAAACATTCCCGGGCTACCGCTTCGTGCATGGTCTCGGTCTTGCCATTCACCTTCTGTGGGTAGTACCAGGGACGCTTCCACTGACCGACATCCTCAAACTCGGCGCCGCGCTCAACGTGCCACTGATGAAGAGCGGTATAGCGCTCGGGATCGAACAGATCACGGCAGTGACGACCCACGATAGCGCCAAAGGTCACCGGCGTATAATTTGGCCGAAATACCGTGGTGCCCACCTCGGGGATGGAACGATTCAGGCAGCGAGCTGCAATGGCCATACCGTTAATATTGCCCAACTTGCCTTGATCGGTACCGAAGCCCATCGCGGTATAGCGCTTAATATGTTCGATAGACTCAAAGCCTTCCCGGGTAGCCAGTTCGATGCCCGCCGCAGTGACGTCGTTCTGCAGGTCGACGAATTGCTTCGGCCCGCGCAGCGTGGATTTCTCATGGGGAATCTGAAAAAGTGCCACCGCAGGCCCCTGCTGGAGGCGTTCAACGCTAGGCAGGTTAACCGGCTGAGCCGCGTGGCCTGTGGCTGCTGCTGCTTTAACACCAGCCTCAACACCCTCGGCAAGTACGTCTCCCAACGCATAGGTGCCATTAGCGCCACCGCAGGCATGAACGCCCTTCACTAGCCCTGGCACAAAGCCGAGGATATCGTCACGCCAAGTAGGCCGCGCGCCAGTATGGGAAGCCAAGTGGATGACCGGACTATAACCACCTGAGCTAGCAATAGTGTCGCAGGCCAACTCCTGGACTGGGCCGCTGACTCGGTAAGCGCCAATATCGATCTTGGCCACCCGAGCGGCAGTGACTCGGTTGCTGCCTTTCGCCTCGATAACGGCACTGCCGGTGATGATCTTGATACCTTGGGCGCGGGCGGCATCGACCCAATCCCCTGCAGGCGCTTCGCGGGCATCAACAACCGCCACCACCTCGCAGCCTGCTTCCTTCCAGTCTAAGGCGGCGCGATAGCCATCGTCGTTGCTGGTGGAGAGCACCAGTTGGCGGCCTGGCACGACACCATAGCGTCGAATGTAGGTAGAAACAGCGCTTGCCAATAGGTTGCCTGGAACGTCATTTCCCGCATACACCAATGGTCGCTCGTGAGCGCCTGTGGCTAGGATCACCTGACCAGCGCGAACTCGATGCATACGGGAACGTACCGGTCGGCGGCCATTGACGACAGGCGCCGTTTCGCCCAGATGCTCAGTACGCCGCTCGTGCAGTGTCACAAAATTGTGATCGTGATAGCCGTTAGCCGTGGTGCGTGGCAGCAGTGTGACGTTCTCACATCCGGCTAGCTCTTCAAGCACTCGAGCAACCCACTGGTCTGCCGACTTGCCATCCAGAGTTTCGCGGCTACCCAACAGTGATCCGCCCATCTCTTCTTGCTCATCGGCAACGATCACCCGCGCACCGCCACGGGCAGCAGCCAATGCTGCAGACAAGCCAGCAGCGCCAGCGCCAACGACCAGCACATCGCAGTGTTGATGAAGGTGGTCATAGCTATCTGGATCGGCTTCCATAGGGCTGCGGCCCAGGCCTGCCGCCTTACGAATGTACTTTTCGTAGGTCAGCCACATCGACGCCGGTGCCATAAACGTCTTGTAGTAGAAGCCCGGCGGCATAAATTGCCCACCTAACTTGCCTATCAAGCCCATCAAGTCGCGCTGTACATTAGGCCAACCGTTGGTGCTACAGGCGGCTAATCCATCAAACAGTGCTTGCTGGGTAGCGCGAACATTGGGTACCTGTGCCGCTTCGGTACTGCCTAATTGAACAATGGCATTGGGTTCTTCGGCGCCTGCGGCGACGATTCCTCGGGGGCGCGAATACTTGAAACTGCGGTTAACGATATCCACGCCGTTAGCCAACAGCGCCGAGGCCAGGGTATCTCCAGGGTGCCCTTGGTAACGCTGACCGTTAAAGGTAAAGCTCAACGTGCGAGAGCGATCGATTCGGCCACCTGTCTTTAGGCGGAACACTTGTTGCTTAGACTGACTCATGCCCGCACTCCTTCTTGATGGCTTACCGCTGCCGCCTCGCGAGGCTGCTTTTGGCTGTCGGCGGTAATCGTCGGCTGCTCGCCCATTTTGTAGGTCTCAAGAATCTCGTAGCTCACCGTGTGGCGCGTCACGTTGAAGAACTTGCGGCAACCCACCGCATGCACCCACATTTCGTGATGCACCCCTCTGGGATTGTTGCGGAAGAAAAGGTAGTTCCCCCACTCTTCATCGCTACACGCCTCGGGCTCTTTGGGTCGCTCAATATGCGCCTGGCCCTTGGGGTGAAACTCCTCTTCCTCACGGTGCTCGCCGCAGTAGGGGCAATAGATATAAAACATGGCGGATACTCCTCTCGTATTTACCCTAGTGGGCCACGCCGGCGGCGCCGTGCTCATCAATCAGCGCACCGCTATGGAAGCGGAACATGGAGAACGGCTCAGCAATGGGGTGCATTTCACCCTTAGCCAAGCTGGCAGCGAACACGTGACCCGATCCTGGAGTAGCTTTGAAGCCACCCGTGCCCCAACCACAGTTGAAGAACAACCCCTTCACCGGTGTTTTAGAGATAATCGGACAGGCATCCGGACAGGTATCGACAATACCGCCCCACTGACGATTCATACGCACCCGAGAGAAGATCGGGAACATCTCGACGATCGCCTGAAGGGTGTGTTCCACGGTAGGATAGCTACCGCGCTGACCATAGCCGTTATAGCCGTCAATGCCAGCGCCGATGACTAGGTCGCCTTTATCAGACTGACTGATATAGCCATGCACGTGATTAGACATCACCACGGTATCGAGAATCGGTTTGATCGGCTCGGAGACCAAGGCTTGTAGCGGGTGGGATTCCAAAGGCAACTGAAAGCCGCCCATATTGGCCAACACGCCAGAATTACCGGCGGTCACACAGCCCACTGTCTTGGCTTCGATATCGCCACGGTTGGTGTGCACACCGTAGATCCTACCGTCACGGATTTTGAAGCCGGTAACTTCGGTCTGCTGGAGAATGTCTACCCCGTGAGCATCAGCACCGCGCGCATAGCCCCAGGCCACAGCATCATGCCGCGCTACCCCAGCACGCGGCTGCCAGGAAGCGCCCATCACTGGGTAGCGAGCATTCTTGGAACAGTCCATGATTGGCACCAGCGCCTGCACACCTTTGGTGTCCAGCACTTCGCCATCAATGCCGTTTAGGCGATTCGCGTTAACCCGGCGCTGGATATCGCGCATATCCTGCAAGGTATGCCCCAGGTTGAGCACCCCTCGCTGGGAAAACATGACGTTGTAGTTAAGGTCTTGAGAAAGCCCTTCCCACAGCTTCATGGCATGTTCGTAAAGGGCTGCCGATTCGTCCCATAAGTAGTTCGAACGCACGATGGTCGTATTACGGGCGGTATTACCACCGCCCAACCAGCCCTTCTCGATCACCGCGACATTCTTGACACCGAACTCTTTGGCCAAGTAGTAAGCCGTGGCCAAACCGTGGCCACCACCACCGACGATGATCACATCGTACTGCTTCTTAGGCGTGGGATTGCGCCATTGGCGCTCCCAGTTTTCATGGTGGCTCAGCGCGTGCTTGACCAGGCCGAAGCCGGAATAGCGTTGCATAATGGTCTCCTTAGTTCAGCCGCGCCGGGCCTTGCCGGCAAGCCGATTCAAGCAATAGATTCGACGGCTTCAGCGACAGCTTCAGCATAGACAGGGTGCCGGGCACACACGTCACTCACTTTAGCCAGCACCTCGGCCTCGATGGCAGCGGTATCACTCCCAGCAGCTAATACGTCTAGGATGTCGCAAATCCAGCCAGCTAGTTCGCCACACTCTTGGGCATTGAAGCCACGCGTGGTGACCGCGGGGGTACCAATACGTAGACCCGATGTCACGAAGGGGCTCTGCGGGTCGTTGGGCACCGTGTTCTTATTAACGGTGATATGCGCGCGGCCCAATGCGGCATCCGCATCCTTACCCGTGACGCCCTGCTGGATAAGCGAGACTAAGAAAAGATGATCTTCGGTACCACCCGACACAACATCATAGCCACGCTCCATGAATACGTTGGCCATGGCTTGGGCGTTGTCAATCACCTGCTGCTGGTAACGCACAAACTCCTGGCTCATGGCTTCCTTGAACGCCACCGCTTTCGCCGCGATAACATGCATCAATGGGCCACCTTGCTGGCCTGGGAAGACCGCACCATTAAGCTTTTTGTAGAGCGCCTCGTCGCCATCCGCAGACAGAATCAGGCCACCGCGGGGGCCACGCAGTGTTTTGTGGGTAGTCGTGGTGACGACGTGGGCATGAGGCAGCGGGCTCGGATAAAGGTTAGCTGCCACTAAACCTGCAACGTGGGCCATGTCGACCATTAAGTAAGCACCCACTTCATCAGCGATAGTGCGGAAACGACGCCAATCCACCACGCGAGAGTAGGCAGAGAAACCGGCAATGATCATTTTCGGCTGATGCTCACGGGCCAAACGCTCAACTTCTTCGTAATCGATCTCACCGGTTTCCGGCTTGAGGCCGTACTGAACAGCGTTGTAGTGTTTGCCCGAGAAGTTAGGGGCGGCGCCGTGGGTTAAATGGCCGCCGTGGGCAAGGCTCATACCTAGAATAGTATCGCCAGGTTTGACGAGCGCCATAAACACAGCGGCATTTGCCTGGGCGCCGGAATGCGGCTGCACATTGGCATAATTGGCGCTAAATAAGTTGCAGGCACGCTCAATGGCTAAGGCCTCAACCTTGTCAACGAATTCACAACCGCCGTAGTAGCGACGGCCTGGATAGCCTTCCGCATACTTGTTAGTCAGTTGGGTACCCTGCGCTTCCATGACAAGTTGACTGGTGTAATTTTCGGAGGCGATCAGCTCAATATGCGCTTCTTGGCGTACCGTTTCTTCAGCAATTGCTTCTGCAAGCAAACTGTCGTAACTGGCCAAACGTGCTTTGGGGGAAAAATTACTTTGAAGCATTATCGCCTCCTGATGAGTGACTTTTTTATTAAGTGCTGGACGTTCTCTTTAACGCTGACAAACCAAGGTTCCTATCAACCGGGGTCTTTATTAACCAGAGTTACTATCAACCAAGGTTCCTATCAACGTTTTCTTACCGCGATACTATCGTTGGTTTCCTAGCCCAAGATACTTGTTGACGTCACCACTCGATGCATTTGCGACATCGACATCAATTAGCCAGGCTGCGCAGATAGACCGTCATTGATTACCCATAAAAAAGCGCCCTAAACGGCAAAAACCATAAAGGGCGCTTTACTGAAGTATTAAAAAATGACTGCGTTAAAAATCGACGACGAGGTCCCCTTTAGGACGACTGCAGCAAGATAGAATGTATCCTTCTGCGACATCCTCATCCGTAATGCCCCCGTTATGCTCCATATCCACCTCCCCCGACTTGAGCTCTACGCGGCAAGTACCGCATATCCCCATACCACATGCTTTGGGGATATGCAGACCCAACTTCGCCGCTGCAGCATGCACCGTTTCGCTAGGCTGAATGCGCACACTTTTGCCGGTCGATGCGAACTCAATGCTGTGCAAGTCATTGCTATCAACATTTTCAGCATCGACTTCTGCTTGCTCAGCCAGCTCACGCACATCATCACGAACGTCGACAGGCGTGGCGCCAAACGACTCTTCGTGATAATGGCTCATATCAAAGTTATGGTGCTGCAAAATACGCTTGATGGCGTTCATATAGGGAGTTGGGCCGCAACAAAAGATCTCCCTCTCCATAAAGTCCGGCACCATTAATTCGAATAACGGCTCGGTGAGATAACCCCGGTAGCCAGCCCACGCCTCTCCAATATCCTCTTTACTCTCACAGATAATATGCAGTTTGAACTCAGGGATACGCGAAAACATATGCACCAATTCACGGTGATAAATGACATCGCGGGGAGCTCGAGCACTATGTATAAATTCAACATCCACAGCGGCATTAGTATCAAAAAGCCAACGTGTCATGGACATTAAAGGGGTAATGCCAACACCGCCGGAGAGGAACAACACTTTCTCGGCGGGAAAGTCGATCGAGTTAAAGTTACCGACTGGCCCATGCACCACCAGCTCGTCGCCTATTTTTAAATTGGCATGCAGCCAATTGGAAACCTTGCCTCCCGGCACCTGCTTAACAGTGATCGAAAAGCTGTAAGGAATAGAGGGTGAGCTTGAGATTGTATAGGAGCGCATGATCGGCTGATTATCGATCTCAAGCTCAAGGGTCACAAACTGGCCAGGCTTGAAGAAGAACAGTACGGGTTGCTCCGCCATAAAACAGAACGTGCGTACATCTTGGGTTTCTTGGATCACCTTAACGCAACGTACCTGGTGGCGGCCGTTAGTCCAGGTTTGGGTCGTGACCGGGTTAAAGAAATTAGTTGTCATTATCGCCTCTGCCTGACCAGCCTTCATCGCTATGCATTACCGAACTGTATTCGCTATACAGCCCAGCACCGTTGATGTGCATTTTGGGGACGCTCCTCTTAGCCGACTTACCTGACAACGACGCGCACTTACCTCGTGCCACTCTTTATTGCTTAGAAAGCTCTTCTTTAGTCGCCGCTACGCCACCTGATGTCGCGGGCAGATAATTGGCAAGGATGTGCCTGCAACACAATCAGACACTGACATCAGGCCCCATTCGAATAAAACGCCAGGTTACGCAACAGAACAACAAGATAAACAATCTTGACTAACGGCCGCCACGCAGCCCTTGAGGGGGAAAGCGGAGGTTTACGAGGATACTGGTATGGAAAAAAGTGTTTCTAATATGATGGACGACCCACTCGCTGCGGCTCGTGAGTCAACGGCCCATATGCTGCAGGAAAGGGCGCGTACCTTTTCTCTTCCGCAACCGTTTTATAACGATGCCCGCCTGTTTGCTCTTGATATGCAAGAGATCTTCGAAAAAGAGTGGTTATTCGCAGGCATGACATGCGAGATCCCCTCCAAGGGTAATTTCATCACCTTGGATATTGGTGACAATCCCATCGTTATTGTGCGCGGTAGTGAAGGCGTTATTCATGCGTTTCACAATGTGTGCCGCCATCGCGGTTCGCGTCTATGCGTAAAAGATAAGGGCAAGGTGGCAAAACTCGTCTGCCCGTATCATCAGTGGACTTACGAGCTTGATGGCCGATTGCTGTTTGCCGGTAGCGACATGGGCACTGACTTCGACCTCAACCAGTTTGGCCTCAAGCCGGTCAACGTCCAAACAGCTGGCGGCTTCATCTTTATCAACCTGAGCGATGAACCACCTGCAATTGACGATTTTCTGACAACGCTTGAGCATTATCTCGAGCCGTACCAGATGGACAACGTCAAGGTTGCCACCGAATCCAGCATCGTCGAGCAAGCCAACTGGAAGCTGGTCATCGAAAACAACCGCGAGTGCTACCACTGTAACGGCGCGCACCCTGAACTGCTTAATTCGTTGCAGGAGTTTGATGATACCGACGATCCCCGCGCAACACCCGCTTATAAAGCGCTGGTGGCACGTAAACAAGCAGACTGGGATGCCGAACAGGTGCCCTACCAGTTAAAACGGTTTGGTAAACGCAACCGCCTGACGCGTACGCCACTGCTGGATGGCATTGTCTCCATGACAATGGATGGTAAGCCCGGCAGCAAGAAACTGATGGGGCGTTTATCAAGCCCCGACATGGGCTCACTGCGCATCCTTCATCTGCCCAACTCATGGAACCATTTCATGGGCGATCACGCAGTGGTATTTCGCGTGTTGCCAATCGGTCCGCAGCAAACCGTGGTAACTACCAAATGGCTGGTTCACAAGGATGCCGTGGAAGGCGTCGACTACGACCCCGAACAGCTTCGCCGAGTATGGGATGCCACCAACGACCAGGATCGCCAGCTCGCCGAAGAGAACCAGCGCGGCGTCAACTCAAAGGCTTATCAGCCTGGGCCTTATTCTGAAACCTATGAGTTCGGTGTTATCGACTTTGTCAATTGGTACGCCGCCCGCATGCTTGAGAATCTAGGCCACGAGGCTCCCGCATTGCAGCTAGCCCAAGGCTAGCGACGTCGCTTAACACAAGACACACAATTAACTGGCCCGCTTATGCGGGCCAGCTTATCGGCTCTTAAGATGCTTCAGAGCGGCTCAAACGGCAGGCAGCGTACTTGAACTCTGGAATCTTTCCATACGGATCCAGCGCTGGGTTAGTGAGTAGGTTCGCCGCCGCTTCTTCATAACAGAAAGGCACGAAAACCATCCCCTCGGGCATGCCCGGATCCGTCCTGACCTTGAGGGTGATGGCCCCTCGCCGAGTGGTGATTGTCAGGTCATCGCCTGGCGCCAAGCCCAGCCGGATAAGCTCAGCGGGCGCCAAGCTCGCCACGGCTTCCGGCTCCAGGTCATCGAGCACTTTGGCACGGCGGGTCATGGATCCGGTATGCCAGTGCTCTAACTGACGTCCAGTAGTTAGCACCGTCGGGTAGTCGTTATCGACTGGCTCATCCGGTGGCAGCGGGCGCGTAGGCGCGAACTTCGCCCGACCACTGACGGTTGGGAAGGCCTCACTGAAGACTACGTCTTGTCCCGGTACATCCTCCGCTGGACAAGGGTAGGTTACCGACTGCTCGCGCTCCAAACGCTCCCAGGAAATATGGTCGAGAGAGGCCATACCTTGTTTCATCTCGGCGAAAACGTCCTGCGGATGCTGATAATTCCAGTCGAGACCGAAGCGTTTGGCCATTTCCTGGATAATCCACCAGTCCGGCTTGGCCTGGCCCGGTAGCGGCAAGGCCGCACGCCCCATCTGCACTTGCCGATTGGTGTTGGTGACGGTGCCATCCTTCTCAGGCCAAGCGGAGGCAGGCAGAATGACATCGGCGAATTGAGCGGTTTCAGTGACAAAAAGATCCTGTACCACCAGATGTTCCAGCTTGGCCAACGCGGCCCGCGCATGGGCCAGATCCGGGTCGGACATCGCCGGGTTTTCACCCTGGATATACATGCCGCGAATGGTGCCCGCAGCGATAGCATCCATAATTTCCACCACGGTGAGACCCGGTGTGGGATCCAGTTTGGTATTCCACAGCTCTTCGAAAGCACTGCGTACCTGAGCATCGCTAACCGGCTGGTAGTCCGGCATTACCATGGGAATAAGGCCGGCATCAGACGCCCCTTGAACGTTGTTCTGCCCCCGCAGAGGGTGCAAGCCAGTCCCAGGGCGACCGGTTTGACCGCAAGCCAGCGCCAACGAAATCAAACAGCGGGCGTTGTCGGTCCCATGGGTATGCTGAGAAATGCCCATGCCCCAGAAAATCATTGCCCGCTCGGCGTTGGCATAAAGCCTGGCCACTTCGCGAATGGTCTCTGGCTCAACACCGCACAAACCGCTCATCGCTTCGGGGGTCATGTCCACCGTATGTGTCTTCAGTTCCTCAAAGCCCTCGGTATGCTCGGCGATATAGGCCGTGTCATAGAGCTCTTCGCTGATGATCACATTGAGCATGGCATTAAACAGCGCCACATCCGTACCCAGTGAAAAGCGAACGCTGCGATGGGCGTAGGCATCCAACGCCTGACCACGGGGGTCAAGAATCACTATCTTGGTACCGCGCTTGGCGGCCTGTTTAAAGAAGGTGGCCGCCACCGGATGATTTACTGCGGGGTTACAGCCGGTAAGAATCACTACATCGGCCTGACTGGCCTGCATAAAGGAAGCGGTTACTGAGCCTGAGCCGATACACTCCATGAGCGCTGCCACCGAACTGGCGTGGCACAAACGGGTACAGTGATCTACATGGTTGGAGCCAAAGCCGGTACGCACCAGCTTCTGGAACAGCCACGCCTCTTCGTTGGAGCACTTGGCACTGCCGAACCCCGCCAAGGCATCAGGGCCATGATTCACTTTAAGGTTTACAAGCCCGCTGGCGGCCACTTCAAGGGCTTCGTCCCAGCTCGCCTCGCGGAAATGCGTCAGGGGCTTGGCGGGATCGAAGTCTGGGTCGATTCCCTTTGCGACGCCCTCACGACGAATCAGCGGGGTAACAAGCCGAGATGGATGGCGCGGATAGTCATAGCCGAAGCGACCTTTAACACATAGTCGGTTCTCGTTTGAAGGACCATCGCGGCCCTCCACATAAAGGATCTTATCGTCTTTGATATGGTAGGTAAGCTGACAGCCAACCCCGCAGTAGGGACATACTGAGTCAACCTTACGGTCAGCCACAGCAGAGTCTCCGCACCCTTGCTCATCCACCAGGGTGGCAGGCATTAAAGCACCCGTGGGGCAAGCTTGAACACACTCGCCGCAAGCAACACAGGTGCTGTCCCCCATGGGGTCGTCGAAATCAAATACGATCTTAGACGCCGCCCCACGGTGAGCCATACCGATAACATCGTTAACCTGCACTTCGCGACAGGCACGCACACACAGATTGCACTCAATACAGGCATCAAGGTTAACGCGCATGGCAGAGTGACTGCTGTCTTGCTCCAGGCTACCCGCCCTAGGTGCCACATGATGCACGGTAGCCGTCTCACGCTCTTCGCGCTTGGGCAGCTTGCGGCGCACCGCCGTGGCATCAATGGCCAGCTGGTCAGCCATGGCCCAGAAATGGCTTGAGCTGTCGGGGCTCTCTTCGCGCTCAGGCTGGTCGACTAGCAGCATTTCCATGACCATCTTGCGGGCCGTGTGCGCGCGTTCAGAGCTGGCACTATTAACCACCATACCGGGTGCCGCTTCGCGCAGACAGCTTGCGGCCAAGGTGCGCTCGCCCTCGATCTCCACCATACAAGCACGGCAGTTGCCGTCGGCGCGATAGCCGCTGGCATCCTTGAAACACAGATGCGGAATGGTCTCGCCGGCGCGCTTGGCGACTTGCCAGAGGGTTTCACCGGGGTAAGCGCTGACGTCAACGCCGTCCAGGGTCAGGGTAAAGCTTTGGTTTAAGCTCGGTTCACTCATGCTGATCTCCCTTATCCCTTGACGATAACGTTCTGGGCAGCCAGTTCACTGCGAAAATCCTTGAGCAAGCCCAATACTGGGTTCGGTGCCGCCTGACCCAGCCCGCAAATTGAGGCATCTATCATCACTTGGGAAAGCTGCGTCATAAGTCCAGCATCCCATTCATTACGCTCAAGCAGGGTGAGCATTTTTTCGGTTCCCACCCGACACGGCGTGCATTGGCCACAGGACTCATCGGCAAAGAAAGCTAATAGGTTGGTAGCAACCCCGCGCAGATTGTCCTGATCAGAAAGCACGATCACCGCAGCGGAGCCAATAAAACAGCCGTGCTCCTGGAGGGTATCGAAGTCGAGAGGAATATTGGCTTTAGTGGCGGGCAGAATGCCGCCAGAGGCGCCACCAGGCAAATAAGCCGCCAAGCGGTGACCTTCCGCCATGCCGCCACAATACTCGTCAATTAACTCGCTTAGCGTAATGCCAGCAGGCGCCAGATAAACGCCAGGCTGCTTAACTCGCCCCGAAACCGAGAAACTACGCAGCCCCACGCGGCCATGGCGGCCCTGGCTGGAGAAAGCCTCAGCGCCGCGCTGCCAGATCATCGGAATCCAATAGACGGTCTCGACGTTATTGACCAGCGTTGGGCGATCAAAGAGCCCTTTCTGAGCCACAAACGGAGGACGATGGCGGGGCTTGCCCGGTTTGCCTTCCAGGGACTCAATCATCGCCGACTCTTCGCCGCAGATGTAAGCACCCGCGCCGCGGCGCAGCACGATATATCCCGGCGCCACTAGGCCAGCGGCCTCAAGCTCGCCAATCGCCTCGCGCAGCACGACATGTAACGCTGGATACTCATCGCGTAGGTAGATATACAGCGCCTCGGCGTCTACCGCCCAAGCACTGACCAAGGCACCTTCAAGAAACTGGTGCGGCGAGCGTTCCAGATAATAACGATCCTTAAAGGTACCGGGTTCGCCCTCGTCGGCATTGATGGCACAGTAGCGGGGGCCAGCCTCCTGGCGCACAAAGTGCCATTTCTTAAAAGTAGGAAAACCCGCGCCCCCTAAACCGCGAAGGTTGGCCTGCTGCACCGCTTCCATCAATGCTTCGACCGTTACTTCCCCGTTGCGGCAGGCCTGGAGCAATGCAAAACCACCCTCGCTGCGATAGCTATCAAGTCGTTGCCAATCGATAGGTTCGGGGTGAGTGTCGTCGGCATCGATAGCTGCCTGAACTTGAGCCGCATCGGCTCGACCTAAGTGGTGATGGCCGACCTCCACTACGGGTGCTGTGTCGCAGCGCCCCATGCATGGCGCGCGCAACACCCGCACCTGCTCGATATCGACGTTTGCTTCCAACTGCGCTTTAAGCGTCTCAGCGCCAGCTAACTGGCAAGCCAGAGAGTCACAAACGCGGATGGTCAACGCTGGGGGCACGTCCTGATCATCATGGATGACGTCGAAGTGAGCATAAAAGGTTGCTGTCTCATAGATCGCTGCCATCGGCAGGTTCATATAAGTTGCCAGGGCACGCAGGTCTGCCAACAACAAATGCCCTCGGGCATCCTGAAGAGCATGCAGATGCTCGATCAATAAATCGCGGCGGCGCAAGGTGGCATCGTTGCGTTCATCGCCCAGCAGCTCACGCAATCCCTCAAGACGGATGGGATCGAGTTCACGGCCGCGGGGCTTGCCGCGAAAGCGGCGCTTGGGGGTCACGGTCTGGACGGTCATGGGTCACTCATTATTATCTTGATCGGCGGTATACCGAATGAACGAAGACGGCACCCCGCGGGGTGCCGTCTAGGGTCTTACTATCTATCCTGAACTATCTATACCGAACTATCTATTTCTAACTATCTATCTCGTATCCCCTCCCTGCGGGCGGGCAGGTGCTTCCACCTTATGCAGGCACACTGCCGTGGGGATCAATGACAAATTTCTTGGCGGCTCCGCCATCGAAGTCGGCATATCCTTGGGGCGCCTGATCCAGAGTGATCATCTGTACATTTACCGCATCGGCGATCTTAACTTTACCGAATAGAATAGCCTGCATCAGCGGGCGGTGGTACTTCATTACCGGGCACTGTCCGGTATGAAAACTGTGGGATTTGGCCCAACCGAGGCCAAAGCGCATGCTCAAAGCACCTTGCTTGGCGGCATCATCAGCGGCACCTGGGTCTTCGGTCACATACAGGCCTGGAATACCGATTTGACCACCCGCGCGAGTTAGCGACATCGCCGAGTTAAGCACGGTCGCAGGTGCTTCTTTACCATGGTTGCAGCCGCAGGCGTGGGCCTCGAAACCAACACAGTCGACAAAGGCATCGACTTCGCGCTCGCCGAGAATCACCTCAATCTTGTCGGCCATGTCGCCGTCCTGGGTCAGGTCAATGGTCTCGCAGCCAAAGCTTCGCGCTTGGGCTAAACGGTCTTCGACCATATCGCCGACAATCACACAAGCCGCGCCAAGCAACTGCGCAGAAACTGCCGCCGCCAGGCCCACAGGGCCAGCACCCGCAATATAGACAGTACTGCCGGGGCCAACACCAGCAGTAACACAACCGTGGAAGCCGGTGGGGAAGATATCGGAAAGCAGGGTTAAATCTTTGATTTTCTCCATCGCTTGATCGGTGTCCGGGAACTTCAGCAAATTAAAGTCCGCGTAGGGAACCATGACATATTCGGTCTGGCCACCCACCCAGCCACCCATATCGACATAGCCATAAGCAGCCCCTGGACGAGAGGGGTTCACATTCAGACAGATGCCGGTACGACCTTCTTTACAGTTACGGCAGCGACCGCAGGCAATATTAAACGGCACAGAGACTAGATCGCCGGGCTGGATAAACTCGACGTCGCGACCACACTCCACCACCAAACCAGTGATTTCGTGACCCAGCACCAAGCCGGATGGCGCAGTGGTGCGGCCGCGCACCATATGCTGGTCGCTGCCACAGATATTGGTGGTGACGACTTTAAGAATGACGCCGTGCTCACACTTTCGATTACCGATGGCGAGCTCAGGATAGGCAATAGATTCGACGGCGACTTCACCCGGCCCTTTATAGACCACTCCGCGGTTGGCTGCATTCATGGCTAGCTCCTGTTGTTTATTGTTGTGCGCTTGATGGTGGATTGCGCTTTCCCACCCTATCCCCTCCGTGCCTAAGGACTTACCCCACAAAGGCACTCACATATCTATTCAAGACATCCTAGCCAAGACGAATAGCTAGAGGTCGCTTTCACGACACTCTTACCCTGAAACAGGCCCAACAATCCGTTGTGTCGGCGATGCAGGCGCATAGCCGATATCTAACAATAGCCACCAAGGACATCTAATGAAGAACAATGACGATCCTGTCCTGTCGCCCGGACAGGACAATACTCAGATAATGGGGTTAGATTTTCATAACCCCGTATTCCCACTCTCTGCTCTCGCCATTCTGCTATTCATTCTTTACGCACTGGTTTACCCGGATGCTGCTAACACGCATCTAGGGCTTGCCAAGAACTGGTCAATTGAACACTTTGACTGGCTGTTTATGATTGCAGGCAATACCTTTGTGGTGTTCTGCCTCGTACTGATTTGCTTGCCGCTCGGGCGAATTCGTTTGGGCGGCAGCGATGCCAAGCCGGAGTACTCGCGCACGTCCTGGTTCGCCATGCTTTTTGCGGCGGGTATGGGTATCGGCCTGATGTTCTGGAGCGTTGCTGAGCCAGTGGCCTACTACACCGACTGGTACGGTACGCCCCTCAATGCCCCCGCAGGCACGCCGGAAGGCGCTAGTGCTGCCATGGGCGCGACCATGTTTCATTGGGGGCTGCACCCCTGGGCAATCTACGCAGTCGTCGCACTCTCGCTGGCGTTCTTTGCCTATAATAAGGGCCTGCCACTCACGCTTCGCTCCGCATTTTATCCACTTCTAGGTGAGCATACCCGCGGCTGGGCAGGTCATATCATCGATATTCTTGCCGTACTCGCCACCATTTTCGGCCTAGCCACCTCGCTTGGCTTTGGCGCTACCCAAGCGGCAGGTGGGCTCGCCTATCTGTTCGGCATCCCCAACACTATTGGCACTCAACTGGCGATTATCCTAGTGGTCACGGTGATTGCACTATTCCCGGTATGGCGGGGTATCGACGGTGGCGTAAAGCTATTCTCAAACATTAATATGATCATCGCAGCGATACTGCTTCTATTCGTTGTGATCGCAGGCCCGACCCTGATGATATTGACAGGGATTGGCACCACAACGCTAGACTATGTAAGCCACCTTTTGCCGCTATCGAACTGGATTGGACGCGAGGACGACACCTGGTACCACGGCTGGACCATCTTTTACTGGGCGTGGTGGATCTCCTGGTCTCCGTTTGTCGGCATGTTTATCGCTCGCGTATCGCGTGGACGTACCGTTCGGGAGTTTCTAATTGCCGTACTGCTGGTACCAACGCTAGTCACCTTGGTTTGGATGAGCGCCTTCGGCGGCACAGCGCTTTTTCAGGCGACTAACGGCGTAGGCGAACTGGCCAACGGCATCGGTGATGTCTCGCTTGCCATGTTCCATATGCTGGAACAGTTGCCTCTCACCAGCATAACGTCAACACTAGCCATTATCCTGGTGCTGGTTTTCTTCATCACTTCATCAGACTCCGGCTCGTTGGTAATCGATAACATCACCGCCGGTGGCAAAACCGATGCCCCTAAGGGCCAGCGTGTTTTCTGGGCCGCACTTGAAGGTGTCATTGCAGGAGTGCTGTTGTATGGCGGCGGTAGCACCGCACTCAGTGCGCTTCAGGCGGGCGCGGTAGCCACGGGGCTGCCCTTCACACTGGTACTATTAATGATGTGCGTCAGCCTTTACGTAGGCCTTAATAAGGAGTGGCAACAGCTTAACGCGATACCCAAAACCGCCAAGTAACCTCCCCCGCAACCGCCCGCTCAACTAGCGGGCGGTTGCTCTCTTTTACCGACCAGGAACCAAGACAATGCAGTCAAATTCTTACCAGCGCGGTCTGGCCATGGTGATACTGGGCGTGGTGTTCCTCAGTTTCGACGGTCTGCTGATCCGCCTAGCCAATACCGATGGCTGGACTATCGTATTCTGGCGCGGTTTTTTGATGTTCTGCGTACTGGGAGTCCTGTGCTGTGTGGGTAATCGATTAGGGGCACTGAGAAGCCATCCGTTTTCGTCACTCGCCTCAGCGCTGCTGCTGGGTCTAATGTCGAGCCTCTTCGTACTCGCAGTGATGAACGCCAATGTGGCCAACGTGGTAGTAATACTGAGCACAGCGCCACTGTTTGCCGCACTGTTTTCACGAGTTTTCCTACATGAAAAGGTGCCGCTAAGAACGTTGGTAGCCATTGCCGTCTGCATGCTGGGTATGGGTTTGGTGTTCTTGGGCGAAGGAGCCATGGGAATGCTGGCGGGTAACCTGTATGCCTTAACGGCTGCGGCGGCCATCGGCGGTAACCTGACCTTGCTACGCCGCTATCCAGCCATTGACCCCATGACGGTGATTGCTGGTGGCGGACTGCTCTCAGCAGCAATTGCTCTGCCCATGGCCTCACCGCTGGCGCTTGATGCCGAGCGTTATGGCGTGCTGGCACTGATGGGGCTAGTGCAGATGCCCCTGGCCACGGTGCTGATCAATAGCGCCACCCGCTACCTGCCGTCTACCGAGGTGGCACTGTTTTACCTGGTGGAAACCGCATTGGGCACACTATGGGTTTGGTGGCTACTAGGCGAGACGCCGACGGCATCAACGCTACTGGGCGGGGCCATCGTCATCACGGTACTAGTACTACACGCCTGGATGGGTTTACACCTGGAAAGACAGCGCCTGCGGCTTTATCCAGGCTTTACTGGCAAGTAGGTCATAACAACATAGAAGAAGATAACGACAGAGAACGTAAAGACTTAAAACGTAAAGGCTTCGAAAATAAAGACTCAGAGATTAAACAATAGATAACAAGAAGCCCGCCAACAGAGGGCGGGCTTTAAGATTGCTAACATGCCGTGATCAAAAAGCTTCAGCGCAGCACGCCCTCTTCCTTGAGCAGCTTGTAGATCGCCTCGGCGCCCTGCTCAGGGGTAACGTCGGTAAGCACTTGCCCGCCCTTGCCCTCGGCTTTGGAAGCCGCCGCCTTGAAGCGGTCTCTAGCAGAGGCGGCTTTGATGATTTTCAGACGCTTAGGCCGTTTACGTGCGGGGCTCAAGTGCCACTGGGCCAACTCACTGTCGGCTTCAGAGGTAGTGGGCGCCACCAAGAAGGTGGCTCGACGAGCCGGGCCGAAGGCGCTCTGACGCGCCGCCGGCGCTGCTTCATCCACGCTGATGATGGCGGGCAAGCGCACCTTGAGACGGCGACGCTGGCCCCGTGGCAACGCCTGAAGCAGCGTTATCACACCATTCTCCACTGTCTCTATCGACGCCAAGCTATTCACTAACGGCCAACCGAGATGCTCCGCCAACGCATAGGGCAAAAGCCCAGAACCTTCTCCGCGCTCGGCCCGGGCACCGGTGATCACTAGTTGGGGCGAGGTAGCGGCTAAATGTTCCACCAGCGGCAGAATAGCATCGCTGCCTTCAGGCTGCTCCAGCAAAGTCATGGACTCAAGCCCCATACCAACGCCTGTGGCCATACCCAAGTAACTGCGCAGAGCTGCCTCGCTGTCGACATCCTGAGAACCAGCGTGCAGTACGTCAATCCGACTACCCGGCAGTTCTGCTTCCATGGCTAGAGCAAGTTCCAGACCCCGTGCATCCTGCTCGGCGCGCCTCGCACGACCGGTTGTGGGGTGACGGCCTATGGAGACCAGCACCGCCACGTCGATACCCGGCTTTTGTTGTTTTTGCTGTTGTTCAGGCCGCATCGCGCTGCCCTCCTCGCTGCTGTTCCACCATCGCCACTAACGCAGCAAGAATTTGCGTGCTGTCGCCTATCACCGCCAGGTCTGCGCGTTTGATCATGTCGCACCCCGGATCGAGATTGATTGCCACCACCTTGTCGCAGCGCTGAATGCCCTGTAGGTGCTGGATCGCGCCTGAAATACCCACCGCCATATAGACTCGGGCGGTTACCCAGGTGCCGGTTGCACCTACCTGCCGATCACGAGCCATAAAGCCGTCATCCACCGCGACACGCGAGGCCCCTTCGGTAGCGCCTAGTACTTTCGCAGCATGGTGGAAGGCGTCCCACTGTTTAACACCATTGCCACCAGAGAGGATGAATTCAGCCTCGGCCAACGCCACGCCAGCGGGATCCACCGCCACCTGCCCCAGATCTTCAATGCGCGATAGAGTGATGGGAATTGGCGCCGCCAAGGTCTGGCACTTGGCCGCATGCCGCGTCTCATCCATCGGCTCAGCGCACTCGGCCAGTGCCAGGGCAACCCGCGGCAGAGGGCGCTGGATATCCAGGCTTCCAGCGGCGCCACGGGTAGTGCAGCGCCAACCCAAGGAGGCCTCATTATCAACTTCCACCTGCCACACCCCCGTGGCAGCGCGCTCACCCAGGCGTAAGGCAAGCCGCCGCCCCAGATCAGCTCCGCCTAGGGGGGAGTCCGGCAACAGCCAGAAGCGCGGCGTCATCTCACGTTCGACGGCACTTAACACCGCCAGCCGTGCCTCGGGAGCAAACCCAGCGTAAAGTTCATCATCAAGATGCACGACGCGATCGATCCCGGCGTCGCCAAGCGCTTCTTCCTTATGCTCGCCGTCCCCCTCGCCCTTATGCTCACCAAACAGGATCGCCACCACGGCACCAGGCTGTTCGGCGTCGGCATCCGCCACGCGTCTGGCTAGTCCTAACAGATCCTTATCATGGCTTGAAAGGCGGCCACCGGTCAGGTCAGGTACTACTGCTACCAGAAAAGCGGGCTGATCAATAGTCACCCTACGGCGACTATCGCGGGCCGCCGTGGTGGTCGCGGCGGCCTGTCTACCTTGCTGGAGGCCGCTACGATCAATCCGTTTGACGCCATTCGGGCCGATAAAACCAATGGCGCGAGGATTCTTACGCACCACACCGTTGGGCCCCAGCCACTCACTGGCTGCTCCGCCGCCCTCACTGTTTACACCAAGAGCGGCGAGCACACTGGCGTGGTCTGGATGAAGACGGTTCCGGGCGATCCACTCGCGACGCGGATCGCGGCGAATAATCTCACTCATAAGGTCACCTCTTCAGCAGTCGTCACTGCAGTGGTTCGGCGGGATACCCCAGACACATCGCCAGCAGGACGCTCAACCAGGGCATCAGCTACCAGTTCGGCGATATCGCGCACTTCAGCACTGGCATCCACCACACCTTCCAGCATGGCAGTGCACTGTGGACAGCCCACCGCCACTAGCTCGGCGCCGCTCTCTTTAACATCATTCATGCGCATATCGGGGATTCGGCGCTCACCAGGGATATCCGTGATTGGCGCCCCACCGCCGCCGCCACAGCAGCGCGAACGGAGCCCAGAGCGCTCCATCTCGGCCACCTGGATGCCCAGCGCTTTAAGCACTCGCCGAGGGGCTTCGTATTCACCGTTATAGCGTCCCAAATAACATGGGTCGTGATAAGTAACGCTGCCACCTTTCCAGGGAGCAAAGGTCAGCCGTCCTGCATCATACAATTCAGCAATAAAGGTACTGTGGTGACGCACCTCGTAGCTGGCATTGAAATCGCTGCCACCCTGCCCTTCTTGAAGAAAGTCGCCGTACTCATTGCCCAGCACATGAAAACTATGCGGATCACAGGTGACAATCTGCTGGAAGCGATACTTGGCCAGGGTGGCAATATTGCGCTTAGCCAGGGATTGGAACGTCGCTTCATCGCCCAATCGTCTTGCCACATCACCGCTGTCGCGCTCTTCAGCACCTAATACGGCGAAGTCTACTTCGGCAGCACGCAGTACTTTAACCAGGGCACGTAGGGTTCGCTGGTTACGCATATCAAAGGCGCCATCCCCCAACCACAACAGCACATCAACCTGCTTTAGGTCAGCCATTAGCGGTAGGTTAAGATCCGCCGCCCAGTTGAGCCGTGAGCCTGGGTCGAAACCGCCGGGGTTGTCGGTAGCAATCAGGTTGTCGAGCACCTCAGCACCTTTATTGGGTGTCTTACCCCGCTCCAAGGTCAGGTGGCGGCGCATATCGACAATCGCATCCACGTGCTCAATCATCATTGGGCACTCCTCGACACAGGCACGGCAGGTCGTGCACGACCAGAGAGTCTCGGCGTCAACCAACGCCTTTCCCTCTTTCATAACAACAGGCGCCAAGATAGGCGCATGGGGAGCGCCTTGGTGCTCTCCCACTGGCTTACCAGGATAAGGAGAACCGGCATAGCCAGCATCGCTACCACCGGCAAAACCCACCACCATGTCTTGAATCAGCTTTTTAGGATTGAGCGGTTGACCAGCAGCAAACGCAGGGCACACTGCCTCGCAGCGACCGCACTGCACGCAGGCATCGAAGCCCAGCAGTTGATTCCAGGTAAAGTCAGTTGGCTTTTCCACGCCCAGAGGCGCCGCTTCATCTTCCAGGTTCAGTGCTTTGAGCCCCGTTGACCGGCCACCACCAAAGCGCTCAGCCCGACGGTGAAAGGCGAGATGTAAGGCGCCAGCGAAGGCGTGCTTCATTGGGCCGCCCCAGGTCATGCCAAAGAACATTTCGCCCAGACCCCAAACCACAACGCCCGCCAACACCAGCGCCAGAAGCCAGCTACCGCTGCCTTCTACTAACCCGTCAGGCAACAAACCTACTGTGGGCAGTGTGATCAGGAAGACGCCTATCGAAAACGCCATCAGGCTCTTTGGCAGCCGCATCCAGGGGCCTTTGGAGAGCCGTGCAGGAGGGTTAAGCCGCCGACGCGCTACAAAGAGGCTACCGACGAACATGGAGGTGCTAGCCAGTAACAGCAACCCGCCTAGCAATGGGTTGGCGATACCAAGACCATGCACCAGGATCATCAGAACGGCGGCAGCCACGAAGCCTCCGGCGGTGGCTACGTGGGTATTGGAGATCATTTTGTCGCGCCCCACGACATGGTGCAGATCCACCAAATAGCGGCGCGGCAGGGCCATCAACCCCTGGAGCAGGTTCACCCGCGAGGGGCGCCCCTGACGCCACAGGCGTATACGGCGTACAGCGCCGATTACTGCCAGGGCCAGGGCAGTAAAAATCAGTATCGGCAAGAGCGTTTCGAGCATGGTACTCACCTCATCTTTCGCGGCGGGGCTGCTCCGGCGGCAGACCTCTGCGAGGGCGCTGTAAACCCATCCCTGGGCGCTACATTTGCCATCCATGGCAAATGACCCTCGCTACGGTCTACCACCGGCGCCCCGGCTCTCGCTCAGGTCAAAAGTCCTTGCAGATTCGCAGGGCGTCGTAGATGGCCGCATGGGTATTACGCGGAGCCGTGCAGTCGCCCAGGCGGAAGAGTAAAAAGTCGTCCCCTTCTTCGCTCAGGCTAGGCTGAGGCTGGATGGCATAGAGCGCCTCCAGATCCACCTGCCCTTTGTTGCGAGACTGCTCTTTGAGGGCGTAATAAAGCGCCTCGTCAGGACGCACGCCGTTTTCGACGACCACCTGATCAACCACGCGCTCTTCCAAGGCACCGGTGTACTCATTTTCGAGCACTGCCACGAGACTGTCGCCCTCGCGGTAGACCTTATGCAGCATCAAGTCAGAGGACATGATCACTTCTTTCTCGTATAGGCTGCGGTAATAAGTGGGGAAGGTGGTGCCGCCCACCGCCGCGCCGGGCTTGATATCGTCGGTGACGATCTCGACCTTGGCGCCCTTATCAGCTAGAAAATCTGCCGCTGAGACGCCGGAGAATTCGCAGATGGCGTCATAAATCAGCACGTTTTTACCTGGCGCCACCTTACCTGAGAGAATATCCCAGGTGCTGACCACCAGGCTCTCCTCAGCATTCTCTGAATAGCCCCACTCCGGGTGCTGGCTAAGGAAGGGTTGGCCACCGGTGGCTAGCACCACGATATCGGGGCGTAGATCAAGCAAGGTTGCCTCATCGGCGCGAGCCCCTAGGCGCAGGTCAACTTTCAGCCGCGCCAACTCCAGTTGGTACCAGCGAGTGATACCGGCGATTTGGTCGCGCTGCGGCGCCTGAGCAGCGATAGTGATCTGCCCGCCCAGGGCGTCAGCCGCCTCAAACAGAGTGACATCATGGCCGCGCTCAGCAGCAACGCGAGCTGCCTCCATGCCGCCGGGGCCACCGCCAACCACCACAACTTTACGCTTAACGCCCTCGGTCTTTTCAATGATATGCGGCAGGCCCATGTATTCCCGGGCGGTGGCAGCGTTTTGAATACACAGTACATCCAGGCCCTGGTATTGGCGGTCGATGCAGTAGTTAGCCCCCACGCACTGTTTAATCTGATCTATCTGCCCCATCTTGATCTTGGCGATCAGATGAGGGTCAGCAATATGCGCCCGGGTCATGCCCACCAAATCCACGTAGCCCCCTTCGAGAATACGCTGGGCCTGATTGGGATCTTTAATATTCTGGGCGTGGATCACCGGCACATTCACCACTTCCTTGATCCCCGCCGCCAGATGTAGAAAAGGCTCAGGCGGGTAGGACATATTAGGAATGACGTTGGCGAGGGTGTTGTGAGTGTCGCAGCCAGAACCGATAACGCCGAAGAAATCGACCATTTTAGTGGCATCGTAGTAGGCGGCGATCTGCTTCATATCGTCGTGAGAAAGACCGTCCGGGTGGAACTCGTCACCGCAAATGCGCATACCCACCACGAAGTCATCGCCCACTTCGGCACGTACCGCTTTGAGTACTTCTATGCCGAAGCGCATACGATTTTCGAAACTACCGCCCCACTGGTCCTCGCGCTTGTTGACCCGCGGGCTCCAGAACTGGTCGATCAGGTGCTGGTGAACGGCGGATAGCTCGA
The DNA here is from genome assembly GCF_016107625.1 of Vreelandella alkaliphila. Taxonomy (GTDB): domain Bacteria; phylum Pseudomonadota; class Gammaproteobacteria; order Pseudomonadales; family Halomonadaceae; genus Vreelandella; species Vreelandella alkaliphila. The sequence goes on from NZ_JABASV010000013.1 coordinate 65,540, forward strand.
CGCCGTCGAGGCCGCCTTCCTTGGCCCGGCGCGCGGCCTGGGCGAAGTCGCCGATGATGCGCCAGATCTCCTCCTCCTCGATGGTCTTGCAGGTGGAGCGGTGCACCGGCTCGCGGATACCAGAGGGGGATACCAGGGTCGACCAATCGAAGCCGTCCCAGCGTGAGCGGCGTCCCATGTGGGTAATCTGGATCATGATCTTGCCACCATGCTTGTGCACGGCGTCCGCCAGATTCTGAAAGTGTGGAATGATGCGGTCAGTGGAAAGGTTCACCGAGCTCCACCAACCCTGAGGGCTATCAATGGACACCACTGATGAGCCGCCGCAGATACATAGGCCACAGCCACCCTTGGATTTTTCTTCGTAATACCTGACGTAGCGCTCAGTCGTCATACCACCGTCAGTGGCATGCACCTCGGCATGAGCGGTACTGACCACACGGTTACGGATAGTCAGCTTGCCGATCTCGATTGGCTCAAAGATTGCGTCAAATGCCATGGTTATCTCTCCTCACACCCAGGGTTAGTGGGCAGCATCGGGCAGCGGTTTGACAGCAAAGACGCCGACATCACAGCCGGGTTCGGCAGCGCTCTGCTTCTGCTCAGCAACGGTGCGCAGCGAACTACCCCGTGCAGCGAGAATTTGATTCATGGCCCCAGCAAACCAGCCAGTGAACATGTACTCGACCTTGCGCCCAACCTTACCCAGTTGGTAAACGAAGGCGCTATGTTCTAGCCGCACCTGAGCCGTGCCAGCGTCAAGATCAATCTGTTCGGTGATGAAGTGGCCCCAGCCACGCTGAGAGAGACGCAGCATGTAATGCTCAAAAACGGCTTCACCTTCGAGGCCATGGCACTCGGCTTCTTTCTCACACCAGTGCCAGGCGCTCTTATAGCCAGCGTGATAGAGGATTTCAGCGTACTTTTCAGCACCTAGCGCCTCTTCGACGGCCACATGGTTGTTGATAAAAAAGTGCCGTGGTACATAGAGCATCGGCAGCGCATCAGTCGTCCAGACGCCGGTTTCACTATCGACTTCGATAGGCAGTGCGGGGGCCAGTTTGGTCACGGGTATCATCCTCTACATCATTATTCTTGGCTAAGGAGCAGGCTTATCCCATCGCTCCTATCAATCTTATGGAGCAAGCGTTTAGGCGCCCCAGACATCCTTGAGGACGCGCACCCAGTTCTCACCCATGACCTTCCTTACCTGAGTTTCACTAAAGCCGCGCTTAAGGAGCGCCTCGGTGAGATTGGGGAACTCTCCGATGGTGCGAATGCCTTTGGGATTAATGATCTTGCCAAAGTCTGTCAAACGACGGGCGTAGCCCTTGTCGTGAGTCAGCCACTCGAAGAACTCTTGACCGTGCCCTTGGGTGAAATCAGTGCCAATGCCGATAGCATCTTCGCCAACGATATTCATGACGTACTCGATCGCTTCGCAGTAGTCTTCGATGGTGGAGTCGATGCCCTTTTTGAGAAAAGGCGCGAACATGGTGACACCGACGAAACCGCCGTGATCAGCAATAAACTTGAGTTCTTGATCGGACTTGTTGCGCGGATGCTCTTTGAGGCCGGAGGGCAGGCAGTGGGAATAACAGACCGGCTTTTTGGATTCGAGAATCACCTCTTCAGAGGTTTTCGCACCAACATGAGAGAGGTCACACATAATGCCGACACGGTTCATCTCGGCGACGATCTCACGGCCAAAGCCAGACAGGCCGCCGTCACGTTCGTAACAGCCGGTTCCCACTAGATTCTGGGTGTTGTAGCACATCTGCACGATGCCTACGCCCAGTTGCTTGAAGATCTCTACGTAGCCGATTTGATCCTCAAAGGCATGCGCATTCTGGAAACCAAAGATGATCCCTGTCTTGCCCTCTTCTTTCGCACGCGTGATATCAGAGGTGGTGCGTACCGGGCGTACCAGGTCGCTACACTCAGCCATCAGTTGGTTCGACTTGACGATATTATCGACCGTGGCCTGAAACCCTTCCCACACCGAAACAGTGCAGTTAGCAGCTGTCAAACCACCGCGACGCATATCCTCAAGCAGCTCACGATTCCATTTGGCGATAATCAAGCCATCGATGACGATAGCGTCATCGTGCAGTTCTAAGGGTGTCATAGCTAAGCTCCAACATTGATTTATGTAGCGAGCATAGCGCTGACGTTGGGTTGGGCTGCTCTTGGAAACGACGACGGAAATTCCAAAAACGTCATTGTGTCGTGAACACGACAGCTACTTGGGATTTTTTGATATTTGCAGCAGCGAGGCATCGATATAAAAAAACGTGCTACCCGCCGCGGGATAGCACGTTCTCATTGTCGGCTGCGTAGGAGATATCAGTTCAACAGCGTCACGCTGGCAAAGGTAGGCTCTCCCTGAGCACACGCCAGTGCCTGCTGAGCGCTTGAGAAAGGCTCATTGGTATTGGGTTCGCCCCCCCACCGCTTGATCAGCGGTAGCGACTTGGCGTGATTATTTCCTTGCCGATCGTGCACCCCGAGGCGCTCATTTCTCGGCGGTACGCCAAAGTATTCACGGTAACACTTAGAAAAATGGGGCGTAGAAACGAAACCACAAACGGAAGCAATCTCGATGATCGATAAAGGCGTCTGCTTGAGCAGCTGTCTAGCACGCACTAAGCGCAGTTTGAGATAATAACGCGATGGCGAGCAGAGCAGGTAGCGCTGGAACAGACGCTCTAACTGACGACGCGAAACATTAACATAACGAGCGAGTTCATCGAGTTCGATCGGTTCCTCAAGGTTGGATTCCATCAGTGCGACAATTTCCAACAGTTTAGGCTGGGTAGTGCCGAGTACGTGTTTAAGAGGAACGCGCTGCTGATCCTGCTCGTTACGCACACGCTCATAGATAAACATCTCGGAGATACCTGCCGACAGCTCGCGTCCATGATCATGAGCAATCAGGTTCAGCATCATATCGAGCGGCGCTGTGCCGCCAGACGCCGTGAAGCGATCCCGGTCAATCGAAAACAGAAAGGTCGTCAGAATGACATTCGGGAAAGCTTCCTGCATGGAAGCCAAACACTCCCAGTGGATGCTGGTTTCATAGTGATCAAGCAGCCCCGCCTGGCCTAGCGCCCAGCTGCCGGTACACACCGAGCCTAAACGTCTTAGTTGACGCGACTGCGACTGAAGCCAACGCACATGCTCACGAGTAACACTATGCTGAGGCCCCACTCCTCCGCACACAACGACCCACTCTAGCGACAAGGGGGTGTGCATAGAGGCGTCAGGCGTTACCTGCAACCCATCACTGGCACGTACCGGCAAGCCGTCTTGGGTCAGGGTATACCAGCGGTATAGTTCACGGCCGGCCAATTGATTGGCCATCCGCAAAGGATCAATGGCTGAAGCCAGGGAAATTAGCGTGAAATTATCTAACAGGAGAAAACCAAGGGTTTGCGGTTCGCCCGCACGATGGAGATTTGCTGTCAGGTCTTTTGCTTTGTCTGATGTCATCGATTTACCCTCCGTCACCTTTAGATCATCAGTTTTTCTTTTTATTAGTATAGGTGGCGCTGGCGCTTCTTTAGTTTCCCATTACTGCAGTGAACACTCACTCGTGCCGGGGTGGCATTACTCTTGAGTCGCATTCTGGCATGAATACGCCGAATAGCGACAAAACCATCTTGCAAACTAAGCGATACGTCGTAAACGCAACAGTAGAGGTCGCTATTAAAACGCCGGATAAGTGACCCAGATTTCGATTCATGGGGAGCACTTTTTGTGGTGGGTACTTTATTTACTACTATTTCCTTGAATCCTTACCTGATTGCCTGCATATCATGACGTAATCCACTTCAAGCGATGCAGAGCTTAGCCATGTCCATTATTGACCCCCGTACCGGCAATCCGTTGACCACGGAACCCGCTAATACCAGCAATGAAGAAGCGGGCACAGTTCGCCCTTCCGTGACACCTGAAGAAGTTATTATTGAGCTTAACGCTGGCAATATTCAGCAAGTGCTCGAAGCATCGATGCAAGTGCCAGTGCTACTGGGCTGTTATTCGCCTTCAAACGCCAGTGGTAACGCTCTGCTAGCGGTGTTGGAAAAGTTAGTTGTCGAATACGCGGGGGCTTTCCTGCTTGGCAAGCTGGATATTGAAGCCAATCCGGAAATCGCCAGCCAGTTAGGCGTGCGCTCGGCCCCCGATGTTAAGCTCGTTAGCCAAGGCGGCTTGGTCGATAGCTTCCAAGGCGTATTACCTGAAAAGGAAGTGCGCGAGTGGCTAAACCGTTACTTCCCAGCCCCAGGTGATGCTCCGCCTAGCCCAGAAGATCAAGCCGAAGAGGCATTAGCAGCGGGCAATGCTGCAGGCGCGCGCGAAATCTATCAAACCTTGATTAGCCAGTATCCAGAGCATTACGCCTACCAGATCGGCCTTGCAAGGGCACTCGTGGCTGAAAAACGCGGAGATGATGCCCGCAGCGTGCTCGACAACTTACCCCCCGAAGAGCGCGATGCGGCACCTGCCCGCGGCGTGCGAGCCAGTATCGAATTTAGCGAGCAGGCTCTTTCTGTTGAAGAAGTCGCCGCGCTGGGTGATCGCAACGACAGTGAAGCGAGGTACCAGCGTGCACTGCGCCATGTTGCCGATGGCCAATACGAAACAGGCCTTGAGGGACTGCTTGGTTTGATGAAGGATGACCGCGCCTATAACGACGACGCGGCCCGTAAAACCTTATTGCAAGTATTCGACGCCCTGGGTGCCGACCATCCGCTAACCGTTACCTATCGGCGCAAGCTATTTGCTCTGCTGTACTGATTCAGTACTGATCAGGCTTTCAGCAGCTTATCCATTCTCGCTAATGCCGCTTCCAGTTGCGAAGCGGTAGTACCAAAATTAAGCCGCACGAACCCAGGGCAGCCAAACGCAGCCCCATCAGAAAGTGCCACGCCCGCCCGTTCCAGTAATGCTTTGGCGGGCGAAGCGCCTAGTCCTGCCCCGCGCATATCTAGCCACGCCAAGTAGGTAGACGCTGGCTCGCTCATGGTCACTCCCGGCCATAACGCTACCCGTGCCTGCAGCGTAGCGCGGTGATCACGCAGTACCGCTAACAGCGCTTGACGCCAAGGTTCACCTTCGCGATAAGCCGCTTCAGCAGCAACCAGCCCCAGTACATTGCCATCCGGCAAAAAGCCTTTTGTGGCCTCAGCAAAGCGCTTACGCAGCGCAGCATCAGGAATAACGGCACAGGCACTGGTCAGCCCCGCAAGGTTGAACGTTTTTGACGGCGCCCACAGCGTTATCGTTCGTTTAGCCAGTTCCGGGAACATGGCAGCCAAGGGGCGATGTTGGGCTCCCTCGTTTAACAGCAGATCGCAGTGCAACTCATCAGAGACCACCCATAAATCATGCCGCTCAACGACCGCGGCCAACTGGGTAAGCTCCTGGTCACTCCATACACGCCCTGTTGGGTTATGCGGGTGGCACCACAGCAGTAGACGGGTTTGCGGTGTTATAGCGGCTTCTAACGCGTCAATATCCAACTGCCAAGGCTCGCCAGGGGACGCCGGCTCAGCTAACATCGCTTGCTGGGCCAGCCGTCCTGTACGTTCTGCAACGGCCAGGAAAGGTGGATAAATCGGGGCAATCGTGAGAACCCCTTCTCCGGGCTTGGTTAGCGCCATCGCCGCAAAGTGCAACGCGGGCACAACGCCAGGCAACCACTGTTGCCAATCGGGCTGAACAGACCAACCGTAGTGGTGGGCGCTCCACTGGCAGAGGGTTTCGGTTAACGTATCGGGCACTTCACCATAGCCATAGACACCGTGCTCCACTCGGGCACGTAGCGCCTCAATCACGGCGGGCGGTGAGCAAAAATCCATATCTGCCACCCACAACGGCAGTACGTTGGCATCATAACGGTGCCATTTTTGCGAAGCATAATCCCCTTTTGGAGAGCGTCGCTCGACGGGCGTGGCAAAATCAAACGCCATAATTAATCTCACTTATGTTCTTGGGAGTAACTATTGAGCATGCCGCAAGATGACTTTTATACCAAGATGCGCGCGGGACTATCGGCGTTGTTGCGGCAATGGCGTTCTCTTGGCCAAGCCGATACTGACCAACTGGCACTCATTTTGGCTGAAACGGCACGGGTCGCCAAACTAGGCACCCCCGATGAGACGCCAAGCGGTGCCATACTTGAGCAGTGGAGCCGCGAAGAGCATGGCGAGATACCGCTCTGGGCACCTCGCACCGCGGTATTTTTGCTCAACCAAATGCCTGCCCGCCCCACCCCACAAAGTGATGCGGAGGCCTGTGCCTGGGCTTACTGCTGGCTGCGCAACCGAGCATTTGATTCGCTGCAAGCCGCCCATGATGCATTGCCGCCCCACTTAAAAGTGCCGCTCGAAAATGCCTTAGAGGCTGCTTGGCGCGACCAACAAGGCCTACGTCTGGTGTAGCTAGCGAAAATCTCCACTGGCGATGTGTGTCACTAACGGCGTTTGCGCACTGGCGACTTTGGCTTAAAGCCAGCGGGCTTGGTGGCTAGCCAATCGACAAACGCGCGAATGTCATCATCACTCATTAGTGCTTCTAGGCTGGCAAAACGATCTGCTAACTCGCGCTCGCTGTACAGCCGATGAATATGCTTATGGCAAGGATGACAAAGCCAAACAATCGCGGTTAGGCGCTCTTCACGGCTGTAACGTTTTTGATAGCGCGGCTTATTATGCAAGGAGCGCGGTATCAAGTGATGTTTTGTCAACGAAGCTGACCGCTGGCACAGTTCGCAACCTTCAGGCTTTGGGGGCGGGGAAAGCGCATGGGTGCTTGAGTCAATTGAACGCGTCACGCTTTAGAAAGCCTCGTACGCTGGCAACACTTGAGACGATTTAAACACTAAAGCTGCTCAATAAAATAGCCGTGCAACACTAGTAACGACTTAATAACAGCAAGGAAAACACCGCATGATAGAGGTTCCTCTCACTTGGCAACTGGCAAAACTAGGTCTCTCAATTGGGATGGTGCTCGGGCTTGGTGCCATCGCGGTGCGTGCCAGTCCGCGTATGGCGGGGCTACTGGCGGGTTACCCATTAGGAACGGCGTTAGCGCTGTTTTTTATTGGTTTAGAAATTTCCCCGCTTTTTGCAACCCAAAGCGCGGTACATACACTGGCGGGCTTTACCGCAACGATGGCGTTAGTTGCAGGCTATTTAGTGGCAGGTCGCCAGCCAGGATTCAAAGGCATCGCTGGCGGCTTAGCAGGCGGCTTTATTGCGTGGTTCGCGGTTAGCACCGTACTTGCCCAATTCAATTTTACGCGGCTTAGCGGCACGCTACTGACACTCTGTGCTATCGCTGTATTCAGCCTGTTATTCCGCAGTATTCCTGATGTAAAAAGTCCCGCCAGTCGTGCCTTTTCGCTTCCTGCACTTGCCGCGCGAGCATGCTTAGCCACCGCCATCGTTTTTGTGATTACCTGGCTCGCTCATTGGCTGCCACCCGCTTGGGCGGGCACGCTAGCGGCTTTTCCAGTCACCATGCTGCCATTTCTGCTCATCCTGCATCTAAACTATGGGTTCGCGCCAGCGGCAACCGTGATCAAACACTACCCCATGGGGCTTGGCTCGTTGCTGAGTTATACGCTATGCGTTTCTTTGACTTACAGCACGTTAGGCCTTTTCTGGGGAACATTGGCGGGGTTCGCAACTGCCACACTGTGGCTACTTGGCTGGATGCAGTTCTCCGCATGGTATCAACGTCGCGCCACTTGACCAAGCGCTCGCTAGGGGTAATTCTGGTTAGCCTAAATTGCTAATAAACAATAAGGATATCCTGATGTTCACCCGTATGATTGAGCCAGCTTTCTACGACACCGATGCGCTAGGCCATATTAACAATACCCGTCTGCCAGCTTGGTTTGAGTTGGCACGTAACGACTTATTCAAACTATTTACGCCAGACCTAAACCCTAAACAGTGGCGTTTGATTATGGCGCGGATGGAAGTCGATTATCGTGCTGAACTGTTCTACGGCCACGACATCGAATTACGTACCTATTTGACACGTTTAGGTACCAGCTCGTTTACAGTGACTCAGGAGGCGCGCCAACATGGCACGCTGACCAATGTGGGGCATACCATACTGGTGCAATACGACCATCAAGAGAAACGTGCGGTACCTATTGAAGGTGATTTGCGTGATGCGCTATCCGCACACTTACACAGCGCGCCAACGCCGGCTTAATTCACTCCCCTCCGTTCGGCGGGGCGCTGGGAGATCCCCATGGCAATCCGTTATAATCTTTGGATCGATCCGGATAATACGGCGCAGCATCGCGCCGTTGAAGCCGACCTTGAGCGCTATTTTATGGAGCGCTTTGCTGACTACCCGCATATCCGCTTGTTCGGCGCAGACCCTTACGATTATGATGCCCCGTTCAATCGGCTTTACGATGTGTTAATGGCGCGAGCCGCAGAGTACTGCGAGCGGACATGGTGCTATGTGGCGTCTCCCGAACAGCTGAACCGCTGCTTCTTCCGTGCTGTTGGCCGCTCAAATAAGTTTATTCAAGATGACCGATAGTGGGATACCAACGTAATGGTAATTCGTACCGACCAAGCGCCCGATGAGCGCCAGCTAGCTATTATCACCCAACAGCTCGGGCGCGCTCCCCGCGGTATTGAAGCCGTTGCGGCTACCGATGCCCACGGCACTCCGCTTGTGCTACGTATGGCGCCGATTGTCGATGGCAAACCATTTCCCACCCTTTACTGGCTATGCTCCGATCTGCTCAAAATTGAGATCTCACGGATTGAAGCCGTGGGTGTCATTAAGTCGCTGGAACAACGCCTTCAGGAAGAACCTGAATTTCTAGATGCTTACCAACAAAGCCATCACGATTACGTTAAAGCACGCTGGGCGTATATGAGTAATGCCCAACGCGATGAAGTCGCTAAGCTTGGCTATAGCGATGTTCTCACCGAGCGTGGTGTGGGCGGCATTAGCAACTGGCAACAGGTACGCTGCCTGCACACTCAATATGCCCACCATTTATGTGGCAATAACGTGATCGGGCAATGGATGGATGAACACTATAACGTTCAGAGCTGCCTAAGCTAACAGCACATTCATGGCTTGATAACTCACCGCTCATTTATAAGCAGCTGATCTGTCATAAGGACGCTTACCATGGCACGAATTTGTGTATATCTCGGCTCGCGTGAAGGGAACACACCCGCTTTTCGCCAAGCCGCCAACACGCTTGGCACCGCCATTGCCGACCGCGGGCACACGCTTGTTTATGGCGGTGCACGTATTGGTTTAATGGGGGCACTCGCCAATGCGACGCTGGATGCAGGCGGCAAAGTGATTGGCGTGATGCCAGATCACCTTGTTGAGCGCGAGCAAGCACACTTTGGCTTGACTGAGCTTATACGCGTGCCAAACATGCACGAACGCAAAGCGACCATGGCCGCCAATGCTGACGCTTTTATTGCCCTACCTGGCGGCATAGGCACCTTTGAAGAGCTGTTTGAAATCTGGACCTGGGGATATTTAGGGCTTCACGAAAAACCCATGGGTCTACTCGACACCGATGGCTTTTATGCTCCACTGCTTACCTTTTTGGATAGTACCGTCAGCCACGGCTTTTTGGCCCAAACAACACGCGATATGTTGATGGATGCGCCCACGCCCAACCAACTACTGGCTGCATTAGAAACACAGCTTGATTCAGCGTAAACCGGCTGTATTAAAGAGATATAGTAAAGGCAAGAACTTAAGGGCAGCGTTTAAAACCAATACTTAAGACCCGTCTAAGAACACTCCCAGCATCAGCGCTTAGTGCCTTCAGTTAGCATAAAGGTACGCTGATAAGTGAGTTGTAACAGACGAGCATCGTCACCCGCGCGATGACGGTGTATACCACGTTCAGCGATGACAGCTTCCTTTGTGTTACTCCACAGTGCTTGCTGCTCTTCGCTGAGCAAAATCCGTAATGCTTCTAAACGAAAGCGCGGCAGCATTCCCGCATGGTGAAACAGCAGCGACAACCAGGTGTTATCGTATCCCCAACTATCACTATAGGCTTTGCCTATCTCACGCAGTTCGTCATTTAACCACTGTGCCACTTGGCGCACAGGGTGGCCTTCTCGCTGTAAGCGAGCTCGAGAAATTCCGTGTAAAAGTTCAGCTTTGGAGTCCCAATGCGTCCACTCCTCCAACGGCTGAATGAGAAACGCGCAGCAGCTACCGTCGGCACGAGCAATGCCAACTTCAATAGGATAGCTGCCGCGCCCAAATCCGGACGCTTCAATATCTAGCACTGTCGGTAGCGTCTCGGACACTGATTTCCTCATTCACTGATCTCAGCGGCCAAACCACTGACTTATCTTCTAGGCTGCCGCCATTTCCGTCGTTGACTGACGATCAGCCAAGCGTTGCCAATAGGCTGCTTGCTCGCCGTCTACTGCCAAGCCTAGCTCACCTAACCGATAGGCGCGCGCTAGTCGCTCTGCGGCCAAATAATGGCCTGATTGGGCAGCTCGGGCATACCACGTCACCGCGTAATCCTCGCGCCGCGGATACTGAACACAGCCATGCTCATGAATTTGCGCTGCTTGATACTGTGATCTTATATCGCCAGCCTGAGCCGCTTCTAACACATAACGCGCGCCACGCGCCTTATCCTGCGGTGACAGGCTGCGATGAAACAGCATGTGACCGTAGATCGACTGTGCGTCCGGATGTCCCGCTTCTGCACAGCGTTTAAACAAGCGCATCGTCAGCCGCTGGGTGCGCGGCGAACGCGGCAATAACCAGCGAGTATGAAACAGCTGTTCGGCTAGGCGAAACTCTAACCGGGTAAACAAAGTTGATGCCTGCGGCATGGCAAACCACCCTGCCTATCTGTTGAGATCTTCGGCTAGCCATCGTTCCTGCGATTTGACCGCTAACCATACGATTAACCAGCGCTAGGCTGGTCGATGGGCTGGCAAGCATACGCCTGCCTTTGCGCTTACTCAACCCTATTGATTTGCTGCTTTTATAGCGCCTCGCTAACATGCCTCTCACGCGCCGTTATTAGCGGCGTTCATCACCGAATATCCTGAGGCAATTTCGCTTCATTGAGGAGACGATAATGCAAACGCGCCCACTGGGTAGAACCGGGATGGAGGTCAGCCGACTTTGTTTAGGCACCATGACCTTCGGCGAACAAAATAGTGAAGCAGAAGCCCACGAGCAGCTTGATCGCGCAGTCGCTTTTGGCATCAACTTTATTGACACCGCTGAAATGTATCCGGTTCCACCAAAGGCTGAAACGCAAGGGCTTACAGAGTCTTATATTGGCAGTTGGCTAAAAGCCCGTAGTGCCAGAGACGATGTCATTATTGCCACCAAAGCCGCAGGCCCTGGCTTAGACCATATTCGTGGTGGTCCAAGAATGACTCGCGACCATCTACATCAGGCTGTTGAAACCAGCCTTGCACGGCTCAACACTGACTATATCGATCTCTATCAATTGCACTGGCCAGACCGCAAAACCAACTTTTTTGGCCAACTGGGTTATGCCCATGAAGAGCAAGAAGACGCAACGCCGCTAGAAGAAACACTCTCAGCACTAAAAGAACTTGTTGATGCCGGAAAAATACGCGCCATAGGCCTTTCTAATGAAACGCCGTGGGGAGTCATGCGTATGCTGCAGTTATCAGAGCAGTTGGGGCTGCCTAGGGTCGCGTCTATTCAAAATCCCTATAACTTGCTTAACCGTACGTTTGAAGTCGGTCTCGCCGAGATCGCCCACCGTGAAGATGTGGGCTTGCTCGCTTACTCGCCACTGGGCTTTGGTGTGCTGTCAGGTAAGTATCTTGATGGTGCGCAGCCACCGAAAGGGCGCTTGACGCTCTATGAGCGGTTTAAACGCTATACCTCGCCAGAAGCAGAAGCTGCAACACAGGCGTACGTTCAACTGGCCAGAGAGCATGACTTGGATCCCGCCCAAATGGCACTGGCATTTGTGAACTCTCGTCGTTTCCTGACCAGCAATATTATTGGCGCCACCACGATGGATCAGCTTGAAAGCAACCTCGACAGCGAGAGCCTTAAGCTGGATGAAGAAGTACTCACTGCGATCGACGACATCCATCGTCGGATGCCTAACCCCTGCCCCTAATCACGTTTTCACTATCAAACCGATAGCCTCGGCCATCGCCGAGGCTTGGTATAATCGCATCAGTTACTTCTTCCTCTTTTCTGTCACGGCATAAGGAGCACGCCATGCTGAGCGTTATTTCCCCCGCCAAAACGCTAGACTTTGAAACACCCTCAACAACCGATAAAGTCACTCAGCCCGACTTTCTCGACCATAGCAAACCGTTAATTGAGATTCTGCGCGATTATTCACCACAACAACTCAGCGATCTAATGGGCATCAGCGATAAATTGGCGGGCCTTAACGCTGCCCGCTTCGCTGACTGGCAACCGCCGTTCACCTTGGATAATGCCAAGCCAGCAGTTCAGGCCTTTCAAGGAGATGTCTATACAGGGTTGGAAGCCAGCACCTTTAGCGATGACGACAACCTGTTTGCCCAGCACCATCTGCGTATTCTATCCGGGCTATACGGCTTGCTGCGTCCGCTGGACCTGATCCAGGCCTACCGGCTGGAGATGGGCACCAAACTGCCCAATGACGCTGGCAAGGACCTTTACGCCTATTGGAAACCAACGTTAACGCAAGCACTTAATAGCGCCATTGAAGAAAGTGGCTCAAACGTGCTGGTCAACCTTGCATCTAACGAATACTTCAAGGCGATCGATACGAAGAAGCTAGACGCTCGGGTCATCACCCCCGTTTTCAAAGACGAGAAAAACGGCTCTTTCAAAATCATTAGTTTTTATGCAAAAAAAGCCCGCGGCTTGATGAGCGCATGGATTATCCAACAACAAATCAACGATCCCGAGCAACTCACTGCTTTTGACGTGGCTGGGTATCGGTTTGATCCTGCGGCCTCTCAAGGAGACACATTAGTGTTCACCCGTAACGAAAGTGCTCGTCCATGAACGCGCTCATTAGAAAAAAGTCACAGCGCGCGGCGAGCGCGGCTTTAAAAAGCGTTGGTGGACATCTTTGAACAGTGGCGTATCACAGCGATATAGCCATTCATAGGCAACCATGTCTGCTGTCACCGCCACCGCTCCGTTAGCACAAGCGCGCTCCCGAGCAAGGCGGGCCTCATCACTGCGACGGCTCGCCGTCGCTTCGCTCAGCCAAAACACTTGATACCCCGCTTCCAACAAACCAAGCGCACTTTGCAAAACGCAGATATGAGCTTCTGTGCCGCAAATGATCACTTGCTTGGGCCCCTGTTCTGCAAGCGCTTCAGCAAACGCTGTCTCTTCCATTGCGCTGAAATGATGCTTTTGCCAAATGCGATGATCGCCTAGTGCATTTAATAACGCAGGGGCAGTACCACCGAGCCTCTCTGGATACTGTTCAGTTAGCCAAACAGGTACTTTTACTGCATTAGCAACACCAGCCAGCCAGGTAGCTTCTTCAATCGCTGATTCGCCTCCATCAATCACGGGCAAAAGTCCCGCTTGAAAGTCGACAATTAGTAACAAACTTTGAGCTTGATGTAAGCGCACGTTTTCACCCTCTTTTTGTCATTATACACAACAACACCTTAACCCGTTTCCCCACTTACACGGTAAACTTGTCACTGATTATTTCCTACACGCCTCTCTCGAGGTGGATAACCTTAATTCCTGCATCTCTCATGGAGAATCAGAATGTTACGACAGTTTTTTGCCATGTTCCTGGTCAGCGTCATGGGCATAAGTGCCGCTGTTGACTATGCCGAAGCACGACGCTTAGGCGGTGGTAGCAGTATGGGTAGTGTTTCTCGCTCGGCGGATAAGCCCGCCAGCACTCCGGCACAACAACAAGCTCAAAGCACTCAGCAACAAGGCCAAGCTACTGCCGCTCGTCGTGGTGGTATGGGCGGCATGGTGGGAGGCCTGCTGGCCGGAGGTTTACTAGCAGCGCTTTTCTTTGGCGGCGCCTTTGATGAGCTGCGCCTTATGGACATATTGCTAATGGCTGGAATTGTTGCCTTAGCAATCTTCGCTTTCCGTGCCTTTATGCGACAACGACGCCCAGCATCGGCCACGGTGGCAGGCTGTCAGCGTGAACGCCAGGAGACTCAGCACACACCGAGCAGCTTCACCGCAGCACCTGGCAGTTTGGCGAGCAGCTTACAGAGCACGCCAGCTTGGTTCGATAAAGAGCGCTTTTTGGGCGGTGCCAAAGAGCACTTTATGACGCTGCAACGTGCCTGGGACAATAATGATTTGCCTCAGATTCAAGAGTATGTAACGCCAGAATTTTACAACCTGCTACGTAAAGAGCGTGCCGAGCAGCCTGCCAATAATCGTACCGAGGTGATACGCCTGTTTGCTGAACTAGGCGATATCAATGAGTACGATGGATATGCCGAAGCCAGCGTTATTTTCCACGGCATTTTAGAAGAGAACGGCGAGCAAACCGAGTTCAACGAAACATGGCACCTGACTCGCAGTCTGCGCGATCAAGCGCCCTGGTACCTACAGGGTATTGAGCAAAATCCGGGCTCATAGCCATTTAAGACAACAAGCGCAGTACGCCTGATCAGTCAGCATGACTGTCTTAAAACGCAAAACAGCCGCTAAGAAGCGGCTGTTTTTGTATCGGTAGGGTATCGATACACGGCGAAGAGGCGCTCGCTTACTCCTCAGCAGACTCTTCGATATTCTCGCCCATCTCTTCTAGGCTTTCGCCCGCATCTTCCATGCCCTCATCAATATTTTCACCTGCTTCTTCAGCAGGGCCCTGATTATCACAGGCAGCCAGACCGCCCATCATCATGGCCATCAGTAGCGCAACCGCAAGCTTCTTCATCAACGGGGTACTCATATCGCCTCTCCTCCTGAGATGCTGCTTGAATGATAGGTACCCGCTCATACTAGTTGCTAGGCAGCACTTCCGCCACCAAGGACCAGTAACTCCCTGTTATTTAATTTATTAAAACGGTTGCTTTAAGGAAGTTCTATGCACTTCTCCGCACCGCCTCGTCATTCCCGCAAGCCCTTGGCGGGAATCCATGTTGGCTGAAGTTTAGGGCCGCTGCAGTCCAAGGTGAATTCCCGATAACCCCACTCGGGAATGACGTGCGGTGCACGCTTCGGGAGGTAGCCGCTTTGTGATAGGGGC
>NZ_JABASV010000014.1 GCF_016107625.1 Vreelandella alkaliphila
TAGCGGAACGCCGCCCGGATCATCGTCAGGCACTTATTTAACAAGAAACCCAGCCAACCGGCTGGGTTTTTTGTTTGCGCGGAAGAAAAGCACTCTCTTACCCCTATCACAAAATGGCCACCTGCCGGTTATTTCCGAGTTACCGCACCGTCATTCCCGAGAGGGTTTATCGGGAATCCACCTTGACCTTGGCCTGTAGCCGCCCGAACCCCCAGGTCAACATGGATTCCCGCTAAGGGCCTGCGGGAATGACGAGAGCGGCTCGGAGAGCCGGGTGCCGTCATCGTCAGGCAATTATTAACAAAAACCCCAGCTTCAACTGAAGCTGGGGTTTTTTGTTGATCGCGATAATGTTTTAAGTTCATCAAGCAGATAAATCATCGCTACTAATCTCACTACTTAGAAAGCAATTGAAAGAAAATGCTATGATGCGGCGATTAGCGGGGGCATTTTATTCTGAATAGATGTTCACCTATGACATGAAATTACTTTCGAGGTGAAAGGGTGAGTGAAACAGTACCCACATCGTGGCTTGTCTATTGCCGCCCAGGGTTTGAAAGCGACGCACTGGCTGAAATGCAACACCACGCCAAACAGCACGAGGTAAGTTGCGAACCTGCGAAAGGCGAAGGTTGGGTGAGTTTAACGCGCTTAGATAAAGAGCCGATTAATGATTTGCATCGTAAAGCGGCGTTTAAGCAACTTATTTTTGCTCGCCAAAGTCTAGCTGCACTGCCTGCGCTCACGCTGTCCCGAGATGATAGGCTTACGGCTATTCTCGATCAGGTAAAGTCGAGTCGTTGGAGTTTTGAGGAAATTTGGCACGAAACGCCAGATACCAATGATGGCAAAGCATTGGCAGGCTTAATTAAAGCGCTGACTAAGCCATTGCAGAGTATGCTAAAAAAACGGGGCGCCTTGCGTGGTAAAGCCGGTGCACGTCGTTTACATATTTTCTGGACGGATGGTGATCGTGTTCAGTTGGGTATGAGCTTTCCTGACAATCGAAGTGAGCTGATTAATGGTATACGTCGCCTACGTTTCCCATCCCGTGCGCCAAGCCGATCAACGCTGAAGTTAGAAGAGGCATGGCATGAGTTTATTCCCCGAGAAGAGTGGGATGCACGGCTTGCGGATCATATGCAGGCAGCGGATTTAGGGGCCGCCCCAGGTGGTTGGACTTGGCAGTTAGTCCAGCGTGGCATGTATGTTTATGCCATTGATAATGGGCCAATGGACAAGCAGCTAATGGCTACGGGACAGATAGATCATCTTAAAGAAGATGGATTTACTTGGGAACCGCCGCAACGAATGGATTGGCTAGTTTGTGATATCGTCGATAAGCCTGTGCGCGTGTTGGCAATGGTGGAAAGATGGTTAACTCGGAAATGGTGTCGAGAGGCAATTTTTAATTTAAAACTGCCCATGAAGAAACGCTGGGACGAGGTTGATCGCTGCATTAGCACTTTGGAAGATGCGTTGGAAGCGGCGGGAGTGCGCGCTACGATTACATGTCGCCACCTCTACCATGATAGGGAAGAAGTGACGGTTCATGTAAGGCTCGCTCACTAATTTAAAGGTCGGCAGAGTAGCGTAAGGGTGTCAACAGCCTGGTTCGTACACGCGGATAGTTTCGTCTTCTGTTAATAGAGGTAGGATGCTCTGCATGGCCGCTGCACGTGCTTCACTTGAATGCCACTCTTTCCAAGCGCGAAGATCGCGCCATTTGGTAATCATCAGGCGGCGATCTGTATGGCCAAGTTCGACGAGCGTTTCTCCACCGACAAATCCTCGTACGCCAAGTGAAACGCGCATTGCTTCGCGGGCAGCTAGTTCATATTCTTCTTCCAGGCCAGGCATAATACGCCGTTCAATGATTACTTTGATCATGCTGTCTGTTTCCTAAACGAGATTGTAGATGACTGATAATACGTATGACCCAAGTGCCTTTGATGCATCGTTAGACACAACGGGTTTGTATTGCCCTGAACCTATCATGTTAATGCATAACAAGGTGCGTGATATGACGCCAGGGCAGGTGTTGAAGGTAATAGCAACAGACCCCGCAACGACTCGTGATGTGCCAAAATTTTGTCAATTTTTGGGACACCAGCTACTGCTGCAAGAGGAGTCTGATGACCACTACGTGTACTTTATTCGCCTAGCGTAAGGCTTCTGCAGCTATGCGAGGCTAGCCATTAATATTGGTTTTAGGCTCTGGCTTTGATTGGGTAGCCTCGCAAGTGCTTATTTAAGATCACCCCTCTTTATTTGGAACAACCATCATCGCCAAAGCTTCCAGTGTCGCAGGGTCTTCATCCATAATGCGGCTAGCGATATGGCGTTGAAAAAAGTAAACCGTGCGATGGCGGGAGTGGGCATCGTAAAGGCACTTGTCACCCAGTAGGATGGGAGACATCGTGGCTTGCTGTTCATCGGCAAGAACTGCTTCAACGCTTCCATCGCTATAGAGACGCCATCCATAGACTTGCTTCATATTCCAGGGTGCATCGGGATGATTCATGCATAAAGCATGAGTGCCAAGGGTGTCTGGAAGCTGTTGAATCAGCGTAATATCTCCTGAAGCTTCATACTCGAAGTAACTGGCTGAAGCCATTAGCTCGTCGTATTTATGATCAGGAGGAAGGGCGAAAATTTCTTCGGTTTCTGGATCGCGGTAGCCAATAAACTGGCCATTTTCATGGCTGTCGAGTTCATGGCAAGCAGCGAGCTTCTCCATCCATGGCACAAGGCCAATGACGTTACCGTTCTCTTGTAGCCCCCAGGCCAAAACAGGTAGGCCGTAATACGTGTCGGGACTCGCAGCGAGCTGGTAGACCATCTCTAACCCATCTAGCTCAGGGGCTAGGCGGATCAAACATTTTTGCGCCTGCTGACGCTGACGCACGGTTTCCAGGTCGATGACCTGGGCAGAGCGGGGTGACAGGGATGCGCCCATAATGTCCCTCCTTGTGCTGCGTGGTCACGACATCGGTAAACAGCGTATGCTGCCTACCACTTAGTTCACCAATAGCACAGGTTGCCCAGAAGGTTAAGGGGGTTTGTGATTTTTAATTATCGGAGCAGCTAGTAAATTGATCTCGCAACGCTTGGTGTTGTGCTTTTACTTGTTGAAGTTGCTGCCAGGGCGCCTGTGGGTTGTTCAATGATAACCAAGTGTTCTGATAGTTTTTAACCGCTTCAGGTGGCGTTATTTGGTGGGCATTAATTAGTCGGTTAATTGCTGTAAGCCACTTGAGAGAAATCTGCTCAACTTGATTAAATCCTGCTGGAAAATCATCTTGCAGGCATTCACTAGTGGTTAAGCGCGTTGACTCAAGTACTAGGTTTGCCTCCGTTAAGCGTTGGTGGGCGAGCAACAGTGTGCGTAAAATTTCTGCTGTTAAAGGCCTCTCTTGCAGCGCTTTAAGGTGGTTTTCAAGTGCTGAAGAGTCCTGTTGCCATGCTTGGCTAAATTGGTGTGTGACCATTCGCTCAAGGTAATCAACTGCAACCAGTTGATTGTCAATATTAGGTAGTTCAGAGCTATTTAAAGGGGCACTTGCTCGGGAAAAGCTTTTTTCCCACTCTTCAGAATCAAAAATGGCATTCCAGCTGACCGCTGGTAGCTGTTCTGTCTTGAGTTCAGTTAGTTCAGCCAATCGCGCTTTATTGTCATCACTTAAGCTGTCAGGAATATCACTGTTCCAGCAGGCACTTAGGCGTTGCCATAGCGCGCGTTCGTAAAGCCAGTGCTGGCTAGGGGGAGCAACGCGGCCCAACTGATTGTTCCGTGCTGCAATGAGTGATGTTATCTGGCACTCACGTAACGCATAGATATTCAGCATACCCTCTCGAGTTTCAGGAATATTGAATAGTCGCTCTCGACGTTCAGGAAATTCACCAATATTAGGTGGCGGATGACGCTCAATATTGGCAATTGAAAGATCGCTAGTGAGCTGTTGGTGATACTCTACCCAGGGCTGTTCGGCACCATTGTTTCCGCAGCCCACTAGTACCAAGCTGGCACTGGTAGTCAGCCATAATATAGCTTGAGGGTAGAGTGCCATTGCTTACTCCTGTTGACTAATCCACTTTAATCGCCAAGCAAGTAATAGTGCGGCTGTGCTGAGCCCCGCAATCAGGCCTATCCAGTAACCATGCACCCCCAACGGGTCAGACATGTCACCTATACCGTGAGTTCCTAGCCAGTGACCACCGCCTAAACCGACAATCCAGTAAGAAAGTACGGTAATGACCATCACGATTCGGGTGTCTTTATAACCTCGTAATGCACCTGCTAGGTTGACTTGAAGTGAATCTGATAGCTGGAAAATTACTGCCAGGGATATGATGGTGAGCGCCAAAGCCTGGATGTCGGCATTGGAGGTATACAACGAAATCACCGGCACCGCTGTAAACCAAAGTAATGTACTGTTGATGACGGCCACAATGACACTGATCACGATACCGTTCCAAGCAACAGTGCGCGCCATAGCAGAACGTTGTTGGCCCAATGTATTACCCACGCGTACGGTAAGTGCCATGCTCAAGGACATCGGCAGCATAAAGAGAATAGACGTGAAGCTTAGAGCAATTTGGTGAGCCCCTACAGTGACCTCTCCAAAGCTGGCAATAAACAGGGCTATCAGTGTGAATAACGTCACTTCCACGAAAATAGCCACACCGATGGGCACACCCACTACTACAAGCTCGCGGATGCCGGACAGTGTTGGTGGCGTCAGCGTTTGCCAAATCGAGACGCTTTGGTAGGTACGTCCTTTACGGGTATAGAGCGCCATTGCAACGGCCATTGTCCACATCGAGAGTGCTGTAGCGATGCCGCAGCCGAATGCGCCTAGTGCCGGTAGCTGTTGCAGAGCGCTGGGTAATCCATCACCAAATATATTAACTAGGCCATCACCGCCATAGATAAGTAAATAGTTACTGGGAATATTAACGGTTAGCCCCACCAAGCTAATCCATAACGCGGGGCGGGTGTGATTCATGCCATCTGAAAAGGCTCTAAGCGCCTGAAACAAAGCGATTCCGGGCATGCCGAAGGCAACAGCGGAAAGGTAGGCAGCAGACTCTCTTGCAACCGCAGGGGGAACCTTCATAAGTTCGAATATCGGCGTTACGACTGTCCACAGCAATGCAGCGGCAGTGAACCCGAGTACTAATGCGACCCACAATGCCTGATGAACCGCAGGGCAAATCTCAGCATTTCTCTTGCCGCCCAAAAGGTGCGCCACGATAGGTGTGAGGCCCATCAACGTACCGGTCATAAATAGCATCAGTGGCATCCACAGGCTTGAGCCAACCGAAACGGCAGCTAAGTCGGTGGCGTTATGCCTGCCGGTCATGATGACGTCGACCACGCTCATGCCCGCTTGTGCGAGTTGGGCGCCGCAGATGGGTAGTGCTAACGCTACCAACGTGCGTGTTTCTGGCCAATAGATGGATTTTATATTGCTAGTGAAGCCGCCCACGGTATGTTTCCTGTTTAGCAAAGTGACCCAACAAAAGCCGATAGAGTAGCAGGAGTTACTAGGATCTCGGTAGCTGTCTAATGATTTGCCATCTCTTTATCATCGGGACAAGGCGCGGGTATACTTTACGAAATGAACGACGACGTAGGTATATAGTGACTCAAGAGCAGGAGCGTTGGACGCTTCACGACATAACGGCGCTGTTTGATGGTGTGTTTTTAGCACGTTATCAGACGCGATTAATCAAAGGTGGCGATGAACCCCTATATCGCCCAGCTACATCTGAAACACCTTATCATCAGGTGATTTTTGCGCGCGGCTTTTTTGCTAGTGCACTGCACGAGATTAGCCACTGGTGTATCGCAGGAGAGAAGCGTCGGCAGTTGGAAGATTACGGGTACTGGTACTTGCCTGATGGGCGCGACGCCCAGCAGCAGCACGCCTTCGAACAAGCGGAGATTGCCCCGCAGGCGCTGGAAAAGCTGTTTACTCGTGCCTGCGGACGCATATTCCACGTTAGTGTAGATAACTTGGGTGGGGATGTTGAGGTGGATCGTGAGGCGTTTGCCAACAAAGTAGATGCCAGAGCAGCACGTTATTTAGAAGAGGGGCTGCCATTGCGTGCCAACGCTTTCTTTATCGCATTGACACGCTATTATCAGCATCAAGATACCTTGGTGCAGGCCATTAAACAGGGGCAGCGAGAACTTGACGTGGCGCTGGTCGCGTCGGCTTAGTCTTTCTCGGTAAGCTGCTTGTGAAGCGTTAGCATTACTTCAATTTCGTGCTCGGGCCGCATCGGTTCGAGCCCCATGTCGTTAAAAATTTCGCTGCGTAAGCGGTGCCAATCTCTCGCACTAATCGCTTCATAAAGCACCTGTGCAGGCGCTAATTCAACAAAAGGATCCAAGCCGTAGGTGTCAAAGAGCCGAGCCAGCGCTGCTTCATCCTCACCGTTATCGCTAGTGTACAGCGTAGCCGAGAAGTGATCGGTCTCTAGTTCACGTATGACATCCAACGGGCTGACGCCGAGGCTTTCTAGCTCTTCAATGCTATAAGAACCCATCACGTTCGTGTCTTCACTGATCCAGCTATCGTCAGGCTGAATGAGTGTCTGTTTAATGCGTCCATCAGGTAGAGACCAGGCAATAGCCAGCGGCAAGCCGTCATCTTCGCCCGTCTCAATGGCAATAAATCCTGGGTAATCAGCCACGCTTCGCTCCTTTTAAGCTTCCGCATCAAGGCGGAAAAAATGCTGGGCAGTGCGGGTTGTTGCGTTCCCCAGCTCGGTTTCAGTCACGTCATGCCACTGGGCAATCTCTCTTACAATCCATGGTAGCAAGGCTGGCTCGTGACGGCGTCCTTTTAGTTTGGCTGGAAGGTTGCGAGGCAGCAGGTAAGGACAGTCAGTCTCTACCATTAACCTTTCTAACGGAATATCTTTCACTATTGAACGAAGGTGATGACCTCTGCGCTCATCACAAATCCAGCCGGTTAATCCAATATGAAGATCTAAATCGAGATAGCCGTGCAGCGTATCTCGGTCAGCGGTGAAACAGTGAATAACGGCTTGGCTGATATCATCTCGCCAGCTATGCAGCATTTCACGCATTCGTTGCCCCGCGTCACGTTCGTGCAAAAATAGCGGTAAGCCACTTTCAGCAGCGAGCGCCAACTGAGCCTCAAACGCTCGCTCTTGCTCGTGAGGCGTTGAAAAATTGCGATTAAAGTCCAGCCCACACTCGCCCACGGCAACCACTTCAGGTTTTTGATGAAGCGCTTTCAACTGGCGCGCCACATCACTACTCCACCCGCTAGCATCGTGTGGGTGAACCCCGGCAGTGGCATATATGCCTGGGGTCTGTTTAGCCAGCTCTACGGCTTGCTCAGCGTGTTCAATATCAGTACCCGTCACTATTAAGGTAGCTACATTGGCCGCTTTCGCCCGCGCAATGACATCAGCTAAATCACGCTGAAAACTCTCGTGAGTCAGGTTAGCGCCGATATCCACCAAGGGGGCACCAGAACGAAATTGCAGCGCCTCGGGTAAAAAACTATCCACAGCACTTGTCGCCAAGCGTCACACTCCCAGTGTTAGTTAAATATTCGATAGCAGCCAGCTCTCGTTAATTATTTAGCCAGCTGTAAAACGCCATTGTAACGCTGGAGAGTAACAACGACTAATGGTCTATCCCGGATGGATATCTCATTCGAATGGCACGAATTGCAAAAAAACTGGCTCGATAGGTAAACAGTAAAGCAGTTTTTACTTTTAACATGAGGGTGAAGCATGAAATAAATCGGGCTTAAGGCTCATTTAATAACAACAATAGACAGGTGAAAAGCATGCATTTATCACGTCATTTCGCTATTTCTGTGCTATCGGCTGCGGTCATTACGGCTAGCTATGCGCCCAGCGTAGCCGCCAATGAAGGTATTTCAGATAATGAAATCCGTATTGGTTATCTAGCTGATATGTCAGGCGTTTATCGCGATCCCATAGGCCCATTAGGGCAAGACGCCATTGAGATGGCAATTGAAGATATTGGCGGCAGCGTACACGGTGCCCAAGTTGTCGTCTTTAGTGCTGATGATCGCAATAGCCCTGATGTTGGCTCAAGCGTGGTGCGTGAATGGATTGATGAACGCAATGTCGACATGGTCACTGGCTTAGTGGCTTCATCGGTTACATTAGCAGCAGTAGGCTTGTTAGAAGAGGCGGATAAACTTGGCTTAGTGAACGGCGCTGTTTCTTCGAGTGTCACTAACGAGCACTGCTCTCCTAACCATATTCACTGGGTTTACGATACTTGGGCGATGTCCAATGGCACGGCAAAGGCAATTACTCAGGAAGGCTATAAAAACTGGTATTTACTCAGTGCCGACTACTCGTTTGGTCATGCGCTTGAAGCAGATGTAGAGCGGGTGGTCACGGAGAATGGTGGAACGATAGTAGGTAGCGCACGACACCCCTTTCCGAACAGTGACTTTTCCTCTTTTATGCTGCAGGCCCAGGCATCGGGCGCTGATGTAATTGCCCTCAATAATGCTGGTGGTGACACCATCAATGCCGTTCAAACGGCAGGCGAATTTGGCATTACTCAAGCCGGGCAGATTCTAGCCGGCATGGTGCTGTTCAGTACTGATATACGCAGCATTGGCCTGGAGAACGCTCAAGGGCTGCAGTTTACTAAAGCATGGTATTACGACTTAACTGATGAAACGCGTGCCTGGGCAGAGCGTTTCCGTGAGCGCACCGGCAGCATGCCGACCATGGTGCATGCAGGGCTCTATTCCAGCACCCGCCACTATTTAGAAGCCATTGAGGCCGCGGGAACAGACGACACGCAAACCGTTCGTCAGCAGATGCTCGATACCCCCATTAACGATGTTTTTGCAACGAACGGCTACATTCGTGAGGACGGCCGTATGGTGCATGACATGTATCTCGTTGAAGTGAAAACACCGGAAGAGTCAGTTGATGAGGATGACCTCTTCAGAGTTGTGCGCACTATTCCCGCCGAGGAAGCATTCCGGCCACTTTCTGAAAGCGTTTGCCCACTCGTCAACAATTCGTAAAACGCTGAAGCCCTAACAACACATAACAATAAGGACTTGGCATGGAACAGACATCCTTAATTCATCGTAATACGATTGGCGCTGCGCTAAACCGCAGCGCTCGCAAATATTCTCAACAACTCGCACTAACGTTTGGTGAGCGAACCTGGAGCTATCAATCGCTTAACGATGCCGCTAACAGCGTAGCTAGTGGTTTGTTAGCGGCCGGTCTTTCTCCTGGGGATCGGTTGGCGGTATATGGTAAAAACTCAGATGCCTATGTCATTGCCTGGCTTGCTGCCACTAAAGCGGGCTTAGTACATGTGCCTATTAACTTTGCGCTAAGTAGTGATGAACTGCGCTATATCCTTGAGCAGTCCGGGGCGAAAGGAGTGCTAAGCGATAGTTCGTTAGCTGACAAAGTTCAGGAGGCAACCCAAGGTTTAGCATTAACGGTCAATGGAACACTGCATGCTGATCAACAAGATATCCAGTTGGGTCGTTTTGATGTCTTGGCTTATGTGCATTCCTCGCCATCAACAAGGGAGCCAGCGGTCGCCGTAGAGGGAAGTAGTCTGGCACAGCTGCTCTATACCTCTGGTACAACCGCAGCGCCTAAAGCGGCAATGATGACCCACCAAGCGCTGATGGCGGAATATATGGCCTGTATGGTGGAGTTGGATATCAAAGGAAGTGACGCCATGTTGGCCGCTCTTCCGCTTTACCACTCGGCACAAATGCATGTTTTTTTGATGCCGGCTTTACTACTGGGCGCCCCCATTCATTTGCTTGAAGCACCGCTTCCGGATAGCTGTCTGGCGGCGATTGCCGAACAAAAAATCGTATCGTTCTTTGCGCCGCCCACGGTGTGGATCAGCTTGCTACGTCATCCTGACGTTGATCAGTTTGATTTAACCTCGCTCAAGAAGGCGTACTACGGCGCCTCGATCATGCCGGTGCCTGTTTTGGAAGAGATGCAGCAGCGCTTCTCCAGTGTTGGTTTATATAACTGCTATGGGCAGAGTGAAATTGCCCCCTTGGCAACGGTATTACGTCCAGATGAGCATGCTGAGCGTCCTGCGTCGGCGGGGCGGCCGATACTTACGGTGGAAACACGCATTGTTGATTTGGAAATGAACGATGTTGACTCGGGCGAGCATGGCGAGATTGTCCATCGTTCGCCGCAGTTAATGATGGGCTACTGGGATAAGCCGGAGATGACCGCTGAGTCCTTCCAAGGCGGCTGGTTTCACTCTGGTGATGTGGGCTACTTCGATGAAGCAGGCTACTTATATGTCGTGGACCGGATTAAAGACGTTATCAATACGGGGGGCGTGTTGGTTGCCAGCCGTGAGGTGGAAGAGGCGCTGTTTAAGCACTCGGCTATTTCGGAAGTAGCGGTGGTGGGGCTGCCTGACGAAAAGTGGATTGAAGCGATTACCGCCGTCGTTGTGGTGAAAGAGGGGCAAGTGGCTAGCGAGGATGAGCTCATCCAACATGTCAAAAGCTTGATTGCACCCTACAAAGTTCCTAAGCGTGTGGTGTTTGCAGAGGCTCTGCCAAAAAGCACCGCAGGTAAAATTCTTAAACGTCACCTGCGCAAAGACCTAAAGGAGTGAGCATGGACGAGCAAACACAGGCGCTGTTTCATGACATGATCAGCCGCTGCTTAGCGCAGGAAGTGGCGCCTTTCTATGACCAGTGGGAAGCGGACGGTGAAATACCGCGCTCTTTATGGCTAGCGCTGGGTGCCGCTGGTCTATTGGGGATTGATCTTGATGAGACCTATGGTGGCTCAGGTGCCGATATTGCCATCACCCAACGGGCACTGGAGGAGATGTCTCGGCAAGGGTTTGGTGGGCTAGCCAGCGCTTACAATATTCACGCCAATATCGTGATGCCTTACCTGCAAAATTTAGCCACTGATGAACAGCGCGAAACCTGGCTGCCCCGCATGGCAAGCGGGGAGTGGTTGGGGGCGATTGCCATGAGCGAGCCGCATGCTGGCAGTGACTTGGCAGCGATGAAAACCCGCGCCACCAAAACAGCCGATGGGTGGCTACTCAACGGCAGCAAGCTGTTTATTACCAATGGCCAAGTGGCCGATCTCGTTATTGTCTGTGCAAAAACAGACCCCAGTGCAGGTGCAAAAGGGGTCTCGCTGTTTTTGGTCGATACGTCACTTCCTGGTTTTTCCCGTGGCAAGCCCATTAAGAAAATTGGCCAGCACGCCAGCGATACGGCAGAGTTAGCATTTGACCAGCTGCAACTGC
This sequence comes from Vreelandella alkaliphila, assembly GCF_016107625.1. GTDB lineage: Bacteria > Pseudomonadota > Gammaproteobacteria > Pseudomonadales > Halomonadaceae > Vreelandella > Vreelandella alkaliphila. The sequence goes on from NZ_JABASV010000014.1 coordinate 11,324, forward strand.
CTAACAGTGCCTTATTAGGGGAAGAGGGCGCTGGGTTTCGCTACCTAATGCAAGAGCTGCCCCGAGAGCGCTTAGGCGTAGGCGCGCAAGCGCTTGGCGCGGTAGAGGGCGCGTTGGCATTAACGCTTGATTACGTCACCCAACGTCACGCATTTGGTCAACGCGTGGCCGATTTTCAAAATACCCGCTTTACGCTGGCTGAGATCAAGGCACAGCTGGATGTCGCGCGTGCCTACTTCGATCAGTGCGTTAATAAGTACCGCCACGGCACGATGACAAGTACCGAGGCCGCGATACTCAAATTACAGCTTAGCGAGCTGCAGTGTCGTGCTGTTGATCGGTGCCTTCAGCTGTTTGGTGGTTATGGTTACACCCATGAATATCCCATTTCACGCTTCTATTTAGACGCACGTGTGCAAACTATTTACGCCGGTAGTTCTGAGATTATGAAAGAAGTGGTCGCACGCTCGCTGTTGGGCAAAGTGGCTTAAGCGCTTTTCTTAAGTCCTTTTCCGCTGTGCGTCATTACTAAGGAGAGATTATGCAACTGGATAGCGTTGTTATTGTAAGCGGTGCCCGCACCGCTATTGGCGGGTTTGGTGGGTCGCTCTCATCTTTCGCGCCCCATGAGTTAGGCACTATCACTGCCCAGGAAGCACTACGCCGTGCGGGCGTTGCTGGCGCTGATATCGACCACTCTGTGTATGGCCATATTATTACCACTAGCCCAGAAGATGCCTACCTTGCCCGCCATATTGCGTTGAGTGCGGGTGTGCCAAAAGAAGCCGGTGCCTTTAATGTTAACCGGCTATGTGGTTCCGGCGTGCAGGCAGTGATATCCGCTGCGCAGCAAATCGCTCTGGGCGACAGCCGCTTAGCATTGGCAGGTGGGGCTGAATCCATGTCGCGAGGTGCTTATCTACTGCCGCCCCAAGCACGCAATGGCATACGCCTAGGCGATGCCAATATCCAGGATCTTACCCTCGGTATTCTTAGTGACCCATTTGGCAGCGGACATATGGGCATGACCGCTGAAAATATCGCTAAGCAGTATGGCTTAAGTCGCGAGCAGCTCGATCAGTTTGCGGTGGATAGCCATCGTAAGGCGGCAAAAGCCATTGCAGAAGGGCGTTTTGACGCACAAATCGTGCCTGTTGAGGTGACAAAAGGAAAACAGACGGTTTCCTTTGCCCGTGATGAGCATGTGCGAGAAGGTGTTGAATTAAGCGATTTAGCCCGGCTTAAACCGGCCTTTAAAAAAGAGGGAATAGTAACGGCAGGAAACGCCTCTGGGATCAACGATGGCGCTGCGACCTTGGTGCTGGCGCATGCTGATGAAGCACAGCAGCGCAATTTAACGGTGAGGGCGCGACTTCGCGTGGCAACCACCGCCGGTGTGGAGCCTTCGGTAATGGGGTTAGGGCCAATCCCTGCGGTGAAACGCTGCCTCCAACAGGCAGGGCTGACGATCAATGACATTGATGTGATTGAGTCCAATGAAGCGTTCGCGGCACAAGCAATGGCGGTTGCCGATACGCTGGGTTTCCCATTGGAAAAACTCAACCCGAATGGTGGTGCGGTGGCGCTCGGTCATCCAGTAGGCGCGACCGGTGCCATCTTGATCCTAAAAGCCTTACACGAATTGGAGCGACGTCAGGGCCGCTATGGTTTGATCACGCTGTGTATCGGCGGTGGGCAGGGCATTGCGCTGTTAATAGAGCGCGAATAACAAACGGTTTTCCAATAACAATCGACAGGTGTGTTTTATGTCTACGGTAACGCCAAAAATACTTCCTTCTACGCCGTCTGCGACTAGCTCGCCGCTGTTAATTAGCGACTTGCTGGAGTCTGGTGTTCGAATGGCGGGGAATAACCAGATTGTTTATCGAGACCAGAGCCGTCATGACTATCAACGTTTTCGTGATCGGGTACATCAGCTTGCCCATACGCTAACAGCACAGGGCGTTCAGGCGGGTGATGTGGTGGCGGTGCTGGACTGGGACAGCCATCGTTATTTAGAGTGCTTTTTTGCCATTCCAATGATTGGTGCCGTGCTACACACCGTCAACGTACGTTTGGCGCCTGAGCAAATTCACTACACGATGGAGCACGCTGAAGACGTCTTTGTGCTGGTGCATGAGGATTTCGTACCGCTACTGGAGCCACTTGCTGATCAACTGCCCAACATACGCGGTTATCTACTTTGCCAAGAAGCGGTGAGTCAAGAAACACAAAGCACAGTCAGCACGTCGCTGCCATTAGTGGGTGAGTTTGAGGCGTTGTTAAGTGAGCAGCCAACTCATTACGAGTTCCCTATTTTTGATGAAAATGCAGTGGCTACGCTGTTCTATACCACGGGCACCACCGGCAACCCGAAAGGGGTGTTTTTTACCCACCGCCAATTAGTCCTGCACACACTAGGTGAAGCCAGTACCTTCCAAGCACCGGGTTGTGAATTGCTCAACCGTGACAAGGTATACATGCCCATCACGCCGATGTTCCATGTGCACGCCTGGGGCGTGCCTTACACTGCCACGTTGATGGGGGCGACTCAGGTATACCCTGGCCGCTATGAGCCGGAAATGTTGGTCAAACTGCTGGTGAACGAAAAGGTCGATTTCTCCCACTGCGTGCCAACGCTGTTAAATATGGTGGTTAGCGCTGACGCTATCGCATCGAAAAAAATTGATTTAACCGGTTGGAAGGTGCTTGTGGGCGGCAGTGCGCTAACTCAAGCCCTGGCTAGCCGTGCTTGGTCACTCGGCATTGATACGCGAAGTGCCTACGGCATGTCAGAAACCTGTCCGCTGCTAACCGCTGATATTTTGCCTCAGGATGTTGCCGAAGCCGATTTTGAAGTGCAGCTTCCCTGGCGGTGTAAGGCTGGTTTACCCGTGCCCCTAGTGAAATTACAGGTGGTTGATGCCAATGGAGAACCGTTACCCCATGATGGCGTCAGTGTTGGTGAAGTGCGTGCTCAGGCACCCTGGTTAACCCAGGCTTACTACAAAGAAGAGAAACGCAGTGAGGAGCTTTGGCGGGATGGGTGGCTGCATACCGGTGATGTTGGCTCGATTGATGAGTATGGTTTCTTGGCCATTAGCGACCGTATTAAAGATGTCATCAAAACCGGTGGAGAGTGGCTCTCCTCACTTGAGCTGGAAAGCTATATTAGCCAATGCCCAGGTGTGGCGGAAGTGGCGGTAATTGGCGTTACAGATGATAAATGGGGTGAGCGGCCAGCAGCGCTCGTTGTCCCTAGCGATGTCAATAACCCACCCACGGCAGAGGAAGTACAGGCGTTTATGGAGCAGTTCGTCGAGCAGGGCAGCATTAATCGCTGGGGTATTCCATCGTTGATTCGTTTCGTAGATGAAATTCCTAAAACCAGTGTCGGTAAGCTGGATAAAAAGCGCATTCGCACTGAGATATAAACGCTAGCGTTTTATGCCCGCCGTTTGTGCCTTGCGGTAAGCGGCGGGTGAATCTCCTGTCCACTGTTTAAACGCTCGGCTAAGACAAGCAAGGTCTTCAAATCCTAGTTTTTCTGCGATGGTTGTCAGTGGTTGTGTGCTGCGAGTGAGTGCTTGAATGGCATAGTCGCGACGGTATTCGTCTTTAACCGCCTGGAAATGAGTACCTTCAAGTTTCAAGTGTCTTGAGAGTGTCCGCACGGACATATGTAGCGCATCTGCCACATGCTGAACCGTGCATGAGGTGGGTAAGTGGCGGCTAAGATGTTCGCGAACGCGGTGAGTAATCAAACGATCTTCAAAAGAGACGTAGAACCAGTCAGCCGGTGCGCGTTGTAGAAATGCGCCAAGATGCTGTTTCGTTTGGCGTATGGGGTGGTTGAGAAACACCTTATCAAAGTAAACAGCTGTTTGCGGTTGATCAAATTTTAGCTTGCCGGGATAGAAGTAGAGATAGTCAGCACTGTGAGCAGGTTGGGCGTAGCCGCACTCCATCAAGATAGGTGGAATTTTGCGTGCGATCATCCAGGAGGCGATACCGTGAAACAGTTTCAACATCAATTCATGAATCAATATTCGACTGCCGCGAAGCGGGGCGCGTTCTTCAAGCGCCATCCGAGCAAATTCGCCTTCAATAGTAAAGTCGTAGCCGAAATCATCTAAGAGAATGCGAAAAAACTGCGTATAGCGATGAAGCGCAACATGCAGCGTTGGTGCATCTAGCAAGCTCAAGCACAGCAGCTTTAGTGTTCCACAGCGTAGCGGCCTGGAGAAAAAGCAGGGTGTTTCATCATCTAGCTCAAGGGCAAGGAGGCGGTAAAGCTCGGCAAACTGCTCAACAGTGACTCGGCCGTTCGGTGCGCTGAGTAGAAAGGGGGAAATTCCAGCAAGCTCTAGGTAGCGGACAGGGGAATGCTCAGTGGCGGGTAAGCCACACAGTAGTTCGTTCACAAAGTGCATTGAGACGGTAACGGTCACGATGTCAGCCCTAAACGAGTAGCTTGGCGCTACCTTGTTATTATCACGTGATGGTGGGACGTTAGCACGATGTGTCGTTTGGCTCTATAAGGGCTCTCCTTAACGCGAGCGCATGCGTTACACTGTGCGGCTCATGATGAAGGAGGACACTGCGTGACCTTGTTACGACTCGAACAGCTGCAACTCGCTTACGGCACCCAAGTACTGCTTAACCGCGCCGACCTAACGGTTGAAAAAGGCGAGCGGCTGGCGCTGGTCGGGCGCAACGGCACCGGTAAATCAACGCTATTAAAACTGGTCGCGGGCGATATTCATGCCGATGATGGTTCCATTTGGCGTGCACCGGGCTTGAAGATTGGCGTATTGTCCCAGGAGCTGCCTGAATCCTCAGGCATGACGATTTTTGACATGGTCGCTCAGGGGCTGCCGGAAGCGGGGGAATTGCTTTCTGAATACCAGCATTTGATCAATGATCCAGACCCCGACATGAACCGCATGGCCAAGCTGCAAACCCGCATTGAGGCTATCGACGGCTGGTCTTTCCATCAGAGCATTGACGTTGTACTCACCCGTTTAGGGTTACCCCCTGAAGCTGAAATGAGCGCGCTTTCCGGTGGCTGGCGCCGCCGTGTTGCGTTGGCGCGAGCATTGGTTTCTGAGCCGGATTTACTGCTTCTTGACGAGCCTACCAACCATCTCGATCTAGACACGATTGCTTGGTTGGAAGAGCAACTGCTGGCCTTCAACGGCGCGGTATTACTGATTACCCACGACCGTGCCTTTTTATCTAAGCTGGCCACCACGATCCTTGAGCTAGACCGAGGCAAGCTTGGCCGTTATCCCGGTAACTATGCAGAGTATCAAGAGCGTAAGCAGCACGAGCTTGAAGTAGAAGCGCGAGAAAATGCGCTTTTCGATAAAAAACTAGCCCAAGAAGAAGTCTGGATTCGTCAAGGCGTCAAAGCGCGGCGTACACGCAACGAAGGGCGTGTGCGTGAGCTTGAGCAGATGCGTTTGGAGCGTAGCCAGCGACGTGAACGTCAGGGGACTGCCAACCTCACTGTCGACAGCGGCGAGCGTACTGGTAAGCGGGTAGTCGAGCTGAAAGGCGTAACACAGCGCTTTGGTAATGATGTCATTCTGCGTGATGTGAATCTTGAAGTGATGCGCGGCGACCGTATTGGTTTTCTTGGTCGCAACGGTGCAGGTAAAACAACGCTGCTGAAAATCTTGCTCGGCGAGCTTGCTCCAACAGAAGGTAGTGTTCAGTTGGGGACCAATTTAAAGGTCGCTTATTTCGATCAATTGCGTGCAGGTTTAGAGCTGGAAAAAACCGTCTACGACAACGTCGCACAAGGCAGCGATCGGGTAACCGTTGGTGGAAAAGATCGCCACGTAATGAGCTACCTTCAGGATTTTCTATTCACACCTGACCGTGTTCGACAGCCGGTGAAAGCCCTTTCCGGCGGTGAGTCCAACCGTCTGTTGTTAGCCAAGCTGTTTACTCAACCAGCCAACGTATTGGTGTTGGATGAGCCTACCAACGACTTGGACATGGAAACCCTGGAGCTGCTTGAAGAGCTGCTGCTGGACTTTGATGGCACGCTTCTACTGGTCTCTCACGACCGAACATTTATGGATAACGTCGTGACCAGCATGCTGGCCTTTGAGGGCGAGGGTTATGTGCGTGAATACGTGGGTGGCTACACGGATTGGATTCGCCAAGGAGGTAAACTGCCGCCTGCTCCGTGGGAAGGCGCTGCCCGCCAGAACACTGAACCGACCAGCATTGCAGTTGAAAAAACGCCAGAGAAGCCGGTTGCTGAGCCCGTTAAGAAAACCGTTAAGCTCTCTTACAAAGTGCAGCGAGAGTTAGATGCCTTACCTGCGGAGATAGAGCGCCTTGAGAATGAAGTAGAGGCGTTAGAGCAAGAGATTGGCGACCCCGCTTTCTACCAGCAAGAAGCCAGTGCCGTTACAGCGAAATTGCAAGCGTTAGAAAACGTACAGCAAACACTTGAAACGGCAATGGAGCGTTGGATGGAGCTTGAGGCGATGGCTAGCGGTGACTGACATCAGTATCGAATGAGTAAAGGCACCCAATGGGTGCCTTTCTACATTGGTTACTCGTCGCTCTCTTCACCTTTTTTGCCGACCCGAACGGCCAAAACGTCGCACTGTGCGCCGTGAAGTACGCCGGTAGAAGTGGAGCCTAGCAGCAGGGCAAAGCCATGGCGCCCATGCGAACCAACAACGATCAGGTCGACGTTGTGCTCTTCTGCAAAACGATGAATTTCCGTGTCCGGCATGCCGACAACGACATGTTGATCAGCGGGCTCGACGTGAGGGGCGGCAATTTCAGTCAGCCGCTTCTTCGCGTGGTCATCCAGCTGGTCTTGAATGCTGGTGAGATCCATCGGGATGTCACCACCGTAAGCGAAGCCCAATGGCTCAAGGGTATGCATGATCGAAATCTTGGCGTCGTCATTGCGAGCAGCAATCGCGACTGCACGCTCTAAGATTTTATGGGAGTCTTTAGTTAAATCAACGGCTACTAAAATGTGGTGATAGCTCATGGCTTATCTCCTTCGTGATAATTAACAAAGAGAACGCTTTGTTAGATGACCTTTACTTTAGGCTTCAAGTGCCATCTTAACAACGATCTATGTCATGCTTTTTTAAGTTAACCCGATAGTATGACTAATTTTAACATCAATGCTTATGGCTAGTATTTGCGACGAGGAGAAGTGGCTAGATGGAGTGGCTTATTATTATTTTTATATCGCTGTTTGTTATTGCACCGGTAATGTGGCTTAAGCCCAGCCCGCGGCAGAAGCGCCATATGGCGCTGCGTTTGAATGCCGCCAAGAAGCACGGGGTAGTGATCAAGATGGAGAAGCCCCCGTTGCACAATTTTCGAGGCACGATGCCCGCTTATCGGTGGTGTTTTTCCCAACAGCAGCCAGGGCCTGATTTTGTGTTAGTGCGTGAATCGAACGCAAGTGAAGCGCTGGAGCTTTATCATGCTGGGTGGCGCTGGCGCATTGCACCATTACGGCCATTGCCAGAAATGGCAAGCGCTACTTTGAAAGCCCTGCTAGAGCGCCTTCCACAAGATGCTTTGGTGGTCGAGTCAAACGCGACGGCGTTAACGCTATGGTGGTGGGAGTCACAAACTGCGGAGCGTTTTGCTATCTATGGAGAAGACTTTCAGACGCTAAGAAAGGCGCTTAGCGGATTGTCAGACCGCCCTGCTGCAAAGCCGCTAAACGGGGCTGGTGAAACAGCAGGGCACTGATGGACGTCTTACGCCGAGGGACCGTCTTGGTCTCTTAACTGAATCGCCATACCATTGGACTCTATTAGCGCTAGCCACTTGTCTAACTGATCTAGGTCACTCTCACTTAGGCCCGCCAGCATCTCTTTGCGTGCCTCCTGGACGACGCTGTCGATTTGTTCAAGTAGCGGCATTGCCGCTGGCGTCAGATAGAGTCGTTTGCTTCGGCGATCATTATCGCAGGCCCGTCGCTCAACCAGCCCTTGTGCTTCGAGTTGTCCAAGGGTTCTAACTAATGAGGGCGCTTCTACGCCAATCACCCTTGCTAAATCACACTGTGGGTTGCCTTCGCCTAACTTCCATAAATGGTAAAGCGTCACCCAGCGTGTTTGTGTTAACCCCAAGGGTGCAAGCCTTCGATCAAGAATAGAGCGCCACAAGTGGGGCAGACGTGCAATGCGAAAACCAATTGTTGAAGCCATAGTAAACAGCTACCGAAAAATGTAAGTAGGCGAATTGTCATAAGCTGCGCCGCTGAATGCAAGGCGTTATGTTATTCGTCCGTTGATAGATCGTTTTCAGAATTGTTGTTTCCGGGTATAAAGCGCCGCAAATTTAGCGCACTCAAGCCGCTAGGTTGGATTTTGCTATCCGCTATCGTGGCTTTTTCCAAATCTTCCGAAACAGTAAACCGGATCAGCCCCAGCCGTTGTCCGCTAGCTGTCATAATGTCGATACGCCACTCTCCCGACGGCGCTTCTGGGAAATTTTGCTTATGGCTCCACGCACGATAGCCCTTTTCCCGTCCACCGTTGATAGCAAGTTCTACTTCATCTAACAATTCGCCGTTGTGGTGCCATGCATGATGAATTGTCTCGCTTAATCCACGCGGCGCCCGAATGGCGGTGTAAACGTAAAGGCCGGTAGAGCGAATTGCGTCTGGCGTAAGTGCCATGGTTCCCTGCGGCTCGCGGCTCTGAATATCCAGCGCTGGGGAAAGTGCACTGTTTGTCATCCATAAGCTGGCGGGAGGGACCCATATTTTGCCGAGCCAGGCCGCATAGGCCAACACGATAGTGAGCGCAAAGAACCCGCACCAGCGCGTTAACGAGCGTTTTTTAAGTAAGTGCCAAAAACTGGGCAACGCTACAAGTATGGTGATCACCAGCGCAAGGATCAAGCTTTGGCCAGTCGTCAGCTGCAGCATGATAGGCAGAATAACCAGTACCACTAAAAAGACACATTGGGCATGAAAGATAAAATAGAGGCTTCGCCAGCGCCCAGCGAGTTTGTAATAGAGCGGATCTATAATCGACAGTATTGCCATTGCGATCACTAACAGCGCAAATAGTGTCTGCCCGCTATTCCACACGGTTGTAACCAGGATAAACGGCAACGTAAAGAAAAGTGTTTCCTGGTGAATCATTTGGGCGATAAAGGTAGTGACACCACGGGGCAAGGTGGGATGGCCGCGTTTAGCAAGCCAGCGCCCGATGAGGCTCTCAGAAAGCAATAGCAGCCAGGCAAAAAGAAGTCCCAGCGCTAATACCGCCCCTAGCCACTGTTGGCGGTCCACCAGAAAAAAACTACCTAACCCGGCGCCAAACGCGATAGGTGGCCACAGCCAGCTCCAGGGCTTTAGGCGTTCGACAGTACGTTCAACCCGTGCTTGTAGTGCCGTTATACGGGCGGGAGTAAAGAAACTACCCATGGCGTTGTTGGCTCATAAATGAAAACAGCATGATCGTTGGATTCGTCGGTAAAGTCGATGCGTTCCCTATCCTGTCTATAAAAAGCGCACAAAATGTGGGCCTGCTGTAAGTTGATTTGTGTAAGTGCACTTGAGAGATAAGCGCATTAGCCAAAAGTCAGGGCTTGACGTTCCTCATTATCTCAACCAAGCTTACGCAATCAAACGACCGTATGAAATGCGTGGCAGGTCCGATTAATGGTGCCAGCCCGAACTTGTGGAGAGAGCGCGGATGATCTATCAAGGCAATGCCATCACGGTGGAGCGTCGTGACACCCAAGGTGGCAATGACATCGCTAAGCTCACTTTCGATCTGAAAGATGAGTCCGTTAATAAGCTGTCCAGTGCTGTTGTGGCAGAGTTGGGCGAGGCAGTAAAAGCGCTTCAAGCTGAAAGCGGCCTACAGGGGTTGATGATTAGCAGCGGCAAAGATGCGTTTATTGTCGGCGCTGACATCACCGAATTTCACAGCCTTTTTGACAAAGGCGAAGAGTATCTCGTCGAGATGAACCTTAAGGTTCACGACATCTTCAATGCGATTGAAGACCTGCCTTTTCCAACCGTGACGGCCATTAATGGCTTGGCACTGGGTGGCGGCTGCGAAGTACTGTTGACGACCGATTTCCGAGTAATGAGTGAGAAAGCCAAAATTGGCTTGCCTGAAACCAAGCTAGGCATTCTGCCCGGTTGGGGTGGATGTGTACGTTTACCCCGCTTGATTGGTGCGGATAACGCCATTGAGTGGATTGCTGGCGGCACTGAAAATCGTGCTAACGCAGCACTTAAAGTCGGCGCAGTCGATGCTGTCGTTACTCACGAGCTGCTTGAAGAAGCCGCGCTGGACATTCTAGACCGTGCCAATGCCGGTGAGTTGGATTACCAAGCGCGTCGCGAAGAGAAGAAATCACCGCTTAATCTCAACGCCATTGAGCAAATGATGGCGTTTGAAACCGCCAAAGGGTTTGTCGCTGGCAAGGCCGGCCCTCACTACCCCGCGCCGGTAGCATCGATTAAGGTGATTCAGAAAGGCGCTGGCGAGACGCGTGCCCGTGCCCAGGCGATTGAAGCGAAAGCATTTGCCAAGCTAGCACTCAGCAGTGTTGCCTTTAACTTGGTTGGCTTGTTCCTTAACGACCAGGTCGTGAAGAAAAAAGGTAGCAAATACGAGAAGCAGTCGCAGCCCGTTAAGCAGACCGCTGTGCTGGGCGCTGGCATTATGGGTGGTGGTATCGCCTATCAGAGCGCCAGCAAAGGCACGCCCATCATAATGAAAGATATTAACGATGAGGCGATTGAGCTGGGTCTGAAAGAGGCGCGTAAGCTATTTGCTAAGCAGGTAGAGCGTAAAAAGCTGACGACTGAGCAGATGGCTGAAAAACTGACCAACATTCGTCCCACGCTTTCTTACGGTGATTTCGGTAATGTTGATCTAGTGGTTGAAGCTGTCGTTGAAAATCCCAAGGTCAAAGACGCCGTGCTGACCGAAGTGGAAGGCATGGTGAGCGAAAACACCATCCTTACCTCCAACACCTCGACGATTTCTATCAATCGCCTAGCCAAAAACCTTAAGCGTCCAGAAAACTTTTGCGGTATGCACTTTTTTAACCCTGTGCATCGTATGCCGCTGGTGGAAGTTATTCGTGGCGAGAAGACATCAGATGCGGCGGTGGCCGCCACAGTTGCCTACGCTCGTGCAATGGGCAAAACCCCGATTGTTGTGAATGACTGCCCCGGCTTTTTGGTCAACCGCGTATTGTTCCCATATTTCGGTGGCTTTAGCTTCCTGGTAGAGCAGGGCGCTGATTTCCAACGCGTTGACAAAGTGATGGAAAAATTTGGCTGGCCCATGGGTCCTGCTTACCTGTTGGACGTAGTGGGTCTAGATACTGCAGTACACGCTAACGAAGTGATGGCGGAAGGCTTCCCGGATCGCATGGCGCGTGACGGCAAAACAGCTATTCAGGTGATGTACGACAATAAGCGCCTGGGCCAGAAGAACGATAAAGGCTTCTATGCCTATGAAGAAGATAAGAAAGGCAAACCTAAGAAAGTTACTGACGAACAAGCCTACGCACTGGTGAAAGACGTCGTGAAAGAGCAGAAAGAGTTTTCTGATGAAGACATTATCGCTCGCATGATGGTACCGCTTTGTCTGGAAACTGTTCGTTGCCTTGAAGATGGCATCGTGGAAACTCCCGCTGAAGCCGATATGGCATTAATCTACGGCATCGGTTTCCCTCCCTTCCGCGGTGGCGCACTGCGCTACATTGACGCGATGGGTGTTGCCGAATTCGTGAATCTAGCCGAAAACCTTGCGGAAGAGTTAGGCCCGCTTTACGCGCCCACTGAGAAGCTGCGTCAGATGGCTCAAAATAACGAGCAATTTTATTCTGGCTCTCAGGCCTAACCACCACGCAAAGGAGATATAAGATGAGTTTGAACCCAAGAGATATCGTGGTGGTTGACGGTGTACGTACCGCCATGGCGAAAGCTAAAAATGGTGCATTCCGCAATGTGCGCGCTGAGAACCTGTCAGCAGCCGTCATGCAGGCGCTGTTTGATCGTAACGCGAATTTAGACCCGTCCGAAGTTGATGATGTTATCTGGGGCTGTGTTAACCAGACGCTTGAGCAGTCCATGAACATTGCGCGTAATGCGGCAATCATGACCGGTATTCCGCGCTCGGTGCCTGCGCAAACTGTTAACCGTCTGTGTGGTTCCTCGATGACGGCACTACATATTGCGGCGGCCAACATTAAAGCAGGCATGGGCGACTTTTACGTGATTGGTGGGGTGGAGCACATGGAGCACGTGCCCATGGCTCACGGTGTTGATGTTAACCCCGCTGCTAGCAAGTACGCCGCAAAAGCCGCCATGATGATGGGGTTGACTGCTGAGCTGCTGGGCAAAATGCACGGTATTTCTCGTGAAGACCAGGATAAGTTTGGCGTGCGTTCCCACCAGCGTGCCCAGGCTGCGATGGAAAAAGGCTACTTCGATAACGAAATCATTGGTGTTGAAGGCCACGATCAGCGCGGTTTTAAAATTCTGTTCAAGAACGATGAAGTGATTCGTCCTGAGGCCAGTATCGAGTCAATGGCCAGCCTCAAGCCGGTATTTGATCCTCGCAACGGTACCGTTACTGCGGGCACGTCATCTGCATTGTCGGTAGGGGCTTCGGCGATGGCTGTTATGAGCTACGAGCGCGCTCAGGCGCTGGGGCTTGAGCCGATTGCAAAAGTGCTTTCAACAGGTGTTGCAGGCTGTGATGCCTCTATCATGGGTTACGGCCCAGTGCCTGCGTCTAAAAAAGCGCTGAAAGCCGCTGGCTTGTCGGCAGCCGATATTCAAACGGTTGAGCTTAACGAAGCGTTCGCTGCACAAGGTCTGCCCGTTTTGAAAGATCTGGGCTTCCTAGATGCCATGGATGAAAAAGTAAACCTCAATGGTGGTGCCATTGCGCTAGGCCACCCTCTAGGCTGTTCGGGCTCGCGGATCTGTACGACGCTGCTTAACGTTATGCAGCAGCGCGATACTACTCTCGGCCTTGCCACTATGTGTATCGGCATGGGGCAAGGGGTTGCGACCGTGTTTGAACGACTCAAATAAACACAGCGTTTACCCACAAAACGGCACCCATGCGGTGCCGTTTTTGCGTTCAGAGCGGCATTAAAATAAACCGTTATCCAGTCCCGCTGCCATGTAAAGGCCTAGCTCTTCTACTTGGTCGGCAAAAGTGTCCTGCCATTGACCACGTAACGTTAGTGGTTCCTGAACCCAGCGCCAACGTAGTCCTGTCACAATACTTTCTACTGCCCGCCGGGTGCCGGTGCCGTCGTGTCCAGCGCGAATATAGAGCGCGCATGGAAGCCCTTGTTTCTCTTCCAATATTCTGTAGTAACTGCGATCAAAAAAATCCTTAAGTGCACCGCTCATGTAGCCCAGGTTTTCTGTTGTGCCCAGCAAGATGCCATCGCAGGCGCGAATATCATCAGGGCCAGCCTCGAAAGGCGTTTTTACTATGCAGGCAACCTGCTCAACAACTTTTTGGCTCGCGCCCCGCTGGGCGGCATCACGCAGAGTGCGTGTATTAACTGATGGAGCATGGGCAACGATTAATAGCTGTTTCATTGTAGTGCCCCTGTTAGCTGGAAATTTGCGTAGTAAGCGTAAAGTGTCACACTGCTAAGTACGACTACGATGAGAGCCTATATGCCTGATAATGCCTCTATCAATGTTTTCTACGATGCTGTTTGCCCTATTTGTCGGAAGGATCGACGTCTTTTTGAGCGTTGGGCTGGCAAGCATGGTAACGGGATTAACTGGTGTGATGTGACTGAGCATCAGCGACAATTGCGTGAAAAAGGGGTAACACCAGAAGCTGCTTTACGCTCGCTGCATATCGAAAAAGCTGATGGCACGCTTATCGAAGGTATTGATGCCTACCGTTTGCTGATGATGCGTATTCCTCTACTTGTGCCAATCGCATGGCTGATTGGCCTGCCAGGGATCAAAAAAGCGTTACGCTGGTATTATGATCGCTGGGTGAGAAAGCGCCTAAAGCGGGAAGGGCGTTGGTCTGAATAAGTATGGATATTGATATAGGGAATTTATCATGAAGCAGCGTCTTCAGTGGTTAGCGCCAGCATGCGCAATGTTTACTATGTTAGTGGGGTGCGCTGGTCAGCCAACCTCCTCTCAAGCACCTGATGCCGCCGTTGCTCAGAAGGTTTCACCTGGCGTGGCTCAGGTATCTTCAGGAGCGGCGCAGCCAGGTTACGTAACTAACCGCCAAGTAACCGACTGGGTGCCGCCGCTGTTAACGAGCCCTGAAGAGAAGGCGGCCTACTATGTTAGCCGATTGGCAGACAGGCGGTTTGTCTCGCAGTACGGCGGACAAGACAATCCCCGTACTTGGTATATTGCGGCAGAGCGGTTAGGAGAAATCGGCTTGCCCGCTGTGCCTTTGCTGTTTACGCGCCTCAATACAACCGATGACTATGAGTTGATGTTAGCCCTGTATGCGCTTCAGCTTGCCACCCAAGATCCGCTATTGATGGCAAAAACTCGAGGTGACTATATACAGTTGCCCACCGTGTTAGATGCGACGGCAAATGCTGAAAATGTGCACATCGCGCGTCAGTGGTGGCAGCAGCATTCAGCACAGTTAGGTGAGTAGTAATGCGCTGTGTTGATAGCGCAAATTGGCGTATCCAACTGGAGTATTGTGCTCAAGCCGTGTAGGCTCCATCGCTTTCTAAGTTCTGTGAATGACTAAGTCCTGTGTATTAGCCTGATGCGTTGGAGCCTATCATGAGTGATCTACCCAATTGTCCTGCCTGTGCCTCTGAGTTTACCTACGATGATGGTATCCAGTATGTCTGCCCGGAATGCGGCAATGAATGGTCAAAAGTAGCAGAAGAGGGCGCTGAAGAAGCTAGCTCTGGTATTCGTGATGCTAACGGCAATATGCTGGCAGATGGTGACAGCGTCACTGTCATAAAAGACCTCAAGGTCAAAGGCAGTTCACTAGTGGTTAAGGTAGGCACTAAAGTTAAAAATATCCGTTTAGTCGATGGTGATCACGATATTGATTGCAAGGTCGACGGTATTGGGCCCATGAAGCTTAAGTCAGAGTTCGTCAAAAAAGCCTAGTACTCAAAGACATAGTACTTAAAGATATAGTACCCAAAGACATAGTACTCAAAGGCATAGCGCCTTCGCCACAAGGTGCTGCCCTTTAAAAAAACCTGCGAAATCCTCGCAGGTTTTTTTCGTTTAGCGCGTCGATAGTTTTTTCAAATGATAATGATTGTTGTTTTTGATGCTATCAGAGCCGAACGTGCTGTTATTTTGCACAAATTGATAACGATTTTGCTCTAGGGCTTCACATCAAATTTATACAGGACTAAAATGGTACCCATTAACGGGTAAGCCAACTGTAACGGCGAATGGGAGTCAACATGCTCAAGCTTTCTCGGCTGACAGACTATGCCGCTGTCGTGATGGCACAAATTGCTCGCCATCCACAGGTGTCGCATGCGGCGGCTGATTTAGCAGATGCAGTGCAGTTACCACATCCCACTGTTAGTAAGACGCTAAAGATGCTGGTGAAAGCCGGCCTTCTGGAGTCACAACGCGGTGTCCAGGGTGGTTATCGTCTGGCGCGACCAGCATCACACATTACTGCTGCCGATATTATTGCCGCTATTGAAGGGCCCGTGGCAATGACCGAGTGTAGCCAAGCTGAGGGTGAGTGCGACCTGGCTGCTACCTGCGGTGTCGCTGATAACTGGCAGCGAGTCTCACTGGCGATTCGCACGTTACTGGAAAGCGTTACGCTGGCGCACCTGGCCGATACGACGCCAATCAAGCTACCCGTTCAGCTACCGATTCAAAGCATTAGCCTGGCATCTGCTTAGGCAATGCAACATAGACTAACCCTATTGACGGCGAGCTAGGCTCGCCACCCAACTGCCCGGAGGGTATCACCATGGCAAGCGAAGAAATGGAACAGTTGGTTCGTCGCGAATACAAAGATGGTTTTATAACCGATATTGAAAGCGACACCCTGCCACCTGGCCTTGATGAAAACACCATTGCCTTTATCTCTAATAAGAAAGGCGAGCCGGAATGGATGCTGGAGTGGCGCCTAGATGCATACCGTCAGTGGTTGAAAATGAAAGAGCCGTCCTGGGCGCATCTTGATTATCCACCCATTGATTATCAATCGATCTCTTATTTCAGTGCGCCAAAGCGCCCTGAAGATCGCCCTCAGAGCCTGGATGAAGTCGATCCTAAGCTTCTCGAAACATATGAGAAGCTTGGTATTCCTTTGCATGAGCGTGCGGCGCTTGCCGGTGTGGCCGTCGACGCCGTATTCGATTCTGTTTCCGTGGCAACCACGTTCAAAAAACAGCTAGGCGAAGCGGGCGTTATTTTCTGCTCGATTTCTGAAGCAATTCGCGATTACCCAGACCTCATCAAACAGTATCTCGGTACGGTCGTTCCGGTGGCTGATAACTATTTTGCCGCACTAAACTCGGCTGTATTTACCGATGGGTCGTTTGTGTTTGTTCCTGAAGGCGTGACTTGCCCTATGGAACTGTCGACCTACTTCCGGATTAACGCGGCCAACACCGGCCAGTTCGAGCGCACTCTGATTATCTGCGAGAGCCGGGCTCAGGTGTCTTACTTGGAAGGCTGTACGGCGCCAATGCGTGATGAAAACCAGCTTCACGCGGCAGTTGTAGAACTCGTTGCGCTGGATGATGCCTACATCAAGTATTCCACCGTTCAGAACTGGTATCCCGGTGATGAGAACGGCAAGGGCGGGATTTACAACTTCGTTACCAAACGTGGCGATTGCCGCGGTGAGCGTTCGCGCATCAGTTGGACACAGGTAGAAACCGGTTCGGCGATCACCTGGAAATATCCTTCTTGTGTTTTGCGTGGCAAAGACAGTATCGGCGAGTTCTACTCCGTGGCGGTGACGAACGGCCGTCAGCAAGCGGATACTGGCACCAAAATGATTCACATTGGCGAAGGCACCCGTTCCTATATTGTTGCCAAAGGCATTTCGGCAGGTAAGAGCGATCAATCTTACCGTGGCCTGGTCAAAATTGGCCCTCGTGCCAAAGGGGCACGTAATTTCACTCAGTGTGATTCGTTGTTAATTGGCGACAAGTGCGGTGCCCATACCTTTCCTTACCAAGAAATTGGCAACAGTACCGCCACGATTGAGCACGAAGCCACCACGTCTAAGATCGGCGAAGATCAGCTGTTCTACTGCCAAAGCCGTGGGATTTCTGAAGAAGATGCGGTCAGCATGATTGTGAACGGCTTCTGTAAAGACGTTTTCCAAGAGCTGCCGATGGAATTCGCGGTAGAGGCAGAAGCGCTGCTAAATGTGACGCTTGAAGGCGCAGTGGGTTAACCACTTCGGCCCCGACTTATTTTACGGGAGACGCGCAAGCGTCCCGCAAGAATTTAAAAGGTTATGACTATGTTGCAAGTTAAAGATTTACACGTCACCGTCGACGGCAAAGAAATTTTGAAAGGTTTAACGCTCACCATCAATGCAGGTGAAGTGCATGCCATTATGGGCCCGAACGGCGCGGGTAAATCCACATTGTCGGCAGTTATTGCCGGTAAAGATGGCTACGAAGTGACCCATGGTAGCGTTACCTTTGAGGGGCAGGACGTGCTGGAAATGGAAATTGAAGAGCGCGCTCAAGCGGGCTTGCTACTAGGTTTCCAATACCCAGTGGAAATTCCAGGGGTAAAAAATATTTATCTGCTCAAATCTGCGCTTAATGCACAGCGTGTCGCACGTGGTGAAGCAGAAATGCCCGCTCCTGAGTTTATGAAGCTCGTCAAAGAGAAGCTGGGCTTTATGAAGATGGATGCCAGTTTCCTGCAGCGTGCCGTCAATGAAGGTTTCTCTGGCGGTGAGAAAAAGCGCAACGAAATTCTTCAGATGCTGGTGCTTCAGCCAAAGCTTGCCATGCTTGATGAAATTGACTCTGGTCTCGATATCGACGCGATGAAAGTCGTTGCCGATGGCGTTAACAGCCTGCGGGCTGAAGAGCGAGCCATTCTGCTGGTCACTCACTATCAGCGCCTGCTTGACTATATCGTACCGGATAAAGTGCACGTCTTAGTCGACGGTCGTATTGTGAAGAGCGGCGACGCTGAGCTTGCTAAAGAGCTGGAAGCCAACGGCTATGAAGGCATTGAGGAGTCTGCGGCATGAGCGATACGCAAACGTTTTTGGACACGCTGAAAGCGCGTAGCCAACAGCGCGGAGTTGAGCCAACCTGGATCGCGGCTCGCCGCCAAGCGGGAGCTGCCCGCTTTGAAGCCATGGGGTTTCCTACTCGCCGCGATGAAGAGTGGAAATACACTGACGTACGCACGATTGCCCAGGGCAACTTTGCGCTGGCTGAGACTGCAGACTTTTCCCAGGCACAAGCAGCCGCGCTTACGCTGCCGTTGGATGCGTACCGACTGACCTTTGTGGATGGTGTTTTCTCAGCCGCATTGTCGGACTTAGAAGCACTGCCGAGTAGCGTTCAGGTAATGCCGCTTTCCAAAGCGCTAAGCGATAACCATGAAGCCGTGGGTGGGCCGCTGGGTCGCTTAACGGGAGTAGATTTCTCCCCGTTCGCAGCGCTGAACACCGCGTTTATGGAAGAGGGGGCTGTGGTGCGCATTGCACCGGGTACCGTGGTGGAAAAACCCATCCTACTGCAGTTTCTGTCCCGTGCGGGCGCGCCAGTAATGAGCCATCCGCGCATTTTGGTCGAGGCAGCAGGGCGCAGTGAAGCAACGTTAATTGAGCACTATATCGGTGAAGCCGATGCGGCTAACTTCACCAACGTGGTTGCAGAGCTGATGCTTGATCGCGGTGCGATTTTGAATCACTACAAATTGCAAGAAGCGCCCTTGGGTGATCTGCATGTCGCCAGTATTCATGTTGAACAGGGCCGAGACAGCCGCTACAGCTCCTACAATCTGAATTTGGGCGGTGCGCTGGTACGCAACGACCTTATTAGTGATTTAAACGGCCAAGGCGCAGAAACTAACTTCTATGGCCTGTTCTTTGGTCAAGGTCGCCAGCACGTGGATAACCACACCAAGGTTAATCACAATGCGCCGCTAACGTTCTCGAACGAGAACTACAAAGGCATTTTGGATGACCGTGCCCATGGCGTCTTTAACGGTAAAGTGTACGTTAAGCGCGATAGCCAGAAGATCGAAGGTTTCCAAAGTAACCAAAACTTATTGCTTTCTGATCGCGCGCATATCGATGCCAAGCCTGAGCTTGAGATTTATGCTGATGACGTGAAGTGTTCTCATGGCACCACCACGGGGCAGTTGGATGAAGACGCGATCTACGCGTTGCGTACCCGCGGTATCGACAAAGCGACAGCGCGAGGCTTGTTAACGCTTGCATTTGCTGGCGAGGTGCTTGAACAGGTTGCGCTAGATGTGATTGCTGAGCGGGTAGAGTTAGCGGTAGCGGGCAAGCTGCCGGAACGCTTCAATCTCGCTGGATTGGTAGAAGCAGCGGCTGCGCTCAACGACTAACGCACTCAACGACTAGCCAAGGAGTCATCGATGCCCCATAGCGTGATTGAGAAACCCTCCGTGCTCGCCCCTGCAGCGTTTGATGTTGAAGCGTTGCGCAACGACTTCCCGATACTAAAACGGGAAGTGCACGGAAAGCCGTTGGTATATCTAGATAATGCCGCGACAAGCCAAACGCCCCAGCAGGTTATTGACGTATTCAGCGACTATTACTCGCGTTATAACGCCAATATCCACCGAGGGCTGCACACCTTGGCAGATGAGGCGACAGCAGCTTTTGAAGCCACACGGCATCGCGTTAAGGCGTTTCTCAATGCGGAAGATGCACGCCAGATTATCTTTACGCGGGGCACGACTGAAGCAATCAATTTAGTGGTTCAAAGTTGGGGGCGCTCCCAGCTTGCTGCGGGCGATGAAGTGCTAATTTCAATGTTGGAGCATCACTCCAATATTGTCCCTTGGCAGCTATTAGCGGCTGAGATCGGCTTTACCATTAAGGTCATTCCCGTTGAGGCTAATGGGGCGCTAGACATGGCGGCGTACCGCGCGCTGCTCAATGAGCGCACTAAACTAGTGGCAGTTAATCATGTCTCTAATGCGTTGGGCACCATTAACCCAGTGAAAGAGATGGCAACGCTTGCCCACCAGCACGGTGCGCTTATTCTGGTCGATGGTGCTCAGGCAACACCGCACCAGCAGGTTGATGTTCAGGATATTGATGCTGATTTCTATGCGTTCTCTGGGCATAAAATTTATGGCCCTACTGGCGTTGGCGTGCTGTACGGTAAGCAGACCTTATTAGAAGCGATGCCGCCTTGGCAGGGTGGTGGCGAGATGATTAAAACGGTCTCTTTTGACGTCGGCACCACCTTTGCGGAACTTCCGCATAAATTCGAAGCTGGCACTCCCGCCATTGCGGAGGTGATCGCTTTGGGGCGCGCTATTGAGTGGTTGGAAGGCGTTGGCGTGGAGGCGATTGGCGCTTGGGAAGCCGTATTGCTGGAACATGCCACTGCAGAGGTGAGCCAAATAGATGGCTTGCGCATTCTTGGCACAGCGCCACATAAAGCTGGCGTGCTTTCGTTTGTGGTCGAAGGCGCCCATTCCCAGGACATTGGGCTGCTGATTGATCAGCTAGGCGTCGCTATTCGTACCGGGCATCACTGTGCGCAACCATTGCTACATCATTTTGGCGTAGATGCGACGTGTCGTGCATCATTTGCGGCGTATAATACGCTTCAAGAGATAGATACGTTTGTTGCAGCGCTAAAGCGTGTGATCGGAATGGTACGTTAAAGGCCCTCATTTAAGGACCGTTATGGATATTGAGCAAGTGGCCAGCCTTGAACGTGGTCAAAAACTGCCGCTTCAGCGTGATGTTGACGCCATTGCTATTCCGTTTGGCAAAACGGAGACGCTGGCTGAGGACAGCGTTGTCAGCGTGATGCAAGCGAAGGGCAGCTCGGTAAGTGTTGGCTTTGAAGGACGGCTTTATCTTATTGAAGGGCGTAATTTGGATGCGTTAGGGCTCGAGCCATTGCCGCGTCCAACACTGCCTGAAAGTGCCAGCGATGAAGAAATTGAACAGTTTGTCTGGGAGCAGTTGCGTACCTGCTTCGATCCCGAAATACCGGTTAATATTGTTGATCTAGGGTTGGTCTATGGTTGCCGTCTTGAGCGCTTGATCAGTGGCGAGCTGATGGTCACTATTCGTATGACGCTGACCGCACCAGGCTGTGGAATGGGCGATGTCATTGCGGCGGATGCGCGGAATAAAATCCTAGGCGCACCTCAGATTAACAAGGTACATACTGAAATTGTCTTCAGCCCGCCCTGGAGCCGTGACATGATGAGCGACGAAGCCAAGCTTGAGCTCGGCATGTTTTAACCCCTGATGGGGAGCTGGATGCACAGCCTGCTATTACGTTACATAAAACGTTTTTTGATGTCGCTAGGAGCACTTATGCTGCTGGCGACATTGCTGTTTATAGTTGGTAATTTTTGGGTGGTTGCCAGTACGGCACGCTATATTGATGACAGCTTTGCGGAGTGTCGCCCAACCGATGTGGCGATTGTATTTGGTACCTCTAATTGGACACGCAGCGGCTTTCGCAACCCTCACTTTCAAGCCCGTATGCGAACCTCTGCGCGTCTGATTGCCGATCAGCGGGTCAGCCATTTATTAATCTCTGGGGATAATCGTACTCAAGCCTATAACGAGCCTCGCGCCATGTGGCGTGATCTTTATCGTCGCGGTGTGCCAGCAGACCAGCTCACCATGGATTTTGCTGGGTTCAGTACCTATGACACGCTTGCGCGCGCTAGAGATGTCTTTCAGTTAGATAAGGCGTTGCTGGTTACTCAGAGCTGGCATCTTCCCCGTGCAGTTTTTATTGGTCGCGCATTAGGAATGGATGTAACTGGCTGTGTGGCGGAAGAGAAATCTGCTGCTGGGGAGTGGCGGTTGAAAATGCGCGAATGGGTGGCGCGGGTCGCTACTTTAGGTGATCTATATATTTGGGGAAGAGAGCCTCACTTTCTAGGCTCTCCAGAACCTATCGAATTAAACGCTAGTAGCAACGTCGGCGAAGTGTCTCGCCTCCCTATTGGCCTTGATATTTACCACTACACTGTGAGATCGGCGCAGACGTCACATGAGCAAGCGGCGGTGATCAATAGGGGTGATCAATAGGTTAGCGATGCGTTTTGCGCTTTTGTAAGTTATACAATTCGCGTATTAACTTACGGCAACCTTGCATACACTCTTCCACTACCGGCTCAATGGGATCGGGCAGGGGGTGAGTGAATAGCGTTGAAAGGGCTTGCATCAGTACGCGCTCTTGTTCTAACAGCTCATTGATTAATACCTGGCTATCGTTGCCCACAAAGCTTTTTAAACGGCTCCATAGCCATAAAAAGTCGTCACGCTCAACGTCAGCATCTCGAGGCAGCATTTTTAAGTGCGCACGGGCCAGTTCCTGAAGTTTACGCATCTGATTTAACCGCTCAGTATAGTGCGGTTTCAGTGCATCACGCAGCGTGGGTCTCAGGCGTTCAATATTATCCTGGAAATAATCAATGCTATCGGCCAGCGCTTCCAGCACGCTGTCCATCGCCACTTGGCGATTGTCGAGAAACATGAGCGTCTACCTCCTTCGGTGACGCAGATTGTGGGGGTGGCAGCGCTAATTTGCCACCCCTAATGCGGATTATTTTTGCATTAAGCCTTAGCCTTTAGGCTTGGGTGGCGCTTTACGCACTGGCATGGCATTTTTTTCGATGTGTTCGATGATCATGCTGGCGATATCTTTACCTGTTGCATTCTCAATACCTTGTAGTCCAGGTGATGAGTTGACCTCCATAATCACCGGTCCATGGTTAGAGCGCAGTAAGTCGACACCTGCAACGCGCAGTCCCATGGCTTTTGCCGCTCGAATGGCCGTTGAGCGCTCTTCGGGGGTAATGCGGATGACGCTGGCGGTGCCCCCACGATGCAGGTTTGAACGGAACTCGCCTTCGGCTGCCTGGCGCTTCATCGAAGCAACCACTTTATCGCCAATCACCAGACAGCGAATATCGGCGCCGCGCGCCTCTTTAATGTACTCCTGAACCATGATGTTGGTTTTCATGCCCATAAACGCTTGAATAACCGACTCAGCTGCTTGGTTTGTTTCAGCAAGTACAACGCCGATACCTTGCGTTCCTTCCAGCAGCTTGATGACCAGCGGAGCACCCTTGACCATGGTAATAAGGTCAGGAATGTCATCAGGAGAGTGGGCGAAACCCGTGATGGGCAAGCCCAGCCCCTTCCTTGAGAGAAGCTGTAGCGAGCGTAACTTATCCCGTGAACGAGTGATGGCAACAGAGTCGTTTATTACGTAGGTGCCCATCATTTCAAATTGACGCAGTACGGCGCAGCCATAAAAGGTAACCGATGCCCCTATACGAGGAATGACGGCATCAAAGGGCTCGATTTCGGCGCCTTTATAATGAATCGACGGATGGTGGGAGGCGATGCTCATATAGCAGCGCAGCGTGTCTACCACGCGAGCGGTGTGCCCACGCTGCTCGGCGGCCTCAATAAGGCGGCGAGTAGAATATAGATTGCGATTGCGCGAAAGCAGGGCAATATGCATGCAGGGCTCCGGGGCCAAAAAGTATGGCTAATAAGTTAGTTTAAGGCTCGCCGTGCAAAAATGCAGCCCCAGGGGCTATAAGCAAGCGTCGCATAGCGCGGCGCCCAAGCAGCATGGGATGGCGCATATTGCTACGGTCAGTCAGGGTTAGTTCAACCGGAAAATTTAGTTCACCCAATTGCATCGGGGTGCGAATAACATAACGCCACTCGCTGTGCCCATTAGAACTGGTAACGCGCCGCCTGTCGTGCAGGTGGAGCTGGTAGCGGTGGGCAGGCGTTTGCGGGCCGCCACTATGGGTAATAAAACTTACCCACAGCTGCCCATCCTCATCTTCATGAGTGTCAATTTCTTCGGCATGCAAAGCAGAGGTGCGCGCGCCAGTATCGGCTTTGCAGCAAAGGTGAAGCCCTAATTCAGGTAACGTCACCATTTCACGGCGGCCGATGACTGCTTTGGCCTGATAGGGTAATTCCTTCACGGCATACTCCTGGCAAATGAAGGTTTGTCATCAAGAAATGAGTCGATCTAGCGTCTCATAAATAAATAGCTAGCTTCTAGCTTGGTTAATCAACGCACTTAGCCTTAGCTGAATCGCGGAATCAGGCGGCGCGTCGCGTAGTGTCAGCATAACCAATAGGCGAAGTCTGGGAATCAGTGCAAGGTCACGTACGACTGCATTAAAGTTAGTGCGTTTGTCTTCTGCTAAACGCTGTAAAAGCAGTGGTAAACGTTCAGCGTCTTCTAACAATAACCACCCGCGGCCAGCAATGGCTGCGATAATATCTGGGCCGCAAGCAACAGGGTCATTTAACAGGCTTGAGTACCATTGGCCGACATCTGCTGATGGAGTGCAGCCCACGGCGCGCACGCAGGCGCACAGGGTTTCTACGTCACCATCAATGGCTGCTTGCTCTCCACGCGCCCGTAATGCACTTACCAGCGGCTCTGCAAGAGACCTATGCTCCAGGCAATAGCACAGCGAGTGAGCGACACTAGTGGGCAACTGGGGAAGGCGCAGCGCTAGCGCTTCTGATGTGGGTAAGTCGAGGCGTACCACATAATCAGCGATGCCTTGTAATCCCAGTGCTTGCCAGTCAATAGTCTGCTGGCCACTAAGATAGGCCTCGACAGGCTCTAAGTGTTGGCTAGCGGCAAGCTCTAATGCATAAGTGGCCTGAGCATTAAGCATTGCTTGAAAAGTAATATCAGGCGAAAAAGCGAGCGGATTATCCTTCATTAGGTGATCCACGTCAGCAGTTTCTGCCTGGCCTAGCGGTTTATTTTCTAGCTGCGCCGCATTTCTCCCAAGGGTTTCGAGCAAGCGATTAATAAAACCGTCTCGTTGGGCGGGGGAGAGCTTGCCTTGTTCGTCTAGCGGCAGCGCCAAAAACCAGATGGCTGGTTCAGGCATGTCACCCATGCGAAATACTACGCCAAGGCGTGCCTGCTGTTGCCAGGGTTCCGGCCAGGCTATCTCGCCATTTTCGAATGCACGCAGTGTTTCTCGTGGGCAGTCCGTTACTCGTCGTCCCATATGATAGAGGGAAACGTCCGCGCCGCTACGTGTAAAAAACTCATCAAGTGTCTGGATTGGTTGCATGACATCCTTCCGCATTTCAAGCCTGCACTCTACCTTGCTGATGTGTCACTGTCAGCCGCAAACGCTGATTAATCCGTGCTTTATTATCAAAATGGTTAAAAATTGCACAATATGGCGTAACCCGCATGAGAGTAACAGTAGCGACATCTTTCCATAGTTTATCCACAGCCTCTTGCAGGTTTTCTGTGAATCTGTGAATAAGACACAAACTCTGTCAGACGGTTGGCAACTTACCCACAGTGCTGGGATAATAGAGCTTTACTGATTCAAATGGAAAAGGTGCTTATGAGCGTCCATCAACAGCTTCAAACCGCGCTTCTTGAGCTTGAAGCCACTATGAAGGCCGCTAACTTATGGCGTATGACAACGCCTGATATTTCAGCATTTAATAGCCAGCAACCCTTCTGTATCGACACGATGTCGCTGCCTCAGTGGATTCGATTTGTCTTTATCGCTCGATTAAATGCACTGATTGATGCCCAGGCCACCATGCCTGCCAAGTGCGATGTAGCGCCGGCAGTGGCTGCTTACCTAATGCAGGAAAAAGTTCGTGCCAGTGACCAGCTACTGGTTGTTCGAGCCGTTGAAAAGATAGATCGGCTAGTTACCGAAAGCTAGGTCGCGCTAATACGAGGAGCTGAAGCCTATTGTGATGAGGGTGTCAGCAAAGACAATGCCCAGCACCGCAAGCAGCGGGACTGGGCATTTTTCATGCGATTATACGGCTAGCACAGCCGTAGCGGTGTTAGAACCGATAGCTTAAGCCTGCCATAACCACTAAGGGATCAATCTCTACCGTGCCTGCAGCGGCACCGTTAATGGTCGCGTCAGTATCGATGTCGATATACCACGCTGCTGCGTTAAGTGCCCAGTTCTCATCGATAAGTAAATCGATACCCACTTGAGCTGCGGCCCCCCAGGAGTCGTCCAGCTCCAGTTCGCCAATGGCTAGCTCTTCATCAGAGAAAAAGGTGTAGTTAATACCTGCGCCGACATAAGGCTGTACGCGCGCATCAGTGCCACCTAGTGGGTAGTACTGGAGCGTTAGAGTTGGCGGAAGGTGTTTGGTAGAGGCAAGGTTATCACCGTTCAGGGCAATATCGTGCTCAAACGGCAGAGCTGCCAGTAACTCGATGCCCATTTTGTCGTGGAAGCGGTAGCCCAGGGTAAATGCGAAATCGGTTTTGTCCTGAACATCAACCGTGAACGCGCCTCCGGCTAATGAACCGTTGTCGCTTTTTGGCTCCACTTTGGCAACACCCACGCGAGTAAAGAAATCGCCAGCGCCGTAAGCTAAAACTTGGCCGCTTGCCATCAATGTGGCTGCTGCAAGTCCAGTGGTGAGCAGTGTTGAAAGAGAGTTATGGCGCATAGCGTCGCTCCTGACCATTAATGTGAGTCTTTGCAGTGAGTGGTTAACGTGAACCGTTGTTCGACATGATCGCGAACCATGTAAAGAGTGTATCGGGTAGAGGAGGGCAGGTTATTGACCTGGGGCAAAGAGTGGAGCTCCGCCGTTAAATAATGGGCTTATAAAAGAGGCCATCAGAAGTGAAAGAGGCCTTCCCGTGGCATGGGAAGGCCTCAATGATCAACTAATTGTTTAATTAAGCTGAGTGTGTCATTGACGCTCGTCTAGCGATCAATATGCTGATATTCACCCGCATCGGCAGTTATGCTACTAACCACCAAGATGGCAATAAAGGCAGCGATGAAGCCTGGGATGATCTCGTACACGCCGGGGCCACCCATAAATTCTCCGTTCCAGCCTAATGCAATCCAAATCATGACGGTAGCAGCGCCCACTACCATGCCTGCAATGGCGCCAGCTCCGTTCGTGCGAGACCACATTAGCGACAGAATGATCAGCGGGCCAAATGCTGCGCCAAAGCCAGCCCAGGCGTTACTTACTAGCCCAAGAACTTGGGAGTCTGGATTTGACGCAATCACAGCGGCCACCAGACCAACCAGTACGACACAGATTCGACCCACCTTTACGCACTCTTTATCGGTTGCTTCCTTTCTGAGGAACAGGCGATAGAAATCTTCGGTCAATGAAGACGACGATACTAACAATTGGCTGGAAATGGTGCTCATAATCGCAGCAAGCAGTGCCGCATAGAGGAAGCCGGTGACCAGCGGGTGGAATAGCAGGTTCGCCAGAATGATGAAGATCGTTTCTGGATCCTCGATATCCATGCCGTTGCGGATTGCATAAGCCCGGCCAAATAGACCTAGAGAGACTGCGCCAATCAGGGAAATAAGCATCCAGCTCATGCCGATATTACGGGCAGTAGGCACATCTTTCAGCGTCCGGATGGCCATAAAGCGCACAATGATATGTGGTTGACCGAAATATCCCAGTCCCCAGGTAACCGCAGAGAGCCAGCCAATAAAGGTCAGCCCTGACGTCCAGGATAGCAGGGTGGGGTCGACTTCATTTAGCGTCTGTGATGCTTGGGAGAACCCGCCACCGCCTTCGCCAAATAGCACCACTGCAGGCATGATTACTAGCGCTAGCATCATGATACAGCCTTGCACGAAGTCGGTCATACTCACGGCCAGAAAGCCGCCAACAACGGTATAGACAAGTACCACACCAAGTGTAATGAGGATGCCTACAGCATAGTCGCTCATGCCGCCGATGTTAAAAATACCGGCAAACGCGCTTTCAAACAGTTTGCCCCCAGCGACTAGGCCTGATGCCGTGTAAACCGCGAAAAAGATGACGATAACGATAGCAGACACCGTGCGCAGTGAAAGCGCACGTGTCGGAAAGCGGTTTGCCAAAAAGGCTGGAATGGTAATCGCATTACCGTAGTGAACCGTCTGTTCACGCAGTCGGGGGGCGACCAGAGTCCAATTGAAGAACGCACCCACCAGAAGGCCAATGCCGATCCAGGCGGATCCCAAGCCGGAAACAAACATTGCGCCGGGCAACCCAAGCAGCAGCCAGCCGCTCATGTCCGAAGCGCCAGCCGACAGAGCTGCTACTTGTGGACTGAGGCCACGTCCCCCCAGCATGTAATCTTCTGATGAAGATGTCGCTTTGCGCATGGCATAAATGCCGATGGCGATCATGAGCGCAAAGTAGGCAAAAAGACTAATCCAAACACCGATAGCCATGAAAGTTCTCCAATTTGTCAGGACGGAGCTAGCTCCGACAGGTTAGCGCGCTTGCCGTGCAGAACCGCTAGTAGCACGCATGTTTAACTCCGCTTCTTATTCGTGTAGCAAGGCGCTACCGCTTGGTCCTCGATATTCCTTGCTAGGGAAGCGCCTGTACTGGCCGCCTCCCGGCAACACGATGTTATTATCGTCTAAGTTTAGTTGAGAAGCATGACGTCGACAAAGCCAGCGGGCCTATTCGGCCGTTGCCAGCAAGCTGGCGTTGCCACCCGCTGCGGTCGTATCGATGCACAGATGACGTTCCACCACGTAGCGATCTGGTGAAATGGTCTGAGTCTCGAGCGGCACGATGGCACCGTCGCGCTTAGCGAGTGCTATCCGCAGTTCATGCGTCCAATTACTTTTGCCAGCCGCGGCGACGGCGGCGATCCCTTGAACCTCGCTTAGTGTATCTGCTGTGATGCTACCGTCGAGCCCAATCACGGGCGCGCCAGCGTCGACCAGCGGCTGGACGGCTTGAGCTGCGCCTGGTGCGATCACTACTGCCGTACAGCCCGCGCCAAGCGCCTGTACTGCTTGGGCAGCGGCGATATCCAGCGTTGGCCCAAGGCACAGAACAGCGCCTTTTGGATACATCGCCAAGCGGTTGCTTTCCCCTGTGGGTCCTGGAAGCGTCTGCGGTGTCATGTCGAGGGCCGCTGTCTCGTTAAGGGCCTTGCGGATCACACCGCCTTTGCCGGAGAGTGCCTTGCGGAGTACCTCGATTCGATTAGGTCGTACCGCCCAGTTCCGCGCATCTAGCCTATCTAAAGCCGATTGAAGGTCGCTGAGTGAGATGGTTTTCCCCTCAGGAGCCTTGTGGTGCTCGGCGGTGGCAGTGCGGCGGAAGCGAGTGACATAGAGCGGGCCACCGGCCTTGGGCCCGGTGCCCGAAAGGCCTTCGCCCCCGAATGGTTGGGAGCCGACAATGGCGCCGATTTGGTTACGATTAACATAAACGTTGCCGACATGGATGCGCTCGACGATTTGCTGCACACGATCATCGATGCGGGTATGCAGGCCGAAGGTCAGTCCGTAGCCTTTGCCATTGATGTCGTCGACCACGTTGTCGATGTCTCGCGCCTTGAAAGTAGCCACGTGTAGAACCGGGCCGAATATCTCGCGTTCGAGATCTGCAATGCCCCCAACCTCAATGACCGCGGGGGTGACGAAAGTGCCGGTTTCTGGTGCGGACAGTTTCTTCAACACCTTACCTGTCTTCTCGTGCGCTGCTACGTAGTCGCTTATCTCGGCTTGGGCGTCGGCGTCGATCACTGGTGAGACGTCGGTGTCAGTATTCCAAGGATCGCCGATGGTGAGCGAGTCCATGGCGCCATAAAGCATGTTGAGCAACCGGTCGCGCGCCTCTTCCTGCACATACAGCATGCGTAGCGCTGAACAACGCTGCCCAGCCGATTGGAAGGAGGAGATTAAGATATCGCGGACTGCCTGCTCGGTCAGCGCCGTAGAGTCCACAATCATCGAGTTGAGGCCGCCGGTTTCGGCAACCAGTATCGCATCGGGTCCTGCGTTCTGCGCCAGGGCTTTGTGGATAATCTGTGCCACGGGGGTCGAGCCAGTGAAGCAGACACCAGCGATACGTGGATCGCTAGTCAGCGGGCCACCCACCGTGGGCCCATCGCCAGGCAGCAGTTGAAGTGCTGCTTCTGGAAGGCCAGCCTCACGCATCAACTCGACGGCGCGGGCGGCGATCAGCGGCGTTTGCTCGGCGGGTTTGGCAAGTACCGCGTTGCCAGCCACCAAGGCTGCGGCGATCTGCCCGGTGGTGATGGCCAGTGGGAAGTTCCAAGGGCTGATGCAGACGAAGATACCGCGGGCGCTACCGGGTTCTTCCGCTTCCAGCCGCTCACCCTCATTGGCGTAGTAGCGTAGGAAATCCACCGCTTCGCGCACTTCAGCGATGCCATCAAACATCATCTTACCGGCTTCGCGGGTGGTGATCACGGTCAGCTCAGCGATATGTTCTTCATAGAGATCCGCGGTACGACGGAGCACTTCGGCACGCTCGGCCACAGGACGTGCTGACCACTCACGAAAACCTTCCTCTGCAGCGTCGAGAGCGGCCGCTACCTCTTCAGGGGTGGCCTCATGCACCTTGCCGATAATACGCGAGCTGTCGGCGGGAGAGACTGCATCGCGAGCTGGGCCTTGGGGAGCAGGATTTCCCACTAGCATGGGGCCTGCTGTCCAGGTCCTGTCAGCAAAGGTTTCCCGCGAATTAAGCAGAGGCAGGATCGAGGCGGGTTCGTTGATACGATAACCCTTGGAGTTCTTGCGATCTGGCGCAAACAGCTCGCCGGGCTGACGGATTAACGGGCTTGAGATGGCGTCGCCAAGCTGTTTAAACCCTTCAACTGGATCCCTTGATACTTCGCTCGGGGGAATCGAGCTATCCACCACCTGGTTGACGAACGAGGAGTTAGCGCCATTCTCTAGTAGGCGACGCACCAGGTAGGCCAGCAGGTCGCGGTGAGCGCCGACCGGGGCGTAGATGCGGCAGTGCGTGCCCTCAGCCTCTTTAACGATGTGGTGCAGCGATTCGCCCATGCCATGCAGGCGCTGAAATTCGTAGCTGTCCTTGTCATCGCCTGCCATGGCCACGACGGCGGCGCAGGTATGGGCATTGTGTGTGGCGAACTGTGGATAGATGCGGTCGCGCCGGTCGAGCAGCATCTGAGCGCAGGCCATGTAGCTGACATCGGTATTGACCTTGCGGGTGAAGACCGGGAAGGTTTTAACGCCCATCTCCTGGGAGAGCTTGATTTCGGAATCCCAGTAGGCGCCCTTGACCAAACGCACCATGATCTTGCGGCCGAACCGCTCGGCAAGTTCGTAAAGTGTCTCTATCACCGGCGCGGCGCGGCGCCCGTAGGCTTGTACAACGACCCCGAAGCCGTCCCATCCATTGAGGCTGGGGTCGGACATCAGTGCCTCGATCACGTCGAGTGACAGATCCAGTCGATCCTGCTCTTCTGCATCGATATTGAAACCGATATTGGCTTTGGCCGCTTGTTTTACCAGTTCCAACGCACGGGGTACGAGCTCTGCCATTACCGTGTCACGGTGGGTGTACTCATAACGCGGATGTAGGGCTGATAGTTTCACCGAGATACCAGGACTCCCACGTACATCGCCCTTGGCTTGTTTGGCGATTGCAGTGATCGCCTTGGCATAAGCCTCATGATAGCGGACGGCATCCTCATCTGTGCGAGCCGCCTCGCCAAGCATGTCGTAAGAGTAGGTGTAGCCCTGTTTCTCAAGCTCGCGGGCATTCTTCATGCCTTCTTCGATGGTCTGGCCGAGTACGAACTGGCGGCCGAGAATCTTCATCGACTGACCAACCGCCTTTCGCACTACCGGCTCGCCCATGCGGCGTACTAGGCCACGTAGCGCCCGGGTTGGGCCCTTGGGATCCTCTTCCAGTACTTTACCGGTTAGCAACAGCGCCCAGGTCGAGGCATTAACCATCGATGAGGACGATTTTCCCAGGTGCGCGCCCCAGTCGGACGGCTCGATTTTATCGTGGATCAGGTCGTCGATGGTTTCCGCATCAGGCACGCGCAGCAGGGCTTCTGCCAGGCACATCAGGCCGACGCCCTCGGTGGTTGAGAGGCCGTACTCAGCGAGGAACGCCTCCATCATCGAGGGAGACCTTTCTTTGCGAACACGCTCCACGTAGTTGGCACCGGCGGCAGCAACTTTGCGTCGGTCATCCTCTGATAGCTTGATGCGTTCGATCAGCTCATGCAGCACCGCTGCTTCATCGGCGTCATAGTTGCTGCGGATGCGTGAGCGAAGATCGCTCACGTCGCTATGCAAATTAAGATTAGCTTTGTTCATGATGGGTCTCTCCTTGCAAGCCGACACATAGCGTAGATGTATCGACTTAGATCTTTTACTTTTAATGGCTCACTAGCGATCAATACCTGAGACTTTTCGTCAGACGCTATTTGCCCCATTCACTCATCGCCTAGTGCCAGAAGCGACGCGTTGCCACCCAGTGCGGCGGTGTTGTTGGTGATCGTTTTTTCAGTCACAAAGCGTTGTAGATAATGCGGGCCACCCGCTTTGGGGCCAGTGCCAGAGAGGCCCTGTCCACCAAAGGGTTGAACACCAACCACCGCGCCGATAATGTTGCGGTTGATATACACGTTGCCCACTCGTATTTTCTGCGCTATTTCAGCGGCAAATGACTCATTGCGGCTGTGCACCCCAAAGGTTAGGCCATATCCGCGACCATTAATGTCATTGATTACGCGGTCAATGTCGCGAGACTTATAACGGACAATGTGCAGAATGGGGCCAAACTGCTCCCGGGTAAGCGAGTCAATGCTGTCGATGACAAAGGCGGTGGGCGCGACGAAGGTGCCATGTTGGGTTTGTTCTGCCGCCATCGGTGTTTCCGCGACTAAGCGATTTTCACTCCTCAGCTTTTCTATATGCGCCATTAGACCTTTACGTGCGTCGTCATCAATCACCGGGCCCACATCGGTGCCTAAATCTCGTGGATCACCAATACGTAGCTCGTTCATAGCGCCTTTTAGAATTTCAATGACGCGGTCGGCAATATCGTCTTGTAAGTAAAGAACTCGGAGCGCGGAACAACGCTGACCGGCACTTTGGAACGCAGATTGAATCACATCGACAACGACCTGTTCAGGCAACGCAGTAGAGTCGACAATCATGGCGTTCATGCCGCCCGTTTCGGCAATTAGCGTTGGCAGCGGTGCATTTTCGCGGGCTGCAAGAGCGCGGTTGATTATCTGCGCTGTATCAGTGCCGCCGGTGAATACAACACCCGTAATGCGTGGGTCAGAGGTTAAGACGCTACCTACTGTGGGGCCGTCGCCAGGCAGTAACTGAACCACATCACGCGGCATGCCCGCTTCGTAAAGCAACTCAATAACGCGGTGAGCAACGATCGAGGTTTGCTCTGCTGGCTTGGCGAGTACGGTGTTGCCAGCAACGGCGGCGGCGACAACCTGACCGCAGAAGATTGCTACTGGGAAGTTCCAAGGGCTGATTGCCGCGAATACCCCCTTACCACTCATCATCAAGCGGTTGGATTCACCGGTAGGGCCTGGCAGTTCAATCGGCTGACCAAAGGCTTCTTCAGCGCGCATGGCATAGTAGCGGCAGAAATCGACAGCTTCCTTGATCTCGTCGACACCATCGGTGAGTAACTTACCGCCTTCTCGTGAACAGAGCGTCATCAGCTCTGCCATGTGCTCTTCCATCAAGTCGGCTAAGCGGCGGAGAATATCAGCGCGCTCGGTTACCGGAGTCGTTTCCCAGCGTGGGAACGCTTGCCAGGCTGCATCGAGTGCTTTGGCGGCCTGCTCCTTGCTAGTCCACTGAATGCTGCCCACGGTTTTGCGACGGTCAAAAGGCGAGGTGACTGGGTGGATATTCATGGCATCGTCGGCAACATCAAAGGCCAGCAAAGGTTTTGCCAGGTACTGCTTATCCATAAACGAGCCCATCTTGTCCATTAACGGATAGAAGTGGCTGCGAATATTAAGATTGACCCCGCGAGAGTTGCGGCGTTTTGGCCCATAGATATCTTTCGGCAGCGGAATGCGCTTATTGGCAAACGTTTTATGCTGACGAAGCGTTTCAATTGGGTGTTGGCACAGTGACTCTACAGGGACTTCTGGATCGACAATTTGGTGAACGAAAGAGGAGTTCGCGCCATTTTCAAGCAGGCGACGTACCAGGTAGGGCAGTAGGTCTTTATGGGCACCAACTGGGGCATAAATTCGGCAGTAAGTGCCTTTTGGCGCGCGTGCTAGGGCTGCGTCATAAAGGGCTTCGCCCATGCCATGTAAGCGCTGGAATTCAAACGGGCGGCTATCTTGATTGGCGAGTTCAAGAATCGTCGTGACGGTGTGGGCGTTGTGCGTTGCGAACTGAGGGAAAATACGCCCACGCGTATCATTGGATAGCAGGAACTGTGCGCAGGCCAAGTAAGCTACGTCTGTACATGCTTTACGGGTAAATACAGGATAACCATCTACCCCCAGCTGTTGGGACTCCTTGATTTCGCTATCCCAATAAGCGCCTTTAACCAAACGTAGCGGAATTTCGTCGCCTTGTTGTTCAGCCAGACGGTTAATGAAGTGAAGTACCGGCAACGCACGTTTCGAATATGCCTGAACGACAAGGCCAAAGTGCCCCCATCCCTTCACTGCATCACTTTCATATATCGCGCGGAAAACGTCGAGAGAGAGCTCTAGGCGATCCACTTCTTCAGCATCGATTGTCACTGCTACGTCGAGTTCACGAGCCTTAGTGACTAGCTTAATAACCGTATCGACTAGTTCGGTAAGTACCTGCTCGCGGCGACCAAACTCATAGCGGGGGTGGAGAGCAGATAACTTAATAGATACTGATGGTGCAGGGGTTTTATCACCCAGTGTTTTGCAGGCTTTGCCTACCTGCTCGATTGCGCGAGCATAGTCATCATAGTAGCGCTTGGCGTCGGCACGGGTGCGCGCTGCCTCACCCAACATATCATAGGAGTAGGTATAGCCTTTATTGAAGAGCGGTTTAGAGCGTTTTAGTGCTTCATTAATATCGCGCCCTAACACGAACTGTTTGCCCATGATTTTCATCGCTTCCATCATGGCGCGACGAATAACGGGTTCACCCACTTTATTAACCATGCGGTTGATGAAGTGAGCAGGTTGGCCCTCTTTTGGGTGATCGAGCTTTAACACATGCCCGGTCATCAATAGGCCCCAGGTTGAAGCATTTACCATCCATGATTCGCTTTTACCTAAGTGGGACTTCCAATCGGCAGGGCCAAGTCGGTCTTCAATTAGCGCATCGGCGGTGGCTGTATCTGGGATGCGTAGCATGGCTTCGGCTAAACACATCAGCATTAAGCCTTCATGGGTATCCAAACTGTATTGCTGCAGTAGTTCGTCAATCGTATCGACAGCAGTGTCCATTTTGCGGACATCACGCACCAGCGCCGCTGTATTCGATTCAATTCGTGCAAAATCGTCACTGTCAGCGTTGAGAACCTTGATTAGCTCACTGACGAAGGCATCCTCATCGACAAGATAGTGATCACTGATACGCTCCATAAGCGTATCAAGATCAGTTTGCCAGATGACAGGGTCACGCATTTTCTTGGCATTGAGCATTGAGGCCCCCATAAGTCTAAACAGAAAGCGAAAAGCTGAATCAAATAACCGAAATAAAGCGATGGTAGGGCGCTGTGCCCAAGATAACGGTCGAATGTAGAGCGAGCTGCCATTAGGTGTATGTCGTTTTCATGGCAAAACGTGTCAAATTCTCGGTAAGAAACGCTTTTTAAGACTTTAGTTTAGTCTCTAAACGGCTGCCAACACGCAAAATAGCGAGTCATGTGCCTAAGCTAACTGCTCCATCACTAGCGAAATGAGAGTGCGCCAGTCTTAACGCTTGCTCCTGAAGAGGGCGCGGAAGATGCTAACGAGGTTGCACCGGATGTTGAAGACGGCGCTAAGTGGGTAGCCGAATCGAGCGGTGTATTGGTTGCGCCTACTCCTTGGCGTAGCTGGCGGGGAGACAAGCCGTAACTACGCCGAAAAGCATGCGAAAGAGCGCTTTGATTTGCAAAGCCTGTTTGAATGGCTATGTCAGTGAGTGGTAGACGGCTTTGTAATACAAGCTGCCGGGCTGCGTGTAAGCGTTGGCGTCGTACATACTGCCAGGGCGATAGGCCCGTTTGGACGCGAAAGCGTTCAGAGAAATGTGCCTCACTGAGGCAGGCCAATTTTGCTAAATCAGCTACTCTCAGCTCATCGGCCAAGTGGTGGCGAATAAATCGATCGATTTGATCAAGGTTGAGCCGCCGTTGTGATGCGCTTTCTGATGCGCCCAGACGAGCCTTTAATGAACCTAACAACGTGGCAGCAAGACGATCTTGCTGGAAAGACATTGCCGACGTGTCAAATCCTTGGGCGAGCTCGCTTTCTACGAAAGCAAGGTAGTGGCGCAATGGATTGTCGAGTGCAAAAAAACGCGGCGCATCAAACAGTGCTACTAATTCGCGGTGTTCGCCCGTTAAGGCAGGTGCATCTTCAGGCAGGTCCAGTATCAGTTGACGATTGTAGCCGTTACCTGAATAGAAGTGTTCATGATTCGCGGGAACAATGCAGCCTGAAAATGCGTTTACCCGGCCACCTAGGCCTTCAATCTCAAATTCTGAAGAGCCGCACAGCGTAATGACTATTTGGTGAAAATCGTGGGAGTGATGCTTTGTGGCACTTTCTAAAGGGATTTGACGAATAGTACTCGGCATGAGGTCTCCTCGGCACTACTGGCCTGTTTACCGCTGGCGCAGCGCTGTGTGTGCCGCTAAATGATCACGTAATGCTTTCAGTTCCGCGTAACCCTCTTGGTTAAGTAACGGTTTGCTTCGAGCAATTTGCCAATGGCGCCCGTGGATGTCCATTAAATGTGATGCACGACGGCGGACATTATCCAGGTACTCATCGTGGCGAATGGGGTAGCCAATGATGGCATTCCACTCCGTTTCGCTGATGCTGCTTTCCAGCGCTTTGTCGAACAAATTGATCAGGTCGTTAGGCTCAGTGCGGTAGCGTGGCGTACCTACGGTCATTAATATTACCAGCACGCCACCTATTACCAGCAAACAGACGCCAAACACTAATAGGTACAGCGCCATACTACACTCCCTGCAAAATCAGTATCAGCATTCGTTTAACAATGCACGACAGTATACGCCTGCTGCTCGTTAAGACGAAAATTTTGCAGTTTTGCGAACTTTTCCCCTGCAAGGTGTCAGAGTGTGTACAGGCAACATCGCGATAGCAGTCGTTAATAGTGTTGTTCTGGCTATTGTTTTCGATCCCTTGCTTCCGCTGCTTATCAAGCAGCGGTTTTTTTTTGCTTATCAATCGGTCGTTTTCTGACGTAGTACGGCAATAGATAGTACGGCGATAGGTAGTACGGTGATAGTTAGTGTCGACGAATCGTTAGCAGCGCCATTAAGATGTCGCGGCGCGTGACAATCCCCACTAGGCGTTGCTGCTCCACAACGGGATAAACCTTTGGTTTTGCTCCGAGCATTTCCTGTGCTAAGTCGGTGATACTTTTATTGGGCGTTGTGGTGAGCACGTCTTGGCGCATTAACTCACGTACCAGCGGCGCTTCATCATCGTGGTAGATGCTGTCCAATACGCGACCCATCACATCCTGTTCGGATATAAAACCAATCAGCCGATCAGACGCATCTACCACTGGAGCGCCTGGTAAGCGATGCAATGCCAAACCTTGGGCTAAGTTGGTGATAGAGGTTTGGCCAGTGACGCGGTAGCAGTCCCGTGACATGACATCGCGTACGGTATCGGGGGTTCTATTATTCATCTTGACACTCCTTGACGTAATACGCGCAGTTTCACTCTTAAAGAGAGTAGAGCAATAACCGCTTGTGGCATGAAAGCCATGAATCACAAGAGCTATGAGTCACAAGAGCCATGAGCCACGAGACCTATAATTCTATTAATGTAGAAGATTTAACTCACCCTGCGTTGTCCTTATTATTGATACATTCAACGCTTTGCTTCATTTCAGAAGCTGCAAGGAGTCAGTATGGACGCACGTGAATACCTCAATCGCAAAGGCGTTGGCATAGAAAGAGACCCTGAACGGCCCAACACATTAGAAGAAAAAGCGTGGGAGAGAGCTCGTGGGGCAGGAAGCCAGCGTCCAAAATCCGGTACACCACATGATTGGGAAGACTGGGAGCGCCATCACGATGATTTGGCAGACGGCGCGGAAACGTTAGAGCAGAAAATTGATAAAGAGGCTCACCAAAAAGCACTAGCTAAAGAGAAGCAGCAAGCTAAGCAAGCGCAAGCGGCGGTAGAGCACTTTACGCCTACCGCGCAAACAAATGAGGCTGATAGTGCGCTTAAGCATCAAGCCCCATCACCCATTGCTTCTGAAGCAGCGCCAGCATCGTCTCAACCGTCATCGGTTCTGTTTGCCTACCGCGCGCTAGCTGTTTTGCTACCGCCTTTGGCCGTTGGGTTAACAGAGGGCGGGGCAAAACGTGTTGCTCTTAGTGTTGTATTGACGTTGTTGGGCTGGCTTCCTGGCGTAGTGCATGCGTTTATATGGTTAAAAAAGCACTAAGCTAGCGATTCTTCGTCTAGCCCATTGGCAGTTGTTGTGAAGCGCGTATAATCCCTGTCAACTTTTCTTTTTGGTGGGGTTTACTATGGGCTACCTTGTTGGCGTGACGGCGCTGTGGGCGTTCTCATTCTCGTTGATTGGTGTATATCTGGCAGGCCAAGTAGACAGCTACTTTGCGGTGCTTGTACGGGTAACGCTCGCCATGCTGGTGTTCCTGCCATTTTTACGGCCCAGCTTGCTGCGTGGAAAACAGCGTTTAGCGTTAATGGCGCTGGGTGCGGTGCAGTTAGGTGTCATGTACACCTTCTTCTATCACTCGTTTTTACTGCTATCGGTTCCTGAGGTTCTGTTATTCACGATTTTCACGCCAGTTTATATTGCACTTCTAGATGACCTAATGTTTAAGCGCTTCACGCCTATTTATTTAGTAACCGCACTATTGGCGGTGATCGGAGCAGGCGTCATTCGTTACGATGGTATTGATAGTGGGTTCTGGATGGGCTTTTTGGTAGTGCAGGGGGCTAATCTCTGTTTTGCGTTAGGTCAGGTTGGCTATCGTCGTCTCGCAGCCGATTTGCCGCCCACCTTGGCGTGGCATAACGTTTTTGGCTGGTTCTTTATCGGCGCAATGCTAGTGGCACTCCCTGCCTTTTTGCTGTTTGGTAATGCGGCAGCGCTGCCCAGTACACCGGTGCAGTGGAGTGTATTGGCATGGCTTGGGCTAGTCGCTTCTGGCGTGGGTTATTTCGCTTGGAACCAAGGAGCCACTAAGGTCGATGCAGGAACGCTGGCAATAATGAACAATGCGCTGGTGCCCGCTGGTTTGGTGGTTAATCTGGTGATTTGGAACCGGGATGCAGATATAGGCAAGCTACTATTGGGCGCCGCTATCATGGCCGCTTCTCTGTGGTTAAATCACTGGTGGTTGCAGCGTCGTCGCGCTATATCTGTCTAACTAATTCAAGCTATTGTTTTTGCCCAGAGTAGCCAGCGGTTTCGCGTTGCGCTGGGCAATTTGCTCGACACCCTCATACTCTCCATAATGTGGGCTGATGCCAGCGAGAGTTGTCCATGTCTAACACCCCATCGTCAGGTTTAGCACCCTTGAGCCAGGCCGAACGCACGCAGCCTTTAGAAGAAGCGCCCCTTAAAAAAGCGACGTCCTCTAAAGCGACGTCCTTTAAAACAATCGGCTTAATCGGCCGTTTAGGCAGTGACAAAGTGGTCGATTCGCTTAAGCGGTTGGTCAGCTATCTAGTTGCCCACGATTATAAAGTTCTGATTGAAGACCGGACCGCAACGGTGTTACCGAACCATGGACTGCCTGAAGCCAGCCGCCGCATGCTGGGGGAGCTGTGCGATTTGGTCATCGTTGTAGGGGGGGATGGTAGCCTTCTCGGGGCTGCCCGCACGCTATGTCTTAGCGGTACGTTGATGTTAGGCGTGAACCGGGGGCGGTTAGGCTTTTTAACGGATATTTCTCCTGATGAACTAGAAAGTCGGGTTGGCGAAGTGCTGGCGGGAGAGTTTGAAGTTGAAGAACGTTTCTTGCTAGATGCCGTGTTGTACCGAAACGGTAAAGCGGTGGGTAGCGGTGCTGCGCTCAATGAAGTGGTGGTTCATCCAGGTAAAGCGGTGCGTATGATTGAGTTCGAACTGTTTATTGATGGGCAGTTTGTGTATAGCCAACGTAGTGACGGCTTAATTATTGCCACGCCCACTGGCTCAACTGCCTATGCACTTTCTGGCGGCGGGCCAATCATGCACCCCAAGCTGGATGTAGTGACGTTGGTGCCCATGTTCCCCCATACGCTGTCGAGTCGTCCTATTGTGATTGACGCTGCCAGTGAAATCCGTGTTCACATTGGTGAAACCAATCAGACCTATCCCCATATCAGCTGCGACGGACAAACTCGTGCCGTGGCTAAACCTGACGATGTGCTCGTTATTCAACGAAAACCAGAGCGCGTTCAGCTCGTGCATCCTATTGGGCATAACTTCTATGAAGTGTTGCGCAGTAAACTCGGCTGGAGCCATCGGCTAGGGGATTAATATGGAGGGCTACGATTTAATCGGGGATGTACATGGCTGTGGTGCAACACTGGCAGCGTTATTAGAGCGGCTTGGCTATCATCAACGGGGTGGGGTGTATCGTCACCCACGACGAAAAGTGATCTTTTTAGGTGATTTAATTGATCGTGGCCCCCGTATTCGTCTAGCGGTTACCATCGCGCGCAGAATGGTTGAAGAGGGCGAAGCATATATTGTCATGGGTAATCATGAATATAATGCCCTGGCCTATACGCACCCTGCGCCCCCTGGTAGCAACAAGCGCTGGCTGCGCGAACATACGCCGCGCCATAATCGTATTATTGAAGACACGCTGGCTCAGTACCGCGATTATACAAACGAGTGGGAAGACACCCTGGCGTGGTTTAAGACTATTCCGCTATGTCTGGAGCTGGATGGGATTCGTGTGGTGCATGCCTGCTGGGATGACGAGTTGATTCGACAGCTCAAACAGCGTGCGCCCAACGCCTGCATGGACAACCACTTTCTGGTTGAGTCCACTGACCCCTCTACACAAGCCTTTCGTATACTTGATCGCCTAACCCG
Organism: Vreelandella alkaliphila; assembly: GCF_016107625.1. GTDB lineage: Bacteria > Pseudomonadota > Gammaproteobacteria > Pseudomonadales > Halomonadaceae > Vreelandella > Vreelandella alkaliphila. The sequence continues at coordinate 52,590 of NZ_JABASV010000014.1, forward strand.
TGGGCCTCATATACCGTTACCAAAAGGCATTGCGATACACTCAGGCGATGGCTTTACTAGGCAGAGTTTTCGTGCGCACTTTTGGTCAGCGAACCCCCAGCAGTGGGGGGACGTGGTATTTCAGCCAGATAACCTTCCTGGTGACTTAGAGACCAGAGCGCTGACCGATACTGAACGTCAGCGCCTTAGTTATTACGGCCCTGAACAGCCACCTTTATTTATTGGCCATTACTGGTGCGAGGGTATTCCCGCCTTACCAGCACACAACATTGCCTGCTTGGATTATAGTGCGGTGAAATTTGGCCGTTTAGTGGCTTATCGCTGGAGCGGAGAAGCGCGGCTCAATGCCGATCATTTTGTGTGGATACAGGTGCCGAAAGAGGAGCGTGCACTGCCTAAACCGTGGGAAATAGATTTTGATTAATAGCGATATTTTTCAGCTTTACACACGGTTACATATTTTTTTCAAAATAGCTGAACTAACGGTGTTGTCGGTTATCAGAGTAAGTGTTCCCTTGAATGATCCCTTGCTTTTTGATCCGGCGGCCCCCTCCGCCGGATTTTTTTCGTCTATCCGTTGGTGACGCGGCGTAACGTTACGCCGATTCTTATTGGTTGAAAGGAACCTGCCATGCATCCAGTAATGCTTTTACCCACGGGCGCGGACACAAAAGAGCTGCGTAAAGCGCTATGGCACTACCGCATTGGTCACCGCATTACCGATGAAGCAGATGGCCAGTTGCTATGGGTTGCCGACCCGCGCCAGCATGATGAAATGAGATCGTTGGTGAGTCGCTGGGAGCGAGGTGAGCCTCTGATTACGACGACTGTTCGACCCACCCACCGAAGCGGGATGAATCGTTTGGTGCCGATGTTGCGCCAAGTGCCGGTTACAGCGCTGATGATTGGTATTAGCCTATTTGTTTTTGCCCTAACAGGGGTATTTGGCGACTTACTAATTGTAGGGCTCACCATCGTGCCAGTGGGCGTTTCAGGTGGGCAGCTCGTATATGGCAACCTTAGTGACACAATAACGTCTGGCCAAGTATGGCGCTTACTGTCGCCTGCGTTTTTACACTTTGGCTGGATGCATTTGATCTTCAACCTGATGTGGGTATGGTACTTCGGGCGTCAAATCGAGCAGCTTCAGGGTAGTCGTACCATGCTGCTACTGCTTCTGGTTGCCGGTATTGGCGCTAACATTGCGCAATATGTCACTGGCACAGTGCTGTTTGGCGGTATGTCGGGTGTGGTTTACGCCTTGCTGGCCCATGTGTGGCTGATGTCCTATCGTGCCCCGCAAAGCGGATTTTTCGTCCCCCAGATGCTAGTCGTCTTCATGCTGGGCTGGATGGTGTTCACCATGACCGATATTGCCGGTAGCGTGGGCTTTGGCAACGTAGCGAATGAAGCGCACTTGGGCGGGCTGCTCGTGGGGCTGGTCACAGGCTGGTATTATTCATCCAAACGAAGCAAACATTAAAGGTGCCTACGATGAGTGACATGACCTTCGATAAAATGATTAACCAAATGACGCCCGCCATTTATGAAAGCCTTAAGCAGGCAGTGGCGTTGCGCAAATGGCCCGATGGCCGGTATTTAACGCCAGAACAGACCGAGTTGTGCCTGGAGGCGGTGATGCGTTTTGAGGTGGAGAATAACGTTCCTGAAGAGAGCCGTGTCGGCTATCTGGAGCAGCGTACCTGTGGTGCTGGCGCGACCGGTGCCGGTGTTTCCCCTGAAATGGCAGGCCTTGCCCGGGATGCTACGCGTGACTGATGATCTGTTTGCCTCGGTAGCATCCCCGGTGCAAGGATGTTTGCAAAAAATGGCGGCTGACTTACCTAGCCGCCAAGATGATCGGGTGGTGTATCACCTTCGCGCGGGCGACCATCGAATACCACTGAATGAGCGTATCGGCTCACCGATGCGACTTGCCTGGAGCGGCGCTATTGCTTGTACCCACTGCGGGCGGGCAACCAAAAAAAGTTTTGCTCAAGGCTACTGTTACCCCTGCTTTAAGCGTTTAGCCCAGTGTGATACATGCATTATGAAACCCGAGACGTGCCACTATCATCAGGGCACCTGCCGGGACCCCGAGTGGGGTGAAAAGCACTGCTTCCAGCCACACATTGTCTACTTAGCGAACTCATCCGGTTTGAAGGTAGGTATCACCCGCAAAACGCAAATGCCAACCCGCTGGCTGGACCAAGGGGCCATTCAGGCATTGCCCATTCTTGAGGTAAATACCCGGCAACAGTCTGGTTTTGTCGAAATGCTCTTTAAAGAGCAGGTGGCCGACCGAACTAACTGGCGTGCCATGCTTAAAGGCGAGGTGAAGCCATTGGATTTGTGCGCAGAGCGTGACCGTCTTTTTAACCTGTTAGCCGATGGGTTAGGGCAGTTACGTGACGTGCACGGTGCGGATGCCATTCGTACCCTGGATGAAGCGCCACTGGACTTTCATTATCCCGTGGCGACTTTTCCGAGTAAGGTGACGTCCCATAACTTTGATAAGCAGCCGCTGATTGAAGGTACTCTTCAAGGTGTAAAAGGGCAGTACCTGATCTTTGATACCGGGGTTATTAATCTGCGTAAATTCACCGGTTACGAAATCGCTGTGGAGTAGCCCTCGCTATATCTCCTAACGCGGGCTTTTAACTGATGATAACTGCCTATCTTCGCTATCCTGCCTAGCTAGAGTCGCTTTTGTTAACTAAGGTTATCTGGGGTGAATCCCGTTATCGCCTTACGCAACGCAAGGAAGCCTCAATGCCATGGCTAAAACTGCTGCACATCGCCGCGCTAGTTACCTGGTGCGGCGCGCTTCTCTATTTACCCGCTCTGCTTTTGCATGCGCTCCAGCTGCGTAAAGACGCTGGATTCGCGCAAGGCACGCCTCCCATACCACGTTTCTTCTATAACTCCATTGCAACACCTGCTGCCTTGGTCGCCATCGCGTCGGGCACGCTGCTGTTTCTGCTGCATGGCCTTCTCGGGGGGTGGTTAATTCTTAAACTAGGTGCCGTGGTGCTAATGGTGGCTGCTCACGGCTGTTTCGGCTGGCTGATTTTGCGGCTGGAAATGGGGATTTTCAAAGGCGTAAAAGTTGCCAGTCTATGCGCCTTAATCCTCGCGTTAACGGGGATATTGGGTGTGCTTGGGTTTGTGCTCTCCAAACCGCTGGCTTGGAGTTAACGCGATGAAGATTATTCCCTTAAGTGCCAACACTACTATTGCCGACATTGCACTGTTAAGGCGACTTCTCAACGTCGACGCCGACAGCATGCTCGTATACCAACTGGCCGCCCAGCCAGCCTGCCAGCGCGATCAGGCAGGCAGTGACCAGCGAAATGGCCAGCCCCCAGGGCAGTACCGCGCCAGGTTCATTAAAGCGCAGAAGCCAATTAAGCGACGCCAGGGAAAGCATAACAACGGCCACAATCGCGTGGCTCCAGCCGGTGATCAGGCGGCGGATCCGCGCCATGGTGACCAGGTCAATAATGCCCGCTACCGAAGCAATCCAGCCGCCAAACGCGCCTACCCCCGCCAACCACAAACCGCTGCGCAGCCAGAATGGGTCTTGGGTATACCAGTAAGCCAGGTCGCTGGCGACCAGCGCCATCAGTGCGGCCACAGGAAAGTGGATCATCACTGGGTGAAGCGGATGGCCAGCCAGCGCGGCACGGCTTTTTATCGAGCGTTGGGGAGTAAGTGTCATGGTCACTTCCTGTGGTTAGACAAAGCGAAAAAGTCATTCAGACCAACGGCATGCCAGGAAAATTGCAAATGAGGGAACGTAATGGCGTAACGTCCACCATCATTTCATATTTATCGTCGCGATGGGGCCAGCGAACAGCATGCTTGCTTGGGACTTTCTTACTGGTGAGCTTAGCGGGCTGCACAGGTGATAGATCTATCTTAGACCCTGCTGGGCCTGCTGCGCGAGACGTGCGGCTAATTTGGTGGGTAATGCTCGGATTTGCCACCCTTGTACTGATTGGGGTGACAGCTCTTTGGCTTTACGCCTTTAAACCAAGAAATGTGGAACGCACACCTGCCCAGGAGCGCCGTATCGCTCGCCGATGGATTATTGGCGGCGGCATTATGTTGCCTGTGGCCAGCATTACCGCGCTGCTACTGTTTGGCGTTCCCGCCGGCCAGCAGATGCTAACGCTACCCATGAGCGAACCGCCAGAAGTTATCGAGGTGATTGGCCATCAGTGGTGGTGGGAAGTGCGCTATCCCGATGCTGAAGGCGGTGAGGTTGTGACCGCTAATCAACTGGTGATGCCTGCTGGAGAGCCAGTAGATTTTCATGTCAGTGGTGCCGATGTGATTCATGCGTTTTGGGTGCCCCGGCTGGGGGGGAAAATAGATATGTTGCCGGGTCGCGTAAATAAAATTCGTTTACAAGCCGATGAGCCCGCGGTGTTTGGTGCGCAGTGTGCCGAACTTTGCGGCGTGGGCCATGCCCATATGCAATTGCATGTGGAGGCCTTGCCACGCAGCGAGTTCGAGGCATGGTTAACTGCAAGACAAGAGGCGACGCTTAGCGAACTGGCCGTTGCCGATGCTACTTACGACGACGCGCGAGATGCTTTTATGGCGCATTGTGCCCGCTGCCACCAGGTAGAGGGCGTTAGCCAAGGGGGCATTGGGCCAACGCTTTCAGATGTGGGCGGTCGCGCCACGCTAGGCGCGGGGGTGATTGCCATGGAAGAGGGGGCGGTGAGTCGCTGGTTGCAGCATCACCAAACGCTAAAGCCAGGCAATAAGATGCCTACCCACAGTGAAATTGAAACGGACACCTTGGATGCCCTGGGTGCTTGGCTGGAGGCCTTGTCACCATGAAGAGTGTCAATCAAGAAGCCATTGAGCATGACCCGCAGCAATTGCACGAAGACTTGCACACCATTTGGGGGAACCCCAAAGGTCTAAGGTCCTTAACTATCGTCAACCACACCACGCTTGGCCTACGTTTTATGGTCACGGGGATGGTGTTTTTCCTGATTGGCGGCATTTTAGCAATGCTGGTGCGAACCCAGTTAGCGATGCCCGACCAAAACTTTATGTCGCCAGACATTTATAACCAGGTCACCACCATGCATGGCACGGTGATGATGTTTCTGTTCGCTATTCCTATGCTGGAAGGGCTGGCGATTTACCTGATCCCAAAGATGATTGGTGCCCGCGACCTGGTCTGCCCTCGGCTAACATCACTTGGCTATTTCTGCTATTTATTTGGCGGGATTATTCTTACTTCCAGCCTGATTATTGAAATGGCGCCTTCCAGCGGCTGGTTTATGTACACCCCGCTTAGTAGCAAAGAGTTCGCGCCTGATCTGGGCTCGGATTTTTGGCTGTTAGGCATCACGTTTGTGGAAATTTCCGCAGTGTCTGCGGGTGTCGAGTTGGTAGTGTCGATATTGCGTACTCGCACTCAGGGCATGGCGCTGCATAAAATGCCGTTGTTCGCTTGGTATATCTTGGCCATGGCGCTGATGATCGTGGTGGGGTTTCCACCGTTGATACTTGGCAGCGTTTTACTGGAACTTGAGCGCGCCGTGGGTATGCCATTTTTCCAGATTGCGGGAGGCGGCGACCCCATCCTGTGGCAGCATCTGTTTTGGCTGTTTGGTCACCCTGAGGTCTACATCATCTTTCTACCTGCCGCGGGCATTGTTTCCACGCTAATACCGGTTTTTGCCGGGCGGCCTATTGTCGGTTATGGGTGGGTGGTAGCTGCCATCGCTATTATGGGCTTTATCAGTTTTGGGCTTTGGGTACACCACATGTTTACAGTGGGTATCCCGCAGCTGGCTCAGGCATTTTTCTCGGCGGCTAGCATGCTGGTGGCGGTACCAACGGCGATTCAGGTGTTCGTTTGGCTGGCTACCCTTTGGCTAGGTAAACCTAAAATGAAACTGCCCATGCTTTGGGTGATGGGCTTTTTGATTATTTTCGTTTGCGGTGGCTTAACCGGGGTGATGTTGGCGCTAGTGCCATTTAACTGGCAGGTGCACGATACCCACTTTGTGGTGGCCCACATGCACTATGTATTGGTGGGAGGCATGTTCTTCCCACTCATTGCCGGGCTTTATTACTGGTTGCCGCTATTTTCCGGGCGTATGCCATCTGAAAGCCTCGGGCGTTGGGGGTTCTGGCTAACCTTTTTAGGCTTTAACGGTACGTTTCTGATTATGCATTGGACGGGCCTTTTAGGTATGCCAAGGCGTGTTTATACCTATGAGGCTGGCTCCGGGTGGGAGATTTATAACCTGCTCTCATCCGTCAGCAGCTTTGTGCTATCGGCGGGTATTGCCATGGTGTTGCTGGATATCGCGCTGCACTTCCGGTTTGGTAAACCCGCCAAACAGAACCCATGGAATGCCGATACGCTGGAATGGGCTAACTCGATGCCCCCAAGCGCTTATAACTTTGTCAGCTTACCTACTGTAGAAACACGGCATCCGTTGTGGGATGACCCGAATTTGCCACATACCATGGCGAAGGGTATGCACGGCTTAGCGGTGGCTTCCCACGGCCGGCGTGAAATGTGGGGCACCGACCCGATTACTGGCAAAGTGCGCGAAATCATTCACCTGCCTGGTAACTCTTGGTGGCCGCTGTTTGCCGCAGCAGCGCTGGCAGTGGTGTGCATTAGTTTATTAACCCGTGTCTATGCGCTAGCGGGCATCTTTGTAGTGATTGCTGGCGTGTTTCTACTGCGCTGGTCGTGGGAGAACGGTGCACACCCGAATGCGGCTCCTGATGCCGGCGTGAAGCCAGGCGATCCGCCGCTCCATTCACGTACGATGGATGGCCCTGGGCTTTGGGCAATGGCGGTGTTTTTAATTGCCAACGGTTCGTTCTTTCTTTCCTATCTGTTTGGCTGGTTTTATCTATGGACTGTTTCGCCTGAGTGGCAAATGCCAGATACACCGCCTCTGTCTCTGCTGATAACGGGCATAGCTGGCGGGGCGGTTTTAGCGGGGTGCGTGGTGGTAGAGAAGCTGGTGCGCGGGCTGCGTCAGCAGCGTGATGCAGGGTTAAGAGCAAGTCTCTATTTAGCCGCTGCGTTAGGCGCGCTTCAAGTGGGGCTCGCTGGCTGGGCGCTGTGGCGAGCCGATCTTTCACCAACCCAAACCACCCACGATGCGGTGATGCTGGTGGGGCTTGTTTACGCGCTTTTTCATGGTGGCCTAGCGGTTATTTTAACGGTGTTGCAAGGCATGCGCGTTGGTTATGGCTACGTGGGTGCGCATGCGCCGTTTGAACCCGCCGTAGTGGCACTACTTTGGCGCTATAACGTGGTCACATTCTGGTTGTTAGTCGGGGCGTTGGCGATACTGCCTCGGGTGATAGGAGGATAATGGTGATGGTACGACTACATTTTACTCATCCCATCCACTTAATTATCGGACTAACGCTATGGAGCCTATGGTTTGTGGCGGTTTATAGCGGCCTTTCAGTAGCCTGTGCGGTGGCGCCACCATCGCCAGAAGCGGGAGCGCTTACAGGTCTTAATGCCGCGCTAGGTGGTGTTAGTCTTATTACTGCCGTAGGGCTTGTGGCGCTTGCCTGGGGGAGTTGCCAAGTGGCGAAGCAGCATCAAGGCCGTCAGCGCTTTCATGCCACTGTCTCGGCGTGGCTATATTTGTTTTCCGCTTTCGGTGTGGTGTTTGCGGGTATGCCGATTATCAGTGTGCCGCCTTGTCTATAAGTCATAACACCCACGTTAGCTCGATGCCAGAAGACGATAAAACATCTAGCCATAACAATCCCCTCTATACCCTGCATGGTATGTGGTGTACCAGCTGTGCTCTGGCAGTAGAGGGGGCGCTAGCACGTCTGCCTGGGGTCATCGACGTTAGCGTCCACTACCCCACGGCAACCGTGTGGGTGAAAGGTGCGCGAGACGCAGTCGATCTGACGGAGCTTGCGCCGGTAGTCAAACGGTTGGGCTATCGGCTAACTGAATTAGAAGCTGTTGATGATGCCCATGATCGTCTTGAGCAGGAGAGCCGCTACCTTACCTTGCGGTTGTTAGTAGGCGCGGCTTTCGGTATGTGGACCATGTTGGCATCACTGCTTATTTATGTGGGAGCGCTACCGAGCGCATCGATAGAGCAAGTAGTGGCGTGGATATCGGGTGCATTTGCGCTACCCGTAGTGGTGTATTCGGGCTTGCCGTTTTACCGAGCAGGCTGGCGCACGTTACTTGCCAAACGCCCAGGGATGGATGTGCTGGTTAGCCTTGGCGCGGTCGGTGCAATGAGTGTGTCGATTGGGTTGTTGTGGCGCGGCTCGTCGGAGGTGTATTTCGATACGGCGGTTATGCTGATTGTGCTGTTGCTCGTTGGGCGACTGGTAGAAACGCTGTGCCGACACCGTGGACTGAAAGCGCTGGATGCACTGGCGTTGCCAGATGCGGCTATAAGCGCTTGGCAAAAGGGGGCCTGGGTCTTACTTCCTATTAATAATGTGGCCGCGGGTACGCGCGTTAAGCTAGCGCCGGGGGAGTTAGTGACGCTTGATGGCATTCTTGATGCTCCCGGTTGGATTGATAATGCCTCTCTGACCGGTGAAAGCTTGCCACGTCACTTCACTGCAGGGCAGAAAGTGTATGCCGGCTGCCGCTACCTAGGCACGACGCCACTGATAATGCAGGTCACTGCGGGGGTTGGTAAACGCCGATTGGATCGACTGCGTCATGAAATGCGCCGCTATCAGGCCCAAAAAGGGCAACTACAGAAACTAGCCGACCGTTTTGCCGCCTGGTTAAGTCCTTTGGCACTTGTGCTCTCGCTAGTGACGCTGCTTGGTGCGCTACTCGTTGGATTGGGCTGGGAGGATGCATTGGTGCGTGCGCTCTCAGTGCTCGTGGTGGCATGCCCCTGTGCCGTTGGGCTGGCGGTGCCTTTGGCTAGTCTTGCCGGTAGCGGTCAGGCTATGCAACAAGGTATTGCGCTGCGTGACCCCGCCGCGCTAGAAATCTTGGCGCGTATTCGTTCAGTAGCGCTGGATAAAACCGGAACCTTAACGACAGGATGCCATGCGGTACTGCACTGGCAAGCACGGGGTGGCATGGATGAACACAAGCTGCAGCACAAGCTCACCAGCGCTGTTGCCGGGAGCGAACATCCGTTGGCGCAAGCATTGGCGCGCTGGTCTGGTGGCCAAGATCAACACAGCTTTCAGCCTTGCATAGAAGATGTTGATGAATTCCCCGGGGAAGGACGCCGTGTTCGCCTTGTAAACGGTGGATGTCTGATGATAGGTAGCGTCGGTTGGCTGACACGACAGCAGGTTGATGTTCCTTCCCAAGCGGAAGAGGCCGCGCTGGCTTTTGCTTCCCAAGTAATGCTGGCGGATGAGTCAGGCTGGCTGGCGACGTTCTACCTGACCGATCAACCCGTCGACGATGCGGAGCTAAGCGTGAAGCACCTGCTAGGTTCAGGTTATCTGGTTGCAATGATCAGTGGTGATCGACAGGGCGCGGTTAGTTGGTTAGGCGAGCGTGTTGGTCTGGTGCGCGAAGCTTGCTATGCCCAGCGCTCACCGGAAGCCAAGGCACGGCTATTACGTGGGTTACCATCGCCAACACTGTTTGTGGGAGATGGCCTAAACGATACGCTAAGCTTGGCGGCAGCAGACGCTGGCATTGCCCCAAGGAGTGCCAGCGAAGCTGCCCGCGAGGGAGCATCCGCCCAACTCATGACGCCAGGGATTGGTGGGGTAGTGAAATTGCTTAGCATTGCCAAGCGTACGCGGCGCGTTATGGAGCAAAATCTTTTCTTCTCGGCACTCTATAACACCCTGGCACTTGGCGTGGTGGTCGTCATGGCCATACCACCGTTGATCGCAGTACTCGCCATGGCAATAAGCTCGCTCAGCGTGACGCTTAACGCCGCACGATTAGCATGGTCAGAGCCGGATAGTTAAACGGCGGGTAGTTCTCGTTCAATGCTTAGGGAAGCCGTAAATGAGTAAACAGGCTTTGCATAGCCGGTGACAGTGATGCTTCATCGCGATAGCACAAGCACAGCTGCCGTTTGGCCCACGGGTCGTTTAGATTCACAACGCTAAGGTCGTAACGCTGTAGCCATTGTTGCGCAATGCCTTTAGGAATAATGGCGATGCCTACTTGGTGGGCTACCAAATTGCACAGCTCACCAAATCCTTTCATGCGTATCCGTAGGGTTAATGAAGCCCCAAGCTGGCGAGCCTGCTCTTCGATTTGAGCTTGCAGCGCACTTTCCTCGCTCAATCCAACCATTGGCAGTCCAACAACTTCGTGAAAGCTAATCCGTGATTGGTTAGATAGTGGATGCCCTTTGGCCACCAGAACGACTAAATGGTCAGGCACCAGAACGTCGCGTTTTAAGTCCTCTGCGTTAACCACATCGGTGATGATCCCCCCCCTCAATAATGCCGGCCTGGATTGATTGAATGATCGCTAGGCTGGTTCGCTCCTTAACGTCCATATGCAGCGAAGGGTGGGCTTGTAACCAGGGCGCGAGCTTGCCAGGTAAAAACGAGGCAAGTGCAGCAGTATTGGCATGTAGTCTTAGCGTTCCTGACAGCCCCTTAGCAAACGCCTTAAGCTCACCGCGCATTTTTTTATGCTGCAGCAACATTTGCCGAGCGTGGTGGGCTAGGGCTTCTCCAGCCTCTGTTGGCATAACACCGCGGGGGTGGCGTTCAAGCAGTTTGACGTCAACATCAGCCTCAATACGGCGCAGGCGTTCACTGGCAGAACCCAAGGCTAGGTGAGCATTCATGGCCCCTTGAGTGATGCTACCTGCTTCAACAATGCACAGAAAAAGATGAAGGTCTGATAAATCCAAGCGCATAAAAGCTCCTATTTCACCCTAAGGCTGAGCCGAAGCCTGAGAGGAAAATACCTGATTGTGGCGGGGTTCCAGCCGCGCTTCAATGTCGCCATGACAAACGATATTGCTACGCTAATTTGGTTGTTGGGCGCATTCCTGCTGGCAGGCTTGGTCAAAGGGGTAACCGGAATGGGGCTGCCTACCGTTGCTATGGCTCTGCTGGGGGCGCTTTACTCTCCCGTTGTTGCCGCTGCATTATTGATAGTGCCCTCGTTAATTACCAATATTTGGCAGTTTTTGAAGGGCGGTTATCACTGGCACGTTCTAAGCCGCTTTTTTAGCATGATGCTTGGTATTCCCGTCGGCGCCTTTTTGGGTGCGCCGCTATTGAGCCAGCTTGACGCAGATTGGGCAGCGTTTAGTCTGGGAAGCGCCTTAATGCTCTATTCCATATACTCTTTTTGGGCGCCTGTGATTAATATTCTGCCCAAGTATGAGTCCTGGTTGTCACCCATTATCGGCCTTTTGACTGGATGGATTACAGGGGCAACAGGTGTGTTTGTACTTCCAGCAGTGCCTTATTTGCAGGCACTTGGGATAGAAAGGAACGAACTGATCCAAGCATTGGGACTCTCGTTTACGGTTTCTACCCTGGCGCTACTCAGCAGCCTAGCGGTGCAACACTCTTTGGAAACCGTGCACCTGACGCTTTCGCTGTACGCGGTACTCCCTGCATTAGCCGGTATGTGGTTGGGGAGCTTAATTAGAAACCGTATATCGACAGTGCAGTTTCGTTGCTGGTTTTTGCTAACGTTGTCGCTGTTGGCCGTAGACCTGATGTCACGGCCCTTTCGCTAAGTACTTGTGCGTCAGCAATAGCCAAGTGCCACCTTTAGCCGTTCCGCATGAGCAGCAACCCAGTGAGGATCTATCGCCCCCCAGTCACGTATCTGGTAGTGGCCAATATTATGGCGTTCACCTTCACCTTTCTCGAATACGCACTCGATATCCAGCTCCGCAAGTGAGGCGATAGTATCCTGCGCGGTACGACGAGGCATACCGGTGGCCTCAATTAACGCTGGTACGCTTGCGACGCCTTGCTCAATTAAATGCGCGACATATAAGCGGCGGTAAAAACTTGATTTGGTCTTGCTAAGCGATGTCATTGAATTTCCTTTGGCGGGAAGCTACTACATCAAAAGGCTTAGCTTAAATGAATAAATCCCCTTGCGCCCGGGGTGGTCGAAAGTCGTGGGTGTTCAGGCCCTGTTCGGTGCGTGGCTGCATGTTCCACTGGCGGCTGGCGCGATTAAAGCGCTGGGCGATCAAGTCGGCAAAGACACCTTCACCACGGAAGCGTTTACCAAATTGTGCATCGTAGTTTTTGCCGCTTCGGCATTGGCGAATCAGGCTCATTACCTTAGCGGCTCGCTCAGGGTAGTGGGCTTGTAACCAGGCTTCAAACATTGGTGCGACTTCATGGGGCAGGCGCAGCAGCATCCACGTTGCTGTGCGCGCGCCAGCTCGGCTGGCCGCTTCAAGAATGCGTTCAATTTCGTGGTCAGTAAGGCCAGGAATAATCGGTGAGACCAGCGTACCCACTGGAATGCCTGCGGTGTTGAGCTCGCGGATCACTTTTAAGCGCGCCTGAGGCGAGGCCGCCCGGGGTTCCAGGGTACGCTTTAGGTTGGCATCCAGGCTTGTCAGGCTAACAAATACCCGCACTAACCGATGTTCGGCCATTTCTGCTAGCAGGTCTAAATCCCGCAGTATTAGCGTGCTTTTAGTAACCAAGGTGACCGGATGCCTGCATGCCAGTAGCAGCTCTAATAAACGACGAGTTGTTTGGTATTTCGCTTCCAACGGCTGATAACAGTCGGTGTTGCCGGAAAGGTTGATAGGACGACATACATAATGGGGGTGGCTAAGCTCGTCTGTTAAGTGCTCAACTAGTCCTGTGCGGGCGATTAATTTAGTTTCAAAATCGAGCCCCGGTGACAAATCCCAGTAGGCGTGGGAAGGGCGAGCGTAGCAGTAAATGCAGCCATGCTCGCAGCCGCGAAAAGGGTTGAGTGAGCGGTCAAAAGGTAAATCCGGTGAACGGTTCCAGGAAAGCGCGCTCTTGCTGGGTTCCTCGCGTATCTCCGTTGCAAGCGAAGTAGTGGCCTCCTCATGCCACCAGCCATCATCCTCTACCACGCTGCAAGTTGGCGAAAAGCGGTTATGAGGGTCGTAGGTCGCACCACGCCCTTTATACACGGTAGCGCTGGAAGGGGAAGAAGCCATTAGTTGCCACCTCTGCACGGACTAGAGTTTCCATATATGTGTATATATACAGTATATGGCGTTTGGCTCTATGTGCAAGGTACGGCTTGGTGAGGTAGCGAAGTCAACTGAGTATGTGATTGGGTGTTTTCACTGCTGGCGTTGAGTTTAAACCTAAGCACAACCTCGGTTAACCGTTCAGCCTCATGTTCTAACTGAGTGGCGGAGGTGCTGGCTTGCTCCACCATGGCGGCATTCTGTTGAGTCGTCTGCTCCATTTCGCCAACAGCACTATTTACTTCGTTGATGCCAACACGTTGCTCCTCGCTAGCGACGGCGATCTCATCCATCAAAGTGGTAACACGCTTAACGGATTCCATAATGGCGACCATTGACTCACTGGCTAAATCCGCTTGCTGAGTGCCTGCTTCTATTTGGCTTACTGACGTTGCAATCAATTGACGTATATCCGCTGCGGCATCAGCGCTGCGGGTTGCCAGCAGGCGAACTTCACTGGCTACCACGGCAAATCCTCGACCATGTTCACCTGCTCGGGCTGCTTCAACTGATGCATTGAGCGCTAAAATATTGGTCTGAAAAGCGATTGAGTCAATTAAGCCAACAATGTCGGTAATCTGTTGCGAGCTACGACGTATCTCATGCATTTTACTAACCACATGAGTCACGACATCACCACCTTGCTGTGCATTATGCGCAGCTTCTTGAGCAACGCGGCTAGCTTGCGCTGCGTTGTCACTGTTGCGTTCCATGGTGGCCGTCATTTCTTCAATACTGGAGGCAGTTTGTGTTAATGACGCGGACTGACGCTCGGTTCGCGAGGCGAGATCTTGGTTGCCTAACGCAATTCCCCGTGCGCCTGCAAAAACCTCTTCACTGCTATGGCGCACGGTTGCCACCGTTTCCAACAAATCTTTTTGCATGTTACGTAGTGAGTTGAAGAGAATGCCGATTTCATTTCGGCCATGCACTTCAATTTCTCTAGAAAGGTCACCTTTAGCAATATATTGAAAGTGCTCGTTGATGCGTTGCATTGGGCGAATTAAGTTGACGCTTACGCCCCAGTAGACAATGGCAGTGATGATTAACGCGATGATGAATACACTGATAATAGTTGAATTAGCTAAGTTGACCACTGAAGAGAAGTTATCCAAACGCTTATTACCTTCGTCTTCTACCGTATGAAAAAAATTAACGGCATCTTGATAAAAAGTGTCATAGGCATCATGGGTACCATTGCGCAGGCGTTGGTAGCCAGTCGTGTCCCCTTGGTAAAGCGAGTCAAGTTGAGGGAGTAGCTGGTGACTCATCATGCTATTGAAGCTACTCTCTATTTCACGAATGAAGTGCTCATGAGAAGGGTTGAATGATAAAGAAAGAAATTCAGCGAACACGTTGTCTGCGCTTTCAAGCAGATTACGCATTTCATCAGCTCGTTGGCGTCTTTCAACGGCAGTAAGAGAAGGTTGCGCCTCTAGCAGCTCTTGGTACAGGCGGCCCATTTGTAAACGTACATTTTGTATCGATGAATTGGTTCTGTTCAGTGTCGATTGTTGATTGACATTGACGTTGGTAAATTGCTCGATGCTTTCCTGACTATGATTGACCGCGTAGAGTCCGGTGCCACTCAGTAGTAGCAGTAATGTCAGAAAAGAGAATAAAACGAGTGACCAGCTCATTCTCATTGTTAGATTGTTTAAGCGGTGCATGTGCCACTCCATTAATATCATTATTGTATTCTGCAATAACGCAATAGAACTGCCGGGCTAGCGGCAGTTCTAAAGCGTCGTACATGTTTTAAATGATGGTCTGGTTGCTAATTAACACATCATTATTCGGCATGAACGCTACGTTGGCTAAGGTTATTACCTTGGTTATTGGTTTCGTCCTTAGTGTCTTTATCTTCGTTAGCAATCTTTTCCCTTTCTTTAGCCTCATCTGAAAGAGATTTTTTGGGTAGGACGATGTTCAGAGTGAAAGCCGTAATAGCGGCCACAACGATAGGCGCTCCGCCAATCAAGTCTCTTAATACCGCAGGAAACTGCTCAATAGCTGATGGCTCTGCAGCGATGCCTAAGCTTAGTGCTAGGGAAAGGCCGACGATGGTCATATTGCGCGCAGACATCTCATCTTTAACCAGCAACTGGATGCCGGTCATGGTAATCATGCCAAACACGGTAATTGTTGCACCACCTAGAACGGGGTAAGGAATCGTCGTAATCATTGCGCCGAATTTCGGACTGAGACCCGCCAGAATCATAAAAATACCTGCCAGCGCCAGTACGTATCGGCTAATTACCTTGGTCATGGCTACGATGCCAACATTCTGGCTGAACGTAGAGGTGGGCAGGGCGCCGAAGAAAGAGCTGACGGTAGTGGTTAAACCATTGCCGAGTAGGCCGCCGGTAAGCTCTTTTGTTTTTAGCTCACGGTTCATACCGCCAACGGTTGTGGCAGATAAATCCCCAATAGTTTGTACGGAGTTGATAACACAAATGACGACCATCGAAGCAATGGCCGCAGTGTGAAACTCCATCTCAAACGGCATTAGTTTAGGAACGGCTACCCAGGATGCATTGGCTACGTTGTCGAAATTAACCAAGCCTAGCGATAGGGAAAGTAAATAGCCCACCACAATGCCCACAATAATGGCAGAGAGCTTAATCACCCCTTTACCAAATTGAGCTGCAATTAAGACAGTGAGCAACGTAACGACAGCGACGATCCAATTAATGGGGTCACCAAAATTGGCAGCATTAACGTTTCCACTGCCCGCCATATAGCGAATAGCGATGTCATATAGCGACAGACCGATTACCAATACCACTGTTCCTGCCACGACAGGGGGGAACAGGTGGCGTATATATTGGATGAAGTAGCCCACCACGACCATGGTCATACCGCCAATCAACTGGGCGCCGAGTATTCCTTCAATCCCGTACTGAGCGCCAACTGCCACAAGCGTCGGTACGTAGGCAAAGCCGACACCAAAGATAGCAGGTAAGCGCGCACCGAATTTCCACACACCGTATAGATGGAACACGGTACAGACACCTGATGCCAGTACCGCTATCTGGATAAGCAGGAGCTTTTCTTCAACGCTCGCGCCAACGACTCCGGCAACGATAATAGGCGGTGTTATCACGCCAGCGATCATGGCCAGTAGGTGCTGAAGAGAAAGCGGCAGCACCTTTAAGAATTTGGGTTTTCCATAAAAATCAAAGAGGGAGGTGCTCTTTCCATCTATTCGCGCTCGCTCTTCCGACGAGGCAATTGCGTCACTCATGAGGGACTCTCCATTGTTGTTGTATTCAATGATTTGAAATTATTGTTCATTTTTGAAGTTAATACTGTACACAAAAAATCTGCTGAAAATAAATAATTTCGCCCTGTTTATGCTCATCTATTTGGCTAATAGCGCTTCTTGATACGAAAAATAGCATGCTGGTTTCTCAGCTACGTCTACCATATTTTTTGCTCAAGCTTTTGATTTTTAATTTATTTTTAAATATCTCTGCCAGGGAGGGGCTTGTGTATAGATGCCTGGTCGTCGCCTAGGAAAGAAAATCTGAGTAGCTAAGGTAGCGTCAAAATTTTGGCGCTGGAAAGGGTGAACAACGCTTCCTAATAAAAATGTATACAAAAATTCTTTGAAATGTGTCGATTTTTTATATAGAAATGTAGTCATTGGGTTTTGGGCTATGCCGCGTCTTACCCACTGTTGAGCTACTTATTGTAAGTAAGGCATTGGGAAAAAACAGGGTAATAGCTCTAATTACATTAATAAAATATTGGAGAAAACAATGGGTTACGTGACAACTCATGTTCTGGATACTGCGCAAGGCTGCCCAGGCGAGGGAGTCAAAATTGATCTGTATCGTGTCGTTAACGGCGAACGCAGCTTCCTCAAAACGGTAACCACCAATGATGATGGCCGCTGTGACCATCCCATATTAGATGGCGACGAGCTACAAGAAGGGGAGTACGAGTTGGCGTTTCATGCAGGCGATTACTTCGCCAGTCAGGCTGGCCGAGTTGCGGATAACGGGCCTGCCTTCTTAAACGTGATACCGCTTCGCTTCGGGGTCAATGACGCCACACAGCACTATCACGTGCCATTGCTGCTATCGCCCTATGCCTACTCTACGTATCGCGGCAGCTAAAGAGACTTAATCAATAGTCCCGATAAAAATAGCCCTGATAAAAAACCTAATGCTGCCGACTAACAACAAACAAATGAGGCGAGGAAGCCGACATGCTGTCCTACTTAATTGATTTTTCTAATTTTATGCTTCGCTGGCTACACGTTATTGCCGCGATTGCCTGGATTGGTGAGTCTATCTACTTTGTCATGCTAGATAATGGCTTAAAATCCCCCAAAGATGAAAACTGCCGCAAAAAAGGCGTGTTTGGTGAGATGTGGGCCGTGCACGGTGGCGGCTTCTATCACAATCAGAAATATGCCACTAGCCCGGAAAAGCTGCCTGATGACCTCCACTGGTCCTTCTGGAAGGCTTATACCACTTGGTTATCTGGCTTCGCTTTATTCATTATTTTGTACATGTTTAATCCTGGCTTTTATTTGGTTAATCCCAATAGTAGTTGGGAGTGGGCTGCCAATATGACCGGCTGGCAGGCCAACGTTTTGGCGCTGACCTTTTTGTTATTGGGTTGGGTGGTTTACAACGAAATGTGTAAGCGCATCAGCCCCAACATGGAGCGCGATGGCCTATTAAGTATTGGTGTTGCGATCATGATGGTGGTGGTGGCGTACCTGAGCACTCAAATGTTCTCAGGTCGTGCCGCATTTCTATTGACCGGGGCTGTTATGGCAACGGCGATGTCTGCCAACGTGTTCTTCTGGATCATTCCAGGGCAGCGCCGCATTGTTAAGGCGATGAAAGCTGGCGAAACGCCAAATCCGTTAGACGGCAAACGTGGTAAGCAACGCTCGGTACACAATACGTACTTTACGTTACCCGTTGTCTTATTAATGATCAGTAATCACTACTCCTTTGCATACTCTCACGCCTATGCATGGGTCATCATGGCATTGCTGATTTTTGCGGGTGCATTAATTCGTCAGTACTTCGTGTTGATGCATGCTGGGAAAATACGGCCTGGTTATCCTGCGGCAGGTGTCCTCTTGATTATGGTGGCGTTTTGGATAGGGATGCCAGCTAACCAACAAGCTAATGCTGGTGCAGAGAGTGGGACAGATATTGCTGATGTGCAGGCGGTTATTGAGCAGCGCTGCGTTGCGTGCCATGCCCAATCGCCAACACAGCCCGGTTTTTCTGCTCCTCCTGCGGGCTTTGCCTACGATAACCTTGAGCAAATTTTGCATCACAAAGAGAGCATTCAGCAAGTCGTGGCCAGTGGATACATGCCCCTTGGCAACATGACCAATATGACAGATGAAGAGCGCGGGTTGATTGGAGAGTGGTCTGAGTAACTAGCTCGCTCGTTGTGACGTCAGCAGCTAACACCTTCTAGCGCTCTAGTGGTGATAGCTGCTGTATTAGCTGAGTTCCTTAACGCATGCTCAATGTTGCTTTAAATCATTAATGGCAATCGGCAAGTGGTAGATTTGCGCAGGCGTTGGGGGTTTTACGTTATCTCGATAATACAAATAACGAAGTGAGTTAACCCGCCATGAGTGATAAGGAAAAAAAGCATTTAATTCCCGCGCTTGAACGCGGGCTGACGATTTTAATGGAGCTCAATCGTCATCATCGCGAAATGAGTTTTGCTGAGATCGTCAAACGCGTTGGTTATCCCCAGTCGACGTCGTATCGCGCAGTCCAGACCTTGGAGCATATGGGGTTTCTACGCCATCACCCGGTCACTGGATTGTATTCGCTGGGTGTGAACGTGCTAAAACTGGGCTTTGAATATGTGGCCTCATTGGATGTTGTGCAGGTAGGCCATCCTGTTATTGAGTCGCTATGCGAGCAGACCGGCTGCTCAAGTCATATTGCCGTTCGCGACGGAAGGGATGCCGTTTATGTGGCCCGTGTGGGTGCCACTAACGCCACAATTCGTCGCGTTAGTGTAGGAACACGAATTCCACTGCACTGCACGTCACTAGGGCGACTGCTTCTGACTGATCTCTCAAAAGAGGAATTTGAATCGCTTTATCCTGACGACCAACTACTTAATAAAGAACTCGGTGCCCCCATCCGGCGTGATGTTCTATGGGACTTAGTTCAGGAAGACCGTCAGCGTGGTTATGTCATTGCCGATTCTTACTATCACTTTGGTATTTCATCGATTGCCTACCCGCTCTACAACCATGATGGGGTAGTGGAGGGCGTTGTTAGTATCATGGTGCCTGTGCATGAATTTGCCGAGGATGAGCGAACCAAGCTGCAAGCGCTGGTGCAAGAGGCCGCGAGAACAATCTCCGATATGCTAGGGCACGATCAAGCCCTTGCGAAACGCGATGGCTAGGTATTGCAGACGGCAATAGCACGCTGCGTGCGGGATTAAATCTACACCATTTTCCCCCTGTATGGACTGGATGCAAAAGCACCGGTCCGATTGGCATGCCTGTTTTTACCAATACCCAGAGCGTTTCGTTAGTAACACTTGCGCTCCCTTGTACGTGTTTATACTCAATATAATCCATATTAAATATTTGATTTAAAATGATTTTTATTGCGTCTGCTGAATTTAGTGGAAATATTTTCCATTAAATATTGACAGTGCTTCGGATGGCGCATACTTTGAATATTGTTTCGTATACAAAATTAAATACAAAAATGAATACTAAATGTATTCACTCTTCGAGGAGAAGTTGTGATGGCTAAAATGACAGCTGCAGAAGCCGCCATTCACGTCCTGAAAAAAGAAGGTGTTGATGTTGCCTTTGGTGTGCCAGGTGCTGCTATCAATCCTTTCTACGCTGCGATGCGTAAAGTGGGCGGCGTAGATCACGTGTTAGCACGCCACGTGGAAGGCGCCTCACACATGGCGGAAGGGTATACCCGCACAACCGCTGGCAACATTGGTGTGTGTATCGGTACTTCTGGTCCCGCGGGCACGGATATGATTACGGGCCTGTATTCTGCCAGTGCTGATTCAATTCCGATTCTATGTATCACTGGCCAAGCTCCCCGCGCCAAGATGCATAAAGAAGACTTCCAGGCCGTCGATATTCAGACGATTGCTGGCCCGGTAACCAAATGGTCCGTTACGGTGATGGAACCTGCCCAGGTACCGCGCGCATTCCAGAAAGCCTTCCAGCTTATGCGTTCTAGCCGTCCTGGACCGGTACTGATCGATCTTCCCATCGATGTACAGATGAGCGAAATCGAGTTTGATCCGGACACCTACGAGTCACTTCCGGCTTATAAACCCTCAGCATCTCGTGCCCAAATTGAAAAAGCATTGACGATGCTCAACGAAGCCGATAAGCCGCTGATCGTGGCTGGTGGTGGCATCATCAATGCCGATGCTGCCGAGCAATTAGTTGAATTTGCTGAGCTAACCGGGGTGCCGGTGATCCCGACGCTGATGGGGTGGGGAACGATCCCGGATGACCACCCGTTAATGGCAGGCATGGTAGGGCTGCAAACGTCGCACCGATACGGCAATGCGACCATGTTGGCCTCTGACTTTGTCATGGGGATTGGTAATCGGTGGGCTAACCGACACACTGGCAATGTTGAAACGTATACAAAAGATAGAAAGTTTGTTCACGTTGATATCGAGCCTACGCAAATAGGCCGTATTTTTGGGCCTGACTACGGCATCGTTTCTGACGCTAAGCTTGCCCTAGACCTGTTTATCGACGTCGCTCGTGAAATGAAGGCCAGCGGACAGCTTAAAAACCGTAGTGCCTGGGCACAAGAGTGTCAGGAGCGTAAGCGCACGCTACTGCGCAAAACGCACTTCGATAACGTGCCGGTGAAACCGCAGCGTGTTTACGAAGAGATGAACAAGGTTTTTGGTAAAAATGCACGCTATATCAGCACGATCGGTTTGTCGCAGATTGCCGGCGCTCAGTTCCTGCATGTGTACAAGCCTCGTCACTGGATTAACTGTGGCCAAGCTGGGCCACTAGGCTGGACAGTGCCTGCAGCACTGGGTGTTTGCCGTGCCGACCCTGATGCCGAAGTGGTTGCGCTGTCTGGCGATTACGACTTCCAGTTCATGGTGGAAGAACTAGCGGTTGGGGCACAGTTTAACTTGCCGTATATCCACGTGCTGGTGAATAACTCCTACCTCGGTTTGATTCGTCAGGCCCAGCGTGGCTTCGACATGGACTACTGTGTCCAGCTCTCGTTCAAGAACATTAACTACACCGACGAAGAAGCGGCGCTCGCTGAGTACGGCGTAGATCACGTGTCGGTTGCTGAAGGCCTTGGCTGTAAAGCGCTGCGTGTCACTACACCCGATGAGATTGCACCTGCGTTAGAGAAAGCGCGTGAGCTAATGCGCCAATACCGTGTGCCGGTCGTGGTGGAAATCATTCTCGAGCGCGTTACCAATATCTCGATGGGCACTGACCTTGATGGGGTTAATGAGTTCGAAGCGTTAGCTGAAAACCTTACCGATGCACCGAGTTCTATTGCCAGCCTGACGTAAGGCACCGAGGTGCTTTCAGGCAAGTCGCTGAAGTCGTTATTAAGACGCTAAAACGTTAGGAGAACACTATGGCTAAGTTTGCCGCGAATCTCAGTATGCTGTTCACTGAAGTCGATTTTCTTGATCGCTTTGAGGCCGCCGCAAAGGCGGGCTTTAAAGGGGTTGAGTACCTTTTTCCCTATGACTATGCGGCAGCTGACATCAAGCAGCGCTTGGATGCGAATGGCCTAACCCAAGTGCTGCACAACTTACCTGCGGGAGATTGGGGAGCAGGCGAGCGAGGCATTGCTTGCCATCCCGACCGGGTAGATGAGTTTCGTGCCGGTGTGGATAAAGCGATCGACTATGCCACTGCGCTTGAGTGCAAGCAGGTGAACTGCCTTGCGGGTATTCAGCCTGAGGGCGTTAGTGATGCTGAAGCTCACCGTACCCTGGTCGAAAACCTTCGCTACGCTGCCGAAAAACTCAAAGCAGCCGGCATTTTGCTGCTTGCAGAACCTATCAACACTCGTGACATCCCAGGCTTTTTCCTTAATCGCACCGAGCAGGCGTTGGCACTTTTTGACGAAGTCGGCAGCGATAACTTAAAGCTGCAGTATGACATCTACCACATGCAAATCATGGAGGGTGATCTTGCGCCCACTATTGAAAAGCATTTTGCACGTATCGCTCACGTGCAGTTGGCGGACAACCCGGGACGCCATGAGCCAGGAACGGGTGAGATCAATTATCCCTTCTTATTTAGCCACCTGCAGCAGCTTGGCTATGACGGCTGGATCGGCTGCGAGTTCAAGCCCAAGACCACGACGGTAGAAGGTTTAGGTTGGTTAGATAAGGCGCGTTAACCCTGTATGACTTAAAACAGGCAAGTGAGTAAATAGTCGTTAGCTCAGGAAATCTAAATCATTTAGAAACAATAGCTTGGTTTCTAGAAGACGCGAATGGAGAACAATTATGAGTAAGATTGGTTTTATTGGTTTAGGCATTATGGGTCGTCCTATGGCGGGCCACCTGCTCGACGCTGGTCACTCTTTGATGACTGTTAAACGCGGTACCTTGGATGCTGCGCTTGCCGAGAAAGGCATGAGTGAAGTCGCTTCTCCCAAAGCGGTGGCTGAAGCGTCTGACGTCATTATCACCATGGTGCCCGATACGCCCGATGTCGAAAGCGTGTTATTTGGTGAGGAAGGCGTGATTGAAGGCCTGAAGCCCGGCACCCTGGTGATTGATATGAGCTCTATTGCTCCAATGCAGACCCAGGAATTTGCCAAGCGGATTACCGATGCGGGCGGAGAGTTTGTCGATGCGCCGGTTTCTGGTGGTGAAGGTGGTGCAATTAACGCCGCGCTTACCATCATGGTGGGCGCAACAACGGAAGGGTTTGAGCGAGCCAAGCCTTACCTGGACGTTGTTGGGAAGACGATTACCCACATCGGCGGCCATGGTGCAGGTCAGACGTGCAAAGTGGCTAACCAGATTGTGGTTGCGCTAACGATTGAAGCAGTGGCAGAAGGGTTGCTGTTTGCCTCTAAAGCAGGCGCTGATGTCGCTAAAGTACGTGAATCACTGATGGGCGGTTTAGCTCAATCGAAAATCCTCGATGTTCATGGCGAGCGCATGATCAAGCGCACCTTTGAGCCTGGGTTCCGCGTTCGTCTGCACCAGAAAGATCTCAACTTGGCGTTAGAGGGTGCTAGGACGTTAAACCTGTCATTGCCAGGCACCGCCAATGCACAGCAGCTGTTCCAAGCGTGTGTTGCCAACGGGGGCGAAGATTGGGATCACGCAGGTATTGTGCGCGCTTTAGAAAAGCTGGCAGACCATGAGGTTGGCCAATAGCGTGCCTTTGTCAGGCAGGCCAGCGTCTGTTGGCCTGCCATTAAGCTCTTTTTACTGAGTTTTAAGTTCTTTTACTAAGCTTTCCTAGCTCTTTGTTTACGTTCTTTTCTAAGCTCCTTTTTGAGCCCTTTTCCTGATCCCTGCCCGAGGAGTCTTTTGATGAATTCCCTTGTTCGCTTGGCGCCTTTTACCAGTGAAGAGGCGACCCGCCAGTGGCTGAATCAACTGGCCGAAACGGCTATTGCTGCGGTACATCCCGATAGCTTATTAACTGCCCAGTTGCCTGAAAAACCGCCAGGCCGAACTGTCGTCGTGGGCGCGGGTAAGGCCGCCGCCGCCATGGCGCGCGCATTAGAGTTGGCGTGGGAAAAACGCGCTCGTGAGTCAGGCGAAGAGGTCGACTTAACAGGCGTAGTAGTGACCCGTTATCAGCATGGGGCAGCCTGTCGCTATATCGATGTACTTGAAGCCTCTCATCCAATGCCTGATGCGCTGGGTGAGCAAGCCGCTAAGCGCATGCTTGATGAAGTGAGAAACCTGGGTGAAGACGATCAAGTGATCGCACTCATCTCCGGCGGCGGCTCCGCGTTAATGACTCTGCCGGCGGACGGCATTTCGCTAGAAGACAAACAGGCTCTGAATAAGGCGCTGCTTCGATGCGGTGCACCGATCCGTGAAATAAACACCGTAAGGCGCCATTTGTCTGCAATTAAAGGCGGGCGGTTGGCCACCGCTGCGCACCCCGCGCAAGTGGTGACGCTACTTATTTCGGATGTTCCTGGTGATGTGCCTTCATTAATTGCCTCAGGCCCGACGCTGCCGGATAACACAACGTCGTTAGATGCCTTGGCAATTTTAAACCGCCATGAGATTGAGGTGCCTGAGCATGTGAAGCGTCATTTAATGGCCGACCATCGTGCTCCTCAGACCTGGAGCCAAGGATTTTCACGGGACAAATCGACTATCCTGGCCCGTGCGCGGGACGCACTGAAGGCCGCCCAACTCAGCGCCGAAGAGAGTGGTCTAGAGGTAAGAGTGCTAGGTGATGATCTTGAGGGTGAAGCAAGAGATTTAGGCATTGCCCAAGGGCGTATGGCGTGCAAGTTGCAGTCTGAAATTACTCGTCCGCTGCTGGTACTGTCAGGTGGTGAAACCAGCGTTACCGTGCGTGGTAATGGTCGAGGAGGGCGCAACGTTGAGTACCTGCTGGGGCTTTTTGATACGCTAAAAGGATGTGATGGCATTTATGCAATTGCTGTTGATACCGATGGCATTGATGGCTCTGAAGATAATGCAGGCGCGTTAATTGGGCCTGAATGCTGGCAGCGAGCTAAGGCATTATCGCTTTCTGCACAGGATTACCTTGCCCGTAACGATGCGTACAGTTTCTTTGATGCGTTAGATAACCTCGTGGTAACGGGGCCAACCCGAACCAATGTTAACGATTTTCGAGCGATTCTTATTCTACCCAGCCCGTCGTAAGGCTGTGGTTGTGCCCTCATATCGACTCGATTACCCGTTAAGGCATTGTTTTGCGTGGTTCTGAGTGGTTGTCCGAGGGGTAAACATGATAAGTTTCGTCGAGGTTCATTAGAGAGTTAGGCCATGACCCTCGGCTGGCACAAGAAAGGTTTTACCAAAACGAAAGAAGGTCGCGTTAGCGATCAAGATATTGTTGAACACATCCGGTCTGCGGTACTGATGCAGCGACTGGCACCAAATACAAAACTGCCTGAAGTCACCATCGGCGATGTATTTGGCGTCAGCCGTTCAGTGGTGCGTAAAGCGTTAACACGGCTTGATGCTGAACATGTTATCGACCAACGGCCGAACCAGGTTGCCCGCGTCAGAGCGCCTTCGATTGACGAAACGCGAGAGACGTTTTCCGCGCGTAGGTTAGTGGAAGGTGAGATTGTCTCACTGTTGGCGGGTAAGCTGGATGTGGCGACTTACAAGGCGTTAGAGAAGCAGGTCGCCCTTGAAAAGCAGGCGTTTGAAAACAGTGACGAACCGTCACGTATCGAACACTCCCTCAATATTCATCACCTCCTTGCCCAGCATGCCCCTAATCGTATCTTGGGTGCGATGTTGACCGATCTCGTCTTGAGAACGTCAATTGTCATCGCTCTCTATAAGCGTCCGGGCTTGTCTTCTTGCTACTTGGAAGGCGATCATGCCAACTTGCTTGGGCACTTGGCGAGTGGTGATGCGCAGGCGGCTAAGCAGGCGATATACACGCACCTTAATAGCTTAGAGTCTTTGCTGGTGCTGTCGTCTCAAGAGCCAGAAAACGACGATTTGATGACTATTCTAGGCGGTAAATCTGTTAGGGCGTGATTTGCTAGCCCTAGGTTTTCGGTAACCCTGGGTTTTCGCGAACAATAGATTTCAATGCTCCAAACTGATGTCTCAAAAAAGCGGCGCCCTATTGGGCGCCGCTTGTGGCTTACTGTGAGACGATTACAGCAGTAATCGGCGAATATCCGTCAGCACATCGGCCAGGAAGGCCGTAAAGCGGGCGGCATCCGCACCGTTAATCGCCCGG
>NZ_JABASV010000015.1 GCF_016107625.1 Vreelandella alkaliphila
TGGTAACGCTGTGCGTCCCCGGCAGCGGATGCGTACTTTACGGATTCGCTGCCGTTTTGGCAAGAGCTATTGGAAAATAAATTGAAATAAAAAAGCGGCAGGTGTTGTTCTAAGAACAAGCCTGCCGCAAACCACCGATCAGTCCCCTGACCAGAGAGTGCTCAGTTAAACCTACAGATGAATCTGCTTTTGCAGAATAACGACTCCTGCTGAGCTAAATCTCAAAAGCTTATATCTCAAAGCCCAAGCCAAAATCTTCGCTCGACATCGCCATAAGGCTTCCCGCACCCGCTTGAATCATCTGAGCATGTGCTTTAGTACGCGGCAGCAGGCGCTGGTAATAGAAACGAGCAGTATTCAACTTGGCCGCATAAAACGCCTTATCGTCACCTTCTAATTCCACCAACGACTGCTTAGCTGCGCGGGCAAAAAGGTACGCCAAGGTGACATAGCCGGAGTACATGAGGTAGTCGACGCTAGCCGCCCCCACTTCTTCACGGTCTTGCATGGCTTTCATACCCACGCCCATCGTTAGCTCGCCCCACTCAGCATTTAGCTTCGCTAGCGGCTCAACAAACTCTTTTAGAGCTGGGTTATCAGCTTCCGTCTTACAGAACTTATGGATCTCTTTGGTGAATACTTTTAGCGATTCACCCTGGCTCATCAACACCTTTCGGCCAAGCAGGTCTAACGCCTGAATGCCGGTAGTACCTTCATAGAGACGGGTAATACGCGCATCACGCACCAGCTGTTCCATCCCCCACTCTTTAATGAAGCCGTGCCCACCAAAAATCTGCACGCCTTCATTGGTGCACTCAAAACCAACTTCAGTGAGAAACGCTTTCACGATAGGCGTTAATAGACCAAGCAGAGTTTCAGCCCGCTCTTTCTCTTCGCCAGGCTTACCGTGCTCAACGATATCTAGCATTTGAGCGGTGTATAGCACCAGCATGCGACCACCCTCGGCGAACGCCTTCTGGGTTAGTAGCATACGGCGCACATCAGGATGAACAATAATAGGGTCTGCTACTTTCTCAGGCGCTTGAGCACCAGAAAGGGCGCGCATTTGTAACCGGTCACGAGCGTAACTGAGCGAGTTTTGGAAACTGGCTTCAATTAAGCCTAAACCTTGAATACCCACCCCAAGACGTGCGGCATTCATCATAGTGAACATGCACGCCAAGCCCTTGTTAGGCGCTCCAACTAAATAGCCCGTCGCACCATCAAAGTTCATCACACAAGTCGCATTACCGTGGATGCCCATTTTGTGCTCGAGCGAGCCACAGGAAACGCCATTACGATCGCCGGGATTGCCTTGAGCATCTGGCATAAACTTAGGCACAACAAATAGAGAAATACCCTTCGAGCCCTCAGGAGCGCCAGGCAGTTTGGCTAATACGAGGTGTACGATGTTTTCTGCCAGATTATGGTCGCCAGCAGAAATAAAGATCTTAGTACCTGTAATGGCGTAGGCACCACTCTCATTAGGCACCGCACGCGTCTTAATTAACCCGAGGTCAGTACCACAGTGCGGCTCGGTGAGGCACATTGTGCCTGTCCAAACACCCTCAACCAGTTTGGTAAGGTAGGTTTCCTTTTGCTCATCAGTGCCATGATGCCGAAGCGCATCGGCCGCACCATGGGAAAGCCCTGGATACATACCCCACGCTAAGTTAGTTGCGCAGATCATTTCAGACAGCATCATCGCCAATGAGGGCGGAAGACCTTGGCCGCCCTGTTCAGGATCTGCTGCTAGGCTTGGCCAGCCACCTTCAACATATTGCTGATACGCTTCTTTAAAACCTTGCGGCGCTTTAACT
The DNA here is from genome assembly GCF_016107625.1 of Vreelandella alkaliphila. GTDB lineage: Bacteria > Pseudomonadota > Gammaproteobacteria > Pseudomonadales > Halomonadaceae > Vreelandella > Vreelandella alkaliphila. Next base: position 1,821 of record NZ_JABASV010000015.1, read on the forward strand.
TCGCCACCTTCTAACAAGCACCCCTCTTCATCGCCACTTTGATTGAGCGGAAGTAGCACATCACGGGCAAAGCGCGCGCCCTCTTCAAGAATCGCATTCACGACGTCTGGAGACGCTTCATCACCACAGGGTAGCGCTGCATAGTGGCTGGGGTAGTCAAACATTTCGTCCATAACGAAACGCATATCACGTAAGGGGGCTTGATAGCTGGGCATGTCACTTCTCCTGAACTGGGGGCTGAAAGCGGCTTACATTTTTAGTACGGCCTGGATTTCAAAAAAAGCCGCTTTCAAACACATGTTTGAAAACTAGCGCGCAGCCGCATCATAGTCAAGCGGTCGTTTGAATATAACACTCAAAACCGCTACAACTTTGGTCGACCAACCGGTAAAAAATTGATCTATAAACAAAAAAACCCGCCAGCAAAAGTGCTGGCAGGTTATCAGCCGCTACTAATTTTCCAGCCTATTTACTGCATTCGAATGCCTCCATCCAGCCGAATCACTTCACCATTCAACATTGGGTTAGTGATAATCTGCTCGGCCAACTGAGCAAATTCATCTGGCTTACCCAACCGCTTGGGGAAAGGCACCGCAGCGGCTAAGGCTTGAGCCGCCTCGTCAGGAATCTCACTCATCATGGGCGTTTCAAAAACGCCAGGCGCAATCGCCATAACGCGAATAGCATGACGCGATAGCTCTCTAGCAGCCGGCAAACTCATTCCCACAACACCGGCTTTCGAAGCACTGTAAGCACACTGCCCCACTTGCCCATCGAATGCCGCGATAGAAGCCGTATTAATAATTACGCCCCGCTCACCGCTCTCATTGGGCGTATTTTTGGCCATGGCGGCTGCCGCCAAACGCATCACATTAAACGTACCCACTAAATTAATGTTGATCGTTTTTGCATAGCTTTTCAGGTCTGCGGGATTGCCATTACGGTCAACCAGTTTGGCCACGCTTACTACGCCAGCACAGTGAATAACACCCGAAAGGCCGCTGCCACCTCCCAGTGCAATCGCTTCGTCAATCGCCTGCTGCATTTGCTCGGCAGAGGTGATATCAGCTATGCAGGCCACTGCACGATCACCTAAGCGTTTAGCATGGTCCGACACGCTATTATTCATGTCACACAATACAACGCTCCCACCGGCAGCTATTAGGCGCTCTGCTGTTGCCGCACCTAGCCCTGAAGCAGCACCAGTAATTAAAAACGTACAATCCTTCACCTGCATTTCAACTTTCCTTTGATTATTTGTCGTTGCGTGCTTGCTCAGTCGCTTGGGCACGAAGTTTGAAGCGCTGAATCTTGCCGCTAGGCGTTTTGGGCAGCTCATCGACGAATTCGATAACCCTGGGGAACGCATGAGTAGAAAGACGCTCACGCACTTGCTGGCGGATCTCATCAGCAAGCCCCTCACTAGCCTCATACCCATCACGCAGTACGATATAAGATTTAATGACCTCGCCACGAATCTCGTCTGGCTGGCCAACCGCTGCAGATTCGGCAACCGCAGGGTGGGTCATGACACTGTTTTCAACATCCGTAGGGCCAACTCGGTAGCCTGCGGTGGTAATAATGTCGTCATCGCGTCCGGCAAATTGAAACGAGCCGTCTTCATTGCGGATAACTACATCACCAGTCAGGTAGTAACCGTTCACAAAGGGATCTTTTTCTTGCCAGGTATACCCTTGGAAGAAGTGGGCGGGTGAGTTTTTGATATCAACTGCAAGCACACCCGGCTCACCGGGCGGCAGCTCGTTATACTCGGCGTCCAAGATAACCAAGCGGTAGCCCGGCATTGGCACCCCCATCGCTCCAACATGTTTGGGGTGATCAAGGGAGTGATGGTTATTACAGGTCATGCCGGTTTCTGTTTGACCATAGTGATCCATGACCGGACAACCTAACGACTTCTCCACCCAGGTCACTACTTCTGTATTCAGTGGCTCGCCTGCCGAACTCGCCGCGCGAAGCTCTAAGGTTTGGTGGGCGTCATCGAACAGTCCTGACGCTTTCATTAAGCGGTATGCCGTGGGCGCCGCAGCGAAGTTAGTAATATGGTGACGCTTCATGAACGCCAAGGCACCTTCTGCACTGAAACCTGCCTCGCAGAAGTGCGTGGTAACACCGAGCAGCAGCGGCCCAGCAATCGCGTAATAAAGCCCATATGCCCAACCAGGGTCAGCCATATTCCAAAAGCGATCATCGTCACGAAGATCGACCGCCAGCTCCATATAGAGAGCAAACGCTGTCATACCGGAAAGCGGCACTGCTACTCCCTTTGGCTTACCTACCGTGCCTGAAGTAAACATCTGAAGAAAAGGTTTTTCAGGGGCAAGACGAGGTGGCTTTTCGCTCATTGACGTATGCGTCAACGCAGCCTGCCAATCATGATCATTAGGATGCTCGCTAGTGGCCCCGCCTACTGCCAAAACAGGCGGGCACTGGCTTAGCCCATCAAACTTAAAGCGATTAGCATGATCGGTAATAACCAGCTTGGTGTCAGCGCGCCCCAGGCGATAATCCACCGCATCAGGACCGAACGCGGTAAATAACGGCTGATAAACCGCACCAATTCGCCAAGTGGCAAGAACCGCCACTAACAGCGCTGTTGAGCGCGGCAGCATGCAGGCAATACGGTCCCCTTCACCAAGCCCTTGGGCCTTAAACCAGCCAGCAAGCTTGCCGCTCTGCTCGTCTAGTTCTGCATACGTCAGCGTATGGGTTTGTCCATTGATATCTTCCTGCACGAGCGCAAGCACATCACCTCGCCCCTGGCGCACATGACGACCGCAGCATGCCTCAAAGGCATTAAGGCAACCATCCTGATGGTCATCCAGCCTGGCAATCATGGTGTCAACCGTAAAGCCTTCCAGGAAGGTGGAATATGTGGGTAGTGACGCTGATGTTGCTGTCATGATGGCTCTCTTATGTTGTTAGTCGTGAGCAGTTGTACGCAAACAGACAGGCCAGGTTTCGATCTTACACTTTATTATTGTCCGTTTACGTTAACGGAAACCTTGCAATTAAACTAACGCTAAAAGCATTTGCGCGGGAGCGCAAGCAATCAGCGTCGTAAACGGATTAGACGTTGGTCGAGAGGGGTGTTAACGGGCCATAATCATTGCGACCAGTTCATCGGCTAGATCATCGGGGGTGCGCGGCCCACTAGGGTCGTACCAGCGTACCGTCCAATTCAGGGCACCCAATATAAATCGCGATACAAGAAAGCGGTCACCGTGAATAAGCTCTGCTGCCAGCGCATCATCGATAACCTCTACCCATAGTGCTTCGTAAGCATCCCGCAGGTGGCTTAAATGGGCACTCGCATCTGGATCTAACCGTCGCCATTCAAATAACGCGACCACATGGGCATTGCGATCAGCGAAAAGTGTCTCTAAGTGCGCTCGGGCCATAGCATGCAGACGCGCCTCAGGATCATTGTCGCACTCTTGAAGCGCTGCTTTAGCAATACTAAGAGCATTCTGGGTACCCTCCTCTATTACCGCAGCTAAGATTTCCTGCTTATCTTTGAAGTGATGGAACAAGCTGCCAGACTTGATACCCATTTCTTGCGCCAGCATACGCACCGTGGTGCGATCAAAGCCTTCTTGGACGAATAGCTGAGCCGCTAAACGTGTCAATTCCTTGCGGCGAGGGGAAGCATTCATTACATTCATGTCATTTACACTAGCGCTTGCTTGGTTACTTAGGAGAAGACCACAGCCCCGCCAACGGGTCAACGCATCACTAAGCTTACAGCAAGATAATCACAAGAAATCCGACAGGAGACGCACAAATGAGTAATGCCACCGAGGTTGTATTTTTATCTGCCACCCGCACGCCAATGGGCGGCATGATGGGTAGTCTTTCCAGCATGACGGCTCCCGAACTTGCGGCCGTTGCAATCCGCGCTGCCATAGAGCGAGCGGGTATCGAAGCATCCGTTATTGAAGAAGGCATCATGGGTTGTGTACTACCCGCCGGCGTAAAACAAGGGCCAGCCCGCCAGGCCATGCGTCAGGCTGGCATTCCCGATGCCAATGGTGCTACTACGATCAATAAACTGTGTGGTTCTGGCATGAAAGCCACCATGCTAGCCCACGACTTGATCAAAGCCGGGACGGGGGAAGTGCTTCTCGCTGGCGGCATGGAATCGATGTCTAATGCCCCACACGTACTCACTAAAGCGCGTGGCGGTTATCGTCTAGGTCATGGCGAGCTAAAGGACCACATGTTCCTTGACGGCTTAGAAGATGCCGAAACCGGCAAATTGATGGGGGTTTTCGCTCAGGATGTTGCCTCAGAGCGTGGCTACACGCGCGAGCGCCTGGATGATTTTGCCATTGCATCCTTAGAGCGCGCTATGGACGCTACCAATAACGGCCACTTAGCGGCAGAAATGGCGCCGGTAACAGTAACCACCCGCCAAGGTGAAACGCTGGTCGAGCATGATGAACAGCCCTTCCAAGCGAAGCTAGATAAAATTCGCCAGTTGCGCCCGGCGTTTGCCAAAGACGGTACTATTACGGCTGCCAACGCTAGCTCAATTTCCGACGGTGCATCCGCACTTATTTTGGCCAGCCATGAAGCCGCACAGCGCCATGGTGTGAAGCCACTAGCCAAAATGCTTGGCCATACCACCCACTCTCGCCATCCAAGCGAATTCACCATTGCGCCAGTCGGTGCCATTGAAAAGCTGATGAAAAAGCTTGGCTGGGGTGTTAACGATGTTGATCTGTTTGAGATTAACGAAGCGTTCGCTGTCGTTACGTTAATGGCGATGGATGACTTGGGGCTACCCCACGAGAAAGTCAACGTGTTTGGCGGCGCTTGTGCCCAAGGGCACCCAATTGGCTCAACAGGTTCACGCGTCATTGCGACGCTTATTCACGCCCTACGCACCAAAGGCAGCAAACGTGGTATTGCCAGCCTGTGCATTGGTGGTGGCGAAGCCACCGCTGTGGCCGTTGAGCTAATCGACTAATATAATCAACCCTCCCGCGCCTTGCCATACTGATCATGCCAAGGCGCGTTTATCCTCCCTATCGCCATACTTTTCTGAAGTGGCCAATGTCTGCCAGTCCAACGACCTGGGCGCCTCTGTAACTTCACTGATATCATCATGATTATTGCTAAGCTGATCCTCAACCATGCGAAATTGACCAGCATATTCACGCATTTTCAGAGCTTCTTGAGTTAGTCCTTCAGCACTTTGTGCCGCGTGATTGACCAGCTTCAGCGTATCTTGAGTTGTCATATCAATTTGCGTGACCGCCCTGTTCACTTCCTCAATACCACGTCGCTGCTCTTCCGACGCGCTGGCTATCCTTGCCATCAACTGCTCTACCTGAGTGGCCGACTGCATAATATCGCGCGTATGCTCACCCGCTTGCTGAGATAACTCACTCCCCTCCTCAACACTCTGGCGAGATGCTTCAATACGCGACCGAATTTCATGTGCCGCATCAGCACTGCGCGTTGCTAACGCTCGTACTTCGCTGGCCACCACCGCAAAGCCACGCCCGTGCTCACCCGCACGCGCTGCCTCAACAGAAGCATTCAAAGCCAGAATATTCGTTTGGAAGGCAATGCTTTCAATCATGGAAATAATGCTTTGTATTTCTTCGGAGTGCTTGTTAATGGCCTGCATAGTCGCTATGAACTGGGCAATCACTTGATCACCTTGCTGCGCTTTATGAGCGACACCCGTCGTCGCTTGACTCACATGCGCCGCACTTTCTGCATTCTGATTTACGGTTGCGGTTAACTGCTTGAGGCTTGCCGCCATTTGCACGAGTGCGGATACTTGCGAGTCAGTTTGCCCCGCCAATTGTTGGCTTTGAGCTGCCATGACTTGGCTATCGGTGTAAACCTGTTGGCTGCTGTTGTTAAGATGGTTCACCGTCGACGTCAGCGAATGCTGCATGTTTGCCAATTCGCTAAACAACAGACCAATTTCATTCGCGGCATGGGCTTCGACTGGCGTTGATAAATCGCCCTTGGCAATGCGTTTAAAGTGCTGCGTTATTGCACGCAAAGGCTGCAAAACATTGTTACGCACGCCCCATACCACTAACGCTATGACCAGCATTGCCACAACAACAACGCCAAGCACCCCCCAAAATAGTAGCGACGATACTTTTTGAAAGCGATCAAGCAGCCCAGCGCCACGGGCGACCGAATAACCGTAGAAGGCTTCCGCAGCAGTCACAAACTGCTGACTACTCTCATCCACGCGAGACTCGCCAGATAGGAAGCCTCGAACATCGCGCTCTTCCAGCATCATCATTTGCAAACTTAAATTATTATTAACTAGTGAGTGGAAATTATTCGCCAACTGATCCACAAGCTCAAGCCGCTCATCCTCAGCAAAACTCGAGTAGAAAGCGTTAAAGCGGGCTGAAGCCGTATTCAACAAGCTCCCTGCTTCCTCTAACAAAGGTTCTGGACGCTCAAAAGAAGGAGTACGAATTAGCTCAGCAGCTCGGTTCATTTGTATACGAGCACGCAGCAGCTGGGTATAGGCCCCGTTAAGCTCGCGTACCTGATTCATGTCTCGTTGCTGCAGCGACGTAAATGCCTCACGGCCAAAGTGATTGGCAAATAACCCCAACCCACCAATTGCCAATATGAGACAGGTGAAGGTCACTAACACCAGCGCCCAGCTTGCTTTAACGCTTAAACTATTCACCATACGCATAAATTCTTTCAACCACGTGGCTGATCATGAGCATGCAGGGACAGCCATAGCTGCAGACGCCGACGGATTTCTAATAGCGCTTGCTCGTATGCATCTAGTTTACTAATTAGCCTCGGATCACGAATATCCCAGAAAAGCACTTCTCTGGCGCGCCCTTGCCAGTCTCTGCAAACCTGTTGCGCCTTGTCGCAAAGTACAATGACAAAGTCGAAGTACTCGTCCTCAAACTCATCCAGTGACTTACTACGCAATCCTTCCGTATCAAGGCCCTGTTTATGCAGTGCCTCTAACGTTAGCGCATGGGGTTCATCTGGCTCGGAACCTCCGCTAAAAGCATCAAAACGATCACTTGCCATCTGGCGAAGCAGCGCTTCTCCCATCAAAGACCGTGCAGAATTGGCATTACAAAGGAACAGCACGCGGCGCTTTGGCATAAATAAATGACCTCTTAATGGGTGTAATTTAAGCAATTTACGCCTTCAAGATGACGTCATTATTGCAGCCTGCTAGTTACTGGTACAAATATACGAAAAAACATATATCATAACGATCAATAACCACTTCTTCGACATAAAAGGAGTACCGCCAATGGCATTGCTTGATGATTTACCCAACGTGGACAGCCGTCTGTTTAAAGCTCCCAATCATGAAACATTGAGGCTTCCCTTGAGTGACCAGCCTGCCCCCAAAATCCTGCTGCTTTACGGTTCACTGCGGGAACGCTCATTCAGTCGATTAGCCGTTGAAGAAGCCGCTCGGCTACTCAATGCAATGGGGGCAAATACAAAGATTTTTGATCCGCGGGGCTTACCCTTGCCGGATGCGGAAGATTCAAGTCACCCTAAAGTGGATGAGCTGCGTACACTGGCACAGTGGGCCGATGGCATGGTGTGGTGCTCACCTGAACGCCACGGTGCAATGACTGGCATTATGAAAGCACAAATTGACTGGATTCCTCTTGCCTTAGGCGGCGTTCGCCCCACCCAGGGTAAAACGCTTGCAGTAATGCAGGTGTGCGGTGGCTCCCAGTCGTTTAACACGGTAAATCAGCTGCGTATTTTAGGACGCTGGATGCGCATGGTGACGATTCCAAACCAGTCATCGGTACCTAAGGCTTTTATGGAGTTTGATGACAACGGTCGCATGAAGCCTTCTCCATTTTATGACCGCATTGTTGATGTTATGGAAGAACTGGTGAAGTTCACACTGCTGGTTCGTGAACGCAGCGATCTGCTAACCGACCGTTACTCCGAACGCAAAGAAAGCGCTGAAGAAGTCTCCAAACGCGTCAGTCAACGTGCTATTTGATCAGGGAGTGGCTTTATGACGACCCAGAGCAACACATCACCCACTAGTGCCGATATGGGGCTGTTTGAACGCTACCTTTCCGTATGGGTAGCAATTGCCATTGTCGCAGGGATTGCACTTGGGCAGTTCGCTCCTGCAGTGCCAGAGGTGTTATCACGGTTTGAGTATGCCCAGGTCTCCATTCCGATTGCAGTATTAATCTGGGCGATGATTTTTCCCATGATGGCGCAGATTGATTTCAGTGCTATTGCAGGAGTGCGCCGCCAGCCAAAGGGCCTAACCATTACCACCACTGTCAATTGGCTGATTAAACCCTTCACAATGTTCGCCTTGGCCTGGCTGTTTTTCATGGTGATTTTTCAGCCATTTATTCCTGAGGAACTGGCCAGTCAATATCTAGCGGGCGCCATATTATTGGGGGCAGCTCCCTGCACCGCGATGGTATTTGTATGGAGCTACCTGACTCGAGGTGATGCGGCTTACACGCTGGTTCAAGTAGCTTTGAATGACTTGATTATGCTGTTTGCCTTTGCGCCGCTTGTGGTGCTGTTACTAGGAATCTCAAATATTCAAGTGCCCTGGGACACGGTTATTTTGTCGGTGGTGCTGTACATCGTGATTCCACTTGCAGCGGGCTATTTCACCCGTAAAACACTGATCGCCAAGCGCGGCACCGAGTGGTACGACAGCGTGTTTATGAAGCGCGTTGGCCCAATCACGCCCATCGGGTTAATCATTACGCTAGTGCTTCTATTCGCCTTCCAAGGCGACGTTATTCTGAACAATCCGCTGCATATCGTATTGATCGCTATTCCTCTGATTATCCAAACGTTTTTGATCTTCTTTATCGCGTATGGCTGGGCCAAAGCGTGGCGTGTGCCGCACAACATCGCTGCGCCTGGCGCAATGATCGGCGCCAGCAACTTTTTTGAACTGGCGGTCGCAGCTGCCATTGCACTGTTTGGCTTACAGTCAGGCGCCGCGCTAGCCACAGTAGTTGGTGTTTTAGTTGAAGTGCCGCTTATGCTCGCACTGGTACGCATTGCCAACAAAACGCGTCAGCATTTTCCTGAAAACGCATAACAAAGAGATACTCGGATGGCACATTACTTAGTTTTTCTCGGTTCAACTCGAACCTCTACGCCGCCCGCCCCTGCTCGTTTAGGCGAGCGGGTATCCCAGGCGTGCAAACGCCTACTTAGCTCGCTACCCGATACAACGGCAGAGGTTATAGACCCGCTAACGTTAGACCTTAACGGCCCTTTCAAGCCACATTTTGCTTACGCAAAAACAGCGGTTCCCGATGATCTTGAAGCTCTTGCAGGCAAGATTGAACAAGCCGATGGCTACGTGATGGTCAGCCCCGAATATAACCACTCCATGAGCCCGGCGCTGAGCCATTTGCTGAATCATTTCGGTGCATCACTGTTTGCATTCAAACCCAGCGCTATCGTGACTTACTCCATGGGGCAATGGGGAGGCGTGCGTGCCGCCGTTAGCATGCGCGCATTTCTATCTGAGCTTGGCTGCCTGCCAGTGTCCGCCATGATCCATATACCTAAAGCGCAGGAAGCGCTGAACGATGACGGGGAGTTTGCCCAGGAGCAAGAACGCTGGGAAAACTATTTTGGGCGCGCGCTAGGGCAATTAACGTGGTGGGCAGAAGCGGCTAAGTCGCACAAAACCGAGCAAGACCCCACAACGCTATCACCTGCGTTTACTAAATCGCCAGCTCAGCGCAATGCACCTACAACCGATCTTTCCACCTAACCAAGAGATAACTCACCATGTCAGTCACCATCTACCACAACCCTAACTGCGGTACTTCGCGCAATACGCTGACAATGATCAAGGCATCGGGCGAAGATCCCGAGGTAATTCACTACTTGGAAACACCTCCCAGCCGAGAGCACCTAGTAGCGCTACTCGCGATGATGAAGATATCACCGCGAGAACTGCTGCGCCAAAAGGGCACCCCTTATGATGAGCTCAAATTGGATGACTCTTCGCTAGACGATGATCAGCTGATTGACGCCATGATAGCGCACCCGATTCTGATCAATCGTCCTATCGTCATTAGCCAAAAAGGCGCGCGCTTATGTCGCCCATCCGAACTAGTATTGGAACTGCTTGAGCAGCCCGTTGCACACTTTACCAAAGAGGATGGCGAAACCGTCTACTATCCCGCGAGCTAATACAGGAACCAAATGCCAGAACAATAGTACGGGGTGAACAATGAACCATGTCATTGATATCGACAGCAACGCCGTCGACTTCATCAAACAACAAGGCGGCGTTGTGACCGTCCGCCTCTCCCCACGGTACGGCTGCTGCGGAGGCCTCGCCAATCTTGCGGTAGCTGAAGCGCACCATCCAGAAGATACCCAACACTATCAGCACCATATTCAAGATAGTGTTTCGATCTATATTGATCCCGACCTTGCTAACCAAGGGCTGCGCATTGGCGTTGAAGGTTGGTGGAAATTGCGCCACCTTTATGTGGATGGCGCGGCGTTATCAACAGACTAAACAATGGCCTTTAGGCAACCTGCTTTGGCAACGCCAGTGCCATCACTGAACTGGCTATCACTAAGGCCGCCGATACCCAAAGACAGGCGCTCAGCCCGTAAGCCATATACAACCAGCCTGACAGCAACGTTCCCACCAAACGCCCCATGGCGTTGGCCATATAGTAGAAGCCAACATCCATCGAGACGCCATCGGCACGGGCATAATGAACAATCAGGTAACTATGCCAGCTGGAATTAATCGCAAACAGCACACCAAACGCTAAAAGCCCGACCACCAGCCAACCTACCTGCGCCAGCGGTAGTGACGCCAACAAAATCGCTAGTACCGCTAAAGCGGCTGCCCAGCCTGCGGTTAGCGCGCGGGCATCCCCTTTAATCAATCGGGTAAGTTTAGGTGCCTGAGTTTGTACCCCACCGTAGCCAATAATCCATGCTGCCAGTAATCCCCCCACTGTCCAATGAGTCCAGCCGTGCTGGTCATATAAAAACACCGGCAACGCCACGACAAACCAGACATCCCTAGAAGCAAACAGGCAAAAGCGCGCCGCTGAAAGCACGTTGATGGCACGAGACTTGGAGAAAATCTCCGAAAACTTGGGTTTTACTTTTTGGCGCCCTAAGTCTGCTTTTAAGCGCCATAAAGAGACCAGTAATACCGCGCTAAGCATCACCGCCATGGCAATCACCGCGCCTCGGAAACCAATCAGCGTCAGTAACAACCCGCCGATAAAAAAGCCTAGGCCTTTCAATGCATTTTTAGAACCGGTCAGCATCGCTACCCAGCGGTAGAGAGAGCTATTAGCGTTGGCACTCTCTTTAGGCACCAATACTTTGACCGCACTTTTAGCACTCATTTTATTTAAGTCTTTGGCAATGCCAGACAGCGCCTGCGCCGCCATCACCCAAACAACAGTGAGCATCCCTGCGGGCACCATCAGCATGGCAAGCGCAACAATTTGTAGCCCCAACCCCACATTCATCGTGCGGTTCAAGCCTAGCCTCGCGCCAAGCCAGCCGCCGACCAAGTTGGTCACTACGCCAAACGCTTCATAGAACAGAAACAGCATGGCAATTTGCAGCGGCGAGTAACCTAGCTGGTGGAAATACATCACCACCAGCATGCGCAGCGCGCCGTCGGTAATGGTAAACGCCCAGTAGTTGCCAGTGATCAACATATATTGGCGAACTTCAAACGGCAGCGCTATGACTCGGGCGCGCATTTTGAGAAACGGCGAATCAGCCACGGTCAATCTGCTCTTTAACTGTCTTCTCACCAGCTACCATTAGCGCCAACTCGGCCGTGCGGTTGGCATAGCCCCACTCGTTGTCATACCAGGCGTAAAGCTTAAGCTGGGTGCCGTTGACCACCATGGTAGAAAGCGCATCAATAATGGAGCTGCGCGGGTCAGTGCGATAATCAATCGATACCAGCGGGCGCTCTTCATAACCCAAAATACCGGCGAGCCCTCCCTCCGCGGCCGCTTTCAGCGCTTGATTGACCTCTTCCACCGTGACCTCGCGCTCAAGCTCAAACACCATATCGGTGAGCGATGCATTGGCCAGCGGCACACGAATGGCATGACCATTCAGCTTTCCTTCCAGTTCGGGAAAGATGGCTGTAATTGCTTTTGCAGAGCCCGTTGTCGTTGGAATCAAACTCATACCACAGGCGCGAGCGCGACGTAGGTCTTTGTGCGGCGCATCTAGAATCGTCTGAGTGTTGGTAATGTCATGTACCGTCGTCATCGAACCATGGCGAATACCAAAGGTTTCCTGAATCACTTTAACTACTGGGGCTAGGCAGTTTGTGGTGCAGCTAGCGGCAGTCACGATTCGATGCTGAGCGGGGTCATAAAGATGATCGTTGACACCTACCACTACGTTCAGCACGCCCTCTTCTTTAATCGGTGCACTAACCACTACGCGCGCAACGCCTTGATCAAGATATGCCTGGAGCTTGGCGGTTTCTTTCATTTTACCCGAGCACTCGATGACCACGTCACAGGCAGACCAGTCACTATCGGCAATCGCCTTATTGGCGCTAAACGCAACAGTTTTACTATCTAAAACAATCGCATCGTCGCAAGCTGCAATCCCTTCGCCAGGAGACCAGTGGCCATGCACCGAATCAAACTCAAGCAGGTGGGCAAACGTTGCTGAATCACCGCCTGGGTCGTTAATACGCACAAGCTCTACTGCCCCAGCTTCGACTTCAGTCCATAAGCTTCGCAGTGCTAATCGACCAATACGACCAAACCCGTTAATACCGATACGTAATACCATGGGGCCTCCTATTTAGATAAACGTATACATGAACGTCTAAATAAATGAATAGGTGAACAGTGCGAAAATCGTAATTCTAATATACGAAAAAACATATATGAGAAATTAAAAAAATGCCTGCAGGCTAGCTTGGCGCTGGCCTGCAGGCAGTCTTAGTTAACCGTAACGACCGGAGATATAGTCTTCGGTCTTTTTCTGTGCCGGGGTTGAGAACATCACTTTGGTATCGTTGTACTCGATGATTTCTCCCAGGTGGAAAAATGCCGTGTAGTCGGCTACCCGTGCGGCCTGCTGCATATTATGCGTCACGGTAACAATGGTGAACTGCTCTTTCAGCTTGTCCATCAGATCTTCGATCGTTGCTGTAGAGATCGGGTCCAACGCAGAGGTAGGTTCATCCATTAAAATTACATCTGGTTGTACTGCAATCGCTCGGGCAATACACAAACGCTGCTGCTGGCCGCCAGATAATGAGGTGCCTGGCTCCTGCAGTTTATCTTTCACTTCATTCCACAGGCCTGCATCACGTAACGCTTTCTCAACAAGCTCATCCTGATCTGCCTTACGACTTACTAAGTCATGCATACGCGGTGCGTAGGCAATATTTTCGTAGATCGACTTAGGAAAAGGGTTTGGCTTCTGAAAAACCATGCCAACACGACGGCGCAAAGCTACTTCATCCATCTTAGAAGCATTGACGTCCTGCCCATCCATTTCGACCAACCCTTCGGTGTGCACACTAGGAATTAGGTCATTCATGCGGTTTAGACAGCGCAAAAAGGTCGATTTACCGCACCCCGAAGGGCCAATCAGTGCGGTCACATTCTTCTGAAACAGATCAATATTTAGCCCTTTTAACGCTTGGGTTTTGCCGTACCACAGGTTCAAATCACGAACGCGGATACTTAAATCATGGCAAGCCTTTTCATTACGCGTATAAGGCTGCCCTACGTCGGGCAGGTTCTGCTGGTTCATGACAGGTACATGGCTGTTCATAGTAATGTCCTCTATGACGTGCTGGCCTACCAGCGACGCTCAAATTTCTTACGTAGTACAACGGCAAAGGCGTTGAGTGAGATAAGTATGGTGAGCAGCACTAAAATACCGCCAGCAGTTTTTTCTACAAACGCCTGCTCTGGCTCACCTGACCAGGTAAATATTTGAGCTGGCATTACCGTTGCGGCATTAGTAAATGAAGCCCCTACATCAGGGATAAATGCCACCATTCCAACAATAATTAGCGGTGCTGTTTCCCCCATCGCCTGTGCCAAACCGATGATAGAACCGGTCATGATTCCCGGCATCGCCAAGGGGAGAACATGATCACGGACTACCTGCCAGCGTGAGCACCCTACTCCAAACGCCGCATGGCGAATGGAATCCGGCACGCTACGAAGCGCCGTACGCGTAGAGATAATAATCACCGGCAGCGTCATCAGCGCTAAGGTCATACCACCTGCCAGTGGCGAAGAACGCGGCACCCCAAAGAAGTTAATAAAAATCGCTAAGCCCAGCAAACCGAACAGAATCGAAGGTATGGCAGCTAGATTGTTGATATTAATTTCAATTGCTTGGGTAAAGCGGTTATCTGGCGCAAATTCTTCTAAATAAATCGCTGTCATTACACCAATGGGAAACGCAATCAGCAGGGTAACGATCATCGTCATCACTGTGCCAACAACCGCCGACAAAATGCCTGCATTCTCAGCAATTTTTGAATCACCAGAACCAAAAAACGTTTTATTGAAGCGTAGATCCACTTGGCCGGCTGCTACACGCTCCTCAATTTCTGCCTTTTCTTGATCGCTGAGGCGATTGCGATGCCCTTTTAGATATTGATCTACTTCACTGTTCGCTAACATCCAACGTTGCTCTGACGTACCGATTAGCTCAGGGTTGTTACGCAGTTGGAGCGGAATTACCCTCACCTCAGTGCGGCTAATCAGCGGTATCAAGTCTTCATCAAATGCTTGTCGGCCATCGCGGCTAGCTTCTTCTGAATAACGAATTTCCGTATTGATGTACGCCTGCTGGAAAGCTGGCAACCCTTTGCTCAACATATCAGCAAAGAACAGCACCAAAAACAGACCAGCCAAACCCAGCGCCCCCATGGATACCCACTTCAAGCGTGCCGACTTACGGTGACGCCGCTTAAGCTGCTGGCTGATCTCGTCAAAAGTATGGCTCATCGAATCAGTTCCTCGGCGTTACAGGTTATTTACGCGGTATTTTTCACGGAAGCGGCGAATCATTAAGACTGAGACTAGGTTGAGTGTCAGCGTCACCGCGAATAGCACCAAGCCCAAAGCAAACGCTGAAAGCGTTTCTGCGCTTTCAAACTCCTGATCGCCAGTAAGAGCCGCCACAATGCGCACCGTCACTGTCGTCATGTCCTCTAATGGATTCGCTGTTAGATTAGGTCGCATCCCCGCAGCCATTACCACAATCATTGTTTCGCCTAGCGCTCGCGACATACCAAGCAATGACGCAGAAATAATCCCAGGTAAAGCAGCAGGTATGACCACATCACGAATGGTCTCGCCTTTCGTCATCCCCAGTGCGAGCGAACCTTGGCGCATGCTGTCTGGCACAGAGTTAATGACGTCGTCGGAAAGCGATGAAATAAACGGGATAATCATAATTCCCATCACTACACCGGGTGCGACGGCATTGTTATAAGAGGCATCTAAACCAAAGAACCCTGCAATGTTTACAATAATTGGGGCAACGGTAATGGCAGCAAAGAAGCCATACACCACGGTTGGAATGCCCGCTAACACTTCAAGTACAGGCTTAGCGACAGTACGAACCCTAGCAGGCGCATATTCCGACATATAAATAGCTGAGAGCAGCCCTACCGGCACTGCCACCAACATCGCAATAGCAGTGATCATAAAGGTGCCCGCAAATAGCGGCACTGAACCAAATTCTGCACCGCTGCCGTCACCACGCCCTGCCGATGCTAAAAAGCTCGCACCTGGATTCCATGTTGTGCCGGTAATGAACTCCCAGAAGCTATGCATCTGAAAAAAGCGTAAAGCTTCTGAAATAATTGAGAATAGTATTCCGAAGGTTGTGAAAATCGAGATCAAAGCCGCGCCCGCTAAAATCCACCGGATAACGCGTTCAATGGCTTGGCGCGCGTGGAACTGAGGTTTTACCTGAGCAACACCTACGGCGAGACCAGCGGCGGCCACCACAAGACTAGCGGCAAACAAATAAAGCGGGGGTATCTCAGCGCCTAGCAGCAACAAAAGCAAAGAGCCGACTGCACCCACTAGCACTGCTGGCCCTGCGGTTGAGAGAACAGCAAACCATGCATACTGATCTGGCTGCGCATACATCGCAGCCCCTGACGCGCGTACACGGGAAGCCTTTGCGCGGCCAATAAAGTAGGCCGCTAGCCCAAGCAGCAAGAGCACAGTGCAAAAGAGTAGAAGTAGCTGGTTAGTTTGCATCGAATTTCTCTCGCATCACCTAATGAAATCGTGTTGGCGACCACTTTGGAGTAAAAACATGACAGCAATGTGACAAACACCAAGATATAGCCAACTCAAACTAAAAGGCCGGTAGCTTATGCTACCGGCCTTTTGTATCTAGCGTTCTAACTTACTTCAGGTCTTCAACAGTTAACTGAGCACGGTCAGCAACACGCTGACGAGCTTGCTCACGCTCAGCTTCGGGCAGCGGAATCAAGCCAATATCAACCAAGTAGCCATCACTGCCAATCATCAGCTCTTCCATAAACATGTTGGCATAGTCATACATTGGCGGTACTTCATCAGCGTGCTGGTTCTTGAGGTAGAACCACAGCGAGCGAGCAACTGGATATTCACCAGAACTAATTGCTTCTACTTCTGGCTCAACACCATTAATAGACGCGCCCTGGATAGTATCCGGGTTTTCAGTCAAGAAAGAGTATCCAAAGATACCGAACGCTTTAGTATCTTCAGACAAACGCTGAACGATCAAGTTATCGTTTTCGCCTGCATCGATATAAACGCCGTCTGAGCGGATTTCGGTGTAACCTTCGTCACCGTAAGCTCCCAACTCTTCTGAAGCTACTTCCATCACCAGCTCTTCAAAAGCATCGCGGGTTCCAGAGGTCGTGGGCGGCCCATAGATAGAAATCTCACGATCCGGTAGAGAATCGTCGATTTCGCTCCAGTTAGTGTAAGGGTTATCAACCAGCTCACCATCAACGGGGACCTGAGCGGCAACGGCTAGGAAAATATGTTCTAGGGTAAAGTCTGCTGCGTCGTTATTAGTTGATTGGCCAAGAACGATACCGTCAGAACCGATTTTAGCTTCAGTAATATCGGTAACGCCGTTCTCTTCACAGCGCTCAAATTCAGATGGCTTCATACGACGTGAAGCATTGGTGATATCGGGCGTGCCTTCACCTACACCATTACAGAACAAGCGCAAACCGCCACCCGAACCTGTTGACTCAATCACAGGCGTAGGGTTACCGGTAGTCGCACCGAACTCTTCAGTAACGTAGCTGGCAAACGGATAAACGGTACTGGAACCTACGATGCGGATCTGATCACGTGCCTGGGCAACACCGGCAACGCTCATTACGGCAGCCGCTATCACGGTCGTTTTTAGAATACGGTTCATGCGAAATACTCCTGTCGATGTAAGGTTTTGGCCTTCGCAAGACGTACTTTGCACCGTTTCAATGACAACTTTGTGACAGGACGTAACATCACAAAAATTTTTAATCCGAGGTACCGCATAACACTGGTACTAAATTAACAGCCCCAACGCAGCCAACGTACATAGCCCAAGCGAGACACCTTGTAGTAACCGCCTATCCAAGCGATGGGCAATCACATCTGCCAGCGCATTACCGATTAGCACTGCAGGTAGAAACGTGAGCGCTAATTTAAAATGCCAAGCGGATACCTGGCCCGCAAGCGCTAGCGTCATGAGCGTTAGAAGAGATGTCAGAATAAAGAAAGCGGCCAAATTGCCGCGCAGGCGATCAGGTGGAAAGCCATGCATTAGCAGGACGACTGGAGGACCACCGATGGCAGCCACCGTGCCAAAAACGCCTGACAGTATACCTGCCAGGAACAGCGTCACACGGTTTACCGGGGGATGAAAACGAAACAGCGTTACTATCACAGCAAACAACACGATAGCGGCGATCAGTTTTTCGAGCACCACCAACGGAGCAGTTAACAATAACCAAATGCCCAGCGCATTCCCTGGCAAGCGGCCAATCAAGGCAATGCCTATCGCGTCCAGGCGTATTTCTTGCCAGTAGTGGCGCACCATCAGCAATGAAACAGTAAACCCAAACAACACGAGCACTACCGGCACCAAACGTGGTTCTAGCATCAACAGTAGTGGTGCCCCTACCACTGCCAAACCGAAACCTGTCGCACGCTGTACGAAAGCACCCAGCATTAATACGGCAGAACAGGCTAGCCACACGCCAAGTGGCATGTCTATCCATGGCAACGAGTTATTCATTAAAATCAATCATCACACCTTTTCGCTAACATCAATCAGCAGCACAAAGCATCAGTACGAATCACCGTAAGCGGGCTTTCTTGTCAGCTTTTGGACGCCGATATTACCCAGCAACGCGGCCCCCAACATAGTGAGCACCATCGGCCATAGGTGCTCTACCTGGAACAAGCCCACCAGCACCCCAGCAATTGCGCCACAACTAAACTGGATGCCACCTAGCAGTGCAGTTGCCGTGGCACTGATATGTCCAAAATGGTCCAGTAACGCAGAAATGGCATTAGGTGTGATCAGACCAATCATACCGGTAAACAACATGACTAGAGGCACCACCACATATAGCGAAGCCAAATTAAGCGCTGTCGCGATAACAAGCCCCAGTGCCGCAATTAACTGAATCGTTAACCCTAGTCGTAAATTCTGTTGTGGCGAGCGCTTACGCAGTAAATGAATATTGACGCGATTAGACAGCGCAATCACAAGCACATTGACGCCAAACACCATTGGGTAAACGCTAGGCGATAGTGAGAAGTAGTCTAAGTATAAAAATGGAGAGGCGGTTACAAAAGCAAACAGCCCAGCGAATGAAGCTGCGACAGCGCAAATATAGCCCATCCCCTCTTTATGACATAGCACACTGGCGTAATTGCGTATAACTTGGCGGGGCGAAGCTGCGGGTAAGTTAGTATCTCGTGTTTCGGGTAAACGCGTACCTAGCAGCCAAAGCAAAAAACCTGCGTAAGCGGCCAAAAATACAAATATCAGCCACCACCCCGCAATGTGCAGCAAGATACTACCCACGGCAGGTGCCACCAACGGCGCAAGCATCATGATCATAGCCATCGTTGACATGACTTTAGCGGCTTCACGTCCGCTGAAACAGTCGCGCACAATCGCCGCTGAGTTCACCACACAAGCGCCGCCGCCCAGTGCTTGAATAAATCGCCACACCAGCAAAGAGGTCAAACTATCGACGGTGGTGATCATTAAGCTTGCGAGCATAAACACCACCAAGCCACTGAGCAAAACAGGCTTACGCCCCACCCTATCCGACAGCGGTCCAAAGCACAGCTGACCGATTGCGAAGCCAAATAAAAACATACTGATTGAGAGTTCAGTATGATGAATACTCGCATTGATGTTTTCTGCCAGTACCCCAATGGCTGGTAAGTAAGCATCAATCGCAAACGGCGCAAGCGCTGTGTTGGCCGCCACCAACAGCGCCACTCGACGAGGATTAAGTTCCATAAACATCCTTGAAGTTGGCATTATCCAGCAGAGAATGCCGCTGAATTGATAGGCCGCTAATCATAATCGATTTCAATTCATTTGTCGGTCACTGTTCGCCACGCAATGCCCTTGCTAAAGTATCCAACGACAACTATCTCAACGACGACAAGGAACGATGCATGGCCACTAGCCTACTAACTCAATTAAAAGAGATGACCACGGTTGTCGCTGACACCGGCGACCTTGAGGCTATCCGCCGCTTTCAGCCGCAAGATGCCACAACCAACCCCTCGCTTATCTTGCAAGCTGCCCAGCAAGAAGACCGACGCGCACGACTTGCCAGCATTGCCAAAGAAAGCACCGACCTTGAAGACGCGGTAGATCGCGTGGCTGTCGATATTGGTAGCGAAATCAGTGAACTGGTACCTGGCTACGTGTCGACTGAAGTCAGTGCCCGACTATCGTTTGACCGTGATGCCACCATTGCCAAGGCGCACTCATTGATTGAGCGATACGCCCAGCATGGAGTAGGCCCAGAGCGTATTTTGATCAAAATGGCGTCGACATGGGAAGGCATCCAAGCCGCTCGCCAACTTGAACGTGACGGCATTCGCACTAACTTAACCCTATTATTTGGCTTTGCCCAGGCACAGGCCTGTGCAGATGCTGGTGCAACGCTTATTTCACCGTTCGTAGGCCGTATTCTCGATTGGCATAAAGCTAAAGCCCCTGACACAGATTTTAGCGGTGCCAACGACCCAGGCGTGCAGTCTGTTAAGCGCATTTACGACTACTACAAAGGCCATGGCTACTCCACCATCGTCATGGGCGCAAGTTTCAGAAACGTGGGTGAAATTCAGGCGCTAGCTGGCTGTGATCGTTTGACGATTTCCCCTGCACTACTTAACGAACTAGACGAACTTCAAGGAGAGTTGCCGCAACAACTCATTCCCAAAGCAGCTAGCAGCGCACCGAGTGAAGCGTTAGCGCAGGCAGATTTCCGCTGGG
The DNA here is from genome assembly GCF_016107625.1 of Vreelandella alkaliphila. Lineage (GTDB taxonomy): Bacteria > Pseudomonadota > Gammaproteobacteria > Pseudomonadales > Halomonadaceae > Vreelandella > Vreelandella alkaliphila. The sequence continues at coordinate 22,371 of NZ_JABASV010000015.1, forward strand.
CAATGAACGAAGATGAAATGGCGACGGACAAACTAGCAGAAGGTATTCGCAAATTTATGGCTGACCAGCGCAAGCTCGAAGAACTGCTTAGTAAGCTTCGCAGCAGCTAATTCGATTGCTGACTCCGCTGGATCGCTAACATAGATAGGCGACAAAAAAAGCCAAAAGGCCCTCTAGGATGTTTATCTTAGGGGGCCTTGTCTAGTAGACGCGTTTTTTTTGAAACCTAGTTCTTGAAACCTAGTTCTTGAAACCTACATATAGATAAAGTGCGTTAGTGGGCCGTTGTGTTTTGCGCTTCGAGCATTTCCACAAGCGGTTGAAACTGTTCGCGGTTGTGCTCGTTCATATGCATTAGAATTCGATGGGCCTCTAAAATACGTTCACGCAGCCCCTCTTCGTCAGCTGGCTCAGCAGGCAAGTCTTCTAGGGCCGATGTTAGTTTCGACGCTTGCTGCAATGGCGCTTCCATCAGCGTAAAAAAACGAGCAAAGCCCATCACATCCAGCATTTGTCGTACATCTGGATTATCAGCAATGATGGTGGGTGGATGCTCTAAACGTCCTTTTACCGCCATAGCAACTTTGGCAAGAAAGCCCAGCGCGGTCGAATCAACATTCGTTGCTTCGCGCAGGTCGATCATTACCGCCGTTAGCCCAGGCGTTTCAGCAAGGCGCTGAGCTTGGGTATCAAGCGTGGCGCACAGCGTTAGGCGCACGTCACCACATAATTTTAAAACAAAAACACCGGAGTCGAACGCCGCTTTAATGCGGCCTTCTTCAATCAGCATGACCAAATCCGCTCACCATCATGATTGTTAGGTCATCGGGTAAAGCATCGCGGTCCTGGTTCGCCTCATTATCCGCATCGCCTTCTATAAGAAGGGAGTTGGTGTTGGCTAGCCGATCGCGCAACTGCTCAAGCGTGACACTTTCACTTACTAATTGCTCAAGTTCCTTGAGCCGCGTGTCGAGTGTCTTACCCGGCAAGCATTCCAATACACCGTCTGAACACAGCCATAAATGAAAATCGGCCGGTAAAGCACAGCTGAGCGAAGGATACTCTACATCTGGAAAAAGACCTACTGGCATTCCCTCTCCTGCCAGACGCATTAGCTTACCACCAGACACTAGCAGTGGCATAGGAAGCTGCGCACCGAGCGAATAGTGAAGCGTTCGCTCCTGGTGGTCAATGACACCAACAAACAAGGTCGCGTGTTTGCCAATATCAGTGTCCTGCAACTCTCTGTTTAATGCCGCCAACCAGTTAGGTGCCAACTGTTCTGGCGATTGGCCATCCCACTCATTAAGCCATCGATTGCATAGATACTTGAGCAGTACGGTAACAAACGCAGAGGATGCCCCATGCCCAGACACATCGGCAAAATAGAATGCGCTGTAGCGATCGTTATAGCGCTGATAGTCAAGGAAGTCTCCCGACAAATACAGCGAAGGTGCAAACCAGTAATCGTAGTACACACCGTTGATGATTTTGGGATGAATAGGCAATAAGCGGCGCTGAATATGACCACCGCTCTGTTGATCCATACGCAGCAAGGCTAGATGCGTTTCCAGGCTTTCGTTTAATTCGGCCAGACGCTCTCGGTCTCGATCTCGCTCCTGAGCCAATGTGTGAAGCTCAATGGCTTTACGAATCATCCGGCGCAACAGTTCTGCGTGGCGTAGCGGATGAACAATATAGTCAACTAAACCAACATCAACTGCCTTAATTAGGTCCGCGTCCTGACGAGAATCACTGACAACTAAAGTAGGCAAACGATGTGTCAGTTGCGACCACTGCTGACGCGGCACTGCCCTTGCATGAGCAACGATGAGCGCGGTGTCGGCAGGCAAATTGTCAATATTATCTGCTGCAAATACCCACAAGCCATCGCACGTAATCGCTTCTGCTAGCGCGTCACGCTCTTGCCCTGGCTCATCGATCACCGCGATCAACTGCTTGGAATGATCCATATTAAGCCTCAATCGGCGAAATCGTCGTCACCAAAATCGGTATCGTCGAATTCAAAATCGTCCATAGCAAACGGGTCATCCCCAAGCTCACCATCACTAATCTCAAACTGACGGCGCTGTAAGAAGGCATCACGAACAAAGCGATAACGATCGCCACTAATTAACGCTTCCTGATCCAGTAGCCTTGCGCGAATTTGGACAATATCCAGTGCCGTCAAACCAGCCCTAAGTGTATGGTCATCCAGATAGGTAATAGGGTGAGCAGCAATATCAAAGGGCAACCCAGCGGTATCTCGTAGCGTTCCAGGACCGAGCAATGGTAACACCAAATAGCGCGAGTCATCCCATCCCCATACCGCCAACGTTTGACCGAAATCTTCCCTATCAGCATTGATTTCCATCAACGTGGCGTAATCCAATAGCCCGCCTATGCCAACAGTCGAGTTAATTAAAAAGCGCGACGTCGCAAGCCCTGCATTAGCGGGCTTGCCTTGGAGCAAACTGTTTAATGCGGTTCGCACGTCACGCAGGTTAGAGAAAAAATTACCTACCCCAGTTTGTACGGGGTCGGGGGTAACCGTCTGGTAACCTTTAGCTATTGGTTTTAACGTATAGCGATCTAACACGTCATTAAAAGCAAACACGCGACGGTTAAACCCTTCCCAAGGATCTTCAGGGTGGACTTGCTCGCCAACATTCCCCCCTGAACTAGCACACCCACTCATGCTTAATACGGCTAGCAGCAAGACAGGCAATCCCTTGTAGCGCCAGCTAAACGCGCTTTTGTGCTTTGCTAACAACCCAAGCATGGTAGCTCCTCTTTCAACATGTGTGGCGTGCAGTTCGTCGCATTTCACGCCTAAAAAAATTAACCCAAAGCCCTGTTATTGACGACGTATAACAACACTACCGGCACTGTAACCTGCGCCAAACGAACAAATCACACCAATATCACCACCTTCTAACTGTTCACGATGCAAGTGAAAGGCAATTATCGATCCTGCCGAACTGGTATTAGCATAGCGATCAAGAATAATGGGCGCTTGCGCTTTACTAGGTTCCACACCTAGCACTTTCCGCGCAATCAGGTCATTCATGTGCTGATTAGCCTGATGCAGCCACATGCGCTTCAAATCGCTTCCAGAAAGTTCTAGAGAAGCTAAATGGCTCGAAATCAGTTGAGCAACCATAGGGCACACTTCTCGGAACACCCGCCGCCCTTCTTGTACAAATAACTTATCCAGCGCCAGCGGGTCACTGTCGGTAACGCGATTAAGGAAACCTGCGTTATTACGAATCGCATTAGAGAACTTCGTCACTAGACGCGTACCTAATATTTCATACTGCTCATCAGACACAGCGCAATCACTGCTTTCCAGTACCATTGCTGTACAAGCATCGCCAAAAATAAAGTGGCTATCGCGATCTGTAAAGTTGAGATGTGCCGAACAGATCTCTGGGTTTACAATGAGAGCCCGCTTTACGCTACCAGATGCAATCGCATTGGCCGCTATTTCAAGCGCAAATGTGGCTGAACTACAGGCTACATTCATATCGAAACCGTAACCGCTGGTGCCTAACGCCCGCTGAACTTCGACAGCCACAGCTGGGTAGGCACGTTCTAGGTTCGAACACGCTACGATGACAAGCTCGATGTCAGCGGCATCGACGTTAGCTGCTGCCAATGCCTGTTGTGCCGCCTGGGTAGCCATATCACACTGAACAGACGGTTCATCATTGCTACGCTGTGGCAGTTTAGGCCGCATTCGCGCTGGGTCAAGAATTCCTGAGGCATCCAACACATAACGACTTTTAATGCCAGATGCCTTTTCAATAAACTCGCTACTGGAGTGTGACAACGGCTCTCGTTCACCACGTGAGATTGCATCAGCATGCCGAGCATTTTGGCTGTCTACCCACGCGTTAAATGCTTTCACCAACGACGCGTTATCAATGGCGTGTTCCGGCGTGTAAAGTCCTGTACCGGTAATCACCACATGTGTCATGCCTTTCTCCTTTTAGCGGCTTACTGAGAGTCGCTGGCTGTCAATCGATGTTGTCATCTTGGTGCATTGGCTTAACTACGTAAGCCTATTATCGTATTACGACAAGCGTTAAACGCTAATAAGCTCTTCCCAACGCTTTTCTAGGCGCTTCACAGAAACGGGCATTTTAGTACCCAACTGCTGGGCAAACAGAGACACTCGGAGCTCCTGAATCCACCAACCAAATGCCACCAACTCTGGGTCTTCTGCGTCGCCCCTGCGTTCGCTTTTTCGGCGCGCGTCGAAACGCGTTTCTAATGCTTGGACATCGTGCATCAGCATTTGGTCGCGCCCTCGCTCGCGCGCGGCTTTTTCCAGCCGGATTAATGCAGCCTCTGTATAACGAGGATACTCCGTTAACCACTCACCTGCATCGCGAATAAAACCGGGGTAAACCAATCGCTTCATCTGCGCGCTGACATCGCTGTAAACAAGCGCCAATGCAAAATTGAGCTTCCCTTTTAAAATTTTGGTTACTGCCAAGTGCCCCTTAAGCGCCGCCTCAACATGCGTTAACAGTGTTTGGGCATGCGCTAACAAGCTTTCTTCAGAAGTTTGCAAGCGCTGCTTAAGGGCTTGCTCCGAACGTGGCAGAGGATGCGTAGCCACTACTTGAGTAAACACCGCCAGCAAAAGATCATCAACCAACTCATTTTTGTTTCCTACCTTCGCAAACAACAATGCGCATTTTTCCACGCCAGGCAAACGCTTAATAGCTTTCACCTGACCCGGCTGTTGTGAGATCGCCAAACGGGCCACACCCATTTGATGCGCTGCCGCTGCCTTGGCGGGATGGTCGAAAAGTGCCACTTTGAAGCGTGAATCTTCTGCCACCAGTGCCGGGTAAGCTTCGACACGGATCCCCGCCTGGGTCGTCACCCGAGATTCAGGGAGCGGCTCACTAGGCAGACTTTCAAGCGCCGGGGCCTGATTAGCCTGTTCTGCTAATGCCTGGGCTCCCCTACTGGCGGCTTCTTCAAAGCGCCTTTCCAGGGCACGTACGTCACGCCCCTGGCCCAGCGTTTTACCAGCGTGATCAACAACACGCACGTTCATAATTAAATGTGGTGCTAGCAGGTCAAGCCGCCAGTCATCAGGATGTACCCGCGTACCCGTTCGCCGCCGAATAAACTCGCCAAGCGCCTCGGTCAGTGGGCGCTGATCAGGCACAAGCATTTCCAGTGCCGCATCGACCCAGTCGGGAATGGGGACCACTTGACGACGAATGCTTTTCGGCAGGGATTTAAGTAGCGCAATACACTTTTCGCGCAGCAACCCCGGTACTAACCACTCAAGGGCATGCACGGGCAACTGAGGCAGCATAGCGGCAGGTACGGTCAACGTAACGCCATCATCTTCTGCATCAGGATCGAAGTGATAGCTAACCGGATAGGCAACCCCTGCCAACGTTAGGTGATCAGGGTACTGCGCCTGAGTAACGTCGTTGGCATCCCGCGCTTTAAGTGCCTCAATATCGAATTTTAATAAGTCAGGAGACTCACGCTCCACCTGCTTGCGCCAATGCTCAAACCCTTTGCCATTAACGATATCGTGAGGGAGTCGTTCATCATAAAAAGCAAACAACGCCTCTTCATCGACCAGAATATCGCGCCGACGTGCACGATCCTCAAGTGCCTCGACTTCTTCAATCAGCGCTCGGTTATGGGCAAAAAACTCACCCTTAGTCTGAAATTCGCCTTCCACTAGCGCACGACGAATAAACAGCTCACGGGACTCTTGGGGAGCAATAGGGCCATAATGCACGCGGCGACGGGCAACGATAGGCAGACCAAACAGGGTTACTTGCTCGAACGCAACTACCTGGGCACGTTTCATTTCCCAGTGCGGCTCGCTATAGCTGCTTTTTATCAAGTGCTGCGCTTGAGGCTCAATCCACTGGGGGTCTATTTTCGCCACTGTACGGGCAAATAGTTTAGTGGTTTCAATCAGCTCAAACGCCATTACCCACTTCGGCGTTTTTTTCGCCAGCCCTGAACCGGGGTGAATCATAAACTTACGATTACGCGCACCGAGATATTCACGATTTTCCAGCAGTGTTCCCAGGTTAGAAAGCAGCCCAGACAACAGTGCTTGGTGCAGTTTTCCTGACGTTTTACGACGTGCTTGCTTGGCCTGCTCTTCGCTTTCGTCTTCATCTCTGGGCAGCGGTGCGGGCACGTCAATGTCCATATCGCGCAGCAGCTGACGCAATTGACGGAACGTGTCATGCCATTCGCGCATGCGCAGATAGTTAATATAGTGCTCGCGGCACCAGCGACGTAGTTGGTTGCCTGAGAGAGCCTCGCGGGCATTTTCGATGCCATGCCATAAGTTTAACAACGCAACGAAATCAGAATCGGGATCATGCCAGCGCTGGTGCGCTTGATCCGCCGCTTGGCGTTTGTCAGCAGGCCGATCTCTAGGGTCTTGTATCGCCAAAGCCGATACCACAACCAACACATCCCGCAGGCTGCCTCGTTCGGCACCTGCCAGCACCATGCGCGCTAGGCGTGGGTCGATGGGTAGCTTAGCGAGCTTGCGGCCCAGCGGGGTCAGGCGCTGCTGGTCGTCTACCGCTCCCAGCTCAAACAGCAAACGAAAGCCATCTTTTACGAATCGGCTATCGGGCGGGTCGACAAAGGGAAAAGCTTCAATACTGCCAAGCTTCAGCGCCAGCATGGAAAGGATAACTGACGCTAAATTGGTACGCTGAATTTCTGGGTCGGTAAACGCTGGCCGCGATAGGAAATCCTCTTCATCATAAAGACGAATACATACCCCTTCCGCAACACGGCCACAGCGGCCTTTACGCTGATTGGCGCTAGCTTGGCTAATCGGCTCAATCGGTAGCCGCTGTATTTTCGCCCGATAGCTGTAGCGGCTGATACGCACCAAGCCAGGATCAATAACGTAGCGAATTCCCGGTACCGTGAGCGAGGTTTCAGCAACGTTAGTAGCCAGCACAATTCGCCGCCCTTTGTGGGAAGCGAAGACACGATTTTGCTCTTCGTTGGAAAGCCGAGCATAGAGTGGCAATATTTCAGTGCCGGTTAAGTCAGCCCGTCGCAACGTATCGGCTGTCTCACGAATCTCACGCTCCCCGGGTAAAAACACCAGCACGTCGCGCGGACCATGCAGCCAGCCCTTCTCACGCTCGATGGTTTCGATTTCGCGCACTGCGTGCAAAATGCCTTCTTGCAGTGTCCGGTCATCCTCATCCTCTTCGCTACGCGCCAGCGGGCGGTAATGCAGATCGACGGGGAAAGTGCGGCCAGAGACTTCAACCACCGGCGCAGGCGCGTTGGCACTGCCGAAATGGGCGGCAAAACGATCTACATCAATGGTGGCTGAGGTAATAATGACTTTTAGATCAGGACGTTTCGGCAGCAGGCGCTTTAAATACCCCAGCAAAAAGTCGATGTTAAGACTGCGCTCGTGCGCCTCATCAATAATCAGCGTGTCGTAACGCAGCAGCAAAGAATCGTGCTGGGTTTCTGCCAGCAGGATACCGTCCGTCATCAGCTTTACGAGCGTATTCGGGGAACTTTGATCATTGAAGCGCACTTGGTAGCCCACCTGCTCACCCAGCGGCACGCTCATTTCTTCCGCTAACCGCCCGGCAACGCTACGCGCTGCCAGTCGACGTGGCTGGGTATGCCCAATCACCCCTTTACGCCCACGGCCAAGCTCTAGACAAATTTTAGGCAGCTGAGTGGTTTTACCCGACCCTGTCTCCCCCGCCACGACTACTACCTGATGGTCGCGGATAGCGTTTAGGATATCCTCTCGTCGTTCTACTACAGGCAACTCGGCAGGATAATCCAGCGCCACCTTCAGTGCTTCACGGTTAGCAAGCAGCCGCTTAGCTTTTTCAAGGTCGCGCTGAACCTGTTGGACACCGTGGTCGATCGGTTTTCTGTCTCGTTGACGCCGCTTAAGGCCTGCCACACGACGCGCTAGCTGCTGTGCATCACGCAGCATAACGTGCCTTATCTCCTCATCTAATGCGGTGAGTGGATAAGCGTTCTGGGCGTCAGCATGGGAAGTTTGCGTGTCGGTGGTCACGTTAGGCTCGGTTTCCATCTCAGAATAAAATCGGCCCACTGCATGAGTGGGCCGACTATTGTAACGCCTTCGATAACAGGACGCCTAACAGCCACCTATTAGTGAACTCATTAAGCGCTTAAGCGTTGCTTGTTTCCTGATCGCGGAGCTGTCGACGCAGCACCTTACCAACGTTGGTTTTGGGAAGCTCATCACGGAACTCTACGTACTTCGGAACTTTGTAGCCAGTTAGCTCTTTTTTGCACCACTTGCGCAGCGTCTCAGCGTCTAACTCACTGTTTTTGGAAACAACGAATAGCTTGATCGCTTCTCCAGCACCTTCATCTGGCACACCCACTGCTGCAGACTCCAACACATCTGGATGCGCAGCCACTACATCTTCTATTTCATTTGGGTAGACATTAAAGCCAGATACTAAAATCATATCTTTTTTACGATCAACGATCTTGATGTAGCCATCATCTTGCAAAACAGCAATATCGCCCGTATGGAACCAGCCGTTTTCATCAATAGAATTGCGGGTTTCATCATCGCGCTGCCAGTAGCCTTTCATTACCTGAGGCCCTTGCACGCAAAGCTCACCAGGCTCCCCCATTGCAACATCATTGCCGTCAGCATCAATTACCTTCACTGAGGTACCAGCCACTGGTTTACCAATGGTGCCCAGCTGTATAGCGTTTGTGGGGTTAAAGCTAACAATGGGCGATGTTTCCGTTAGCCCATAGCCCTCTGCAATCGGGCACCCCGTTGTCTCTTCCCAACGCTGAGCCGCCGCTTTAGTCAGTGCCATACCGCCGGAAATGGTCAGTTTCAGCTTGGAAAAATCGAGCTGCTTAAAGTCATCTCGGTTACACAGCGCATTAAACAGTGTGTTCAGACCAATAAACCCGGTAAACGGCAAGCCTTTAAGCTCTTTGACAAAGCTAGGTAAGTCACGAGGATTAGTAATCAATAGCGAGTGGTTGCCTGTTTCCATCAGGAATAAACAGTTAACGGTAAACGTATAGATGTGATAGACCGGCAGTGGCGCAATTACCAGCTCTTCGCCATCGGTCAAGTGTTCACCGATAGCGGCACGCGCCTGGAGCATATTGGCCACTAGGTTCCGGTGGGTCAGCATCGCGCCTTTAGGCATACCGGTGGTGCCACCGGTGTATTGCAGTGCAGCCACATCATCCATGGTGCGTTGCACCTCGGTATGATGTAACGACGCGCCTTTTTTCAGTGCATCGCGGAAGCCAACAGCGGTGGGTAGCGAGTAGGCAGGCACCATCTTTTTAACGTGCTTAACAACGGCGTTAATTAGCCAACGCTTCGGCACATCGTGCAGATCGGCAAGCTGGGTAACCAAGACGTGTTGGATATCCGTTTTATCCAGAGCTTTCTCAAGCTTATCCGCCATATTGGCCAAAATCACAATGGCTTTGGCATTTGAGTCTTTGAACTGGTGCGCCATCTCCCGCTCGGTGTAAAGCGGGTTGGTATTAACGACCACGAGCCCCGCTCTTAGTGCACCAAACACCGCCACAGGAAACTGCAGCACGTTAGGCAACTGAATGGCGATCCGGTCTCCAGGAACTAAGTCGGTTTCATGCTGCAACCAAGCTGCAAAATTGGCAGACAGGCGATCAAGATCGGCAAACGTTAGGGTTTTACCCATGCAGCTAAATGCCGGCTTGTTGGCAAAACGTTTAACCGCTGAATGAAAGACATCCGTGACTGAGTTGTACTGATCCAAGCCTTCAAGCGCTGGGCCACGTAGTACGTGGGCATTGGCGTGTTCGCTCATGGGCAATCTCCGCTATCCGTGTCGATATTTGACCGACCTTGTTATTGTGCGTGACTAACTAGCAAGCCTAAAAGAGCCAACCATATACGACAGGCAGCACGCTGTAAAACGATCGATTGAAACTGGCGTTTCAACTTTAGCTTAAAGCACTGCCCTGTTGCTGTCGCTCACGCTGTGTCGCCACCCTATTTGCTATGACCGTAACTCGCTTTGATCTCTCCCTCGCGCCATACCAATAATTCACCAGGAACCATTCGCTGCCACGCTTCATTTTGGGTAAGTGGTTCGGTGGCAATCACAGAGACAATATCGTTAGGCGTCGTATGCTCGATAAAGTTAACCGTTAACTCTGCATCGGACAGCTCCGCCTCACCAAAGGGTGCACGGCGAGTAATATGAGCCAACTTGGTCGAGCAGTAGCTGTATAAGTAAATGCCATCAGATAACAGTAGGTTAAAAACGCCTAGTCCGCGCAACTCTTCGCAGAGTCCGTGCAGATGCTCCCACAATGATTCAGGAGACGCAGGCGGCGCGGGAAAACAACGACGCAGTTCGCCCATTAACCAGCAGAAAGCGTGTTCACTGTCTGTATTACCTACCGGGGTGTACGCACCTAATGGCAACTTTTGCCAATCGCTCAATTGGCCATTATGGGCGTAGCACCAGGGCCGCCCCCACATTTCACGGGTAAATGGGTGCGTATTTGCCAGCCTTACGCCGCCTACATTTGCTTGGCGAATGTGGCTAATCACTACATTGGACTTGATAGGATATTCACAGATTAAGCGGGCTATCGGGGAATTAACCGAGGGGTGAGGATCACGAAATTCACGGTAACCGCCCTCCTCGTAAAATGCGATGCCCCACCCATCGCGGTGAGGCCCAGTGCCCCCACCGCGGTGTAAAAATCCGGAAAAGCTGAAACAAATATCGGTAGGAACATTGGCGCTCATGCCTAGTAACTCACACATCGGCTAGCTCCATCATCGCGCCTTGTACTCGCATTAGTTAATCACTGGTTCCCGGCGTCGGGTTGGCTGAGGATCTTCTTCCTGGGACTGATGCTGAGACACATCATCATAAGGTTCTGGCCTACGCCACCACCACAGGGCAATGCCAACACATGCGCCTAAGGCAATGCCTAAAATCAACCACAGTAAACCACCACGTAGTGCACTGGTGCTATGCTCAAGAAAAGCAACCGCAGACACCATGGCAGCCGGTGCCCAGCCGGTATAGAACTCACCCTCTTCTATCAACGGTAACTGATATCCTGCAGGCATCCACATCGCTCCCGCCACACACCAAGTAATCACCAAACGCGGTAGGCGAGGCAAAAATGCTAGCGCAAAGTAGACAGCGACCAGCACGATCAGTGAAAGAACGTAATAACTTAACCACAGCAGTGACATTGAGTCTTCAAACAGCATAATACCCCTCATGTGGGTGGAGACACCCGACGTTGATTTCCCGTTATGGTACCTATCAATTTATGAAAGCACAGCCTGATAAGCACGAAGGCTCGCCTGTCACACATTATTATCGCGCTAATTCTCCAGAATGGCACTGGTTAGAAGAGCGTGATGCGCCTGACGTATCGCTTTTTTTAGAAGCCGCCAACCATCAGCATGATGAATGGTTTGCTCCTTTACGGCCGCTTGCTGAAACACTTTATCAAAACCACTTAGCGCGTCGTGAATTGGCAATAACCAGCCTTAAGACAGCGCTTGACCACTTTACGTTCTGGAGCAATACCGCCGCCGAGGATGATTACCCTTGCTGGTGGCGCCACCCTAACAGCCAACCCGGTGCTGACGAGTGCTTTCTTGACGTACGTGAACGTGCCGCCGATCAGCCTTTTTATGACATGGGCGACATGGCACTGTCCCCGAATGAACAGTGGCTCGCCTGGACGGAAGATACCCAGGGCGACGAGCGCTTCACACTGTGGTTAAAAGCACTCCCCAACGGCAAACCTCAGCAACTACTAAGCGATATTGGCGCTAGCGTATGCTGGGCAGAGGATGAGACAACCAACGGCGCAACGCTGCTATTTACACGCTTTGATGACACTCAGCGCCCGGACTCCATCTGGCGTGTATGGATACCGTTTTCAACGCCAGAGCGCCTTGCTGAACCAACCTTAGTAATGCGTGAGAACGATCCGGAGTTCTGGATTGGGATTGGCAAAACGCGCTCGAAAGCATGGCTTTTGATTGAAAGCGGTTCGAAAGATACAACAGAAATCCATGCCGTGCCGGCAGATCAGCCCCATGCTTCCCCGATGTGCCTACATGCCCGCCAGGCAGGGGTTGAAGTGAGCATTGATCATCGCCCTGGTACGTTTTATCGCTTACAAAATCTCGCAGGCCCGCATTTTCAGCTCGACTTCACACGCGCTGATCAACAAAGCAACCCTGCTCCCGAGTGGAAGTCGCTGATAGCTCACCGTGAAGACACTACCCTAGAAGGGATCGATGCGTTTGAATGGGGGCTAATCATCGCCGAGCGAAGCCATCGCGATGCCCAGGTTATGTTACGCCGCTTAGTGCTAGATAAAGATCACAACCTCACACTAGATAAGCATATCGAACTACCTGAAACGCCCTGCTCGCAGCTGCTAGAAGATTCGCCACACTTCGATGCAAATACCGTACATCTACGCGAAGAGTCGTTCACTCGCCCTCCCAGCTGGTACGCGCTAAACCTGGATAGCGGTGAACGTACGTTGCTAAAGCAAGTCCCCGTTTACGGCCAACTGCTGCCTGATCAACTAGTCAGCCAGCGCATATGGGCAACCAGCGCTGACGGCGAACGCGTGCCAGTATCCATTGTCATGCGCGCTGACTTAGCCGGCCAACCACTGCCCACGCTGCTGTATGGTTACGGCGCCTATGGTGAAGCGCTTGACCCCTGGTTCTCAATTGCTCGGCTCGAACTACTGGAGCGTGGCGCAGCATTTGCAGTCGCCCACGTACGCGGCGGCGGTGAGCGAGGCGAGCCATGGTATCTAAATGGCAAAATGGCTCATAAAGAGAATAGCTTTAACGACTTCTTAGCTGCCCGAGAGGCGCTAGTAAACGAGGGGCTTAGCCAGCCAGAACGGATCGTGGCTTGCGGGGCAAGCGCAGGCGGTTTGCTAGTCGGCACCTGCGTCAATCGTAAACCTGAGGCATTTTGCGCAGCGGTATTGGAGGTGCCGTTTCTGGATGTGCTCCGTACCATGCAGAACCCAGAGTTACCGCTTACCACCGCCGAATATAGTGAGTGGGGCAATCCTGAAGACCCAGAAGTCGCCGAGCGTATCGCTGGCTACTCACCTATCGACAACATACGCGCCCAGCACTACCCAGCGCTATGGATAGAGGGCAACTGGTTTGATACTCGTGTTAGTTACTGGGAGCCTGCCAAATTTTATGCCCGCGTTACCGAGGCACAGCAAGGCAATGCTCCTGTACTGCTTCACACCGACATGACCAGCGGCCACGGCGGCGCATCCGGCAGGTTCAAAGCTTGGCGAGATACGGCTCGCCAAGACGCATTTATCCTGTGGGCACTCGGGCTAGCCCCTATGGACGCGGCAAAGCAAGCGCAATAGTTGCTTATCAAGAAATAGCCGACAGCTCGAAAATAACATTCAAGCAGCGCCCAGGCGCTGCTTTTTTTGTGAAAAAACACTTTATGGAAATGTTTTCCATAAAGTGTTTTTTACGTCATACTACCTATAAGTTTTATAGACAAACGCCTAGTTCACAAAATCAGGAGCAGACCATGAGCTATCAGGAACAGTTTCCAACAATTTGGGATACCCCGCCAAAGACAACAGCGCCAACCGATCAAGCGGCGACGCGAGAAGCCACAGCGAAGCCACAGCCCTCACCGTTTAAAGAAGCGTTTTTAACCATTTGGGATAGTACAAAAAGCAAAACCGCCAGCTAACGTTATTACCGTTAGCCAGCGGTTAGTGAGCATGCCAGGGAGGGCGACTGTTAGGTTTAAGACATCGGCAATACAGCGATAATATGCTCTTCCAAAAGGCGCTCGGGCACGTCATCTTGGGAAACCGCAAAGCTTCTTACGCTGACGCCCTTCCGGTGAACGCGCTCAGCATCGTTACTCAGCAGCGGATGCCATCCTGCTAGCTTGCGCCCTTCAGCAACACGCCGATAGCCACATGTGTGCGGCAGCCAGGTAAACTCTTTGACGAGCTCAGGCGTCAGTTGTGTACAGTCGGGTACGCTATCGAAGCGATTTTCATAGTCACTGCACTGGCAACTGTGAATATCCAGCAACCGACAGGCAACGTTAAGCACCGCTAATTCTTGCGTTTCATCGTCGTGGAGCTTCAACAAGCAACACTGGCCGCAGCCATCGCATAACGCCTCCCACTCTTGGGGCGTTAACTCTTCTAGCGAGTATCTTTCCCAGAAGCGCTCACGCATGGCCGCCACCATCATTGATTCCCTTTACTTTCAACATGTCTGAATAACTCCCACTCTCCGCAGCACCACCGCTGCTGGTTAGTGTGGCACGACACTCTTGCCATAACACTGCGAAGTCGGCCGCTAAGCATGGATAGTCTTCGTAAAGCCAAGGCACTAACTCTGCTAAGCGGTTCGGCCCCGATAGCCGCTGACCAATGCCTGCTACTGCACGGCAGGTAAAGTCAAAATCAGCGTAACGGTGCAGCCAGTCATGCTTAATCATCAACGGCATCATGGTAGACAACCGTTGCGGCGCAGGCCAAGCCTGTAACAACTGATAGCAGCGCTCGATTAACTGGTGCTGCTGCTCTCCCGCCTGCTGACGAGCAAGAAAATGATCCCACACGATATCTAACGCGATACCGACATAACGCCGCTGAGCGTGTGGCGCGCGCCGCTTTGCTTCTAAAACGTTTGGGTGCCGATCAATCCAGGCATCCACGCGGCGATGATGACGTATGCCGCTAGCAACATCTGGCGACCAAGCCGTTAAGTCTTGCCCCTTCACGCCGTCAGCAATCAGATTTCCGTACAGAAACTCATCACTACCAGGATGAGCAAGCCAAGCATGGGCAAGAAAGTTCATGGCAAAACGCTCATGGCAGAACGTTCATGGTAAGAAGCTCATAACGCTCATTCGCGGTTAGCCGCCTGAGCGCGGTGAACATCCAGCAAATAGGCTTCTTTCGCAGGCGGCATTTGCAGGTAAAAGCCTTGCTCTTGGATTGCATCCATCACATCAGCAGCGTTCACTCGAGCCAGCTTTTTATCGGCAGTCAGTATCATTGTCAGCACCGGCACTGGCTTACCGAAGGTATCCATCAATGCGTCGGGCACGGATGACAACCCTTTCTGTTTGTCTATGTAGAGATACATCTCGTCTTTGCGTGAGCTTTTTAAAATCTCACAAAGCAGTTTCTCGCTCATTACGACAACTCCTCAAGCGCCTGATGAATTTCTTGAGTTAAATAGGCATCACGCCAGCCGCCAGGAGTGGTTAATGGCTGGTTAGCAAGCCGCTGCATCACAAGCGCCTCAATATCTCGCCGCCGCAGCAACATCTCGGGCGCTATTTGTAGCTCAGCAGCCTTCTCCGTCACTACTTTTTTAAGTGCTTTAAAGCGCCGCTTAAACACAGGATGCATCGGGTCTGGCCAGCGCGCCGGTAAATCACCTTCGGGGCAATGCTGAGCCTGTTTCACCAGCGACAGCAGCGTATCGCCTTCTTTTTTAACCAGGGGCGGCTTAACCCCTTCAATTTCTGCTAGCTCATAACGATTTTTAGGCATTTTTTCAGCCACCGCGAACAACAACTTATCGCTAACCAACCAATTACGCGGCAAATCCCGACGGCGGGTTTCGCCTTCCCGCCAGATGGTCATTAAGCGGTAGGCTTCAAGCTGGCGAGGATCAAGGCGCCACAACTGCCGCTGGCGCGTATACCATTGGCCATCGCTCTCTACGCTGCGACCTGCCTGCTCGATAAGACTGGCACACTCATCGTCAAGCCATTCGCGCCGCCCCAGTTGTTCAAGCTTCTCCGCTTGAAGCCCCCAAACCTTCAGCAAATAGATAACATCTAACGCCGCATATTCGCACTGGGAGGGCGTTAAGGGGCGCTCTAACCAGTTGGAACGCGTCTCCTCTTTAGGCAGCGTTTCCCCCATCCAGTGCTCTACCAATTTTTGATAGCCCATGCCGGGAGTTTCTCCCAAAAAAGCCTGAGCGACTTGCGTATCGATAAGCGGTGCTGGCAATACGCCGGCCCAGTGCTGGAACACCTCGAGGTCTTCGCTACAGGCATGCAGTAATTTGATGGCACTATTCTTCTGCAACAAATCACGAAAAGCAGCGGTGCAAGGCGTGCTCAACGGGTCCACTAAATACGCCATGTCACCGGTGGTGAACTGAATAAGCGCTGGCACCGGAAAAAACGTGTTTTCACGGAAAAATTCAGTATCTAAGGCAATCACACTGGCACCGGCAACTTGCTCGCATGCAGCATCTAAGGCGTCGGCACTATCAATCCATTGATACAACGAGGGGGCTAAAGAGGACAAAGCAAACTTCCGGGTTGGCACAATCGCAAAAGCGCTTGCGTTTTTTTATAAGGTCAATCGCTAGCGAAAGGCTGGCGACCATTAAAGGCGCGGCTTAGCGTACCACCGTCTACATACTCAAGCTCCCCTCCCATAGGAACACCATAGGCGAGTCGCGAAAAAGAGACACCGTAGTGAGCAAGTTGGGCGGCAATGAAGTGCGCTGTCGCTTCGCCTTCTACGGTGGGATTGGTGGCAAGCACTACTTCGCGAATGTTGCCTTCTGCGACGCGGCTTTCCAATAGATCCAATCCAATGGCATCTGGGCCGACGCCGTCCAGCGGAGAAAGGTGACCATGCAATACAAAGTAACGCCCTTGAAAGCCACCCGCCTCTTCAATAGCAAGCTGATCAGCAGGCGACTCGACTACACACAGCAGCGCATCATCACGACGGGGGCTTTCGCACAGCGCGCAGATATCTGCTTCGGTCAACGTACGGCAGCGCTGACAATAACCGACCTCTTCAATGGCCTGCTGAATTACCGCTGCCAACCGCTGCCCTCCTGGGCGCTCGCGTTCTAACAGGTGCATGGCCATGCGTTGGGCCGTTTTTGGCCCAACGCCCGGCAACACGCGAAAAGCGTCCATCAGTTGCTCAACAAGCGGGGAGAAGCGCATGTTTAGAACGGCATCTTAAAGCCGGGCGGCAAGTTCAAGCCTGCCGTCGCTTCTTCCATTTTCGCTTTGGAGTTTGCTTCCACTTTTCGAACAGCATCATTCACGGCAGCGGCGAGCAAATCTTCCAGCAGCTCTTTGTCTTCTTCAAGAACGCTGGGATCAATAGTGACATTGGTAACATCGTGGCGGCCGTTCATGGTGATTTTCACCATACCGGCGCCCGCTTCGCCATGGACTTCCGCTTTAGCAGCTTCTTCTTGAATCTGCTGCATCTTTTCCTGCATCTCTTGGGCTTGCTTCATTATGTTGCCCATTCCACCTTTAAACATGCGGTTATCTCCTGAAGGAATAAAAAATAAGCATCGCGAGTCAATCGTCAGCGGCTAAGAACGCTTGTCAGACGCGGGTTTAACGGTTGACTCAATGAGAGTAGCCCCAAATGCCTGCTGTAGCTTCTGTATATTGGGGTCGCGGTGTAATAGATCAACAGCCAACGAGTGGCGCTCTTTCTGCTGACGCTCTTCCTGCTGGCGGGGAGTTTCAAGATCAGGCGCTAAGTCAGCCACCGTAAACTCGATTCGCCGAGGCAGCCCATAACTACTTAGCGCGCGCTCAATACGACCATTGTGAACATCGGCCTGCATAGCGGATTGCCCAGGGTCAAGCCGCAGCACCACAGTGTGGCCATCATCGCTTTCAAGCTGACAGTGCGCTGCCAAATTACGGGTAAGGCCGCCTAACCCAAGGGCACTGAAGCATGCCAGCCACCCAGCATGGTCTAGACGATCGTCAGCAGCGACCTGGCTGCTAGCAGCATTGGCAGGCACCTCACTGGAAACTGGCTCTGGCTCTGGCTCTGGCTCTGGCTCTGGCTCTGGCTCTGGCTCTGGCTCTGGCTCTGGCTCTGGCTCTGGCTCTGAAGAAAGCATGGCGGCACTCTCCACCTCGTCAAGCGACCAGGGTGGCGCTTGCTCTGATGAAACAGCGTCAGGCGCGCTTAACTCGTCAGTTGCACCCGGGGCAGCACTCGCCTGCACCGCGGCTGAGTCAGGCGTTTTGGCCTGATTGCTCGGCAGCGCAGGCTCAGGCTTTTTTACCGCTGGCTCATGGGCAGAGACTGGTTCAGGTGCGTAGCTATCCTCAGATGCAGCTACCTGAGCAGCAGGTTCAGGAGAGACAGGCTCATGCGACACCGCTGTTTGGGAAACAGTGTCACTGGAAGGTTCTCGGCGCAGCGGAAGCGGCGTGGCAGCAGGCTTTGGCACCCCCTGGGGGCGAAACGCCAGCATTCGCAATAGCGTCATTTCTAGCGCACTGCGCAGATCAGGTGCATGCACCATGTCGCCGCGCCCTTGAATGCCGATCTGGTAATAGAGTTGAATATCCTCGGCAGTAAAGCGGCTCGCCAGTTGTTGAATAAGCGCTCGATCACCGTGACTATTATCAACGGCATCAGGCACCATCTGCGCCACGGCCAAGCGATGCAAAACCGCACTTAATTCATCCAATACTGCTGCAAAATCAGGCCCCTGCTCCGATAACTGAGCAACCTCGGCTAGCAGTCGCTGAACATCAACATCAGCCAGCGCTTCTACCAGCGCCAACACATGGCGATGATCCAAGGTACCCAGCATGGCAGCGACATCCGCATGGCGAATCGCACCCTGGCCAAAGGCAATGGCTTGATCGGTCAGGCTCATTGCATCGCGCATAGAACCTTCCGCGGCCTTACCTAACAGCCACAGAGCGCTCTCATCATACTCGACCCCTTCCTCCCCCAGCACATAGGTTAGGTGCTCTACCACCCGTTCAGGGGGCATATGCTTAAGCGTGAACTGTAAACAGCGGGATAGGACGGTGGCGGGCAGCTTTTGCGGATCTGTGGTGGCCAGCAGAAACTTCACGTGGGGTGGCGGCTCTTCCAGCGTTTTAAGCAGCGCATTGAAACTGCTGGTCGACAGCATGTGTACCTCGTCAATCAGGTACACCTTATAGCGTCCTTGCGTTGGCGCATACTGCACGTTATCAAGCAGCTCTCGGGTATCTTCAACCTTTGTCCGCGAAGCAGCATCGACCTCGATCAAGTCAACGAATCGGCCTTCATCAATCGCGCGACAGCTGTCGCACTGACCGCAAGGCGTCGAGGTAATGCCTTCATTACCGCGGCCATTTGCGGTGCAGTTAAGGCATTTAGCCAGGATACGCGCAAGGGTGGTCTTGCCCACCCCGCGAGTACCCGTAAATAGGTAGGCATGGTGAAGACGGCCTTGGTCGAGTGCATTGACCAAGGCGCGCTGAACATGGGCCTGGCCCACGAGCTCGTGGAATGTACGCGGCCGCCATTTGCGGGCCAGAACCTGATAGCTCATTGAGCATTACTTCCTTTGGCGGGCTAACTGTCGATGCGAAAAGGACACCATTCTAGCGGCTGCGCTGCAGCCCGCCAACCGCTCAGCCCAATAGACTAGCAGTCCACTAGACCAAGCGGCATTGGGCAATAAACGTTAAGCGTTGTTGTCACTTTCAGCAGCGCCAGCACGCTGGGCAGCTTCTTTGATCAGCTTTTCGAGCTCACCACTTTGATGCATCTCGATCACGATATCGCAGCCGCCAACCAATTCGCCTTCCACCCAAAGCTGCGGGAAGGTCGGCCAGTTAGCAATTTTTGGCAGCTCAGCGCGAATATCTGGATTATCCAGCACGTTAACAAAGGCAAAACGCTCACCGCAGCCCATCAGCGCCTGCACTGTTTGTGCAGAAAAACCACACTGCGGCAGCTGGGGGGTACCTTTCATGTAGATAAGAATGGGGTTTTCACTAATTTGGCGCTGAATATTTTCGGCAGTCGTACTCATGATGTGCTCCTAAAACAAGTGATGTTATCTCGCCAGTTTACGCAATTCGTTAACTAGCTTTAACCCTTAAAGCCGAAGATTACCTTTTGTTGCCGTGCAACCTAATACTTGAGCAAACTACTCGGCCTTACCATGTGGGTCGTCATTCTACGCATGCCAAGCGCGTTGCGCATCCCCTGCCGCATCGCTAGGATAGTGTTTTTGCGCGGAGAGATATCATCATGGCGACACGCCATTTCTTAACCTTGCTGGATTTAACCCCAGATGAGCTGGCGTACCTGATTCAGCGTGCGATTAAGATCAAAACCGAGCTCAAGGCTAACGGCCCCATCTATACGCCGCTACCTAACCGCACGCTGGCGATGATTTTTGAAAAATCATCGACTCGCACCCGTGTGTCGTTTGAAACCGGCATGGCGCAGTTCGGCGGTCACGCCCTCTTCCTCTCTCCCCGCGACACCCAACTAGGGCGTGGAGAGCCGATTGAAGACACCGCCCGCGTACTGTCCGAAATGGTTGATGCGGTAATGATTCGGACCTTTTCACACGCAGGCTTAGAAGCCTATGCCAACGCTAGCAGCGTGCCTGTGATTAACGCGTTAAGTGACGATTATCATCCTTGCCAATTGCTAGCAGACGTGATGACCTGGACCGAGCTGCGTGGCAGTGTAGAAGGACGCACGGCTGTTTGGGTAGGTGATGGCAATAACATGTGCCACTCCTGGATTAATGCCGCCCGTCAGTTTGGTTTCAAACTGCGCGTTTGTTGCCCTAAAGGCTATGAACCGCGCGCTGACATTATGGAAGCCGCCGGGGACTGTGTAACGTTGCATCACACCCCCCACGAGGCTGCCAAAGACGCCGACTTGATCACGACAGATGTGTGGGCATCCATGGGGCAGGAAGAAGAACAAGCTAAGCGCGAAGCAGACTTTGCAGGCTTCCAGGTCACTGAGGCAATGCTTGATAGCGCACAACCTGATGTGCTTTTCCTACACTGCCTACCTGCCCACCGCGGTGAAGAGATCAGCACTACCTTATTGGACGATCCGCGCGCTGTCGTGTGGCAAGAAGCGGGGAATCGCCTGCATGCACAAAAGGCGTTAATCGAATTTTTGCTGCTTGGCAGAATTGCCAACGAGTAACACCTGAGGGTACGTGCTTTTTAACACAGGCTTTCAGTTACGCGAATGCCCAACAGCACGCACTCTCACACGTACTCTCGCATGTATCCCCGCACGAACCATCAATTGAAAATGATAAGCATAAAAAAACGCCTCGTTACTGGTAACGAGGCGTTTTTTTGGATTCTGTGGGTCTGTAAAATGGTGGAGCCTAGCGGGATCGAACCGCTGACCTCAACACTGCCAGTGTTGCGCTCTCCCAGCTGAGCTAAGGCCCCACATAGTTTTACATGCCGCTTTTTCAAACCACTCATTGAGCAGCGGCGAAATACTACGCCAGTAATTTGCTCAGCGTCAAGCTAATCATGAACAACTATCAACTAAATTCTCCTTTGGTTAGAGCTGTGGCACTCTATATCATGCAACGCGGCTTACGCCCACCACTACGATGATTTCATGCAGGAGCCTGCACCTTGATCAAAGTTTTAATCGCCGATGATCATCACCTAGTGAGAACCAGCATTGCTCATCTGCTAAACGAAGAGTGCGATATTAAAGTCGTAGGTGAGGTCGACGATGGCGAAAGCGCAGTGGCTCAATGCCGTCGCTTAAAGCCTGACATTGTCGTGATGGATATTCGCATGCCGGGCATTGGCGGACTCGAAGCTACTCGCCGCATCCATAGAACAATGGAAGACGTCAAAGTACTCATATTAACCGCTCACATTGAAGATAGTGCGTTACGGCTCATGCTGGAAGCGGGTGCGATTGGCTTCCTCAGTAAAGGGGCTGACACGTCAGAAATGACCGACGCTATCCGCCAAGTCTTTCACGGAAAGCGCTATGTCAGCCAAGAAATCGCCCAGCGGTTGGCGCTTTCCCATTTTACTGACGAAGACAATCCGTTTAGACACCTGTCGCATCGTGAGCTACAAATCGCCCTTATGATTGTAAATTGCCAGCGCGTCCAGGATATTTCAGACCGCTTGCACCTTAGCCCCAAAACAGTGAACACCTATCGCTATCGGCTATTTGACAAACTAGAGGTCGCTACTGATGTAGAGCTTACCCACCTGGCACTACGCCACGGTTTAGTTGAGGGCTTTGACGCCATGCTGGGATAGACCTACCATCGCAGCTTCCGTTGCCTAGAAACGCCGATTTCCAGCCATGACTTTTGATGCCAAGCAATTTTTAAGCTCTGTCAGTGCCTCGCCCGGTGTTTATAGGATGCTGGACGAGCACAGCAACACTCTCTATGTCGGCAAAGCCAAGCGCCTAAAAGCTCGGCTTGCTAGCTATTTCCGTGGCCAGCTTAATACCAAAACCCAGGCGATGGTGGCACGAATTGCAGATATCCAAATTACCGTCACCCGTAGCGAAACAGAGGCCCTGCTGCTAGAGCAGACGCTCATAAAAGAACTGCGTCCGCCCTATAACATTCTGCTAAGAGACGACAAGTCTTACCCTTTCGTATTTGTGACCGATCGGCACGCTTACCCTGCGCTTGAATATAAACGTGCGCGACAGCGTCGAGGAGATGGCCGCTATTTAGGTCCTTATCCAAGTAGCGGAGCGGTGAAAGAAAGCCTAGCGCTGATGCAGAAAATTTTTCGCATACGTAATTGTGAAGACAGCGTGTTTGCCCACCGCTCTCGACCATGCCTGCAATACCAAATTCAGCGCTGTAGCGCGCCTTGCGTTGACTTCATTTCGGAAGCAGATTATCGACGCGACGTTGAGCATGCAGTGATGTGCCTTGAAGGTAAAAGCGAACACGTCACCCAGCTTCTTAGCGAGGAGATGGAAACGGCCAGCCGCGCTTTAAATTTTGAAGAAGCAGCAAGGTTGCGTGACCAAATACAGCAGCTACGCCAGTTACAGCAACGCCAGTTTGTCGATAACGAAAGTGGTGATGCCGATATTTTTGCGCTGGCCCAACGCCCTGGGGCGCTAGGCATATCAATACTTAGCGTTCGCGATGGCCGCTTACTGGGCGCTCGCCATCACACGCCTAAAAACGACCTCGACCTGCCACCGGACATGCTACTGACGGAAGTCGTTAGCCAGTACTACTTTGGCCAACCTCACAACGTACCCAGTGAAGTAATTACCAGCCACCCACTGGAAGATAGCCCACTGATTGCCGACGCACTTTCACAGCAAGCGGGTAAACGCGTTCGCGTCACCAGCCAAGTTCGGGGGCATCGCGCCCAGTGGCAGCATCTGGCTATGACCAATGCCGAGCAACAGCTTGCGTCGCAGTTGGCTAACAAAACCCAGCTTACTCAGCGATTTGAAGCCCTCCAGAAAGCGCTCGCATTGGACAAAACACCCCAGCGCCTTGAGTGCTTTGACATTAGCCACAGCCAGGGGGAAGCGACCGTTGCTTCCTGTGTCGTATTTGACCATCAGGGCCCACGCAAGAGCGATTACCGCCACTTCCGCATCGAAGGCGTCGCCGCAGGCGATGATTATGCAGCCATGCAACAAGCACTAACACGCCGCCTTAAACGGGTGAAAAGTGGCGAGGCAGTGGCGCCTGATATTTTGATCGTCGATGGCGGCAAAGGTCAGTTGAACATGGCTCGCGGTGTGTTAACCGAACTAGCGGTTACCGATATCATTTTGCTCGGTGTTGCTAAAGGCACCACACGTAAAGCAGGCCTGGAAACGCTCTTCCTAGAAACCACCGATAATCCCTTACCCCTTGACCCCGCGTCGCCAGCATTACACTTAATTCAGCATATACGCGATGAATCTCACCGTTTTGCCATTGCCGGCCACCGCGCCCAGCGTGACAAAGCACGCCGCACCTCTACGCTTCAAGACATTCCCGGCATAGGCCCTAAAAGACGGCGCGAATTATTACGCTTCTTCGGCGGTTTGCAGGGCGTTCAGAAAGCTAGCCGCGATGAGTTGGCGCGCGTACCTGGCATTAATGCCTCACTCGCTGAGACAATTTACCAATCACTAAATGGATAAACCTACTGTTAACATGGATGCTAAGCACCAAGGGGGATAGAATATCCCCCACTACACTCCGTCTTCCATGACTCTCCGGCAAGGATCGCGCCCCGCGATGAATATACCCAACATACTTACTCTGGCAAGAATCGTTTTTATTCCACTGTTAGTAGTGCTTTTTTACCTACCTTTCAGTTGGAGTATGCCAGTCGCTGCAGGCTTATTTGCGCTAGCATCCATCACCGATTGGCTAGATGGCTACTTAGCCCGCCGCTGGAATCAATCAACGCCGTTTGGCGCGTTTCTCGACCCTGTGGCTGATAAATTGATGGTCGCGGTTGCACTGGCGCTACTCATTGAGCGCTTTGACACACTGGTATTAACACTGCCAGCATTGGTCATTATCGGCCGCGAAATCGTCATTTCGGCACTACGTGAGTGGATGGCCGAAATGGGCAAGCGAGGTATGGTTGCGGTGTCCTGGATCGGTAAGCTTAAAACAACACTGCAGATGGTTGCCTTGCTCATACTTCTGGCCTTCCCTCCAGGACATGAGTTTGCGCTAATGGGTGTGGTTGTTCTTTACGCTGCAGCCATTCTTACGCTGTGGTCCATGGCGCAGTACCTTAAAGCAGCCTGGCCTCACTTGAGTCGTTCCATGTGATCGACTCTCTAGGCGACTGAACCTCCAGACAAATTCATTAATTGACAAGCGCGTAGCGATGCGTATAATTCGCCCTCGAGTCGAGCGGGAATAGCTCAGTGGTAGAGCATCGCCTTGCCAAGGCGAGGGTCGGGAGTTCGAATCTCCTTTCCCGCTCCAACTTGGATAGCGTGGTAAAGCAAGAGAGGGTCGTGAGCTGGAACGCCAGTCCGATCGAATCTACTTTCTCGCTCCAACGACTTGTTAGGCTGGATGGCAGAGTGGTTATGCAGCGGACTGCAACTCCGTGTACGCCGGTTCGATTCCGACTCCAGCCTCCATTTCAGTGTGGCGATGAATAGCAATATTCCTGCGATGCACTGCCCGGATGGCGAAATTGGTAGACGCAAGAGACTTAAAATCTCTCGGAGGCAACTCCGTGCCGGTTCAAGTCCGGCTCCGGGCACCATATTTAATTAGCACCTCCCCTTCTTTCAGCGGTAAACGTTTCCCATATTGTTTTAAGAGCGCTAGAGAAGCGTTTTTTGTGCTTCTTACAAGGCTCTGCAATTTTTTGATTACCCCTCTTTTTTGCCCCTCCTGTTTTATCCAATCGCCAAATAGCTTACCCCCTCTTAAATATCGCATCAGAGCGTTTAGCCGCTATCTATATGCGCTGAAAGCAATTTTTCACAGCCCCTCATCGCCAAGTGACAACAGTCACGCTATGATGCCTTCCTCTGCTGTCTACAGCACGCGAAGCATTTAGCACCCACTGCGTTTGAATGTAAAAAGAGGATCCGGCCCCATGAGCTCGCCAACATCCGACGTACTTGTCATCGGCGGCGGCGTCGCCGGCCTAACTTTAGCCCTTGAAGTTGCTGACCATCTTTCGGTAACCCTGGTTAGGCCTGCTCTGGATGACCAGGGAGCCAGCCGCTGGGCGCAGGGCGGAATAGCAGCCGTACTCTCACCAGACGACGACCTAGATGCCCATGTGCGAGATACGCTCATTGCTGGCGATGGCCTATGTGATGAAGAGGCTGTTCGATTTACCGTGACACACGGCCCAGATGCCATTCAGTGGCTAATCGACAACGGCGTCCCCTTTACACCGGATCCAGACCCGAGCGCCCGCTACCCTTATCACTTAACACGGGAAGGCGGCCACAACGCACGCCGCATTATTCATGCTGACGATGCAACTGGACGCGCGGTAGTCGATACGCTGTACGAAAAAGTCACTTCTCACCCCAATATTACTCAGCGCAGTGACTTAACCATACTGCACTTAATCAGCGATGCCACAGGCCGCTGTATTGGCGCGGAAGGCGTAGATCAACAACAGCATCAACAAACACTGCTTGCCAAGCACATCGTACTAGCAACAGGCGGTGCAAGCGGCCTTTATCGGCACACCACCACCCCATCGCCAAGCAGCGGGGAAGGCATGGTGATGGCCGCTGAACTGGGCGCAAAACTGATGAATCTTGAGTTTCAGCAGTTTCATCCTACCTGTCTGTTTGACCCAGAAGGACCTGCTTTTTTAATTAGCGAAGCCGTACGAGGAGAAGGCGGACACCTGCTAAATGAGGCCGGTCATCGATTTATGCCCGATATTGATTCTCGCGCTGAGCTGGCTCCCAGAGACGTCGTTGCTCGAGCAATCGATTCGCAAATCCAACAAAGCAGCCAAGGGCATGTGTGGCTAGATATCAGCCACCTTGGAGCAGCCGCTATTCGCCACCATTTCCCTACTATTTTGGCACACTGCGCCTCCCGGGGAATTGATATAACCCGCCAACCCATTCCAGTAGTGCCTGCCGCTCATTACAGCTGTGGCGGTGTTGCCACAGACCACCGCGGTGCAACTCACGTCACTAATCTCTATGCGGTTGGAGAGCTTGCTTACACAGGCCTACATGGCGCAAATCGCATGGCTAGCAACTCACTATTGGAGTGTCTGGTATACGCCAGAAGCTGCGCAAAGCACTTACGCACGCAGGAAAAACGCGCACAAACACGCCCAGTTGCACCTAAAGAGATTCTTAGCGATACCCGCGATACAATGCCGCTGCAGAGTCAGCAGTGGTCATCCACGCCCCTGGAAGCCCTGGCGACTATACGTAGCGAACTGCGGGCAACAATGAGCCAGCATGTTTCGATTGTTCGCAGCAATCAGGGGCTAAATATCGCTCACCATAAGCTGAACGAACTTGAGACGCAGCTTAACGACATTCTAAACGGCAGTCTTGACGGTGTTGCTGACAGCTCAAAGAAAGGCTCTAACAACGCTTTTGAAGGCACCGCTGGCAAGCGCAGCCACCCTGAAAGCGTGCGTTTACAGCAAGCACTGTGGCTTGCAAAGTTGACGGTATTAGCGGCACTTCAAAGACATGAATCACGAGGACTGCATTACTCTATCGACTGGCCTAAGCACCAGGAAAATACAGCGGCTTCGGAGATGTCACTTGATCAGCTAGCGCCCGGGACGATGGCATAAACGCCGCAGCGAACGCTGACTGTGTGCTGGCAAGCTATCTGGCCACAACCAAAGCCGTTGCGGCCCGACATGGAGCCCGATTAACCAAGGGCCCACGTAATCAGCGTTAACAGGCTGTTCGTTTTCAAGCTCACCCTCTTCCGATAACCACTGCGCACTTAATCGATTGCCGCTTTTCGAAACTCTTAACTCCCCCATGGGTTGATAGCGATACTCACGGCCCAGCAACAGTATCGCGATTACTGCCGCAAGTAACGCTATCCATGGGCCAATAAGCCACGCCGTCACTGCACACAACCCGAATGCCAAGAATGCGTGAAAAGCGCACTGGATTTTAGAGCGTGCGATAAGCAGAGTTATCGGTATTTTCTGCATGCTCTACGATCATCTGCACGATGCGCTTTAATGATGGCTCCTCGGGCCATTCACGACGCATCAACCATCCAAAGAGATCTTGATCCTCTTCCTCAATTAAGCGCTGATAGGCCAACTGCTCATCTTCACTCAGTTCATCAAAGCGGTGTTCAAGAAACGGTATCAGCAGCAGGTCAAGCTCCCACATGCCACGGCGAGAGTGCCAATAAAGCCGTTTACGCAATATGGCTGCAGGGGAAGTATCGTCGTTCAACGTCAGCCTCTCCGGTTACAAAATGAGTCGCCAGTATACCTAAGCCACAGGGTCGCGCCAGCGCCTCACTTCGCCTATGCTGATATTCATTCTAGTACCTTGTTTTATCTGAATTGTTTTATCCTGTTATGCGCAGTATGCTGACTCTGTTGTTATCGAGGTCGCAAGCGCGTCACGGCCATTAAAGTTCGCAGGGAGCCAACCGATGACCAAATCTGAACTAATCGAACAAATTGCGATGCGTCAACCGGAGCTATCCGCCAAAGAAGTAGAAACGGCGGTGCGTATTATTTTAGACGATATGACCGACGCTCTTGCTAGCGGGGGACGGGTTGAGATCCGGGGGTTCGGCAGCTTTTCGCTTCACTACCGAGAGCCTCGTGTCGGGCGCAACCCTAAAACAGGAGACCCGGTCGACTTGGACGGCAAGTACGTGCCGCACTTCAAACCGGGCAAAGAGTTGCGCGAACAGGTAGATGCAAGCCGCGCACTTGGCTATTAATGAGCTAACCGAGGCTACACAACCTCGGCGTTGCCAATAGCAAGGCTCTTTTGATCTTGTTATCCGACTTTATGTGGGATGACGCCGCGCCACGACTCATACACAATAGAGCCATTATGAATGTCACTGACTAGGAAACTCTCATGCGTTGGATCAAAGGGCTGATTCTGGCCGTCATATTGCTGGTTGTTCTACTGGTGGGCATTTTATTTGCCGTCAACAACCAACAAACCATTGCCTTAAACCTAATTTGGGCAGAACTGCCGCCTGTGTCACTCTCTGTCTGGCTGCTTGCTACGTTAACTTTCGGCGTTATCTTAGGCATGCTTGCCATGCTAGGTGTTTACGTACGCCTTAAAGCGCAGCTAGCACGAAGTGAACGACACAATAAGCAACAGCGCAAAGAGCTAGACCGCCTACGCACTCAGGAGCTTAAGGAACTGGCTTAAATGTATGATGCCGTGCTGCTAGGCGTTCTACTGGCAGCCATTGCCATCGGCTTTGGCCTGGGTGTTCGTCACGCTTCCCGCCGCCGCCAGCGCACTCACGACTCTCGCCCATCTGGCTTATCGAGAGAGTACTTTGTCGGGCTGAATTACCTGCTCAATGAGCAGCCCGACGAAGCTATCAATACGTTTGTCAATGCACTGGATGTTAATAGCGATACTGTGGAAACCCACATAGCGCTAGGCAAGCTGTTTCGCGCACGCGGTGAAGCAGACAAAGCCGTTAGCATTCATCAAAACCTACTTGCTCGCCCTGCCCTTTCCACCAGCACTAACGAACATGTGCAGCTTGAGCTAGCACGTGACTTTATGGCGTTAGGCGTTCACGACCGAGCTCAGCGAATGCTGAGAGCGCTGCTGGATAAATCAGACAATGACACCTATCGCCAGGAAGCCAAGCGGCTACTGATCGATTTACTTGAGCGCGAAAAGGACTGGCAAGAAGCACTCGACGTGGCTCAATCACTGTTTAAGCAACAGCCCGGCATGCAACGACCTGCTGCTCACTGGCTATGTGAACTCGCCCAGCAGGAGATACATCAAGCAAGTCGCGCGATCGCCCGCAAGCACTTAAAAAAAGCGCTTCAGTTGGATGAGCGATGCGTCCGTGCGACGTTACTACTTGCTGAACTGGAGATGGATAATGGGCATTACACACGTGCCATTGAGCGCCTAAACCATATTCCCCAGCAGGATATTGCTCACATCCCCACCATGCTGCCCACCCTCCAGCATGCCTATGAGCGTAATAACGACATTCAAGGGTTTGAAACGCATCTTTATCGACTGCTGGGACAAGCACCGTACACCAGCATTATTATCGCCCTCGGAGAGCTCGTTCATCAAAGAGATGGCGTAGATAGTGCTATTGAGCAAACGGGCGAGTGGCTAAGGGAGGCACCCAGCCTGGGTGGGCTTGATTACCTAATCGACCTTTATCATGAAAGCCAACGTTTGAGTGGAAAAACTCCGCCAGACACGCGTTTGCTGTTACTTAAGCACCATACCAATGCCCTTTTAGAGGGCAAAGCCCGCCATCGCTGCCGCCGCTGCGGCTTTGCCAGCGACAGCCTGGCATGGCAGTGCCCTAGCTGCCGCCGCTGGGGCACCATTAAACCTATTACCGGGGTTGATGGCGAATAAGCGATGATTACCGTCAGTCAGCCAGCTCAGCTTCTATGGCTGCTAGCGCCATCATTGGCTCTTCCGCCTGTGTTACCGGTCGCCCAACTACTAAGTGCGTACTACCAACACGCATCGCATCACTTGGTGTCATAATACGCTGTTGGTCATTAGCCGCAGCAAAGCTAGGGCGTATTCCAGGAGTTACCTTCAAAAAGTCGTCGCCACAGAGCGCCTTGATTTGCGCCGCCTCTTGGGCTGAACAGACAACACCGCCTAATCCGCTCTGCTGAGTTAATGCGGCTAAACGCAATACATGTTCTTCCGGCGTCGCAGCTATGCCTACCTCATGCAGATCTTCACTTTGCATGCTGGTTAGCACCGTAACGGCAATAAGATGTGTACTTAGCCCATGATCATCTAAACGCTTAGCGGCCGCTTCCATCATCTTGCGCCCGCCAGAAGCATGCACGTTAACCATCCATACACCTTGCTCCGCTGCCGCCTGCACCGCGCCTGCCACCGTATTGGGAATGTCATGAAATTTTAAGTCTAGAAAAATTTCAAAACCACGACCATGTAAGGCTTCCAGTACCGCAGGGCCACTGCGCGTAAACAACTCTTTACCCACCTTTACCCGGCAGCGCTTAGGGTCAAGCTGATCTGCCATACATAAAGCCGCATCAAGAGAGGAATAATCCAACGCGATAATCAACGGGGTATCAGTAGACACTGTGCTTAACTCCATTTTTCATTTGACAGCATTATAACAGCCATCCCGACCCTGCTGTGTAAGTGATTAACCATTATCAGAGAGCAAAAATCTTACAAACACCGTCGTTAATGTCTTACAGCTCACCTCCTATAAACGTATTAGTTTAGTTAAGGCAAAAGGGTATTGAAGAAACAGTAAACCTTTTTGCATGCGCAAACCGCCACAACCTATCACTCCCAAGTACAACAACCGATGGGAAAGGCGGCTTTAAGGAAATCTATGAGGATATTAACAATGCAAACAACGCTAAAAGGACTATTGGCTGCACTGCTATTGAGCCTAAGCTTAGGGGTTTCGGGCCTTGCATTGGCACAAGACATCGCGCCTATTAATGTGAATACAGCGGATGCTGAGCTGCTTGCTGAGTTGCCTGGCATCGGCCCCAGCCGTGCAGCCGCGATTATAGAAGAGCGCGAAAATAATGGCGCATTTGCTAATGTAGATGATCTCACCCGCGTTAGCGGCATTGGCCCCGCCACTGTTGATCGTATGCGCGAGCAAGTAGCGATTGAAGAGTAAACCGCTAAAGCAAAGATAGTATAAAACTTACATCACTCTAGGTTGAAGCCGCCGTTTAGGGCATTCCCAAAACGGCGGCAAGGCGTCACCTAGTATTCACGCGCGAATAACTCTTTAAAAGCTATCTCCGGGTATGCGTACAGAACCTTCCATTAATACCCGTGCGCTACGGCTCATAACAGCTTGATCAATCTGCCAGCGCCCATCGGCCAGGCTTGCTTTTGCACCTACACGTAGCGAGCCAGAAGGATGCCCAAAGGTCACCGCTTCACGCTCCTCACCACCTGCGGCTAAATTTACTAACGTGCCTTGAATGGCTGCTGCTGCGCCGATGGCAACCGCTGCGGTGCCCATCATTGCGTGGTGCAGTTTACCCATGGAAAGCGCTCTTACCACAAGATCGATGTTTTCCGCATTCACCGCTTTACCACTGGACGCCGTATAGCTAGCCGGCGGGGCAACGAAAGCCACCTTCGGCGTGTGCTGTCGGCTGGCCGCTTCATCAACATGCTTAATCAATCCCATACGCACCGCAGCATGGGCACGAATGGTCTCGAACATGGCGAGTGCTTTGGCATCGCTGTTAATTGCTTCCTGCAGTTCACAACCGGTATAGCCTATGTCCTGGGCGTTAACAAACACGGTGGGAATACCTGCATTAATCAGCGTCGCTTTTAAAACACCAACCCCGGGCACTTCCAAGTCATCGACCAAGCTCCCGGTTGGGAAAATTGCCCCCTCACCATCCGCAGGATCCATAAAGGCCACAGGAATCTCAGCAGCAGGAAAGGTCACACCATCTAGCTCAAAATCGCCGGTCTCCTGCACCTGTCCATTAACAATAGGCACTTTAGAGACAATGGTTTTACTGATATTGACCTGCCAAATACGTACTTCAGCGACACCATTTTGCGGTATTTTGGCGGGGTCAACTAACCCATTAGCAATCGCATAAGGACCTACTGCTGCCGATAAGTTGCCGCAGTTGCCGCTCCAATCCACAAACGGCTTATCAATTGAAACCTGGCCAAACAGGTAGTCCACATCGTGATCTGACGACTCACTCTTGGAAAGAATCACCGTTTTACTGGTGCTTGAGGTTGCTCCGCCCATCCCATCGATCTGCTTTTCATAGGGGTCTGGGCTACCAATCACCCTCATCAGCAGCTTATCTCGTGCCTCTCCCGGCACTCTCGCCGCCTCGGGCAAGTTGTCCAAGGTGAAAAACACCCCCTTACTAGTGCCACCGCGCATATACGTCGCAGGAATACTAATCTGTCCAACATGAGACATAAATAACGCTCCCTAACCATTCTCAATGACGATGCCTGAACATTCTCAATGACGATTATCAATGACCATGTTCACTAATCGAATGCCGAAAAAAGAGCCCGGCGCTTAGCGACGGGCTCTTTCATTAATCGCCTTGGCGCTGCGTTACACGCCAATCTGGCTACGCCGTGGTGGACTCAAGAAAGTCCTGGGCGAAACGCTGCAAGACCCCACCGGCAGAGTAAATCGTGACCTCTTCGGCGGTATCAATACGGCAGATCACCGGCACACGTTCAGTGGTACCACTTTGACGATGAATAACCAGCGTCAGCTTGGCGCGGGGCTGAGGAGTGCCTTCTACGTCGAAGACTTCCGTACCGTCCAGCGCCAAGGTTTTACGTGTGGTGCCCTCTTCAAACTGCAGCGGCATCACGCCCATACCAATTAAATTGGTACGGTGAATACGCTCAAAGCCTTCAGCCACAATGGCTTCAACACCCGCTAGCGCAACACCTTTCGCCGCCCAGTCACGCGAGGAACCCTGACCATAATCCGCACCGGCAATAATAATCAGCGGCTGTTTACGTGCCATATACGTTTCAATGGCTTCCCACATCCGCGTCACGGTGCCTTCTGGCTCAACACGTGCCAACGACCCCTGCAGCACTTTGCCCTGCTCGTCGTGCACCATTTCATTAAACAGCTTCGGGTTCGCCAATGTCGCCCGTTGGGCAGTTAAATGATCGCCGCGGTGGGTCGCGTAGGAGTTAAAGTCCTCCTCAGGCAGGCCCATCTTGTGCAGATACTCACCTGCTGCACTGTCCAGCATAATCGCGTTAGAAGGCGACAAATGGTCGGTGGTGATATTGTCCGGCAAAATCGCCAACGGACGCATACCTTTCAAACCACGTTCGGCAGCCATATTGCCCTCCCAGTAGGGAGGCCGACGAATATAGGTGCTCTGGGGCCGCCATTCGTAAAGCGGGCTGACCTGAACGCGCGCGCTCTTGTCGAGGTCGAACATCGGGATATAGGTCTGACGGAACTGCTCCGGCTTCACGGAAGCCTTCACAATCGCATCGATTTCGCTATCGTCGGGCCAGATATCTTTTAGCGTGACTGGGTTTCCATCATGGTCGGTGCCCAATACGTCTTTCTCAATATCAAAGCGAATCGTGCCAGCAATTGCGTAGGCAACCACTAAGGGCGGCGATGCCAGAAATGCCTGCTTCGCATAGGGGTGAATGCGCCCGTCAAAGTTTCGGTTACCGGAAAGTACCGCTGTGGCGTATAGATCACGGTCGATAATTTCTTTCTGGATGACCGGATCTAACGCACCGGACATGCCGTTACAGGTTGTACAGGCGTACGCCACGACACCAAAGCCAAGTGTTTCCAGCTCATCCATCAGCTTGGCTTCTTCCAGATACATCTTGACGGTTTTCGACCCCGGCGCCAGCGACGACTTAACCCACGGTTTGCGGGTTAACCCTAAGCGGTTAGCATTGCGAGCAATTAAGCCAGCTGCCACCATATTGCGCGGGTTAGAGGTATTCGTGCAGCTGGTAATCGCGGCGATAATCACCGCACCATCTGGCATTCTACCTGCTTGCTCGTCGGCCCTTGCTTTATCCAGGTCGATCGCGATACCGCGCTGGGCCAGCTCCGAGGTGGGCAAATGAGCATGAGGGTTGGAAGGCCCTGCCAAGGTGCGATTAACGCTTGAAAGATCAAAGCGCAGTATCCGCTCATACTCAGCAGTTTTTAGACTATCGGCCCATAGCCCTGTGTGCTTGGCATAGGCTTCAACCAGAGCAACCTGCTCATCCTCACGCCCCGTGAGCTTGAGGTAATCAATGGTTTGGTTGTCGATGTAGAACATCGCCGCCGTGGCGCCGTACTCTGGCGTCATGTTGGAAATGGTCGCCCGGTCGCCTACGGTTAACGCGTCGGCACCTTCTCCGTAAAACTCCAGGTAGGCACCGACGACGCGCTCTTTACGTAGAAACTCGGTAATCGCCAACACCATATCGGTGCTGGTAATGCCTGGCTGCAGTTTGCCAGAGAGCTCTACGCCAACGATATCCGGCAGGCGCATCATCGAGGCACGGCCCAGCATCACGCTTTCGGCTTCAAGACCACCCACACCAACGGAAATAACACCCAGCGCATCAACCATCGGCGTGTGACTATCGGTGCCCACACAGGTGTCTGGATAAGCAATACGCACGCCTTGCTCATCAGGGCGGCACTGCACCACCGGCGACATTTTCTCCAGATTGATCTGGTGCATAATGCCGTTGCCCGGAGGAATAACATCAACGTTCTCAAATGCCACTTTGGTCCAGTTAATGAAATGGAAGCGGTCATCGTTACGGCGATCTTCTACCTGGCGGTTTTTTTCGAACGCGTCTTTCTCAAACCCAGCGTGCTCAACGGCCAATGAGTGATCAACAATCAGCTGTGTAGGTACCACAGGATTCACTTTAGCCGGATCACCGCCCTTCTCAGCGATGGCATCCCTTAGGCCAGCAAGGTCGACTAACGCGGTCTGTCCCAGGATGTCATGGCACACAACGCGTGCCGGGTACCAAGGAAAATCTAAATCTTGCTTGCGCTCGATGAGCTGCTTCAGTGCGTCGGTTAACAGCGTTGGATCGCAGCGGCGTACCAACTGCTCAGCCAACACTCTGGACGTGTAGGGCAGCGTCGCGTAGGCGCCGGGCTTGATATCTTCAACGGCTTGATGCGCGTCGAAGTAATCTACCGGAGCACCCTCTGCCGTCACGCCTGGCAGCGGCTTACGATAATTCGTGTTCATAATGCCTCTCATTAATCACGGTCCGTTAAGGGTTAGTCACGCGCTTCGATGGGCACCCACTCGCTCTTCTCAGGACCAGTGTAGTCGGCGCTGGGGCGAATAATGCGGTTATTGGCGCGCTGCTCAAACACATGCGCTGCCCATCCCGTTAAACGGGACATGACGAAGATTGGCGTGAACAGTTTGGTCGGAATATCCATGAAGTGGTAAGCACTGGCATGGAAGAAGTCCGCATTGCAGAAAAGCTTCTTCTCGCGCCACATAACTTCTTCACAGCGCACAGAAACGGGATAAAGCACACTATCGCCAACGTCTTCAGAAAGCTTCTTCGACCACTCTTTGATAATTTCATTACGCGGGTCAGACTCGCGATAAATTGCATGACCAAAGCCCATGATTTTCTCTTTGCGCTCAAGCATACCGAGCATTTCACGCTCGGCTTCTTCCGGCGAAGCCCAGTTCTCGATCATCGCCATGGCCGCTTCGTTAGCACCGCCATGCAGCGGGCCACGCAACGAACCAATCGCGCCGGTAACACAGGAGTGCATATCGGAAAGCGTCGAGGCACACACCCGCGCCGTAAACGTTGAAGCATTGAACTCATGCTCGGCGTATAGAATCAGCGATACGTTCATAACCCGCGCATGCAGCTCAGAAGCAGGCTCACCACGCAGCATATGCAAGAAGTGACCGCCTACCGAGGCATCGTCAGTTTCAGTATCAATACGAACGCCGTCATGGCTAAAGCGGTACCAGTAACAAATAATCGAGGGCAGTACCGCTAGCAGTCGATCAGAAACATCCTGCTGCTGGTCAAAACTCTCTTCTGTCTCCAGGTTACCCAGCATGGAGGTACCGGTGCGCATAACATCCATCGGGTGCGCATCTTTGGGAATTTGCTCCAGTACGGTTTTCAAAGCATCGGGTAAGCCACGCAGCCCCTTCAGCTTGGTAATGTAGCTATCAAGCTCGGCTTGATTGGGCAGCTTGCCTTTCAGTAATAAATACGCGACTTCTTCAAACTTCGCCTTTTCGGCCAGCTCTTTGATATCAAAACCACGGTAGGTTAATCCGGAACCCGTTTTACCCACCGTACACAGCGCTGTAGTACCGGCGCTTTGCCCACGGAGTCCTGCGCTGTTTTGCGGTTTGTCAGCCATGTCGTGTCTCCTGTTAGCTCTTTTTATATGTTTTAGTATTGATAGTATTAACGGGGATTAAGCGTCTTTTTGCTCAGCAAATAGCGCGTCGAGCTTTTGCTCGAAATCGTGATAATTTAAAAAGTCGTACAGCTCATCGCGAGTCTGCATGGTATCGACCACCTCTTTTTGATGACCGTTATCTAAAATGCTCTGATACACCTTCAATGCGGCAGCATTCATAGCGCGGAAGGCAGACAGCGGATATAGCACCATGCGACACCC
This sequence comes from Vreelandella alkaliphila, assembly GCF_016107625.1. Taxonomy (GTDB): domain Bacteria; phylum Pseudomonadota; class Gammaproteobacteria; order Pseudomonadales; family Halomonadaceae; genus Vreelandella; species Vreelandella alkaliphila. The sequence continues at coordinate 59,107 of NZ_JABASV010000015.1, forward strand.
CACCTCACCCAGTTCCTGCTGAGAGAACAACGGCGTTGCGCCAAACTCAGTGATGTTGGCCAGTATTGGCGCATTCACGCGCGAACAGAACGCACGATAATCATCCAGGGTGTGCACGGCTTCGGCGAAGATTGCATCCGCACCCGCCTCCACACAGGCATTAGCACGCTCGATGGCGGCGTCTAAGCCCTCTTTCTGGAATGCATCGGTACGCGCAATCAGATAGAAATCGGGATCAAGTTTGGCATCTGCCGCGGCTTTGATGCGGTCAACCATTTCCTGCTGGGACACAATGGCTTTGTTCGGGCGGTGGCCGCAGCGCTTTTGAGCCACTTGGTCTTCCAGGTGAACGGCAGCAACGCCTGCGCGCTGCATCTCTTTAACGGTACGCGAAATATTAAAAGCACCGCCCCATCCCGTATCGATATCTACCAGCAGCGGAAGGTCGGTCGCGCCGCAGATACGATGTGCATCTTCCACCACGTCGTTCATGCTGGTCATACCCAAGTCCGGCAAGCCAAAAGACGCGTTAGCCACGCCGCCGCCCGACAGATAAATCGCTTGGTGGCCTACTCGCTCGGCCATCATCGCGGTATACGCGTTAATCGTGCCTAGAATCGGTAAAGGGCGGTTCGCGTCTAGCGCAGCACGAAAGCGAGCACCTGGCGTGAGAGTAGATAAAGTGGACATTGGCATTGCTCCTTTAAAAGGCTTGGCGGATAGGCGTAACGAACTAATCCGCTGATGACGTTGATTGTTGTTCAAGAACAGCAGCGTAACGGTCGGCGACGTTGGCTCGGGAAGCGCTAACGTGGCGGCGCATCAGCAACTCCGCCAACTCGGCATCTCCGGCTTCAATGGCATCTACAATACGATGGTGCTCGACAAAGGCGAGCTGGGGCCGCTTACCGCTGGCGCTGAACTGGGTACGGTAAAGACGCACTAAGTAGTAGAGATCATCGCAAAGCAGGTTCATCAGCATTTTGTTATGGCTGCCTTGAACAATGCGATAGTGGAAGTCGAGATCGCCTTCGCGCTGATAGTAAGCTTCGCCACGCTTGAGATCTGCCTGGCCTTCGTGAAGGGCCAACACCTCGCGCAGCCCTTTAATCTCCTCGGCAGACATATGCTCAGCGGCCAAGCGGGCTGCCATGCTCTCAAGCGCTTCGCGCACATCAAACAACTCAAGCAGCTCTTTCATTGAGAGTTTGACAACGCGAGCGCCAACGTGAGGAACACGCTCAATTAGACGGTGCGCTTCTAAACGCCGCATGGCTTCACGCAACGGACCGCGAGAGATACCGTACGTTTTAGAAAGCCCCGGCTCGGTAATTTTGCTGCCCGGCGCCAGCTCTCCACGCACAATAGCGTCTTGAAGCTGGTGAAAGACCCGCTCAGCCAGCGTTCGGACTTCTGGCGAGGTCTGATCACTGGGCGAATCAGCTGTAGAACGAGAAAGAGTAGCAAGTGAGGTCATGGCTAATTGTCGACAATTATGGGGTAGGAGAACTTTAGCCCGCCACATTTGTGCCGTCAACTAGTCAAAATGGTCGATTTTATTCACCTTTCGTGTAACCCAGCCATTTATTCTTGGGTTAATGTCAACAATCATGCTCTTTCCGTTAACTGTGTTTAACCTACCGTGAGAAAGACGTCAGTGGTTAACACTGGTGTCATCAATTAACGACCTCTAGAATGCGTTGCCTTCCATCGGCCTGGCGTTTGCTTCATGACATCGGCGTTGACCATTAAAGCCCTGCCCTACTCTCCTACTCCACTGGAGATCTTTGCTCACCTGCGAAAGCGTCATGGTGCGGTATTACTTGATAGCGGCCGCCCATCAGCAAACGGGCGCTACGACATTATCAGCAGTGATCCGTTAGCTACGCTAGAAGTCATGCCTGATGGACAAACTCACTTCACTTCAACGCAGCTGGACCTTCCTTCGGCACTCGCTGGGGATATGACCGCCCAGCAGCAATGGATGCTTGAACAGCTACCCAGCACAGATTTCCCCAGCGAGCTGCCTTTTTTAGGCGGCCTGATGGGTTATTGGAGTTATGACCTAGGACGTAATAACCTCGCGATTCCCAGCCGCCACCCCAATGTTACCAATCTGCCATTGGCACGTTTGGGGCTTTACGACTGGTGCATTACCTTTGATCACGAAAAGCAGGCAACTTGGCTCATTGCAACAGCAACTCGTCAACAGCAGGTCATGAAATGGCTAGCTCAGCCACCTGCCAGTGTTGATAAAGACTTTCACTTAACCAGCCCCTTTCAGGGCGAGCTAAGCCAAGCGGATTACACCGAACGTTTTAACTCTGTTCAACACTACATTCGTGCAGGTGACTGCTATCAAATTAACCTTGCTCAGCGGTTTACAGCGAGCTATGAAGGCGATGAATGGCAGGCTTATCTACGCCTTCGTAAGGCAACGCCGACGCCCTTCTCAGGCTTTATGGCCTGGGAAAACCAGGCGGTACTCTCACTTTCCCCTGAACGCTTTATCCAGTGTAAAGACGGGCGAGTGGAAACGCGCCCAATTAAAGGCACACGACCACGCGGGAAGTCGCCGGAGGAGGATATCGCCCTAGCCGAACAGTTATTAAGCAGCACGAAAGACCGCGCGGAAAATGTCATGATTGTTGATTTGCTGCGCAATGACTTGGGAAGAGTATGCACTCCTGGGTCTATTCGTGTACCGCAGCTATGTCAGTTAGAGAGCTACCCCAACGTGCATCACCTGGTAAGCGTGGTTCAAGGTCAGCTCGCCAAACATCGCTCACCGCTATCTCTGCTGACAGCAGCGTTTCCTGGCGGCTCTATTACTGGCGCGCCTAAAATACGCGCCATGCAAATTATCGACGAGCTGGAGCCTTGCCAACGCAGTGTCTATTGCGGAAGCCTGGGGTACATCGATAAACGGGGCAGCATGGACACATCAATTGCGATACGCACCATGGTGGCAGATGCAGGCAAGCTAAATGTTTGGGGCGGCGGCGGATTAGTAGCCGACTCTAGAGCAGACGAGGAGTATACAGAAACGCTGGATAAAATCCGCCATCTAATCGGCGCTTTGGAATAAATAACAAAATTCTTAAATCAAAAAGGAATATAAAAGCCAAACCAAACGGTATTGGGGCTAAGCCCCTCCTCTTTGATAGCCTAGTGTCATACTCGAACTTATGACAGGAGGCAGCATGTCTTCAGCGCTTGACAGCATTAACCGTGATTTTGCCAATAATCCCCAAGATCTTATCAAGTGGGCGCTTAGCCAAGGCGAGCGGCCTATTTGCACGACCAATTTTCGGCCGTTTGAGGCGGTGATTCTGCATATGGTCACTCAGGCACGTCCAGACATACCCATCGTATGGATGGATAGTGGCTATAACACTGAGGCCACTTACCAATTCGCCGATGCCTTAATCCAGCGGCTGAACCTAAACATGGTCAGCTTTATTCCGCAGCGGACCCGTGCTCACCGTGAAGCGCTAGAGGGGGCAATGCCCAGCATTGACGACCCACGTCACGCAGCCTTCACTCAAGAAGTAAAGATTGAGCCGTTTGAGCGTGCCCTACGGGAAATGCAGCCGGATGTCTGGTTCACCGCCCTGCGGGCAGAGGACACCCCAGAGCGGGCCAAAATGCAGCCTGCCAGCCGTAACAGCGATGGCTTATTAAAAATTGCCCCGCTGCTGCAGTGGACAGCAAAAGATATGTACTACTACCTTGAGGCACACGACCTGCCCAACAACTTCGACTACTTCGACCCCACCAAGGTAGAAGACAAGCGTGAGTGTGGCCTGCATTTACAGCACTGAGATAGAACGCCCAGCGCTGATTAATACAGAACTGGGATAGAAATGGTGAATAGCGCCCAGACACCCACGTCAAGCGCTATTCACCCACTACTCGATGCTCCTAATGCTCAGGAAGCTCTACTCCCTCAAACAAGTCATGCTCAAAACGTGGGCCAGCCAACAAGGCTTCATCTACCAAGTCTCGGGTGAGATGAGGTGCAAAGCGTACTAGGAAATCGTACATGTAGCCGCGCATAAAGGTACCACGACGAATCCCAATCTTAGTCGTAGAACTCGCAAATAAATGGCTTGCATCCAACGCGACCAAGTCTTCATCTAATACCGGATCAACCGCCATATGGGCAACGATACCAACGCCCATTCCCAGTCGCACATAGGTTTTAATCACATCAGCATCGGCGGCCGTTAACACCACATTAGGTGTAAGTCCCTGCGCTTTAAACGCATCATCTAACTGCGAGCGGCCGGTAAACCCAAACACGTAAGTCACTAATGGATGTTCGGCCAACGCTTGAAGGGACAGCGGCTTGTCTATCGATGCCAGTGGGTGGTCTTTAGGCACTAAAACGCAGCGATTCCAGCGATAGCAAGGTAACAACACTAAGTCGGTGAATAGCTCTAGCGATTCGGTGGCAATTGCAAAGTCGGCCTGACCTTCACTAACCATCTGAGCGATTTGCTTGGGTGTGCCCTGCTGCATATGTAGGGCAACATCAGGATACTTAAGAGTAAACTCGCTGATGATAGGAGGCAGTGCATAGCGCGCCTGAGTGTGAGTGGTAGCAATCGACAAACTACCCCGACGCTCGTCGCTGTGCTCTTGGGCAACTTGTTTGATGTTTTCGGTCAGCTTCAACACCTGACCTGCCAGCTCAATGATTGACAGCCCAGCAGGTGTTACGCGAGTAAGGTGCTTTCCGCTGCGTGCAAAAATCTCCACACCTAGCTCATCTTCAAGCAAGCGTATCTGCTTGGAAATACCCGGCTGCGAGGTAAATAAACTCTGCGCGGTGGCTGACACATTCAGGTTGTGTCGATTGACTTCCCAGATATAGCGAAGTTGCTGTAGCTTCATATCCTCACCTTATTATCTATGCAGGAAGCACGTTGAAGCGCATCCTCGCGCCGCTGCTGTCTTGCCTTCCCGCGAAGCACTTAGAGGTGAAGTACTTGGTGGGCGGCACGCCTCATACATACAATTTTGAATAAAAAAATATCTTATAATTCACTTATAGTATAAAAAATAGCCGTTACGAACACCCCTTAATTTTTCATAATGGCTGTCAAAACGTCATAGGAAATTTGCCAGCACCTTCTCCGCCCGCTAACATCTGCCAACTTGGCGCGGTGAAAGTGCGCTAGTAGAACGCGTAATGACCGTTGCTCCATTTGAGGCAACGAAACAGCAAGAGCAACGCAAACGGGAGAAACAGATGGCTAACAATGTTGATGTCACCAACGCCAATTTTGAGCAAGAAGTCCTCAACGCCGAACAGCCAGTCCTACTGAAGTTTTGGGCCCCCTGGTGCGGTCCCTGTAAAGTAATGGCACCTGTGGTTGATGAAGTTGCTGCCGAACGTGGTGATAATCTAAAAGTGGTTAGCGTGAACGTTGACGATGCGCCTGAAATTGCTGCAGAACAAGGTGTACGCGGCGTTCCAACAGTGATGCTATTTAAGTCCGGCACGAAAGTAGCGTCGCTGGTAGGTGCACAGTCTAAATCCCAGCTGACCCAATTTATCGATCAAAATGCCTAACTCGCGCTAACGTTACCGCTGGCACTGCCAGCGGTAACTTCCTGCACTTCCCATCTCAAACGCTTCCTTCTATTCTCGACGCTTCCAAGGTGGACGGCGTGCATCACCAAGACGCGTTCGACGCTGCCCTCCCGGCCCCAGTAAATGAGCAATCCAGCGAGTCTGAGGATGACTATCCAAGGCGATTTTTAATGTCATCGTCAATACTACCGACAACAACATCCCCGCAGCACCAAAGATCCACCCCCACACAACCAACGACAGAAACGCCACAAACGTCGATAGCCCCAAGGCTTGCCCCATCACTCGTGGCTCAATCAAGTTACCCAAAACGAAATTAATCACCAAATAGGCAGATGCGAGTAAAAATGCCTGCAGTACTCCGCCATCTTGGGATACCAGCAATAGCAGCACAGGAGGAATCGCCGCCAAGGCCGAGCCGATATTAGGAATAAAGTTAAGGGCAAAAGCCAACACCCCCCACAGCAACGGAAACTCCACTCCCACTATCAAACAAGAGAGCCAGACTAATACCCCAGTAGCCAAACTAATAACGGTCTTCACTGCCAGGTAGCGCTTCAGCGTTAAACTAAACTCGCTAAACCGCTTTAGGCTTGGCGCTGGGTTCTCAAGTGCGCGGGACACTTTATCTCGGAAGTTAAGCGTTTCAAACAGCATGAAAATAACTAACAGCCCGATAACACTGCCTTGCATAAAGAGGTTGCCGAGTTCGCCTAGCAACGTTGTCACCCACGACCCGCCGTCTTCCATAGCAAGCATATTGCTGAGCTGATCAGGATTAATGGCTAGCCCACGGCTAGAGAGCGCATTCAGCAAATCCCAATAGTGCTCATACAAACGCGACTCGATATCCGGCAGCACTTGAACAAAGGTGCTAAAGCTGTTCACCACCAGCAAGCCAATTAAGGAAATAAAACCCAGCAGCACCATCAATGTTAAAAAAGCAGAGGCTCCCCTGCTGAGCCCACAGCGGTGCAGCCACTGCACAGGCGACGTACATACAACAGCAATAAATACTGACAGTAACAGAGGAACCAGAAGATCCGCCCCTGCCTTCATACCCGCAACAATAACAACGAGTGCGGCAAGCGCCAGGGTCGCATTTAAAGGGATACTACGATAATCCTCATCCGATAATTTCGACATTGCCCTTTCCTTAGCATGTTATCCACATATCATGGCTGCTCGCGCGATATTGCACAAACCATGACAACATTAAGCAATTGCTTTGCATCGACTCTTAGCCAGTGAACTTTATTGCGCTTTGCCCTTCCAAGCAGCGTCACAGTATAAATTAGTTAACATTAATCATTGGCTCGATCAGTAAGGAAGTGACCTATGAATCCAGCAACACCACATCTAAGACGCTTGCGCTACGGCGTGCTTGGCAGCGCACTTCTCGCCCTTCTGGTAACGTCTACGGCTCACGCCGCGCCCCCCACCCCGCCTAGCCTACATGTCCAAGCCCAATCATGGGTGGAAGTAGAGCCCGACAAAGCCACACTATCTGCACGGCTATGGGAAAATACCCCAGCGGTTTCCACGCTGGAAGATACTGACAGTGGCGAGCTGAGCGACGCACGCGAACGGCTTGAAAATCGAGCCAGTGAGCTAATTAAAGCCATGGAAGAGATCGGCATTGAACAACGCGCCATCAATGCAGGGTCACTTAATGTCTATCCTGAGCACGTCGCAGGGCCGCGCAACGATGATGGTGAACAAGAAACGTTAATGCGCACCCGCCTAGAGCGCCCCTTCAGTATTGAGCTTACCGATATAGGCCAATTGGGCGAGGTGTTTGACGCAATGATAAGTGCTGGCGTGAACACGCTGGACGGCGTTCAGTTTGATCTTCAAGACCGCGACGCTGCTACCGATGAAGCACTTACTAAAGCGCTAGAAAAAGCCCGCCATAAAGCGGACCTAATGGCCAGCACACTAGGCGTAAGGCTTGGCCAAGTACAGCGCATTGAAGAAGCCCAAGCCCCCATCTTCCAGCCCCGCATGATGGCCATGCGCGCTGAGAGTGATGCCATGGGCAGTGGTTCCGCTAGCGACTATCGCCCCGGCACCATTCGTATCGATGCCGAGGTCAACGTCGAGTGGGCAATTAGAGGGCAAGACGCTCAAGGCCGCCCAGGTAGGGTTGCAGAGGCGCAGGAATAGCAATAGAGCCATCCGCCTGCTGGTGGTTTTCAAGCACCGCCAGCAGGCAACGCCCCACCGCTAGACCTGAACCATTCAGCGTATGCAGCAACTGTGGCTTTTTCGCGTCTGGGTGGCGGAAGCGGGCCTGCATGCGCCGCGCCTGGAAATCTTCGCAGTTAGAGACTGAAGAAATTTCCCGATACGTTTCTTGGCTAGGCAACCAAACTTCCAAATCGTAGGTCTTCGCCGCTCCAAAGCCCATATCGCCGGTACACAGCGTTACTACGCGGTAAGGCAACTCCAGCGCCTGCAGAATTGCTTCAGCATGGCCACGCATCTCTTCCAGTGCTTCATAACTCTTATCTGGCTCGACAATCTGCACCATTTCGACTTTATCGAACTGATGCTGACGGATCATGCCGCGGGTATCGCGCCCATGAGAACCCGCTTCGCTGCGGAAACAAGGCGTGTGGGCAGTTAACTTCATTGGCAACGCCGCCTGATCGACAATCTCATCACGCACAAAGTTAGTTAGTGGCACTTCCGACGTCGGAATTAGGTGGTATTCCCGTTCGTCGTTAAGTTTAAACAGATCTTCACCAAATTTTGGCAGCTGGCCGGTGCCCATCAGCGAATCGCGATTGACCATATACGGCACATAGCACTCTTCGTAACCATGCTGCTGAGTTTGCGTATCCAGCATAAATTGCGCCAGTGCCCGATGCAGACGCGCAATCGGCCCACGCATTACCGCAAAGCGAGCGCCAGTCAGCTTAGCCGCCAGTTCAAAATCGAGATAACCCGATTTCTTACCAAGATCCACGTGATCCAGCACCTCAAAATCAAACTCACGCGGCGTACCCCAGCGGTGAAGCTCAACATTATCGTCTTCGCTTTTGCCTTCCGGCACGCTTTCATGAGGAAGGTTGGGAATACCACTAATAGCGTCATCCCACTCTTCCTGCACCTCGGCCAGTTCTTTCTTGGCTTTATCCAGGCGCTCGCCTAAATCGCTCACTTCATCCAGCAACGGCTGAATATCTTCACCGCTAGCCTTCGCCTTACCAATCGCTTTTGAACGCATATTGCGCTCGTTTTGTAGCTGCTCGGTCTGGGTTTGCAACTCACGACGGCGCGATTCCAGCGCTTGCAGTGCCGCTTTATCAAGTTCGAAGCCCCGCCGGGCCAGTTGTTGCGCAGCCGCATCAAGATCACCGCGCAGCAGTTTCGGATCGAGCATGAGTTATCCCTTGGCCTGAAATCAGTGGAACACGGCGTACATCGCCCGTGATGAAAGAGGCCTATTGTAGGCAAAAGCACGGCGGGGAGCTATGGGGGGGAGCGCCAGCGAGTTATTACCTAATACAGCAAGTTATGAAAAGCAGGTTGGAAAACGAAAATTAGGGGTTCACACCTCCAAGAAAGATTCCTTCCGAACGTTTACTGCACAAAACTCCCGCTCCCCTGCATACGCTATTACCAATCGGCATAAAAACCTTGGCTCACTAGCCCAAAGTGATAGAGTGCCCGCCGATTTGCAGCGCGAATCACTAATAATGGATGTTAAACAGGAGAAACGTAGTGCAGGAAACAGCAAAAAAGGGAAAGTTTTCTTGGTGGAGTAGAATCGCGCTGTGGAAAAAAATTTTGGCGGGGTTGGCACTGGGGATATTAGCCGGTGCGTTACTAGGTGAAACCGCCAGTGTCTTTAAGCCGCTCGGCGATATTTTCATTAATGCCATAATGATGCTGATTGTACCGCTAGTGTTCTCGACGCTAGTGGTCGGTATTACCTCAATGCGTGACCCGCAAAAAATGGGTCGCATTGGTGCGCGTACTATTACCTTGTATTTGGTGACGACGGCCTTTGCGATCAGCATTGGTCTACTGCTTTCCACCCTATTACAGCCAGGGGTAGGCGTCGATTTAAGCTTCGATACAGAAGTGGCTGCAAACGAAGCCCCCTCTCTGATTTCTATTCTGGTTAACTTGGTGCCGCGCAACCCTCTCGATGCCCTGGCTAATGGCAACATTATGCAGATCATTGTATTTGCCATTGGCTTAGGTATTTCGCTAACGCTGATTGGCGAAAAAGGCGAGCCGGTTATGAAGGTTTTCGATAGCTTTGCTGAAGCTATGTACAAGCTCACCGGCATTGTCATGGCCTTTGCGCCCTTTGGTGTATTTGGCTTAATCGCTCACGTTTCGGGCCAGTACGGCTTAGAAATACTGCTGCCGCTGGCCAAGCTGATTGGCGTGGTATATCTCGCCTGCATTCTGCATGTGTTGGTAATCTACTCTGGGTTTATTTCACTACTTGGCCGCTTGAACCCTGTGCGCTACCTCCAAGGCAGCTTGGATGCCATTGTAGTGGCGTTCTCCTCTGCCTCGTCTGCTGGCACGCTACCGGTGTCGATTCGCTGCGCGCAAAAAAACCTAGGGGTTTCAGAGGGCGTTTCTGGCTTTGTGCTCCCCGTGGGTGCGACGATTAACATGGATGGCACGGCGCTTTACCAAGGCGTAGTCGTGCTGTTTATTGCCCAAATGACCGGCACCGATCTAACCATGATGGATTACGGCATGATTGTGGCCACCGGCACGCTGGCCTCAATTGGCACCGCAGGCGTTCCCGGCGCGGGTCTCATAATGCTGTCGATTGTAATGGCACAAATTGGCCTGCCGCTGGAAGCCATTGCGGTGGTTGCCGGTATCGATCGTATTCTGGATATGGCCCGCACCAGCGTAAACGTGGCGGGTGATTTGATGGTCACGACCCTGGTGGGTAAAAGCGAAGGCGAACTAAACGAAGAGGTTTATAACAACAACCGCGCATAGACTTCTTTATGAATGTTACTTTAGCGCTTGCTGCCTTTGTGCAGCGGGCGCTTTTTTTATGGCCTGGCGCTAACCTGCTAGCATGTCGTTAATCTTCCCTAATCATGCGAGCTCTTATGCCCTCTGCGTTTGAACAAACTCTAACGGCCATTGATGCGCTTCACGCCCAAGATCCGCGCCAAACCACCCTTGCCGATGGCACACCCCTGCCCCAGGAGCTTGCCTACGCCCAGCGTATGAGTCATTGGTTAGCGCAGTTGCAATCTGCCCCTGCCGAACTGCTGCGTTTGGCGGTGCGCGCCCAACATCTCCAGCGCTGGCTTGTGCCGCGCAGCGATTACCCTGAAGGACGCATAGGCTATTTAACCTGGCGTCGCGATCAGGGTGAGCGCGCGGGCGATACCACTGCCCAACTGATGCGCGATGCTGGTTATAGCGCAGCAGACGCCGAACGAACCGCAACGATTATCCGTAAGAAAGGTCTTGGCCGCGATGCCGATGTGCAAGCGCTGGAAGATTGCGCCTGCCTGGTGTTCTTGGAAAATTACTTCGCGGATTTCTCCCGCAAGGTCGAGCACGACCATATGATGCGTATTGTGCAAAAAACCTGGGGCAAGATGTCCCCCCAAGCACATGCACTTGCTCTGGCACTGCCCATGAACGCGACTAGCGCAGCGCTGGTGAAAGAGGCGCTTGGCAGCGCATAAGACGCGCCATCAAGATGCAGAGCCGCGGTAGCTGCGGTAAAGTAGCGTATCCCCTATCCGCTCCCAGCAGTGACGGCTTGATCAACTATGATTGCATCTTTGGATTCTCGTACGGCCCCGTTTAAACGCCTAAGCACTCATTACGTGCGTTTCCTCGACGCCTTGCGCGCCCGTGGCTTCGAAGGCGAGATTGCCCCGGACTATGCCA
>NZ_JABASV010000016.1 GCF_016107625.1 Vreelandella alkaliphila
AATGAGGCACCCGCGAACGATTATGGCACTGCCCCGCGGGTGCGCTGACGCTTACACCGCGCTACAAACCCGTCAATTCAATACGTTGCAAACGTAGCGCGTGGTAACGCATCTTGCGAGGAACGAGCAAATGAGGCACCCGCGAACGGCACAGCCGCCCAATAAAAAAACCCCGCAAGCACTTAGCTTGCGGGGTTTGGTATTACTGAGCATTGCTCTAAGAACAGTTTTTAGAACAGCTCAAAGAACGCTAGTAAACGTGCTTAGCCGAGCAGGTGCTCAACAGCCGCGCGCTCTTCACGCAGTTCTTTCTCGGTAGCCTGCATCTTCTCTTTGCTGAACGCGTCCAACTCAAAGCCTTGAACGATTTCATACTTGCCACCCTGACAACGAACTGGGTAGGAGTAGATGATGCCTTCTTCAATGCCGTAGCTGCCGTCAGACGGGATCGCCATGCTGACGATACCATCGCAACCCAGCGCCCAATCACGCATGTGATCAATGGCTGAAGACGCCGCAGACGCTGCAGAAGATGCGCCGCGTGCTTTGATAATCGCCGCACCGCGCTGCTGTACTGTCGGGATAAAGTCGTTTTCGTACCAGTCACGCTCGACCAGATCGAAGGCGGCTTTGCCGTCTACTTTGCACTGCGCCAGATCAGGGTACTGGGTAGCACTGTGGTTGCCCCAGATAATCATGCTGTCAACGTCAGTAACGTGCTTGCCGGTTTTCTGAGCCAGCTGTGTCAGCGCACGGTTGTGATCCAAACGCGTCATCGCAGTGAACTGGCCTGCATCGAGGTCCGGCGCATTGCAAGAAGCAATCAATGCATTGGTGTTAGCCGGGTTACCGACAACGAGTACACGCACGTCACGGCTAGCGTGATCGTTCAGCGCTTTACCTTGTACAGAGAAGATCGCGGCGTTGGCTTCCAGCAGGTCTTTACGCTCCATACCCGGGCCACGCGGACGCGCACCTACCAGCAAGGCGAAATCGGCATCTTTGAAGGCAACGTTCGGATCATCAGTGGCAACGATGTCTTGTACCAGCGGGAAAGCACAGTCGTTAACTTCCATGACAACGCCATTCAGTGCGTCCATGGCTTGGGGAATTTCGAGAAGCTGGAGAATGACTGGCTGATCCGGCCCCAGCATATCGCCAGCGGCGATGCGGAAAATAAGAGAGTAGCTGATCTGGCCGGCACCGCCGGTAATCGCAATACGTACTGGATCTTTCATCATTGCTCCTTGATGGTTCGCCTAGGGTGGGTTCTCGCCTGAGAGTGGGACGACAGAACTCAAGACGCAAAGATGGTATGCCCAGATGTGCAAAAACTCAATCATACATGAGACTACTACCCATTCTCTCAGCGGCTTGGTACTCGCTGCCAGACGCCAGTTGCGCTATGGTGTGTCGGTCAGTAAGCCTTAACTTTTAGTACGGCCTACCCTTCAGCATGACTTGCCTTGTGTGATTTTTTTGGGTTAATACGGATATAACTACCCCATGCGACGAATCCCCTACTCTTACGCGCTTGCTAGCCTGCTAGTTCTGGCGCTTGTGATATGGCTAGCGGTTGGCGATTTTCAACGTTTCCAAAGTAGTCCACCTGATGTAGATGCCACTGAACGCGACGCAACACCTCGTGTAGAGGTGATGACCCAGCAGAGCGCGCCCTATATTCCTAAGCACGTGCTGCAAGGCCAGCTAACTGCTGAAAAAGAAACACTGCTGCGCGCCAATGTAACTGGCTATGTCGCAGAAAAACCGGTGGCCCAAGGAGAAACCGTCAGCCGAGGCGAGACACTGCTTGTACTAGACAACGACGCGCTCCCTCAACGCCTACAGCAGGCACGTGATGAGTTAGCGCTTGCTGAAGCGGAGTACGCGGGTGCTCAAAGCCTACGCCGCCGCGAGCTGATTTCTCAGCCAGAATTGCTGCGCCTGCAAAGTGCCTTAAGCGCCAGCGCAGCCCAGGTAGCTCAGTTGGAAAAGCAGTTAAGCGATACTCGCCCTACCGCACCCTTTGAAGGCGTGTTGGACCGCGTCCAGGTTGAGCTTGGCGACTTGCTGCAACCAGGCGAAGAGTGGGCACGACTGATCGACGACCGGCGTTTAATCGGCACCGCTTGGGTGGCTCAACAGCAAATCGGCGAGTTAAGCGTTGGCTTACCTGTCACCGCGCGACTGCTCAATGGCCAGTCGCTTTCCGGCGAAGTGTCTTACATTAGTAGTCGTGCAGAAGAAGCCACTCGCACATTCTATATCGAAGTAACGCTCGACAATCCAGACAGGCAACGCCTAGCAGGGAGCAGCGCTGAATTCACCATAACGCTGCCACCTCGACAGGTGCATACTCTATCGCCTGCTCTCTTTAATCTGAATGAGCAGGGTCAATTAGCCATCAAGCATGTTGTTGAGAATAACCGCGTTGCCCAAACGGCGATTGAATTGGTCAGTGCTGATACCGAACGCGCCTACGTTACTGGCCTACCCAGCTCCGTGCAGTTGATCACCCTCGGCGCAGGTTTGGTCAACCCAGGCGACACCGTAACACCAGTGTCTACCCAGGAAGGTGGTCATGCGTCAGTTGATTAATGCGGCGCTAACCCACACGCGAACCACCCTGCTGCTCCTGGTTGGCCTGCTGCTAGCGGGTACAACTGCCTGGCAGATGATTCCCAAGGAAGCCAATCCAGACGTCACTATCCCGATTATTTACGTCTCGCTTTCGCTGGAAGGCGTTAGCCCGGAAGATGGTGAGCGCCTGCTAGTTCGCCCAATGGAGCAGGAGCTGCGTGGAATCGAAGGGCTGCGCAAATTTACCGCCCAGTCTAGCGAAGGTCATGGGTCGGTAACGCTGGAGTTTGATCCTGGCTTTGATCCGGATACAGCGCTTTCTGATGTACGCGAACGCGTGGATATCGCCCGCAGTAGCTTACCGGATGAAGCGGACGAGCCTCGAGTCATGGAGGTTAACGTCTCGGAGTTTCCGGTGTTGAGCATCGGCCTTTCCGGCGAGCTGGATACTCGAGAACGGGTAACCATTGCGCGTCGCTTAAAAGAGGAAATAGAGGGCATTGCCGACGTTCTAGAGGTCGATATTGCTGGCGACCGCGAGGACTTACTCGAAATTGTCGTTGACCCACTGGTACTGGAAAGTTATGGCGTTGATTTTGATACGCTGTTTAATCAAATCTCACGCAATAATCGCCTGGTTGCTGCGGGCAGCTTGGATACCGGCGCTGGACGGCTAGCACTAAAAGTACCGGGCATTATCGAATCGTTAAACGATGTCATGGACATGCCGGTGAAAGTTGACGGCGACCAGGTGGTTACGTTTGGCGATGTTGCGTGGATTTTACCGACCTACAAAGATCCCGAAGGATTTGCCCGCATCGACGGCCAACCTGCGGTAGTGCTGGAAATTTCCAAGCGCGCTGGGGCAAATATCATCGCCACCATTGACGCCGTCAAAGAACGATTTGCCCAGGCAGGCGACCTGCTGCCGGAACAGCTGCGTATCACCACGATTTTGGACGAGTCGGTTACCGTTCAAGACATGCTCTCTGAGCTGTTAAATAACGTGCTCACCGCAGTGGTACTGGTATTAATTGTTGTCGTAGCCGTGATGGGTTGGCGCATGGCGCTGCTGGTGGGCCTGACCATACCCGGCGCGTTTTTAACCGGCATTCTACTGGTTTGGGCATTTGGTTTTACGCTCAACATTGTGGTGTTATTTGCGCTGATCTTAGTGGCTGGCATGCTAGTGGATGGTGCGATTGTAGTCAGCGAGCTCGCTGACCGACACCTGCATGAGGGGCAGTCTCCCCACCAGGCTTGGCTGAATGCCGCAACACGCATGAGCTGGCCGGTTATTGCCTCTACCGCGACAACGCTTGCGGTATTTATACCACTGCTATTTTGGCCAGGCGTGGTAGGTCAGTTTATGAAGTACCTGCCTGCCACCGTCATCTTGTGCCTTCTTGCGTCGCTAGCCATGGCTCTGGTGTTTTTGCCAACCCTGGGGCGATTGTTTACCCGCACATCCCATACAGCAACCGCGGGTGCTGGCCCGGTCGACGAAAGCACGTCGCTTGGGCGCGCCTATCGCCGCGTACTCGGACGTTTACTGCAGCATCCCACCTGGGTGCTCGTGTTTGCGGTACTGTTAATTGGGTTGATTTATACCGGCTATGCTCGTTTTAATCATGGCGTTGATTTCTTCCCCAGCGTAGAGCCGGACAGCGCGCAGGTGCTGGTACGTGCCCGAGGCGATTTTTCCGCTGAAGAAACCGACACCATACTGAAGCGGGTGGAAAGCCGGCTGGGCAGCATGGGAGAAGTCGAAGCCCTTTATGCACGCTCTTTTGCGGTGCCTAACCAGCAAATGGGCAATGATGTGATCGGGATGTTGCAGTTTCAGTTTGTCGACTGGTACCAGCGCCGCCCTGCCCGCACGATTTTGGCTGACATGGCCGAGCGCACTCAAGATCTACCGGGGATAACGCTAGAGTTTCGCGAGCAGGAGATGGGGCCTGGTGGCGGCAAACCTATTGTGCTCGAAGTAAGCGCCACTGATCCAGATATCGCAAACGCCGGCGTTGACCAGATTACGGCACTAATGCAGGAGCTAGGCGGCTTTACCGACATCCAGGATAACCGCAGCCTGCCCGGGGTCGAATGGCAGGTAAAGGTTAACCGTGAAGCCGCTGCCCGCATGGGCACCGATATCACCACCATTGGTAGTGCTGTACAGCTACTCACCACTGGCCTTCAAGTGGCCAACTACCGTCCCCCCACCGTTACTGATGAGGTGGATATTCGCGTGCGCTTACCGGAACACTGGCGCACGCTCAACCAACTTGAACGACTGACGATCAACACCCCACGAGGCCAAGTGCCTATTGCTCACTTTGTAGACATTACGCCCGCCCCCAAAGTTGGCACCCTGAATCGTATTGATGGACGCCGTGCGATTACCGTTGAGGCAGATTTAGCACCAGGCTATTTAGCGGACGAGCGGTTGCGAGCGCTACTAGATGCAGGCCAAAGCCAACTTGACGATAGTTTGATGGTTAATGTGGCGGGTGAACAAGAAGATCAGCAGGAATCCATGCAGTTCTTGATCAGCGCTTTCTTGATCGCGATTGGGCTAATGGCGCTGATTCTGGTGACACAGTTCAATAGCTACTATCAAGCAGCGCTAGTGCTATCGGCCATTGTGTTCTCCACTGCGGGCGTTTTGATGGGACTGCTCATTACTGGCCAAGCGTTTGGTATTGTCATGGTGGGCATGGGCATTATCGCCCTGGCAGGTATTGTCGTTAACAACAATATCGTCTTGATCGACACTTACAACGAGTTGCGCGGCCAAGGCATGCCCCCAACCGAAGCGGCACTAGAAGCAGGCACCCTGCGCTTACGCCCAGTGCTTCTCACCGCTATTACCACCGTGCTGGGGTTAATGCCGATGGTGCTGGGAATCAACGTTAATCTTTTTGCACCCGCGCTAGGATTCAATGCCCCCTCGGCCCAGTGGTGGACACAAATGTCCAGCGCGATTGCAGGTGGCTTAACCTTTGCCACTGCCCTAACGCTCTTGCTAACGCCTTGCATGTTAGTAATAGGCGGCAAGGTGAGGCGTGAGAAGTAATAGGTGAGGTGTGAGACTGCATAGCAGGGGCGGCTGGGGCACCGTTCGCGGGTGCCTCATTTGCTCGTGCCTCGCAAGATTCGTTACGCCGCGCTACAAAACATACTGAATTCACAGGGGTTGTAGCGCGTGGTAAGCGAAGCGCACCCGCGGGGCAGCGAAAAGCGCTACGCTGGTGACTTCATCTGCTGTGGGCTGTGGGCGGCGTGCAGGCGGGCGATTAGCTGGTCTTCAAGGGCAAAGCGCTCTGCCAACCCTTTCGCTAAGCGGTCAATCCAGGCGGGCAAACGCACTAGATTCTGCTGACAGCGTACCGGTGAGGCGAAGTCTTCATCGAATTCCAGCACCATGGCCGTTGACAATTCTAAGCGCTCAAGAAGCTTTGCCGCGATTTGTAACGCACTCTCATCGTCGAATGCCTTCGCTTCCTCAGCAAGCTGGGGGTAAATCTCGAAGTGCCCAGCGCTGATGTAGTCCATCAACAACTCACTAAAGGTGTCAATGCGCGCTTTACTAATCGCCTCTAACTCGGCGTCACAAGCTTCTTTCAGCTCAATGAAGCTGACTAACAGCGAGCGGCGCTGATCAAGCCAGCGATCAATCAAACTGTGCACGCCCCCCCAGCGCTCCAGGGCATTTTTGCAATCTTCGAGCATGGGGCTTTCTCCTTACAGATAGCCGTCTTCAACTGAGCTAGACTCGCGCGTCCGTGGACACCTGTCAATCCTAGCGGGTACGGTTTACTTAATTAAATGAGGCCAATCAATTAACGTAAACCATACCACTTATTTAACTCTTTTTTACAGACCATGTTTTTACAGACTATGTTTTTAAAGACCACAGAATACGCAGAGGCGCAATCGCGAGCAATAAAAAGCCGATCAAGGTCCATGCAGGCAGCGACAGGCCTAAGAACATGAAATCGATGTCAGCACACTCACCAGAGCCGGTAAGCACCATGGCAACCACTTCTTGCATCGGCAAGATATCCATCATGTACTCAAGGCCTGGGCCACAGGTTGGCACTTCGTCAGCGGGCAAGCCTTGAAGCCATACATGCCTTCCGGCAACAAAAGCACCCGTACCTACTGCGGCTAAGCTCAGCAAACCGTAGATAGCTTTGCCTACTTTGCCACTTGGGTTATGAAGTGCAGCGATACCTAGCACCAGCCCTGCGGCAATCACCGCGACCCGCTGAAAAATACACAACGGGCAGGGTTCCAACCCCATAATATGCTCAAGCCCCAAGGCTACCGCCATCATCAGAACACAAAAGGCGAAGCCCGCTAACGCGATAGGGCGAACTGCTAATGATGTCATTGACCATCCTCTGGTGAAATAGCAGACAGCGCTCTGGACTCACGCGCTTTGGCAAAGTAAGTGCTTAGGAACTCACTAAAGCTCTCTTGATCGGCTTCTTCAATATCGTGCTGTTGTTGGTGCGAGGTCTCGATCAACTGAGCAAGCAGTGCTTCACGAGAACGTAGCATGGACGTGGATTTAAGCTTGTCGGCTTGCTCTTGAGCCAATTGCAACAGCGTATCGCTGAGCGAGCCATTACCAGCTTCCAGGCGCGCCAGTAGTTGCGCTGAGGGAGTTAGAGAAGGATCTTTCAGCCGCGGCGCTAGCTCAGCGAGTGCCGACGCATGAGGAGTACTCTCTTCTACAGCATCCAATAGGCGTGCCACTTCGGCCATTTCCGCAAAAATCTGCTCGCCCCACTCCTTCACAGTCGTCGTTTTGCCGTTATGGATCAGCTTCAGCGCTGGGTCACGCCCACGCTCAACGACGAAACGGCGATTGTCGTCTAAGCGGTCGCACTCTTCGTCTGAAATCCACGGGCTATCGCTTAATAGACACCACATTAAGAAGGTATCAACAAAACGCATCTGAGCTTCGGTGACACCTAGCGGGTCGAATGGATTAAGATCCAAACAGCGTACTTCGATGTACTCCACCCCACGCGCTTCCAGGGCTTGACTGGGCGTTTCGTTGTGCTTGGCGACTCGTTTAGGGCGAATATCGCTGTAGTATTCGTTTTCAATCTGCAAAATATTGGCGTTTAACTGCTGCCACTCGTCGCCGTTCTTCACGCCCAGCTTTTCGTAGTCTGGCCACGGAGTGGAAATAGCGTGCCGTAGCGTGTTGACGTAGTTGGACAACGAGTTAAAGCAGATTTTAAGCTGCGACTGCACTTTATTCTGATAGCCCAAATCCGACATACGTAGCGTGGTCGCATAGGGGGCGTAATAGGTGTCGTCGCTCAGCGACTGCAGTTTTTCAGGCACTGTACCAGTTGGCAGGAAGCTTTTGTCGATGGCGGGTGATGCGCCAAATAGGTAGAGCAGCAGCCAGCTATGACGACGAAAATGCCGAATCATGCCGAAATAACGCGTAGAGCGATAATCGTTAAAAGGAATATTGGTGGCTTTTTCAAGCTCACGCAGGGCATGCCACATATCATCGGGTAGCGATACGTTGTAATGCACCCCGGCGATAGCCTGCATAATACGCCCGTAGCGCACATCCAACCCTTTACGATAAACATGCTTCATGGTGCCCACATTGGAGCTGCCATAGTCAGCAATCGGTACGCTATCGTTACCGGAAAGCCGAGACGGCATGCTGCCTGGCCAAATCCACTCATTTTCCAAGTGGTGATAGGTAAACGTGTGCAGGTCTGATAAAAATGCCAACGCCTCTTTTGGCTCTGAATACACCGGTGTGATGTACTCCAATAGCGCTTCGGAGTAGTCAGTGGTGATATGCGGGTGGGTTAGCTTTGAACCCAGCGCGTAAGGGTGCGGCGTTTGAGCAATATGGCCGTTGGCGTCAACGCGCAGGCCCTCTTTTTCCACCCCGCGACGCAGGCGACCTAGGCGCCCTAAACGCGCGCTAGGGAGCAAACGCTCAACCTGGGCGGTCAGTGTGGATGGCACAGTGAGAGGTTCAGACAAGGTGAACACTCCTTGTTAGTAAGGCCTGCTTAAAGCAGGCCTTGTTGAAATCAGCTGGCATCGCCATGCGGTTTATCACGTTTTTTTACCGAGAATAGACAGCAGGATATGGCGGCAACCATTAAATATTCAAGACGCGCGACTATTTGCCCTGCTTTGCTTTAAGCAGTGCTGCGCCGAGCGCGCCCATTGGTGCCGCTGCTTCGCTGGACTTTCCTCCCTGGCGTTGACCACGACCATTCTGTCCAGAACTAGCCGACCGCTGGCTACGTGCAGGCTTACGAGGCTCGTCGTTAGTGGAATTTGCAGCTGCTTGCGCCTGCTCTGGCTCATCATCCAAACGCATTGAAAGTCCTACCCGCTTGCGGGGGATATCCACGCTCATCACCTTAACGGTAACGATATCGCCTGCTTTAACTACACTGCGCGGATCATCGATAAAGCGGTCAGAGAGCGCTGAAATATGCACGAGCCCGTCTTGATGAACGCCAATATCTACAAAGGCACCGAAGTGAGTCACGTTGGTGACGGTACCTTCCAGCACCATGCCCAGCTTCAGGTCTTTGAGTGTTTCGACGCCTTCACGGAATTCAGCCGCCTTAAACTCAGGGCGCGGATCGCGTCCTGGCTTATCCAGCTCTTTGAGAATATCGCTGACGGTAGGAACACCAAAACGCTCATCAGCGAAGTCAGCGGGCTTCAGTGCTTTTAGCGTCGCACTATCACCAATCAGGCCTTTTATATCTCGACTATTCTGCTTGGCAATACGCTCTACCAGCGTATAAGCCTCTGGGTGAACAGCGCTGGCGTCCAGCGGATTTTCGGCGTTGCTAATGCGCAAAAAACCTGCACACTGCTCAAACGTCTTTGGCCCAAGGCGACTAACTTCCAACAGCTCTTTACGGCTTGTGAAGGCACCTTTAACGTTGCGTTGAGCAACAATATTTTCAGCAATGGCAGCACTTAGCCCGGCAACACGTGAAAGCAATGCGCTAGATGCCGTATTGAGATCCACACCGACAGCGTTAACGCAGTCTTCTATCACGACTTCTAGGCTACGTGACAGCTGCACCTGGGAGACATCGTGCTGATACTGACCAACACCGATAGATTTCGGCTCGATTTTCACCAGCTCTGCAAGCGGGTCTTGCAGGCGGCGAGCAATAGAGACAGCACCGCGCACAGTGACATCAAGATCCGGCAGCTCGCGGGAAGCGTATTCCGACGCGGAGTAAACCGACGCACCAGCCTCAGACACCATGACTTTACTTAAACGATGTTCGGGTGCTAACGCCTTCAGCAGATCACCTGCCAGCTTGTCGGTTTCACGACTGGCGGTGCCATTGCCAACGGCAACGAGTTGAACGCCGTGCTGTTTAACCAGCTTAGCGAGCACATTGAGCGATTCGTCCCAGCGATTCTGCGGCGCATGGGGGTAAATCGTCGCTTGGTCGATAAATTGACCGGTAGCATCCACCACCGCAACCTTGCAGCCGGTTCTTAGACCCGGGTCAATCGCGAGAGTCACTTTTTGCCCTGCAGG
Organism: Vreelandella alkaliphila; assembly: GCF_016107625.1. Lineage (GTDB taxonomy): Bacteria > Pseudomonadota > Gammaproteobacteria > Pseudomonadales > Halomonadaceae > Vreelandella > Vreelandella alkaliphila. The sequence goes on from NZ_JABASV010000016.1 coordinate 10,157, forward strand.
CGCCGCCAGCAAAAGGTCTTTCAGGTTGGCGGCAAACACCTCGATAGCAGTCAACTCTGCCTGCTCGCGCAGGCGACCCAACAACTCGGTTTCAAGCGCGGTATAGAGCTTCACACGCCACGTCCAGCGCACTACTTCGCTCAACCATTTGTCGGCGGGGCGGCCTTCATCGCTAATACCCACTTGTTTGGCAATAGCGACCTGGGCCGGATGAATTGGCGCGTCCTCTTCGCCAGGCAGACGAATCGCCAGACTTAGAATGCCTTCGTTGCGACCACGGAACATAGCCAGCGCACGGTGAGATGGCACCTTGGCAAGTTTCTCGTCATGTTCGAAGTAGTCAGAGAACTTTGCGCCCTCCTGCTGCTTGCCATCTAGCACGCGGGCACTCAATTCGCCCTCTTGCCATAACCGTTCACGCAATCGGCCAATAAGTTCAGGGTCTTCGGCGAAGCGTTCCATGAGAATTTGCTTAGCACCATCAAGGGCGGCTTTGGCATCTTCAATGGCTGGAATATCGCCTTCTGCAGGGCGCAGGTACTGCGCTGCTTCGCTTTCGGGATTAAGCTGCGGATTGGCCAACAGGGCATCAGCCAGTGGCTCTAGGCCCGCTTCACGGGCAATTTGAGCTTTCGTGCGGCGCTTTTTCTTAAACGGTAGGTATAAGTCTTCTAGGCGCTGCTTCGTCTCAGCTGCCTGAATCGTTGCTTTTAGCGTGGCATCCAGCTTGCCTTGCTCATCGATAGCCGCTAGTACGGCTTCACGGCGCTCTTCCAGCTCGCGCAAATAGCGCAGACGCTCATCCAGTTGGCGCAGCTGAATATCATCGAGGGCACCCGTTACCTCTTTACGATAACGTGCAATAAACGGCACGGTAGCGCCACCATCCAGAAGCTCTACCGTTGCGGAGACCTGTTCAGGCCGTACGTTTAGCTCAGTGGCTAAGCGTGAAATAATGCGTTGTTTGACATCCATAACGTGCAACTAACTCATGCAGCATTCGAGGTGCCGACAAGGTACCACAATCGCACGATGCTGGCATGAATTGGCCACGATGGGGAAGCTGCCCTCGCGGGTGCGCTTCGCTTACCACGCGCTACAACACCACTGAGTTCAATGGCTGCATCCCTGTAGCGCGGTGTAACGAGTCTTGCGAGGGACGAGCAAACGAGGCACCCGCGACACTCCATGGGCACATGATCAACTCCAGCACCGCTTCGCACTACCCTCGCGGGTGCGCTTCGCTTACCACGCGCTACAACACCACTGAGTTCAATGGTTGCATCCCTGTAGCGCGGTGTAACGAGTCTTGCGAGGGACGAGCAAACGAGGCACCCGCGACACTCCATGGGCACATGATCAACTCCAGCACCGCTTCGCACTACCCTCGCGGGTGCGCTTCGCTTACCACGCGCTACAACACCACTGAGTTCAATGGTTGCATCCCTGTAGCGCGGTGTAACGAGTCTTGCGAGGGACGAGCAAACGAGGCACCCGCGACACTCCATGGGCACATGATCAACTCCAGCACCGCTTCGCACTACCCTCGCGGGTGCGCTTCGCTTACCACGCGCTACAACACCACTGAGTTCAATGGTTGCATCCCTGTAGCGCGGTGTAACGAGTCTTGCGAGGGACGAGCAAACGAGGCACCCGCGACACTCCATGGGCACATGATCAACTCCAGCACCGCTTCGCACTACCCTCGCGGGTGCGCTTCGCTTACCACGCGCTACAATCCCACTGAGCTCAATGTTTGCGTCCCTGTAGCGCGGTGTAACGAGTCTTGCGAGGGACGAGCAAGCGAGGCACCCGCGACACTCCATGGGCACATGATCAACTCCAGCCTTCGCACTACCCTCGCGGGTGCGCTTCGCTTACCACGCGCTACAATCCCACTGAGCTCAATGTTTGCGTCCCTGTAGCGCGGTGTAACGAGTCTTGCGAGGGACGAGCAAGCGAGGCACCCGCGACACTCCATGGGCACATGATCAACTCCAGCCTTCGCACTACCCTCGCGGGTGCGCTTCGCTTACCACGCGCTACAATCCCACTGAGCTCAATGTTTGCGTCCCTGTAGCGCGGTGTAACGAGTCTTGCGAGGGACGAGCAAGCGAGGCACCCGCGACACTCCATGGGCACATGATCAACTCCAGCCTTCGCACTACCCTCGCGGGTGCGCTTCGCTTACCACGCGCTACAATCCCACTGAGCTCAATGGTTGCATCCCTGTAGCGCGGTGTAACGAGTCTTGCGAGAGACGAGCAAACGAGGCACCCGCGGATAGTGTTTTATGCAGGCACAAACCGCAGTGCTACACCGTTGTTGCACCAGCGCAAGCCGGTAGGCTCTGGACCATCACCAAAGACATGACCTTGATGACCGCCGCAGCGCGCGCAGTGATATTCTGTGCGTGGCCACACCAGTTTGAAATCCAACTTGCTTAACAAATGGCCCTCAACATGCTCGAAAAAACTGGGCCAACCGGTGCCAGAGTCATACTTCATCGCGCTGGTGAAAAGTACAAGATCGCACCCAGCACAGCGGTACTCACCTTCCCCAACCTCTCCGTCCAGTGGGCTTGAAAAGGCGCGCTCAGTTCCCTCTTCGCGGAGCACGTAAAAGGCTTCATCAGTCAGGCGTTCACGCCATTCGTCTTCGCTTAATTCAAGCTTTTCAAGGCCAGGAGCTGCTTTAAGGTCTAATCGCGGAAAGCCAAACGAGACGCCAGGAAGAACACCTGCCAATCCCGTTAGTCCAGCAAGACCCAAAAAGTGACGACGCTTCATTTGCGCACCCCTTTAACACGTCAAGGACATAGACACAAAAACGGGACGGCGCCTTAGCACCGTCCCGTTTTGACTACTTGACTGCCTAAACGTTCGATTAGTTATTCAAACGTTTGACAACTTTTACCCTATCGTACATATCAGGTTAACTGCGGACCCGCCTTGATAATTGCCTCGTTAACACCTTCAAACTTCTTAAAGTTATCAACGAATTTGGTGGCAAGATCTTGCAGGTGACGATCGTAGGCATCTTGGTCAGCCCACGTTTCGCGAGGATTGAGCAGGCTAGAGTCTACACCCGGCACCGCTACAGGCACTTGAAGGTTAAGGCCATCGATGTGCTGGGTTTCAACATCACGCAGCACGCCGGACTGAATAGCACTGATGATGGCGCGAGTAGTTGGGATAGAGAAACGTGAGCCACCTTCACCGTAGGCACCCCCTGTCCAGCCGGTGTTGACGAGATAAACCTGAGCATCTTTTTTGTCTACCCGCTTGATCAGCAGGTCGGCGTATTCACGCGCAGGACGCGGGAAGAACGGCGCACCGAAGCAGGTAGAGAATGTGGCAGCCAAGCCTTCAGATGAACCCATTTCGGTAGAGCCCACTTTCGCTGTGTAGCCTGACAAGAAATGGTACGCGGCGGCTTCTTTGGAAAGAATCGATACGGGCGGCAATACGCCAGACATATCGCAGGTCAGGAAGACGATAGCGTTAGGCTCACCAGCCAGGTTCTCCGGTACACGCTTTTCAACGTGCTCTAGCGGGTAAGCGGCACGAGAGTTCTGAGTCAGGCTGTCGTCGGCGTAATCCGGCTCGCGACGATCGTCAAGAACAACGTTCTCAAGCACGGTACCAAACTTAATCGCGTTCCAGATAACCGGCTCGTTCTTCTCAGAAAGGTCGATACATTTAGCGTAGCAGCCACCTTCCATGTTGAAGACGATACCGTCGCCCCACGCGTGCTCATCATCGCCAATCAGGTAGCGCGCTTGGTCAGCGGAAAGCGTGGTTTTACCCGTACCTGAAAGACCGAAGAACAGGCAGGTTTCGCCGTCTTCACCAACGTTTGCAGAACAGTGCATCGGCAGAACGTCAGCTTCTGGCAACAAGTAGTTCTGCACAGAGAACATTGCTTTCTTCATTTCACCGGCATAGCGCATACCAGCAATCAATACTTTGCGCTCGGCAAAGTTAATAATGACACAGCCATCAGAGTTGGTGCCGTCGCGGCTGGGGTCACACTCAAAACCCGCGGCGTTTAGAATCGTCCACTCATCTTTAACCGCTGTGTTGTATGCCTGCGGGCGCACAAACATGGTGCGGCCAAACAGGTTTTGCCAAGCCGTTTCTGTGGTAACACGAACGGGTAAGTAGTGTGTGTTATCACTGCCGACATGCAGTTCGGCTACGAAGTGCTCACCGCTACCCAGATAGTCTTCTACACGTGCCCACAGCGCTGAAAATTTCTCAGCATCAAACGGGCGGTTCACGCTTCCCCAGTCGATGCTATCGCGAGTAGAGGGCTCGTCGACGATATAGCGATCTTTCGGTGAACGCCCTGTGCGCAGACCGGTGTTTACCACCAGCGCACCGTTAGCCGACAGGCGGCCTTCACCACGGGCCACGGCGCGCTCGATCAGTTCGGCGCTGCTAAGATTAACGTGGGCTTGGGGAGCGGCTTGAGTCGTGGTCATGTCGATTCCTGGGTCTCGAATTTACCGGGCGTCAACGACGCCTTGAGAAATCATCTCAGCCGCTTATTGTTTCCAATACCATGGGCTGAGTGCGCTGAAGTCCGGCGCATTATGGCAAAAAGAAAGCCCCCAGGAAACGGGGGCTTTCATCAAATATCTTGTAGTTAAACTACTACAATGACACTACATTTTGTGTTGCAGCGCAGTATATTTTCAAACAACCGTTCGGCAGGCATCCTATAGGCTTTGCTATGACTAGCGCGGTATCTATACGACTTCAATACTCATGCCATCATCTGCGACTACACAATCAATGAATCACCGGGGGTGGCGCGTCCGGATTTTCTAATAAAATTTCAATATCTGCGGCTGTGTAGTGATATTTCGTGTGGCAAAAGTGGCATTGCGTATCGATTGCGCCTTCTTCACGCAAAATATCGCGCAGTTCCTGTTCGCCAAGCGTGTATAACGCATGACTCATTCGCTCCCGCGAGCAGGTGCAACCAAAGCGTAGTGCTTTCGGCTCGAACACTCTAACCGTCTCTTCGTGATAGAGCCGATACAGCACTTCGCGCTGCTCCAGCCCCAGCAGCTCTTCAGCCTTAATGGTTTCAGCGAGATGAACGCTGCGCTCCCAAGCATCAACATCTTGATTTTGTGAGGCGTCAGGCAGGCGCTGAAGCAGCAGCCCACCTGCACGCTCGCCATCAGCCGCGAGCCAAAGGCGTGTTGGCAACTGTTCTGATTGGCCAAAGTATGCTTCTAGGCAGCCCCCCAAGGTAGCGTGATCAAGCGCAACAATACCTTGATATCGATGCCCTTCCCTTGGATCGAGGGTAATCACAATTTGGCCTTCACCCACCAGCTCTCGGAAACTGGCATGTTCGCTGGGCAGCACAGCGTCTTCCGCGATTCGCGCGATCGCACGCAGCTCACCACCGGGGTTGGACTCGGCCATTAAGAGTGCAAGCGAGCCTCGTCCACGCACTTCAATGCTTAAGGTGCCGTCTAGTTTTACCGTGTCCGTTAGCAAAGCGACCGCCGCCAGCAGCTCACCCAGCAGTTCATTAACCGCTGGTGGATAGGCGTGACGGTCTAACACCTCATGATAGGCAGTGCTGAGCGTGACGATTTCACCACGCACGTTGGTTTGGTCAAACATAAAACGTTGGATTTGATCAGACATAAGGAAACCGCCGGAGAAGTAGAGAGAAGGCTTACCGCCATGACGAATAAGTGCGTGTTTAATCGCCCTGTTGGCGCTGGAAGCGCTGGATATCACGCCGCTGTTTTTTATCAGGGCGTTTGAGTGGGTGCTGCATGGCTTCATTGGTGAGACGACGAGCTTCAGCTTCTTTAGCTCGACGTTGCACGCTTTCCTCGGTTTCAGCGTAGAGCTTACGCGCTTCTGGCGCGCCGCGACGCTGGTCGGAAAGCGAAATCACTTCCACCTCAAAAATATCCCACCCTTGGGGAACGCGAATAAGCGCCCCCAGCTCGACATTTTTGCTGGTTTTGACGCGGCCACCGTCATAGTGAACTTTACCGCCTTCTATCGCTTTTTTAGCCAGGGCACGGGTTTTGAAAAACCGTGCGGCCCATAGCCACTTATCCAAGCGAACGCTGTCGCTCATTAACGCTCTCCTCGCTGCCCTGGCAGGTTATCTGGCAGCAGTTGGGCAAACCGGTCTAGGGCAATAAACTCCTGCAGTTCTTTTTCAGGCCGCTGGCTATCTGGCTGCTTAATACCCAGTAAGTGTTTGATACCAAACTCACGGGCACTTTCGAGTACGCGTGCGTTATCATCGATAAACAGCGTACGCGCTGAATCAAACGGTTCTCGCTCTTGAAGCGCAAACCAGAAAGCCTGCTCCTCTTTAGCAGCCCCCACATCTTCTGATGAGATGATGGCGTCGAGGTAGTTTTCCAACCCTGTCAGCGGTAATTTTAGCGCGAGGCTGGCACGGTCTGCGTTGGTCGCTAGAATGACACGGGGGTGGGCTTGCTTGAGCCAGGTTAAAAAGTCTAACGCGTCGCTACGCAGGCCTATCAAGTGTTGTACTTCGCGTTTCAGCGCCACGATATCCACACCGAGCTCGCGGCTCCAGTACGCAAGGCTGTACCAGTTCAGCGTGCCCTGTTCACCGATAATTCGCGCACGCAGCGCTTCTTGGCTCGCTGCGTCTAGCTGATGAAGCTCAACATAGCGTTTTGGCAGGTGCTCTAGCCAGAAATGGCTATCGAAGTGCAGATCCAGCAGCGTGCCATCCATATCGAGTAGGACAGTATCAATCTCGCGCCAATCAATCATTGCCGCTCCAGTATGAAAGAGTAAGCATGCTATTGTAGCGTAACCCGTTTTTTGCAGCCACGGAGGCATGATGTCACTCCACGACGCTTCAACAGGCAATACCCCACATGACTACCTGAAAAAGCCGCAAATCTTGGCGCGAACCAACGTCGCCAAAAGCCGTTTATTCCAGATTGAGTCGCTTGACTTGCGCTTTTCTAATGGTGAAGAGCGCCAGTTTGAACGTTTAACCGGCGCAGACCGAGGCGCGGTAATGATTATTGCCATGCCCGATCCAGAGCATGTACTGCTTATTCGTGAATATGCGGCGGGCTTTGAAGATTATGTGCTGACGCTGCCAAAGGGGCTAGTTGATCCCGGCGAAGATATTGTCACTGCAGCCAACCGCGAGCTAATGGAAGAGTGCGGCTTTGGCGCGCATCGCATTGAACCGCTGGTGGAGTTATCGCTTGCGCCTAACTATATGCGCCACCGCATGCAGGTACTCATCGCCACCGATCTTTATCCCAAGCGCCTGCCGGGCGACGAGCCAGAGCCGTTGATTGTCGAAACCCATGCCATTGAAGAACTGCCGGCACTGCTATTACGTGACGACTTCCACGAAGCCCGCGCCATCGCCGCGCTCTATATCGCAAGGGATAAGCTACGCGAAGAGAAACGTAATAACGCAATGGATTTGTTGTAAAGCGTTAATGATCAACGCGGGCAAATAGTCTAGAAGGGAGCTTCAGCTCGCGATGGTTTGGCCTCCTAAAATAGATCAGTGGCACGGTACCTTGTGGGAGGGAGCTTCAGCTCGCGATGACCCAGGCTTTTCTGCCTGTGCCAGCTATGGGCGGCTGCGCCGCCATCGCCGAGATGTCGGACCACCGATAAATCGGCCTCCTACAATGATGACCCCAGGGGTGCCTGGCCACTGCCAAAAGGCTTTTCATCCAATGCTTACAAATGGTGTTTTAGCGGTATCCAGCGGCGTTGGCGGTGGCTGTCTAGGCCAGCTTCCAAGAGCGTCATGTTGCGTAGCGCATCGTCAATATCAACAGGCAGCGGCGTTTTATCGCGGATCGCGACGGCCACGCCTTGATAGTAAGCCAGGTAGTCACCCGCCTGGGTAGCATGCTCGTGACGCACTAGCGGTGCCTCTTCTCCGTCGCCCTCGCGAAGGGTCAGCGTACCAGGGGAGTCAGCACCCCAGGCAGGCGTTGGCACTTCTCCCGCTTTTAAGCGATCCTCTTGAGGGTCTAGACCGTATTTAAGGTAGCTACCTTTCGTTCCATTAATGCGGAAGCGCGGTGTTGATTCGGCAACCAGCGTGCCAGCGCTGAGGCTAACGCGGCAGCCGTCGTACTCCAGCAGCGCTAAAAAGTCATCATCGGCTTTAGCGTCATCTCTGCGCACACCCAGATCTAGCATGATGGCATTTGGCATCCCAAACAGCTCACAAGCTTGGTCAAGCAAGTGAGGGCCTAGGTCATACCAAATTCCCCCACCTGGTGTGGCTTTTTCGCGCCAGCGGTCACGAACTTCAGGACGAAAACGATCAAAACGCGACTCAAGCCCAGTGACACGGCCTAACGTGCCGGCTTCAAGCAGCGCTTTAATAGTAAGGAAGTCACTATCCCAACGGCGGTTATGAAATACCGACACCAAACGCTCTTTATCAATCGCCAGCGCTTTTAGCTGCTTGGCTTCTGAAAGTGTGACGGTAAACGGCTTATCGACGACTACGTGTTTACCCGCCATCAACGCTGCTTTGGCGAGCGGAAAATGCGTGTCATTAGGTGTAGGGATAACAATTAGATCAATATCGCTACGCTGACATAACGCCAGTGCTTGGCGCTCAACCTCAACATCCAAGTCAGCATGCACTTTGGCGGCATCGCTAGAGGATACTGCGACTAAATCCAAGCCTTCCGTTGCCTGAATGAGTGGCGCATGAAACGTTTTACTCGCAAATCCATAGCCAACGAGGCCAACGTTGATAATCGCCTTCATTACATTCCTTAGTCGTTTTGACGGTTTGCATTGGGCATAAAGCAGCTCACATAAAGCAATCCACATAAAACAGCCCGCTTTGCACGGGCTGTTTTACATAGTACCTACACCTAGTCGAGCTTGGAAAGGTCGCGAACCGCACCTTTGTCTGCTGACGTGGCCAGCAATGCGTAGGCTTTCAGTGCGGGAGTTACCTTACGAGGCCGCTGCTCGACGGGCTTCCAGGCGTCTTTGCCTTTAGCTTCCATTGCCTCGCGACGCTTCGCTAATACTGAATCAGGTAGTTGCACGTTAATCGTACGGTTGGGAATATCAATCAGAATGGTATCGCCCTGCTCAACCAAACCAATCGCGCCACCTGCCGCCGCTTCGGGGGAAACATGACCAATGGAAAGCCCAGAAGTCCCGCCAGAGAAGCGGCCATCCGTCAACAATGCACAGGCCTTACCCAGCCCTTTGGATTTTAAGTACGAGGTCGGATAGAGCATTTCCTGCATGCCAGGACCGCCTTTAGGGCCTTCGTAGCGAATGACCACTACATCGCCCTCTTTGACCTTACCGTCCAATACATTGGCCACTGCTTGATCTTGGGACTCAACGACGTGGGCTTTGCCTTCGAACACGAGAATCGAATCGTCAACGCCTGCCGTTTTAACCACGCAACCATCGAGGGCGATGTTGCCGTAAAGCACAGCCAAACCGCCTTCTGTTGAGAACGCATGCGCTAGGTCGCGAATACAACCGGTAGCACGATCGCCATCTAGGCTTGGCCAGCGGGCGCTTTGTGAGAAAGCGGTTTGGGTTGGAATACCACCAGGGCCTGCTTTAAAGAACTCGACCACCTCAGCGTTTGGCGAGCGCATAATATCCCACTCTTCCAGCGCCGCTTTTAGGCTATCGCCGTAAACAGTTGGCACTGACGTGTCCAGCACTCCCGCACGATCCAGTTCGCCCAGAATAGCCATAATTCCACCCGCACGGTGAACATCTTCGATATGGTATTTCTGGGTATTGGGTGCCACCTTACATAGCTGCGGCACTTCCCTAGAGAGCCGATCAATATCCGCCATGGAGAAGTCGACTTCCGCTTCTTGGGCCGCCGCCAGCAAATGCAAAATTGTATTCGTAGATCCGCCCATGGCGATATCTAACGTCATAGCATTTTTGAACGCTGCTTTGTTACCAATCGCACGGGGCAGCAGGTGGGCTTCTTCGCCTTCATAGTAGCGCTTGGCCAGCTCTACAATGCGATGGCCAGCGGTTTCAAACAGGCGCCGACGGTCTGAATGGGTCGCCAGCACGGTACCATTACCAGGTAGCGCTAAGCCTAATGCTTCCATTAGACAGTTCATCGAGTTAGCGGTAAACATACCCGAGCAACTGCCGCAGGTGGGGCAAGCACTGCGCTCGACTTCAGCCAGAGTTTCATCATCAACGCTATCGTCAGCCGCCATAACCATGGCGTCGACCAGATCTAGGCCGTGATCTAGCAGCTTGGTTTTACCCGCTTCCATGGGCCCACCCGAAACAAAAATGACCGGAATATTGAGGCGCATAGCAGCCATCAACATCCCAGGGGTAATTTTGTCGCAGTTGGAAATACACACTAGCGCGTCGGCACAGTGGGCATTACACATGTACTCAACGCTATCAGCGATAATATCGCGGCTGGGCAGCGAATAGAGCATGCCGTCGTGCCCCATAGCGATGCCATCATCTACCGCTATGGTGTTGAACTCTTTAGCCACACCGCCGGCTTTTTCAATTTCACGGGCGACCAATTGGCCCATGTCTTTTAAGTGAACATGGCCCGGTACAAACTGGGTAAACGAGTTCGCAACCGCAATAATAGGCTTATGGAAGTCGTCGTCTTTCATACCTGTAGCGCGCCAAAGGGCGCGGGCGCCGGCCATATTACGGCCGGCGGTGGTCGTACGGGAGCGATACTCGGGCATGGTGTCCTCTTCTACATCTTTATCGTGGCCTACCGCATTCTTGGCGACAGGCAAGTGAATCCAGCGGCCTTAGATTGTGGCATGAGCGCACCGTGGAGACTAGATGGTGAGAGCAACCTCCCTTCCCAATTTGTCAGAGTTAAAACGTCTCCCACTGTGCAGAGTGATCTTGACTAGCCACTTCTCTTGCCGCAGCGCCTGAAGGCAGTTTCAGTGATGCTTTACGCTGCGCTTGATTAACCTGCTGTAGCTTTTCCCGGGCAGAGTGAATATTTTCTTCCTGGGCGCCTTCCAGACGGAAGGCATCCACTACATTCGCTAGCTCAAACGTCTCTAGCGCTAAATTATCCGCAGAGGCCGCGATGGTTTGTACTTTGGTGGCGTTTTGCTGAGTCACATTATCCATTTCAGCAATCGCGGAATTAATTTGGCCAATACCGCTGCTTTGCTCGCTTGAGGCGGTGCTAATCGACTCCATCAGCTCACTGACACGGCTGACCTGCTGCATCACATTATCGATGGCTCGCTCAGCTTGCTCGACCGCGCCACGGCCGCCACTGACCTCTTGCGTCGTACTTTCAATCATCTTGCGAATTTCTTGGGCCGCATCAGCACTACGGCTCGCCAAGTTACGCACTTCACTAGCTACTACCGCAAAGCCTCGACCATGCTCTCCAGCACGTGCAGCTTCGACCGATGCATTGAGTGCCAGGATATTCGTTTGGAAAGCGATTCCGTCAATGACGCCAATCATCTCCGCCATTTTTTCAGCACTTTGGGCAATACGCTGCATTCTTGCGACCAACTGCTGCATTTGCTCTCGGGTATCGCGGGTGCTTGAGGCATTCTGCACCGCCAGCTCCGTCGCTTGGCGAGCATTCTCAGTATTTTGCTGCACCGTGGACGTCATTTCTTCCATACTAGAGGCCGTTTGCTGCAGTGATGACGCCTGCTGCTCGGTGCGAGAAGCAAGCTCTTCATTTTCAGCGGCAATTTGCTGAACAGCAGGCGTGACAACCGACACTCGATGTTCTACATCACCGACAATACTCGCCAAGCTAAAGCGCATGGTATCCAACGAATAGAGCAACTCGCCCAGCTCGTCTTTCGTTTCACGACGTTCGCGAGCAGCCAAATTACCTGCTGCAATCTGAAAAGTAATATGTCGCGCCCCTTCTACGCTGCGCAACACTGACCTTAGAATTACGGTACTGAGACCTACCATCAACAGCAAACCAATGACCATCAACACCACTTGAGCAATCAACATTTGCTGGCGTCCCTGCTGAGCCTGACCCACCAGCGCTTCAGCATTTGCTCGCTCATCGCTAACTAACTGGCTACTGCTCTCTCTTAGCTGCTCTGTGGTAGGTTGTACACCGTCGTTAAAGGCTTCGAAAGCGGCAAAGCCATTTGCGTCACTGACCGCCGTCATCGTGGTATCGACACTGTTTACCCAGGTCGCTAATCTTGCACTAAAAGCTTGCAGACGCTCAGAATCGGCATTGCTGTCAGTAAGATACTCGTTCCAAAGCGTTTGTATTGATTGAGAATATTCGCTAATTGATGCGGCAACTGCATCAACATCAACCCGCCGAGGGTTACGAACAGCAGGTTCCAACTGAGTTACAACCTGTCCGATTTGGCGGTCTATTCGCTGAAGATTGGCGACGGCTTCTAGCCCTGAGCGATTTAACGTATCGAGACGCTCACCAGAAACCATTAAGCCGTACATCCCTAGGCCGCCTGCCAATCCCATTAGAATAATGGAGGCTACGACCATACCCGTTAACTTAGCTTTTAGGCTATTAAACTGAAAGCGAGCAAAAAAGCCTCCCACACCACGGCGCCTTAGCGCCCCTTGCGCCAGCGTGTAGCGGCGAGATTTACCTTTTTCGCGTATTTCTTTATAGACGGTTTCTGCCAGCGCAATACTTTGAGCTGGGGCTTTGCGCCGCAACGAGGTATACCCTACGATGCGATCGCCATCCCTGAGCGGTGCTACGCTAGCTGTGACCCAATAATGATCACCATTTTTACGACGATTTTTGACCGTACCCTGCCAGCTCGCACCTGACTTAATCGTCTTCCAGAAATCTGCATAAGCTGCTTCCGGCATATCCGGGTGGCGAATTAGATTGTGAGGGCTTCCCATCAATTCATCACGGGTATAGCCGCTGACCTCGACAAACGCTGCGTTAGCGTAGGTCACATTGCCCTTCAAATCGGAACGTGAAATCAGCACAGTCTCATCGTCAAGCGTGTACTCACGCTGAGTGACGGGTTGGTTGTTGCGCATGCAGAGGCTCCCTAGGGGACTTTTAATTTTGATTTGCCTCTATTATCACTTGCTGCAAGGGAATTTAACCTCTGAATAACCCTAAAAAAACGCCGCACTCTTTGGTGCGGCGGCTTAACTAAACGGTTGTTTAACGATCGATTGAAGCGCCTACGTGAAGACCACATTGGCCACATCACGATAGCGGTTTGCAAAATGCACCGTCATTCCCTCTTTCAAGTAATCGGGAAGCTCTTCGTAATCACGCTTATTAGCTTCTGGTAGTATCACCTCAAAAATATCGCTGCGGCGTGCGGCAATAATTTTCTCTCGAATTCCCCCCACCGGTAAGACTTGCCCGGTTAAGGTCAATTCACCGGTCATTGCCAAGGGTCGGTTAATCGCCTGATGCTTGGCCAGCGAAAGCAACGCCGTAGTCATTGTGACCCCTGCCGACGGGCCGTCTTTGGGTGTCGCCCCTTCGGGCACGTGCAGATGCACAAATGCTGAATCAAAGAAGTCGGCATCGGCACCATACTCTTGCAAGTGACCCAGCGTGTAGCTATAGGCAATATTGGCGGACTCCTTCATCACATCGCCAAGCTTGCCGGTGAGTTTAAAACCGCGATCCAGAGCATGAACTTTGCCCGCCTCAATAGGCAGTGTTGCGCCTCCCATGGAGGTCCAGGCAAGCCCGGTAACAACGCCTTCGCCTTTCAGCACTTTCTCTTTGCGGAATAGCGGTGCTCCCAGGAACTTTTCCAGGTTTTTAACCGATATTTTTACCGTTTCCAGCTGCTCTTCCAGCAGCTTTACGGCTGCCTTGCGAACAATACGATGCAGCTGTTTTTCAAGCTGACGAACACCTGCCTCACGGGCATAGCCGTCAATAACCTGCTTGAGCGCGGCATCCGTTAAGTTAATACGCTTCTTAGGCAGGTTGTCGCGTTTCAACAGCTTCGGCCATAGGTGGTGCTTAGCGATCTGTAGCTTTTCTTCCGCGATATACCCAGAAAGGCGAATCTGCTCCATACGGTCAAGCAACGGCCCTGGGATAGAGTCCAGCGTATTCGCGGTGCACAAGAACAGCACTTTGGATAGGTCCATGCGCACATCGAGATAGTGATCCAGGAAATCGACGTTTTGCTCTGGGTCTAACACTTCAAGCAGCGCTGACGCGGGGTCGCCCTGGAATGATTGGCCCAGCTTATCAATCTCATCGAGCATAATCACAGGGTTCTCGACTTCGACTTCTTTAAAGGCCTGGACTAGTTTGCCGGGCATTGCGCCAACGTAAGTACGACGATGACCTTTAATTTCAGCCTCATCGCGCATCCCGCCCACAGAAAAACGATAAAACTCACGGCCCAGTGCTTCAGCAATAGAGCGCCCAATCGAAGTTTTACCGACCCCGGGAGGGCCGACCAGCAGCACAATCGAGCCACCTACATCGCCTTTGAAAGTACCTTCGGCAAGAAACTCAATAATCCGCTCTTTCACATCTTGTAAGCCGTCGTGATCGCGGTTGAGAACTTCCCTGGCATGAGCCAAGTCAAGCTTGTCCTGGCTGGTAACGCCCCAAGGCAACGAGGTGAGCCAATCAAGATAGTTACGAGTAGTGCCGTACTCTGGCGAGCCGGTTTCTAGCACGCTGAGCTTATTGAGTTCATCGTCAATACGCGCTTGGACGCGTTCTGGCACCACCAGTGACTCTAGGCGGTTCCTAAACGTATCGACGTCGTTTTCACGGTCGTCTTTGGAAATACCCAGTTCACGCTGAATAACCTTAAGCTGCTCACGCAAGAAAAATTCTCGCTGCCGCTCCTGCATCTGAGCATTTACCTGCTCACTGATCTCGCTTTGCAACTGTGCAACATCGATTTCTTTGCGTAGCAGAGGGAGAACTTTATGCATACGCTCAGCCACCGACAGCGTGGCGAGTACATCCTGCAGCTCAGGGCCTTTGGCAGATGTGATAGCGGCTGCAAAGTCAGTTAGCGGACCGGGCTCATGAGGACTAAAGCGATTGAGGTAATGTTTAAGCTCTTCGCCATAAAGTGGGTTAATCGGCAGCAACTCTTTGATGCCGTTAATAATGGCCATCGCATAAGCGCGGGTTTCTTCGTTTTCAGCGTCGACTGGTTCTTTGGGATAGCTTACTTCCACCAGATAAGGCGGCTCTTTAGACAGCCAGCGCTGAATTTTAAAACGCCTAACCCCCTGAGCGATAAACTGGATCTGTTGATCTTCGCTCTGGAGTTTATGTACTTTGACCGCCGTGCCAATCTCAGGAAAATCGTTGTAATCCAACGACTCAACACCTTGTTCGCCAACAAAGGCAACGCCTATGGTGTGGTGCGGGGTATTACCTACCCGACGCATGGTTTCTTCCCAGCGCTCGCGGTTGATGACCAGCGGCTGTACCTGAGCGGGAAAGAATGGCCGGTTATGAATCGGCAATAAATAGATGCGCTCTGGGAGCATATCGCTAGCAGGCACTAACGAATTAACTTTCTCACCGTCTGAACGGTGCTCTTCACTGTTCGAGGTATCGTCTTGCGGTGCATCGGACTCATCGTCCGTCTGCCAATCGAGGTGTTCGTGATCGCGGTCGTAATCCTGGTCGCTCATGCGCCCTCCCATAACAGTGACTAGCGGATTGATCCGCTTAGCAATGTCTAAGGAATGTGGGCACAGGGGGTGAACTTCAACCCTTGGCACCATTTGTAGCAGTGTATTCGAAGAGTGGTAACAGCTTCAGAGCTCGTCGCTGTTTAGTAGAAAGCATTGATGCTCAAAACAGTGATACTCAAAACGGTAATGCTCAAAACGCTTATGGCCAAAGCTGAGGCATTGGACGTCCATTAACACGCAATTCGCCACGAACAACATCAAACTCTAACTCTTGCGTCCCCAGGGGTAGACCTAGCCAAAGCGCTGCCACGGTTGGTGCATCGTACCAAGTGAAATCACCATCAACTCGATCCAACCAGCGAGCGCGCTCTTCTGGCTTATCCAGCCTCGTCATCATAAGCTCATCAAGCCCACGCGCATCAAAAAAGAGCGCACCATCTGCATTAACATTGATACCTAGCAGCGGGCTTTCAATCGCGATCGTTGTCACGTCTAAACGAGGTGAGTCACTCAACACACCTTTTAAATCAGGGGCTAAACGCACCAGCAGCCCTTCTGCCATTGGTAGGCTAGCGTCGCCCCATGAGGCTTCTTGCCGCAAACGCAAGATTGTTGCGCGAACAGCATCCGCATTTAAGCGTGAAAGTTCGGCCTCAATCCGACCGCTTAACAAAGGTGTATCGGGCGCTTCGCTTGGGACGCTCACCTCGCCAATGATCAGTTCGCCATTCAAGCGAAGCTCTTGCTCGTCGAGGACCATGTGGCTGTGAACATCAAGCGGCGACACACGAATATCATAGGCAGGATAGTGAAGTGATAACGACTCAACATGCAGATGGTCACGCTGAGCAAAATGATAGGCATCGTCAATGTAGGTATAACGGCTTTCAAGAGACGAAGGCCCCATCGTTAATTGAGCGGGACCATCTGTTAGCGTGAGCTGGTCGAGCAGCGCACGCAACCGCCAATCACCAAATACGCCTTCTAAGCGCATACGGGCACCACGAACCGATAGCTCACGACCATTTTGCTGGATCACAAAAGGGGCAAGTGCCAGACGCAGTTCACTGTGCCCACTTAGCGTATGGTAGCGTCCTTGCCAGCGCGGTATAGACGGGGCAGAGACCTCTCCCACGGCTTTTTGCAAAACGCTATCTAAGCGGGGCAGTAGCGTTCCTTCAACGTCAGTACTTAACGCACCATGACGAGCACGGTAAGTAAGCTCTAACCGCCATGGCCGCCCTAATAAGGGCGATAAAAGCAGTTTTCCCTGAGACGTCAACCACCCTTGGCGGCTCTCCGTCCGACTAACCCGCCACTCCCCTCGCGCTTCCAAATCTTCTAATGCTTGACGAAGGCTGCGTTCAAACAAAATGCTTGATAGCAGTTGTGCCGCCACCCACGCCACCACTAAGGCCGCGAGAATAGGCACGATTAGTCGTTCCTTGCGCATGCGATCTCCTTGAACACCCCCACGATTGGAGCCATTCGCCAACGACATTGCGTGATCAGTTCCCAGTAATTAGCTAAGTCCATTTATTATATAGGTGACCCACCTGCCGGTTTGTGCAGATAGGTTATTAGTGTAGCCAAAACCATAAATGCATCGTACTCCACGCGTAGATGCCCGCCATAACGTCATCAATCATAATGCCAAATCCCCCGGCAACACGCCGGTCTGCCCACCGGATAGGCCACGGTTTGAAGACATCGAAAATACGAAAAACAATGAATCCCCAGAGAGCGGCCTCCCACGAGAAGGGCACTGCCGCCATGGTTATCCAGTAGCCAACAAACTCATCCCAAACAATACCGGAGTGATCATGCACGCCTAAGTCATGGGAAGTTTTGTCACACAACCACACCCCAACCACAAACGCCACAAAAACAATGCTGAGATACCAGACCAAAGGGAGGTCGGCCATCATCCAGTAGAATGGGATTGCTGCTAGCGTCCCGAAGGTGCCAGGCGCCCAGGGCACCGCACCACTGCCTAGGCCAAAGGCAAAAAAATGGGTTGGCCGACGCCAAACGCTCGCTGGTGCTCGGTTCATGGCGCTTCCCCGCTAAAATGCTGCCACCCTTCGTAGTCACTGGCGGCAACGCCAGTGACACCTAGCGTTTCGGTACAGTGACCTATCACCGTCAGCGAGAGACCGAGATCGGCGAGCCGCTGTTGGGCAATAGCGAGACTTTTGGGTGATAGTGTCACCAGCAGCTCATAGTCATCACCACCCGATAGCGCGGCTTTAATCGCGTCATCGTGGCCTAACGTTTCTTGCAATCCTATAGCCAACGGTAGCGCGTCGACGTCTAGTGCACAGCCTATACCAGATGCCTTACGCAAGTGCGACAAATCTGCCAGCAAGCCATCTGAAATATCTAATGCCGCCGTTGCAATACCGCGCAGTGCAACACCCGCGGCTAAGCGAGGTTGCGGCAACAAATAGCGAGCCAGAAGAGGGTGCGACAATTCGCGTTCGCCCTGGCGCCAAAGTGCTAGGCCACCGGCACCACCACCCAAGGCACCGGTCACGGCGATAACATCGCCGACCTGCGCACCTGAGCGAGTTAGCGCTTGGTCAGATGGCACTTCGCCCATCACCGTAACACCGATGGTCAGCATCCCAGAGGTGACATCGCCACCAACCAGCGCGGTGGAGTGCTGCTGGCAAAGCGCGTGAAACCCTTCAGCGTATCCTGCTAACCAGTGTTCAGCAGCTTCGCGGTCATTAAAGATGCTCTTATCCAGCGTCATTGCCATCAGGCACCAACGAGACTTAGCACCCATGGCTGCTAAGTCGCTGAGCGCCACCGCCAGCGCGCGATGTCCTACCGCGTGCGCTGGGGCATCGTGAGGAAAATGCACGTTACTCACCGACGTATCAACGCTGACCACAAGCTGCTGACCTGCTCGGGGCACCAAAAGCGCTGCATCGTCGCCATTTTCAAGCGCTATGCCAGCTGTCGCGTGCGCCTCCTGCGGCGACATGAAGTAGCGCTGAATCAGTTCAAATTCGCCAAGCACAAAGGCCCCTTAAACGCATTATCAGGAGGCTCGCCTTACAGACGGCGAGCGCTGACCTCAGCACTTCGTAAGCGATTTGCTAACTTATCGAGAATGCCGTTCACGTATTTATGGCCGTCGGTGGCACCAAATGATTTGGCCAGCTCAACGCCTTCGTTAATCACTACTCGGTAGGGTACTTCCATCCGCCGAGAAAGCTCATAGGCACCCAAGCGCAGGATGGCTAGCTCAACAGCATCAAGATCTTCGAGGCGTCGGTCGAGCAGCGGCGCAATTTCACGATCTAACTCCGCTTTGAACCGGACCGTGTTATGCAGCAGTTCATGGAAAAGCGCCTTATCAGCGATTTCCATTACTTTCACCCAATTTTCGTAATCTTCCAGGTCATCATCTGCCACCTGGCTACGAAACTCAGCTTCGATAGTGGTGATCGATTTCCCTGTCATTTGCCACTGGTAAATCCCCTGAACCGCTAACTCACGCGCGGCGTGGCGCCCTAGCTGCGCGGCAGAGGGCTTACGCTCACGACGTTCGCTCATTGGTTGTCTCCTAGCGGCAATGCTCGCAGTAATGAGACCATCTCCATCGCTGCCATTGCGGCTTCCGTACCTTTATTACCCGCTTTGGTGCCCGCCCGCTCAATCGCCTGTTCGATAGACTCAACGGTCAACACGCCGTTTGCGACCGGCGTATCGAACTCAAGCTGGAGGTGGTTAATGGCGGTGTTGCAGCCGCCAGCTACATATTCAAAATGCGGCGTGCCACCACGAATAACAGCGCCCAGCGCGATAACAGCGTCGGGCTTCATGACGTTAAGTACACGCTTTACTGCCAGCGGTAGCTCCCAAGCACCAGGTACATGGACAAGATGAATATTGTCCGCATCAACGCCGTGGCGTGTCAGGCTATCAATAGCACCTTCCACCAGGCTATCCACTACATGGTGGTTAAAACGGCCTACAACGATGACATAACGGCCATCGACATCCACAAAAGTGCCTTCAACTTGCGAAAGGGATTGCATCAATTTATTCCTGCTGAGAAGTTGGCTCATACGCCGTGTCATTTGGCCCTAGACGCTCGACAACTTCGAGATCAAAACCGGAGAGCGCCGAGAATTTCCACGGTGAGCTGAGTAGCCGCATTTTGCCCACCCCTAAATGGCGTAGGATTTGCGAGCCAGTACCAATCGTTAAGTAGTTACCTGAACCGTCCGAATCGCTGGTGCGCGGTTGACGCACGCGATCCAGAAAAATATCGAGCTGATCTTTCAAGTCTTGGTGAGGACGACCATCGTCAATCAGCACAAAGACCCCCGCAGACGCATTAGCGATCTCTTTCAGCGCACGATGGGCATCCCAACGGCACTGCTCATCTTTCATTAACCCTACGATATCACGCAGCGTATCCGCCAAGTGAACACGCACCGTTGTCGCCTGCTCTGGCGTCGGTTGCCCCTTAACTAACGCCAAATGATGAGCACCTTGTATACGGTCCCGGAACACATGCAGCGCCAGTTCCCCATGGGCCGTCATCACACTGGTCGTTTCAACCGCATCAACCGTTTGTTCATTGACGATACGGTAGTGAATCAAGTCGGCAATCGTGCCAATTTTAATACCATGCTTTTTAGCAAACACTTCAAGCTCAGGCCGACGCGCCATACTGCCATCATCATTCATGATTTCACAGATGACGCCGCTGGGGTCGCAGCCCGCTAAAGAGGCTAAATCACAGGCTGCTTCAGTATGCCCAGCACGACGTAGAACACCACCAGGTTCAGCCATTAGCGGAAATATATGCCCTGGCTGTACGATATCCGTCGGCTTGGCATTCGCCGCCACTGCTGCTTGAACAGTACGCGCACGATCAGCTGCTGAGATGCCGGTGGTCACACCTTCGGTCGCTTCAATGGAGAGCGTAAACTTAGTGCCAAACCCAGAGCCGTTATCACGCACCATCAGCGGTAGGTTTAGCTGCTCGCAACGCTCGCGAGTCATGGGCATACAAATAAGCCCACAGGCATAACGCGCCATGAAGTTGATATGCTCGGCCTGAACTTTTTCGGCCGCCATGATGATATCACCTTCGTTTTCGCGATCCTCATCATCCATGAGAATCACCATTTTGCCCTGGCGGATATCTTCCACCAGCTCAGCGATAGGGGACAAACCCTCTGAAGAGGAATGCGCCATGGAATCTCCAAAATAAGTGGTCGCAACACATGCGATTTCGCGCGTCAGGGTACCTTGCTCTGGCCCGGCGCGCTAGTCAGTGCACGGTTTAGCGATGATGCGCCAATCACTCCCAACGGCTCGAATTTCTTTAATAGTTAAACGCTTTTGGTCGGCCATGCGGGTCATCCCGGGCAACGCAAATAGTGGTCGAGCCTCGCCACCCAAAAGCGTGGGAGCAACAAATAACTGCAGTTCATCCACCGCATTTGCATCTAGCAGCGCGCCTGCCAGCGTAGCGCCGGTTTCAACCAGCAGCTCATTTACCAGCTCATGCTCAGCCAACCAGCTCAGCATCTCTGCGAGGTCGATTCGGCCTTCTTGAGCCGCGGGCAGTACCTTAATGTCAGCGCCTGCAGCTTCCAGCTTTTGGCGTTTTTCTTCACTGTGGTGTTCAGTGGTAATAATCAATGTGCGGCCTGGTTCACGAAGACAAGCGGCCGCTAACGGTAACCGCAGACGCGAATCCAAAATAACGCGTAGTGGCTGCCGCTGACTAATTGTATCCGCGTTATCGAGCCCCAACTGGTCTGCGCGCACTGTTAGCCGTGAATCATCCATAATGACGGACTCAACGCCGCTCAAAATAGCGCTTGAACGAGCTCGCAGACGCTGCACTTGACTGCGAGCTTCTGGGCCAGTAATCCATTGCGACTCTCCAGAGCCCATGGCAGTGCGGCCATCCAGGCTCATGGCCATTTTTAAGCGTACAAAGGGACGTTTGTGCTGCATACGGGAAATAAAGCCAGGATTTAACGCACGGGCATCCTGTTCCAACAGCCCAACATCTACCTGAATTCCTGATTCCCGAAGCCGCTTGATACCGCGTCCACTCACGCAAGGGTTAGGGTCAACCATTGCGACCACCACGCGGGCAACGTTGGCATCCGCTAACGCAACGGCACAAGGGCCAGTGCGTCCTGTATGGGAACAAGGTTCCAGCGTGACATAAGCCGTTGCGCCTTCTGCCTTTGCACCAGCGGCGTTAAGCGCGTGGATTTCTGCATGAGGTTCGCCAGCACGGAGGTGAAAGCCATCGCCAACCACTTGCCCTTCCGCGTGTTGATCGTAGCGGACAATAACACAGCCTACCCGGGGGTTGGGGTCTGTTGTATACAGCCCTTTCGCCGCCAATTGCAGAGCACGCGCCATAAATTGATGATCAGCGCTGGTAAAGCCTCTCTCCATCAACTCGTTCATCAAGCCTCTCCGCGATGTGGATCGCTGTGGGCTGATGCAGGGTGATCGCCAGGATCTTGAGAAAGACGGTCTATCTCAGCGCGAAATTCGTCTAAATCCTGAAACTTACGATATACCGATGCAAAGCGAATATACGCCACCTGATCCAGGTTGCTTAATGCCTTCATAACGGCCTCACCGATATCCCGCGCATTTACTTCGCGGTCCCCGCGGGCACGAAGCGATTGGCGAATACGCTCAACGGCGGCTTCTATTGCCTCGGCACTTACCGGACGCTTCTCCAGCGCTCGCAACATGCCTGCACGCAGCTTGCTCTCGTTAAAGGTTTCGCGTGAGCCGTCGGATTTTACGACCCTCGGCATAATCAGTTCTGCGGTTTCATACGTGGTGAAGCGCTCTTGGCAGCTAGCGCATTGGCGACGACGGCGCACCTGGTCACCGTCGGCTACCAGCCGCGAGTCGGTCACTCGAGTATCATTAGCACCACAAAAAGGGCAATGCATGGCAGTCAACCTGTTGTCAGTACGTGCAGCGTGTCAGCTTGTGCGGATAACGGCACATATAAGCATATTGTGAACTTTTATTAGCAGCGGAGTAGCCACGCGCTACAACGACATGCAGTTTAAGGGCGCTTGCAAGCAAAAATAGTCGCTTCTTTAAACGCGGCGTTAACCTAGCATTGTAACGATTTGGCACACAAGCTGCAGCGTTTGTCGTAGGTTGTTTAAGAGGAAACCCCTATGACCCCATTTGAGCAGACAGTCCACCATTTCCTTTCGCACCTCTACGGCCCCCGCGCCAGCGAGGTACAGCGCCGTCTTGGACAACACATTGACCACTTTCGCAGTGCATCACAGGCGCCAGCCATAACAGAAAATACCGCGGCTGAAGGCGATAATGCACCAACGTGGAGCGAAAAAGATCAATGGGTCATTAGCTACGGTGATTCCATTGTGGCAGAGGAAACGCCTCCTCTTGCTGTGCTGAATGAGTTTCTTCAACGCTATTTGGGGGAGCGTATTAGCGGCGTGCATGTGCTACCTTTTTTTCCTTGGAGTAGCGATGATGGCTTTTCAGTCATTCATTACCGCGAGGTTAATCCAGAGCTAGGTGATTGGCAGCACATCCGTGAGCTAGCAAGCCACTATGACGTGATGGGCGATTTAGTGCTAAACCACGTGTCTCGCGAATCCCTGTGGTTTGTGGATTATTTAACCGGAAGTTTGCCGGGTCGTGATTACTTTATAGAAATAGACCCAGAAACCGATGTTTCTGACGTGGTTCGACCACGTAGCAGCCCATTGCTAGTGCCCATTTCCACGCGCCGGGGCACGCGCCATGTATGGGCAACCTTCTCAGAAGATCAGATCGATTTAAACTTTGAAAATCCTGACGTATTGCTCGAGTTTGTTGGCATCCTGCTGTTTTACCTCCAACAGGGCGTGCGTATCATTCGCCTGGATGCAGTGGCATTTTTATGGAAGCGTCTGGGAACGCCATGCATCCACCTTCCCGAAACCCATACGGTGGTCCGTTTACTGCGCGCCATTGTGGATGAAATAGCGCCGGGCACGCTGATAATTACCGAGACCAATGTCCCTCACGCAGAAAATATCAGTTACTTTGGCCTAGAACGGTTAGCCAATGGGGCGCCTGACGAAGCCCATATGGTCTATCAATTTGCCCTACCACCACTGCTATTGCATACACTCACCCGCGGTGAAGCCACTACCCTTCAAACATGGCTTTCCAGCCTGCCGATATTGCCCAGACACTGCACCTATTTAAACTTCACCGCGAGCCATGATGGTATTGGCGTGCGCCCTTTAGAAGGGGTGCTACCCGATCATGAGCGAGATGCACTGCTAGAACTGATGCATCGCTTTGGTGGCTTTGTCAGCATGCGCAGCAATCCCGATGGCAGTGACTCGCCCTACGAAATCAATATTACTTGGTTTGAGGCCATGCGCGGCACGCGCAGAGGACCAGACCCCTGGCAAATTGCCCGCTTCCTGTGCAGCCAAGCTATTATGCTGACGCTCCAGGGCATTCCCGCCCTCTATATTCATACATTGACCGGCACGCTTAACGATGTCGAAGGAGTGGAGCGCAGCGGCCGATTGCGCTCAATTAATCGACGCCGCTGGCAGCGTGATGAGCTAGCACTGTTACTCGAAAGCCCCTCAACGCCGACTCACGATGTGTTTCATGCGCTTAGCCGCTTGCTGGAACTTCGGCGCACAGAGCCCTGCTTCCACCCCAACGCCACACAACGCGTACTGACCACGCCGCCTGACGTGTTAGCCATTGAGCGAGGCCCGCTAAGCGACGGCCGCCGCCTGCTTGCCCTGTTTAATGTCACCGATACGCTACTGCCATTAGATAATGTAGGAGAAGCACTTGAGCAGGCACTTAGCCAACATGCTTGGCGTGCTTTAGATCTGCAAAACGCCCTGGAGGAAACCGCGCTTCCTCCCTATGCAATAAGATGGATGGTGGCAGACACGTGAAAGGTGCATTGCGGCATAATGTCTCAGCAATTAGGCAATATAATCGTCAAATAATCGACTGCTGAGATACTGCAGCATTCAACATTGACTGAGATAATAGCTAATTATGCTGCAACAAAGCATTGCAATTGGCCCTTTGGGCTTCAGCCTCCATCAGCTAGTTTTAATAGTGACATTTCTGATAGCGCTTTTGGTGGGGGCGTTACTAGGGCGGCGACATAGCGTAGCGGTCAGCGATACGCTTATAACGATATTTTTTATTGCTCTCCTGGCTGCGCGAGTAGTGTTTGTAGTGCGTTACTGGGAAGCGTATGACGGTATTATTTCCCGATTAGATATTCGTGACGGTGGCTTTGATTTAGCAGCCGGTCTTATTGCTGGACTCGGTTACGCGAGTTGGGTTCTATGGCGCTCTTCTCGCCAACGCTGGCCTTTAAGCGGTGCTTTACTTGCGGGAATTTTCACATGGGGGATGCTAGTTGGTAGCACTCTATTAATTGAGCAACAATCGCGCCCACTACCACACACTGCTTTATTAGACAGGAACGGCCACTCTGCCAACCTGCCACAACTTGCCAAGCAAACGCAGCAGCCTCTTGTTGTTAATCTTTGGGCAAGCTGGTGCCCCCCTTGTATTCGTGAAATGCCTGTTTTTGAGGAAGCTCAAAATACCGAGCAGGACATCACATTTGTGTTTGTTAATCAGGGGGAAAGCGCCCAGCACATTGAGACATTTATGAATCAACATGACCTCTCACTCGATAATGTGTGGCTTGACCAAAGCAATGCATTAGGGAGCGCAACGGGTGCTCACGCCATGCCCACTACCCTTTTTTATAACGCAGAAGGAAAACTCGTGAACACGCATTTTGGCGAACTTTCTCGAGCAACTCTTCAACAAGGCTTGGAACGTTTGCGCTGAGACAGCCTCCTACCTTCGCCCATAACATCAACGAATTACAGTGCTCATCTTTTACATATAAGGATTTACTTATGAAACACTTTTCCCTGTCTCGTTTAAGCACTTTGTTACTATTAACGAGCATTGGCAACATCTCCACAAGCTATGCCGAAGAACTGCCTGCACCAGTTCAAGCGCTCACCAACCAGGGGATAACGATTCACGGTCAGTTTGAGGCGCCAGGGGGCATGCGTGGTTACGGTGCTAGCGTACAGGGCCAAGAGTTGGCGATTTATTTAACTCCTGATGGCCAACACACCATTATCGGCACGCTAATGGATGATCAAGGCAACGACCTCACCGAAGCACAGATAGAGGAGCATGTTCGGGTTCCGCTTGAAGCGCAAACCTGGGCGTTACTGGAAGAGAGCCACTGGATTCAAGATGGCGATGAAAACGCGCCGCGGGTTATCTATACCTTTACCGATGCTAACTGCCCCTACTGTCGCCAACTGTGGCAACAAAGTCGCCCTTGGGTAGAGGCTGGAGAGGTACAGCTGCGCCATATTATGGTGGGCATCTTGGCACCGAACAGTCCCGCCCTGGCGGCCACCCTGCTGGGAGCAGACGATCCTGCTGCCGCGCTACATGACCACAGCAACGGCGATTCGCTTTCAGCAAGCGCCCAGCCTCGAGATATTGAAGAACAGGTATATGCCAACAATCAGCTTTTTGAGGAGCTAGGCCTGTACGCTACGCCCACCAGCGCCTTCCAGCGCGAGACAGACAGTGGCAATTTACGTATCGACAGGATTCAAGGCTTACCGAGCGAGGAGCGTTTAATTGAAATGATGGGCGGTGAAGCGCCTTAAAGCAGACAATATAAGCAAGTTTTAAAGCGCCCATCCAGCATCCTCAAACCAATCAGTAGCCCGTGGGGTTATACCACCACGGGCTACTGTTTTTTCCGGATACGTTGGTTGCGATGCTTCTATCGCTGCTCCTTAGCTAGTTACTCGTCTGTCAGATTTTCAAAACGAGGCATACCGACGTTCCATGGTTCGATATCGCCTTTTTCGCCAAAGTTCGCATGGTCACCAAGTACATGGCCGTCATGCTCACGGACCTGCCCATAAAGCGAACGTTTATGGAAAGTAGGGCCAAAGCGCTCTAGTGTCTCAGCAACGTCACCCGTGTAACGGGGGTCTTGTGGTCGCTCTTGGCTACTCATGTAATAGGCAATGTCCCAGGCATCCTGGTCACTTAACGAGCGTGGCTGTCCTAGCGGCATATTGTTGTAAATAAATCCTGCGGCGGTATCGACTCTGACAATGCCTGCGCCCCAGTTATTAGAGCCATCCCCCCAGGGAGCGGGGAACACATACTCGCCGTTCTCATAGTGTCCAGCGCCGTTGTCTTGATGACAAATAGCGCAGTTTTCTTGGTACGCCGCTTCACCACGGGCGTAATCGGGGGATTCATCTGGCTCGTCTGGCGCAGGAAAACCGCGACCATAAATAGGCTGACTGGGGTACATTGGCGCACCGGTAGCCAGCCATTGGTGGTAAGCGCTGAGTGCGAGCATCTCATCACTGCCATAGGCAGGCGGCGTTCCATTCATCGAGTAAGCAAAGCAGCCAGCAATGCGCTCTTCAAGATTGTTAACGTGCTGATTTTTACCCCTGAAGTCAGGAAGCGTAACCGCCGCTGCCCAGACCGGTGCACTAAACGGTTGACGCCCTTCGCCTAAGTGGCAGCTTGAGCAGTTCATGTCATTGAAAACGTTTTCACCACGTAGCTGCTGCGTGTTGGTAAATAGGTCGTAGCCATACCGAATGACCTTTTTTAGCTCTGGATGGATATCAGCGTCTTCCAGGTCTGCCATGGTCGGTGGAACATGAACTAGCTCGCCCTCTTGCGGTGCAGGAAAACCAAGTTCCACTAACTGCTGATAGGGCGCTTCGTTAGAGGGATCGGCAGCATTGTCAGCAAAAGCGCTGACGGCTAGTCCGGTAGCTAATGAACAGCCTGTTAGTGCTAGCACGAGACGTTTTTTATGCATAATCATTGCGCTGCCTCCTCTTCTTCACTGCCGGTTTGGGCGCTAACGTCCTGGCCGGCATACCATGCTGACACCGCCTGGATATCCTCATCGCTCATACGCTTAGCAATAGCCCCCATCAAATTTTGGGGATCATTACTGCGCTGATCATTTTGCCAAGCATGCAACTGGTTGCTTATATAGCCTGCGTGCTGGCTTGCAATACCAGGGAACGTCTCCCCAACGCCAGTGCCGCCCGGGCCATGACAGCTCTTGCATGACACAATGTAGGCATCCCAATCTCCGCGCTCAGCCAACTGTTCGCCACGGGCTAATAGCGCCTCGTCCACGTCATCGCCACCTTGGCCAGGGGTGATAGGCATTTCGCTATAATAGGCGGCAACGTCCACTATTTGCTGGTCATTAAGCATATTAGCAAAGGGCATCATGGTGGCGTTTTGGCGACGTCCCTCTTTAAAATCGTGTAGCTGCTTAACGATATAATCGGCATTAAGCCCAGCCAAACGCGGCCACGATTCGCCTCCAGGTATGTTCATCCCACTGCCGTTAGCTTGATGACACGCTGTACAGGTTGCCGCGGCGGCCTGGCCACGCTCGGCATCGCCTGTTTCGGCAAAGGCCGTGCCTGCGAGCGTGCTGACCCCTATAAGGCTGGCGCCCATCAACAAGTTGAACTTGCTCCATTGTTTTTTATTCATATATCCCCCTGACTGCTGTTCGTTATTTACTTACCTGCCCGTTATTTACTAGTCGTAGCCCATTTACTGCGATGATGCAGCGAGAGCTATCGAATAGCCTCAGGTCTTTCTCGTTGCTCATCCCCTACCGTAGGAATGGTTAAATGGGCGCTAAACCCGCCGGCCTGGACATTTTCAAAATTTACCCAGCCCCCAAAACGCTCAACAATTGCCGCCACAATCGCTAAGCCCAAACCGCTACCTTGCTGCTTGCTCACGCGCCAGAAACGCTGAGTTAACTGCTTTAGTGTAGCGTCATCGACGCCGCTACCCTGGTCATGCACTGTGAACGTTACGTGACGCTGATCAGGGGTACACTGCACGCTTAGCGCGACAGGCTGCTCACTCGCCCCATGATGCAATGCGTTATCCAGTAAATTACGTAGTGCGGTTATTGCCAGCTCTCTAGGCATGGCAACGCACACTTGGGGTAATTGAGAGGGAAGCTGGCACTGCCCTGCAGTTGCCATGCTATCGGCGATCGCAACATCAACAATCTCACCTACCTGACTTAGCTCGCCATCATCAAAGCGCATGCGCCCTTCAACTCTTGCTAACGTCAGTAACTGGTCTAGCGTATGCGCTAGTCGAACCACCCCCGCCTCTGCGTATCTGAGTGATTCTTTCGCCGTTTCGCCGTCGGCTCGCTGCGCTACTTGAAGATGGGTTTTAATCGCAGTTAAGGGAGTGCGTAACTCATGAGCGGCATCGTTGGTAAAACGCTGTTCACGGACAATGGTTTGTTGGATTCTTACGAGTAACCCATTGAGCGTCTCAATCAACGGTTTAATCTCTTTCGGCACACCATAGGTAGATACGGGTGCCAGCGCTTCCGGATGACGACTGGCAAGCGACGCGCGCAGCCTGGTTAGCGGCGCAAAACCAAGCCAAACAACCACCCAGAGCGCAATTAAACTGCCCGTTAATGCCACCACAAACGGCACGACAGCGACGCGAAACACATCGCTAAGCAATATGTCCCGCTCATCCATCCGGTCGGCGGTAGTAATGACCAGATTGCCACGTTCATAGGTAAAGACACGCCAGGTAGTATCGCCTTCCTGCCGGTAAGCATGACCACGCTCACCCGGTGCCAGTATAGTTTCCATGTTGGCATGAGTACGGGCAATGATATCGCCACGCGGGGAGTGCACCTGGCAGGCCAACCCCTCGATGGGCGGGATAGACAAAGCGCGAGCTTGGCTCTGTTCCCAGACATCTTCAGGCAGTTGAAGCACGAGCCCGGCGACCATGCGTGCCGACTGAGCAAGGCGCTGATCGAGTGTTTCTACGAATTTTTTTTCTAAATCATTGAGCAACCAAGCCGCAGCAACACCCCATAGCAATGCCAATGTCACCCCCAGGGTAAGCAATAGGCGGGCTCGTAAACTCATTGCTGCCCCTTATGAGGCGTACCTGGAATGTGGACAGCCTCAGGTTTGCCTAACCGATATCCCAACCCGCGAACCGTCTCAATAATGCCACTGCCTAGTTTTCGACGTAGATGGTGGATATGCACATTCAGTGCATTGCTCTCTACATCGTCACTCAAACCATAGAGGCTATCTTTTAGCTGGTCGGCAGAAAGCACGCTGCGCGGCGAATGCAGAAAGGCCTCTAAAAGCACCAGTTCTCGGCGCGATAGCGTTACCAACTGACCGGAGACTCTCACTTCACGCGCATGAGGATCCAGCGTTAGCGCCCCATGTACCGTCATACCCTGGCTACGGCCCGATACTCGCCGAAGCAGTGCATGAAGACGGGCCACTAACTCGTCAAGGTCAAAGGGTTTCACCAGATAGTCGTCGGCTCCGCACTGCAGGCCGTCAACACGGTCTCGTACCGCATCCCGCGCTGTTAGCATTAACACTGGGGTAGCGTTACCTTGGTCACGCCACGATTGCAGCAGTTGCAAGCCGTCGCCATCAGGAAGACCGCGATCAAGTATCACAACGTCACTTACCACTGACTGCATGATTTGTCCCGCTGCTTGAATCGTGGACACATGATCGACGACAAAGTCGTACATCATTAAACCGGAGCGTATTCCTGATGCGACCAATGGATCATCTTCAATGAGCAAGACGTGCATGACGGTTTTCCTTTTATTGCTACCAGCATGGCAAACGCACATTAACCCAACATTAAGCTAGCGGGCTGTGCCATAAACTCATTTACCAAAGCTCATTTACCAAAGCTCATTTACCAAAGCTTATTTACAAAAGCTCATTTACAAAAACGCCCTTGCCTAAAGAGACAAGGGCGATAACAGTGGTTTATACATTAACGCTACTGGCTAATACGTTTTGCGATAAACCAGCCTGCCACCATCGCGGCCAACAACGCCAATAACGGCAATGAGATCCCACCGATGGAGGCGATGGCAGGGCCAGGACAGTAGCCAGAAAGCCCCCATCCAATGCCAAATAGCGCTGCCCCCCCCAGCAGCTTACCGTCTAACGCTTGCTTAGTTGGAAGCTGAAAATTAGCGCTAAACAGCGGCTCGCCACGTGCAAATACCAACCGATAGCCCACAAACGTTGTGCCTACCGCACTGCCTAGCACGAACATCAGCGTTGGATCCCAAGCGCCGGCTACATCAAGGAAGCCAAGTACACGGGCAGGATCAGTCATACCCGAGATAGCTAACCCAAGCCCGAATAGCAAACCAGCGATATAGCCAGCAGCGGTTTTTACTGTTGCACTATTCATATCACGCGCCTCATACACCACCTCCAATCATATGACGCATCACATAGACCGTGGCCACCGCTGTGAGTAGAAACACCCCAGTGGCGGCCATAGAGCGGGGGGATAAGCGTGCCAAACCGCAAACGCCATGGCCGCTGGTACAGCCGCTGCCAAGCCCAGTGCCTAACCCGACTAACAGACCGGCTATCAACATTAGCGGCACACCGCCAGCTGGCGCACCGATCACCGCACCGGGAGCATCGGCAACGTTGCCTAGCCCGCCTCCCATTGCCATGACCAATAACGGGCCACTCACCAGCCCGAACAAAAAGGCTATGCGCCAAGCACTATCGCCTTTAGGTCGCTGGGTTATTAAGTTCCCAATAATGCCGCTAATACCGGCGATGCGCCCCAAGGCTCCCATCAACCACACAGCGGATAAGCCTATCAATACACCACCAACGAGCCCTTGCAGGCTTGCTATCCAGTCCACAGGTGTCTCCTTGCTGTGTTAATGCTTGTTTTTACAGGTTGAGATGCCCAGCAGAGGATACAATGGGCAAAAATTAAACAGCCCAGTGGCGAGTGGTACGACGCCAATCCATCCCCATGCGCCAATGATGCCGGTAAGCGCCAGTATGATCAGAATAAGACCAACTACGATTCGTGCCACTTTGTCGATACCGCCGACGTTTGCTTTCATTTTCTGCTCCTCGATAATCAATATCAGTTAAAAACGGTTGATAGGGACTTTTAGATAGACAACGCCATTGTCGTCGGAAGGCGGCATCTCACCCGCGCGCATGTTGACCTGTACAGAGGGAATAATGAGCTTAGGCATGCCTAGCGTGGCATCACGCTCCGTGCGCATTTTCACGAACTCATCTTCTGAAATGCCTTCATGTACATGGACGTTCGCGTCACGCTGCTCTGCAACACTGGTTTCATGCTGATAAACGTCTCGGCCAGGTGCTTTATAGTCATGGCATAAAAACAGTCGTGTTTGCGTTGGCAATGCCAACACCTTTTGGATAGAGCGGTACAGCGTACGCGCATCGCCACCGGGGAAATCACAGCGTGCGGTGCCGTAATCTGGCATAAACAGTGTGTCGCCAACGAAGGCCGCGTCGCCTATCACATAAGTAAGGCAGGCAGGCGTATGGCCTGGCGTATGAAGCACGCGCGCTTGAAGACTGCCAATGGTGAACGTATCGCCTTCATTAAACAGAGCATCAAATTGGCTACCGTCCCGAGCAAACTCAGTCCCTGCATTGAATGCTTTACCAAAAATTTCCTGTACGTCGACAATGTGCGCGCCAATCCCGGTTTTTCCACCTAGCATTTGGTGTAAATAAGGCGCCGCAGAGAGGTGATCAGCATGTACATGGGTTTCTAAAATCCACGTTACTTCAAGGCGGTTATCGCGAATGAATTCAATGATCTCGTCAGCAGAACGTACATCCGTATGCCCCGCGGCATAATCAAAATCCAGTACCGAATCTAGAATAGCGCAGGCATTACTATCTGGATCCTGCACCACATAGCTAAAGGTGTTAGTGGGCTCATCAAAGAAGTGAGTGACAATCGGGTGTTGCATTCTGTGCCTCCCGCTAATGGCAAGTAATGATGTTGCTATGCAACCATCATAGACCATAAAATGTTATATGTTTATACTTATTTGGAATTTAAAACGATTTCTTGAGCATGATCAATATTGCTCGTCGGCCAATAGCCGCGAGACAAAAAAGCACCTCGCTGCCAACGAGGTGCTGTGATGAGAATGATATGGTCGGTTAAGCGAAATTCATCAGCGTCTATCGACTTAAAGCCTTTATACACTTTGAGACTTGATACGCTTAAAGGCCCGATAAACTCAAAGCACTTATAAACTTAAAGCACTTATAAACTTAAAGCACTGATAAACTTAAAATTTATAGAAACAAACAAGCATTGAGCGTTAAACCTTACCCTGATTATCAAGCTCTACCGCTTCATGCATACGGGCTAGCACATCAGGCATCGCCGCTTGTACACGGTTCCAACTGGGAATAAAGGGGCGTTCACGAGGGTTATCTAAAAACAGATTGCCAGCTTCTAGTAAATTGCTGGCAAATAGCTCAACTGCCTGTTCTTCACAGTGGCGATCTAAACTTAGTCCATTCATCGTCGCGTCGTGATCATAGGCTTCAATGAGGTCTAAGGCTAAACGGTAGTAGGTTGCTTTGAGCGTCCGGAAATCTTCGCTGCTAAAGCTAACCCCTTGGGTAGCCAGCTTACGATACAGCGCTTTTGCGATATCCAGACTCATTCGGTTCAAGCCACTGGTCGCATCCTCTTCACTAACGGGCTGATGCTTATGGTCATAGGCGTCGGCAATATCGACCTGACATAGCTGACGGTGGGAGTAGTTGCGCTGCAACTCGGACAGCACGCCGATTTCCAATCCCCAATCAGCGGGAATTCGAATGCCCTCTAGCACATCACTGCGCATGGCAAATTCACCAGATAACGGGTAACGGAAGCTGTCTAGATAATCCAAATAAGGTAACGGACCACAGACAGTTTTCAAGGCACGTAGCAGCGGCGTCACCATCAACCGAGAAACACGCCCATTGAGCTTTCCTTCGGCGATACGCGGGTAATAGCCTTTACAAAAACTGTAATTAAAACGGGGATTCGCGACAGGATACATAAGGCGCGCTAGAAGGCCACGGTCGTAGGTAAGAATATCGCAATCGTGAAGACCAACGGTGGTGGAGCGACCTGAACTAAGCACATAGCCAGCGCAATACCATACGTTTCTTCCTTTTCCTGGCTCTAAAGCCCCTAAACCATGACTTTCTAATTCTTGGTCGATAGCACGTAAACGCGGGCCGTCATTCCATAGAATTCGAGTGTGCTGGGGCAAGCGTGAAAAGAATTCCCGTGCATATAAAAATTGATCGCGGTCTGCTCTGTCCAAACCAACGACAATTTCATTGAGATAAGGCACTTTCACCAGCTCATCAACAATCGCCGACAGCGCAGGCCCTTTCAGTTCAGAAAAAAGCGAGGGTAAAATTAGTCCCATTGGGCGACGTTTGGCAAACTGGCAAAGCTCTTGTTCAAGGGCTTCAACTGGCCGGCGCGTTAAGTTGTGAAAATCGGTTATCACACCATTTTGATGGAAATCACTCATACGCTAGCCTCCCGTGGCTTGTAATCTGATGCAGCGGCGTCATTCACTGGCGCCATTTCTAGACGCCCGTCATCTCGCCCCCACCAGTGGGCTACCCCCTCAGCCCAGCCAGTTGGCCCAGTTGCATTTGTTCGATATAACGCGCTGTTGTGCGGCTCAACGTTAAGAGCGTGGCAACCTCGAATCACTACAGCTTGATCGACAGTTTCCAGCATAGTGATATCGTTTGGGCCATCGCCCAAGCCCAATGAAAGTGGCGAACTGCCTCGTAACGCAGTAAATCGTTTAATTAGCCACTCTACGGCACCCCCTTTATCAGACAAGCGCCCAATCACATGCCAAAAGCGGCCCCCTTGCGTGAGCTCAAGGCCATCGCCTTCAAGCGCAATGCGGAACGTTTCAAGTGCGGCTGCATTATCTTCCCAAATAAGTGGCTCACTCCCCTCCCGCTGCCGCGCTGCTTTCGCACGGGTTTCATCAAGCCCAGTTAACGCCATTACCTGTTGAAGACTTAAGTCGCCCATTCGAGTAAACCGAACCCCCAGACGCTTACGCCAAACGTTTAGTCGCGCTTTAATGAAACCACTATCAACTCCGGTGTGTTTAATAACGACGCCATCTCGGCCATTACCAGGGCGATCTAGACGCGCATGACACCATCCTGGGGGCAGTCCGATAACGGCACCATTTTCGGCAATAAAGGGGGTCGCCGTTAGCCCAAGGGCTTCTCGTAGGGGAATGAGTTCAGCGCGAGTTTTACTGGTAACCGGAATGACCGGAACCCCTAGCTGTTTAAGGCGGGCAAGCCAGGGCTTGGCAGGTGAGAAATCATAACTGTGGTGATCTAGTAATGAACCGTCCAAGTCGGTGACTACCAAACGCGGTTGAAGCGCTGGGTCTAAGTCGCTTGGTGACTGAGCATCACTGGGCAACGCAGTACGCTTGTATTCGGTCATAGCACCACCCTTTTGCAATCTTAAAAGTCGTTACACACGTCCACTTTTAGATGAGCAACAAAGCAGTTTGTATGCCAATACAATTTTATTTTTAATAATCAAAAATTTAACTCATAAAAAGCAGCCACTTTCTTATGAGACCCAAAACAACGCAACTTCGGCGCACCAAAATAGTGCGCGAATAAATTGAAAAAAATTCGACAAGCCCTTGGAAAAAGCTCATAAATAGCTATACTGAAATTGTACTCACTGGCAACCTTGTACACCCCTCACCTGATGCCAGTGGGCTGCAGTGAGCCAAGCCCTTTCATGCCCGCCTCCCCCGGCGGGTTTTTTTTGACTTACCCCCTAGTCCACATGAATAACCACCTCAACGCGACGATTTCGCGCTCGCCCTTCGACAGTATCGTTATCTTCTAGCGGCTGAGTTGCGGCTAGTCCAACGGCTCGCAAACGCTCTGGAGCAACCCCTGCGGCTTCAAGTGCCTCAACGATCGCAATCGCCCGCGCACTTGAAAGCGCCCAGTTGGACGAAAACTCTGGGGTATTGATAGATTGGCTATCGGAGTGTCCCTCTACCCACACTTCCCCCTCGAAGCGCTGGATGGTATCCATCAATGATCCTACTAACGATGAGCCACCTTCTGTCAACTGAGCATCGGCAGAGGGAAATAGCAACCGATCTTGTACACGCAGGCTGATACCTTCAGCGACTCGGGAAACTTCAACGCCTTCCAGGTTAGGTAGGTACGTCGAAGCCTCCACACGCTCAGACAATCTCTCATCAAGTGCTAATGCGCTATTAATCGCCACGTCAGATACTTTTTGTACATTGATAGGTGGACGGTCGGTGAGCACTACCATGTAATCGGCCAACGGCGAAACAGACTGACGCTCATCGGTGGGCAGTAGCAACTGCGGAAGCCTACTATTGGCAGTCGATGGCTGGGTATCTATCGATACTTCTTCAATCCGCGCCAATAAAGGAGGCACCTCCACAACAGCAGTGCGAGCTTTAGGCAACCCTGCCACACCCAACGCAGCGCTAATCGCAAACGGGCTGAGCGTATCACTGCTAGGTGATACGCCGAGTACTGTGCGCTGCTGACGGGCTTCAGCAAGCGCATCCGGCAGGGGTATTTCTCTAGCAGGTGACGACTCATAGCCGTACTCATCGGCTGTTTCTTGCTGAAACAATGATGGGCTTGTCACATTAGCCGCAGCAATAATAATAACGAACAGGGCTACCAGTAGCGTCATAATGTCAATATAGCTAATCATCCAACCGCTATTACTTTCATCTTCTGGATAAGCGGTTAGCAATGAATCATGACGCGGACCAGCGCGATGGTCTTCAAGCATGGGGGGGTTCACTCATTCAAGTTTTTAACCTCGTGGCCGATCTAGGGTAAGCGTGGCAAACTAGTCTATCAAAAGCCGTTTCGTAGCGAGAAGGAACAATCAGGTGCGCACCCGACCTATGTCATCAAGAGCTCATTCATTAAGCACTGAGCCATCATCGACCCAATCGTCCATTGGCCGACTATTTCGCCCTGTCGGCATTGGACTGGCGAGCCTGATGCTAAGCGGCTGCTTTTATGCCAATACATCGCAGGCTCCCATTGCGACTACCTATCCTTATAGTGAGCAGCAGCGCATGCAAGCGGCCCAGCACTGGGAAGTGCTAGCCCAACACGAAGCAGCAGGCATTCTTCGCAATGAACGGGTTCGCTTTAGGGATCTCCATATCCCAGCACAAGAGCATACGTCAGTTAGCGCCTATTACGGTGGCGAATTTGAACGTGGCTTTCGCACGCTATTAACAAGCGAACTGGTGTCACGCGGGGGAAGCGTGATGACGCAACCCAACACTGGCGGTGCCACCGTTCAAGTGGACGTAGAAGTTGTTGAGCATCGTGACCGCGGCTATATACGCCCACCGTTTGGTGCATACACCGCCCTTGCCGGTGGCGTGACCGTGGCTAGCATGGCACTAGGAAACTGGAGCGAGCCTGCGCTTGCATTAATTCCCGCTGCGATGGTGGCAGATACGACCAGCGGCAGTTGGACTTATGAGGGCAAAGAGGAGGTTATCATCACTACCCAGATCGTTGATAGTGAACGCATTCTCTACTCCTCTTCTAATATTTATTACATAAATGCTGGTGACCGACGTCACTATGCGCCAAATCGCGTTCCTCAAGCGCCTGCAACCCCAACTGTTTCTATCACCGATACTTGGTAATTACATGCTTTCACTCTCCCACTCTCTGTCTCCACTGCGCGGCTTAGCAGTTGGTGCACGTCTGCTTATCGTTGCGTTGTTTATGCTGTTTTTGGCTGGCTGCACTGCACTTGGCAATAACAATAGCATGCGAAATGCCGAGCCTCAGCCAGACCTTTCCGAACTAGCCCATGAAGCCGCCGCGCAAATGGTCGCCAGCAACCCAGACCTTACACGCCATAGCCCGATGATTGCGGCTACCTTTGTAAGTATTGATAACTTAAGCCAGTCGTCTACGTTTGGCCGTATTAGCTCTGAAATTATGGCGTCCGCCCTCGCACGGCAAGGCATGCAGGTACGCGAAGTCAAAATGCGTGACAGTATGTTTATTGAAGAAACCGTTGGCGAATTAATTTTATCCCGCCAAGTCCAACGTCTTAGCGCCCAGCACAACGCACGCTCGATACTGATGGGTACTTATGCACAAGGCCAGGACTATCTCTATGTGAGTGCACGGGTAGTTCGCGCTGGTGATGCGATGGTTCTTGGCAGCGCTGACTTTAAGCTGCCGCTGGATAATAACACCCGAAGCTTATTGGAAGGCCAAGGCGGCTGGTAATCGATTCACCTCTTGCCGCGACACGAATGAAAAGGATGAACATGCCCACCCGCACAAGCAAACCACTTATCGTGGCCACTAGTCGCTTGATAAAGCTATGCGCAAACATTACCAAGCTGCTTAGCTATATTTTTCATGCCGTGCTGCCGAACAAGCGCTTCACGCTGCCAGCCTATGCCGCGCCTTGGCTGGCACCTAAAAATGATTCGACTATTCCACGGATTATTTGGCAGACCAACTTCACTAATAGAGTGACCCTTCCGGTTTACCTGAACTACTTGTTTAATCGTCTCATGGCTCCTCGTTTCGAATATCGTTTCATGATTACCGAGGCGCGGAGTGACTTTATTAAAGAAAATTTCGACGACGCTCTATTCACCAGCTATTCAAAGTTACAAATTGGTGCGGCGCAGGCTGACTTTTGGCGCCTCATGGTGCTTTACAAATACGGCGGCGTTTATCTCGATATTGACGCACATGCCATCTGGCCGCTTGCCCGCGTTGTGCCTACCGATATTGACGAGCTCTACGTTACGACCCGCAAAGGTGAGCTGAGCAATTACTTCATCGCCAGCAAACCAGGCAACCCCAACCTACGCAGACTGATTGATCAAGTGCAGCAAAACATTGAAGAGAACACGCTCACCAATGTGTTTGAGCTCACAGGTCCTGGCGTATTTATTCAGCTATTAGATCAACGCACCGTACCCACGGTGTCGTATCGCCACGCCTGCAATCAAGGTAATTTCACGAACGAGCACTTCCAATACATTGATAAAAAAGCGGGCAAATGGACCAGAGAGCAGAAAAAAGTCAGCATCATTCGCCAAGAAGAGCCTTGATCTTCAGATCGACTTGATGCCAATAAAAAAGCGCTAACCATATAGGTTAGCGCTTTTTTTATCGTTTTTGCTTTATCCCTGTTTGCTTTGCCATGCCACTACTGTTCGGCCTGGCAAAGCGAGCCAATGTTACTTGTAAACAGGGAAGCGGCCACATACTTGGGCCACTTTATCGAGCACTTGGGCTTCGATTGAACTGGTGTCCTCACCTTTAGCAAGTATATCTAAGATGTCACAAATCCAACCGGCCAGTTGACTGCACTCATCTTCACCGAAACCACGGGTAGTAACGGCAGGCGTACCAATACGCAAACCAGAGGTCACGAA
The DNA here is from genome assembly GCF_016107625.1 of Vreelandella alkaliphila. Lineage (GTDB taxonomy): Bacteria > Pseudomonadota > Gammaproteobacteria > Pseudomonadales > Halomonadaceae > Vreelandella > Vreelandella alkaliphila. The sequence continues at coordinate 49,325 of NZ_JABASV010000016.1, forward strand.
TGGGCTTTGCGGATCGTTAGGCACCGCGTTTTTGTTCACAGTGATGTGAGCGCGGCCCAGAGCGGCGTCTGCATCTTTACCGGTCACGCCCTGCTTGATCAAAGACAGCAGGAACAGGTGATCTTCAGTACCACCAGACACGATATCGTAACCGCGGTCGATAAACACCTTGGCCATCGCCTGGGCGTTTTTAACCACCTGCTGCTGGTAAGCTTTGAATTCAGGCGCCATGGCTTCTTTGAAGCAGACTGCCTTGGCGGCAATAACATGCATCAACGGGCCGCCCTGGCCACCAGGGAAGACAGCAGACTGCAGCTTTTTCTCGATATCCGCATCGTTTTCAGCGGAGAGAATAACGCCGCTGCGTGGGCCACGCAGGGTTTTGTGTGTGGTAGATGTCACGACGTGAGCATGGGGCAGCGGGCTCGGGTAAACGCCTGCAGCAACCAAGCCAGACACGTGCGCCATATCAACCAGCAAGTAGGCACCTACTTCATCAGCGATCTCACGGAACTTAGCCCAATCGACAATTTGCGAGTAAGCAGAGAAGCCAGCAATGATCATTTTGGGCTTGTGCTCACGAGCAAGCTCAGCCACCTGATCATAATCAATCAAGCCCTGCTCGTTCAGCCCATACTGAATAGCATTATAGTGCTTGCCAGAGAAGTTAGGCTTGGCACCATGGGTTAAGTGACCACCGGCATCCAGGCTCATCCCCAAGATGGTGTCACCCGGCTTTACCAGCGCTTGGAAAACCGCGCTATTGGCCTGAGAACCAGAGTGAGGCTGAACATTCACGTAGGTCGCGCCGAACAGCTGCTTGGCATAGTCGATCGCAAGATTTTCAGCGATATCAACAAATTCACAGCCACCATAGTAGCGCTTACCTGGATAGCCTTCGGCGTATTTATTGGTCAGCTGGCTGCCTTGCGCTTCCAGTACGCGGGGGCTGGCGTAGTTTTCAGAAGCAATCAATTCAATGTGAGCTTCCTGGCGTGCAACTTCTTTTTGCATCGCGTCAAAAAGCACATCATCGAATCCGGCAATCGTCATATCGCGGCTGAACATCGGCGGGAACCTCGTTACAAAAGGATCATCATGGGGAAACTAGGGCGCTATCATAACGCAGCCTGACGCGACTTTCATCGCATCCGCGTCAGGTCGTGCATGAGCGTATTTCATGTTGATGTCGTCATCAAAAAACTGACTAACTGGTCAACCGCGCTACTTTAGCTCAAAGGTGAGCGTAAACCGCTCAGTACTCGCCATCGGGTTCATCATGAATTGGTTAAAAGTAAACGGATTGGGCAATGCGACATTGACCGTTAAGGCTTGGGAATGGCCAGCCATAATGTCGACCATCCCGGTCATTAATTTGGTTATTTGCGAGCCTAACAAGGGCTCAAGCTGACGAGCCTGCCTCAGCGCCATAGAGACTGCTTGCGCTTCGGTAATATTCTCGTGCGCGGCGATCTCGGTAGTTAATCGCGGCAGCAACCCTTCATCGGTATAAGCCACAACGACCTCACCACCATGCAACGTGGCGGATTCAAACAACGCAGGGTTTTGCATTGCCTGCTCAATGGAAACGCTTTTTGGCAAACTGATCGGCAAATCAAGGCTGTATTCAATTCCCGCAGCACTACTCAAGCGCACATAGCCATCAGCGATCAAGCGGTCGGTTTCCCCCTCTTCCGCCCAGCGGGAGTGACTGCGCCCGTCAGCCTGTAACTGACCACTTCCCCCTGTGAGTATTTTGTTAAAGGTTTCGAACTCTTGTCGTTGCTCGAGTGGCAATAAAGGCAGCAGCCCTCCAATATCAAAAAATGCGCCTTCGAAGCCTGCATCACCCACATAGGAATTGCCTTCTATCCAGGCGCTATCCAACGCTACACGCCAACCATCCCCGGACAGATTCATGCCATTCAACGCGGCATGTTCCACGCTCTCTTCTCCAGGCGTATCGATTCCGGTTAGCTGCTCAATGCGCAAATTAGCGAGCGCAAGAACCGAACTAATCCCACTTTCCAAGTCGTTAAAATCGGCACTGACGCCCTGCATATCGAACAAGCCAATGGCACTACTGCTGACCTCTTCAAGCATGAGCGTTTCAATGTGCAACTGCCCCTCAAGCGGGGGAGAGTCTAGCTCACTAAAAAACTCATCCGCTGCCTCACCCTGTAGGTTTAGCGTGATGTCACGCGCATTCAGCGCCTTCCATACCATGCCTGGCGCACTCATTTCATCAATCGACGGCACTGCTTGCGAAGCGTTAGGCAATTCAATGGAGGCAACGCTGAGAAAAGGCAATGAGTTACCTGCCTCGCTAATGGCCATACCGTCAATGACTACATTGTCTGGACGATGATAGTCACCCTCAACGAGGTAACGTTCGATAGTAAACACATCGCCATTCGCATAAGTGATAGCAATATGTTCAGCGACAATAGCGTCAGGCTGCTCATACACTTGGGCAACTGTGAATGCGCTCGACTCACTACCTAGCCGCTCACGAAGCTCTGCTTCAAGCTGCTGAGGTGAAGCATTCACCGCACCGGAAAGTAGCAGCAACAAAACCCCAGCAGTAAGCTGGCGATGACCTACAGACACAGACATGTCATGACCTCCTTGTGAGAAGCGCTAAGCATAGCACTTGGCAAAGTTTTGTTAAGCCTCACCAAGCAACCCCAAGCTCGCCGCAGGCGCTTGACGCCGCAGGCTATAAGAAAGGGCATGTCCGATAATGCCAATCAGTAATGCGCCCCCTAAGGGTAGAACTAGCCATAAGCTCACATGCAGGCGCGGTGTTAAATCAAGCCAATAGAGATAAAGCGCGGCAGTGGCAAACTCTGCAAGGAAGGCCCCCATCAAACCGCTGGCAAAACCGAGCAGCGCATATTCAGCACCTTGTACCCGTGAAATCATTCGGTTACCTGCACCAAATACACGCAGCAAGCCGCTCTCATGGGCGCGTACCGGTCGACTAGCCGTCAGTGCTGCATAAAGCACACTAACGCCAGCCATCAGAACCAGAATAAGCACTAGCTCTACCGCTCGGGTGACCTGGGTAAGCACCTCGCGCACTTGGCCTAAGATGGCATCCACGTTGAGCAGTGATACGCCTGGAAAATCATTAACTAATTGTCGGATTAAGCTCTGCTCTTGTTCTGGCAAGTGAAACGCGGTGATAAAACTATGGCCAAACGATTCAAGCACGCCCGGTGGAAAAATAACGAAGAAATTTGGGTTAAAACTATCCCAGTTAAGGCTGCGCAGGCTCTCAATACGGGTAGTGATCGTATCACCGCCGACGGAGAACGTTAGCTCGTCGCCTAACCCAAGGCCAAGGCGCTCTGCTAGTCCATCTTCCACGGAGATGGGCACAACGTTAGAAGCTTCCTGAGGCGTGGCCTCCACCTCACTCATCCATCCCTGAGGCCCACGCGGTTGTGAAAACCACTCTCCGGCGACGACCTGATTACCTTCGGGCAGCGCTGATTGCCAGGTAAGATTCAGTTCACGGCGCAGCGAGTTATCGCCTCTGGCATCAGGAGGAACGGCTTCTATCGGCGGCTGACCGTTAATAGCACTGATTCTTCCGCGCACCATTGGGTATAGAGTGCTTTGAGTCTCCACCCGCGGAGCAACCGCATCTTCGAAAGCATCTCGCTCACTGGGCTGAATATTGATAGCAAAGTAATTAGGGGTATTCGCCGGCAACTGATCCTGCCAGGTGGACAATAAATCCCCCCGCACTAGTACGATCATCGCCATCGCAAAAAACGTGACCGAAAACGCCAGCAGTTGTCCAAGCCCTGCTTGCTTTCGACGGGCCAGCTGCCTGCCGCCCAACCGAAACGCTTGGCCCCACTCACTTCCACCGGAAAGCCGTTGAACAGCTTTCAACAGGCCGTTTAGCAACAGCGTGCTAGCCATCCATAGAAGCCCTAACAGGGCCGCACCGCCAATGAGTAGCGCCAGTGCAAGCGAAAAACTACCTGAGTAAAGCCACAACAGGCCACCAAACACTAGACTCGCCACTCCCACTACTAACCAAGCAGACGGCGGTAGTGGGTCAAGCTCACGACGCAACACTTTCAGCGCACTGACACGCTTAATGCGTAACAGTGTGGGGCCAGCAAAACCAACCAGTACCGCAAGCGCAGTAAAAATGCCCAGCCAGAGCGGCATAATGCCGGGGGGTGGTAAAGTCATAGGCAGAAAACTTGTTAACAGCCAAAGCAGCACAGCCTGACCAATAAGCCCTAACAGCGCGCCAATAATTGCGGCCATCAGTGCGAGTCCCATTAGTTGCAGGGTAAAAATAGTCACCAGTTGATATTGACTAGCGCCGAAGCAGCGCAGCAACGCCGCGGTGTCCAGATGGCGTTCAACGTAACGACGAGTCGACATAGCCACCGCGACGCCCGCTAATAATACCGCCGCCAATCCGGCAAGCCCAAGATAACTCTCAGCGCGTTGAAGCGCGTTGCCTAACTGAGGACGGTCAACACGTACATCACGTACGTCTACCCCATTACGTTTTAGTTCGGCCAGCAAGCCCTGTACTTGCTCCAGTGCTGTAGGAGGCCCAGCAGCAAGCAGTTCAAACTCGAGCCGTGACCCTAACTGCACCAATCCTGTTGCTTCCAAGTCGGCGGTATTAAGCATTAAACGAGGATTAAAATTACTAAAACCAGCTGACTGATCCGCCTCGCGCTCGATAATCCCACTAATAAGCAGTTCTGCTTGGCCTACTTGAACACGGTCGCCTATCGCAATGTCAATCAGCTGCGCTAACCGTGGGTCTGCCCAGGCTTCCCCAGGCGGTGGGCCTGATGCAATCTGCTCAACCCCGTCCCCACGATCCACATGGGAAACGCCATAGTGAGGATAGACATCATCCACCGCTTTCAAGCTAGCTGGCTGGAAGCGCTCACCACGACTAATCATTGACACTAGATCAACCTGATCACTCAGCGTAAACCCCGCTTGCTCTAGCGTGGTGCGTAGCTCCTCAGAGAATGGCTCGCGCTGCTCAAGAACTAAGTCGCCACCCAGCATCTGACCTGCTTGGCGCTCTAACCCACGCTCCAGGCGATCTAAAAAAAAGGCGATCATGGTAGAAGCGGCAACGGCCAACACCAGCGCGACAAACAGTGCGCGAACATCAGCCGCGCGTAAGTCACGTTTCAAACTACGTGCCGCAAGCCGCCAGTTTATATCACTCATCGCCACCCCCGTTTACAGCAGCGGTTGGTTCAAACGGCATTAACTGCCCGTTAGCCAGGCGTAAACATCGGTCGCAGCGGCGTGCAAGTGCGTGGTCGTGGGTCACTAAAATTAGCGTCGTGCCTGCTTCACGGTTTAGCGTGAAGAGCAAGTCAATAATCTGTGCCCCCGTATCAGGGTCAAGGTTACCGGTTGGTTCGTCGGCAAAGACTAGCTCAGGGTCGGTAACGAATGCGCGTGCAATGGCAACGCGCTGCTGCTCACCTCCCGAAAGCTGCTTAGGCAGATGTTCTGTGCGCTCACCAAGCCCGACTCGCTCAAGCCATTGAGCCGCGGCCTGAGTTTCTCCTGCTCGGGGAGACAGCTCTAACGGCAATAGCACATTTTCCAATGCACTTAACGTCGGTAGCAGCTGAAAGTTTTGAAATACAAAACCGACTCTTCCAGCCCGCAACGCAGCACGCCCATCTTCATCCATTTGGCTTAGCGGCTGGCCAAATAGCGTGAGTTCACCATCACTGGGCGTATCCAACCCTGCCAACAGCCCTAGCAAGGTCGACTTACCAGCACCGCTTTTACCAAGAATGGCAACACTTTCTCCCGCTGCCACGCTAAGCGCAAGGTCGTGTAAGATAGTTAGCGAACGTTCACCGCTTTTCACCTGTTTAGAAAGTTTCTCAGCATGAAGTACTGGCTGGTGAGCTTGCTTGTGAGGAACCTTGCTGGCGGTGATGGTGTCGGTGGTGGGCTGATGCGAAGAGGCAATATCGGTTGGCAAATTAGTTGTTGGGTTCAAGTTGGCTTGTGGATCAGAGGAGTAAGACATGAAGCATGGCATCCCTGTAGCGTGGCAAAGACTGAACCGCATGGTAACCGGAGGGTTGCTGGCACTGATAGTCATCTTTAGCGCGCCGGCACTCAACGCCGACCAACCCCCAACACTTTTAGTCATGGGCGATAGTCTTAGTGCCGCCTATGGTATAGAGCAAGAACGGGGCTGGGTCACGTTATTGGCTGAGCGGCTAGAAGGTGAAGCCCAGGTTATAAATGCCAGTATCAGCGGTGAAACGACGTCCGGCGGTGCACAACGATTGGCTAACATCATCGGACAGCGACAGCCTGATATCGTTCTGTTAGAGCTCGGTGGCAACGATGGGTTACGCGGCCTTCCGCCTACTCAAATGCGTTCCAATCTAGCTAGTATGATTGAACAAAGCCAACAGGCAGGTGCTGACGTACTGCTTCTCGGCATTGATATTCCGCCCAACTATGGCCAAGCCTACCGTGATGCCTTCACAGGCGTTTTCCATTCGTTAGCTGATGAGTATGACGTGTCTCTCGTCCCTTTCTTGTTGGAAGACGTAGCACTTAACGAACAACTGATGCAAGACGACGGCATTCACCCCACCGCCGAGGCTCAGCCAATTATTTTAGACAACGTTTGGCCAGCACTGGAACCACTGCTCGACAGCGTGTTTCAAGCATCCGCCAAATGAGGTGACGACAGTCCTCCCTCCGCGTTTAAAGCTAGTACTTTCTAATGAGAAGATATTACTGAGGAGATAGTGCACTTCAACGCAGTAGCTTGTAGGCTTAACGCTTATTAACTATTACTCATGGCGTTTATGCCTGCCTCCTCTCGCTCCCAACTTAAGCAACTTTCGCGTCGACAGTTTTTAGCTACTGTCGGCGCTGTTGTGCTGAGCTCAGGATTAGGTTTTCACGCCTCGCCTGCAACAGCCTTCAACCCCCAACGATTACGGCAGAGCATGCAACAACAGTATGGCCAAAGCGGTCTTGCTGTTTTAGAAGAGTGGTTTGCCATGCTGGAGCGTTTGCGTGGGCAAGAGGTGCAAATGCAACTTCGCGAGGTCAACGACTTCTTTAATCGCCGAGTACGTTGGATTGATGATATCCACGTATGGGGACAAGAGGACTACTGGGCGACGCCATTAGAGGCCATGGGTAAAGCACAAGGCGACTGCGAAGATTACTCCATTGCCAAGTACATCACCCTGAAGCAACTAGGTGTTCCCGGTGAACGCCTGCGCATGATTTATGTTCGGGCACGCATTGGCCGCAGCCAGATCACCCAGGCACATATGGTACTTGGCTACTACTCAACGCCCAGTGCCGAGCCGTTAGTACTTGATAATATTGCGCCTTCTATTACCCCTGCTTCTCAGCGCACTGACCTAGACCCAGTATTCAGTTTTAATAGCGATGGGTTATGGGCTGGTAGCACAACGCAATCACGTGCCGACCCGTTAGCGCGACTATCACGCTGGCGCAATGTCGTTGAACGGATGCAATCACAAGGTTTTATTTAAGAGGATTAAGCACTATGTCGCTGATTAAACAGCTCTGGCTGGCCATTATTGCGCTACTGTTGCTTTCGTTTATCGGCAGCCTTGCGATCAGCATCACTTCGAGCCGTGACTATATCGAGCAGGAAGTGCGCATTAAAAACGAAGACAATGCAACGGCATTGGCACTTTCCATGAGCCAGCTCGATAAGGACGTGGTAACACTAGAACTGTTAATCTCCGCACAGTTTGATACTGGCTATTATCGCCGCATTACCCTGCGAGACACCGAGGGCCAGGTGCTCATTGAGCGTTCGGCCAACGAATATAGTGGCGATGTACCCGCCTGGTTCCGCAACGTTATTCGCTTTGATGTGCCGATTGGCACGGCAACGATTCAAGACGGCTGGCGGCAATTCGGTACGCTTGAACTCGAAAGCCAGCACAGTTTCGCCTATACCTCTTTGTGGCGCATTATGCTTGAGCTTGCAGGCTGGTTCTTGCTGGCCGGCGCTATCAGTCTCGCCATTGCCACCGTTGTGGTGCGCGGTATCAAGCATCCTCTGGTACGGGTTGTCGCCCAGGCAAAAGATATCAGCGCCCGACGCTTTACCACCATTAAAGAACCCCGCACGTTAGAGCTACGCGAAGTGGCCCAAGCAATGAACGTTCTGTCTGCTAGTGTGCACCAAATGCTCAGCCAGGAAAGCCAAAAACTGGATGAGCTACGTCGCCACCTGCAACACGATCGTGTCACAGGGGCGCTCAATCGCGATGTGTTTATGAGCCGTTTATCATCGTTACTGGGGAGTGAAGATGCCCGTGCCACGGGGCTGATGATAATGACCAGAGTGGAGTCGCTTGAAATCCTCAATGAACAGCTAGGCCACCAAGCTACTGATCAGTTACTCAGTGAGTTAGTGACACAACTCTCTCAGTTGGCCCCCACGCCAGAAGAAGCACTGGTTGGGCGATTAAACGGTAGTGATTTTATCCTCATGCTGCCTTTAGAAGCAGAGGCTAGCGCACTCATACCGCGTCTTCGTCAAGCACTTGATAGCATCGCGCTCAAGGCGCCCAATATCGGCATGCGTTTACCAACCGCTGTGGTTGCCTACACACCTCATGATGATCGAGGTGGTTTATTGGCTACGTTAGACGACGCCCTTGCCGAAGCCGAAAGTGCGAGCGCCCACACCACAGTTGCTATACGAGAGCATCAGCATAACTCTCTCTTTGGCAATCATGCCGAATGGCGTTCGGCGCTAAATGCCGCGATTGCGCTGGGCCCCCAGCTCGCTTATTTCCCAGTTATTGATGCCCACCACGACGTACTACATTACGAATGTCCTGCTCGCCTAGAGCTTGCCAATCACTGGCAAACAGCTGGCACGTTTATTCCCTGGATCTCGCGCTTTAACTTAGAGCCCGCGCTCGATATTGCCGTGGTTAAGAAAGCCCTTGAGCAACTCGCTTACAGTCCAGCGCACGCCATTGGCATTAATCTTTCAATTGCCTCAATTACTAATGCTGAGTTTGTTATTGAGCTAAGAATGTTGCTCGAAAAACAACCGCAACTTGCCAAACAGCTGTGCTTCGAAGTGCCCGCTATGTTGAACAGTCACGCTATTGGTAGCCTTCGCGGCTTATGTGCCGCGCTAAGGCCATTAGGTTGTCAGTTTGGAATTGAACATGTCGGGGCAGAATTCACCAAACTTGCCGATTTACACGACATCGGGCTTGCCTATCTAAAAATAGACAGCAGCTTGATTGGAGGGATTCATACCTCTCACGAACAGCAAACCATCGTGCGAGGTATGGCCACGCTATGCCACTCCCTTGGCATTCAGGTGATCGCAGAAGGGGTGACTGAACAAGCTGAATTGGAAAGCCTCTTCAGCGTAGGCGTTGACGGAGCTACCGGCCCAGGCGTACGCGCATAAGCACCTTCGATAAGGAAGCCATGAACAACAAGGCGTTACAGAGTAACGCCTTGTTAGATAATACCGCCATCATCACTAATCAAATTGACATCATTCTTCGCACGCAACGATTTACGTTCCATGATTTTACTCTGCGCCGCCGAAGGCAAGTCAGTAAAACTAAGCACGCCCTTCTCTAGCAGCACTTCCAGCATATCTTCCACCACCCGCACAAAAGCCAAGTCGGATGCAATAAACTGCGCCGACTGCCCCGTTTGCTCTGCTAAAAAAGCAAACACTTCGGGTGAATCATCATTGATAGTGTCATTACACTCAGGCGATGGCTCTTTGCTGAGCATCACAATCTCCCCTTGGGCGTTGCGTTTGATGTAAAGCATAGCGGCTACCTCTGTAAGTAAAAGCGCTTAAGTGTAGCTAAACGTAATTCGGCATTGAATACAACAAGGCCGCCCAGTGGGCGGCCTGTTGGGGTAGGTAAAGGTTATTCGATATCTAGCTTTCCATTTTGGATCATATGGAGGATTACATCCTGTGATCCGCCACCACCAAAGTCAGAGAAGCTCTTACCCTCTAAACGAATAACTTGATCAGCATTCTCTTTATCGCCTGCCAAGCCCCCTTCAGAGTTGACATACAGCACTGTATCACCGCTGTCTTCTTCCGCGACAATATAGGCATCTAGCGAGTCACCGTTTTCATAATCCAATAACTCACCAATATCCAGTTTATCGCCTTCACCCGCGTTGAAGTCCATCACTGTATCTATGGCAGGATTATCCGCAGTGCCCTGGTCATTTAACTCCCACTTGAAGGTGTCAGCGCCTAGGCCACCTAAGAGCAGATCGTTACCTTCGCCACCAACCAGCAGATCATCACCACCTTGACCGTAAAGAATGTCTTCGCCTTTACCACCATACAGCTCATCATTTCCGCCGCGTGTATCGCCCTCAACGTTGAGCTCAGCATGACCGGCCTTGATGTAGTCATACAACTGCTGTTCGGTCGGTTCTGCCCCACCATTACTGACCTTCAGGAACTCGATTAGGGCTTTCATACCTGAACCATCTGGCAATTCACGCCCTTCCCAGTCAAGGGCATCGGTGTTAATGGCATCACCAAATATAATATCGTTGCCATCGCCACCGTTTATAACATCATCGCCCAACTCGGCCAGCTCGGTGTTAGTGGAACCATTTACTAGGGCAGCATTTAGCTCATCGGCACTATTAACAATATTTACTTCGCCTTGCGGCACATAAGGCGTGAGTTTTATGTCGTCGATAAGGAGTCTTGCATTACCAGTCCAGGACTCATTGGTCTCATCATTTACAGTATACGCAATACGGTAAGTACCTTGCTCTAACGCGCCGCTCGCAGCTGAGCTCCAATTATATGAGTAACCTAACCCCCCCCCCTGATTTTCAACATCAGTCCAGCTGTTACCATCCAGCTTTTGCAGTTTCCACGCTGCACTATCATTAGACCAAATATCAGCATGGTATCTAAAAGAAACACCAGCAAATTTATCTGCTCCAACATCAAACTGGGGGGTAGCAACTGTATAAGCAGTATTATTCACCGACGTATCACTAATTTCCATGTAGCGATTCGCGCTTCCTTCTCGGCTCAACGTGCCGCCTGATGAAGGCTTGCTCCAGCTGTTGGCATTATTCCAACCACTGTTGTTACTAAAATCGGCTAATACCTCCTCCGGAATCCCGTAAGGTGCTTTAACTAAGCTCACCTTTTCCGTGTTATCGAAGTATTTAAGATTATTAACGGTAACGCCATCGCCAATACCAATGGCATGTACCGAGCTTACCCCGCTTAATGAACTAAAGGCTTCGATTGCATCCCGCATGTCCTTCGCGTCTGTGACATTTCCTCTGCCATTGTCACCACTATTACTGAATGTTGGATCGCCATCCGTCAGGAAGTAGGTTAAATTTTTATAACCATCACTCTCGCCTGGTTGCACCGCAAACCAGTTAGAAGCCTCAATGAATGCTCCCTCGTAATTAGTACCACCAAGACCTTGTAAACCCTCGGTTTTGGTACGGCCAATTGCAGCCAACAGCTCGTCAATATTGTGCTCTGTCAGATTCTGAATATTCGCTTTCAGCTCAATATTTGTCTCAAAAGCAATCAGTGAAACATTAATGTCTCCATCATGATCTTTAAGCTGTTCAGCAAGCTGCAACAGCGAGTCCTTAACCAATTTCATTCTGGAAGCAGAGTAAACACTGTCATTAATCCCATCAGGATTATTGTTAACACTGCCCTGTCCATTCAAGTCATACTGCATAGAACCTGACGTATCGACAATAAGCGCGACATTGTAGTTTTTTCCAGGCTGAACATTAACATCCGCCCCGCCTTCATCAGCCACAATTATGTCGTCGCCTTGACCACCTTCAACGGTGTTATCACCGTTATTGCCGGTCTCAAGCCCACCTTTATACAGAGTAAGGCTAGTGGGAACGTCTACTTTCTCGAAGTTACCATTAACTTCGATAACTTCGGCAGTAAGATCAGTGTCACCATCTGTTGTAACACTAACCGACCCCTTACCGTTCATATCCAATTTGACTACGTGTTCCTGACCATCAATTAATACTATTGCTGTCGGGAAGTCATCGCCAGTGAAGGTATATTGACTTGGATCTGGGCGATTAGAAGTCTCGATATCAAAGGTAACATCCGACGGACCATTGATACTGGTCGCCTCACCATTCATTACTTCTTTGTAGGCAATCGAGTGAACCAAATAGTCATCATCAAAACCAACTGCAGTGAACTCGGCTCTGCTAAACGTTTCTTCACTTCCAGGCTTGAAGGTATATGAGTTATCAACCCGATCAGACCCACCTGGTGCACGCTCACTTTTCGTGAAGTTGCCAGCTGCATCGTAGTAAGTCACTAAAGCATCCGTTGACGTGCCACCACCCGATACAACTGCCGAGCCAACAAAGTTTCCATCCTCATCAAAGAATTCAACCTTGGCTTTTTCGTTGTTGTTTCTCCAAGCGAACTGAACATCAAAGCTTTTCACTTCGTTATTAAAGTCAACGACGATAGCTTCACTTCCAACACCAGTAACATAGCCAAGCTCGGAGTCAGCGGCACCACCAGAAGTCCTGCCAGCCACGCCAAACCCGTCATGGTTTGTGTTGATAACTTTTGTCAGCGTTCCTAACTCACCATTCGCTTTATAAGCAGTCACGGTGAAGCTATCAGTGTTATCAACATTACCAACATTGATCACAGAGGTTTTAGTCACAGTGGCATTAATACTGACGGTGGTGACGTCGTTGTCGTCAACCGTGGCCACCGTGGCGGTGCTGGTGGTGTCCAGGGCTTCGTAGTTGCCACCCTCGGTGCCGGTGATGCTCAGGGTCTGGCTCTGCTCGCCTTGCTGGAAGACGTCGTCTTCACGGCTGGCGAACGTGACGCTGCCTTCGGTGGCACCGGCGGCAATGACGATCTGCTCGCCGTTGGAGAGCGTGATGGTCAGCTCGGTGGCCGGGGCGTTGTCCACGCGGGCGGTGACGGTGATGTCCTCGCCTTCGGTGACGGTGTCCGGGGCCTCCAGGGTGATCGTGGTGACGTCGTTGTCGTCAACCGTGGCCACCGTGGCGGTGCTGGTGGTGTCCAGGGCTTCGTAGTTGCCACCCTCGGTGCCGGTGATGCTCAGGGTCTGGCTCTGCTCGCCTTGCTGGAAGACGTCGTCTTCACGGCTGGCGAACGTGACGCTGCCTTCGGTGGCACCGGCGGCAATGACGATCTGCTCGCCGTTGGAGAGCGTGATGGTCAGCTCGGTGGCCGGGGCGTTGTCCACGCGGGCGGTGACGGTGATGTCCTCGCCTTCGGTGACGGTGTCCGGGGCCTCCAGGGTGA
>NZ_JABASV010000017.1 GCF_016107625.1 Vreelandella alkaliphila
GCTGCTGCGGTATGTCCGGCACCTACGGCCATGAAACCCGTAATGTCGCAACCTCGAAAACCATTTATGCCCAATCCTGGCAGCCCCAGGTGGAAGCCGACGAAAACACGGGCAAGCTGCTCGCCACCGGCTACTCCTGCCGTAGCCAGGTGAAACGCTACTCAGCGCAAACTTTGCACCACCCGCTTCAGGCGCTACTTACGTGCCTCAAGCGGGCAAGTTAATCAACGTTTTAACACCCTCGATTAAAAGAACAGCTGCTTGAGGGCTTGGCCAGGGTCCTCTTCACGCATAAAGGCTTCACCAACCAAGAAACCGTTCACCTCATGGTCGCGCATTAGCTCCACGTCATCGCGGGTGTGGATTCCGGATTCAGTGATGACCGTGACGCCTTCAGGAATGCGCGGCAGCAGGTCTAATGTGGTGTTCAGGCTAGTCTCGAAGGTATGCAAATTACGGTTGTTGATGCCCACCAGTTTTAGATCCAGCGCTAGAGCACGCTCTAACTCAACAGCGTCATGCACTTCTACCAGTACATCCATGCCTAACGCATTGGCTTGTTGGTGCAGATCGCGCAGTTGGGTGTCGTCTAGGGCAGCGACAATCAGCAAGATGCAGTCTGCACCGATGGCACGCGCCTCGGTTACCTGATAGCTATGGGTAATAAAATCTTTACGAATAACGGGAAGGTCACTGGCATCGCGGGCAGCGATCAGAAAGTCTTCATGCCCCTGGAAGAAATCGGCATCCGTCAATACCGACAAACAGGCTGCGCCGCCCTCTGCATAACGTTTGGCAATGTCGTCAGGATGAAAATCCTCGCGCATCACGCCCTTGGAAGGCGAAGCTTTTTTCACCTCAGCGATAACCGCTGCGTCACCAGCGGCAATACGCGCATTCAGTGCAGCAATAAAGCCACGGGGGGCGCTTTGTTTGTCAGCCAACGCCAGCAGATCTGCTTCAGAAACCGCCTGTCGGCGCTCGGCTACCTCTTCGTCTTTACGAGCCAAAATACGCGTTAAAATTGTTGGCGTTGCCTGATCAGTCATTAGATTTTTTACCTTTTAAAGACGCTAGTGAAGTGTGAAAGCTCTCGAAGCTTCTCTAGCGGTAACTTTGAGGCCTGCGCATCCTGGGCCACCATCACCCCTTCTTTTAAGCTGTCGGCCACACCAGAGCAGTAAAGTGCGGCACCCGCATTAAGGGCCACTATATCTGCCGCCGCACCCTCGCCACTCAATGCGGCTTTTACCAGTCGTAAGCTGTCTTCAGCGCTGGCTGCTTTAAGCGTAGCTAAGCTTTGTCGCTCAATACCCAACTCTTCTGGAGTGATGGTGTACTCAGTAATTTCGCCATCTTTTAGTTCAGCTACGCGCGTGGGTGCTGCCAAGGAAATTTCATCCAAGCCATCTTCAGAGCACACCACTAACACGTGGCGACTGCCGAGCTTGCGCAGCACTTCAGCCATCAACGGCACTAGCTCCGGCGAGTAAACCCCCAGCACCTGGTTAAGTGCACTTGCGGGGTTAGTCAACGGGCCAAGGATGTTAAACAGCGTGCGCACGCCCATCTCCCGACGCGGCCCAATAGCGTAGCGCATAGCCGGGTGATGATTGGGGGCAAACATAAAGCCCACGCCAACCTGTTCGATACAGCGTGCTACCTGTTCAGGCTTAAGATCAAGGTAAATGCCAGCGATATCAAAAAGGTCTGCACTGCCCGACGAAGAAGAGACGCTGCGGTTACCATGCTTGGCGACATGAGCGCCCCCAGCAGCCGCAACAAAGCTAGCCGCCGTAGAAACATTAAACAGATTTGCACCATCACCACCGGTGCCGACAATATCCACTACGTTATCGGTGTGCAGTTCAACACGCTTCATGAGTTCGCGCATAACCTGTGCCGCCGCGCTAATTTCCTCGGCGCTCTCGCCTTTCATGGCAAGTCCCACTAGCAGGCCACCAATTTGCGCATCGGAGGCTTCGCCGGTCATGATCTGGCGCATTAGCGCGTGCATCGCATTGAAAGAGAGGTCTTCGCGGCGCATCACCGCGTTAATTGCATCTCGCATTTGCATGAACAGAAAAGCCCCTAAAGCGTATAAATTTGGCAATCAGCCGCGTTTTAAAAAGTTAGCCAATAGCGCATGGCCTTGGCGCGTGAGTATTGACTCAGGGTGAAACTGTACCCCTTCAACATCCAGGCTGCGATGACGAAAGCCCATTATCAGCCCTGGCGTAACGTCATCGTCTGCGGTCCAGGCAGTGATTTCAAAACACTCCGGTAAGCTTGTTTTGTCTACCACGAGTGAATGATAACGGGTCACTTCTAACGGGTTTTCAAGCCCGCTAAAAACACCCTGCCCACTATGTACAACGGCAGATGTTTTACCATGCATCACCTGGGGCGCTCGCACCACTTTACCACCGTAGACTTGTCCAATCGCCTGATGCCCAAGACAAACCCCCAAAATAGGCAGTTTACCCGCAAAGTGGTCAATCGCCGCCAACGATATGCCCGCCTCATTAGGGGTACACGGCCCCGGTGAAATGACTAGATGAGTAGGCGCTAAGGCGTCAATCTGTTCAAGGGTAAGCTCATCGTTGCGATAGGTCATGACCTCGGCACCCAGCTCACCCAGGTACTGGACGATATTGAATGTGAAGCTGTCGTAGTTATCGATCATCAATACACGTTGCACTACCTGCACTTGCGCCATCGCCGCAGCTACTCCATCACATTAATCAAACCCCTTGGTAGGGATGATACCCCAACCCAAGCACCACTTGCAGGGCCAAGGGTCGGCTAAGACATTCGCACTTCTAATACTCGGGTAATTTTCAGTGAGGAACAAACGCTGAGTTTATCAGTAAATTGTGAGGAGCTTTTCAAGGTAATCAAAAACCCTGAAAGCGACTGGCTAGCCCTTCCTGCTAGGTTTAAACAATTTGACAGCATAACGAAACTGGCAACAGGCCTTGACTGTCTTTATCATCTGCCGACTTTTTAATGCGTTAGGAGCGTGGCATGGACAATCGAGCACCCTGGATAATAACGCTCGTATTGATGACGACTGTCAGCAGCACTCACGCGCTGGGAGACACCTCGTTTAACGTCATCGCTTCGTTTTCAGTCATTAAAGATTTAGTGAAGCGTGTCGCGGGCGACAGCATCAGCATTACCACTATTGTGCCTACGGGTGAAGATGTGCACCGCTGGGAGCTTCAACCGCCAAATGCCCTGGCTGTCGAGGAAGCTGACATTGTTTTCTACAACGGGTATGGGTTAGAGCCATGGATACGGCATATTGAAGCCATGGCAGACGACACACTAACGCTGACAGCGCTTGCAGAAAGCGCCGACTATGTGCCGCTAGCGATTCCGGTTGGCCAATATAAAGACAGCGCTGATCCGCACATGTGGATGGACCCCAAAGGGGCAGCCGCTTATGTTGATGTGATAGAAAAAACGCTTATCGAACGCTATCCCGAGCAGGCTGATGCATTTGCCTCGCGTGCCGCTGAAACTCGTGAAGCACTGGCGCTGTTAGATCATCAACTCAGGGAGCGCTTGGAAGGCATTCCGCAAACGAATCGCATGCTCACTACCAGCGAAGCCTCCATGGCCTACTTTGCCCGTGCTTACGATTTTGAGTACGCAGCCATTTGGGGGATTGGCAGTGAGACAATTGGTAGCGCGCAGGCGATGGAAGCAATGAGCATGCACCTTTCACAAAAACGCCCGCCTGCACTGTTCTATGAAAGCACCTCACCCTATATCCACATGGATGCGCATGCCCGAGAAACGGAGCTTTCGCTGGCAGGGCCTTTATACGTAGATACCTTGAGCGATGCCGACGGCTCCGCCTATAACTACCCTGCTATGCTGCGCCATAACGCTGAATTAATGCATGAATACCTAGGCGGCGCACGGGCAGAGAAGTAGCCCTAGCACAACAACATCGGCTGTTTTACTCCGTCAACGCCAGCAATGAGCTAATGATCAAATCAGGCTGGCTATGCTCAATTGGCTCGCCGTGGTTATAGCCGTAAGGTAACGCCACGGTAGTAAAGCCAGCAGCTTTGCCTGCGGTGATATCGTGGCGTGAATCGCCTACCATGACACTTGCCGAAGGAGGGATATCCAGCTGCTGAGCCACATGAAGTAGCGGCAGCGGGCTGGGTTTTTTCTCGGCAAGCGTGTCGCCGCCAATGCAATGTGTAAAGAGCGTTAGCAGATCAAAGTGGCTCAGAATTGGCGCAATAAAGCGCTCAGGCTTGTTGGTAATCAGCACCAGCGGATAGCCCGCCTTATGCAAATCATGCAGCGCTGTTCGCACGCCTGGGTAGAGCCGGGTTAGCGCATTGGGGGCAGCACCGTAATGGCGCATAAAAGCTTCATAGGCGGTGGTTTGCAATACCTGCCCTGGCGCATCAGCGAGCGCCCAGGTTAGTGCTCTTTCAATAAGTACCTGTGCACCATTACCCACCCAGTCACGCACAAACTCTTCGCTGGGCGCAGGTAGCCCAACATCGCTGAGCGAGCGCTGAACCGCTATCGCTAGATCCGGGACCGAATCAATCAAAGTGCCATCTAAATCAAATGCAATTAACCGTTTACCCTGCAAAATGGCATGCACGCTTTTTCTCCCTACTCTACACAAAAATATTTTTCAAAAAATGGCCGTTAGTAAATGTAATCGCAGCTGATTCTTTTATCCTACCGACTTAGCACGTCGCCAACCACGCCCGAAAGCTCTATGCTGTGACCATATTAGCCGAGGAGAAAGTAATGACCATCCCCCGAATTGTGATTGTCGGCGGTGGCGCTGGCGGGCTTGCTCTAGCAACACGCTTAGGACGTACGCTAGGCAAAAAAAAGCGTGCCGAGATTGTCCTGCTAGATCGCAATGCCACCCATGTATGGAAACCGCTTTTACACGAACTCGCGACCGGAGTATTGAACTCCAGCATGGATGAAGTGGATTACCGCGGCCACTCTTCCGCGCACCATTACCGCTACCAACGCGGCTCTTTAAATGGCCTTGATCGCGAACAAAAAGTCATTCACCTAGCACCAATCAAAGATGAAGACGGCGTCGAAGTCCTTCCCTCTCGAAAACTAACTTACGATTATTTAGTAATAGCGCTCGGCAGTATTTCCAATGATTTTGGAACAGCGGGCGTTGCAGAACACTGCCACTTTATTGATTCGCCTCAGCAGGCCAAAGCGTTTCAGCGCGATATGATCAATACCTTTTTGCGTTATACCGATCCAACGCTGCGCCAAAACGCCGAACTGACCATTGGCATAGTGGGCGGCGGCGCAACGGGCGTAGAGCTTTCTGCAGAGCTTTTAGATGCTTCGCGCTTACTTAACGCCTACGGCGTAACCGCTGTTGACCACCAAACGATTAGCGTACACCTCATCGAAGCGGCCCCCCGACTGCTGCCCGGCTTGTCAGAGCGTATTAGCGAAACAGTGCAGCAAGAACTGGAAAGTATGGGTGTCACCGTTCACGTCGGTACCGCTATTCAAGAAGCTCAGCAGTATCAATTGGTAACCGGCGATGGCGAGGTTATCGAAACGGATCTGAACGTGTGGGCAGCGGGCATCAAAGCACCGCCATTTTTGGCTGAATTAGACCTAACCACTAATAAGAAAAATCAAATTAACGTCCACCAAACGCTGCAGAGCGTTGATGACCCTTATATTTTTGCCATCGGTGACTGTGCCGACTGCCCTCAGGGCGAAGGCAGCTCCGTGCCACCCCGGGCACAGGCTGCTCATCAACAGGCAACGTTACTCGCCAAAAACCTGATGCACTGCCTGGATAGCAAACCACTGCAAAGCTTTACTTATCGTGACCACGGTTCGCTGGTGTCGCTCGCCCGCTACGATGCTGTAGGAAACTTGATGCGCAGCTCCGCGTCTCGTGGGCTATTTCTAGAGGGTTGGTTAGCGCGCCAAGCCTACGCTTCACTTTATCGAATGCATCAGCTATCTATTCATGGCGCGCCCAAAACGGGACTCGCATGGCTGGTTGATAAGCTAAACCGCTACTTAAAGCCCCGCATGAAATTGCATTAAGCTATTCGCTTAGCCGTTATCCTTTGCCAACTCGGCGCGCATTTGCTGGATAACGCTATCGTAACCGTGCGGGTCGCTTGACTGGTGAGCGTTAAAAATAGCTGAACCAGCGACGAAGGTGTCGGCACCCGCAGCGGCGATATCGGCAATGTTATCTACCTTAACGCCACCGTCGATTTCTAAGCGGATCGGACGACCTGAAGCATCGATACGTGCCCGGGCCTCACGCAATTTATCCAGCGTGCCGGGAATGAATGACTGACCGCCAAAGCCCGGGTTAACGCTCATCAACAGCACCATATCAATTTTGTCCATGACATAATCGAGATACGAAAGCGGTGTTGCCGGATTAAATACCAGCCCTGCTTTACAGCCGCTATCGCGTATTAGCTGTAGCGAGCGATCAACATGCTCCGAAGCTTCCGGGTGAAACGTAATGTAACTCGCCCCAGCCTCACTAAAATCGCCGATCATACGATCCACGGGTTTAACCATTAGATGGACGTCTATAGGCGCCGTCACGCCGTGCTGGCGCAGAGCTTTGCAGACCATCGGCCCAATCGTCAGGTTCGGCACATAGTGATTATCCATGACATCGAAATGGACAATATCGGCTCCGGAGGCCAACACATTGTCGACCTCTTCACCAAGACGCGCGAAATTAGCGGAAAGAATCGAAGGGGCAATCAGGAAGTCCTGCTCAGCGCTCATAGTGCATTCCTAGGTTAACAGGGGAAAAGGAAGGCCCCTATCTTACCAGAGCCACCTAAGAAGCCCCATCTCCCTGCCGTTAAAGCTCAGCCAGCAATGAATGCATATCTTTAAATACATATTTCCAAATAGAATATAAAACATAATTGTAATTCCACAATCACAGGTTTAACCTTATCCTCATTGCGATTAAATCGCCCCCAGATGTAAGGAGCCTGTAATGACGCGATCTACTTTTTTCCGTACTGGCCTGCGCCGCAGCCTGATAGCTACCGCTGTTGGCGCTACTGTGGCTGCCACAGCTGTTTCAAACACGGCGATGGCGCAAGAGCGCGAGTTACTGAACTCCTCTTACGATATTGCCCGTGAACTGTTTTCGGCTATCAACCCGGAATTCCAAGCGTGGTGGCAAGAAGAGTACGGTGAAGAGATTGCCATTAGCCAATCCCACGGCGGCTCTTCAGCGCAAGCGCGCGCGATTATGCAAGGAATGCGTGCGGATGTCGTTACCTTTAACCAAGTAACGGATGTTCAAGTACTTGCGGATGCGGGCCTAGTGGCCGAAGACTGGCAAGACGCATTCGACAATAATGCATCCCCTTACTACTCCACTACGGCGTTTTTGGTGCGTAAAGGCAACCCGAAAGGTATTGAGAGCTGGGATGACTTGGTGAAAGAAGACGTACAAATGGTCTTCCCTAACCCTAAAACATCCGGCAACGGCCGTTATACCTATCTAGCGGCTTGGGGCTTTGCGGAAAATGAGTTCGACGGTGATGAAGAAAAGATTCAAGACTTCATGCGCACCTTCCTGCGCAATGTTGCGGTGTTTGATACCGGCGGCCGTGGTGCCACCACGAGCTTTATCGAACGCGGCATTGGCGACGTATTGATCAGCTTTGAATCAGAAGTAAACAACATCCGTGGCGAATACGGCAGCGACGACTACGAGGTCATCGTGCCGCCGGTCAGCATTCTGGCAGAGTTCCCCGTTGCGGTGGTGGGTGAAAATGCTGAGCGCAATGGCAACAGCGACCTTGCCCAGAGCTACCTTGAGTATCTCTACCGTGAAGACACCCAGCGCTTGCTGGCGGGCTTTAACTATCGCGTTCACGATGAAACGGTTGTGGCCGAATTTGCCGATCAATTCCCCGATACCGAACTTCTTGAAGTTGAAGATGTGTTTGGTAGCTGGGAAGAAGCAATGGAAAACCACTTTGAAGGCGGCGCCCTACTTGATCAACTGCAACGTCGTTAACGGAACCCCATGAGCCAGCTAGCATTATGGCGGTCCGGCAGCGCACGCGTGCTGCCGGGTTTTGGCCTATCTATGGGGATCAGCGTTCTCTTCATTTCGCTGGTCCTCCTTCTCCCGATCACCGGGCTGTTTGGCCAATTGGCAGGGCTTAGCCTTGCCGAATACTGGGCCATTATTACCGAAGGCCGTGTGGTGGCCAGTTACATGGTCACCATAGGAGCAGCGGCTGTCGCGGCGCTGGTTAATGCGGTATTTGGCTTACTACTTGCCTGGGTACTGGTTCGTTATGAGTTTCCCGGCAAGCGCCTTCTAGATGCCTTAATGGATCTTCCCTTTGCGCTCCCCACAGCGGTTGCAGGTATTACCCTCGCTACGCTGTATGCGGGTAACGGCTGGATGGGCAGCTTATTAGAGCCGCTAGGATTCCAGGTAGCCTACACCTGGGTAGGTATTGCACTGGCCATGGCGTTTACCAGCATCCCGTTTGTGGTACGCACCGTACAGCCGGTGCTGGAGGATTTACCCGCAGAAGTTGATGAAGCAGCGATGTCTCTTGGCGCAACCGATGGCGTGGCGTTTCGGCGCGTGATTATGCCGCACCTGTGGCCAGCTCTCGTTACTGGCACCGGGCTAGCCTTTGTGCGCTCGTTAGGTGAGTTCGGGGCGATTATTTTTATCGCGGGTAATATGCCCTACGAAACCGAAATCACTGCGCTGATGATTTTCGTCAAACTGCAGGAGTATGACTACGCTGGTGCCTCCGCAATTGCCTCCGTCGTGCTCTTTGTGTCACTGGCCCTACTGCTGGCGATCAATATTTGGCAAGGCCGCTTTGTGCGCCGCTTGCATGGAGGAACAGGCTAATGCGCCGGATTGGTGATGCACCCGCTGTGCGGCGTTTACTGATTGGCGCCGCTCTGTTGCTGTCAGCGCTATTTTTGCTGCTACCTTTGGTGGCAATTTTTGCCCAAGCCTTCTCCCAAGGCGTGATGGTCTTTTGGGCCAACGTTAGCAATACATTCACCCTGCACGCGATTGGCCTGACGCTCGTCATTGCGTTATTAACCATACCGATTTGCCTAGTATTTGGCGTCGCCTTGGCGTGGCTGGTTACCCGCTTCAGTTTCCCGGGCCGTCGTATTTTACAAACGCTGATCGATATTCCATTTGCCGTTTCCCCCGTAGTGGCCGGGCTTATCTATCTGTTGCTATATGGCCGTAATGGTTGGATTGGCAGTTGGCTAGATACCCACGATATTCAACTGATGTTCGCTTGGCCCGGCATTTTAATGGTAACTATTTTCGTGACCTGCCCGTTTGTGGCCCGCGAACTCATTCCGCTTATGCAGGCCCAAGGTTCCCGAGAAGAAGAAGCCGCCGTGACCCTCGGCGCTGGCGGCTGGACCACCTTCCGACGTGTCACGCTACCTAACATTCGCTGGGCACTGCTCTACGGGATCATCCTCACCAACGCGCGTGCCGTGGGTGAATTTGGTGCCGTTTCGGTGGTCGCTGGGGCTATTCGCGGAAAGACCAACACCTTACCGCTGCATCTAGAGCAGCTTTATCAGGATTACAACGCGGTGGGCGCGTTTGCCAGCGCCGCGCTGCTGGCCCTTATTGCCCTGTTAACCCTTGCGGCCAAGGCAGGCCTGGAATGGCGCGCAGCGCGCCAGGAGGCATTTTTATGAGTATTCGCCTACAGAACATCTCCAAGCACTTTGCCAATACCCAAGCGCTTGAGCCGATCAATCTGGACATTCATGAAGGCGAACTAGTCGGCCTGCTTGGCCCGTCTGGCTCAGGAAAAACCACACTTTTACGTATTATTGCCGGCTTGGAGAGCGCTGACCGCTCTCCTCAACCCGGTAAAATACTGTTCGGCGACCGCGATGTAACTAACGTTCACGTTCGCGATCGCCGCATTGGATTTGTTTTCCAACACTACGCTCTCTTCCGCCATATGAGCGTGTACGACAATGTAGCCTTTGGGTTAACCGTGATGCCCAAAAAGCGCCGCCCATCCAACGGCGAGATTCGCGCCCGTGTCTTTAGGCTGCTGGAAATGGTTCAACTGCAGCATTTAGCGAACCGTTTGCCTGCCCAGCTCTCTGGCGGCCAGCAGCAACGTGTTTCGCTTGCACGCGCCCTGGCCGTTGAGCCTGACGTGCTGTTATTGGATGAACCATTTGGTGCGCTGGATGCCAAGGTGCGCCAGGACCTACGACGCTGGTTACGCCGCCTGCATGAAGAACTTAACTTTACCAGCGTGTTTGTTACCCACGATCAAGAAGAAGCGCTGGAGCTGTCTGACCGTGTAGTGGTGATGAGTAACGGACGTATCGAGCAAATTGATACGCCTGAAACGCTCTATCGTTCGCCCAAAAATCGTTTTGTATTTGAATTCCTTGGCGACGTTAACCACTTAGAAGGCAAAGTACATCAAGGCGTGCTCACCTGCGGCGACGCTCATCTCACTGTTGACTTGCCTGACGGTGACGAAGAGCTATTGCTACGCCCTCATGAAGTGCGCCTTGCCCAGCAGCCTAGTGCAGAGAGTCATCTGCCGGTGACGGTTACGGCCATTTCACCGGTAGGTGCTGAAGTGCGTGTTGAGCTGGAAGCCGACTGGCTGGCTAAGCCGTGGCTTGCAACGGTGCGCCATGCTGATTTTGAACAGCTTGAGATGCGCCGCGGACAACGCCTCTTCGTCCATCCACGGCAATGGCACCGTTTCCCCGCAACAGAGTCAAAGGTGACGGAGCAAAGCCGCGCCGCTTAGGGCATGCCAACAACGGCACAAGCACAACTGTACAAGCAGAGGGCAGCTTTAGTTCGCGACCGATTTAGAGCTGCCACCTCCTACCTTTCTTTAACTCGCGACAGATAAGTTATCAGCCTGTATCAACAGCTGGTTAGCGCATTTGCCTAAACGTTAGGCTCACCCGCGGCCCACAATCTTTCTTGGTTTTAGGCAGGCTATGTAGCCAGTTTTGCTGCGTGGCACCTTTCATCACCAACAGACTACCGTGCTCTAGATTAAGCGATAGACTCTCTCCTGTTTTTTTATGTTTAAACGAAAATCTCCTTTCGCCACCTAGGCTCAACGCTCCAATCACACCATTCTCAACCAGGTCTTTTTCAGCATCACTGTGCCAACTCATACCTTCCGCGCCTGAACTATAGAAGTTACACAAGCACGAATTAAATACTTCACCGCAGCTACTCTCCACTACCTGCTTAATCTCTTGTAAAAAACCAGGCCACACTGACGCCATCTTCGTATATCCAGAGTAGGTATAAGAGATAGGCTCATCCGCATACCAGGCTATTTTCCTCTTAGTAATGATCTCTTTTCCGTAAATAAACGCTCGATCATGCTCCCAGCTTAGTTCGCCCCGACATTTAGCTAGATATATATCGGCAGTGGCCGTCTCTAGAATTTTACCGTGATAATAGACCGCCCCATCTTGTGGAAGCAGGTTAATCAACTTCATGTCGTCGTTTTCAAACAGATCTGTGAACGTCATCGCTATGCCTATTTTGTACTCACTATGAAGACAGCAAAAAACAGCCTAACGCATTTGTTCGATATCGCTGACGGCGCTTCTCCCGACATGGCGTTGAAAGCGATGGCACAACCCACGCCACCAGGACATACCGCCAGCACACTACCCGCGTTATACTGACGTTTTAGCCATAGCGGAGGAAGACCATGCGTCGGCGCCATTTTTTACACCTCTCTGGTGCGCTGCTTACCAGCGTTTTGCTAGCAGCCTGCGCTAGCCCTCAGTACCTACAGCTAAGCCCAGAGCGCAGCGCCAGCGTGCCGCAGACAGGCTCCGGCCAGCAAGTCACCGTGATAGCTGCTGATGCCAGGGAAAGTGAAGTGATTGGAACACGCTCAGGTGGCAGTATGTCTACCGCGCAGATTACCGTGAGCAGTCATGAGCTCATTCCGCAGTTGCAAGCCGAAGCAGAACGCGCTGTACGCGATATGGGGTTCACTCCTACTCGCGATGCTGCCCAAGGCCGCCCGAGCATTACTCTTGAACTTGCAAGCCTTAACTATGCCAGAGGTAACAGCGGACAGCCGCTAGTCGGCGAAGCGCGTATTGAAGGGGTTTTTCGGGCAATCGCCCAGAATAAAGGCACGACGTATACCGGCACTTACACCTCGCGACGCACCCAAGGCTATGCCATCAAGCCCGGCGAAGATGCCAATACACGCATGCTAAACGATTTGTTAAGTGATGGTTTAAATCGTGCGTTTAGTGACCCAGAGCTGGGCCGCTTACTCGCTCGCTAAACAGTTTTATCCTGATAGCTTATTCTGAGAACATCTGCCCGCTTTACGGGCAGATTTATAGGTGCGGGCCACGACGCTCCAGGACCCAAACGCTTTCGCTGCGTCCCCGCTCATCAGCCTCTCTATTCTCAACCAATTCAACACGGAAGTTGGGCATAAACAAATGCTCAATTTCACTGTTGGGCACACTGTAAGGCGGGCCGGCATTGTCTTCATCGTGAGTTAACCCCACTAATAACCCTTTAGCACCAGGCGGCACTAATTGGGCAAGGTGGAAGGCATAGCGCTCTCGAGTAGCCAGAGGCAGTGCAATTAATGAAGCTCGGTCATAAAATGCGCCCACTTCTGCTGCCTGCTTGATATGCAAGTGAAAAAAATCACCGCACCACAATTCAACGCTACCCTGGCGTGAGACATTAAAACCTGCCTGGGTATAGCGCGATACACTCGCACTGCGCTGGGCCAGAAACTGCTCTATTGCTTCAGGAGCCAACTCGATCCCCAACACGGGGTGCCCTTCATCTGCTAGCCAACGCATATCCAGGCTTTTTCCGCATAACGGCACAAGTACTTTGGCCCCAGGCGTCACATTAAGCGTAGGCCAGTACTGGACCAGCGCCGAGTGTGTATCGGACAAATGAAAGCCAATACGTCCCTCTTGCCAACGTTGGCGCCAGGGGTTTTCCATTGCGGCCACCTCGTACTCGAAATTTATACGTAACGCTTGTTTTTTAACGTCGCTTTAAAACCAGCGGTCTCTCTTTTTACGACGACGCGGCAAATGGGGAACAATCAGACCCACTAATAACCCAGCACCCGCAACCCCACCACCGTACATGAAATAGCGCATAAGCAGATCTTCTTCCTGCGTGTCTAGTCGCGCCTGTAAGGCACGCACCTGCTGGCGAGACTGCTCAGCTTCACTATCAAGCTCGTGGTTACGCGCTTCTAACTCGACGATCCGCTTTTCACGAATATCAAGTGTTTCCGCCATAGAAGAAACGCGCTGATCCCAAGTATCGTTAATACCATCTAGTTCTTGGGTAAGCTCATCGACTTGGGCTTGTAGTACGGGTAACTGTTCACGGGCGCTCGGGTCTTGCTGTAGCTCACTACTTAGCACCCACACCGTATCGCCGCTATTGCTACGTACGCGGGTATAATCGCCGCTTGTTTCAAGCACTTCGACCTGTTCACCTGCATTTAACGTTCCCACAATGCGATAACCATCGGTTGGGCCACTACGCACATACGTGCTTAACTCATCGCTTACCCAAGCTTGGTTATCAGACTGGGCAAATGCGGGGGTTCCTCCGATACTCAACAACACGCCAACGGCAGTGGCGTAACAACTACTACGAAGTTTATTTACTTGCATAACGTCATGTCCTGATTGTAAAAACGCGCGAGGCAGACGAAGCCGTCGCGCGTATCGCTCAAAGCGGTGCGCTTGTCTAGGCGCTTACCCTTCTCCACGAGGCGGCAATGGAAAGGGACGAGGAAACTCTGCGACGCGAGCATCGCTTTTAACTGCTTTCAAAGGGCCTTCACGTTCTACTTCATCAATACGCACAATGGCGTTAAGCGGCAGATAGCTGCGCTTAACACCTTCAAAGGTACGCTGTAGCTTTTCCGCCCCTGGATCAACAACAACCCGCGACGCATCGTCAAAGACAAACTCCTCGACTTCAATAAAGCCCCAGAGTTCGCTTTGAAAGATTTCTCTGACGTATAAATCCCATATTTCACCCTGCTGGTGAACCACCACACGGTAGATCGGCTTGGCCGCCATCTTGGCCTATTCCTCTTGCCACTTGAACATAATGTTAAGGAGCCTAGCCTAACATACTCAGGGGTTTGCTCTTTAATATGCCACCCTCAAAAGCGCTTATTTTTGGCTACTTTCACCTTCAGAGGCTGCTAATTAGCCGACGGAAGGCCCTATCGTGTATGGTGAAGTAAGTGGTATGGCAACTTTATTCACTCACCCACAGGAGTCACCGTCATGCAAAAGGATCCCAATAAGGGCTATATCGCCCTACTAGGTTGGAGCCTCAATGCGATCGAAGCGGCTGAGAATTTTGACCGCCGCTACATCGTGGTTGCACCCGATTGGGCCGAGGAGTACTGCCAGAAACATGACATCCCCTACGTTCCCTGGAATTTTGAGCGTCTCAATGATCGCTCCATCGAAATTGCTGAAACGCTGAAAGCAAAAGGCGTCGACGTCGCTATCCCGCTCTATGAGGAAACCGTTGAGTGGGCAGGCGCTATTAATTCAGTGCTACTCGACAATCCACGTATTTACGGGCAATCGCTGTTGCTTCGCGACAAAGCATTGATGAAGCGCCGCGCCCAGCTTGGTGGCATTCGCGTGGGTATTTTCGAAGAAGCCCACGATAAAGATGACGTAGTGCGCTTTCTTAAACGCGTTAATCAGACGCTACTCAAGTTGGATGGCGACCCCAACGACCCTATCCACCTGAAGGCGTTCGATAAGGCTGGCTGTCTTGGCCACCGCGTTATTCGCACACCGGATGAAGTCGATACTATTCCGGACGAAGAATTCCCTGTGCTGATGGAGTCTCACTTAGACGGCTGGGAATTCGCCGTAGAAGCGTGGATTCACGATGGCAAAATCGCTTTCCTGAATATTTCAGAGTACGTCACACTTGGCTACTCAGTATTTGTGCCCGCGTCTCCAGAGCTTGAAAAATACCGCGAACAGATTACGGCACAAATCGAAAAGCTGATCAAAGCGTTTGATATTGAATTCGGTCTCATTCATCCCGAGTACTTTGTCACCAGCGACGGTGAAATGTACTTTGGCGAAGTCGCTTACCGCCCACCCGGCTTTAAAGTCTTCGAACTTCTCGAGCGGGTTTACGGATTTAACGCCTATCAGGCGTCTATGCTGGTATTCGATCCTAAAAGCACAAAAGAAGAAGTCGCTGCTTTCTTTCCCAAAGAAGTGGTGGATGCAGATGGGTTTGCGGGCTGCTTTGGCGTTTATCCCCGCCGCCGGGTTGTTAGCCGCCTGGAGATTCCTGAAGAAACAGAGGATCACCCCTATTTTGAATCCCACGAGCTGACATCACCGGTTGAAGAAACCGTCACTAAACGTACGGCGTTTGGTACCCACTGGGGCTTGGTCTACTTTAAAGGCGAAGACGCACACACACTGCGTGATCTGCTTAAACGCCAAGAAGACCTCGACTTCTATGTATAATCCCTGCCTCGGCTGGGATAAGGAGTCAATGTGACGATCAATCAAGAGGCATCTTCAACTGAAGATGGCAAGCTCAATGGATTGCTGAGCAAATTTGATGATGCAGTGCGCCTGCTTTCGCAGGCGCCTGCTTTTTCTAAACCGGCGAAACTGCCCCGCGTAATGGATACTGCGCGCCGAATCTTGATGCAGGAGGGCGGCTGCGCTGCCCTCGAAGCACGCGCGGCGGATTTTGAATCCGCCGGTGTGTTTGCAGGCTCAGACTGGGAAACCCCACAGTTCCTAGTACCTACCCTCACAACGTTCTCTCTGAAAAGCCCTGACGCCAATGTGGTCGTTATTGAGGCGCTGAGTGAGCTGCGACTTTTAGCAGTCGCCAAAGGTGATTACTTACATGCTCTGGTATCCCAAGAGCATGCACACCACTATTTAACCCAAGTAATGGCCATCAATCTGTGGCTGTTATTTAACGCACCTAGCGAAGCCGAACGGGAAACCCAGGGTCGATTAGCGACTATTCCCAGGCAACTGTTTCAACACCTAGCCGACCGAATTGGCTACGAACACGTTATTGATCAACTGATTGATGAAATATGGCGCATTTTAAAACAGCGCCCTATTCAGGTTGACGCCATAAAACAGATGATCACCCAAATTGCGCTGTGCCAAGTTAATCCAGCAATTGATTTGGGGGCAAGTGGTCAAGGGGCTGACAGGCTGGTTAGCTCGCTTTTCGGACCAACCCAAGCTTGTCGTGAAGACCCCGGCGTTGAGCTGTACCGTGAACGACTGGAACGTATGGATAACGCGGCTTTGCAAGCGGAATCCACTGGCTTCGCTCGTGCGATGCATGACACAGGGCTGGTATCGCCCTATCACACGATACTGATGCGCTATCTACTCGAAGAGGGCGACCACCTTCTATCAGAGGCATTAGGTCTCTCTTCGACGGGGCGCGACTGTCTACTCTGCTATCGCGAGCTGGTGCATGCACTGATTCGCGGGGGTGTTTATCCCGCCACCGCCCAAGCAGTGTATGGCTTGGCACTGCTACTTGAACGGGGCATTCTCTATCAGCCCCCGGTTGCTCCAGCGATGTGGCGGCAGCTAAATCTAAAGCTTTCAGAGTGGTCAGAAGCACGCTTGAATCTTGCCTATGGTGAAGATGCATCACCCCGCGCACGTTTAATTGAAGGTGTGCTTTGCATGTTAGGACTGCCGCTGGGTGTAGGACAGGGCAACAACCCTACCTGCCAGTCAGCGAGAGCGCTTTCTATGTGGGCTTATAACGACCCTGACTATCTACTGCAAATGGTGGCTTGGGCTGCGCGTGATGATGAAATCATTATGCATTTCGAGGGTCAGCCAATCTCTTCAATGGAGAGCGCCTCAGGCGTTGCCTCCGAGCTTCCGATGGATCTTGACCCAGCCTCGTTGATCGTTGTCCCCCATCTTGACCGTATTTACGCGGAGATGGGCAGGCGCTGCATTGGCCGCGAAGGCGACCCCCATCGCTGGGTTAACCCAGAATTTCACGGGTGGTGGTCAGGTCGGGGCTTTAGCATCAACGTTGATGTTGCCTCCGGCCAACTTCGCGGTGTGGATAGCTTTATTCGTCACTTCTACGCCAGCTATCACCCTTACTACAATGGCAACCAACCGCTAATTCATCCTCAGCCTGCTGGCATTGCCGTCACTGACAGTGCTGCCCGGTTTATTGGTTGGCATGCAATTACCATTTTGCGCGCCTCGTTAGATCCCAACGATGTGATGAGGATCTATTTTTACAACCCCAATAACGACAGCGGCCAAGATTGGGGAGACGGCGTTAAAGTTAGCACCTCAGGTAACGGAGAACGCTTTGGCGAAGCCTCGCTCCCCTTCGCACAGTTCACGTCTCGATTATATATTTACCACTTTGATCCGTTGGAGCGTGGCGAGCTGGCCACAGTAACGGAAGAAGAACTTGAATCTGTAAAAGGCTATCTGCATCGCAGCTGGGGAGCTAGCCGCTTACCCCCTACCGAACTGCAGGCAGACAAAGGGCCACATACTCCGTAGCGAGACTCGCTAGCAGCGTTTAATAACCGCCATATTGACGACGATGACTCAACTAACACGATTAGACCAATTATTGGTCAGCCAAGGGCTGGCCAGTTCACGTACACGCTCGCAGCGATTAATTCGCAACGGTCGCGTGTTTCTTCAAGATGGCACGCCACTCGTAAAACCATCTGAAAAATGGCCGCTGGATACTCCGCTTCATATTGATGAAGACCCGGAGGAGCGTTACGTTTCCCGGGCAGGATTAAAATTAGAGGGCGTTCTTAACGCTCTAAACATGCGCCTGGAAGGGTGCAACGTGTTAGACGTTGGCCAATCAACGGGAGGCTTTACCGATTGCTCACTTCAATTTGGCGCCCGACATGTTATCGGTGTTGAAGTCGGGCATACCCAGCTAGCCGAGTGCTTACGTGATGACCCGAGAGTCACGTGTCTTGAAGGCTTAAATGCTCGTCACATGGCATCATCGACAGTCCTTCAACACGCCGTGGCTAAACACCCTATCGATATAGCCGTGATGGACGTTTCGTTCATCTCGCAAACCCTGATTTTGCCTGAGATCGCCTCCCTTCTCTCCTCTGGAGGGCAACTACTCTCATTGGTAAAGCCACAGTTTGAGTTAGCACCAGGCTCACTGGATAAGCGTGGCATCGTGCGTAACGCTAGCCACTATGCAGACGTAGAACAAAAGATACGTGATGCTTGTACAGAGTGCGGCTTAGTCATTAGTCACTGGCAGGAAAGCCCGATTACCGGTGGTGACGGTAATCGGGAGTTTTTACTGTTCGCCACCAAACATGGAGAACCAAGCGTTTAAAAACCAGTACTTAAACACAAGCCCCCCCCGATGCTAACCTAGTTATTAGCTTAGGTTAGCAGGAGGCAGTCGGTTAGCTGACTGCACTTTAACCGACTCGCCTCGGTCGCGGTGCAGCCACACGTCCATCTGCTCGAAGGCCACCTTAACGCCCGCTTCACGGAACAGCTCGTCGACCCGGCAGTTAACTTCGTCAGCCGCAAACAGGCGGTCAAGCAAATCGTTAACGAAAATGCGCAGCTCAAAATTCAGGCTGTGCGGCCCGTAGTTAAGGCAGAAAACCTGAGGTTCTGGGTCTTCTAACACTCGTTCATTTTCGTCGGCAGCCTGGCGCAGCAATTTATGCACTAAAGGCAGATCAGACCCATGAGCAACACCGTAGGTCAGCACCACGCGGGTCACGTTATCCGACAACGACCAGTTAATGAGCTGGTCCGTCACAAACGTTTTATTCGGTATGATAATTTCTTTTCGGTCAAAGTCGGTCACGGTAGTCGCTCGGATGCGAATCCTGCTTACCGTGCCATGAAGATTACCCAGCGTGATAGTGTCACCAATCCGAATTGGTCGCTCAAACAGAATGATCAAGCCAGAAATAAAGTTGGCGAATATTTCCTGAAGACCAAAACCTAACCCCACACTCAGCGCCGCCACCAACCACTGCAATTTATTCCAGGAAACACCCAGAGTGGCCAACGCCATCACTACGCCAGTACCAACAATGGTATAAGAAAGCAGAGAACTAATGGCATAAGCACTACCCTGCTTTAATGACAAGCGTGAAAGCACCATTACTTCCAACAAGCCAGGCAAGTTACGCGCCATAATAAACGTGATGGCAATCACAAGGAGCGAGGTAAACACATCGGAAATCGATAGTGCGTCTCCAACCAAGTTACCCTCTTGTGCATCCCATATTGAAACTTGGTCTAAATAACTCAGTACCGCCAGCAGGTCTGCCCACACCAGATACAGCAGGGCGCTGAAGCCAATCAACAAAATCAACTTTGATAAGCGTAGCGACTGAGAGTTAATTTTCTCCATATCCAAAGGTGGCTCTTCAACGACCTCCGCCCCACCTTCTGCGCCCTCTTGTACTTGAGCACGACGTCTAGCGAGCGCTCGTCGGTAAGCTAGCCGCCGTGCTGCAACGGCTAAACTACGCACGACAGTGGCCTCAACGACGACCCACAAGCCCAACAGGTAAAGGGTGATTGCAAAGCGAGCAACCAGCCGCAACGCCGTATACTCATATCCCCACACCACAAGCCCAAGGAGTACTAGCGGCACTGAAGCCATTGCTAGACCTAACACCAACCGAAAGAGTCGTACACCGAAAAATGGCACATGGGCCAGGATTAATAGTGCCAACCACCAGCTCATTGCCACCAAGCCCGCGGCAAAAAGCCCTATCGCTACTGGGCGCAACGCCAGCGGTGTTTCCATTTGTCCAGAGAGCGCGGCAATAACGACCACTGGCGCTAACGCTAGTCCGAAACCACCCAGCAGCTTACGCAACCGCGCTGTATAAGCAGGAGCCCAGGTGAAATGGCGCTCAGCAACCCCATCATGAACGAGGAGCCGACGGCCCCAGGCCACGACAACCCAACTAAGCGCCAGTTGCAGAAGCGCTGGCGAAACACTGCTTGCCAGTGCACCTTCAGCCTCACTTAGGCCTATGCCAATACCTGCCAATCCCAACGGCCCAGGCAACGCAAGAAGAGCATTTAGCAGCACCGCCTTGGTGGTATGCAACTGAGTATCACTTTTCAGTCGACCAATTTGTGAGTGAATGAGCGCAAGCTGTGCTTTAATTCGCCGGCGCAGCCCAACCAGAACCACGCCAAGCAAAATAAGCGGCGTGCCAATCAGCATTCTCCAAGAAAAACCTTTCCACTGAGAGGGCAAAACCGCCCGCCACTCGCCTTCTCGCCACTCCAGTTGAAGGCTGTGGGGAATTTGTCGTAACCAATTGAAATCTAGAGGACGACTATTAGCTACCCAGAATAGCTGTTCATCAATGGTCGCCCGTAAATCTCGCGTCGTCTCTAATAGCTGTTGTTGATTAAGTTTAAGCTCAATAGCGGCACTCAGCAGACTGCTGTAAGACTGTTCAAGCTGCTCTACCAATTCACGGCGTGACTGGTAAAGTCGCGTCAGTGAGTCCACCAATCCAGGCGTGACATCAACCCCAGCTTCCTGCAAACGCTGGGCTGCCAAGCGATCACTTTGACGCAATTGATCACGCTGCCGAATCAAATCAAACTGCTTGAGACGCAAATCGGCAATTTCATCTTGCAAATCACGCCTTGGAGCGACTAAAGGTAACGACTGGCGCTGTTCTCTAAGAATACGCGACAACAATTGGCTACCACGAATAGCATCAATTTGTTCGTTCAGGCTTCGCTGAAGTTGCCGCACATGATCCAACTGGCGCTGGGCCTCAATATTTTCACGTATAATGCCATTCGCTCTATCCGTCGTTCGCAACAGTTCAAGGCTCAGCGCTTGGTTCGTTTGCTGAGCATTGAGCACCACAGGGTGTCCTTCAGCGATCAGTGGATCATTCTTTGCTGCGTCGGCAATAGCCTGTTCGGATTGAAGCCGCCGCTGGCGATCAATGACGCCTTGCAATAAATTAAGCTGCTGCTCCTGCTGGTCTATTTGAAGCTCAATGAGTTCCCGGCGCTCCTGAGCCAACTCTCGCAGCCGACTGTTGGCGCTTAGTTCACGCTGATTCAGGTTTACTTCCTGTTCTGCAAGGGCTCGCTCAATGCGCCACTGAATTAATTGCGCATCGTGGCGTGCCGATAGCTGACGATCACCCAGCAAGGCTTCTCGCTCATCAGACTGGCGTCGTAAATTTTCAGCTCGCTGCAAAGCATCTGAAATTGCTTGCTGAGCACGCTCAGGCAGTGTTTGCGCGGCCAATAGCTGAGAGTTAGCTTCGGCTAATTGGCTTTGAAGCTGCTGGAGCTCTACCACCGCTTCTGCCTGCTGCATTTCCAGCTCATTCAGCGGCATATCACTAAGATTATCCACTGATAACTGTCGGCTTTGTTCTTCCGCCTCGTTTAGCTCACGCTCTAGGCGAAGCAATATGTCGGGCGCTTGGACAACCCGTTGCTCTAACGCCTCAATGCGCTCTTCAACCGCGCGAAGGCGTTCATAGCTTTGCAACGCAGCCGATAAAGCTTCCTTCACCTGACTTTGCTCGGTGGTTAGCTCGCTTTCCTGAGACTCAAGTTCCGCTAATCGCTCAGATAGCTGCTCCTCAGAAGGGACTTGATCAAGCAACGCAGCCTGAGCGTATACGGCACCAGGAATGGTTAACAATAGATAAATAAGGAAGAGCCATGGAAGTGCTTTCAGTGCATTTTTGACCACGTTAGATATGCCTCATCGACATGTATACTACTCCAATCAGGAAGATTGCCATTGTCAGGCGTTCTGGCTTCTTACGCAATCTAACGCGTTTGACGCACAGGGGGAGTTGACTTACGCGAGTGGCGTGTATAGAAGAGACTCTGATAACTGCCTTTTATTTATTTGCGAGCCATTTTGATGGTCATTCGAAAACTGCTGTTAACAAGTTTAATTGTTTTGCTAGGCACTGAAAGCGCCGTTGCAGAGACACGCGAGGAAATTGAAGCTCGTATCCGCGCGCTCAACACCGAACTTTATCAGTTGCGCCAACAGCTGCAACATGTTGAAGATCCGGCAGGAAACGAGCCCACAGTCCGTTCGCAGCTGCTTCCAGAAGAAATGGCGCTTGAGGATCTCAGTGAGCGACGCCAATTTGAGCATGAGTCAACTCGTAATCCGTTCGCCATTACGACTCACCGAACTAATTATCTTTTCCCGATTAGTTATAGCACCAACCAGAACGCTGAAAACTTTAGTAGCATTTCTGAAGACTCTTCACCTAACGACGTCGAAGTGAAATTTCAGTTTAGCGCCAAATTCAACCTTGCAGAGGATGTGTTTGGCGACATTGGCGATGTCTATTTCGCCTACACACAGCGAAGCTGGTGGCAAGCCTATAATACCGATGCTTCTTCCCCCTTCCGGGAAACTAACTACGAGCCTGAAATTTTTATTGATTTTGATAACGCCTGGAGCGCATTAGGCTGGGTAAATACGCGCAATCGTCTCTCCTTCATTCATCAGTCTAACGGCCGCTCGGATCCACTCTCACGCAGTTGGAACAGAGTTTATTTAGAAAGCACGTTCCAACGCGGTGACTGGGCACTTTCACTCGCTCCTCACTGGCGCGTACCTGAGTCCAAAGGCGACGATGACAACCCAGACATTGAACGCTTTGTCGGGTATGGCGATATCCGCCTGGCAAAACGACTCAATGGTAACCACGAGGTCGCGGGGCAACTGCGCGGCAACCCAAGTGCGGGTAACTATGGCACTCAAATAGACTACAGCTGGCCTGCTTTTAACAATGTGCGTGCCCATCTACAGTACTACTACGGCTACGGAGAGAGCATGATTGACTACAATAATCGTGTGCATCGTCTCAGCATAGGCTTTAGCTTAAATCCCCTATTCAGTGCTACTGGGCTGAACCGTTAGCGCTCGAGGTTGTCTTATAGTTGACGGCTGCTATGCTGGAGTTGTCACTTATTCATATTCACTCGTCAAAGGATGACATCATGGCTAAACGTAATACTGATACCTCTGCTCGTGCTGACCAGTTGAAGGAAGATCTCCGCCACCTGAGTGAAACCGTAGAAGAGTTAATGAATGCCACGTCAAAAGATGCAAGTGGCGAGATGCGTGACCTTCGTGAGCGCGCAGAAAAACGACTGAAAGACACCCGAGCGCGCTTAGAAGCTCGCGGCGAGCGACTTTACGAAGACACTCGTGAAACGCTGTCTCAGCAAGTTGATTGCTGCGATCGTTACGTGCACGAAAACCCCTGGGCTAGTATTGGTATTGGTGCCGCAGCTGGCCTAGTGGTGGGTATGCTTCTCGGTCGTCGCTAATGGCTTTAGGGCCAACACAACGCGTCTTCTCTGCCGCCAAACGTCTGCTGAAATCATTAATTGCTAATGGTGAAACTCGGCTTCGTTTGGCGGTTTTAGAACTAGAAGAGGAGCGCGCTCGTTTATTGACCCTGCTTTTGTTAGCAGGGGCTAGCCTTTTGTTGCTGTTGTTAGGCGTCGCGACACTTACCGCGCTGGTAGTCGTACTGTTTTGGGACACTTATCGGCTTACTGCGATTGGCGTGAGTGCAGGCGTTCTTATTGCCTTAAGTTTTTTACTAGCGGTTATTGCTATTCGTCAAGCCAAGCAACATACGCTGTTAAAAGAAACACTTAAGCAACTCTCCGCTGACCGAGCCTTGTTGGAGGTAAATGAGGATGACTCAACCCAACACCGTCAATAAGCCTCCCAGCCGAGCAGAACGCAAAGCCGCCTTGTTAGCGGAGCTAGAGCAACAGCGTATCGATATATTGATTGATAGCGATACACTGACAAAGGCAGCCTCACCGCTAGACAAGAACTGGCGCAGCCTTAAAATACCTTTGTATGTGATTGGTGGCGTCGCTGCTTTGCGTATTTTACGCCATCCAGGTGGCGCAATGGCGGTTGGCAGAAAAGCATTGGCTAGCTACATGTTGATACGAAAACTGAAGTTGCTAGCGAAAGTGGCTAGTTAACAAGCTACAAATGATATTTTTTTGAGAACGTCGCTGGGCCGTTTTTATAAACGCTAATCTTGAATGCTCTACGTGTTTACGGCCCAGCTCTTTACACTCATCAGCACGCCTGCCCGCAAGCGACACCACTTGCCCAAGCCCACTGAAAGTTGTACCCCCCCAATTCCCCCGTCACATCTAGCACTTCACCGATAAGCCTAAGCTGCGGTAGGTCTTTCACTGCAAATGTTTTTGATGAAATCGCTTCCGTACTTACCCCGCCCATTGTTACCTCCGCTGTTCGCCACCCTTCTGTACCTGACGGTTTTAACTGCCACTGGTTTAGCCGCTGAGCCCAATGATCAAGCGCATCATTACTGTACTCTGCCAGAGGGCTGGTAAGATTGGCGTCTGGGTACCACTCTAGCAACGCTTGGGCAAAGCGCTTTGGAAAACGCTCTCCCAGCCAAGTGGACAGCTGACGCTTAGGGGTCGCATGACGTGCATGACGTAAAACGTCAGCAGCATGTTCACTGGGTAGTAAATTAATAGTGATAGTGTCACCAGGTTGCCAAACGCTGGAAATTTGCAGCATCGATGGGCCTGACAGGCCACGATGAGTAAATAGCATTGGCTCTTTAAAGCGCCTCCCATTGCAGCTAACCTCGCATGGCACACTGACCCCAGAAAGTGCTGCTGCGCGCTCTTTCCAACTATCGCTCAAGGTAAACGGCACCAAACCTGGACGGGTAGGCAGAACATCTAAGCCAAACTGACGGGCAATATCATAACCAAATCCTGTCGCCCCCATCGTGGGTATCGAAAGCCCCCCCGTAGCAATCACTACCGTACCCGCGTCGATGCTTCCCAACGACGTGGCTAAGCGCATGCTATCCCCCATTCGCTCCAGCCTAGAAATTGACGTGCTGAG
Source organism: Vreelandella alkaliphila (assembly GCF_016107625.1). Lineage (GTDB taxonomy): Bacteria > Pseudomonadota > Gammaproteobacteria > Pseudomonadales > Halomonadaceae > Vreelandella > Vreelandella alkaliphila. The sequence goes on from NZ_JABASV010000017.1 coordinate 25,064, forward strand.
CGACACCTCGACGCCGGCCCATTCACACTCGGTGAGTAAGACGCTAACAATGTCTTTAGCGGAGCTCGCACAAAAGAGCTGGCCTGGGGCTTTCTCCACATACTCAACGCCATGCCGCTCTATCAACGACACAAAATGCTCAGGACGGTAACGCTTTAGCGCAGAAATGCAAAAATACGGATTTTCCGAGTAAAAGTTCTGAGGCGTAGTCGCAAGATTGGTAAAATTGCAGCGCCCTCCTCCAGACATCAATATTTTCTTGCCCGCTTTGTTGGCATGGTCCACCAACAGTACACGACGCCCCGCGTAACCCGCTTGAGCCGCACACATTAAACCAGCGGCTCCTGCACCAATGACGACGACGTCGTAGACCATAAAATTAGGCTCCCAGGATGAAAAAATGAGAGGCATTTTAACAGGTAAATAGCTCAAAATTACTGTACATTAAAAATATACCGTACAAATAACGTATATCTTTTTAACAGAATATCACTGTATACACTTCGCCCTCTAACACGGTGATCCCCTAAGTGGTATTACTAAGCATTTTGATAACACTGAGACGCTCATGCTTGTTTGTAAACGTATTTTGCTCTTCTGGTTGTTTACCCTGATATGGGCTAGTCCGTCGTTGGCACAGTCTCCCCCTCCGGTTATTGGGCACTACGCCGCTATAACAACTTGGTCTGATCCGCTTGAAGCGCTAGGGACACTGAGTGCAGATGAAAGCGTGACACTTTCCGCCACGGTGACCGATACGATTGCCGAGATTAACTTTGAAGATGGCGAACAGGTAGAGCGCGGAAGGCTATTAATTCGTTTAGAAGATGCTGAAGAACAGGCTCAGCTAAGGGCTGCGCAAGCCCTCAATGATGAACGTCGCAATGCGCTAGGTCGAGCCACCCAGTTGCAACAACGCAACCTCGCTCCGCGGGCTGATGTAGAAGATACCCAGGCGCGTTTACGCCAATCACAAGCTGACGCACAAGCGTTAGAGGCCAGGCTGTCAAATTATCGCTTACATGCCCCTTTTAGCGGGCGAGTTGGCTTTCGTAACGTCAGTATCGGTGCATTAGTAACGCCCGGCATGGAGCTTGTCACACTTGATAAGCTAGATGTCATGAAGCTCGACTTTACCGTACCTGAAGTATTTTTAGGGCGTTTGTCCAACGGTCTAAAGCTGAGTGCTACTACAGCGGCATTCCCAGACGAGCTCTTCAGCGGTGAGATCTCTAGCATTGGCACCCGCATAGACCCTATCACCCGCAGTGTTAACGTTCGCGCTGCCATGGTAAACCCTGGGCTGCGTCTGCGGCCTGGGATGTTAATGGAGGTCGTAGTTCAGCAACGAGTCCGCGATACGCTTGTGCTTCCTGAAGCAGCGATCGAACCCAGTGGCAACCGCCACTTTGTGATGCTGATCAACCAGCAGGACGACACCTCTCGATTAGAACGGCGAGAAGTCATTATTGGCGAACGACGAAGCGGTGAAGTAGAGGTGCTGGAGGGTATCAGTGCAGGTGACCTAATTGTGATTCACGGATTACAGCTCGCTCGAGATGGCCAGCAAGTCAGGTTGCTAGGTATCGCTGATGAAGAGACGGATATTCGCACGCTACTGGAGGCTGATCGCTAATGCGCTTATCCGACATTTCAGTTCAGCGGCCAGTGCTGGCGATGGTGATTGCCACACTGATTATCGCGTTTGGTTTACTGGCACTCAACCGGCTGCCCCTGCAAGAATACCCAACGGTTGATCCACCTATCGTTAGTATTGATACCCGCTACCCTGGCGCATCTGCAAGCGTTGTAGAGACACGCATTACCCAAGTGCTCGAAGACCGTATCGCCGGCGTGGAAGGCATTGAGTTAATTACCTCGCAAAGCGAGGATGGTCGTTCACGAATTGAAATCGAGTTCGCCATCAGCATGGATATCAATGCTGCCGCCAACGATATCCGCGATCGTATTTCAGGAGCACTGCGCAACCTTCCAGATGATGCAGATAATCCTGAGGTCACTAAAGCCGACAGTAGTGAGACTATTGTCGTGTGGCTCAGTCTCTCTGGTGCGGATTACTCCATTACCGAACTGACCGATTATGCCAATCGCTTTCTGGTGGACAGCCTTTCGGTACAACCCGGCGTGGCAAGGGTGCGCGTGGGTGGTGGACGTGATTACGCGATGCGAGTTTGGCTGGACCGCAATGCACTCGCAGCACGGGGGCTCACTGTCGGCGATGTTGAGGATGCTTTGCGTGCTGAAAATGTTGAGTTGCCAGCGGGCTCAATTGAATCCGAAGATCGCCAATTTATTGTTCGTTTGCCGCGCAGTTTCGCGACCGCTGATGATTTTAAACAGATTGCTTTAATCGAAGGCAGTAACGGTTATCTAGTACGCCTGGCCGATGTAGCGCGTGTCGAGATAGGCTCGGTAGAGGACCGATCTGTGTTTCGTGCCAATGGCGTCCCGATGGTGGGACTAGGCATGATCATGCAATCAACGGCCAACGTAGTGGAGCTATCGGAAGCCGTTCGACAAGAACTTGACCGGCTTCAAGGCACCTTGCCGGAGGGGATGTCACTCAGCCTTAACTATGATGCATCAGTATTTGTTTCAGGCGCTATCGAACAAGTAGTGATGACGCTGTTTATCGCCATGGGGCTAGTCGTCGTGGTGATGTTTATGTTCTTAGGTAATCTGCGCACTACACTAGTGCCTGCAGTGACGGTGCCGATTGCTGTCATTGGGGCATTTACCGCCCTAGCCGCCATGAACTTTTCGATTAATCTACTCACGCTATTGGCGCTGGTGCTGGCGATTGGGCTGATTGTTGATGACGCGATTGTAGTGCTTGAAAATATCAATCGACGTATGCACGACTACGGAGAAACACCACTGGTCGCAGCATTTCGAGGCACACGGCAAATCGCTTTTGCGGTGATTGCTACCACGCTGGTGCTAGTGGCAGTCTTCGTTCCCCTCAGCATGCTGCAGGGGGATATTGGTCGGCTATTTTCAGAGTTCGCACTTACCATGGCGGCGGCGGTTGTTGTCTCAACTCTACTAGCCCTTACCCTCACCCCGATGATGGCTTCTAAGATCCTCAAGCCAGGTATGCATGATAGCCGACTTAGCCAAGCCGTTCAGTGGCTGCTAACGGGCACCCAACGTCGTTACCAGCGTGCATTAGAAATCGTACTCACATTAAAGTGGCTGGTCGTTGCCCTGTTTTTCTTGTTGATAGCCGCTACCGCTTGGCTGGCAACCGAGCTGCCCAATGAATACACTCCGCAAGAAGATCGTGGCAATTTCATTATCCTTGTCAACGGCCCTGAAGGCGCAACGTTTGACTATATGATGGACTATATGGATGAGATAGAGGCCAGATTAACGCCTTTTGTAGAAAATGGTGAGCTTGAACGAATTGTGGTTCGCGCACCACGCGGCTTTGGTAATATCGAAAATTTCAACAGCGGTTTTATTATCGTCAACATGGCTGACTGGGGAAGCCGTCGTAGCGCTTGGGAAATCATGGCCGAGATTCGTCAGCAGCTACGAACACTGCCAGGTGTTCAGGCCTTTCCAGTGATGAGACAAGGTTTTGGACAGCGCACTCAAAAGCCTGTGCAGTTCGTACTTGGGGGCGGCACTTACGAGGATTTAGCGCGTTGGCGGGATAGGTTGATTACTCATGTTCGTGAAAATAATCCACGTATTACCGCTATTGAAAGTAATTATGATGAGACACAGCCCCAGTTACGCGTGGATATCAATTATGAACGCGCTGCAGCGTTGGGCGTCACGGTTTCAGAGATAGGCCGGACGCTGGAAGTGCTACTCGGTGGGCGCAACGTCACTCGTTATGTGGATGACGGGGAAGAGTACGATGTCATCCTTGAAGGTGACCGCAGCGGTCAAAACAGCCCTGCTGCGCTAAACAATATTCAAGTGCGCTCAGTACGCTCAGGAGAGCTGATTCCTCTAGCCAGCCTAGTAACGCTCTCTGACTTCGCGGGTGCTAGCACGTTGAACCGCTTTGATCGCGTTCGCGCCATTACGATTGAAGCCAATTTAGCCGATGGTTATCCCCTTGGTGAAGCATTGGAATATTTGCAACAAGCCTCTGACAATATATTGCCAGAAGAGGTACAAACGAACCTTGCTGGGCCTTCTCGCGATTTTCAACAGGCCAGTGGCGCTACCATGTTCTTATTAGTGCTCGGTGCCGTGGTGGTTTACTTAGTACTTGCGGCCCAGTTTGAAAGCTTAATTCACCCATTTGTTATCATGCTGACCGTCCCGCTAGCCATGATCGGCGCCCTGCTTGCCTTGCTGCTTAGCGGGCAGTCACTCAATATCTATAGCCAAGTAGGCTTAGTACTACTTATTGGCCTTGCCGCTAAAAACGGCATTCTGATTGTTGAGTTTGCCAACCAGCTACGCGATGAGGGCCAGGCGTTTCGCTCTGCCTTAATTGAAGCATCGGTGACACGCTTACGGCCAATTCTAATGACAGCAGTCACTACGATGGCAGGTGCGATACCGCTGATACTATCAAGCGGCCCGGGTGCGGAATCACGGCTGGTTATTGGCACTGTCATTATGGCGGGTGTTGGCTCTGCGACCGTATTTACGCTGTTTGTCGTCCCGGTAGCCTACGACCTGCTTGCGCGTTACTCAGGCTCGCCTGGGGCAGTTAAACGCCAATTAGAAGAAGAGATAGCCAGCGCTCCTATCGCTCATCATACGCCGCTTAATACCCCCGAGCGCTAACATAAGCCATTGCGAAAGGTCATATAGCGGCCTTCGCACTAAGCAAAAGGCGCCACACAGGCGCCTTTTGTTTTAGGTCATGAAGATGCTAACTGCCGTCTTATTCGCAGTTACCAATACGCTCGCCTTCAATCACTGTATTCATGGTCAGCTCACCCATCGGCGATTGGGTGAATATATCCACGTTACCTTCGATCTGCTCACCCATAAAACGCATTTCGCCGTCGATAGTCGCTTCACCGCCATCGGCACGGCAAACCATGCTGTAGGAAAGGCCATCGGCATTCATATCCTGGCTGAGCAGCTCGCAACCCTCTTCCTCTTCAATGAAGCCAAACTCAGCGCTATCCAGCTCTTCTTGAGTGATGCACTGACGTTCGGTTTCCGTTTGATCCGGAATTTGCATGTCACCACTCATGCTAGTCACGCTGACAAACTCCCACTCGCCAGGCTTGACGTTAGGGGTTTCTGCCTGGGCGACCATCGGGAAGGCCAAAAAGGCCGCTACTGCCATGTGTCGTATCATCATCGCACTCATCTCTAGGTGGCTTTAAGGAATACGTCATTATCCTACCTGATTCATTACTTACATGTCCTACCGGACAAGGTCACTGCTACACTATTATCTTCAGACTTACTCATTTTCAGGGCTTTTCGATAAAAGGGCGCTAGCGATTACATTAAGGGGAAATAGCCATGCAGGATGACGCGCTAGTAAATCATGATTTTTACTGCCCCTACTGCGATACACCACTCACGTTTCTTATCGACACCTCTCAAGGTAGCCACGATACCTGGGAGGATTGCCACCAGTGCTGTGCGCCGATTCAATTACACATCATTGTCTCGCTAATAACCGGTGAGCTAGAAGCAGTGCTCACCGGGCGAGACGACGATGTGCTTTAACACCCTAGTCGCTAAGCACTCTCGGCTTGTCGCAATAGTGCTTTTCGTTTTGCTTCACCCCGACGCATGAAGAACCACGCCAATAGCGTCGTGAGCGATACGGCCAGAATAATCAGCGTAGCCAGCGCATTGATCTTAGGCGACACCCCCATCCGCACTGACGAAAACACCACCATTGGCAGCGTGTTGGCACCAGGGCCAGAGACAAAGCTGGCAATAACCAAGTCATCTAGTGAAAGCGTGAATGCCAGCAACCACCCCGCTGCTAATGCAGGCGAAATAACAGGCAGCGTAATAAAGAAGAAAGTCTTCACCGGTGGCGAGCCTAAATCCATGGCAGCTTCTTCAATAGAGCGATCAATTTCACGTAAGCGGGCTGCCACGACCACCGCAACATACGCACTACAAAACGTTGTGTGAGCAATCCATATAGTCGCCATGCCACGATCAGCCGGCCAGCCAATCAGTTGAGCCATCTGCACAAATAGCAATAATAGCGACAGCCCCGTAATAACTTCCGGCATTACCAGCGGCGCGGTAACCATACTCGACAGTGCCGTCTTGCCGCGAAAATGGCCATAGCGCGTCATTACAAAAGCGGCCACTGTACCCAAGCATACCGCCATGCTGGCGGCAAAAAAGGCAATTTTCAGACTTGTCCAAACCGCAGACAGGATCTGTTGATCACGAAAAAGTTCGCCATACCATTGTGTGGAGAATCCTGCCCACACTGTCACCAGCCGTGAGGCATTGAAGGAGTAGACCACCAACACCACCATGGGCAAATAAAGAAACAACAGACCCAACACTAACATCACTGTGGTAAAGCCTGGGCGTCTACGCAGTCTCATCATGATTCAAGCTCCCGTGACTGGTAGCGATGGAACCACACAATGGGAATTAACAGCAGCAATAGCATTACCATGGCTAACGCCGAGGCCACAGGCCAGTCGCGGTTTAAGAAGAACTCTTCCCATAGCACTTTACCAATCATCAGCGTATCCGGGCCCCCGAGCAGCTCAGGGATCACAAACTCACCCACGGCGGGAATAAATACCAGCATAGAGCCCGCGATGATTCCGCCCATAGAGAGCGGCAGCGTGACTTTGATAAAGGTATTAAGCTTGCGCGAACCCAAATCAGACGCCGCTTCTAGCAGCGAGTTATCCAACCGCGTTAGATGGGCATAAAGTGGTAGTACCATAAACGGCAGATAGGCATAAACAATGCCGATAATGACAGCAAACTGGGTGTTCATCATGCGTAGTGGTGAGTCGATCAGCCCCATTCCCAACAATACGTTATTGATTAACCCGCTATTACTTAAAATACCCATCCATGCATAGACGCGAATCAAAAACGACGTCCACGACGGCAGCATTACCAACAGCAGCAAAATAAGTTGCCAGCGCCCCGGAGCACGGGCCATCGCATACGCCATCGGATAGCCAATCAACAGACATACTGCTGTCGCTACAAACGCGGTTTTTATCGAGCCCCAGTAGGCCGCCACATAGAGAGAATCTGACAACAAAAACAAATAGTTGCCTAGATTCAAAAAGATATTGAGCGTTTGATCAGCATACTCAACCAGCGGCCCATAGGGGGGAATAGCAATTGCTGCTTCCGAAAGGCTAATCTTTAGGACCAGCGCGAACGGCAACAAAAAGAATAGCGTAAGCCACAAAAGCGGAAGCGCGATAACTGCGCGACGACCTAACTGCAACCGCTTTACGAAGCCTGCAATGCGAGATGGCATCACGATAGACGATCTCCTGTCAGCCACTGAGGCATTAGCGGTTCAGCACGATAGCGCTATGGTCTTCCCAATAGACATAAACACTATCCTCCCAGGTTGGGCGATCACCACGCCGCTCAGTATTGGCCATACTCACTTTGATCATTTGCCCAGAGGCAGTACGCACGTAGTAAAGCGAGTAGCCCCCCAAGTAAGCGATATCATCAACCTTGCCTGCTTCCCAGTTGTACTCTGCGGATGGCTGCTCACGGGTTAGCCAGATTTTTTCAGGGCGCAGCGCAGCCCACACGCGGCGATCTACCGCCTGGGTCGTGATGCCATGATCAATATAAAGCGGTCGAGATAATGCGGGTGATGCAATGCGACAGTGGTCCGCAGCGTCTTCGACGATTTCACCTTCGAACAGATTCACTGTGCCGACAAATTCCGCCACCATTCGGCTGGCTGGACTTTCATAAATATCGACCGGTGAACCCACCTGCTCTATCCAGCCATCGGCCATAATCGCAACGCGGTCGGCCATGGTCATGGCTTCTTCTTGATCATGAGTCACCATGATGCAGGTCACTCCTACCTGCTCAATGATCTCGACAACCTCAAGCTGCATTTCAGTGCGCAGTTTTTTATCCAACGCCCCCATCGGCTCATCCAGCAACAGCAGCTTGGGACGCTTGGCCAGTGAACGGGCAAGCGCTACCCTCTGGCGCTGTCCGCCGGAAAGCTGATGCGGTTTACGCTTAGCAAAACGTTCCATATGCACTAGTTTGAGCATTTGTGCGACACGCGCATCGACATCTGCCTTAGCTAGCTTGTCCTGCTTGAGCCCAAAAGCGATGTTTTGCGCTACCGTCATGTGGGGAAATAACGCGTAGGATTGAAACATCATATTGATTTGACGCTTATGTGGCGGCATAGAGGTGATATCTTCGCCGCCAAGCAGAATCCGCCCTTCGCTGGGCGTCTCAAACCCTGCCAACATACGCAACAACGTCGACTTGCCTGATCCTGACCCACCTAGCAAGGCGAAAATTTCGCCGCGCTTTACCTGTAAATTAACATCATCGACCGCAAGCGCATCGTCGAAGCGCTTACTTAAGCGCTTTACCTCAAGCACAATATCTTCTGCAAACCTTGGCGTTTTTCCCTGAGCGCGCTGAGCGGCGGGAGGGGTTACCGCAGGAGAGGATGACGGCTCGTTCGACAGGGGCGTAGTGACCATTCGCCACTCCCATCAAAAGGCCCGGAAACCGGGCGTTAAAAAAGTAACAGCGAGCCCAGCATTCGCTTGGCTCGCTGTTAGGCGATGACTAAATTAACGACCTGATTTGACGCGATTCCAGATACGCGTACGTGCGCGCAGAACGTCTTGAGGTTTTTCAGCCTGCAAATAGAGGTTTTCCATCACTTCGGCTTCAGGGTAAATAGCCGGGTCATTGATAATTTCATCAGAGAGATATTCATTAGCCGCCGCATTAGGGTTGGCATAACGCACGTACTCGGTAATTTCAGCGGCGATTTCCGGATCAAGAATAAAGTTAATGAAGGCGTGGGCATTTTCAGAATTCGGCGCATCAGCAGGCACTGCCATCATATCAAACCACAGCGCGGCCCCCTCTTTAGGAATGCTGTAGCCAATAGTGAAGTCACGACCGGCTTCTTCGGCACGATCAGCCGCCTGGAAAACATCACCGGAATAGCCTGCGGCCACACAAACATCACCATTCGCCAAGTCGGAAACATAACGAGAAGAGTGGAAATAAGTCATGTCATCGCGAACACTGGCAATGAGTTCACCAGCAGCTTCCAGGTCTTCGATATTTTCGCTACGCGGATCAAACCCTAGATATGCCATGGCGGGAGACAGCATTTCATCAGCAGAATCCAGCATCGACAGCCCACAACCGGCCTCGCTCAACGCGGCGGTAATTTCAGGATCAAAGAGCAGCGCCCAGCTATTCATTGGCGCGTCATCGCCTAAAATGTCTGTCACACGATCAACATTATAACCAATGCCGTTGGTACCCCACATATAGGGCACCGAGTATTCGCTACCCGAATCGATCTCTTCCAGGCTGGCCATCAATTCAGGATTGAGGTTATCTAAATTAGGCAATAGCTCATGATTGAGGGGCTGGAAAACACCGGCCTTTACCTGGCGGGTAAAATAATAAGTAGAAGGAACCACGACATCGTAGCCAGAACGGCCAGACAAAAGCGCAGCGTCTAATATTTCATTGCTGTCATAAACATCATAGGTCACTTCAATACCGGTGCGCTCGGTAAACTTTTCTAGCGTTTCAGGGGCGATATAGTCGGACCAGTTGTAAACTCGCACTTCATTTGCTTGGGCATTAGCAGCCGCTACGGCAAAAGATAGGGCCGTAACGGCCACTGAAAGTTTGTGAATATTGCCCATCTCACTACTCCTTATTAAAACCAATATCGCTAAGAATATTTCGTTAACTACCGAGTCATTCAAACGTCAAGCTTACGCTAAAACATTAAAAACAGCTGTGGCTACTATGCCAGATAAGCGAATTTTGCGGTGCAGCGACATCTATCGCAAGCCCATGGGGAAAATTCTTGTATTCTGCTTCATGCGACCCCACTTGTAGGGTAGCCAACTCAGAAAAACACACATTGATAGTCTAAAACTATTGCTTAGATTCATTTTTACAATTTTAGCTATTGGTCGTAGTTGGTTACCATGAGTAATAACTTTTTTCACTGCCACTCACTTATTCTGGAGACGTTCTGAATGTCCTTGATCAATACTGAAGTAAAACCGTTTAAAGCGACTGCCTACCTGAACGGCGAATTTATCGACGTCACTGAAGCAGACTTGCAAGGTAAGTGGTCTATTTTCTTCTTTTACCCTGCTGATTTCACCTTTGTCTGCCCGACTGAGCTGGGTGACTTGGCTGACAACTACGCTGAATTTAAAAAGCTAGGTGTTGAAATCTACAGCGTGTCTACTGACACCCACTTTACTCACAAAGCTTGGCACGACAGCTCTGAAACCATCGGCAAGCTGCAGTACCCGATGATTGCTGATCCGACCCTACAGATCTCTCGCAACTTCGAGGTATTGATTGAAGAAGCAGGTCTTGCAGAGCGTGGCACCTTCGTTGTTGACCCCGACGGCAAAATTCAGATCGTCGAAATCAACGCTGGCAACATCGGCCGTAACGCTGAAGAGCTACTGCGCAAAGTGAAGGCTGCCCAGTACGTTCGCGAGAACCCAAATGAAGTATGCCCGGCTAAATGGAAAGAAGGCGAAGAGACACTTGCCCCGTCTCTGGACCTCGTAGGCAAAATCTAAACGGCCTACCGCTGCCGTTCAGGGTTGCCCCTTAAGGCAGCACGACACCCGGGCATACCCCGGGTGTCCTGTTTTTAAGTACCCGTTTTTGAGTACCCGTGTTAACGCAACCATCGTTTTCCCTATCGCTCTTACTCATGCTGCGGTCTTTCAACAGCAGCGAGCGTTTTAGGTTGAGAACTCATTACTGCTGACTGCGAGGAAGCCACTGTCATGCTGGACGCCAATTTAAAAAATCAGTTGAAAGCTTATTTAGAAAAAGTGACTCAACCGTTCGAGATCGTTGCGTCCCTCGATGACGGTGCCAAGTCACGTGAATTGCTAGGTTTGCTCGAAGACATCAGCGGCCTATGCGACAAGATTACACTACAAACTGACGGTCAAGATAATCGCACGCCGTCATTTGCCATTAACCTCCCCGGCGAAGAAACCGGCGTGGTATTTGCTGGCATCCCGATGGGGCACGAGTTCACCTCGCTGGTGCTGGCACTGCTACAAGTGGGTGGACACCCTCCAAAAACGTCCGAAGAACTGCTAAATCAAATCAAGGCGCTTGACGGCGAAATGCTGTTCGAGACGTATTACTCGCTCTCCTGCCAAAACTGCCCAGACGTTGTTCAAGCGCTCAATTTGATGGCGATTTTCAATCCAAATATTCGCCACGTAGCCATTGATGGCGCACTGTTCCAAGATGAAGTCGAAGCTCGGGAAATCATGTCGGTTCCCAGCATCTATTTAAACGGTAAACCGTTTGACCAGGGACGTATGACCTTAGAGCAGATTCTAGCCAAGGTTGATACAGGTGCTGCCGAACGAGAAGCGAAAAAACTTAGCGAAAAAGCCGCCTTTGATACGCTGGTAATTGGTGGTGGCCCTGCAGGTGCCTCAGCAGCAATCTACTCTGCCCGTAAAGGGATCAACACAGGCGTTGCTGCTGAGCGTTTCGGTGGACAGGTGGCAGACACCATGGGCATTGAAAACTTCATCTCCGTCAGCCATACCGAAGGCCCTAAACTGGTTAGCGCTCTGGAAGAGCATGTTAAAGAGTATGACGTTGACGTTATGAACCTTCAGCGCGCCACGTCGTTTAAAGCAGCTGAAAACGAAGGTGATTTGCACGAAATAACCTTCGAGTCGGGCGCTAAGCTGAAGAGTAAAACCCTCGTCCTGGCAACCGGTGCGCGTTGGCGCGAGATGAATGTGCCTGGTGAACAACAGTACCGCAACAAAGGCGTTGCTTACTGCCCCCACTGCGATGGCCCGCTATTTAAAGGCAAGCGCGTAGCAGTGATTGGCGGCGGCAACTCTGGCGTTGAGGCCGCTATCGATCTGGCCGGTATTGTAGGCCACGTCACCCTAGTCGAGTTTATGGGTGAGATGCGTGCAGACGCCATACTACAGAAAAAGCTTAAGAGCCTGCCTAACGTCGACATTATTTTAAACGCTGAAACCACGGAAGTGACAGGCGACGGAAGCCGGGTTAACGGCTTAGCCTATAAAGATCGCAATATCGATGAGCTGAAAACCATCGCACTAGAAGGCATCTTTGTTCAAATTGGCTTAGTGCCTAATACCGAATGGCTGAAAGGCTCACCGATTGAAATGACGCCACGCGGCGAAATCATTGTCGATGCCCATGGCATGACGTCGGTTCCAGGCGTATTTGCCGCAGGCGACGTGACTACCGTGCCATACAAGCAAATTATTATCGCCATGGGTGAAGGTTCAAAAGCATCACTTGGTGCGTTTGACTATTTGATTCGCCACTAATCTGATCGACATTAGCTAGCCTGAGGGGTGGACCCCCTGCCGCCCTTTAGGCTGTTTCCTTTGACGTAAAAGACCGTGACGTCACGCCCGCTGCCCTGCGGGCGTTTTTTTGCTCGTAGGGTTAATCAGTGTGCCCACACACTGAGCAAGCAGGATCACGCGGCACCTGAAAATGACGCCACTGCCCGCTCAAACCCTCAAAAGTGGCGAGTCCTTGATGCGGCTTTCCTGCACCGCTCAACAGCTTAAAAGCTTCTATCGCTTGAAAACAGCCAATCAACCCAACCAGTGGCGCCATGACACCGCTTTCTGCACAACTCAAGGCTTCATCTTCACTATCGCCAGGAGGATACAGGCACGCATAACAGGGGCATGCAGGGTTGCGAGGATCAAAGACGGCTAACTGCCCAGAAAAACGAATTGCCGCTCCTGAGACAAGTGGCACACCTGCCTGCTGAGCAGCAGCGTTAATCGCATAACGGCTTGAAAAACGATCGGTGCAATCTAGCACCACATCTGCCGACGCTACCAGTGCCTCAAGCGCCTTGCCATCTGCATATTGCTCCAAGGCGATTACATGGCACTCAGGGTTAAGTGCCTGCATGCTCGCTTTTGCTGAACGTGCCTTGTTGGTGCCGATATTCGCCTGCTGGTGAGCAATCTGGCGCTGCAGGTTTGACAACTCTACCGTGTCAGCGTCGGCAATAGTGATTTTGCCCACGCCAGCGGCCGCTAAGTAAAGCGCCACGGGAGACCCAAGCCCACCTGCACCGACAATCAGAGCATGAGCATTTCTCAAGCGCTCCTGCCCCTCAATATCAACCTCGGGTAGCATAATTTGGCGGCTATAGCGCAGCAGCGCCTGATCATCCATCATGGGATTACTTATCCTCAAATTCCTCGAAATCGGGTATGTGTAAGTTGAAGCTCTCTTTCACTTCTTCCATTACCACATAGCTTTTGGACTCTTTTACTCCAGGCAGTGTCAGTACGACATCGCCTAGCAGTTGCCGGTAAGCGGACATCTCAGGAATTCGGCATTTTAAAATATAATCAAACTGGCCAGACACCAAGTGACACTCCTGGATTTGCGGCAGTTTCTCGACCGCCCGACGAAACTCATCAAACACAGCAGGGGATTGAGTTTCCAGGCTAATCTCCACAAAGACCAACAAATTCGCTTTCAGTGCCTGCGGATCAAGAATAGCTTGATAGCCGCGAATGATACCCGCACGCTCAAGGCGCTTAACACGCTCTAAACACGGGGTTGTGGATAAGCCGACTTCAGCGGCAAGGTCGACATAGGAAATTCGCGCATTTTCCTGCAGACAGCGCAGAATTTTAAGATCGATCCGGTCCAGCGTTCTATTTTTTGGTTTCATGGCAGGATCCAATACTGATGAATCAGGCAGTTATTAAAGGTGCCCCAGGGTAACCCGTTCATGACCTCCAACGTCTTGCACACTTTCAACGTTTTGGAAGCCAGCACGCACTAACGCAGTGCGTACGTTGGTCGCTTGCGTATAACCATGCTCTAGGGCAAGCCAGCCGCCATCGGAAAGGTAGCCACAAGCAGTGCTAATCAAATGCAGCAAATCCGCCATCCCGTCAGCATCGGCCACTAGTGCCGATAATGGCTCAAAACGCACATCACCCAGCCGCAAATGTGGGTCGTCGGCAGCTATATAGGGCGGGTTACTAACAATAATATCGAATGCAACCGCTTGAGGGGGCTGAGCGAACGCGCTAAACCAATCGCTAATTACGAACCGAGCATTATCGATCTTCAGCGCTTGTGCATTTCGCGTTGCGAGCGCCACTGCTTCTGGGCGAATATCCGCCCCTATTACTTGCCAGTTAGGTTTCTCGCTGGCAAACGCAAGTGCAATAGCGCCAGTGCCAGAGCCAAGATCCAGCAACCTCCCCGCCCTCGCCTTGGCACGCATTAGGACAGCCTCAACCAGGGTTTCGGTATCAGGGCGTGGAATCAGCGTTTCTGTCGATGTTGCCAGCCGCAGCCCCCAAAATTCTCGTTCACCGGTCAGATAGGCAATTGGCATTCCCTGGGCACGTGCCGCCACCAACGCATCAAATCGTGCTTGCTCCCAAAGGGGGCACTCACAATCTCCCCAGGTATACAGCCAAGTACGGTCATGCCCTGTTGCGTGGCTGAGCAGTACCTCGGCATCAATTCTAGGGGAAGGCGAACCTACCGTTTGCAGCCGAGTCGCCGCTCGTCGTAAAAGAGCATCGAAAGTCACAACATCAAAGCTCATTAGGCGTCCTGAAGGGCCGAAAGCTGCTCTGCTTGATATTCGTGAATGAGCGGTTCAATGACATCATCAAGCTGCTCACCCGTAATGACTTCCGTTAGTTTATAGAGTGTCAGGTTAATACGGTGGTCGGTAATCCGACCCTGGGGAAAATTGTAAGTCCGGATTCGTTCACTACGATCCCCTGAACCGACCAATGAGCGGCGAGCGTCTGCTTGCTCTTGGCGCTGCGAGTCAACCGCATTGCGTTTGAGCTTGGCTGCCAGCAACGACATCGCCTTTGCACGGTTTTTATGCTGACTGCGCTCTTCCTGGCACTCCACCACGACGCCTGTAGGTAGGTGAGTAATACGAATAGCGGAATCTGTGGTGTTGACGTGCTGACCACCCGCGCCACTGGAGCGATAGGTATCAACGCGTAAATCAGAGGGATTAATATCGATATCGCCCACGTCGTCCACTTCAGGCATGACCGCCACCGTGCAGGCGGACGTATGTATCCGGCCTTGCGATTCCGTCGCGGGCACGCGCTGTACGCGGTGCGCGCCAGATTCAAATTTCAAGCGCGCATAGACACCATCGCCTTTCACGCGAGAAATAACTTCTTTGTAACCGCCCTGCTCGCCGTGACTTGCACTGACCACTTCAACGCGCCAGCCACGCTTTTCCGCATAACGTGAGTACATGCGAAACAGATCACCCGCAAAAATAGCGGCTTCATCGCCGCCCGTACCAGCACGCACTTCCAAGAAAACACCGCGACCATCATCGGGATCTTTAGGCACCAGCAGGCGTTTCAGCTCACTATCCAGGGCTTCAAGTTTCTCACGCCCCTCACTGATTTCCATTTCCGCCAGCTCGCGCATATCGGGGTCGCTGTCGCGACTTAACTGCACGGCTTCTTCGATGCTTTCTTCTACCTCGCCGTAGCGCTGCCAGGCGGCGACCAGCTCTTCTAATTCCGCGTACTCACGGGAGTAGTCGCGAAAACGCTGCTGATTATTAATCACTTCAGGGTCAGACAGCAGCATTGCCAGCTCTTCAAAACGGTCGGAAAAGCTATCTAGACGTTGGCGCAAAGTCTCTTTCATGCGGGTGTATCATCCTTCTGGCATTTTACCGCGGCCACTGGTTGCTCAAAGGCAGGCTTAGCAGGCAGTAGTATATTGGGCGCGGCATTCAGCAACTCGTTATTTTCTTGGGATGCAGCGTTGCGCAAGGCAAGCGTGGGCTGGTGCATTAACCGATTCGCCAATTGGTGAGCTAGACGTTCAATCACCTTGGCAGGATCTTCACCCTTGGCTAATCGCTCAAGAGCTTGCTCACGGGAATGATCTCGAATGGCCTCTCCGTGACGTCGATAGTCGCGAATAATTTCGCCGCCATTGCGGATTCGACGCTCATGCTGCCAACTACCCACCCCGTGCTCGATGAGTGATTCAGCCTGATCAGCGGCAACTTGACGGTGACGGCGATTCTCTTCAATGACCTCTTGCAAATCATCAACGGTATAAAGGAAGACATCTGCAAGCTCACCCACTTCTGGCTCGATATCACGGGGCACCGCGATATCCACCATAAACACCGGTCGATGGCGGCGCTTTTTCAGCGCACGCTCTACCATTCCCTTCCCTAGGATCGGCAGCGGAGAAGCCGTGGAGGATATGACGATATCAGCCTGCTCTAACGCCTCCGGTATTTCTGGCAGTGTAATAGCAGAACCACCCAGAGGAGCAGACACTTGCTCAGCGCGTTCCCGGGTACGATTGGCTACCGTGAGATGCCGCACACCGGCTTCATGAAGATGACGCGCTACCAGTTCAATGGTTTCTCCCGCCCCGATCAAAAGCGCTCTGGCACGGCTAAAATCATCAAAAATACGGCTAGCCATACTGACAGCAGCATACGCGACCGACACTGGATTTTTGCCAATGCCCGTTTCCGTGCGCACTTGTTTGGCTACCGCGAAGGTGTGTTGGAATAACCGCTCCAATTCCCCCCCCAACCCATTGGCTTGGCGGGCCTGCTGATAAGCATCTTTTAACTGACCGAGTATTTGTGGTTCGCCCAGCACCATAGAGTCCAGGCCAACGGCGACACGCATCAGATGACGCGCAGCATCGTTGTCAAGATAATGATAAGCACAGCGGGAAAGCTCTTCGACGCGCAAATTATGAAAGCGCCCAAGCCAATCCAGCACGGCATGCTCACCGGCGGCATCCGTAACGCAATAAAGCTCGGTACGGTTACACGTCGAAAGCACAGCCGCTTCGCTGATTTGTGGCAGGTTACGCAGTTCCGTCAACGCGCTTTCCAGCTGCGTTGGCGTAAATGCAACCTGCTCACGTACGGCCACGCTGGCGGTACGATGATTTATTCCCAGGGCAAGAAGCGTCATGCGTTATGCGTCTTCGCTAGTGGATCGGTCGTCACGTCACTTGTCGATCTGAATGTCTGGAGCTTGCTATAGCAAGTCTAAAGAGTGGGTAGATACGATGAACTATGAGTAGATACTATGAACTATAAGTAGATACTATGAGTAGACACCATGGATTGCACCACCTCACCCCGTTTTCAAGGTGTAATATTCTATCACAGCACAGCATGTTCTGGCGCACACCACTTTGCCGCAGGCAACCAAGCCGCTATGCTGAGCACTCGGCCACCTGATCGAGAGACGCATGCCCCTTCGCGCGACACTACTGGGTCACCCCCTATCGTTACTGGGTTTACCCTTACTGCCCTTGGCCGCAACGCTACTACTGGGCGGCTGCCAGCTTTCCCCGTCTTCCTTTGAGAACGGGGTTCAAAATGATGCTTATGATCCCATGCAATCAGCACCGCCCATTACTCGCGGGTTGGATGCTGAGGGTCTTCGCTCGTTGCTAGCAGCAGAAATTGCTGGCCAACGGGGCGATTATCGCTACGCCAGCCAAGGCTACCTGGAAGCGTCCCGGCGCTATCGCAACCCTGCGTTAGCCGAGCGCGCCACCTTTGCAGCACGCTTTGGCAATGATGTCGCATTAATGGAAGCCTCCGCGATACGTTGGCGTGAATTAGCCCCTCAAGCAGAGCTGCCGAACAGATTGCTGGCAACCCTCTCATTGCAACGCGGAGACTGGCTGGACAGCTTAGAGCAGCGTCTGGCGATCACCGAAGCAGGGGGCAATGGCGAAATAGCCGCTTTTTCTGAGGCGGCTGTGGCCGAAGAGGCGCCACTGAGCCTATTAATCCAACCATTGCGCGATTATCTTGCCCAGCCTGGCGCTCAGAAAAATGAATTCCATAGCGATGTTTTACTTGGCGCCGCACTGATCGAGTCAGCACTAGGGCAAACACGTCAAGCGCAACAGCATCTGGATCAAGTAACGCAGCTGTCACCTGAATCTGCCGCTTTGTGGCTTGCTAAGGCGCGCCTAGCATTAGAGACTGGAGATCATCGTGGTGCTCAGAACGCCGCTCAAAGGGGGCTAGATTTAGCGCCCGATGATGTCCGTTTTATATTAATGTTAGCCCAAGCTGAAATTCGCCTGAACAACATTACCGCTGCGGAAGCACACACCACTACGTTGTTAGAAACGCATGGTGGTAACGAAGAATTACGTATTGCTCTCGCCCAACTCTATTTGGAAGAAGGCCATAGCGAGCCAGCGTATCGATTACTGCAACCTCTGATTGGTCAGGAACGCGTACCTAACACTGCCTACTTCTTATTGGGGGCCATTGCCCAATCCCAAGGAGAAGTCGATAACGCGCTGCTTTATTATCGGCAAGTACAAGACGGCAACGAGTTTCTTCCGGCCCGAGCCGCCGCTGCACGTATGCTGATTGAAAATGATCGCCTGCTAGATGCTCGCGCTATGCTGCGTGTTGAGCGAATGCGCCATGACGACTACTTCGGCGAGCTGGTAATGCTAGAAATACAGCTACTGGATGAATTTAATCTGCAAGAAGATGCCATGGCACTACTTGATAGAGAGCTGGCTCGTACGCCAGATGACACCAGCCTGCTTTATTTAAGGGCAATGCGCGCGTGGGAAACGGGCGATATTGAAGCGATGGAGCGCGATCTGCGCCAAATACTGCATACCGAACCTGATAATGCAGATGCATTAAACGCATTAGGCTACACGCTTGCCGACCTGAACCTCCAGGGTCGTCTTGAAGAAGCACGTGATTTGATTGAGCGTGCCTATGAAGCAGATCCCAACAACCCTGCAATACTCGACAGCATGGGCTGGGTCTATTTCCGGCTCGGCCAGCCTGACAATGCACTTGCGTGGTTAGAGAGCGCCTACGCACAAGTGCCTGATCAAGAAATTGCCGCTCATTTAGCCGAAGTTCTTCATGCCCTAGGGCGCAGTGAAGAAGCACGCCAGCTTATTGAGCGCATTCTTCAACGGGCAAGCTATCACCCGCAAATTGATGACTTACTTGAGCGCCATCCTGAACTAACACCGTTAAGCACGCCCTAATACGGCATGCCCTTATAAAAGCATGCCCTTATGAAAGATAGTTTACGCAGTACTGACATGGAGCCAGTTTATGTTGACCAATTCCCTGCCCGCGAGCCGTTTATCAATCTGCAGGCGCTCAACTCGCTTGTTACTGGCCGGTATTGCCCTGTTAACGCTGGCCGGATGCGCCACCCAAGCGCCTGTAGACGATGGCGGACGTCAGGCTGGACAATGGGAGCGCCAGCAAGCCGACGTTGAAGCCTTCGATACCTGGACACTCGTGGGCAAAGCAGGGCTGCGCACCCCCCAGGAAAATACCAGCGCCAACCTAGACTGGAATCAACACCCCCACTACTTCCGCATGCTAATCAGTGGCCCCTTTGGCGGCGGACGCAGCGTGCTAGAAGGTCGCGAAGGGCGCTTTTCGCTAACCACTAGCGATGGTCGCTTTGAAGCCGAAACACCGGAAGCATTAATGGAAGAGCAACTTGGCTGGTCATTGCCGGTTCGCGCCATGCCTAACTGGGTACGAGGCCTACCGGGCGAGCACGCCAGCTACCAGTTGGAATCAGACGAACTCGGCTTCCCTAACCACTTACAGCAAGATGGTTGGGAGATCGACTACCGCGATTGGGAGCAAGTAGAGGGCATGTGGCTGCCTCGTCGACTAGTGATGAACTACGGCGACCTGCGCATCACCCTGGTCGTCAATCAGTGGCAATCCACTAACTCGGACTCCTAGATCAGTAGAGAGATCACATGCCTGCAACACCCTCGGCGTTGACACTGCCTGCTCCCGCTAAGCTAAACCGCATGTTGCATATCGTAGGCCGTCGTCAAGACGGCTATCACGAGCTGCAAACGCTTTTTCAGTTTATCGATTTGTGTGATTACCTTACCTTCACGCCACGCACTGACAGCGCCATTACGCTTTCCAACACTCTTAGTGGCGTTGCCCATAACGACAATTTAATTGTACGTGCAGCACAATTGTTGCAACAGGCAAGCGGCATTCAGCAAGGCGTCTCAGTCGCCATCGAAAAAAATCTGCCGATGGGAGGCGGTCTTGGCGGTGGAAGCTCTAATGCAGCGACCACCCTGGTCGGGTTGAATCACCTATGGCAACTAGGACTAAGTAGAGAAGCGCTTGCAAAACTAGGGTTGGCACTAGGTGCCGATGTCCCGGTATTCGTTCACGGTCACAGCGCTTGGGCGGAAGGCGTTGGCGAAAAGCTTACTTCTGTCACGCTAGATACGCCCTGGTTCGTGGTCATCCATCCAGGTGTTAGCGTCTCAACACCAGCAATCTTCCAAGACCCGGAATTGACACGCGACAGCCTCCCCATTACTATGGCGCGCGCACTGCAGGGGGGAGCGCCGGAGTGGCGTAACGACTGCGAAGCTATCGTCAAAAAACGCTATCCGCCAATTGCGGAAGCATTAGACTGGCTCACGCAGCATGCACCTAGTCGGTTGACCGGTACCGGCGCCTGCTTGTTTGCGGCTTTCGATTCACAGCAAGCCGCGCAAGCCGTCGCACATATGGCAGGTCAATATTGGCATTCATGGGTAGCGCGCGGACTCAACACCTCTCCCCTACAAGATGCTCTGGGCCGCTGAAAGCGCCCGGTCATCGCATTAGGTTTATTGCTGGGGTATCGCCAAGTGGTAAGGCACCGGTTTTTGGTATCGGCATTCCCAGGTTCGAATCCTGGTACCCCAGCCAACCTAATTATGATCTGCGTTTTCTCCCCTGATCCCCAACACTGCAAAGGTGGCTGCGCGTGTCAAAATTGATGGTTTTCACCGGGAATGCCAATCCCGAACTCGCTCAAAAGATTGCCGAGAGCTTAGACAGCCGTATGGGTAATGCTACGGTCGGTCAATTTAGCGACGGCGAAATCGCGGTCGAGATCAATGAGAACGTGCGTGGTAAGGATGTGTTCATCCTGCAATCCACCTGTGCCCCCACGAACGATAACCTGATGGAACTGATTTTGATGGTGGACGCCCTGCGTCGCGCCTCAGCTGCCCGTATTACGGCAGTCGTTCCCTATTTTGGCTATGCACGCCAGGATCGTCGCGTCCGTTCAGCTCGCGTTCCCATCTCAGCAAAAGTTGTTGCTGATATGATGGTAAAAGCTGGCGTTGATCGCGTTATGACGATGGATCTGCACGCTGACCAAATTCAAGGTTTCTTCGACGTACCGGTTGACAACGTTTACGGCTCGCCCATTTTGCTGGACGACATCGAGCGCCAGAACTATGACGACCTTGTTGTGGTTTCTCCCGATGTCGGTGGCGTTGTGCGCGCTCGCGCTATCGCCAAACAGCTTAACGCGGATCTTGCCATTATTGATAAGCGTCGCCCCCAGGCCAATCAGGCCCAGGTAATGCACATCATCGGTGAAATCGAAGGCCGCACCTGTGTGGTTGTCGATGACATGATTGATACCGCTGGCACGCTCTGCAAAGCTGGCGAAGCGCTAAAAGATCACGGCGCAGCACGCGTTGTCGCTTATGCAACACACCCGATATTGTCTGGCCCTGCCGTCGACAATATTACCAACTCGGTGCTGGACGAGGTTGTCGTGACCGACACCATTCCGCTTTCCGACACTGCCCGTCGCAGCGGAAAAATTCGCCAGCTGAGCGTTGCCGGACTCATCGCGGAAGCCATCCGTCGAGTCAGCAACGAAGAATCCGTTAGCGCGATGTTCCACTAATCGCCTGACGCAGTAGCCCCCTATTGGGGCCCTGGAAGCGTCGTCGTCTGGTCGCGGTCGGCGGCGTTTCCTTACTTAAACCAAGAGGCAAATTAAATGTCTGATTTTATCCTGAAAGCCAGCGTTCGTAACGACCTGGGGAAAGGTGCGAGCCGCCGCCTGCGTCGTGCGAACCAACAAGTACCGGCCGTTGTTTATGGCGGTGAAAAAGGCGCTCAGTCTATCTCTGTAGAAAAAACTGCTTTCTACAAAGCGATTGAAGACGAGTCCTTCTTCTCTTCGGTGATCAAACTGGTCATCGACGGTACTGAAGAGCAAGTGGTTGTTCGTGACCTACAGCGTCACCCATTCAAGCCGCTGTTAACCCACGCTGACTTCCTGCGTGTTGACGCTACTCACGAAATCACCATGAACGTGCCGCTGCACGTCGTTGGCGAAGAGAAGTGTGTCGGCATCAAAGATCAAGGCGGCGAACTGCACGTCCTGGCCAATGAAGTAGCCATTAGCTGCTTGCCGAAAGATCTTCCGGACTTCCTGGAAGTTGATATCAGCAACGTCGAGCTGGGCACCACCCTTCACCTGTCTGACCTGACCTTGCCTGCAGGCGTTACGTCTGTTGACCTGTCTCACGGTGAAGAGCATGACAACGCCGTTCTAAGCATCACCAAAGTAAAAGTACGTGGCGGTGATGATGAAGAGAGCGAAGGTGAAGGCGAAGAAGAGTCCAGCGCTGAGTAAAGCGCTAGCTCTCGGCGCTGCCAACTGATGCTTTTCAGTGCCACCTGGGTCATGCCTGCATGGCTCAGGAATGATAAAATCAAGCGCTTCGGCGCTTGATTTTTTTTTGCGGCCTGACATGACGTCGAAAATTTCGTCTAGAAATTTTTATGAGGTGGGACAATGAGCCAGGTAACGGCCATTATTGGCCTGGGAAACCCCGGTGCAGATTACGATGCAACTCGCCATAATGCGGGCTTTTGGCTGGTAGACGCCATTGCACGCAGTGCGCACACAGAGCTTCGCCCGGAAAAGAAATTTTTGGGCCTGTACGCCAAAGCACGTGTTGGCGACCATGAACTGCACCTTCTCAACCCCACTACTTTTATGAATCGTAGCGGTGCTGCCGTCGCAGCGCTTGCACAGTTTTTCAAACTAACGCCTGACAATTTACTGGTTGCTCATGATGAGCTAGACCTTCCGCCAGGACAGGCACGCTATAAGACCGGCGGTGGCCATGGCGGTCATAACGGCTTGCGAGACATTATTAGCGCCTTAGGCAACCAGAAGCAGTTTCATCGGGTAAGAATTGGCATTGGCCACCCAGGAGAAGCACGTCAGGTCGTTAACTATGTGCTAGGCCGACCCGGCAAAGCCGAACGGGAAGCCATTGAAAGCGCTTTGGATGAGTGCCTAGCTACGCTACCACTTGCACTCTCTGGCGACTGGGCTAAAGCCATGAACCGCCTTCATAGC
Source organism: Vreelandella alkaliphila (assembly GCF_016107625.1). Taxonomy (GTDB): domain Bacteria; phylum Pseudomonadota; class Gammaproteobacteria; order Pseudomonadales; family Halomonadaceae; genus Vreelandella; species Vreelandella alkaliphila. Next base: position 48,526 of record NZ_JABASV010000017.1, read on the forward strand.
GTAAAATAGCAGCACACTTAATAAGCACCTTTATAATCAGGCGTTCTAGCACGCCCTTTTTTCAATATTGGCAGACGCTTCCCTTGTTGCGCTGCCCTAGCGGCCAGGAAGTAATTTATGGGCTTTAACTGCGGTATCGTCGGCCTACCTAATGTAGGCAAATCCACGCTTTTTAATGCGCTGACCAAATCAGGTATTGATGCAGAAAACTTCCCATTCTGCACCATTGAGCCGAACGTAGGCATAGTACCAATGCCTGACCCGCGACTTGATAAGCTTGCGGAGATCGTCAAGCCACAAAAAGTGCTGCCGACAACAATGGAATTTGTCGATATCGCAGGCTTAGTCGCCGGGGCATCCAAAGGCGAAGGCTTGGGCAACAAGTTCTTGGCCAATATTCGCGAAACCCAGGCGATCGCCCATGTCGTACGCTGCTTTGATAATGACAACGTAATCCACGTTGCCAACCAAGTGGACCCACGGGCAGATATTGAAACCATCAACTTGGAACTGGCACTTGCCGACCTGGATACCGTCGAAAAAGCCAGCCAACGCCTCGTTCGTGCAGTGAAAGGCGGCGACAAAGATGCCACTGCCACCAAGGCCATTCTTGACCGCATTCAGCCACATCTCGCTGAAGGTATGCCGCTGCGTAGCTTTGGTCTTGATGAAGATGAGAAGCGCCAGATTAAGAGCTTCGGTTTCTTAACGCTCAAGCCCACCATGTACATTGCCAACGTTAACGAGGATGGCTTCGAGAACAATCCCTACCTGGATATCGTTAATGAGATTGCGGCAGAAGAAGGCGCTGCAGTGGTGCCGGTATGTAACCAGTTAGAAGCTGAGATTGCCGAGCTGGATGACGAAGAACGTAGCATGTTCCTATCAGAAATGGGCATGGAAGAGCCAGGGCTTGATCGCGTCATTCGCGCAGGCTATGCCCTGCTTGGCCTACAAACATATTTCACCGCTGGCGTTAAAGAAGTCCGCGCCTGGACAGTGAAAGAAGGCGCTAGCGCCCCAGAAGCCGCTGGCGTGATTCACACCGATTTCCAGAAAGGTTTTATCCGCGCGGAAGTGGTTGCTTACGAAGACTTTGTCGCTCTCAATGGCGAGCAAGGGGCTAAAGATGCTGGCAAATGGCGCTTAGAAGGTAAGGATTACATCGTTAAAGATGGCGATGTTATTCATTTCCGTTTTAACGTCTGATCAGCTGCCGCTTGATAAACAAAAAAAGAAACACTTGACGAACGACGGGCTACTGAGTAATATTCGCCCCCGTTGAATGGCTACGTAGCTCAGCTGGTTAGAGCACATCACTCATAATGATGGGGTCCCCTGTTCAAATCAGGGCGTAGCCACCACACGAATATTGAAAGCCCGCTGACTCAGTCAGCGGGCTTTTTTCGTTATTGATCAGCAATGTACTCAGCACAAATCAGAACGATTCAAAAACACCGTCAACGCCTGGGTCAAATAATCAACATCTCGGGTACCTGCTGTTTCGCGAACTGAATGCATTGCCCACTGAGGAAGCCCTACATCAATCGTCGGCACGCCCACCTCAGTAGCCGTAATCGGCCCGATAGTGCTACCACAACCCATATCTGAACGAGTAACAAACGACTGTACGGGCACATCTGCCTCACGACACACATCCCGAAACAGCGCCCCCGTTACACTGTTAGTGGCATAACGCTGATTAGCATTTACCTTAATAACTGGGCCACCATTAATTGCAGGGCCATGACGTTCATCGTGCTTGTCTTGGAAATTCGGGTGTAAAGCATGAGCGTTATCGCATGAAATCATAAGCGATGACTGAATCAGCTGAATCAGCGACTCTTCAGTCGCACCACCTACCTGGGCATTTAAACGCTTCAGCACATCACCTAAGAAAGGCCCCTGAGCACCGCATGCACTGGCACTACCCACCTCTTCATGGTCATTAGCAACCAATAAGGCCCCCTGGCTAGCATCACACGCCAGCATCGCCTCGAGCCCCACAAAACACGACAGTAAGTTATCTAGCCGCGCACTGGCGACCAACTCCTGACGCAACCCTACCAACGATGGCGGTTGTACGTCATAAAACCCTAACTCAAAGTCAACGACTTCCACAGCGCGCAGGCCATGCTGCTCTTCCAACCAATCAGCCAATAAGTCGCTAAGCTGCGCGCTATCACTCTGCATCACAACAGGCGACATTTGCGTTTGTGGGTTAATAACACGCCCAGCGTTTACATCGCGGTCTAAATGAATCGCCAAACTAGGCACCATGGCAATCGGCCGGTCCACATTTAGCAGCACACTTTCTAAATGACCATCGGCGTGACGTACATGCACACGCCCTGCCAACCCCAAGTCGCGATCAAACCACGGGGCTAACAACACACCACCATATACTTGCACCCCCAACTGCATCCATCCCGCGGCATAATGGGTGGCATTGGGTTTCAAACGCAGCCCCGGGCTGTCCGTGTGCGCACCCAACATGCGTAGGCTGGTTAACTTCTCAGCAGGCAGCTGAAATGCAATCACTGACGAATCATTGCGCGTCACGTAATAGCGCTTGCCCGGCTCAAGCTGCCAGTTAGCCGTCTCCTCAAGACGCACAAAGCCCGCCTGCTCCAAACGCTCCGCCATACAGCGAGTCGCATGCCAGGGCGTAGGCGATTGATGCAGAAAATCACATAGCCGCGTTACACGGTCCGCGTTGAAAGCTTCGGACATAGAAATCCTCATAACAGTAATGATTGAGTATCACAGGCTAAATGACCTGCTACAATGCTCCCTCGGCCTACGCAACTCATAGGCTATCTGCGGGTCTAGGGAAGAATAAGTGTACACAAATCCGGGAGAGCTTGACTGATGAGCTTGTTTGCAACGTTTTCGCGCTCGGTCGCCCTTGCTGTGATGCTGGTCATTGCCAGCCCAGCAGCGCTGGCGCAACTTGAGCCGACCGACGAACAACGCCAAGCGGCAGAGGAAATAGCGGATTCACTTCGCTATGGGCATTATGCCGATATTAACTTCGACGAGCAGTGGTCAGCGGAAGCTTTCCAACGCTATCTAGACATTCTGGACGGCCAGCGCTCCTACCTATTGAGCCGCGATATAGAGCCTTATCGCCACTTAGAGCGCGACATGGCAGAAGCACTTTTCGACGGTGACCTTGACGATGCATTTGCACTTTATAATCGCCTCAGCGAACGCCACACCGCTCGCCTAGAGTGGTTGCTAGAACGTCTTGATGAAGGGCTTTCATTCGAATTCGATAGCGACGAGCGCTTAGAGGTTGATCGCAAAGACGCCCCATGGGCAACCCGCGAAAGTGAATTAGACGAACTATGGCGCAAACGGCTCAAAAACGATGCACTGACGCTTGCTCTAACCGACCAAGATGACGAGCAGATAGAAAACAATCTGCGCCAGCGCTATGAAGGACAACTATCCCGCTTGCGTCAGTCAGAGTCTGAAGACGTCTTTGGGTTAATCATGGCGGCAGCCTCCAGCACTATCGACCCTCACACCAGTTACCTCTCCCCTCGTCAAAGCGAATCGTTTGATATTCAAATGAGCCTTTCACTTGAGGGTATCGGCGCACTACTTCAAGCTGATGGCGAATACGTTAAGGTCTCCAGCCTGGTTCCCGGTGGCCCTGCCGACCGAGCGGGCGTGCTTGAACCCGCCGACCGAATTATTGCCGTGGGCCAAGAAGAAGGCGACATGGTCAATGTGGTAGGCATGCGCCTGGACAACGTCGTCGACCTGATTCGCGGTCCTAAAGGCTCCGTTGTACGTCTGGACGTGGTGCCTGCCCAAGCAGTGGACATGACCCGCTCACAAATTGTTGAAATTACTCGCGACACCGTCAGCCTGGAAGATCAGGCAGCGCATAGCGAAGTGATAAACATTGAGCGAGACGGCAAACCTCATCGCATTGGCGTGATTAACATTCCGACGTTCTACGTCGACTTCGATGCCTGGCAAGCCGGTGAGGATGAGTATCGCAGCACCACCCGCGACGTCGCTCGAGAAATTGAAAGCCTCAAGAAAGAAGGCATTGAAGGTATTGTCCTAGATCTTCGCAATAATGGCGGTGGCGCACTTCAAGAAGCCAACTCCTTGATAGGCCTGTTTATTGACCGAGGCCCAACCGTACAGGTTCGTGATGCCCAAGGTCGCATTCAGCTCTACGGCGACACCGACGCAGGCACGACTTACGACGGGCCACTAACCGTACTGGTTAACCGTCTTTCCGCGTCAGCATCGGAGATTTTTGCTGGCGCTATTCAAGATTATGGCCGCGGCATTGTGGTAGGCGCCCCCACCTTTGGCAAAGGCACCGTACAAACGCTCAATGATCTTAGCCATGGTCAAATCAAGCTTACCCGTGCCAAGTTTTACCGTATTTCAGGTGATAGCACCCAAAACCGCGGTGTTGAACCCGACATTATATTCCCCAGCCTGATTGACCCAGAACGCATTGGTGAAAGCAGTCTAGATAATGCTCTTGCTTGGGATACCGTGCAGAACGTTCAATACCGCCGCTATGGCGACCCAGAAAACACCCTCGCCGCACTGACTTCTCAACACCAAGAACGTGCCAACGAGAATCCTAACTTCCGCTATCTAGAGCGCCAGTCCACATTGGCTCGCCAGCTACGCGAACAGCACACCAGCGTCAGCCTGAACCGCGAACAGCGCCAACGAGAGCTAGAAGCGCAAGAAGCTGAACAGCTTTCACTTGAAAACCAACGCCGTCGCGCTTTAAACCTGCCAGAGCTGGATGAGTGGATGGATGCGCGCAGCGATAATTCGCAGTCCGAAGGTAGCGAAGCAGACGCTGCTAACGAGGAGGATAAGGATAAAGACATGCCGGTTGATCGCGCCCATGTACTAGAAGCCGCCGAAATCTTACTCGACTACGCCCATCTTCAGGGCGCACAACGCATGGCTAAGCGTTAAACGAATTACTAAGCGCTAACTAACGAACGCCGACCTAAAGCAAAGGTCGGCGTTTTTTTATTGGCTAGTTATTAGCATAGTGCTGCCCGCCGTGCCGGTCGGTCGCCCATTTTCGCTAGCCGCAGGACTAGCGCCTGGAGACGTACTGCGCTACCTTCGGCGCCAGCGTCAATAGTAGCCCGCACCCAGTCTGGCAGATCAGGCGACAAGCGATAGTATACCCACTGCCCCTCCCTCTGATCGATTAGCAATCCACACTGACGCAACTGGGCTAAATGACGCGATACTTTAGGCTGCGACTCCTCTAGCGCATAGGTCATTTCGCACACACACAACGATTGCTCTTTGGCGATCAAGAGCACCAGCATTAACCGCGTTTCGTCACTTAGACACTTAAATACCTGTAGCGCATGCAAACCGACAGCTTTTCCCACGAGCACCTTCCCAAATAATGAGTATCCAAAACAGTCTATACGTCCGCCAACCGAGAGGCACAAAAAATCACCCAAATGCCAGAGGGCACTGAGTGTTATCATAAATAAAGCATTGAGATGTCAATCGCTCGATATAAGCTGGCGGCAACGCAGGTAATGCTTACGAGAAAAGCAAAGCTGGAAGATAAAAAACAGAGTGGCTCCCCGAGCAGGACTCGAACCTGCGACCCAATGATTAACAGTCATTTGCTCTACCAACT
>NZ_JABASV010000018.1 GCF_016107625.1 Vreelandella alkaliphila
TCCACGTCCATACGGACACTAGCACCTGAAGCTAGCGCGTCTACCAATTCCGCCATCTGGGCAAGTGGCGCGTATGATACCGAGGCCACGCTTAAATGCAAGACCCGGTAACTGTTTTTTATCATTAAAATCGTACAATTGCCGTGCTAGGTGGTTGGGTGATTGAGCGGGCAGCGCTATAATGCAGTTATGACCAAACCAAACATGATGTTTTTCAGTCGATCAATGGCTGAATCCCCCCGCCCGCAGCGCACTGCGCCTGCGCAAACTGTCTGCCTCCCGCAAACGCAATCAAGGATGTTGATCGCATGAAGTACTGGACGTTGAGTGATGATCCGCACGCCGAGCGCGAGGCGCAAAAGTATGATAATCCTGCGCCCAGCCGCGAGTATTTATTAGCTGCCCTGGAAACGTACGGCAAGCCAATAACCCACGAAAATATGAGCCGCATGCTCGGCATTGAAGATGAAGATCATCTTGAAGCTATTCGCCGTCGTATGGCTGCCATGGAGCGTGATGGTCAGGTGCTGCGCGATCGTCGCGGCGCTTATGCACTAATTGATAAACTTGACCTTATTAAAGGGAAGGTACTGGGCCACCGAGATGGTTTTGGCTTCCTACTGCGTGATGATGGTAAAAAGCCAGACTTAGTATTGCCCCCTCGTCAGATGCGCCGTGTTTTCCACGGCGATTATGTGCTGGCGCGTGTTAGTGGCCGCGACCGCCGCGGTCGTGATGAGGCGACTATTGCCGATGTGATTGCGAGAAATACCCAAACGATTGTGGGTGTATACCGTAGTAATTCACCTGAGTTTGGTGTGCTGATTCCTGAGAATCCCCGCATTACCCAGGAAGTTATCATTCCTCATACTGCAAGCGCTGGCGCGAAAGATGGGCAGGTGATATCAGCGAAAATCGTTCAGCAGCCGGCTACGCGAGTTCAGCCAGTTGGTGAAGTTATCGAAGTGCTGGGTGAACGGATGGATCCTGGCATGGAAATAGATATCGCGATTCGTAGCTACGATATACCCGCTGAGTTTCCGCCAGAAGTGCTTGACCAAACCAGCGGTATTTCAGCAGAAGTATTAGAGGAAGATAAGCAACACCGTGTCGATCTGCGTGAGATTCCGTTGGTCACCATTGACGATGAGTCCGCCAAAGACTTTGACGATGCGGTATGCGCTTGGAAGACCAAGTCGGGCAGTTGGAAGCTGCTGGTAGCGATTGCTGATGTATCGCACTACGTGCGCCCGGGGACTGCGCTTGATGATGAGGCGCGTACGCGGGGGAACTCGGTGTACTTCCCAGGCCAGGTTGTGCCGATGCTGCCTGAGCTGCTCTCAAATGGCTTGTGTTCGTTAAATCCCCAAGTAGATCGCCTTGTGATGGTTTGCGAGATGAATATCTCCAAGACGGGCGCTATTAGCCGCTACTCATTCTATGAGGCGGTAATGAACTCCCACGCTCGCCTGACCTACAATAAAGTGGCGGCCATCCTCGATAAAGAGAGTGATGAAGGGGAAGCGCTGCGCAATGAGCACAAGGCGCTAGTGAAGCCGTTGCAAAATTTGCACGAGCTTTATGGCCTGCTGCGTAGTGCCCGAGAAGAGCGTGGTGCGATTGATTTTGACACCACCGAAACAGCGATTATCTTCAATGATGAGCGCAAGATTGAAAAAATTGTCCCGCGTACTCGCAACGATGCTCATAAGCTAATTGAGGAGTGTATGCTGGCGGCCAATGTGGCTACCGCGCGCTTCCTGGATAAGCATGACTTGCCCGCTCTTTACCGTATTCACGAGCGCCCGACCCCGGAACGTCTTGATAAACTGCGTCTGTTCTTGAGCGAGCTGGGGCTTTCCGTTGGTGGTGGCGACATGCCGACGCCTCAAGACTATCAAGCGTTACGTGAGGCGATTATTGATCGCCCAGATGCTGACATCATCCAAACTGTCATGCTGCGCTCAATGAACCAGGCGGTTTATTCGCCCCAGAATGAGGGCCATTTTGGCTTGGCTTACCAGGCCTATGCGCACTTCACTTCACCGATTCGTCGTTACCCTGATCTATTGGTGCATCGCGCCATTCGCTCAGTCATTCGCGGGCCACGGCAAACCAATACGGTTGTTCGGGTAGAAGGCGCACCGGTTGATCCGCCAAGCAAGTGGTGCCCTTATACCTTCGAGCAAATGCTTGAGTTGGGTGAGCACTGCTCAATGACCGAGCGGCGGGCTGATGAAGCAACCCGTGATGTTGAAAGTTGGCTTAAGTGTGAGTTTATGTCCGATAAGCTGGGCGAAACGTTCGAAGGTACTATCGCCTCAGTGACTCAGTTTGGCTTGTTTGTGCGACTGGATGACTTCTATGTCGAAGGGTTGGTGCATGTCACCTCGCTGCCCTCTGACTACTACCACTATGAGGCAGAGAAGCATCGCCTCAAAGGTGAGCGCACAGGCACGACCTACCGCTTGGGTGACGGGCTTACGGTTCAGGTTGCGCGGGTAGATATGGATGATCGTAAGATCGACTTTGGTTTAGCTGACGAGAAACCCCGGCCACGCCGCCAGCCGCGCAAACGCCGCGGTGGAGAAGCTGGTGCTGGAGTAGAAGGGGGAGCTAGCAAAGCAGCATCAGCTGATAAGCAGCCGACGCGCCGTGGGCCAAGACGCACGCGTAATGGCCCGCGTAAACCATCACCGAATAAGGGTTGAGCATGAAATCGTCGTCTCGACGTAGCTCGCGTCCGGCTGTTCGTACTCCGGATGGGCTAGACCAAGTGTATGGCGTTCACGCCCTGGAAAGTCTGCTGGAGCGGGGCGAAACGCCCCTTGAGTTGTGGGTGCAGCAAGGAGCGGGTAACCGCTTGAAGGAAGTGGTTGCGAGTGCTCAGGCTCGTGGTGCGCGGATTAAAGAGCAGTCTCGCGACTTGCTGGATCAGCTTACGCAGGGTGCGGCCCACCAAGGAGTTGTGGCATTTTGCCCGCCGCTGGTTCCCGAAGGGGAAGAGTCGTTGTGGTTGAAGCTACGCGCATGGCAAGCGTCTGCACCGCCGCTATTGTTAGTGCTGGATGGTGTTACCGATGTCCATAACTTTGGTGCGTGCCTGCGCAGCGCGGATGCCGCCGGTGCTCACGGTGTGATTGTGGCTAAGGATAAAGCCGCGCCGCTGAACGCGACGGTGCGGAAAGTGGCTTGCGGCGCAGCCGAGGTGGTGCCTGTTTATCAGGTTACTAACCTATCGCGTACATTGGCTAAGCTAAAAGATGCCGGTGTATGGATTACTGGTACTGCTGGTGAAGCTGAGGCTAGCCTGTTTGAGATTGATATGACTGGCCCGACTGCATTAGTGATGGGCGCTGAAGGGAAGGGCATGCGCCGGTTAACCAGGGAAGCCTGCGATAACTTGGCAAAGTTGCCTATGGCCGGACAGGTGTCCAGCCTGAACGTATCGGTCGCGACAGGCATTTGTTTGTTTGAAGCTGTTCGGCAGAGGCGGCTTGCAAGTTAAGCACTAGCCCACTAGAATGCTTTCGCCCGTTTAACTTTAAGCGGGCGCTCGTATTGGTTAACAGTTAATACGAAAAACAGTTCTGCTTGATGCCCCAAATGACATCGTTCGCGGTGAGCAACGGGCATTTCAGTTAACTCCTTGCTTCCCTGTCGTCATTGATACAGCTGTGTCAATACACACCGGAAGCTGTCAAACCGCAAGGAGATTCCATGCGTCATTATGAAATCGTGTTTATGGTCCACCCGGATCAGAGCGAGCAAGTGCCGGCTATGGTCGAGCGCTACACCAGCATTGTTACCGAAAACGGTGGCACTGTGCATCGCTTGGAAGATTGGGGCCGTCGTCACCTGGCTTACCCGATCAACAAGATCCACAAAGCCCACTACGTGCTGATGAACGTTGAGTGCACCGGCGAGACTCTCGAAGAAATCGAGAACATCTTCCGTTTCAACGATGCCATCATCCGCAGCTTGGTTGTTCGCTGTAAAGAAGCGATCACCGAAGCTTCTCCGATGATGAAGCCGGCAGAAGAAAAGCGTCCGCGTCGCGAAGACAAACCGCGCGCAGAAGAAGCTGAAGAAGAAACTGCCTAATTTCATCCACCGCACGTTTTAAGGAGCTAGTCCATGGCACGTTTTTTCCGTCGCCGTAAGTTTTGCCGCTTCACTGCTGAAGGCGTCAAGCAGATCGACTACAAAGATCTCGATACGCTGAAGGCTTACATCACCGAAACCGGCAAGATCGTTCCGAGCCGTATTACCGGCACCAAAGCACGCTATCAGCGTCAGTTGGCGACTGCTATCAAGCGTTCGCGTTACCTGGCACTGCTGCCCTACTCCGATAGCCATCAGTAAGCGTTTAACGTGATGCTGGCACTGGCGAGATGGCTCATGCGGAGCACGCCCTATGCCATTGGCGGGGCGGCGTTAGCGACGCTAGTGCCTTGGCTGTTCTGGTTAGGGGCAGCCATCGCCGCGCTAGTTACCTTGCGCAAAGGTTTTGCACCTGCGCTTCCGGTAATTATCGCTGCTGCACTACCTGCGGGTTTCTGGTGGTCTCAAGGTGACGTCATTCCACTTGCTAGCGTACTGCTAGTAACGCTGATGGCAGTCATTTTGCGTGAGAGGATGCGTTGGAGTGAAGCGTTAATCGTTGGCACATTGGCGGCAGCGGTTATGGTTCAACTCGGCATCTTTATACCGCCAGGTGGAACAGAGTTGATGCTGGAGCAACTGCGAGCAAGCTCTACTGAGATTGATCGCATGCTGACAGAGTTTGCTAACCAAGGTATTGATGCACCCACGCTCGCCGCTATGGTGATCGGTGGTGTAACAGGCTTGGTGGTATTGTTGGCCGCTATTGCGTGTTTGGCTTTGGCGCGAAGCTGGCAAGCTGGGCTTTATAACCCAGGCGGCTTCCGCGAAGAGTTTCACGCACTGCGCCTATCGCCCAAAGAGCTGGCTGTTTTAGTCGTGCTTGGTGTGGGGGGTATGGTGTTGGGAGCGCACGCTCTGGCAATGCTTGGTTGGATTCCACTGCTGGTAGCTGGCATTGCGCTAGTGCATGGGTTTATTGGAATAAAGGGGATGAACGGGCTGTGGCTGGTGGCATTTTATGTGCTACTGATCACGACCTGGCCCACGATTCTCATTGTGCTGCTGTTGGGGCTGATTGATACATTCGCGAACGTTCGCGCACGCCTTGCCCGCAGCAACTGACAAGAGGTTTACGAGATGGAAGTCATTCTGCTCGACAACATTGGTAAGCTGGGCGGCCTGGGTGACAAAGTCACTGTAAAGCCCGGTTATGGTCGTAACTATTTGGTTCCTTACGGCCTAGCCGTGCCGGCAACCAAAGATAACGTTGAAGCATTCAAAGCCCAGCGTGCTGAGCTTGAAGCCCAAGCCGCTGAGCGTAAAGCAGAAGCTGAAGCGCGTGCTGAGCAGCTTAACGACATCGAATTGTCGTTGGTTTCTAAAGCAGGCGATGAAGGCAAACTGTTCGGTTCTATCGGTCCTCGTGACTTGGCCGACGCTATTTCCTCTGCTGGCATCGAAGTTGCCAAGAGCGAAGTACGTATGCCGCAAGGTCCGATTCGCCAAACTGGCGAATACGACATCGCTCTACACCTGCATGCAGAAGTAGATGCTGTTGTTCGCGTGGTTGTTGTCGCAGAGTAAACGCTCTCGCCAACGCTGACGCCTCAAAGGGCGCGGGTCTTCCCGCGCCCTTTGTCTTTTTAATCTAAACCGTTCTAAGCGCGGTCAAAAACGTTTGAGGTGTGGGTCGAATTTTTTTGAACGTCGCTTGGCGTAGATAGGTCGCTTATGGTGGGTTTGAGATTGTCCCGCTAAGATAGTCATCGTTATTGGCTACGCTTTATGATTAAGGAGCTCACTATGCAGGACCAGCCTTCTGCTGATCAGGAAACGGCAGCGATAAAGCTGCCGCCGCACTCTCTTGAGGCGGAGCAGTCGGTGCTAGGTGGGCTAATGTTGGATAACCAAGCCTGGGACAATGTTTCGGAACGGTTGGTGGCGGATGATTTTTACCGCTATGAGCATCGCTTGGTATTCAATGTGATGATTCATTTGGCCGAATCCGGGCAGCCGCTTGACGTTATAACGCTGTCAGAGGCATTAGAAGCGCGTGATCAGTTGGATACGGTGGGTGGTTTGGCATTCTTAGCTGAGCTGGCCCGCAACACGCCTTCTGCCAGTAATATTCGTGCTTATGCGGATATCGTTCGCGAGCGGGCAACGCTGCGCAAATTAATCCGTGCGGCCAATCAAATTGCTGACGGGGCGTTTTCCCCGCAGGGCCGTCCTGCTGATGAGCTGCTTAACGAAGCTGAGCGACTAGTCTTTCAGATTGCCGAAGAGCGGCCGAAAACGGGCGGTCCTATCGGCATGAGTGAACTGCTAACCAAAGCCGTTGATCGCATTGATGAGCTGTTCAACCTAAAGGGTGAAATGACAGGTCTCTCCTCGGGGTTTCGTGACCTCGATGAGATGACTTCAGGCTTACAGCCCTCAGATTTGGTGATTATCGCGGGCCGCCCGTCAATGGGTAAAACCACTTTTGCCATGAATTTGGTGGAGCATGCGGTTATTGCTAGCGATAAGCCGGTGATGGTGTTCTCCATGGAGATGCCCGCGGAATCTCTGATGCTGCGTATGCTCTCTTCGTTGGGTCGGATTGATCAAACCCGTGTGCGTTCGGGGCAGTTGGAAGATGAAGATTGGCCGCGGCTGACATCAGCGGTCAACCTGCTCAAAGACAAGCAGTTATTTATTGATGATACTGCGGCGCTTTCGCCTAATGAAATGCGCTCACGCCTGCGTAGAGTGGTGCGGGAGCACGGCAATATGGCGCTGATCATGATTGACTATCTGCAGCTAATGCAGATTCCTGGCTTCTCTGAAAACCGTACCGGTGAGATATCGGAGATTTCCCGCTCGCTAAAAGGGCTGGCAAAAGAGTTTCAATGCCCTGTTGTAGCACTTTCACAGCTTAACCGTTCGTTGGAGCAGCGCCCCAACAAGCGTCCTGTCATGTCGGATCTGCGTGAATCCGGCGCGATTGAGCAGGATGCCGACGTCATTGCGTTTGTTTACCGAGATGAGGTGTATAACCCTGACAATCCTGACAACCAAGGGATTGCCGAGCTGATTATTGGTAAACAGCGTAACGGGCCTATCGGTACGGTACATATGGCCTTTATTGGTAAATACACACGCTTCGAAGACCTTGCGCCCGATAGCTATGGCGAAGCGTTCGGTGATTAACTTGAGCGTTAGGGGGGAGAACGTATAATGCTCCTCCCCGACCAAGCAGATAGACAGGAGTAGCAAATGGCAGGTGGTTTTAGACGTGGTAACCGTAAGCGTCTTCCTAAGCTGGAAGGCCGTGGGGAACTGCAGTCACTAGAGCGAGAAGGGCCATTTAAAGAGTGGTTGGGAATGCCTGACCTCTACCGTTACTTCCTGGTAGTGGAAGGGGAAAAATATAGCTACCAAACTGAAGATTCAGAACTACCGGTAACGGTAGGCGATAAAGTAGTTTTCCGTTACAAGGAAACTAAAGGCGGTAACTGGATAGATCGCAATTCGTTAGGTAAAGCAATCGACCCCTCTGAGTATCAATAATTCGACGAATAAGTTGACGTTTTGGTCAGGAACTCTTTTGTGATGTTGCCGTCATAGGCAGTTAGTGCCAAGGTAATAAAATTGTCATGGGGTATCGTCATGCTATGCCCCATGATGATGAACAATCACAGGAGGGAACCATGGAACTTAAAGAACTGAAGCAATTTGTTGCGGGTCACGATAATTTTGAAATACGCGTTATCACGCATTCGGGCAGCCGCTTTTATCAACTAGAGCTTGAAGATGTAGAGGGCGAGCGGCATATGTTGACCCAGCGCGGTAAGCCAATGCTGTTTCGCTCGCTAGATGATGTTTATCTTGAGCTAAAGCGTGCTGGGATTCACCGTGCTTACTTAGTGCAGCATGTACCCCAGGATGAAGTGATTGGACGCGATGCTCATTACAGTTCGCCGTTAACATCACGTATGCCGCTAGTGTTTTAACACTACAAGCATTGCAACATCCTATGGCGTCCTCACTTGTTTGCGTGACGCTTCTCCCACCATCGCCCTAGCCGTACACGGCGACGGGCAAAAAAACGATAGCCTGCATCCATTACTCCTCGCAGGCCTGGTAAGCAAGAAAGCCATACTAGCCACCGGTAGCCCAGTACCGCATAGAGGGCCCGGCTGGCATCCATCCCGATATACCAATTTCCTTGGCTATCTTTAACATGCAGCAGCCCCATCATGTCGTCAAATCTGCGTCCTACATCGGCTGCATTGAAATCACTGCTCTGAATATCCACTAGCGTGACACGTTCTTGATGGCGATGCTTTGCAAGCCAGGCGACTTCCACGCGGCAAAAAGGGCAGTGACCATCGTGATATAGCGTGACAGGTGACGTTGCGTGAAGCGTAGAGAAACGGCTCATTGAGTGCCCTTTGATAGATAGCCTTGTGTGTGGGAGGTCTGGCCGTAGCCTGGACTGGTGGGTAGTGAAGCAAGAAACTGTTCAGCCTGCTGACGCATCGCGTCACGCTTTTCGTCTTTCATGCGAGAGAGTGAGCCATAGATCAACTTCATGCGCGGATTGCGGTTCAGCTGTTCAGCGTTGGTTTCCAGAAAATGCCAGTAAAGGCTGTTAAACGGACACGCCTTTGGGCCTGTTACCTGTTTTGGAGAGTAGCGGCAGTGCTGGCAGTGGTCAGACATTTTGTCGATATATTTACCTGAAGCGCAGTAAGGTTTGGAGCCCATTAAGCCGCCGTCAGCGTGCAGTACCATGCCTAAGGTGTTGGGCAGCTCTACCCATTCGCAGGCATCGGCATACACCGCTAGATACCAGTCACAGAGTGCTTCAGGCTTAACACCGCACAGTAGGGCAAAGTTGCCGGTTACCATCAAACGCTGAATATGGTGGGCGTAGCTGTTATCGATGGTCATTTGAATGGCGCGCTGTAAACAGCGCATATCGGTATTGCCATCCCAGTAAAATGCTGGTAATTCTCGCTCAAAGCCAAGTCGATTCTCTCGCTTGTAAGTCGGCATTTGTGTCCAATAAAGCCCTCGAACATACTCTCGCCAACCCAGTATTTGACGAATGAATCCTTCGACTGCATTGATAGGCGCATGACCTGTTAGGTAGCGCTGCTCAGCGGCTTCACAGACTTCATGAGGTGTAAGCAGGCCGATATTGAGCGCCGCCGATAGTCTGGAGTGAAAAAGGAACGGTTCTTTATCGCTAATCGCATCTTGGTAGCGCCCAAAGTCGGCCAACCCATGGTCAAGGAAGTGGTTTAAATCCACCAGCGCCTGTCGGCGGGTGACGGGGAGGTTGAAGTTATCCAGGGATCCCATGTGTTCGCTAAAATGCTGCTTGGCATCATTGAGCGCTTCCTGGGTCAGTGCATCTTGGCGATGGGTGGGAGGCGATGGAAAGCTGAGCGTTGCTTGAATCGGCTCACGGTTGTCGTGATCAAAGTTCCATTTTCCTCCAGCAGGTGTATCGCCCTCCATCAGTAGCCCAGTTCGTTTGCGCTGCTCCCGATAGAAATACTCCAGACGCAGCTGTTTACGTCCTTTAGCCCAGTTGGCAAAGTCATCAGGCGAGCTGAAAAAGCGATCATCTTCGATCACTTTCCAGGGTAGGGCGGCTGCTTGGCGCTGTTGCATGGCATCCCAAAGTCGCCATTCACCAGGTCTTGCTACACGCACTTCATGGCAACCGTACTGAGTGGCAATACGTTCAGCTTCCGTGATGAGTGACTGGGTATTGTCAGCATCATCAATGCGGCTGTAGTGAACGTTGTAGCCTTTATCGCGCAGCGCTTGAGCAAAGTGCCGCATGGCGGCCATAAACAAGCCGACTTTATGTATATGGTGAGGCACATAGCGCGCTTCTTCGGCGACCTCGCAAAGAGCGATGACTGCGTCAGTTGGCGCATTGCGCAGGGTTGCCAATGAAAGCGAAAGCTGATCACCAAGGACTAACAGTAAAGGCTTCGACATGAGTTGGCCTGCAGTTATACAAATAATGTTGATAGTATAACTTTATGCCGCAACTTTGCCGAAAAGTGTTAAGATTTTGCCAACTATTTAAAGTATCCGAGGAGTTAGCGACATGGTCGATAGCGTTGTGAAAGATCAGCCGGGAGAAGGGCGCTTGGTCCATGCGCCAAGTGATCATCCTGCCGTTCCCCCTGCAAAAGTCGGCGTGGTGTTGGCTAACTTGGGCACCCCGGACGCAACCGACTATTGGTCTATGCGGCGCTACCTTAGTGAGTTTTTGTCCGATAAGCGTGTTGTTGATTACGCTAATTGGAAGTGGCAGCCGCTTTTACAACTAATTATTTTGACCAAACGTCCTTTTTCTTCTGGTAACGCTTATAAAAGTATTTGGAACAACGAGAAGAACGAGAGTCCGTTGTTAACGACGACGCGTGCCCAAACTGAAAAAATGGCTGCACGTTTGAAAGCGCTCTACGGCGATAGCGTCGAAGTTGATTTCTGTATGCGCTATGGCAATCCGTCGACTGAAAGTGTTCTCAACCGCATGAAAGAGAAGGGGTGTGAGCGGATTGTTTTCTTCCCGCTTTATCCCCAGTACGGCTCGCCTACGACCGCAACGGCAAATGATCAGGCATTTCGTACGTTGATGAAAATGAAATGGCAGCCCTATATTCGTACGGTGCCCGCTTATTTTGAGCATCCCGCCTATATTCAGGCGCTGGCGAATTCAGTTCAGGAAGCTTATGAAGGTTTTGAAACGCGTCCGACGAAACTGGTAGCAAGCTACCACGGCGTCCCCGAACGTTACTTATTAGAAGGTGACCCCTACCATTGCCAATGTCAGAAAACGACGCGTTTGATGCGTGAAAAACTGGGGCTAAGCAAAGAGGAAGTAGACACCGCCTTTCAGTCTCAGTTTGGCCCAGAAAAGTGGGTTGGCCCGCAAACCGTCGATCATGTGGCTGAACTTGCCAAGCAAGGGCACAAGCATATTGCGATTATGTCGCCTGCTTTCTCTTCCGATTGTGTTGAAACGCTGGAAGAGATCAAAGAAGAGATTCACGATAGCTTTATGGAAGCAGGAGGGGAGACGTTTAGTTATATTCCTTGCCTGAATGATCGAGACGATCACATTGATGCCCTGCTAGCGGTTGTTAACAACGAGTTGGCGGGGTGGCTGTCCGCTTCTTAATAGCGCGTTTTGTCAAAAGCCGCCAAAGTGAACTGCACCCCAAAAGTGCTCAACTAAGGCGGCTTTTTTTATGGGTGACTAGTTTTATAGAAACGTAATCAACCTTGGTATAAGGTTTGTGCATTAATAATCACATTTATTCAACGCTTAGGGCCGTTTTGGTCTTGCTACTGCCTTGGGGTTAACTGACACGTTCTTATAGGGAGAAACCACCGGATGCAATTCGCTGTATTAATGGGCTTTGTGCTGGCAGCGTCGTCGCCTATGCTCAACCGCTGGTTTGGAGAACGGACGAGCCTCGTACTGGCGCTGTTTCCTGCCTTAATGGCTATCTGGCTGTTCAGTCAGGCACCTATTGTTATGAGTGAAGGGTCACTTCTGTTGGAGTGGTCTTGGGTGCCATCCTTAGGCATTAGCCTGAGCTTCCTGCTTGATGGGCTGTCACTGTTATTTGGGCTGTTGATTACCGTTATCGGCACTTTCGTGTTGATCTATGCTGGTGGTTATCTCAAAGGCCATACGGATATTGCACGCTTTCATTTAGCGCTTGTTGCGTTTATGGCCTCTATGTTGGGGCTAGTGCTTGCCGATGGATTGCTTACGCTTTTCGTATTCTGGGAACTTACCAGCATCACCTCTTATTTGCTGATTGGCTTTAACCATACCGATATGGAGGCAAGAAAATCCGCACGTCAGGGGCTTTTTGTAACGGTTGCCGGTGGTTTGGCGCTGATGGCAGGTCTGGTGCTGTTAGGGGGGGCAAGCGGAAGCTGGTCGTTTTATGAGATTGGCCAAATGGAAAGCGATCTGCGTGAACATTCGCTTTATACCCCGATGCTCATTTGCTTGCTGCTGGGGGCATTCACAAAATCAGCCCAGTTTCCTTTTCATTTTTGGTTACCCAGCGCCATGGCGGCGCCAACGCCAGTGTCGGCATACCTCCACTCGGCCACCATGGTCAAAGCGGGTATTTACTTGCTGGCGCGCTTACACCCTGAATTGGGTGGCACAGCGCTATGGATCGGAATACTGTCGGTCGTCGGTGCGATTACCATGCTGACAGGCGCCTTCTTAGCGATTCATCACACCAATATTAAAAAGCTGTTGGCTTATTCCACCATTATGGCGCTTGGCACGCTAACTATGTTGCTGGGCATTGGTTCTGAGTACGCCATGACGGCATTTGTAACGTTCTTGCTTGCCCACTCAATGTACAAAGGGGCACTGTTTATGGTCGCCGGTATTCTGGACCATGAGACAGGCACCAAAGATGTCACCGCAATGGGCGGCTTGAGGTCTGCCATGCCAATCACTGCGGTGATTGCTTTTGTCGCGGCACTGTCGTTGGCAGGCGTGCCACCGCTATTTGGCTTCATTGGTAAAGAGCTAATGCTAGAGGCAGCGCTGGGGGCGGAGCGCTTCGATATGTTGTTAGTCCTGTTTGCTTTCCTGGCCGCTATTTTGACGATTGCAGTGGCTGCCATTATCGCCTTCCGCCCCTTCTATGGTCGGCAAATTGAAACACCCAAAACACCCCATGAAGCGCCTTTTAGTATGTTGATTGGGCCCGCTGTATTGGCGCTTGGTTCACTTGTGTTAGGGCTGGCGCCAGCCATGCTTGGTGCTGATGCGCTGCTTACGTCAGCGGCGACAGCGGTGGTAGGTGAGCCGCTGCAAGTGTCATTATCGCTTTGGTATGGCATCAATATGGCGCTGATCATGTCGATTGCCAGTCTTGGGCTAGGCTTTTTACTGTTTAAGCGCTGGGATGGTGTGCGTAGCAAGCTGGCAATGCTGGCACCAGCGATGCGGCATGGCCCCGAAGCGGGTTACGAAGGTTTAATGAACGGTATTGTGCGCTTTTCTGAATGGCAAACACGCCTGCTGCAAAACGGCTATATGCGCAACTATATTCTCGTCATGCTGGTGGTGCTGATTGCCTTGATTGGCAACTCAATACTTGTGCGCCATGCGCCTCAACTGGCGCTGACGCTGGACGTGCGCTTCCATGAGGTAATTGTCGCTGGCACCATGGTGATGGGGGCTTTGTTTGCCACTATTTCTCGTTCACGCCTTGGTGCTCTGGTATCGGTCGGCATTATGGGGTTCTCGATTGCGCTGATTTTTATTCTCTTTAGTGCACCTGATTTAGGCATTACCCAACTGTTGGTTGAGACCATGACCGTTATCTTGTTGGTCTTAGTGCTCTTCAGGCTGCCGCGTTTTTCAAACCTTTCCACAACCTTGGAGCGTATTCGTGACGGCGCAGTGGCCGCAATGATGGGAATATTGATTTTTCTACTGATTATGACCGCTTGGAGTATTAATCAGTTTGAGCCTATTTCAATGTACATGGTAGAGAACAGTGCGCCCCTGGCTTATGGTCGCAACATCGTTAACGTCATTTTGGTGGACTATCGAGCACTCGACACGTTAGGCGAGATGTTTGTGCTTGCACTTGCCGCTATAGGGGTTATCGCCATGCTTAAACTGCGCCACGGCGAAAATGAAAGCAAATCAGTAGAAGGCGAAAACGGCGAGAAAGCCAGTGTTAAGGAGCCGTACGATGGTTAAATCCGGCACCATTATTCTCAACACTGCGGCGCGGTTTTTGATGCCGCTACAACTGATGTTTTCAATTTTCCTATTGCTGCGTGGGCACGATGAGCCCGGTGGTGGATTTATTGCTGGGCTAGTAGCAGCAGGGGCTTTCACTCTCTATCTGTTTGCCTTTGGTGTCAGTGCCACCAAAGAGGTGCTGCGTATGGTCGACCCACGCGACTTAATTGGGGCAGGGCTATTGTTGGGGATGATTTCGGTGGTGCCTGCTTGGTTCATGGGCCAGCCGTTTTTAACCGCTCAGTGGTGGACTATCCCCGTGATCGATTTTAAAGCATCTACACCGCTCATTTTCGATGTAGGGGTGTACTTTGCCGTTCTTGGCTCGGTGATGGGCATGGTGATGGCGCTGATGGAGGTGGATAAGGATGAACCCTAATGCATCAGGAGGCTCCGTATGGAACCGCTAATGGCACTAGCAATTGGGCTACTCTACGCTGCCGCAATCTTTATGATGTTACGTCGCTCTATTGTGAAATTGGTGATTGGTCTACTGCTGCTGTCGAACGCTGCTAATTTGCTGATTTTCACTACCGCAGGCATGACGCGCGGCGCCCCACCATTAATACCGGAAGGTATGCTACAGCCGTTAGGTGAAGTAGCCGACCCGCTGCCTCAAGCTGTTGTATTGACGGCGATTGTCATTGCATTTGGGGTGCTGGCATTTGCTGTTGTGTTAATTCGCCGCGCCTACGAAATTGTAAAAGCAGATGATCTGGACAAAATGAAGGATACCGACACGTGAGGCCTGAAGTTGCACTGCCCGTCCTATTGCCACTGCTTTCTGGCGCACTTTCATTACTTTTTTGGCGTTCTCGACCCGTTCAACGTTTCATTGCGGTAGCAGGTAATGTCGCGCTGCTACTGGTGAGTGTATGGCTGTTTGTCGCCGTGCTAGCTGATGGTTACATCACTATGCAGATGGGCAGCTGGCCAGCTCCGTTTGGGATTACGCTCATTGCCGATATGTTGAGTGCCGTTATGATTTTAATGACGGGGATCATTGGTTTGGCAATGGGGATTTATTCGCTGGCCACCACAGGGCGGGGGCATGAAAAATTTGGCTATTACCCGCTGATGCATTTGTTGTTAGCAGGTGTGGCAGGGGCCTTTTTAACCGGTGATATCTTCAATTTATATGTTTGGTTTGAGGTTATGCTGGTTGCTTCGTTTGCGCTATTGATTCTGGGCGGTGAACGGGCGCAGATGGAAGGCGCAATTAAATACGTCACGTTGAACCTGTTGGCTTCGGTGATTTTTTTAACGGCTGTGGGGCTATTGTATGGCACGGTAGGCACGCTAAACATGGCCGACATTGCGCTGCGTATGGACGAGGCTGAGCACAGCGGAATGGTCGAAGTGCTTGCCGTTATGTTTATGGTAGCTTTTGGTATTAAAGCAGCCGCTTTTCCGCTCTTTTTCTGGCTGCCTGCTTCTTATCACACGCCGCCAGTAGCGGTATCGGCGTTGTTTGCTGGTCTGCTGACAAAGGTGGGGGTGTATTCGTTGTTCCGCGTGTTCACTCTTATTTTTGACCAAACGATGGGGTATCTGCAGGACATT
Organism: Vreelandella alkaliphila; assembly: GCF_016107625.1. Lineage (GTDB taxonomy): Bacteria > Pseudomonadota > Gammaproteobacteria > Pseudomonadales > Halomonadaceae > Vreelandella > Vreelandella alkaliphila. Next base: position 15,485 of record NZ_JABASV010000018.1, read on the forward strand.
ATGCTTTGGGGCGCTGTGTTGACGATGGTTACAGGCGTGCTTGGCGCTGCCGCTCAGTATGAGTTCCGACGGATCCTCTCATTTCACATTGTGAGCCAGATTGGCTACATGATCCTTGGTTTGGCGCTGTATACACCGCTGGCGATTGCAGGCGGTGTATTTGCTATCGTGCATAACATTATTGTTAAAACGAACCTGTTCCTAATCAGCGGTATTACCCACCGTTTGCAAGGCACTTATCAGCTTAAGAAGATGGGGGGGCTTTACCGAGAACGCCCTTGGTTAGCCGTGGCGTTTTTTATCTCAGCATTTTCGCTGGCGGGCATTCCTCCACTATCAGGTTTCTTTGCCAAGTTTGTGCTGGTTCGTGCTGGCCTGGAGGCGGAGGCGTATGTAGCAACAGGTTTTGCGTTGGCAGTAGGGCTCATGACACTTTATTCCATGGTGAAAATTTGGAATGACGTGTTTTGGAAAGCGTTGCCAGAAGAAAATAAAGTGCCCGCCTCACAAACCTCCGTCGGTGATGATGGTCGATTACTAAAACCAAGCCTGTGGATGATGTATACACCCGTCGCTGTGCTGGCCATGATGTCGTTGTTAATCGGTGTTTTCGCAGAAGCTATCATGCAGGTGATGATGCTTATTGGTGATCAGCTAATGTCCCCATCAGGTTATATTGAAGCTGTGCTGGGAGGCTCTGCTAGTGCTGAAGATGCGCTGCTTGACCGGGGTGAGTTGCAGGCGGAGATTATAGGTGACCGTGCGGAGGGTGCCCCATGACTGGTGCGATTTGGAACCTTCTGCTCGGGTTAGCCTGGGTACTACTAAGTGGCGATTTTTCCGGACTTAATCTGCTGGTCGGAATGATTTTTGGCTATATTGCGTTGCTGTTAATCGAACCTCAAGTCGACGCGTTAAAAGGCTACCCCGCTCGTGTGCCACGAATTATTGGTTTTATTGGTTTTTTTATTAAGGAGTTGGTGCGGGCAAATCTGCGCGTCGCCTTCGATATATTGACCCCTCCCTGGCACATGAAGCCCGGTGTTATTGCGCTGCCTCTCTCGGCGCGCACGGAAATGGAAATTACTATCGTCGCTAACCTGATTTCGCTAACGCCTGGCACGTTGAGCCTTGATGTCTCTGACGATCGAAAGGTGCTCTATATTCACGCGATGTTTTTAGATGATGAAGAAGAGCTTCGAAATAACTTAAAAGAGATGGAGCACCGTGCATTGGAGTTATTTCGTTAATGGATACCGTTATTCTGATAAGCCAGATAATTATGGGGCTGACGCTTGTACTTACTTTCGTACGTGTCGTTCGTGGCCCTAGTTTACCTGATCGTGTTGTTGCGCTTGAATTGTTTTCCACTACCGTGGTGGGGCTGGTGGGTGTTTATGCTATTCAATCGGGTGTGGCGAGTTTCCTAGATGCGGCAATCGTGATCGCTCTGATGGGTTTTTTAGCCGCGATTGGGTTTGCACGCTTTCTGGAACGTGGAGGACCGCGAGATGATTGAATTTATCAAAGGCGCGCTATTGATAACGGGGTCAAGCTTTATGTTGCTGGCGGCTATCGGTTTGTTGCGGCTGCCGGATCTGCTGACCCGCATGCACGCGACCACTAAGGCTGCAGCGCTTGGCGTTATTTTAATTATGCTGGCATCGGCCATGCATTTTGCCGAAGTTGGTGTGGTTGCGCGCTCGTTCGCGATTATTGTGTTTATTTTAATAACGGCACCGATTGCTGCCCATGTGATTGGCAGGGCTGGTTACTTTGTTGGCTCGCGCCTCTGGAGCGGTACCGTTAAGGATGAGCTGAGACCCAATTATGACCCGCTTACTCATGAGCTTAAAAGTGGCCTAGAAACCCATGAAAATGCCAAACGGCATCCTCGCGCCACAGACCCTGATTGACCAGGACTTGCGGTGCTTTATCTCGTATCACACTCTTTTTCATAGTTATTAATTGCTGCTCCAGTACCTGTTCGAAAAGCCATCCAGCCAGGATGGCTTTTTTTATTTGCAGTGCTTTGGGGAAAAGTTGCAGAGATAAGCGTGAAAAAAATCGGGTAAACATTAGGAAAGGGGGCTCAGGAAAAAACATGACGTTAAAAACACGCATGTTTATCTATGTACAATAGTTATACCGTGAAGGATAATGTGTCTATGTTTTTGATGCGTGCCGTGTAAGTGTTAGGCAGCGAGATGGAGTGTATGCGACGTAAGCAGGATTTACCGCAAAAATACTGTGTGCAATGCCAGCGTCCTTTTACTTGGCGGAAAAAGTGGGCGCGATGCTGGGATGAAGTGCGCCATTGCAGTGAACGCTGCCGTCGCGAAGCTAAGCAGTCCAACGCACCAAGGAGGCAAATGCATGAGCAGCACAACTGATATTGTATGGCTTCAGGATAATTTGCGGATAGCTGATAATCCCTTGTTGAATTTTGACTCCCCTCCTGAGCAGATGCTTTGTCTCTATGTGCTAGACCAGAGATGGTTTGAAAGTTCGATTGCAGGTGATGCTTCTCCCAGGCTGGGGCCTGCTCGGATACGCTTTTTATGGCAAAGTTTGATGGAGTTACGTGGCGAGCTGCTGCAGCGTGGCAGTGATTTGCTAGTCCGCATCGGTGATCCTGCCAGCATCGTGCTAGAGACTGCTGCCATGCTTGGTGCAAGAGAAGTACGTGTGGCAGCGCATTCTGGGTATGAAGAGTCACAGCATATTGCGCGGGTCGCTGACCAGCTCCCGCCGGCCTGTCAGTTATTTTGTGCTGATAGCGGTTATTTAATTGACGAAGACGAGCTTCCCTTTGCATTGAATGAGTTGCCGCCCAGCTTTTCGGCATTTCGGCGACGTGTTGAAAAGCATTGTACGTTTTTAGCGCCCTTGCCAGCGCCAGTGACACTACCACCCTGGCCAGAATCTGCTCCCCGAGGGTTTCCCCCGCTCAAGGCAGTATGCGAAGAGAGTGCTGTCTGGCAGCCTGATAATCGCCAGGGCTTTGTATTTGTGGGAGGTGAGTCGGCGGCTAGTGATCGTTTACAACAGTATCTCTGGCGGCAAAACGGCGCGGAATCTTACAAGAAAACCCGCAATGGCTTATTGGGGGCTAATTTTTCCACACGTTTTTCACCGTGGCTGGCGCGAGGTTGTTTATCCGCTCGCCAAGCGTACCAAGAAGTAAAAAACTGGGAGGCCGTTCACGGAAGCTGTGAATCAAGTTATTGGATTATTTTTGAATTAATGTGGCGAGATTATTTCCATCGAGCGGCTCAACTGGAAGGTGCTGCATTATTTGGTCATGAAGAGTTACCGCCCGCTAACAGTGCTTTTGATGCGTGGCGCAACGCTACAACCGGCGTGCCATTTATAGACGCTGCCATGCTAGAACTGAAAGTTACCGGGTGGATATCTAATCGAGCACGCCAAAATGTCGCCAGTTTTCTAGTGAAAGATCTAAACGTCGATTGGCGCCTTGGTGCATCGTGGTTTGAGCGCTGCCTGATTGATTACGATGTGGCGAGTAACTGGGGCAACTGGCGTTATATTGCCGGTGTTGGTCGTGATCCCCGCCAAGACCGTTACTTTAATGTGCTGAAGCAAGCAGGGCATTATGATCCAAACGGGCTTTACGTTGCCTATTGGCTGCCTGAGCTGGATTCGCTTCCGTTAGGAATGGAGCGACACCAACCCTGGCGAGTAGCGTCTTCTAAGTTTGATGCACCTTGCGTAGAGCCCGCTGAGTGGGAGCGTTGGCTAGTGGCTAAAACAGAGCTTCAAGAAACGGATGAGTAAGATTTCACTCAAACACGGACGATAGAGCCCAAAAGATAGGTTGTGCAATATGAGTGAGATAAGTAGTGACCGCCGCGTTGCTTGGTTTCTAGGCCTTGCGGGTTTAGTACCCTTTATTGCTGGAGGGCTCCTAGCCTGGTGGGCACCTCCTGTATGGCAGGTAACGGCGGTATACGCGTTTAGCTATTACAGTGCAGTTATTCTGTCTTTTTTGGGTGGCGTTCATTGGGGGAGTGCTCTTCAAGTGCCTCGCCCAGGTAATACCCGACGTTTGATCATTGCAATGGTGCCCAGCTTAATCGCTTGGCCTGCGTTAATGTTCAACGTCATGACTGGGCTATGGGTATTACTGGCAGGATTTGTTCTAATCGGTGGCTATGATCTCAGTCGTGATGGCCGAGAAGGATTTCCACGTTGGTATCTTAAGCTTCGTTGTGTACTGACTTGCGTCGTGGTGGTGTTTCATCTGATTGTTTTGCTGCGGCTAGGTAGGTAGGGCTAGTATCTAAGCTATTTCTGAGCCATTATCGGACGCACGCCAAGGATTGCCAAGAGATTAATGCTATGTCTTTGAAAGTTAAAGGTTCAGTGAGTATTCGCCCTGCATTGTATTTATCGTTTGCACTCGCAGCAGGCAGTGGGGCATTAAGCACTAATGCAGTCGCTAATCAGCAACTGATGAGCGAGGTGGATGCACAGGCGGCAGAACAAGTTAGCTATGCCAACTTTAACCAGTGGTTGGCTGATTTTCGTCGCTATGCTGCTCAGCAGGGTATCAGTGAGGCAACCCTTGCCTCTGCTTTCGATGGTCTTCGCTATCGTGAACGCGTCATTGAGCTTGATCAGTATCAGCCAGAGTTTGTTCGTCCCATTTGGCAATACCTAGATACAGCGGTTTCCAGCACACGGATTAATAACGGTCTAGAGAAGCTTGCGGCTCACCGCGATACCGCGCAACAAATGCAGCAACGTTATGGTGTTCCCGCGGAAGTCATCGTCGCTATTTGGGGTATCGAAAGTAACTACGGCAGTAATTTTGGCGATTTCTCGACACTTGAGTCACTGGCAACACTTGCCTACGACGGTCGTCGGCGTGATTTCGCACGAGGTGAGCTGTTAGCTGCGTTACGTATTATCGACCAAGGTGATATTGCTGCCGATCAAATGAAAGGCTCTTGGGCTGGTGCCATGGGGCACACGCAGTTTATACCTAGCAGTTTTGAAGCCTATGCCGTGGATGGCGACAATGACGGCCGCCGAGACATTTGGGGCAGTATTCCTGATGTTATGGCTTCTACGGCTAACTACCTTGCGAGGGCAGGGTGGCAAGCTGGTCAGCCTTGGGGCGTTGAAGTGAACTTGCCTGACTCCTTCGATTACTCACAAACGCAACGTCGTAGCAGTGCTGAATGGGCAGCACAAGGCGTTCGCGCATTGAGTGGTGAGCTGCCCGCGTTCGATAGCGCTGCGGTCATTGTCCCAGCAGGAGCAAATGGCCCAGCATTTTTAGTAGGGCCTAATTTTCGGGCAATTTTGCGCTATAACAACGCAACTAGTTATGCGTTAGCCGTGTCTACCTTGGCGGATGCTATTGCGGGGCGTGACGGCATAGCCCAGTCCTGGCCCAGAGATCAGGCACCACTGACACGTGATGATGTGCGTACCCTACAGCAACGCCTAAATAGTGCTGGATATTCGGTGGGTACTGCGGACGGCATCATGGGGCCTAATACGCGTGAGGGCCTACGTGCTTTTCAGCGTGACCAAGGGCTTACGCCCGATGGTTTTGCCACTCAGGCGCTGTTAGAACGGCTGCGTTAATGTTTCGTTTCGATGAGTCTCTTTAGCGAGTCAAATGTCTCACGCTAGGCAAACTTCTCACCAAGGACGAAAGCTAATGGGAAAAACTTTTTTAGGTGTGCTGGCTGCCAGTGTAATGGTCAGTACATTGTCAGTGAGCACAGCCATCCAAGCAGAAGATAAAGTGTTTGGTTGGGTTGAAAATGCCTCAATTGAACCGTGGGGTATCGCTGTAAAAGCGAAGCTAGACAGTGGCGCGCTAACCTCTTCGTTAGACGCGCGTAATATTGAGATGTTCGAGAAAGACGGGGAGGAGTGGGTTCGCTTCCGCCTGAAGCTCGAAGATCAGGAAAGCGGTGAAACGTTTAGCGATCGAATTGAGCGTCCCCTCTATCGAGAGTTAGCGGTGCGTGGCGCAGGTGGCCGTGATGAACGTCCAGTGGTGCTAATGGATGTTTGCATGGGCAATACGGTATATGAAGAGCAGTTTAGTCTGCGAGATCGTGAAGAGATGATCTACCCACTGCTCTTGGGGCGTCGCACAATTAGCCACCTAGGGTTATTAGATGTGCGCGATACCTTCCTTCAAGACCCTGAATGTGGGGACGATGCGACCTATGTTCCCCACGACCCAGAAGATGAGCAGTCCTGATCAGGGCTCTCTGAGCATATCAGTCTCGTTATGCTGCATACGGGGCTAATCAGCGATTAAAAAAGTCGTGATAAAAGCGCGGTCACGGCAGTTTCTACCCGTAAGATGCGAGGGCCTAGGTGCATGCCCTCGCAGCCTGCCTCAAGTAGTTTTTCAACTTCCCATGGTATAAAGCCGCCTTCCGGCCCAACGAAAAGCAGTACTTTTCCATCAATATTTCGTGGGCAGGCATTCGGCATGCCAGGGTGTGCCACCAGCCCGCGTCGATCTTTGAGTAGCTCGGACAGTTGTTCTTCTAAAAAGGGGCGAAAGCCTTTGCACAACGTCACATTAGGCAACTGTGTGTCTCGCGCTTGTTCCAGGCCAAGCACTAAGTGGTGATGAATTTTTTCTGTACGGAGTTCTGGGGACTGCCAGTAGCTTTTTTCCACCCGTTTACTGTGTAGCAGTGTAATATTTTTTACGCCAAGAGCCGTGACATGCTCTAAGGTACGTGCCAGCATTCTGGGGCGAGGAAGCGCTAATACTAAGTGTACTGGTAGGGGCGGCGGGGGAGGCTCATTCAGGTTGTCCAGCGTAAAGGTTGCCTGAGTATCGAGCAGTTCAGTTAACTGCGCTTTCCCCATCTTGCCACCCTGTAGGCCGACTGTGTAGTAGTCCCCTACACAAGCGCGGTGCACCTCGCGCAAATGGGTGATACGTCGTGTGTCAGTAAGGTAAGCATAAGCTCCCTTCACTTCGCTCGGATCAAGCAGAATAAGATTCATGATTGTCGTCTATTGGTCATAAGGAAGACACGCCTAACGGTACTAATCCGTTAAGCTGGCTTGCATAGGCGCATGTTGCAGGCACAATAGCAGCAACGGCGACAAAGCCTCTACCGCGTTTAAGGAGATGCGCTGTGCGCGTAATTCGCAAATATGCCAACCGTAGGTTGTACGATACTCAACAAAGTCGTTACGTGACGCTTGAGGATCTGCGGCGTTTGATTATTGAAGAAGAACCCTTCCGCGTCGAGGATGCAAAAAGCGGTGAAGACCTGACGCGGACCATTTTGCTGTCGATCATTATCGAGCAAGAGCAGGCTGATAGTGAAGCCGAAGTTTTCTCAAATGACCTGCTGGCTCAATTGATCCGTGTGTACGATATGTCATCGCCTTTACCTCTAGCACGTTATTTAGAGCAGGGCACCCAGCTCATGCTGGAGCAACAAAAGCGGATGCAGAGTCAGTGGCAACAAGCAATACGCCACTCTCCTATGGAGTTCATGCGTGAGCTGGCCGAAGAAAATATGCGTTTTTGGCAAAAAACGCTTAATCAGCCTAATCAAACAGACGATGACGATACGCCGGATAAAAGCTCCTGACGCCGCTGGTTGAGTCGTTGTGGCATAATATGCCGATTAACGTAGTTACGCTTTCAGCTAATCTCAGCTAGGCACTCCCGTTTGAGAAGGATGATAATGAACGTTTTAATGATAGGTGGCGGTGGTCGCGAGCATGCACTGGCGTGGAAACTAGCGCAGTCTAGTGACGTCGAACAGGTGTTCGTAGCGCCAGGCAATGCAGGTACTGCCACTGAGCCTAAATTGACCAACGTAGCTATTGAAGCAACAGATTTAGACGCGTTGGTGGCGTTTGCCCAGCGCGAGCAGGTAGCGCTAACAGTCGTAGGGCCAGAAGCGCCGTTAGTTGAAGGGGTGGTTGATCGTTTTCAGGCGGCTGGCCTGACAATTTTTGGGCCTTCACAACGCGCCGCACAGTTGGAAGGCTCTAAGTCGTTTACTAAAGATTTTCTGGCACGCCACCAGATTCCCTCTGCCGCGTATCAAACCTTTACAGCGGTAGAGCCAGCCTTGGCTTACTTAGCTGAGATGGGCGCGCCTATTGTCATCAAAGCTGATGGCTTGGCGGCGGGTAAGGGTGTCATTGTAGCGATGAGTGAAGCCGAAGCTGAAGCGGCTATTCGCGATATGTTAGAGGCGAATGCATTTGGCGATGCGGGTGCGCGCGTTGTTATCGAAGAATTTCTGGAAGGCGAAGAAGCCAGCTTTATCGTCATGGTTGATGGTGAGAATGTGGTGCCGATGGCCACTAGCCAAGACCATAAGCGTGCCTATGACGGCGATACCGGCCCCAATACAGGCGGCATGGGAGCTTACTCTCCGGCGCCGGTGGTAACCCCAGAGATCGACGAGCGCATCATGGAGCAGGTTATACTTCCCACCGTGCGGGGCATGGCGGAAGAGGGGAATGCATATACCGGCTTCTTATATGCGGGCCTAATGATTGATGCTGAAGGCAACCCAAAAGTAATCGAATATAACTGCCGTTTTGGTGACCCCGAAACTCAGCCAATCATGATGCGGTTAACGTCAGATTTAGCCGCGCTTTGCTTGGCTGGCGCTAAGGGCGAGCTTGCCGATAAGCAGTGTGAGTGGGACTCCCGCGCAGCCGTGGGTGTTGTGATAGCGGCAGGTGGCTATCCCGGCAGTTACCGCAAAGGCGATGTCATTCATGGCTTGGAGCAGGCAGGCCAGGCGCAGTGCAAAGTATTCCATGCAGGCACTACTCAGGCTGCTGACGGCAGTATCGTAACCGCAGGCGGGCGAGTGCTATGCGTAACCGCATTAGGCAACACAGTATCTGCTGCTCAACAGCAAGCTTACCAGGGGGTTAAAGCGATTCACTGGGAGGGTGCTGAATTCCGCCGTGATATCGCATTCCGTGCTATCGCCCGAGAAAAATAGCGATCAGCGATGATCTCGCCGGAGCTAAACCACCACTGACAAGGAGCTAAGCATGGAGCGTGTCACGCTAGATTTCCCCACGGCAGCGATTATTCATCGGCATCCTTTAACGGTGCGCGTCACGGATATGAATTACGGTCGCCACTTGGGGCATGACGCTTTAGTATCGCTGCTACATGAAGCTCGCGTGCATGCGTTCGCTGCGCTAGGTTTGCCTGAGTGGGATATGAAAGGCTACCCGAGCATTGTTGCTGACCTAGCCGTTCAGTACCAGAGTGAGGCGCGCTGGCCAGATGCTTTGGTAATTGAAACCGCTGTCCCTGAACCACAAGGCAAAGCGTTGACGGTTTATCAGCGCATTTGTCATGCAGAAACCGATAAGGTGGTGGCAACTGCTCGGATTAACCAGCTTCTTTTAGACCTTTCTTCTGGGCGGCCTGTCAAAGTGCCTGATGAAGTTGCGCAGGCGATTGCTCGCGCGACTGCTCAGGAGAGAGGTGCTTAATGTCGCGGGAATATCCAATCATTGCCATCACGGGCTCTTCAGGCGCGGGTACTACGACGGTGCGTCGCAGCTTTGAGCGCATGTTCCTGCGTGAAGATGTGCACGCTGCCATGGTGGACGGCGATGCCTTTCACCGCTATACCCGTGATGATCTCCAGCGGATTTTTCGTGACGAGCCCGAACGCAAAGATGAGCTTTCTCACTTTGCAGTAGAAGCTAATCTGCTTGATCGGCTTGAAGGGCTTTTTGTTGAGTACGGTGAGCATGGAGCGGGTACGTTCCGTCACTACATTCATGCAGAAGATAAGCAAAAAATTGAGGCAGGTTATAGGGTAGGGACGTTCACTGAGTGGCAGTCACTGCCTTGTGGTACTGATCTGCTCTTTTACGAAGGACTGCATGGCGGCTTGGTGACACAAGAGTATGATATTGCTCGTCACGTAGATTTGTTAGTCGGCGTTGCACCGACCATGAATCTTGAATGGATTCAAAAAATTGATCGTGATACCAAGCTGCGCGGTTATTCCCAGGAAGCGGTCATCGATACCATATTAGGGCGCATGGATGATTACGTGCGCTACATTCAGCCGCAGTTCTCGCGTACCCATATTAATTTCCAGCGTGTGCCCACTGTCGATACGTCGAACCCCTTTGAGGTTCAGGATATTCCGACCGATGCAGAATCGTTTGTGGTGATTCGCTTTAGGGATCCCTCAACGGTGGATTTTCCTTGGCTATTGGCGATGATCAAAGATTCATTTATGACACGCCCGCACACGTTAGTGGTGCCTGGGGCGCGTATGTCGTTAGCGATGGAGCTGATTTTAGCGCCGCTGGTTCGCCATTTGCTGTCTCAGCGCCGTTTTCGCTAAGGCTGTTTTCGCTCGTTAGTTTTCGGCACTTACAAAAATGAAGGAGGCCGTATGGATTGCCTGTTTTGCAAAATCATAAACCGCGAAATTCCCGCAGATATCGTGTTTGAAGATGAGCATGTGCTAGCGTTCAATGACATTAGTCCTCAGGCGCCAACGCATCAGTTGATTATTCCTAAAAAGCATATTGCTACGCTTAACGATATTGCCCCTGAAGACCTAGCCTTGGTTGGGCGTTTGCAGCACACTGCCGCACAGCTGGCCAAGCAACAAGGCTTCGCGGAAGATGGATATCGTGTTGTGATGAATTGCAATGAAATGGGTGGTCAGACGGTTTACCACATCCATATGCATTTATTGGGAGGTCGGCAGTTTACTTGGCCGGCAGGCTGATAGCAGGTTCTGTTTATTTTATAGCCCAACAAAAGTAAAAAGCCCCTGTGCGTTTTAGCGTACAAGGGGCTTTTTACGTACTAGCGGTATAGCAACAAATCGTTAGGCGTCGATGCGCTTATACTTCATCCGCTTAGGTGTGTCGTTACCCACGCGCTTCTTGTGGTCTTCTTCATATTCGGTGTAGTTACCATCGAAGAAGACGACTTCAGAATCGCCTTCAAAGGCGAGGATGTGCGTAGCGATACGGTCTAAGAACCAACGATCGTGAGAGATCACCATCGCGCAGCCTGGGAACGCCAGCAGCGCTTCTTCCAGGGCGCGTAGGGTCTCGATGTCCAGATCGTTTGAAGGTTCATCTAACAGCAGTACGTTCGCGCCTTGTTTGAGCGTTTGGGCAAGCTGAAGGCGACCGCGTTCACCACCAGAAAGCTCATCTAGACGCTTCTGCTGATCGTTGCCCTTAAAGTTAAAGCGGCCAACGTAGGCGCGCGAAGAAACTTCATAGCCGTTAATGTTTAGAATATCCTGTCCGTCAGAGACGGCTTCCCAAACAGTTTGCTTGTCGTCTAGCGCGTCACGCAACTGCTCAACGTACGCAATATCAACAGTCTCACCAATCACTACTTCGCCAGCATCCGGCTGTTCTTGGCCGGTGACTAGCTTGAACAGTGTTGATTTACCGGCCCCGTTACCACCTACAATCCCGACAATCGCCCCTTGAGGGATGGTAAAAGAGAGATCCTGGTAGAGCAGTTTGTCATCAAACCGCTTGGTCACGTTATGGAACTCGATGACCTTATCACCCAGGCGCGGGCCAGGCGGAATATAGATCTCATTTGTTTCATTACGCTTTTGAAAGTCGCCAGACTGCATCTCTTCAAAGCGATTAAGGCGTGCCTTACTCTTCGCTTGGCGTCCTTTAGTGTTGCTGCGCACCCACTCAAGCTCTTGCTTGATAGCTTTCTGGCGCGATACTTCCTGTTTGGCTTCTTGGTTCAGGCGCTGCTCTTTCTGCTCCAGCCACTGAGAGTAGTTGCCTTCAAAAGGAATGCCCTGGCCGCGGTCAAGTTCCAGAATCCATCCGGCAACGTTGTCCAGGAAGTAACGGTCGTGGGTGATGGCCACGACAGTGCCGTTATAGTCGTGCAAGAAGCGCTCTAACCAAGCAACGGATTCAGCATCCAAGTGGTTGGTAGGCTCGTCGAGTAAGAGCATGTCGGGGCTGGAAAGCAGCAGGCGGCACAGTGCTACACGGCGGCGCTCGCCGCCAGAAAGATTGCCTACTTTGGCATCCCAAGGTGGCAGGCGCAGCGCTTCAGCTGCAACTTCCAGCTTACGCTCAAGGTTATGCGCATCGGCGGCTTCGATAATATTTTCAAGGCGTGCTTGTTCGCTCGCTAGGGCATCAAAATCTGCATCAGGCTCAGCATACGCAGCATACACCGCATCTAGTTTTTCCTGTGCTTCTTTAATGGCGCCTAACGCCTCTTCTACCGTATCGCGGACGTTCTTTTCGTCATCAAGCTGTGGCTCCTGGGGAAGGTAGCCCACATTAATACCAGGCATCGGACGAGCTTCACCTTCAAACTCTTTATCGACACCGGCCATAATGCGTAGCAGTGTGGATTTACCGGAACCGTTCAAGCCAAGTACGCCAATTTTGGCGCCAGGGAAGAACGATAGCGAAATATCCTTGAGAATTTGCTTTTTGGGCGGCACAACTTTGCCAACCCGGTTCATGGTGAATACGTATTGCGCCATGGAAATCCGTTAGGTTGTTGGAGAAAAGAGTCGCAGCTGTGTGCTGGCGTAGGGCTAAGATGATAGTGCTCCGCGCGGGCAAAGGCCAGAAGCACAGAAGATAAGTCGTTTTGATACGTTGATCAGCAGCCTAGTGAAGGCTCCGTGCGCGACAATTACGGTGAGTAACTAGACATCGTAACTAAGCTGCCAATCAATGAAAGTGATTGAGGCGATCAGGTTATTCCTCTTCATCCCAATCATCTTCAATAGCGCGCTGCAAACGGCGCTCTTCAAGCCATGCTTCTACTTGGCGGCGGGCGCGAAGCGTATCTGCTTTGCTGGGTTTGCTTTTGCCGTAATGGTCATCGTTCACAGCGTCTAAGTTATCGAACTCATCGGCATCGATTGCATCACTGGTATAAGATTCACGATTTAAGGGGTCACGGCTCATGGTATGCCCTCCAACCCAAGCCGGCGCACCGGCATCACAACGGCTTCTTCTTTCAATCGATAGATGAAACAAGAAGCGCCTAGCGCTTTTATGCGCTTAGCCGCTATATACCGCCACTTAGGTTGAAGTTCAAGCCCCTGAGGCTACTTTATTGTCGTTTTTATTTATTCTGTCAGTTCTTGGCGCTTCTGAAGGGCGGCCAATGCTTGCTGTGCTTCTACGCGCTCCGTCACGTCTTTCTGTACGCCGATGTAGTACATCAAGTTATCAGCTTCGTCAAAAACGGGTGTAATGGAGAGCTCGTTCCAGAACATGGTGCCGTCTTTGCGATAATTGCGCAGTACTTCACGAGAAGGGCGACCCTCTTTCAGCGCTTCTCGGATAGAGGTCAGTGCATCTTGGTCACGGTCTTCGTTTTGCAAAAAACGGCAGTCGCGATAAAGAATTTCATCTGCACTGTAGCCGGTGAGGCGTTCGAAGCCTTGGTTGACGTAAATGAGAATGTTTTCATCGCCTTCTTGCTCTGCAACGACGATGCCATCCTCGGAAGCGTCAATAATGCGTTCGAGTAACTCAGGGCTGATCAAAGGAGATCGTTTCATCAATGGGTTCCTGTTGCTGCTCTCGTTCTTCCGAAGCTATGCGCTGTCCATCAACGCGGAGCTAAGCGGCATTTCATATTGCTTAATAAAGGTAGAATAGCAAAAACCCAGCTAATCACCGCTAATTACCTACTATCATGGCGAGCGTTGTGATGCATTGCAATCGGCAGCGCTATTCTGCCTCAGGTAATTGTTGGGCTGATAACATGGCACCGAATGCTGTCCCAGCGAGTATTAACAACAGCGGAGCGCTACCAAGCCACTGAGCCAACCCACCGATTATCCCGCCTACCACCAGCATCAACACCCCAGTCAAGGTGTTAGATAGTGCCACATATAGCGCGCGATTCTCCTGGGTAGCAATGTCGACTAAGTAGGTTTTACGGCCTAGTCGTACGCCGTGATGAACGATAACTAGAAAGGCGTAAATAATCGCATAAGGCCAAACGCTTTCACTCCACTGGCTGGGGAGCCATGCCAGGCTTGCGCCCAGCAGACAGCAAATGGCAGTGCCGATGGCTGCATCTCTCATCACACGGCGACTCGATTGGTCTGCTCGCTTTCCCCATACAGGGCTTGCCACCATCGCTGCAATGCCTGATACCACTACCAGCAGGCCAAGGCCACCTAAGTTAGTACCGCTTTGTTGTTGGCCGAGTAGGGCTAAGTAGGGGAGTGCCAGTGCGCTGGAGAGGAGTAGAGCACGAGCCAGATTGAAGTTTAGAAAATTGCGATCTTCTTTGAGTAAAGAAAACCCTAGCTTAATGCTGTCCCATGCATTTTCCCCGCCTTCCACAGCGCCGGGCACTTCCGCTATGCGCGCCGCACTCACGGCATTTAGTAGCCATCCTGCGGCGGCAACAACCAGTAAAATAGCGAGTGCTACGTTGCCGGGTTGATCACCAAACCACATCAGAACGCCGCCAGCTACCAGGGTTGCGGCGCCTGCTACGCTGCCACTCCACCCCATTAAGGTTCCACGGCGTCGCTTAGCGATGGTTTTACCCAACACATCTTTCGTTGCTATGGATGAGAGTCCTCTGGCCAGCGATAGCAACACTAGTGCTCCTAGCACCATCGCCCCCCCTAAAGATCCGCTGCCCACGAGTGCTAGCAGTGCTAACGCTAATGCCGCCAATGCCTGTATCAACGCGCCTGCTACCCATGCCCACTTACGCGTTGGTTTTAAGCGAATAAAGCCAGCCACAAACAGCTGTGGTAACAGGGCGCCTGCTTCGCGTATAGGTACCAGTAGACCAACCATCCATACCGGAGCACCAATAATGCCCATTAACCAAGGCAATACCAAGCGGGCGCTGGAGAGCTCGTCAGCGAGTTTATTGCCTAACGAGGCGCAAAGATGCAGAAAAAAGTTATGCGGTTGCTCATGGCATGCCTCATCGGGAATGTCATCGCACATTCGGCTGTCATCATCACCTGTTAGCCACTCGTACACTCGGGTTTGAGAAACATGTTGCTTGTTCATTACGTTTCCTTGGCAGTTGCTAATGTAAGGTGACAGAATGAAAAACAAGGATGCCACATTAAAACGTTTAGGAACCTCTGTATGTCACGCATTCAAATACGTTACTGCACGCAGTGCCAGTGGTTGTTGCGCAGTGCTTGGTATGCCCAAGAGCTGCTTTCAACCTTTGGCGAAAGTCTTGCAGAGGTTGCATTGTCTCCCTCTCATGGTGGGACCTTTGAGGTATGGTGCGACGAGGCGTTGCTATGGGAAAGAAAACGCGATGGTGGCTTTCCAGATATCAAGGTCCTAAAGCAACGCGTGCGGGATAAGATCGAGCCAGCCCGGGTTTTGGGGCATATCGACCGATGAATCAAGATCGTCAAGCGATACTGTATGGTCTTGGAGCGGTGGCGCTATGGTCGACAGTTGCTACGGCTTTTAAGGTCGCTCTTGCCTGGATGAGTCCGCTAGAATTGATGTGGCTCGCGGCCCTTGTATCTTGGGCGTTTATGTTTGTGTTGGTAGTAAAGCAAGGGCATTTAACAGAAGCCCTTCGCTATGGTTGGCGAACCGCTGCATGGGCTGGGTTGATGAATCCTGTTGCCTACTATCTAGTGCTGTTTGCTGCTTACGATAGGCTGCCTGGGCAAGAGGCAATGGCGCTCAATTATACCTGGGCGCTGGCAATGGCGCTTCTGGCGGTACCGATCTTAGGGCAACGGCTCACGCGTATGGATGTGGTTGCGGGGCTTATTGCCTACGCGGGTGTCTGGGTGATAGCAACCCGCGGTAATGTTTTCAATGTTGATTTCGCAGACCCTCTTGGTGTCGTGTTTGCACTTGTGTCGACGCTGTTATGGGCTCTCTACTGGTTACTCAACGCGCGGGATCAAAGAGCGCCCTTAGTCGCACAATGGCAGAACTTCAGCGTCGGCTTGCCTGTTTTAACGCTGCTATTGATTGTGGGGCCGGGGTTCAGTTGGCATGGCTGGCAAGCCTTAGGCGCGGGTGTCTACGTCGGCCTTTTCGAAATGGGAGTCGCTTTTATTCTTTGGCAGATGGCGGTGCGCAAGGTCTCGCGTACGGCCAAGGTGTCTAATCTGATCTTTCTATCCCCCCCCGTTTCGCTGCTGCTGCTCTACCTGGTTGTCAATGAGCCATTGTTGGCATCCACGTTGGTAGGATTGATGCTGATCCTTTCAGGGTTGGCGCTGCAGCAGCTGCAATCTTCGAAAGCCTAGCTCTTAGGGCTTGGTGTTGAAGTTCAGTTCTTAAAACCAGGTTCTTAAAACCTAGTTCTTAAAATCCAGCACGTTAAACAAAGCAAAAAACTGCTTTGTAATGTTTTTTTAGGATTTTTATTGTAAAATTTTGTGACTCTTGGCTTCATAGCATCGGCCTAGCGGCTAATGCTATTAAATTAAGCTAAGTAAATGCGCTAATTCGTATCACTGAGTCGTATCAATACTAATTAGTATGAGGTGTTGACCAGAGGGCGAAGCAAGAGAGTCAAGGGTGCCCCAGGGTGGGTGGCGTTTAGCAGCTATTTCTTCAGCAGCGTAAATATTCATTAGGGATCTATGGCGATGAAAGACGGTATTAAAACGACACTAAAAACTTTGTTTTTACAGCGCGCTATTCGACCGCTTACGGTGACTACTCTGGCTTGTCTTCCCCTCTCTGTTTTGGCTCAGTCGTTACCAGCGACGCTTTACGCGCCGGGTACCACCGATCTATCGAGCACCATTCAGCAGGCTATCGTTACCAATCCTCAGGTAAATGCATCTTGGGCCAATTTTAGCGCCTCTGGAAGTGATATCCGGGTTGCTCAAGGTGGTTATTTGCCTACGATTGATGTCAGCGCGGGTATCGGTAGGCAAGACCAGCAAAATGATGGGCGTGGCAGCTACGATAGCGATTTTGCTGAGCTGACCTTAACCCAAATGGTTTTTGATGGTTTTGCAACGCGCAGTGAGGTTGAGCGCTTGGATCGTGCTCGGTTAGTCGCCTATTTCGAACTTTTGGGTGTCAGCGAAGAAGTTGCACTTGAGGCTTTTCGTAGTTACCTCGATGTATTGCGCTATCGCGAGTTGGTGCGTTTAGCGCAGGATAACTATCGTGAACACCAGCGAGTATTTGCTCAGATTGAAGAGCGTGCGCTTTCTGGTGCAGGGCGGGGTGTTGACCTTGAACAGATCAGTGGCCGCTTAGCTTTAGCCGAATCAAACCTAATGTCGGAAGCGTCAAACCTTCACGATGTTACTGCTCGCTTCCAACGAATTGTTGGTGCGCTGCCGGCACAAAATATGACGCCCGCGCCGTCTCTTGCCACTGAACTTCCCGCAGATGTCAGCCAAGCCATTGAGCTGGCGTTTCAGGGGAATCCTGAGTTTCATGCGGCAATTGAGAATATCGCGGTGCAACGCGCTGAGCGTGAAGGTGCCCGCGCTGCCTTTATGCCTCGTCTAGATATTCAAGGGCGTACAGGCACTAACAACCAAGATGATGCCATTGGTGGCCGCCGTGATGAGCACAGTATTCAACTTGTCGCGAGCATGAATCTTTACCGGGGTGGTTCTGACTATGCTGCCTTCAATGCGGCAACCACACGAATTGAAGAAGCCGATAGCCAGCGAAAAACAGCATGTACCAATGTTAGACAAACGACACAAATCGCTTATAACGACACGCAGCGTCTCAACGAACAGTTGGAGTATTTAAACGAACATCGGCAGTCAATTGACCGTGTTCGTGGTGCTTATCAACAGCAGTTCGATATTGGCCAGCGCACGCTTTTAGACGTGCTGGATAGTGAGAACGAGTTTTTTGAAGCGAGTCGTGCCTATGCGAACGCACAGTTCGACTTAACGCTGGCCCAAGCACGAACCCTGGCGGCGATGGGGCAGCTAATGCAAACCCTACAAGTAGCCCGTGATGATATTCCTAGCCTTGACGAGCTTGGCTATGAGGATGCTGCGTCTCGTGCAGAGATGGCGTGCGCCGTCGATGGGCCGCGTGGCTTCACGCTTGAAGATTTCACCAGTGGCATTTAATTGCTGATGAGTGGCGGCTATTAAGTCGCCGCCTTAGGCATGCCCACTGGTGAAACTTCAGTGAATGGTTTTCCGACGAATTCATTAGGATAATGAGGTCTCAGTGACGCAACGTAAGCTGGAAGTATCTCGGACTGACCGTAGCAACGGCCAGGAAGAACACGATGAGCTACTGGAGTGTTTAAAGGCAGTTGCTTCATATTATCAGCACGAAGTGTCATCCGAGGCCTTAAAAGCGGGCCTGCCTTTAGAGCAAGGAAAACTGATTCCTTCTGTCTTCGGGCGGGCAGCCTCGCGAGCTGGGCTTACTGCGCATATTGTGAAAAGTAAGCTTTCGGCGCTAAATCCTGCACTGTTTCCGGCAATTTTATTGCTGGAACCAGGGCGTGCTTGTGTGTTGCTCGGGCTTGATCTCAAGCAGCAAAAAGCAAAAGTAATTTTTCCTGAGCTGTCAGAGGCTGATACGGAAATATCGCTAGACGAGCTTCACGCGGGGTACAGCGGTGAAGCCATTTATGTGCGGCCAAAGTTTAGAGCCGACAGCACCTCTGAACCTGGTGTGAAAAAACGCCGGGATCAGCACTGGTTTTGGGGCGTTATTCGTGAAAATCGACGCCTCTATCGCGACATCGTTCTTGGTTCAGTAGCGATCAACTTATTCGCGCTGGCGATGCCGCTGTTTGTGTTGAACGTTTATGACCGTGTTGTCCCTAATCAGGCCACTGAAACGCTTTGGGTGCTGGCAATCGGTATTTTCATCGTGCTGTGTTTTGACTTGGCGCTGCGTTTAATGCGTAGCAGCTTTGTTGATTTAGCAGCCAGCCGGGCAGACGTAAAGCTTTCATCGTCTATTATGGCGAAAACGTTAGGGTTGCGTTTAGAGGAGCGGCCAGTATCGACAGGGTCTTTTACCTCAACGCTTCAATCTTTCGAATCGGTGCGAGCGTTTATTGGCTCTGCAACCATTCTTGGTATCGTCGATTTACCCTTTGTACTGCTTTTCGCGGCCATCATTGCGTTGATCAATCCTTGGCTTGTGTTACCTGTGCTCGTTGGTATCGTTTTCGTGCTGTTATATGCCCTTGCAGCACAAGGGAAACTGCATGAGCTTTCACAAACGACTTGGGAGGTAGGTGCGCAGCGTAACGCTTTACTGGTGGAGTCTGTCTCCCAATTAGAAAACGTCAAGGCATTGCGGGCGGAAAGCCGTATTCAACGTCACTGGGAAAAAGCATCTGCCTTTTTATCGAGAACCGGTGCTCAGCTCAAAATGGTGAGTTCATCGGTCTCAAGCGTTGCTCAGTGGGCTCAGCATAGCGTAGCTGTATGCGTCATTATCATTGGTGTCTATCAAATTATCGAAGGTAACTTGACTCAGGGCGGTTTGATTGCCGCCTATATGCTCTCTTCTCGAGCGATGGCGCCTATTAGCCAAGCGGCTGCTTTGCTGGCTCAGTACCATCAGTCCTCAACGGCTCTGGAGTCGTTAAATGATGTAATGGCTAAGAGTGTGGAGCGTCATGAAGGTAAAGCCTATGTAGAAAAGCCCAGTTTTACCGGTAGCATTCGCTTAGAGAAAGTTACCTTGCGCTATCCTCATGAAGAAAGAGAGGCATTGCGTGATGTCTCGATTTCTATCAAAGCTGGTGAAAAAGTCGCGTTACTCGGCCGTGTTGGCTGCGGAAAATCATCGCTGAATAAGCTGGTACTTGGTTTTTATCAGCCCACATCCGGCGCGGTGCTGGTGGATGGCGTTGATATTCGTCAGTTAGATCCTCTGCAACTTCGTCGTCATATTGGTTATGTGCCTCAGGACGTCAGCCTATTCGCTGGCACGCTACGGGATAATATTGTTGCTGGTGGTGGAAACGACCGAGTTGATGATGAGGCGTTACTCCGAGCAATCGAAATTGCTGGTCTTGATTCACTGGTTAATAGCCACCCTAAAGGCGTTGATCTTGAAGTAGGTGAACGAGGGCAGGCGCTTTCAGGCGGGCAAAAACAAGCCGTAGCCATCGCAAGGGCCGTTGTCCAAGATCCACCAATATTGCTGCTTGATGAGCCAACCAGCTCAATGGATAACGCCAGTGAGGAAACGTTTAAAGCGAATCTAACGAGTGTTGCGCCAGGAAAAACCATCTTGGTTGTTACTCATCGTACATCGCTGCTATCCCTCGTTGACCGCATTATCGTTATGGATGCTGGAAAAGTGGTGGCAGATGGTCCTCGCGATACGGTTGTAGAGGCATTGCGTAAAGGCCAGATCGGGAGGGCGTCATAATGGCGAAAAAAAACACCTCCACGAGTGAGCAAAAAGGCTTTGAGGCCATTGGCCGATTTTCTGAGAAAGGGAAGAAGCCGTTTCGTCCTTTTATGGATCGACTCTTTGCTCGCCGTGTCACCTCTGCGCATCTTAATCGTGACTGGGCAAGCGACACTGATTGGGCGCGTATGCAGCAAGAGCCGATTCGTGCGCGTCTATTTCTCTACACTGTTTTATTAACCATCATCGTGCTGGTGGTTTGGGCATCAGTTGCTGCCATCGACGAAGTAACCCGTGGCGCGGGACGCGTTATTCCGGCAAGCCAATTGCAGCGCATTCAATCGTTTGACGGCGGTGCGATAGAACAGATCATGGTGCGAGAAGGGCAGGTGGTCAGTGCTGGTGAAGTGTTAATGCAAATTGACCCAACGCGGTTCGTTTCTGATTTTCGCGAAAACCGTGCACAGCGTTTTGCACTTGAAGCGCGCGCTGAGCGGCTACGGGCGTTGGCCACTGGCACTACTTTTGAGCCTTCTGAAGAGTTGCGTCAAGAAGTGCCCGATATCGTAATGCAGGAACGAGAAGTGTACGAAAGTCGCCGTGAAGAGCTGCGCGAGCAGGAAAATGTGCTCAACGATCGTATCCGACAGCGTCAAGAAGAACTCCGAGAAGCGCAGTCTCGACTTGATACTGCCCAACGCGAAGCAAGTATGGCAGGGCAAGAGCTTAATTTGACGCGCCCGCTACTTGCCTCAGGTGCTGTTTCAGAAGTTGAGGTATTGCGCTTACAGCGTGAAGTATCGCGTGCCACAGGTGAGCGCAACCAAGCTGCTGCTGCTGTCTCACGTCTGG
This sequence comes from Vreelandella alkaliphila, assembly GCF_016107625.1. Lineage (GTDB taxonomy): Bacteria > Pseudomonadota > Gammaproteobacteria > Pseudomonadales > Halomonadaceae > Vreelandella > Vreelandella alkaliphila. The sequence continues at coordinate 36,689 of NZ_JABASV010000018.1, forward strand.
AAGCGGGAGTAGAAGAAGCAGAGGGGCAGCTACTAGAGTTAGGTGCCGAACGTAGAAGTGAGTGGCGAAATGAGCTTGCTCAGACGTTAGGCGACTTAAATGCGCTTCAGCAGTCAGGTACGGGCCTTCAAGATAGAGTGCGACTTACCGAAATACGCTCGCCTGTCGATGGTGTGATTCAGCGTCTTCATGTTAATACGATTGGCGGAGTACTCCAGCCAGGACAAGAAGTGTTGGATATCGTGCCCAGCGATGACCAACTACTGGTTGAAGCGCGCATTGCTCCCCAGGATATTGCTTTTCTCCACCCCGGTCAGCCCGCGACGATTAAGCTCACTGCCTACGACTATGCCATTTATGGTGGCTTGCAGGCTGAGCTTGATCACATCAGCGCAGATACGATTACTGATGATGATGGCAATACGTTTTATTTGGTTCGGGTTCGCAGTTTACAAGATGAAAGTATTGCTGAGCGCCTTCAGGTGATTCCAGGGATGACAGCACAGGTAGATATTGTGACAGGCAAAAGAACGGTCATGCAGTTCTTACTAAAACCTGTTTTAAGGGCGTGGCGAGATTCCATGGGGGAGCGCTAATGAAACATTGGTTTGTAACAACGGATGGTAGCCTAAAGGCGCGCTGGGAAAGTGCTTTTCCTGCAAGTGTAGCCACCACGCCAGATAGCGTATTAGGTAAGGCGGAGCCAGGGGATGTGGTTTGGCTAACGACCATGGTTGAAAACTGGAAGGAGTTAGTTCCAGCGGCAACCGCAAGAAATGCAATTGTGGTAATGCTCAGCTATGCGCCTAATGATCGCGAGGCGCTAAGGGCGCTTGACCTTGGAGCGCGTGGCTACGTGCACACACTGGCGGCACCTGATGTACTTAACCAAGTTGCCCTTGTGGTGACCAATCAAGGCGTGTGGGTAGGTCAAGAGCTGCTTGCCAAAGTGATGGGTGGAACATTTAAGGCCCTACAAAATCGCCAGAACGGTGAAAGTCATCAGCACAGAGAATATTTGAACCTGCTCACGGAGCGCGAGCGAGGCGTGGCGTTAGCCGTTGCCCGCGGTGCAACCAACAAAGAAGTTGCTCGCCAATTAGATATTACTGAGCGCACGGTAAAAGCTCATCTAAGCGCGATATTTAAGAAGTTATCCGTTCGTGACCGCCTGCAGTTAATTCTGAAGTTAGCGCCCGTTGCTGAGAGTTTTTCAGAACGACTCTAATGACCATGCCTGAATGTGAGCGATGTATCGAAAGGTGTTAGCACGAAAACGCTAAACTTCAGGCTTTTGCATTAGCCCATATTTTTGAGCATTTGAATGCCCGATAATAAACGTTATTCACTGCCTGGCCAGCTTATACAAAGTCAGCAGGGGGCTGGGAAAGATATACAGGCTGCCCGACAAGTTGACTTAGTGCATGCTTTAGATGGTATCGGCGAAACGGTGATGCCTATGTGGTTGAACCGGCATGCGCAGCCAGCAGAGTTTGCTCAGCTAATGCTTATCTCGGCAAGCGATGGCTATGAGCGCGCTCAAGTCACCTCTGTGCAGCTTGATTTAGACAACTTGCAGGCAGGCAACTGGGCCGCAATAATCCCCACGCTTAAGCAGGCACTAGAACGGCTTGAGCGAAAGTTCCCGCATCCTTTGGTGTGGTGGCGGTTGGAGTGGCCTTTTGCAGTGCGTGAATGGCATTGGAAAGCCCTAAAACAGGAGGTTAAGCGTTATAAGCGCAACTATTTCCGTAGTGGCTTAGCCTTTGTGGGCAAGAAGCTTCCTCGACTCTTGCTAACAGAGATGGAACTTAACGCTAATGCCTGTTTGTATGCAGGCAATCAGGTGGCGCATGCCGATGTTAATCAGGCTCACTTAGAGCGCTATATAAAAGCGCGTCATGGCTCAAGTCAGATGCCAGACTTTGCCGATAATATGCCAGCTTGGAGCTTTTCCACCGCTGGAGTATTTGTGGATGTTGGCGGCGAAAATGCTAACGTTCATGCTCTGGATACTCGGCCGAGATGCTGGGGCAGGCGAGAAGCTCCTCCTCTAACAGCGGTATCCACAGGAGAGTTAATCGCACGTTCCACCCGCTTTTTAGGCAGACAAGTAAATGAAGATGGCCGCTATGTGTATGGCTATTTTCCCTGTTTTGACCGTCGTATTAACACCTACAACGTATTACGCCACGCTAGTAGTACCTATGCCTTATTGGAAGGCTATGAAGTCTGCGCGGAGCAAGGGCTTTTAAGTAATGAGCAGCTAGACGTTTTACGCCAGCAGATTACTAGCGCGCTTTCTGGTTTATGTTCCAGGTTCGTTATTCATCGCCAAGGCGCAGCCTATGTGGTGGATGCAGGCGACATTATCAAGCTGGGAGCCAATGCGGTCGCTATTCTTGCACTAGTGAAATATCACCAAGTCACGGGGGATGGTCGCTATGCTAATTTGGCGGATGCGCTGGCGCTGGGGATTTCGAGAATGCAGGAAGCCGACGGTAGCTTTGTGCACGTGCTCAATGCTGCGGATTTATCGGTTAAGGAAAAGACACGGATCATTTATTACGATGGCGAAGCTGCTTTTGCCTTAATGCGGCTTTACGACCATACCCGAAATAACCGTTGGCTGGAGTGTGTGGTCAAAGCGTTTGACCACTTTATTGCTAGTGGTCACGAAAATGCTCACGACCATTGGCTTGCGTATTGCTCTAATGAACTGGTGACGCATCTTCCAGAGCGCAAGTATTTTGCGTTTGCGGTGCGCAATATCACTGGTTATGTCGACTTTATTCACAAGCGGGCCACGACGTTTCCAACGTTGCTTGAACTATCAATGGCGTTTCACAAAACGCTGCTCAAACTGGAGGCACGCCCTGATTTAGCCGATGTGCTGAACGGCTTTGATATCAATGCGTTTTACCGTGCGCTTCACGCCAGGGCGAATTATCTACTCAACGGTTTCTTCTGGCCGGAAGTCGCTATGTACTTTAAGGCGCCGGCGACCATCGTGGATGGCTTTTTTATTCGTCATCACAGTTTTCGCGTCAGGATAGACGATGTAGAGCACTACTTATCAGGGCTGGTGGCGTACCAGCAGATGCTGCGTGAGGCAAGCTATGCCAGTGTAAAGCCACGAGTAGGGAGTCGGCTGGATGCCAAGGCCATCGCCTCAGCAACTGAGGGAGTATGGGCATCAGTGCCGCCTGATGATTGGCAGGCGATAGGACTATGCTGCTGGCCAAAATCTTTTCAACCGGGGCAGGTTGTTGTCGCTCGCAGCAAGGAAATGGATAAAGGTTTTTTGCCATTCGCCGCAGTCAAGTCTCTGGTAAGTAAAGGTGCTTCCGCTGTCATTTGCGATAATCGCGAGACGTATCGTGATATCGGCGTGCCCGTGCTGTACGTAGCTGATGTGCGTGCAGCGACGCTGGCGATAGGTCAGTGGCAGCGCCGTAATTACGCTGGGCGTGTCATCGGTGTTACCGGCAGTGCCGGTAAAACAACGGCAGTAGCGATGCTAGCCCATGTGCTGAACTACACCGGTGCTGTCGGACAAACGCAAGGCAGTGCCAATTTACCGATTGGCATTGCTTGGAACATGGCTTCGATGCTACAAGAAGCACCGTACTGGGTGGTTGAAATGGCCATCGGCTCCATGGCCCAGAATACCGATCTTGCTCGCCCTGACATCGCCATTATTACTAATATTGCTGCATCGCATCTGGTGTATCACCGATCTCTGGACGAAATTGCTCGAAAGAAAGCGCTTATTTTTCAGGGTATGCCACCCAATGGGAGCGCTATTCTCTACCGCGATATGCCTCAATATATTTATCTGGCTGAGCAGGCGAGGCGCTATCACCTACAGGTGGTCAGTTTCGGTGAACATCCTGACGCAGACATACGCATGCTTGAATTTGCAGGGAATAGCGGTCGCATTATGTGTGATGGCGTTGTGTATGAACTTGGCTTGAGTGCTGCTGGGCGACATATGCTGCTGAATGCGATGGCAGTATTAGCCGTGGCTAGACAAGATAATTTACCTTTAGACATCATCATATCCCGTTTGGCATCTTTTCAAGCGGTGGCAGGGCGGGGCGAGGTGCGGGCTATAGACTGCTATGGGATCCCAATCACTCTGTACGATGAAACGTACAATGCCAATCCTCTATCTATGCGTATGGCGTTAGAGGCCTTCTCCTCACTCCCTGTGGACGCCAATAAAAAGCTGTTGATTATTGGCGATATGCTAGAGCTAGGGGCAGAGTCAGAACGTTTCCACCAGGAGCTTGCCCCAATCCTTGCTGCGCAATCAGCTAGGAGCATACTGCTCTGTGGTCAGCACTGCCAAGCGTTGTTGCCGTTGCTGGGTGGAGAGGCTTCTGGCGTCTTTCACTTCGCCGATGTTGAGGCTCTTGAAGCTGCATTGCCTGACCATTTAGTGCCTCAAGATAGCGTGCTTGTTAAGGCATCTCATGGCATCGGACTGCACGCGCTTTTTTCTCAGTTACCTCATGATTAAACATCTATCGCCATACCAGCGTGGGTGGGTTGCACTGATAATACTTTGCGCCATGATCGGCAAGCTAACGCCAGTGATTGCCCAGCCGACCCCGGAAGCAGGTGAGTGCCATTATCTACAGCGCGACAGATTGCTTGAGGTAGTGGCAAGTGAGCCGAACCAAGCCGAGGGGATAGAGAAGCATATTCACTTCTTTGTCGAGGCAACTGATCAGGGCGTGCCGCTAAGCGCGACAAGACTTAATGACTTGAAAATACAGCTTGAAGCCGCCGATGTACTCTATCGTGAAGTATTGGGGCTCACACCACCTTTACATATGCCACGCTATCAGCGTGCAAATTTTATTATGGTGATGTTGCGTGCTGACCAAGTGCGCGGCGGGCAAGCGTATGATGAAGTGGTACGCAGCCCCGCAGTGTCTGATTGCCATATTCGCATGGCTCTAGGTAGTCAAGTGAATGCAGCAGAAAACTTAACCCCTGCACATGAGCTATTTCATCTGTATCAAAATGCACACATGATGTTCAAGCAAGGTTGGGTGCATGAAGGGTTAGCCCGCTGGTCAGAATCGCTACTTAGAGGGGATATACAAAAAGGGGATCCCTTGCCTACTAATGCCGAAGCGCTGGAAGTGGTGATGCAAGATAGCTATGGCGCCGCAATCTTTTGGCAGAGACTGTTTTATCTGCTTGATCCTCAAGGCGACAGCTCTATCCCGAAGGTACTAAGAGAGATGCGCTATCACGATGGCAGCCAAGTAGTGGCAGTGAGTGAGCGCTATGGCAGCGCATTTCTACCGTTACTTTTCTCCTCGCTAAATGAAGCGGGGGAGGCACTGGCCCATCAAGAACAATGGCCCGTGTATGGTTGGGCAGAAGCAGAACAGCGTGACCTGCGGCACAATAGAGCCATCCTATCCGCAGTGCACCATGCTGTTTCCCTATATATGCCGATAGCCGATCAACCGGACGAATTACGTACATTCATGCAACTTATTGAACCCATGATTGATCGATGAGCGACCAGATGACTAACAGTGAGAGAGACGAGATTCACGGAGATCAAGTTCTCGACCTGATGGCTGCGTTAGCTCGTGCGGTGTTGTGGCCATTTCGTTGGCGCGTATTGACTATCTTGCTAATACAAATTGTAAGTCAGGTCATGCTGTTGGCAAGCCTAGTGCTACCCTGGCAACTGCTTCAAGTGTTGATCACCGGCCATAGCCGTATAGATGGTTGGGTTCCTAGGGTGGATAACCACGGTGACAAGATAGCGGTATTAATCGCATTGGCAGTGCTCTGCTTTTGCACCTACGCCTTACTTCAATGGCTAGTCAAAAAAGCCATTGCGCATCTTTCGACCCTAATTCTTGGTCATTTGAATAAAACCCGTTTAGTTGCCAACCACCGATTACTTGGCAAACGCGTGTTAGGCATTGTGATAGGTGCTTTGTCATCAACGGTGATTGCACTGCTTTTCTGTCTTTTAATCGCTCTTCTACATCCTCTGCTAGCGCTATTAGCAGTTACTTGTGTGTTGGGGCTGGTGATGATCGTTGGCTTTTACTATCGCTTTGAGCGGGTGACGAAAATTCAGAATATGTTGCAAGGCAACGTTCTGACAGTCATCAATATCAGCTTTGCGTTAGGGTTTTTAATTATTGTCCTAGATTATTTCAATGGGACGATGCGTCCACTCCTGACACTGTTCATATTGCTGCTGGGAATGCGCCAATTAATGGCGGCCAGTGTTAATGGATTGGTCAATTTCTTGAGTATCATCAAGTATTTTCAGCAGATTAATATGCTGCTTTTGCCTCGCTCCCAGCAGATATCTCTCTTTTCAACCACGGATTTTGTACAACGTTTTGAACAAGTAACTCTTCAGCGTTGGCTATTACCATGGTTAGTTGAGTGTAATTATTGCCACCGCGATCCTGAGATTTTGCAGTGTCGCCTGCTTTCTGGGCGAGCTATCGCACACGTATTGGTTCGGGATGTGGATAGCAATAGCTTCCCTCGCTATAGGTTGTTGAAGTGCTACGTCCCTGCTCGGGAAAACGAAGCGCTTCATGAAATATCGCTATTGAGTGAAGTCGGTGGCTATTGTTACGGAGTCATCCCTACTGTGCCTGTGTTACGAGCCAGTGGTCGTTTGCCCTGGTGCTCCTTTTTGTTATTGGAAGTGGGGGGCAAACCTCCTCAGTGGAAGAACTCTGAAGAACGTAAGCCTTGGATGAGTGAGCTACGTCAAGGCTTGCGACATGTTCCTGTGCCAAACAATATCATTGCCCGGTACGCTGCAACGTTTGCCTCATTACCTGAGCGCATGAGAAATATTGAGGCATCGCATTTTTCCTATCTGACGCAAGAAGACAATCAGACCTTTCAAGTTGAGCGTTTCATGAAGTTATGGCCGCTTATGATCGTTGAGATAGAAAGGCTCCCCAAATGCTTGACGGTGCAAAATGCGAGTAGCGCGCGTATGGCAACCATAGGCAAGTATATGCTTCTGCTGGACTGGCATGGTTGGGTGTATGACACGCTGGGGGCCCACTGGCCGCTATCTGCAAAGCTAAATGCGGAAGTACTTGAGCTAATCAGCACTCAATGGGAAAGCCCTAATAATCAGCAAGGTTGGTCGGAGTTCGCTTCACCCACCATGGCGGCGAACTGTGTCGCACTCGCTGCGCGCGCTCATGAATTCTGCCAACGCTGTCATCTTAATAATGATTCAGGCGCACTCAATATGATGTCCGGGCTTATAAAAGCCTATGAAACCATTGGGCTGGTTGATGAACAAAAAGCCGTAGTAGAACGCTCCGTTCAGTATTAAAAAATCATCATAATTTTCAGCATATCCGTCAGGCCCCTCCTATCACTGTGCTAGTACTGTCCACCGGTACAATATGAATTCGCCGTCATCAAGATTAGCCTTGCTGCAAAATGCCGTTAATGAATATTTACTTTCATTGGTTTTTACAAAAGCGGCAAACTCTTTAATGAAACGGCGGGTGGGATACAGCACATGGCGACAGTTATCGCGATTTCAGGTCAGGCTTGGGCACGTGATGAAGATGGCAACCTGCGAGAGCTCCGTATTGGCGATGTTCTTCAGGAAGGTGAAACGATCATCACGTCTGCGGATGGTCGTGTAGATTTAGACTTTGCCGACGGAACAGGTGTTAACGTTGTTGAAGGCGGCCAAGAAGTTGCTGTCACTCCCGAGCTTGATCTTGATGCGATTGTAGCCACCGATGCCAGCGCCCAAGACGACGATTTAGAAGCACTGCTCGCCGCTCTTGATGATGAAGATGGCGATTTACTTGAACTGCTAGATGCTACCGCAGCCGGCGGCGCTGGCGGCGGTGGTGGTGGCGGTAACAGCTTTGTGCGCCTTGCCCGTATCGCCGAAGAAACCGACCCGCTTAGTTTTAGCACTGAAGGAGGCCTTGAAGGGGCTGAGTTCGTCGAATTTGATGGTGGCGTAGCCGCTGCTGCAGCACTAGATGACACTGATGCGGACGCAGATTCTGACGCCGATGCCGATGCCGATGCCGATGCCGATGCCGATGCTGACGCGGACGCCGACGCCGATGCTGACGCGGATGCGGATGCTGATGCTGATGCTGATGCGGACGCCGACGCCGACGCTGATGCCGATGCTGACGCGGATGCCGATGCCGATGCCGATGCCGATGCTGACGCAGATGCTGACGCTGACGCAGATGCCGATGCAGATGCAGATGCAGATGCAGATGCAGATGCAGATGCAGATGCGGACGCCGACGCTGATGCCGATGCCGATGCCGATGCTGACGCGGACGCCGACGCCGACGCCGATGCTGACGCGGATGCTGATGCTGATGCTGATGCGGACGCCGACGCCGACGCCGACGCTGATGCCGATGCTGACGCGGATGCCGATGCCGATGCTGACGCAGATGCTGACGCTGACGCAGATGCCGATGCAGATGCAGATGCGGACGCCGACGCTGATGCCGATGCCGATGCCGATGCCGATGCCGATGCTGACGCTGACGCTGATGCAGATGCTGACGCTGATGCAGATGCGGATGCTGATTCAGATGCCGACGCTGATGCTGATGCCGATGCCGATGCCGATGCTGATGCTGATGCTGACGCTGACGCTGACGCTGACGCTGACGCAGATGCCGATGCCGATGCGGACGCCGATGCCGATGCCGATGCTGACGCTGATGCAGATGCAGATGCAGATGCAGATGCAGATGCAGATGCAGATGCTGACGCAGATGCTGACGCAGATACTGACGCTGATGCAGATGCAGATGCAGATGCAGATGCCGATGCTGATTCAGATGCCGACGCTGATGCGGACGCTGATGCCGACGCCGATGCTGATTCAGATGCAGACGCTGATGCGGATGCTGACGCAGATTCTGACGC
>NZ_JABASV010000019.1 GCF_016107625.1 Vreelandella alkaliphila
GTCCCATTCGTCTAGTGGTCTAGGACACCGCCCTTTCACGGCGGTAACAGGGGTTCGAACCCCCTATGGGACGCCATCTCGCACTTTTCGTAGCACTGTTTGTTGTACGCGGGAATAGCTCAGTGGTAGAGCATCGCCTTGCCAAGGCGAGGGTCGAGAGTTCGAATCTCTTTTCCCGCTCCATACAACGGCTCTACATAGGTGCCAAGGGTCGAGAGCTGGAGCGCCAGCCCGGTTGAATCTCTTTTCCCGCTCCAAGCAAATACTCTCTTTTTATCCCCCCTTTATTGCTTGTTTTCCTGTGTTTTTTTGAACACCGTATCGCACATCAATTGGCGATATTTTTGCGTGGCTGTCTTTCGAGCGACTTGAAAAAACATACGGATGCCCCGATATCGTCTCGTCTAACTTGTTTTTCTTGTGCTCCCCATTTGCTGACAGGACATATTCATGGCCGAACCGGCATTGTCTATCCGTGGCCTCACAAAAGTGTATGGCAACGGCTTTCAAGCGTTAAAAGGTATTGATTTAGACGTCCAACAGGGCGATTTTTTTGCTTTGTTAGGACCCAACGGCGCGGGTAAGTCGACCACCCTGGGGGTGGTCTGCTCGTTGGTGCAGAAGTCCGCCGGTAAGGTGTCGATTTTTGGCATCGATATTGATAAAGACTTCGCGAAAGCCAAATACCAGCTTGGCGTGGTGCCCCAGGAATTCAATTTTAATCAGTTTGAAAAGGTCATTGATATCATTCTGGCCCAGGCGGGTTATTACGGAATGACCCGTAAAGAGGCGTTGCCCCGTGCTAAGCAACTGCTTACGGACCTTGGGCTATGGGACAAACGCAACGGCAGTGCGCGTATGCTTTCTGGCGGTATGAAGCGTCGTTTGATGATTGCCCGTGCGCTGATGCATCGCCCAAAGCTACTGATTCTTGATGAGCCAACAGCGGGTGTCGACATCGAGCTGCGCCGCAGTATGTGGGAATACATGCGGCGTATTAACCGCGATGAGGGCACTACCATTATTCTCACGACACACTATCTCGAAGAGGCCGAGAGCCTGTGCCGCAATATCGCCATTATCAATCAAGGCGAAATCGTGCGTAACACCAGTGTGCGTGAACTACTGACCGAGCTGAACACTGAAACCTTCCTGCTCGACTTGTCCGCCCCGGTTGAGCAAGCGCCCGTCATTGAAGGATTTGAAATTCAGCAGATCGAGCCTTCCCAACTGGCGTTAGTGATTCATCGTGGTCAGCAGCTTAACGATGTGTTCAGTGCCTTAAGCGAGCAGGGGCTAAACGTGGTTTCCATGCGCAACCGCGCCAACCGCTTAGAGGAGATGTTTGTTTCCATGGTGGAAAGTAGCCAGCAAGCGATTGATCAACGCAAGCAGCAGGAGGCGCGGGCATGAATGCAACGCAGACCCTCATTGCGCTGTGGACCTTAGTGCTTAAAGAGATCAAACGCTTTACGCGGATTTGGCCGCAAACCTTGCTGCCGCCATCAATCACCATGGCGATGTACTTCATCATCTTCGGTAACTTAATTGGTTCGCGCATTGGCGATATGGACGGCTTCAGCTACATGGACTTCATTGTGCCAGGGCTGATTATGATGTCGGTGATCACCAACAGCTACTCCAACGTGGCCTCTAGCTTTTTTTCCAATAAGTTTCAGCGCTCTATTGAAGAGATGATGGTCTCTCCCATGCCTAACTGGGTGATCTTATCCGGCTTTATTTTGGGTGGTATGGCCCGTGGCTTGGGGGTGGGGTTAATTGTTACGCTGGTGTCGCTGTTCTTTACCCGTTTAACTGTCGAGCATCCACTGCTCACGGTGCTGGTCGTTGTGCTGACCTCGGCGCTGTTTTCCATCGGCGGTTTTATTAACGCGCTGTTGGCCAATAAATTCGATGATATCTCCATCGTGCCGACGTTTATTTTGACCCCGCTGACGTATTTAGGCGGCGTGTTTTACTCGATTTCGATGCTGCCCGATTTCTGGCAGAGCGTCTCCATGCTCAACCCAATACTGTATATGGTGAACGTTTTCCGCTACGGCTTTTTAGGCGTTTCTGACATTCCGGTCGTCTGGGCGCTGGCCGCTATCTTTGCCTTTATCGTTGTGCTGTTTATGGTGGCACTCACCATGCTAGAGCGCGGCAAAGGTATTCGCAGTTAAGCGTGTGATAACGCCCAGTAGGAAAAAGCACGCTACTAATCAAGAGAGCAACCCGTCATGGCACATCGCCCCGATACTTTAGAACACGCGCCCTTAGGGCGCGATTCCGCTTACCCTGAGCATTATGACGCTGGGCTGTTGTATCCTATTCCCCGTGCTGCTAACCGTGCCCCATTGGGCATTGAAGACAATAAGCTGCCGTTTGTGGGGGAAGATGAGTGGCACGCGTTTGAAGTTTCCTGGTTGAATAACCGTGGTAAACCCATCGTGGCGGTTGCCCGTTTTCGCCTGCCTGCGGATTCACCCAACCTGATCGAATCCAAATCCTGGAAGCTCTATCTCAATAGCCTAAATCAAACGCACTTTGAAAGCCGAGACGCGGTGCAACGTGTGCTTGTTCGCGACCTAGCCGCGGCGGCGGGTGCTGCCGTTAGCGTAGAGCTATTAGCGGTAGACGACGCTGAGCTTGCCCCCCAGCGCTTGCCGGGCGAATGCCTGGATGACCTGGATATCGACATCAGCGATTACACGCCCAGTGCAGCGCATTTGGCCGTCAGCGAAGAGATTGTTGAAGAGACACTGCATTCCCATCTACTTAAATCTAACTGCCCTGTGACTGGCCAACCCGATTGGGGTAGCGTATTAATTCGCTATAAAGGCCCTAAAATCGACCGTGAAGGGCTGCTACGCTACCTAATCGGTTATCGTCAGCACCAGGACTTTCACGAGCACTGTGTCGAGCATATTTTTACTGACCTGATGCAACTGGCTAAGCCTGAAGAGCTACTGGTGCTGGCCCGCTATGTTCGCCGCGGCGGGCTTGATATCAGCCCATGGCGAGCAACTCCAGGATTAACGCCGCCCAGCCCATTGCGCCTAGCAAGGCAGTAACAACGGCGCTAACCTAGCGCTCAACGATCAATAAAAGGGGAGTCATAATGGACGCACTCACGCTGCTTCACGAACGTAGTTCTATGGGGAAACTCACCGAGCCTGCGCCCAGTGCCGACCAGCTCAGCGCTATCTACCAAGCTGCGCTGCGCGCCCCAGACCATAAAGAGCTGCGCCCCTGGCGGTTTATCGAATTTGTCGGCGAAGGGCGCGAGCGCCTTGGTGAGCTGTTTGCAGAAGCAGAGTTTCAAGAAGACCCCAGTGCCAGCGATGACACGCTAAATTCCGCACGAAAAAAACCGCTACGTGCGCCGATGATCATTGCCGTGATTGCCAAGGTCACCCCAGATATTCCGGGCGTGCCGAAAATGGAGCAGGTGATTTCCGCCGGATGCGCCGCCCACGGCATTCTACTGGCCGCCCACGCGCAAGGGTTAGGTGCCATGTGGCGCAGCGGTAAGTACGCCTTTGATCCCGTGGTGCGTAAAGGCCTATCGCTAGACGAAAATGACGAAGTGGTCGCGTTTATCTATCTGGGTAGCCTAGCGGGTCGCCATAAACCGCTACCTCAGCACAATGTGGAAGACTTTGTAGAGCGTTGGGATTAACGGTCATGAGACAGCCACGTCAACCAGGAGTGCCTTACCCCCGTTTGCCACTCCCTGAAACCCAGGAAGACCTTGCCGCCTTTCAGCGGTGGCTAGGGGAAGCAATTCCCATGGTGGGCACGCTGGGAATTCAAGGCATGACCCAAAGCACCGCCCGAGAGGGCGGGGCGTTGATGTGGCAGCTAGCGCTTAGCCCCAACCTAAACGACAAAGGCACAGGCTTCGGTGGTGCGCTAACGGCGCAAACCACGCTACAGGGCTGGTGTTGGGTAACGCTATGGCTGCGTGCCCAAGGGCGGGCGCAAGATGTGGTAGTGGCAGAAGCCAGCCAGCGCTTTCTTGCGCCAGTTACTAGCGACTACCGCATCATTTGCACTCCCAGCGACTCCCAAGGCCCTGAACAGCTAGCGGAAAAGCTTAACGCGCGGGGTAGGGGCAGCATTGCACTCACTCAGCAGCTCTATTGTGGCGACACGCTCTGTCTGGAAGCCAACGGGCGCTACGCTGTGCTGCCTGTTGCTTAAATCTTTAAAAGGCTTGCTATTTTGGGCCTTAGACCATAGAATATGCGCCGTTCTGTTGGGAAAGGCAACGCCTTAACAACCGAGCAAAAAAGTGGAGAGGTGTCCGAGTGGTCGAAGGAGCACGCCTGGAAAGTGTGTAAGTCGAAAGGCTTCGAGGGTTCGAATCCCTCCCTCTCCGCCACAGAATATAGAAAAAGCCCGCTGAGCAATCAGCGGGCTTTTTCGTGCCTGCCATTTAAGTTATCCACATGCAGTTTGCGCTACGTTAGTTTTTTTGCCCATACAACGTGACAAGTGTAGGGTGCCTCGCTATTGTCATCTTAAGAATGGTGAGTAGTTGGAGTGTTTTACCCACTATGCGCGTTTTTCTGGAGAGGGCTTGTAATATAAATGCTCATTTTTCTAGAAGAGCTGCTTATAAGGTCATACAAAACAGTAGATTATTTTTGAAGGGCTTATGTTTATATGCAATTTTTAAAAGGCTGGCGACAGTGTTAACGCGCATGCGCATTTTTCTAGCAGCCTTCATTGCTAAATTGCGTACGTTGTTTTTATAAATTTCAATGTGTTAAGGGTTGGGTGTGGGCTTGGCTGTCGCCAGAAAAACACGCATGCGCATGAATAAACTGTTAGCACTCATGACTTAAATTCGGAGTAAATATGGAAAGAGGGATAATTACTCCAGCAATGGAGATTGTTAGCGAGGGTGACTCGCTTTCTATGAGAGGCGGCATACCACCTGAGAAATGCCGCTACTACGCTCTATATTGGGATAAGGTGGTTGTAACCGATAGCAATATTTTTGGAACGGGTTTGTCTGATGATTTGCAATTGTTAGAAGGAGCAGGAATTGTCAGGAAAGAAACCGCCAGAATGAATCTGAACGGTACTTTCAATGGAAGCGATCTTGCGAACATGCATTTCCAAGGACTCGCTGAAGTTTCAGCTAATCTCACCAATCAAAACCCAGGACAATGGGCTATCCATCAGAGTGGCGACCAACTAATTGTACCTGCTTCTATGTCTAAAGATTTGATTACAGCTGACTTTGAATTAACCCGTTGTCTACCAGTGCCAAAGTCAGATGTCCCTTTAGATAGACTGTTGGAATTTAAGTTAAAAAGAACTGATGAACTAATTGCATTGCGCACAACTTTAGATGAGTTGTATGTGGAAATATCAAAATCTGCTGATATTCCTCGCTCAAAAATAGTTCAAATTCAACGTTTGGAACAAGCAATAAGCGATTTGGACAAAGTTGCGAAGCAAAGCTGGGGTGACAGATTGTTAGCAAGTCGAAAAGTTTCGCTTGATCTGAACTATGGTTCGGTGACAAATGGGGCAGTTACCGCTGGTCTGGTTGGAGCTGCATTTTCAAATCCACTCGCAGGCATTTTCGTAGGCACAGCTCATGCACTGGTTTCAAGCCTCAAATTTGAGGTGTCAATTTCTAACCAACTGGAAAGCCCCCAAGGGAAGCAGTTGGAGCTGTCGTATATAAGCTCAATCAAAAATGAAGACATCGCAAACTAGTGCTAACAAGCGCAAGCACTCGGATCAATTTTCCGCTGCGCTCCAAATTGCCCAGTGTTGCGAGCGTTAGATCTAAGGGAGAGAAGGACAGACTATGGCAGACGTTTTGATGGGGTTTGTCAGCCCACTACAGAAATTGTTGGGAACCTTTCAAAGAGAAAGGCATTTCTTGGCGCAAATGAAAGCCCAACAGGAGAAGGACCGAAGAGAGGCATTGGAGGCTGTTCTATCTGCACTCAGCGAAACAAGGAGATATGTTGATTCTTTGCCAGATGCCTATGATCGGGATACCGAATATCGGTTGTCCGAGTTGTGGGCAATTGCTGCGATTCGCAGCAGGAAGTCTATCGAGAGCATTCAACCTGAAATGCTCGATAAATCTCAGTACTGGCTGGATAAGATTCGTTGGTCGCGTCAGGTTGTAGAGGAAAAGGGAATTGATCTTGAAACGATGGAGCGGAAGTTTAGAGAGCTGATCGCTGAACAATAATCTAACAATCGCAGGCACGGCGACACCCTTTCCATTGCGCCTTCGGCTCCACTCCAAGGGTGCGCATGCTGCAGGCGTTAAGTCAGTGCTCATGGAATATGCGCTTTTGGCCGTTAGGTATAAATAGCTTCGCTCACCCACCGCAGCCCCTCAATCACCTCGCACTCGGCGATGAGGTGGCCACGGCGAGGCTGGTGTCAGTTTCCTTTAAAAGGGAAATATGCCGCTGAAACCTATCCCTGCGACGGCGACGATCACAACAACGATAACGACAATGGTAGTGGTAGATGGCATTTTTCTCTTCCTTTGAGATATGAATGTCATTGAAGCGTAGTCGTCATTGGCGTGTTTCGCACATCCCGCGTTTTATGAAGAGCTCTCTTTATTGAGTGCTTTCCCCAAACTGCCAAAATACACCCTGAACAGCGCATTGATGCGTTCGCGCTGCTCGCCTTGTGGATAAAGGCCGCGTTCTGCCTCGGGGGAGGTTTTGGTGCCTTTCACCAGGAAGTGGTTTTTGATGGTGGAATCTTGCACGAAGGCTTCAAAGGCTCGGGCGCATAGCTCTTCTGGTTTGCTGTAATAGAGCTGACCGTGAGCTTTATCCATGGCGGCCGAGTGGTTGAAAAGCGCGCTGGGCTGCTGGCCGTCGGGGTGAAGCAGAATAGCGTGGAAGCAGGCGAGTAGGCGCTGGTTGAGCGGGTGGTTAATCGGGGCTGCATCTGCTAGCCATGCCGCCGAAGCGAAGGTGCTAGTCGGCACGTTGTTAAAACACTTCTGGGCAATGTAGTGATCGAAGGCGTGAAACCATTCGTGGGCAATGCTGCCAGGCCCCGCATTCTTAGCGAGCGAAAAGCTGCGCTGGCTGGGGTCGTAATGGGCAGAAACGCCGGGTCTACCACCGCTGCCGTACTGTAGGGCTAACGAGCCACGTAGTGAAATCAGCGCTTCATTGCCGTGCAGTATCAGCATTAAGTCGCACAGCGCATCGTGGAAAAGCTCGGCGGCGCGGTCGCGCTCGGCGGTGGTCACCCAGCGGCCTATTTCAATTGAGCGAAAATCGAACTGGCGACGGATCAGCGCAAAGCTGCTGGCACGTTCCGGGCGGTGCATTGGCCCTTGGCGGTAAAACTCTCGTGCTTCAATGCTCACGGCGTGCTCGCTAACCTAAAAAAGAAGTTCACTGAGCTATCTTATCGAAGGTAGCGAGTCAGCGCCAAAGGCTGTTAGGCAAGACCGGCTAAGGTGTCTACCCTTATACCTAGGCAGCGAATGATTGGCTGCACTGTGTTCCACATCAGGGAGGGAGTATGGCAACGGCACATGTTTATCGCATGAAAACGGATGCGCACCAGTGCCCCTTTGGTTTGAAAACCGTTTCATTGCTGCAGCGTAAGGGCTACGAGGTGCATGACCACCCGTTAACATCCCGCGACGAAATCGATGCATTTAAAGCGAAAGAGCAGGTCGATACGACGCCGCAAACCTATATTGATGATAAGCGCATCGGTGGCTATGAAGAGGTGCGCGAGTATTTGGGCTTAAGCGTGCCGAGTGCTCAGGAAACGTCTTATCGGCCAGTGATCGCCATTTTTATCACGGCGCTGTTGATCGGTTTGGCGGTTAGTTGGCTGGCCCATGGGGCGCTATTGACTGCGCGATTACCTGAATATGCAGTGGCTACCGCCATGGTGCTGCTTGGGTTGCAGAAGCTTCAAGACGTGGAAAGCTTCAGCACCATGTTTCTAAATTACGATTTGCTGGCTAAGCGCTATGTCCCCTATGGGTATGTTTACCCTTATGCGGAAACCTTTGCGGGTATATTGATGTTGGCGGGGGCATTGATATGGCTGGCAGCACCGCTGGCGCTGTTCATTGGTACGGTGGGTGCTGTGTCGGTGATTAAGGCGGTGTATATCGATAAGCGAGAACTGAAATGTGCCTGTGCGGGCGGTAATAGCAATGTGCCGCTGGGCTTTATTTCGTTGACGGAAAACCTTGTCATGATCGCCATGGGGTTATGGATGCCGCTGAAGAGTCTGCTGTAACGCAAGTGAGTAGAAAAGGTCATACGCCTTGTAACCCAGAAAACACGCCCCAAGGTAGAGTAAGTAACGCAAGATGCTATCGCACGCTTCACACTTAGGAGTCATTAGATGAGCAAGCGTATTTTGGTGGTGCTGACATCACATGATCAGTTAGGAGACACCGGCGAAAAAACTGGCTTTTGGTTAGAAGAGCTAGCAGCGCCGTACTATGTCTTTAAAGATGCAGGTGCAGACGTAACGCTGGCCTCGCCAAACGGCGGGCAGCCGCCACTTGATCCGAAAAGTGACGCAGACGATAGTCAAACCGATGAAACGCGGCGCTTTAAGCAAGATGATGAAGCGAATGCGGCGCTAGCGGCAACGCACCGCCTTAGCGATATGAGTGCTGATGATTTCGATGCTGTGTTCTACCCAGGTGGCCATGGTCCGCTGTGGGACTTGGTTGATGATAAAGATTCTATCCAATTGATCGAAAATTTTATTGCCCAGGGCAAGCCAGTGGCATCGGTTTGCCATGCGCCTATCGTGTTGATTAATGCAAAAAGCAGCAGTGGTGAACCGCTGGTAAAAGGGCGCCAAGTGACAGGTTTCACCAATGGCGAAGAAGATGCGGTTGGTCTAACGGATATCGTTCCACATTTGGTGGAAGACGCGTTGCAACAGTGTGGCGGTATTTATAGCAAAGCAGACGACTTTACGCCGTATGTGCGCGAAGACGGCCAGCTAATTACTGGCCAAAATCCGCCTTCTTCTTCGGCTACCGCCGAAGCACTGATGGCATGGCTGGCCCGTTAAGTAGTTCTTTTTTAGCATCAGAAACTATGACGGCGGGCATAATGCCCGCCGTTTTTATGTGCGACTATGAAAAGCTATACGTCAATATGGGCGTGCGCAGTTAACAAGTAGGAGTGCATGCATTTGTGTTTAGTGGCGTTGAGTAAAGCGATCACGTAGACGTTGGAGCGCTTGTTCATTCCAGCCGGGAGGTTCGGATAGTGCTACCCAGGCATCAATATAGTGTTTAGCTGCAATTTCATGCCCAAAGCCTGATGGGGCGCTGCTGGTGGCTAAGTCGGCTAGCAACTGCAGCATGGTCACGACTGGGTACCAGCGTAATTGCGGTGAAACATCGGGGGCACGCGGATCACGCATCCAATCGGGTTCGCGCCAGAAAGCTTCTGGTTCAAAAAAAGTAATGGGGTCGCTGCCGTATTGTAGATAAGCAATACGAAAATTTCCCCACTTGCCTGTGGCTTCATCCAACCCTTGGTATTGGTTCATGAAGCGGACCACGTTGCCATTATGGAAGGTGGGTAGCCATGCAGGGCTACCTGGATCGCGGTCGGCGGTAACATTGCGCCATGTATCGCTGCGAAAGGGAGGGCCGGCCCACAGTGCGCCGTGGAAGGGGTCATTGATGATGTCGTATAAATCAAAGGAGAGATCTGAATTAAGTGCGCCTAAACTTAGCCCGAATAGGTATAGTTTGGGGCGTTGATCGCGGGGCATCGCAGACCAGTACTCGTAGATGGTAGTGAACAGTGCGCGAGCATTTTCGACGCCGTACTCCGCTTCGGAAATTAGCGATAGATGGCTGGGGAGGTAGGAGTATTGTGCTGCTACTGTTGCAATGTCACCTCGGTGAAGGTATTCCACGGGGTCTTGAGAGCCGGGATCTATCCAGCCGCGGCCGGTGGGCGTGGCTAGCACCAGCGTAGAGCGTTCAAAACCACCTACGCGAATCAGTTCTTCAAGGGCAAGTTGGGCTCGCTCAATAGGCGTGTCGGCAGCATTGAGGCCTACATAGACGCGGACCGGCTCCAGGGCTTGTTCGCCTAGAAACTCACTGATTTCAGCACCGGTTGGGCCATTAGTCACAAAACGCCTGCCTCGGCTACCTAGCGCTTCCCAGCTAATCAATGAATCGGCGCTACCTGGTTTCATAGGGTCGTCAGGTGGGTCGAGGTCATCCTGGAATATTTCATCCATTTCTTGATAGGAACGGTCAGCCACTTTCAATGCATAGGTAAAAAGTACGCCTTCAATGACCATCCAAAATAGTGCGAAAGAAGCGACCGTTCCCAATACATAGGCAGTGCGGCGGGGGAGTATATGGGCGAGTTTGTGAGAAAGCAGTTTGAAGGTGCGCTTGAACAGCAAACCAATAATACTCAGAAACGCGAAGATGCCCAGTGCAATGAGTGCAATAGAGAGCGGGCGAGTGCCTTCAGCAGGAGTCATGCCCATTAGCTCGCGAATACTGTCCTGCCACTCAGCAGCACGCCAAAGAAAAATAATTGAGATGCTTAAACAGACTAGCGCCGCTAGCCATTTCAGGTAGCGTTTTAATGTGGGATTTGGCTCTGGCAAGTGCAGGTAGCGCCAAAGCATATGACTAATCACGCCAAGGGCATAACCTGCTGTAAAGCTAAGCCCGGAAACAATCCCTTGGGCCACCAGCGGACGAGGAACTAAGCTTGGAGTTAACGAGAGGGCAAAAAATAACGTTGCTAGCACTAACCCTGTTCCCGAAAGGCGGTTAAGGCTTAAGACCTTCCCTAGTCGCTTGGCGCTATTATCCATTGCTTGCTCTCGAGTTATGAAACGATGCATTAAAGTCTTATATAATAAAGATAGTGTCAACTGCCAGTATCAATAACGACCGATTTTAAAAACCGCCGACTTTAGAAGTTATAGCTTTAAAAACGATAACTTAGCGATACTCCGGTGAGGGCTTGCCAGTTGCTGCCTAGCTCATTAACGATTGGGCTGTCGGCAGCACTGCCAGTTAGGTGGGTTGTGCCGACGAAGCCAGTGGCTGTCCATTCAGGCGTCAGGAAGTAGCTGAGGCTAGCATTCACCCCCATTCGCCAGTAACCGCCGTCTGGGGCATAGGCAGCCACGCCGCTACGTGCGCTGTCTTGCATTGATACGCCAAACAGCGACTCGGTCCATTTCTCGTTTGAATAGGTAACGCTGGGCGTTAGCGTGAAAAGTGTCCGTTCACTAACCGGCATACGCAAAGCAGCATTGGCTGAAAACTTTGCGCCTTCAACGTCGCCGCTTACCGGCGTGCTGCCTGCAACGCTATAACGCCAGAACCCTTGTTGATAGCTAACCCGCAAACCTAACGTGGCCCCTGCATCGACTTTTTCAAACTGGCTGATATCGCCCTTATTGTCTCGCCCAAAGGTGTAGCCAATGAACGGCGAAGCGGTCCAGTTACCGTTACGGACAGCGTGCCACTCAATACCGTTGCGCACGTTGATTGAGAGCTGATCGCCGTATGTCAGGTTAAGGACAGGCCACGCTCGTGTGTCATAGTCGTCGCTGCCTAGGTAGTCAGGTGAGTAGGTCACGCCTGCGCCGATACTGCCTTCCCAGCTGTCTCCCAATGCGGGAGCGGTTAATGCGATGCTAAAAGCAGCCGCTAACCAGGGGGTAAAACACTTATATTTAGAAGCGCTTTGAGTCGCGCGAGAAACGAAAGTCGTCACGAGGTGTCCTTTTAATTATTCAAACGTGCGTGATTGTATGTTTTTGATTCAAGCGACTGCAAGCTCTCTAGAGGCCTGTGTGGTTCATGAATTGAAACTATTTCTTGTTTCATAGCTTAGGTTAGATAATTCAACAGCTATAGGGCGCACTGTGTGCACATAGCGCAGGGATGGCGCTACAGGGAAGTGCAAGCAGGGAGTGCTTGTGGTGCACAAGGACGCATGAACAGGAGGTTCGTGAAGGAAGCTCAAGGAGGACCTGATAAAACCCCGGCCAGTGCGATGGTCGGGGTTTTTTTATGGGCAAACGGCACTGCTGACTAACAAGCGTGATGATAAAACAGTGCGCTGAGTTTGCTCATTGGTGTGGATACCGCCGTTTGGCAATTCATGCAGCGTAGTGTCGCGCTGTCTTTGCCGGTGCCCTCAAGGCGAAATCGTTTTAGGTACGACGTTGTCGAGGATTCCGCGTTGCCGCAATGACGGCAAATAATATCCACGCCGTATACAGTCGGGCTGATCATAATATGTCTCACGCTGACCTCCTACCGCAAGGGAGTTAATGGGCTCAGTCGTGGTAACGTCCGTGTAGAAATGCATCCGTGACGATGCTTAAAAAGTATAAACAGCAAACGGCTAGTTCGCCATTTATGTAAGCAGCTATCTATTTATGAGCGGGTAGTAAAAAATTCATGTTTTGATATCCCAGGTTAATGTTTTTGACATATATGAGGTTCAAGGTGAGTAACAACACAGGGAAAGGTGTTAGGGATAACGACCAAGCAGGAAAGCTTGTTAAACCAGGGATGCATGGACAGGATGTTCGTGAAGAAGGATTACGGAGGAAATACCACTACCCCGGCCAGGAATGGCCGGGGTTTTTTTATGCGAGTGCCTAACTACACTCGTTCTTCAGTAGCTCTTTGCTACTTTTTCGCTTTTTTGGGCTTTGAGGCTTTTTTATCTTCATCATTATCAGACTTGTCACTGTCAGGCTTGTCGCTACCCTGATGGCTAAGCGGGCTGGCTTGGTCAAGCCGTGGGTGGTTGTCCAGGAATTCCCGCTGAAGATCGGGTAGGGCATCCAGTGCTTTTAAGGTGTGGGTCAGCGCGTGAATTGCTGCGAGTACATCCTGGGTGTTGCCGGTTTCGGAAATAGTGTGCATGTTGCGGATCGGGAAGCCGATTGAGGTAGCTGCGCTATCAATAGAGGCCAGCACGCCTGCCATGCCGTCAGTACCCGTATCCACGCCCACGATGTCACGCTGCAGGGGGATATCCTGCTCTTTGGCGGCGCTGGCGATAATGCGGTTGAGCTGTTCGCTGGCAATAGAACCTACCGCCATGGTGAAGCCTTTGCCCATCTCTAGCGGCTGCATGCGTTTGTCGCCAATACCAGGAGCAGCTACGTAGTCGTGGTTAACGTCTACGCCAATCAGCGCGTCTGGCTTTAGTTCGCCAGCCAATACGCGGCTGCCAAAACGGCCAATTTCTTCGTAGCTGGCAATGGCAAACAGCACGCGTACGTTTTCGGTGCCGCCAGCTTCTGCGATTAACTTTGCCACTTCTGCGGTAACAAAGCAGCCCAGGCCATTATCCAGGTAAGCGCCGTAGAAGGTGTTCGGGCTAAAACCAGGGCGAATGGGGCGGTCGAAAATAATCGAATCACCCGGGCGAACGCCTAAATTCAGCACTTGCTGCTTTTTATTTTCGCCATGGATTTGCAGGTCCAGGTAGATCTGCTCTTTTTTGATACCTTTGCTGCCATCGCGCTGTGCAGGATCAGAAAAGTGAATAGCGCCCAGGGCTTCTACTGTACCGCCTTGGATGCAGCGGTAGCTGCCGGGGGCGTCAGGATCCTCGCTGAATAGCTTCACTTCGTGGCCGATAAGTACGGTAGGCAAGAAGGAGTCAGTGTTGATCCAGATCTTGCCGTCTTCGCCAATCGAGCGAACCTGCATGCGGATTTTGTCTGCATGGCCGATGATCATCACTTTGAACATGTCATCGCGGCCAGGATGGGTATCCAGTACCACGCCAGCATTGCCTTTAAACTGATGCAGATGCCAGCCGCTGGGCGCGAAGCTTTCGAAGTAAGGCTTCAGTACGCCGTAGGTCATTGCGCCTTCCAGGCCTACTGGGCTAGGGGCGGCAAGAATGTCGCGCATGATGTTGAATTGCGCGTCGGGCATGGGTTGCGTCCAGGGTTTGGCGCTGTCGCTCATATTAAGCTCTCTCCATTGGGGGGTGTTTATCACTAACTAGTCTGCCAGATTCTTGCTTCAGATGCGCATGGCTGGTTCGC
Organism: Vreelandella alkaliphila; assembly: GCF_016107625.1. Classification (GTDB taxonomy): domain Bacteria; phylum Pseudomonadota; class Gammaproteobacteria; order Pseudomonadales; family Halomonadaceae; genus Vreelandella; species Vreelandella alkaliphila. The sequence goes on from NZ_JABASV010000019.1 coordinate 14,080, forward strand.
CTAGTGAGACAAGAGTTTTGGGCTTTGGTTATAAAATCCTCTAGGATAGGCGCTTTTTTCTGACAAGGTGGAAGGTCATGGCGTCTTCTGGGCAACCTCGCACTCAGTGGCTGGGCCGCTGGGGCTTTATGCTGGCAGCCACCGGTTCGGCGGTGGGGCTGGGCAATATTTGGAAATTTCCCTACATCACCGGGGAGTATGGTGGTGGAGCCTTTGTGCTGGTGTATCTGGCGTGCATTTTAGCCGTCGGCGTACCGGTGATGATGACCGAGATTGCCTTTGGTCGCCGTGGGCGCGGCAGCCCGATTGATGCGATACGGCGCGTCGTCAATGAGTCTGGCCGCTCCTCTGCCTGGTCGTTGATTGGTTGGATGGCCATGCTCTGCGGCTTTATGATTCTGTCGTTTTATGTCGTGGTAGCTGGCTGGTCGTTCTCCTATTTATGGAAAATGCTCACCGGCGGCCTCGCGGGCAGTAGCGTTGATGATATGGCGGCGGTCTTTGGGGCCAATAATGCCAACCCGTTCATTCTGGGCGGTTGGAGCACCCTGGTGGCAGTGCTGACCATGGTGATTGTGGGCAAAGGCGTTCAGGAAGGTATTGAGAAAAATGTCAGTTGGATGATGCCCGGGCTGGTGCTCATGCTCATTCTACTGATTATTTTCGGGGTGTTTTCTGGTGGGTTTGGTGAGGCTGTGAGCTTCTTGTTCTCGTTTAACGCGGGAAGCCTCTCTAGTGAAGGCATGCTGGCGGCGTTGGGCCACGCCTTTTTCACGTTGTCGTTGGCATCCGGTGCAATTCTCACCTACGGTAGCTACTTGCCCAAAGGTGCGTCAATTGGGCGTACCACGGTAAGCGTGGCCATTGCCGATACCGTGGTTGCGTTAATGGCGGGGTTGGCGATCTTCCCGGTCATTTTTGCTAACGGTATGAATCCTGGTGAAGGGCCGGGGCTTATCTTTATGAGCTTGCCGCTGGCCTTCCAGGCGATGCCAATGGGCACGCTATTTGGCATTCTGTTTTTCTTGATGCTCTCGATGGCAGCGCTGACCTCGTCTATTTCGATGGTGGAAGCCACGGTGTCGTGGTTATGCGATAACAAAGGCATGACCCGTAAGTCTGCCTCTTGGGCGACGGGCATCGTGCTATGGCTGATCAGCACGCTGGCGATGCTGTCGTTTAACCTGGGCGCTGACTGGACCCTGGCGGGTAAAAACTTCTTTGACTGGCTGGATTATTTGACCTCGCGCTGGATGATGCCGCTGGGTGGATTGGGTACGGTCGTGTTGGCGGGGTTTGTGCTGAAAAGTGAGACATTCCGCGATGAATTAGGCCTTGCACCGTTGCCTTATGCGCTATGGATGACCATGGTGCGTTACGTTAGTCCGTTGGGTATTTTGGTTATCTTTGCTGATGCCTTGGGGCTTTACCAAGTTTCGTTCGCGGTGCATTGGCCGTGGCTGCTAGCGGTTTTGGTGGTCATGGTTGCAGTGGGGGAGATCCTAAGCCCTCGGCTGCGCCAAGCGCTGAGCTCGCGCTAGCCGCTGTTGTTCACGCTTCACCCTGGCAGCTGCAATGGCGCCAGGGTGAGTGCCTGCCTCCATGGGTTCGTCCCAGCAGGTGGTGTAACGGTTAGAGCGGTGCGCACAGCGCAACTGCCACGGTGCTTCCGCCTCTGTCATTCCAAAGCGAATCGTGCCTTGCCCCATGCGCTGATTAATAGCGTCAACGGCGTTCATCAAGTGCGGGTGCGCTTTATGTGAAGGCTGCAACAGCGAAAGCTGATACTGCTGTGCATCGACTAAGTCCAATAGCATGACACCGGCCTTCATAAACTGAAAACCCGGCCGATACATCTGTTCCAACCCTTCGCGGGCGGCTTCTAAAATGATGCGGGTATCGTCACTTGGCGAGGCTAGGGGAATCATCGCGCTAGGTGAATGCTGAGGCTGGTCTTTACGATGGCGGTTGGTGTTTAGAAATAGCAATACGGCGCGAGTAAGGCTTTTCTGCTGGCGCAATTTTTCGGCACTGCGCTGAGCATGGCGGCGCAGCGCAGCGTGCAATTCCGCTTTTACGCCGGTTGCTTGGCCAAAAGAGCGTGACGTCATAATACGCTGACGCGGCTCTTCTAATGCGTTCATTTCCAAGCATGAGGTGCCACGTAGCTCTAGCGCTGTACGCGCAAGCACCACTGAAAATCGTTTGCGAAGTTGCTTTGGATCGCACTCCCGCAACTGCCACGCCGTGCGAATACCACTCACCGCAAGCCGTTCTGCTAGGCGTCTGCCGACGCCCCATACGTCATTCACCGGCAGCTGTTTAAGCAGCGCCGTAGTGGTCGGGCTGTTGGCAGTGAGTAGGCAGACGCCTTGGTAGTGAGACTGCTGTTTGGCAACGTGATTAGCGAGCTTGGCTAGCGTATGGGTAGGTGCCAGCCCTACGCATACAGGTAGCCCTAAATAGCGGCGAACACGGCGGCGCACAACTTCCCCGAGTGTTTGGCATTGAGTGTCGCTGAAGCCATCCAGGTAGATAAACATTTCATCAATAGAGTAAGGCGCGACGTCTGGACAGGCATCCCGCAGTAGCTGGGCGAGTCGTGCGGACATGTCACCATACAGCTCGTAGTTAGATGACAATAAGTGAATCTCTCCCCGTCGGCGCAAACCTTCCAGTTGGAAAGCGGGAGTGCCCATGGGGATTTCCAATGCTTTCATTTCGGCCGAACGGGCGATCACACAGCCATCGTTATTCGACATCACGCCAACGGGCTTGCCTTCAAGCGCAGGATTAAACACCCGCTCGCATGACACGTAGAAGTTGTTGGCATCAACAAGGCCAATCATGGCAAATACTCATGCACCACGGCGCGTACCACACCCCATAGCTGGCAGTTTGTCTCTTCTAACGGTAGCGGTGGATAGTGAGGATGAGCCGAGCAGAGGTGTGGCGTGCCTTGATAGAGTGCATAACGCTTTATCAGTACTTCCTCTTCAAACATGGCGACCAGGATATGCCCTAAACGGGGCGGTATGCTGCGATCTACCACCAGCAAATCACCTTCGAATATCCCCCAGCCTTCCATGCTGTCGCCTGCGGCGGTGAGGTAAAACGTGTGGTTGGGGTGTTTAATCAGTCGCTCATTGAGATCTAGCGTACGTGGTTCGTAATCTTGAGCAGGTGAAGGGAAGCCGCTAAACCCAGCGCGGCCGTATAACGTTGGAAATGGCAACGGCTGAGAGGTTAACGGCAGGGCTGTCGCAACCATCGTTGTCGGAAATGTACTCGTTGTAAACGTGGCTGTTTTTAAAGCGGCGGGGTGGGACGGCATCGTCGGCATCCTCATGAATAAATAGTGTGTTTATATACAGTATTTATAAGCAGTATTTATTCATGGGGAGAAAATTGCAAGCGACGCTCAACGCTGGGGGCCTGGGGGCCTGGGGGCCTGGGGGCTATTGGCTCAGCGAGCAAGCCACAGGCCAACCACCAACGCACTTATCACGGTAATCAAGAACACAAGGTTGCGAGCACGGGTGTCACGACGTGGTTTCATGGTCATTTTCCTGTTGGTCATCATCGTTAAGAGCATTTCGCAGTAGTCGCAGCACGCAAGCGTTATCCGCATAAAGCGGCAGATGCGCTGCGCTTAGCATGGTAACGTTTACGCCCTAGAGCGTCATCTGACGTATATGACATTGCTTGGTTATCCGGCTTTTAAGAGATCCTGCTTATGAATGAATCGACCCACGTCGGTACCGCTGCGCAGCCGCTTTCCCTGGCGAATGGTCGGCTGGCGGCGCTTAGCTGGGGGCGTAGCACTGCGCCTACTTGGGTGGCGCTGCATGGTTGGCTAGACAACGCGGCGAGCTTCAGTCGGCTGGCGCCGCTATTGGTGAAAGCACTGGATATTCGCATTGTGGCGATTGACTTCCGTGGTCACGGCCACTCAGCTCATGCGCCTGCAGGAAACGACTATGCACTATGGGACTATACCCACGACGTGCTGGATACCATGGAATCATTAGAGATCGAAAAGGCGACGCTACTTGCTCACTCGATGGGGGCAGCCGTAGCTTGTTTAGTATCGGCAGCGCTGCCTGAGCGGGTAGATAAGCTAATTCTGTTAGATGGCTTAGGAGCGCTAAACACACCTGCCGAAGAGACTGCCAGCCAACTACGCAAAGGGCTAGTGGCCTATAGGCGGCCGCTTTCCCGTCCTCCTCGTTATCCCGATGTTGAGAGTGCAGTTGCCGCGCGGGTAGCCGGAGGTGTCACGCCGCTGGACAGCATCACCGCCACGCCACTTGTCGAGCGCAACACCCAGGCCACTGCCGATGGGCATGTGCAAATGCGTACCGATAGCCGTTTGTTAAAGCCTTCTTTGGTGCGCTTTACGCCCCAGCAAGTGTTGTCACTACTGGCGGAGATTCAAGCCCCAGTGCTATTGATAGAAGGGGAGCGGGGTATTTTAGGCGAGCGGGACTGGGCAGAAAAAGCGCGCCAAGCAGTACCACAGTTAACGCGCCATGTACTAGCGGGTGGCCATCATCTGCACCTTGAACCCCAGGCGGTTCATCACGTGGCCAGCACAATCAGTCAGCAAGCGTAGCGGGTACCTGATTGCTCACGTTAGGAAGATGACGATGAAAAAAGTAGCGCATGTTGTTAAAACACCTGTGGCAAGCAGCTGCTTGAATGGCGGTAATAAGGTTGCACTGGTATTGGGGAGTGGGGGAGCTAGGGGGTATGCCCACATCGGTGTTATTGAAGCATTGGAAGCACGCGGCTTCGAGATAATTTCGATTGCGGGTTGCTCTATGGGCGCGCTAATTGCTGGTATTTATGCCGCTGGAAAGCTGCCTGAATACCGGGAGTGGGTGTGTAACCTGGATTATTTAGACGTGCTCAAGCTGGTCGATGTGACCTGGAGTCCGATGGGCGCCATGCGAGCGAATAAAGTCATGAGCAAACTTGAAGAGCTGGTCGGCGATATGCTGATCGAAGACCTGCCTATTCCGGTGACGACCGTCGCGACGGATCTGATTCGCCAGCGTGAGGTATGGTTTCAAAATGGCCCTTTACTCCAGGCAATCCGTGCCTCTATTGCCGTGCCGGGTGTCATTACCCCAGTACATGTGGGTGGCCAGGTACTCGTTGATGGCGGCTTGCTGAATCCACTGCCGATGATGCCGATATTAGCCGCCCACGAAGCGGATTTTGTCGTGGCGGTTAACGTGACGGCGCACAGCCCACAACCGGTCACCTTAGAGGAGCTGTTACCCAGCGAAGATACAAGCGACAGCCGTACCGCGTTAGAGCGCGACCGCGATGCCAATATTGGCGGTTGGATGGATGATGTGCGTGCTACCACGCGCCGCCTGTGGGATGGGCTGGGGGGCAGCAATGGTGAAGAGAGCGATGTTGATGAAACCGTTGACCTGCGTGGTCGGCGTGAGTGGGGTAAGCTCGATATGATTTTAGAGTCGTTTGATATCACCCAGGCGGCGCTCGCGAAGTATAAAATCGCAGGCTATCCGCCGGATGTATTGATCGAAATTCCCAAAACTGTTTGCAGCACTTACGAGTTTCACCGGGCCAACGAATTAATTCGGCTGGGTCGGCATCTTGCTGATGAAGCGTTAGAGCGCCGCATGCCTAGCATTGCTTCGGATGCGACCGAGTGACATAGCCGCCTACTGCCCGCGCTTGCGCAGCAGAATATACACCGCGCCTGTACCGCCATCGATATCGGTGGCGGAACAGAACGCCAAGACGCCGGGCCACTCTCTTAACCACGCATTGGTATGGCTTTTAAGCACCGGAAAGTCTGAGGTAGTGCCCCAGGCCTTACCATGCACGACTAGAACACAGCGCATGCCTTGTGCAGCGGCGTCGCGCAAAAAACTTTCAAGCTCAATCCTCGCTTCTTCTAGGGTATAGCCGTGTAAATCCAGCCCCGCTTGCCAAGCGGTTTGGCCACGTTTTAACTGACTTAAGGTGCGCCAGGGCAGGTCGGGCACGCTGAATTCCAGATACTCTGAGGGGCGTACCGCCTCTACTCGACCGTCGGACGTGCGACCGCTAGTTTGCAGCGTGTTGTTCTCTACCGCCGCTTGTCGACGTGCTTGCTGGGCAGCTTCGTCGTTGCGCTTAGGCTTGCCGGGATCAGCTTGATTACTGGCAATACGGCGCACGCCTGCTGCCTGCAGCGCTTGGCGAAAGGCACTGATATCGTCATCGTTGGGCAGGTGTCGCGTCATGGTCGGCTCAAATAGAGAAATGAAGTGTTAACAAATAAGCATAATTGAGAAGAGCACAGTATAGCGAGCTTGTCGTTGCTGTGAACCGTTCACTGTGAACCACGCGCTGTGAACCAGACGGCGTCAAAGGTACAATCCTTCCATGAACTTTTTACACGCCAGGAGTCGCTGTGACCACGCATCTCAATGATGAGACCTCCCACTCAATGCTTTCGTTGCCGGAATCGGCATTGGTGAGCGAGCTTTTTACACTGCGCGATTACTTACGCTGGGTGTCCAGCGAGTTTTATCTGGCGGGGCTGCACTATGGGCATGGCACGGAATCGCCCTGGGACGAAGCCGTTGCGCTTTGCTTAGGCGCACTGCACCTACCGTGGAATGTCGACCCAGCTGTGCTGGATGCCCGCTTGCTGCCAATAGAGCGCGAACGCATCATTCGCTTGGCGCGAGAGCGGGTGACGACTCGCCGCCCGCTGCCTTACTTACTGGGCGAAGCTTTTTTTGCAGGATTCCCGTTCAGCGTTGACGAACGCGTGCTAATTCCGCGCTCGCCCATTGCCGAGCTGATTGAAGACGGCTTTGCTGCATGGTTCCCGGAAGAGCCGCCTGCCCGAGTATTAGACTTATGTACCGGTTCTGGCTGCATCGGCATTGCCACTGCATTGGTGTTGCCTACCTGCGAGGTGGCGTTGGCGGATATTAGCCAGGATGCCTTGGCGGTTGCTCGTCAAAACATTACGCGTCACGACGTTGGTGATCGCGTGCGGGCTGTCGAATCCGATGTGTTTGATGGCCTGGAAGGGCAGCGTTTTGACCTGATCGTATCTAACCCACCTTATGTTGATGCGCGTGATCTGGCCACCATGCCTGCCGAGTTCCGCCATGAACCTGCCCTGGCGTTAGGCGCTGGTAACGACGGGTTGGATATCGTGCGACGCATTCTGCGAGAGGCACGCCAGCACTTAACCGACGGAGGCTGGCTGATTGTTGAAGTTGGTAATTCCGACCGCCATGTGGAGGCTGCCTTCCCTGAAGTACCCTTTATTTGGCTTGAATTCGAGCGTGGCGGCCAGGGTGTGTTTGCCTTGAGCGCCGCTGAACTCGACGCCCATGCGGCGTCTTTTGCGTGAGGAACTAACGCCCATGTCTGGCAATACCTTTGGCAAGCTATTTACCGTTACCACGTTTGGTGAGAGCCACGGCCCTGCTTTAGGCGCTATTGTTGACGGCTGTCCGCCGGGCATACCGATCAGTGAAGCAGACTTGCAGCTTGATCTAGATCGCCGCCGTCCAGGTAGCTCTCGACACACCACACAGCGCAAAGAGCCGGATCAGGTGCGGATTCTTTCAGGCGTGTTTGAAGGCAAAACCACGGGGACGTCGATTGGTTTATTGATCGAGAACACCGACCAGCGCTCCAAAGACTACTCTAAAATCAAAGATCAATTCCGTCCTGCCCACGCTGACTACACTTACCATCATAAGTATGGCCATCGCGATTACCGGGGCGGCGGTCGTTCTAGCGCGCGAGAAACAGCCATGCGTGTTGCTGCTGGCGCTATTGCCAAGCAGGTACTGGCCGCGCAAGGGATTCAGATTCGCGGTTATATGAGCCAGTTGGGGCCCATTAAAATCGAATTCAAAACCTGGGACGCGGTAGGCGAAAATGCCTTTTTCTGCCCTGACCCGGACAAAGTGGCCGAACTTGAAGCCTATATGGATCAGCTGCGTCGGGATCAGGATTCCGTAGGCGCTGAAATTACCGTGATTGCCGACGGTGTGCCGGTCGGGTTAGGCGAGCCAGTCTTCGACCGTTTAGATGCTGATCTGGCGCATGGTTTGATGAGCATCAATGCGGTAAAAGGGATAGAAATAGGGGCCGGATTTGGTTGCATTGCTCAGCGTGGCAGCGAGCACCGCGACGAGATGACGCCTGAAGGGTTTCTATCTAATCACGCGGGCGGGGTGTTGGGCGGAATCTCCAGTGGCCAACCGATCGTCGCGCGATTAGCGTTGAAGCCAACGTCAAGTATTACCACGCCTGGGCGATCAATTGATATACATGGTCAGCCAGTTGAGGTAATAACGAAAGGCCGCCACGATCCCTGTGTCGGTATTCGCGCGACGCCTATCGCCGAGGCGATGATGGCAATAACGCTGCTAGACCATTGGCTACGTCATCGTGGACAAAATGGAGATGTTAGCGTTGACACGCCACGTTTAGAACAACAATAACAGCACGGTGCGCTTGGCGTAACGCTGCTACACTCTAGGAAGATGGTTAAGGAGTCGCCTATGAAGATCAACGTTGAATTTGACCTGACACCGGATGAGTTTCGCCAATCACTAGGGCTGCCGGATGTTGAGGCGTTTCAGCAAAGCCTGCTGGAAAATATTCAGCGGCAAATGGAGTCAGGGGTGGATGGCTATGACCCTATGAGTCTAATGCGTCCTTTCCTGCAGCAGCCGATGATGCAACAAGGTCTCTCCCAAGGGTTAGCTAACTTTGGCACATATCAACAGATGATGTTGGACATGTTGCGTAAAGCGGGCTCCTCCGGCAGCGGTGCCGAACAGGATGACGGCACAGATCAAGGCGAGTCTCAAGAGGCTGCTAAGTCAGCAGCGTCAGGTAAAAGCGCATCAAGTGCGAGAAGCTCTAAAGCGAAAGCGACGGCTTCTTCGCGTTCTCGCGCTAAAGGGTAGAACTGTCATGTGAAATGTGTAGCGTTGTTGAGCGTGCTGCTAGGAATGTTGCAAAGCAGCATTGCAGCGTTTACTCTTTTTGCAGTGCAGCAATTTTGCCATGTGATGAGCCACTCCAGGCTCATGCCAAGGAACGAGAGACAGGAGCAGACACTATGCAAGATAAAATGATGGACGCCTTTAGTACCCAAACCCGCCAAATGTTTGAGCCAATGCGTAAGATGAACTCGCTGATGCTCAACAACATGGAAAAAATGACCCAGTATCAGTTGGAAGCAATGAAACGCTACAGCCAAATGGGTACCGAGCGCATTCGTAGCGCGACGGAAATTGATGATGCAGAAAGCCTGCGTGATTTTGGCACCAAACAAGCCGAAATGATGAACGAGCTTTCTCAGCAAATGCAGGAAGATGCCCGTGTCATGGGTGAGATGAGCTTGCAGTTCAAATCCGAAATGGAAAAGCTGTTCAGTGAAGCTGGGCAGAAAATGAGCGAGCAAGCCACCTCTGCCACGAAAAGTGAACAGCCTGCGAAAGCGACTAGCCAGTCTTCACGTAAAAGCTAAACGCAACTATGTTCGCGGCGCCTTCAAGGCGCCGCGTTCTTTTGGATGATGTGCCTGGGCAGAGAATGCCAAGCAGGTGAGGGGAGAGTGAGTATGCTGTCAGGGTGGAAAATGCCGTCTCAAGGTGTTTCTCAAGAAGAGCTTGAAGCATGGAAAGTGCAGCTAAGCGATGTTGGTGAACAGTACAAAGGACTGCTTGAGGATTTACTGTCACGGATAGCACCCAGCGAAGCTGCTGACTCCGTCTACAGTGATATGCGCGAAAGCTTTGAAGCCGCCGCGCAATCGCTCATGAGTAACCCTAACCTGTTGTGGCAAACCCAATCGCGCCTTATGCAAGATCAGTGGCTGCTTTGGCAACAGGGTGTGCGCACTATGTCTGGTGAGCAGGTGACGCCATTGATAACGCCTGCTAAAGGCGATCGCCGCTTTAAAGACGAAGCCTGGACGCAAGAGCCTTACTACTTGGCGATTATGCAGCAGTATCTGCTGTTTTCGCAGATGGTAGAAGAACTCATAGAAGACCTGGATGGCCTAGACCCGACGCAAAAGCGCAATCTGGCGTTTTATGCTCGGCAGTTGGTAAACGCCATGTCGCCGACTAACTTCGTAGCGACTAACCCGGAAGTGATGCGCTGTACGTTGGAAACTCGCGGGCAGAACTTGGTGGATGGTTTGACGCGTCTGCGGGAAGACTTGGCGAACTCTGCCGAAGGTATCAATGTACGCATGACTGATCGAAGTGCCTTTGGTGTTGGCGATAACATTGCGGTTACCCCGGGTGCCGTGGTGTATGAAAATGAGCTAATTCAGCTGATCCAATACACCCCTACCACTGAAAAAACCTTTAAAACGCCACTGTTGATCGTGCCCCCATGGATCAATAAGTACTACATTCTCGACCTGCGGGAAGACAATTCGCTAGTCAAGTGGATGGTGGATCAAGGACATACCGTATTCTTAATCTCCTGGCGTAACCCTGGACCAGAGCAGCGTGACATCACGTGGGCTGATTACATGCAAATGGGCCCCATTAGTGCGATGGAGGCTATTGAGCAGGCGTGTGGCGAGAAGTCAGTCAACCTGTTGAGTTACTGTGTGGGTGGCACACTAACCGCCTCTACAGTCGCTTATCTAACAAGCACGCGGCGTGGTCGAAAAGTGAAGTCTGTTACCTATATGGCGACGCTGCAAGATTTCCGCGATCCTGGTGATATTGGCGTATTCCTTAACGAACGGGTGGTTGAGGGAATTGAAAACACGCTAGAAATGAAAGGCTATTTAGATGGCCGCTCAATGGCCTACACCTTTAATTTATTGCGTGAGAATGATCTCTTCTGGTCGTTCTACATCAATAATTACCTGAAGGGCGAAGTTCCCGCAGCGTTTGACCTACTGTATTGGAATACCGATGGTACAAACCTGCCAGCAGGTACGCATGCCTGGTATCTGCGCCATATGTACTTGGAAAATCGCTTGGTCGAGCCGGGTGGCATTGAGTTAGACGAGGTGAAGATTGACCTTCGTAAAATATCGGCCCCCTGCTATTTCGTATCGACGAAAGAAGATCACATCGCTAAGTGGAACAGTACGTATTATGGCGCGCTGTTGCCCAAAGGGCCGGTGACGTTTGTGTTGGGTGGTTCTGGCCATATCGCTGGTATTGTGAACCCTCCTCATAAGAATAAATACGGCTATTGGACCAACGATGCGCTGCCCGAAACCCATGATGCGTGGCAAGAAGGCTCGACCTTTAATGAAGGCTCCTGGTGGCCGCATTGGCAGGCCTGGGTAACAGAGAATGGCTATGCAGATCCTGATCCGGAAAAAATGGTGCCCGCGCGTCAGCCTGGAGAAGGTGAGCTAAACGTCATTGAAAGCGCTCCTGGGCGCTATGTAAAAATGACGATACCTGAAGTGTTAGGTGAGCTTCCCGCATCGTAATAACCATCTAATGATCAGCGAGTCATGCTGGGATGGTTAAACAGGCTGTTAATTAGTCTATTTCTCCAATAGTGGCGCGGCTAAACTTGGACTAAGCCGCGCAGTTTGACGCTAAAATTACTAACCGAGACGCTACTCATGCAGCCAACTGCACGCTTTTCATTGTCGCCGGCTTTTCCTGAGACCCACACTCAACACAGCCATGGAGCTTGCTGTTGTGGTTCACCATTGCTGCAGCGTTTCCATGAACGTGTGATGGCAGAAATAACCCGGCGCCAAATGATTGGGGGAACGGCTGCGGTGATGGCGCTTTTCGCAGGATTGCATGTACCTTTTGCTGTTGGGCAGCAGCCAAAATCCCACGATGGGCCGCTACTATTAACCAATTTAAAGCTGTTTGATGGAAGCGGTGGCCCGCTGCGTGATGGCGTATCAATCAGGGTGGTGGACGGCCGTATTGATGCGATTCTAGACGGCAGTGGTGAAGTGGAAGGTATTGATGTCATTGATTGTGGCGGTCGTGTATTGATGCCAGGCTTGATTGATGCCCATTGGCACACCACTTTAGCGGCCATCTCCCAAATGGAAGCCATGACCGCTGATATTGGCTATGTGCACTTGGTGGCAGCAAGAGAAGCAGAGCGAACCCTGATGCGCGGCGTTACTTCGGTGAGGGATGTTGGGGGACCGGCGTTTGCGCTAAAGCGTGCTATTGATGAAGGTATTGTGAATGGCCCTAGGGTATTTCCTGCAGGGGCGATGATCTCCCAGACGTCGGGACATGGTGATTTTAGAATGCGCCATGATATACCTCGTGGAAGCACAACACCGCTAAGTGAAGCAGAACGTCAGGGAGTTGCAGTAATTGCGGATGGTGAGGCTGAGGTGCTCAGGCGCACGCGTGAGCAGCTGATGCTAGGGGCGTCTCAGATCAAGTTGATGGCTGGCGGTGGAGTAGCGTCACTCTATGACCCTTTAGACAGTACTCAATTTACGGAACGAGAGCTACGCGCAGCGGTTGAGGCTGCCGATGATTGGGGCACCTATGTGATGGTGCATGTGTATACATCACGTGGTATCCAGCGCGCTCTGCGGGCTGGTGTTAAGTCGATTGAGCATGGCCAATTAGCAGATGAAGAATCGGTAAGAATGATGGCTGGAGAGGGGGCGTGGTGGAGCCTTCAGCCTTTCCTGCAAGATGAAGATGCCAACGTGTATCCTGATGCCGCGCGCCGAGAGTCTCAGCGCCAAGTGGCTGAAGGTACCGTTCGCGCTTATGAAATGGCGCAGCGGTTTAATGTGAAAACTGCCTGGGGTACAGACATTCTCTTTAGCCCTAAAAACACCCCGAATCAACTTCGGCATTTGGCAAAGTTAACGCGCTTTTATGATCCGCTAACAGTGTTGGCAATGGCAACAGGGCATAACGGTGATTTGTTGTCACTTTCAGGTCCTCGTAATCCTTATCCTGGTGTACTTGGACGCATTGAACCAGGTGCACTAGCTGATCTCCTAGTCGTAGATGGCGATCCAAGTCGCGATCTAGATTTTCTAAACGATCCAGAGAGCAATCTTCGAATGATTATGAAAGGTGGGCGAATTTATAAAGAGCAGCTATAAAAACGCTGAATATAATTTTTAAAAATTTTCTTTCAAAGCGATATTTTATTACTTAGTGATAAGTGCCTGAATAAAATTAAGCGGGCACTTATCATCGGTAACCACTGGTTCGATAGTATCTACATTCTTGCAACGTATGCATAAGCACTTGGCTGCTCGGATGTTGTCGGAGGGAGCTTTAGCTTTGGTTAGACACTTCGACGATGATTCAACTGATTTGCATGGCTTCGCAAGGGCGGCTACGCCGCCCCTGCCCGCTGGAAACGGCCTTCTTGGTTTTAACGCTTGCGTATCAAGCCCGGTAACAGTAGCAGGCCAGCGAATAGCCATGCAGGCCAACTACCCGTGCGGGTAAACGGTGTTGCCCCTTCCATGGCGTAAAATTCGCCAATAAGGTAGGTGGTTTCAAATTGCGCTGCGCTATCTACCAGCTCGCCACGAGGATTAATAATCGCGGTAATGCCGTTGCTGGTAGCGCGCACGACATAACGACCATTCTCTAGCGCGCGCAGGCGGGCCATTTGCAAGTGTTGGTGGGGGCCAATGGAAGCGCCAAACCAAGTGTCATTAGATACCGTCACAATCACGTCGCTGTCTGCTGCACGGCGTGCCACCAGCTGTGGGTAGATAATCTCATAACAAATAGCGTTGCCAATCGTCACGCCGGCGGCCTGCATGGGCGTTTGTTCGGAGGCGCCTTTAGAAAAACTCGACATCGGTAGGTCAAAGAAGTCGATAGCACCCCGTAACACGCTTTCAAGCGGCAGGTATTCGCCAAACGGCACGAGATGCTCTTTTTGGTAGCTGCCCTCTACGTTGCCAACGCCAATCACACTATTGAAATAACGGTTGTCCTCGTCGAGTTGGACAATGCCGGTTAATAGCGCGGTGCTTGGCGGTAAGTTGGCTTGTACGCGCTCTAACACCGGGCGAGCTTGGTTATCGATCATTGGCAGGGCGGTTTCTGGCCACAGAATGAGATCGGCATCATCCGCGACACGGCGGGTTAAATCGCTATAGGTATTTGCTGCTACGCGCTGCCCTTCGGGGGTCCACTTTAATAGCTGGGGCAGATTGCCCTGAAGTAGCGCAACGCGCGTGGGCTCGCTTGCTGGTGTCGTCCAGAGTGAGGGGAGTGCCACCGGAACGAGCCAAATAGCGGCTAATGGCAGCGCTGCCCACCATTGGCGTCGCAGCAGTTCAGCGCCTAAGGTGCCTGTGAGCACTACCAGTAAGGAAAGCAAGTAAACGCCGCCTACTGGTGCCCAGTTGGCCAGCGGTGAATCCACATAGCTAGAGCCAACCAGTAGCCACGGAAAGCCGGTAAACAGATAAGTGCGTAATACTTCCCCCAGTACCCATGCCCCTGCAAAGCTAGCCAGTGCCCAGCGCGGGCTGCAAAAACGTCGATAAAGCCAAAACGTGCCTGCAAAAAAGAGTGCTAATACAGACACAAACAGAGCGGTCAGAAATACTGCCAGGGGAACGCCGGTATAGCCGTAATCGTGAATGGATACATACACCCAAGAAGTGCCGCTGGCAAAGAGCGCTACGCCGTATAGCCAGCCTTTTAGTGCTGCCTGAGCGGGACTTAAGGTATGCAGGCCAACATAAAGCAGGCCGATGGCGATGGGTCCTAGCCACCATAATTCAAACGGTGAAGCGGTAAGCGTCGTGAAACCACCGGCCACGAGGGCAGCCAGCAGCTGAAGTGCAAAGGTGGGCGTCAACCCCATGGTGATATCCTATCGGCAGGTTGAAGTGGTCGGTTGACTAGCCGTCGCTGTCGTCGCCATCGGTAGTATTTTCACTGGCGTCATCGCGATAAGCTTCCAGCAACCGAATGCGCCGATTATCGGCATTAAGAATGACGAACCGCCAGCCGCCCAGGCTAGTATGTTCGCCACGGCCTGGTAAGTGGCCAAATTGTTGCATCACAAGGCCGCCCACGGTATCGAATTCGTCATCAGAAAATTCGCTGCCAAAGCGTTCGTTGAAGTCTTCAATCGGTGTGAGAGCACGAATGGCGAAGTGGCCATTGTCCAGCGTGCGGATATCGTCCTCTTCATCGGTATCATGCTCATCTTCGATATCCCCGACGATCTGCTCCAGAATATCTTCGATAGTAATAATACCAGCCGTGCCGCCGTACTCATCTACCACGATTGCCATGTGATTGTGGGTATCACGGAATTCTTTTAGCAAGCTGTTTAGGCGTTTGGACTCGGGAATAAACATTGCCGGGCGCAGCACGTCTTCCAGCTTAAAGGCATCACGGCTTTCTTGCGTTTGAGAGAGCAGGGGGAGCAAATCTTTAACCAGTAAAATGCCTTTTACATCGTCAAGATTCTCGCCAATGACCGGATAGCGGGAGTGCCCTGTTTCTTGAATCAATGGCAAGTAGCCATCGCTGGTTTGATCAAGGGTAATTGCCGACACTTGAGAACGTGGAATCAATATTTCACGCACTTGCTGATCGCTGATCTCAAGAGCGCCTTCAATAATCATAATAGCGTCTTGATCTAGCTTCAGTTTCCCTGCGGTGTGGCGTAAAAACGTCATTAACTCATCGCGCGAGCTAGGTTCGTCATTGTCTCCGGAAAGGGCGCCAAAGAGTTTCTCGAGCCAGGATTTTTGATTTGAGTTGCTCGATCGGTCTTCGCTCATTGCGTCTAATCTCTCTATTACGTGCAAATAGTGACTTGCAAATAGTTGTGTGCAAACAGTACGTCAAAGCACTACTAAAAAACAGCTATGAAACCTCTGATTAACTACGCTTGGCCATACTGCGTTAAAAATCGCCTCGTGCGCGAGCCCGGTCAAAATGCTCATTTACAGCCCGTAAACTCGAACGCGAGTCCGATCCTTTTTTCGTTAATTTTTGCCTTGTCTGGCCTGCGCTCATCACATTAATCAGAGGCTCCCTATGTGAAGATGGCTACGGGTAAACTGTCTGTCGTTTTATCACTGAGTCGGGGGATACACCACCCTAAAAGTAATTATCGGCCAGGGTAACAGCTTACTCGTGATATGGATCAGGAATATCGAGAGTGGCAAGAAGCTCGCGCTCTAACTGCTCCATCTCTTCCGCTTCCTGCTCTTCAATGTGGTCATAGCCCATTAAGTGCAGCGTGCCATGCACCACCATGTGCGCGTAATGATGCTCAAGAGGCTTCTGCTGTTCACGGGCCTCATGGGCAACGACGGCATGGCAAATAATCAGGTCGCCAAGTAACGGTAAACAAACGCCGGGAGGGTTCTCAAAAGGAAATGAGAGCACGTTGGTTGATTTATCGTTACCCCGATAATCTCGATTGAGTGCTTGGCTTTCTGCTTCATCCACAAAGCGAATCGTCAGCTCTAAGCGCTCATCATCGGGGTGGCGTGAGAAGACACAGCCCACCCAGTGGGTGAGCTGCTCAAGGGTGGGAAGCAACGGCTCATTGATGGCCGCCTGGCGGTCAATCACGATGTTACTCATCGAGGTGCCTCTCCTGCGCGTTCAAGTGCTTGCATGCGGGCTTCGCGCTCCTGTTGGCGAGCTTCACGGCGAGCGCGCTCTTGCACTTCCTGCTGCGACTCAAACTCGTCATAGGCTTCGATGATCCGCTGAACCAACGGGTGACGCACAACGTCTTTCGCAGCAAAGTGGGTCACGCCGATGCCAGGGGTTTCCTTCAGAACATCCAGCACCTGTGAAAGACCAGAACGCTGTCCGCGAGGAAGGTCTACCTGGGTAATATCGCCGGTAATCACCGCCGTTGAGCCAAAACCAATCCGTGTCAGGAACATCTTCATCTGTTCCGGCGTGGTGTTTTGGCTTTCGTCCAGAATGATGTAGGAGTTATTCAGCGTACGCCCACGCATATAGGCCAGCGGGGCAATCTCGATCACTTGACGCTCAATGAGCTTAGCGACCTGTTCGAAGCCGATCATCTCGTACAGTGCATCGTAGAGCGGGCGGAGGTAAGGGTCGATTTTCTGGGCAAGGTCGCCAGGTAGAAAGCCAAGCTTTTCGCCTGCTTCTACCGCTGGGCGAACTAACAGAATGCGCCGCACTTCCTGCTGATTTAGTGCTTCTACCGCCGCGGCAACCGCCAAGTACGTTTTTCCCGTACCGGCAGGCCCAATACCGAAATTGATATCGTGCTCGCGAATGCTTTGTACGTAGCGCTGCTGATTAAGGCCGCGAGGCTTAATCATGGTGCGTGGCGTACGCATAATCACGTCATCGCTGTTGATGTCGCTATCATCCTCTTCTTCTAGCGCTTCTAAGCCAGATTCCTGAAGGAAGAGGTGAACTGTGTCTGCTTCTAGTTCTTCTGCCGCAGTTTCACGGTAAAGGTGCTCAAGCACGTTAGCAGCGGCTTTGATCCGGTTAGCGGCGCCGGCCAGCTGAAACACGTTGCCACGGTTGCGCAACGTCACGTCCAGGCGGCTCTCAATCAGCTTTAGATGCTCGTCCTGTTGGCCGCAGAGGCTAGCAAGGCGCTGCGGATCATTGGGTTCAAGGCTTAGGGTGATAATGCGATTGGCCTGAGGTGATGGCTGGCTCAAGAGTAAGAAACCCATTAGTTGATGTATGTGAGACTCAGCTTACTGCCCCGGCGATGCCGGGGCAATTACCTAGGATAAGTGAGCAGTTAATAACGCTCTGGAGAGGCGAGATCGCCGCGCAACGAGTTGGGCAGCGCTTCGGTAATCTCCACGTCTACAAAGTAGCCGATCAGTTCTGTTGGGTTGGCTGCCCGGAAGTTAACCACGCGGTTATTTTCGGTGCGCCCAGAGAGCTGGCCCGGGTCTCGCGGTGAGAAACCGGATACCAGAACTCGCTGGGTCGTGCCCACCATGCGTCGGCTGATCTGCGCTGCCTGCTGTAGAATTCGCTCCTGCAAAATGGCGAGACGCTGTTTTTTGACACTTTCCGGCGTTTCGTCCGGCAGGCCGGAGGCTGGTGTGCCCGGGCGTGCCGAGTAAACAAAGCTAAATGAGTGATCAAAGCCGATGCGATGAATCAGGTCCATCGTTGCTTCGAAATCCTCTTCGGTTTCGCCAGGGAAGCCGATGATAAAGTCAGAAGAGAAGCTAATATCCGGGCGGTTGGCGCGAATACGCTCCATCTTCTCGATGTACTCTTCTGCGGTATGGCCGCGCTTCATCGCACTTAAGATACGGTCAGAACCTGACTGTACCGGTAAATGTAGGTGACTCACCAGTTCCGGGATGTCGGCAAACGCATCTACTAGGCTATCCGTAAATTCCACCGGGTGAGAGGTCGTAAAGCGCACGCGATCAATGCCATCTACTGCAGCGACGCAGGCGATTAGCTCGGCAAGGTCGATCTCGTCGCCCTCGTCATTTTCACCGCGATAAGCGTTCACGTTCTGGCCAAGCAGGTTAATTTCTCGCACCCCTTGATCGGCTAAGTGAATGACTTCATCAATAACCGATTCAAAGGGGCGAGAGACTTCCTCACCGCGGGTATAAGGCACGACACAGAATGTGCAGTATTTCGAGCAGCCTTCCATGACAGAAACAAAAGCGGTTGCGCCATCAGATTTTGGCTGCGGCAGGTGATCAAACTTTTCAATTTCTGGAAAAGTGACATCGACCGCAGCAATCTGATTGTTATTGCGCGCGTCCAGCATTTTTGGCACGCGGTGAAGCGTTTGTGGGCCAAAAATCATATCGACAAAAGGCGCGCGCTTACGCAGCGCTTCACCTTCTTGGCTTGCCACACAGCCGCCGACACCAATCACGAGGTCTGGATTGGCGTCTTTTAGCTTTTTCCAGCGACCCAATTGATGAAACACCTTGTCCTGCGCTTTTTCGCGAATAGAGCAGGTGTTCAACAAGATAACGTCAGCTTCTTTTTCGTTATCGGTCAATTCCAGCTGGTGAGATTCGCCGAGCAGATCTGCCATCCGCGAGGAGTCGTACTCGTTCATTTGGCAGCCGTGCGTTTTGATAAAGAGCTTCTTCGCCATCGGTACCTGTCATCTATGAGTCGTCGGGGGACGAGGGATGAATGAAAACATGAATGCAATCGTAATGGGCAGTGTAACGTACAGCCATTGAATGGCGTCATTATACGGACACAAGAAACCCGGGGCTAGCCGTTCACCTATAATCGATACTTGACCCGAGCGTTTCTATCAGTATACTACGCACCGTGTTTGAGCAGTTCCTCGATAGCTCAGTTGGTAGAGCAAATGACTGTTAATCATTGGGTCGCAGGTTCGAGTCCTGCTCGAGGAGCCAACATACTGAAGTAAGTTATATGAATGCTTTCAGTGGCTTCGCTCAAAACACAGCAGCAAAATGTAATGTTCCTCGATAGCTCAGTTGGTAGAGCAAATGACTGTTAATCATTGGGTCGCAGGTTCGAG
>NZ_JABASV010000001.1 GCF_016107625.1 Vreelandella alkaliphila
GAACTCTCGACCCTCGCCTTGGCAAGGCGATGCTCTACCACTGAGCTATTCCCGCAATTCCGATACCTTGACGACCTCTTACTTTATACCACTAACTCTATAAGAGTAAGTGGCGTCCCATAGGGGGTTCGAACCCCTGTTACCGCCGTGAAAGGGCGGTGTCCTAGACCACTAGACGAATGGGACGTTTCATTGCCTCGTCGAGGTGGCGCGTATATTACTCAGCCCTTAATGTGCTGTCAAGCACTCTGAAATCGAAACGTTTTATCCTGCCACGAGCCGCGCCTGCTAAATGGGGTGCTTTGATCCCCCCAGCACTTTATATAAGAGCACCCGCTTATTTCTCATATACTTGCTACACCGTCACGGTAATGTCGCTAGCGTGTAAACGCCACACTGGCGGTTTTCTTACCTTTCACACATGCTGAACCTGAACAGGCTATCTACTGTCACTGTGCGTAGTGATACGCTAGCCTGCTTAGTAAGCCTCTGTTTAACGATAACCAGAGGGAGAGGAGATCCCCATGGCGAAAATAGAAAAATCCCCTGATGAATGGCGCAAGCAACTCACCCCGGAACAGTACCATGTGGCACGTGAGAAAGGCACTGAACGCCCCTTCACCGGAGATTATCAGGTCAGTGATGCCCAAGGTATTTACCACTGTGTGTGCTGCCATGCGCCGCTGTTTGAAAACGAACATAAGTTTGATGCGGGTTGCGGCTGGCCAAGCTTTGATCGCCCACTGGGAACACGCTGCATTGAAGAGCACAGCGATACCTCCCACGGCATGCGGCGCACTGAAGTTGTTTGCTCCCACTGCGATGCCCATCTGGGTCACGTATTTCCTGACGGTCCGCCAGACACGACGGGGTTGCGCTACTGCATCAATTCGGTGTCACTAGAGTTTCATCCTGACGAGTAATCGTCACTAAATCCTCGTTCAACGTCAGAAAGGCGGGCGCCATCTGCTAGAATGGCAGCCCGCTTTTTTTGTGCCCGTTTTTCGTGCTTGTATTTGCTTTGCGCTAATTAGGAGAAACTCATGCTCGGCTGGTTCCCCGGACATATGAACAAGGCCCGCCGCCAGATTAAGGACGCGCTGCCCGAAATTGATGTCGTGATTGAAGTACTTGATGCGCGTCTGCCCTACTCCAGCGCCAACCCGATGCTGGCCGAGCTGACTCGCCATAAGCCGGTATTGAAGATTTTGTCGCGGGCGGATCTTGCCGACCCTGAACGTACTGCTGAGTGGGTAGCTTTTTTCGATGCCCAAGAAGATACCCGCGCCCTGGCAATTACCACTACCAATATTCGCGAGCTTAAAAAAATCCCTAAGCTATGCCACGAGCTGGCAGGCGCGGTACGTGCAGATAGAGATGTCCGCGTGATGGTGATGGGCATTCCCAACGTCGGAAAATCGACGCTGATCAACGGGCTTGCTGGCCGCAAAATTGCTAAAACTGGCAATGAGCCCGCGGTCACCAAGCGCCAACAAAAGGTGCGTATCGACGGCCGCGTCGCGCTGATCGACACCCCTGGGGTGCTATGGCCAAAAATTGAAGACCAGGCTAGCGCCTATCGTCTGGCTGCTAGCGGTGCAATTCGTGATACTGCGATTGAGTATACCGATGTAGCCATCGTCACCAGTGCCGAGCTTGCCAAGCGCTATCCTGCAGAGTTGACCGCCCGCTATAAGTTAAAGGCGCTGCCGACTTATGAAGCGCCCGTAGCGCAAGAGGTGGATGCTGATGGCCCACAAAAGCCGGACTTCTTAGCCATTGCCGGTTTTGACGGCCACGCCATTTTGAAAGAAATTGCGAGTAAGCGCGGCGGCTTACGCCCCGGTGGCGAGGTCGACATACACCGCGGTGCCGAAGTACTGCTTCACGAACTACGCGATGGCAAGCTCGGTAGGCTTACTTTAGAAACCCCAGGTGATATTCCACCGCCACCGATACAAAACGACGAAGACAGCCACCTACAATCCGACGCATAATGGGCTGATCATCAGTAACACCCACGGCCACAGGACATTTTGGATAATAACCCCCATGGACACCCCGCAGCCTACAGAATCACACACGCTGAAAAAATCGCACAAACTGCATAACGTCTGTTACGACATTCGCGGCCCAGTGCTCGACCATGCCAAGCGCCTGGAAGAAGAAGGCCAGCGAGTTTTAAAGCTTAACATTGGCAACCCGGCGCCATTTGGCTTTGAGGCACCGGAAGAGATTCTTCAAGACGTGATGCGCAACCTGCCCACTGCCCAGGGCTACTGTGATTCTAAAGGCCTTTACTCGGCGCGTAAGGCAATTATGCAAGAGTGCCAACGTAAACGGATTCCCGGGGTTGGCATTGAAGATATCTACATCGGCAACGGCGTTTCCGAGCTGATCGTGATGTCCATGCAGGCGCTATTAAACGACGGTGATGAAGTACTGATCCCTGCCCCTGACTACCCGCTATGGACCGCCGCAGCGAATTTATCTGGCGGTCACGGCGTACACTACTTGTGCGATGAACAAGCCGATTGGGCACCGGACATAGCAGACATCCGCGCCAAAGTTACCAGCCGCACCCGGGCTATTGTGATTATCAATCCGAACAACCCTACCGGCGCGGTTTACCCGCCTGAAGTGGTACGGGAAGTGCTGGATATTGCCCAAGAGCACAATTTGGTGGTGTTCTCCGATGAGA
This sequence comes from Vreelandella alkaliphila, assembly GCF_016107625.1. GTDB lineage: Bacteria > Pseudomonadota > Gammaproteobacteria > Pseudomonadales > Halomonadaceae > Vreelandella > Vreelandella alkaliphila. The sequence continues at coordinate 2,702 of NZ_JABASV010000001.1, forward strand.
TCTACGACAAGATTCTTTATGACGGCGTAGAGCACACTGCCACGGGTGCATTGGCGGATGATGACCAACTGGTCATTACCATGAATGGGCTATCGAAAAGCTACCGCTGCGCGGGCTTTCGTTCCGGCTGGATGACCATTTCCGGCACGCTAGCCAAACAGCGTGCCAGTGATTTCATTCAGGGATTAACCATGCTGGCCTCAATGCGCCTGTGCGCTAACGTCCCAGCCCAGCACGCTATCCAGACCGCACTGGGTGGCTACCAGTCAATCAATGATTTGATTCTGCCGGGCGGCCGACTATTGGCTCAGCGAGATATTACGATAGAAAAGCTTAACGCCATTCCAGGGGTCTCTTGCGTGACGCCTAAAGGCGCGCTGTATGCCTTTCCCCGCTTAGATCCCAAGGTGTTTAACATTAAGGATGACCAACAGCTGGTGCTGGATTTATTGCTCCAGGAAAAAATCCTGCTGGTGCAAGGCACTGCGTTCAACTGGCCAGAACCGGATCACGTGCGCATTGTTACTCTGCCATGGGCCGATCAGTTGGGTGATGCGCTTGATCGCTTTGCTAATTTCTTGTCTCGTTATCGTCAATAAAAATAGCCATCAATAAAACGGCGACTTGAAACTGACATTAACAGCACGTATCTAAACTGTCATTCCACTAACGCTTTTTAATGACCTTTGAGGGAGAACCTGCACCATGATGCGAATTGTGCTGTTTTTAGCCACTAACTTAGCGGTGTTGCTGGTTGCCAGCTTAACGCTGCGACTGTTTGGGGTGGAAAGTTACCTAAGCAGTCAGGGTATCAACTTTACTAGCCTGCTGATTTTCTGCTTTATCTTCGGCATGGTCGGCTCGCTAATATCGCTGTTTATTTCCAAGTGGATGGCAAAGCGTTCGACTGGCACCGTGATTATCGAAACACCCTCTAATTCAACGGAGCAGTGGCTGCTGGATACGGTGGCTGAACTTTCCCGCGAAGCGGGTATTAAAACGCCAGAAGTGGGCATTTTTCCTGCTCAGCAGTCCAACGCGTTTGCCACCGGCTGGAATAAGAACGATGCATTAGTCGCCGTTTCAGCGGGCCTATTAAACCGTATGCGCCCTGAAGAAGTGCGCGCGGTGCTGGCCCACGAAATCGGCCACGTGGCCAACGGCGATATGGTCACGCTGGCGCTGATTCAAGGCGTCGTGAATACCTTTGTTATGTTCTTTGCTCGGGTCGTGGCTCAGTTAGTCGACAACTTCTTAAGAAGCCGTAGCGACGGCGAAGGTGGCCTTGGTTTTATCGGCTATTTTGCCGTGGTGATCGTGGCAGAAATCGTCTTTGGTCTTGTCGCCTCTGCAATCGTTGCCTGGTTCTCACGCTATCGTGAATACCGTGCTGATGAGGCAGGCGCACGCCTAGCGGGCACCGGCGCAATGGTGAATGCGCTGGCACGTCTGAAAGCGGAAACTGAAATGCCTGACCAGATGCCGGATACCCTGCGCGCGATGGCTATTACTAAAGGCCAAACCCGCTCTTTGCTAGAGCAGCTGTTCGCCAGCCACCCGCCGCTGGACGATCGCATTCGCGCTTTGAAAGAAGCGGCTTACCGTCAGTAAACGCATGTTCGCTAGCTGCATAACACACAAGGCCCGCAAATGCGGGCCTTGTGCTTTCTAAACACCACCTCACAATCAACACACCGTCACCACACAGCTATACGCAGCGCACTTGAAAACCAGCCGCCAGCAATGGCGCTTCCAACACCGTTGCGTCGTTCTCTAACAACACGCGCAGCGTGGCAAACTCTCGACGCAGTGGGTAATTTGACCGGCAGTCATCAAAGCCCTTTTTGATTCCCTGGTGAAACACGTGCCGCTGCAACGCATCGTGGTCGCGGCGCACATCGTAAACCGCGCGCGTGCATAGCCGGAGTGCTTCTTCTATCGGCATCGCTTGCTGCAGCGTTAATGCTGACAGCGCGGGTCGCGGGCAGAGTTCGCTAAACGTAACGCCACTTGGCCGCTCGATATGCTGAGCCAGCGCCTGCTGAATCATCCACGTACCACGCAACTTGCCATCAAGGCTATGCCCGGCAATATGTGGTGTCGCCAGCGCTACCAAATCACGCAACCCGGCATCAATCTCCGGCTCATCTTCCCAAACATCGAGAATCGCCGTGATATCCCCTTTACCCGCTAAACGACTACGTAGCGCCAGACCGTCAATACAGTCGCCCCGCCCGGCGTTTAGCAACACGGTCCCAGGGATTAGGTCATTAATACGCTCAGCATTAAGCAGTTGATACGTGGCATGGGGGCCCTCTTTCACCAGCGGAGTATGCAGGCACACTACGTCGCAGTGTTCGATGACGCTATCCAGCGAGCAAAACAGGCCCGCCTCCTGCACTGCTGCGGGCCCTTTTCCAGGATGTTCTTTTTCTGCGCGAGGCGGATCACACACCATGGTTTCCACACCCAATGCTTGCAAACGCTGCTGCAAACGGCTGCCAACGTTGCCAGCCCCCACAATACCCACCCTACGTGTCAGCAACGACCAACCTTGTCGCTCACTCATCAGCAGCAAGCTGCTAAGCACGTAGTCCACCACGGCGTCAGCATTACAGCCAGGCGCACTAGCAAAGCCAATGCCGCGATCACTTAATAACGCGCGATCAATATGGTCAGTGCCAATGGTGCAGGTACCCACAAAACGGACAGGGCTTTGTGCCAACAGCGCGTGGTTGACCTGAGTAATCGAGCGCACTATCAGTGCGTCGGCATCAGCCACATCGGCAGGACGGATCTCACGCCCAGGCAAGCGATGCAGTGTGCCAAACGATTCAAAACAGAGGTCTGCGGCGGGGATATTAGCGTCGATAACAAGTTTCATAGGCGTTTTCGTATCCGGGCTTTACAATACGCCCGCAACGGCTTGCTGTGCAGGCATGATCAAGAAGCAGTTAAGGAGATGGGTGTGATCGTACGCTGGGAAACCGACCATGACTATGTGTTGGTGCATATTCACCAGGATATGTTTGGCGACTGGATTTTCAGCCGCGCCTGGGGGCAAATCGGCACCCAGTTTGGCGGGCTAAAGCATCAGTTGGCAGATACCCTGGAGCAAGCACAAATGTGGATGGAAGATGAGGCCACTATCCAGGCCTCGCGAGGGTTTCGCAAGGTACTGGAAGCAGCCGATCATACGCCCGAAGGACAGGAAGCCATGCGGCAGTTGTCGCTACTTGATGCACTTTAGGTGCATCTAACTCCATGTTAGCGACAATGATTCAAACCTTAAAGGCTGGTTTAAGAGCGGTTTCAAGGGCTGTCTCAAGGACTGTCTCAAGGGCTATCTCAACCCAAGTAGCGCCGTCCATTGCGCTGATGCGCGCCAATTGGCGGCGCATTTTCGGGCGGTGTGGTAAGTGCCGCCAGCGCAGCCTCATCCAACCAGCCGCGCGCTTGTAACCAAGCGCTCAGCTTATCAAGATCAAAGCCTCGATCCAGCTCTTCCCCATTAGCATCCATCAAAACCGGAATGCGTACGCCATAACGCTCCGCTAGCGTATCGTCGTCGCTGATTTCAATGTGATGCAGCGATACCTCTTGGTTCGCCAACGTTACCACCAGCGCTTCTAACTGAGCGCACAAGTGGCAGCCTAACGTTGTATAAATCGACAGCTGAATCATATCCGATCTCTTTGTGCCCTTACGCTTTATGGCGTAGCAAAAACACGTGATGCAGGTTGGTTCGGCGTTGAAAATCCGGATCAAACGTACGCGATGTAATATCTTCCACTGCATAGCGCTCGCTGAGCCCCTCGTCTAACTTGAAGCGCCGCTGATTGTTCGAGAACACCAGGGTACCGCCGGGCGCAAGACGCGCCATGGCCAGTTCCACCAGCCGCGGATGGTCACGCTGAACATCAAGGGTATCGCGCATTTTCTTGGAGTTAGAAAATGTCGGCGGGTCCATAAAGATCAGGTCAAACTCGGCGTTCGCGGTTTCAAGCCAACGGAAACAGTCATCCCGCACCACTCGGTGTAACCTTGGGTCCAGCTTGTTCAGCGCAAAGTTGTCTCTCGCCCACTCAAGGTAGGTATTCGACATATCGACGCTGACGCTGTCGCTTGCACCGCCCAAGGCTGCTTGCACGGTTGCTGTGGCAGTGTAGCAAAACAGGTTTAAGAAGCGCTTCCCGCTAGCCATCTCGTTAAGCAGGCGGCGCACTGGGCGATGATCCAAAAACAAGCCGGTATCCAAGTAGTCACGCAGGTTAACCCACAACCGAGCGTCACCTTCCTGCACTTCAAAGCGTTCACCGCTGGCATCCCGTTTCTGGTACTGGGCACTGCCCGTTTGCCGCTCACGACGCTTTATATACACCTTGCCTGGGTCGACGCCGAGGGCATCTGGCAGCACTTCCAAGGCATCAAACAAGCGCTTTTGCGCCTGAGCGGGGTTAATTGAGCTGGGTGCGGCGTACTCTTGAACGTGCACTCGGTCACCGTAACGATCGACTGCCAACGCATACTCCGGCATATCAGCATCGTAAACACGATAGCAAGTCTCAGCGCTTTTCTTGAGCCACTTTTTCAGACGTTTTTGGTTTTTCGCCAGTCGGTTGGCAAACATTTGGGCATTTTCCGACACAGCAGGCTTGGCACTGGTACTTGTTTGCTGCGCCTCTCCACCATTTTCTGAGACAGAAGAAACGCTGTCACTGCCTGGCATGCTGGCCGTGTGAGTGGCAATTTCCATCAGCAGCAACTTCGCATCCAGAGCACCGTTCTTCAGCGCATACTGCTTGTGAGCACGTAGCCCAAGGCGATGCCCCAAATCGGGGTTACCGGTAAACAGCGCCAGTGTCCAACCGGGAAACAGCGCTTTCGCCTTTTCTCCCAGCTGGGCATACAAACGCACCAACTCAGGCAATTCGCCTAAGCGCTCGCCATAAGGCGGGTTAGTTATCAATAGCCCACGTTCGGCAGTAATAGTCTCTGGCCTGCTTAGCTGACTTAGGCTCTGCCCATGCAAGGTAATTAGCGCAGGAATGCCCGCACGCATGGCGTTAGCTTTCGCTGCTGTCAATGCCGCCGGACTCTGATCAAAGCCCACCAGCGCCGTTTTACAGCGTTTACGGCCTATCGACGCCCGTGCCTCAGCTTCGCGCTTTAACTCTTTCCACAGCGGCTCGTCGTGGCCTGCCCAGCCCTGAAAGCCAAAGCGCTCCCGATTGAGATTGGGCGCTTGGTCGGCAGCCATTAGCGCCGCTTCAATCAGCAACGTGCCTGCACCGCATAGCGGATCTAACAGCGGCTCACCGGCTTTTGCTCGTTCAGGCCAGCCAGCACGCACTAGCAATGCGGCTGCCAAGTTCTCTTTCAGCGGTGCATGTCCAACATCACGGCGGTAGCCACGGCGGTGCAAACTTTCGCCTGAAAGATCAATTCCCAGACTTAAGTTAGCGCGGTGTAGGTGGGCGTAGATGCGCAGATCAGGCGTTTTGGTATCAACATTTGGACGCTCCTGACCTGCTAGCTGCAGCGAATCAACAACGCCATCTTTCACCGTCTGGGCACCAAACCGAGTATGGCGAATGTGGTCGCTGCGACCATGAAAATCTACCGCCAGCGTTTTGCCTGGCGTTAAATGCTGTGTCCAGGGAAGCCGGGCAACCACGTCACGCACTTGCTCAGCGGTATCAATCATCGGCTCCCGAGCCAACAGCAAAATAATGCGGTTAGCTAGCCGTGACCATAGGCATATGCGATAGGCGGTTGCTAGATTGGCGGAAAAATAAACGCCCGCCACGGTCGTTTTACCTGGCTCGGCTCCTAGCGCTGAAAGCTCATCAGCTAAAAGGCCTTCAATGCCTTTGGGGCAGGTAGCAAGGAGGTTTAGAGGGGCAGTTTGGCTCGACTCAGTCATGTTTATCGCCGCGCGTAAGAGCGCGATATTCCTATATATGGCAAATGAGTTTACGTCTTATGACAATTTGATGGTCGACAAGTGACCCCATAATGAGCTAACAATAAGAGTGTAGCTACTGAAAAACGCATGCGTTGTTTGTCAGGGTTTTATAAGCAACTTGCTTTCAAGACCCTAATTTGTCGAGTCTGCCGCTTTGCCCGTTCAGCACGTGAGTGCTAGGCACTAGCGTTGAGTGGCGGCTTGCCAAAGTTATCTATCGAAATAGCACTGATGCAAATATAGCATTTTTGCCCAGCGTGCTTTTCTTATCAAAGGCTTTCGTGAAAAGAGGTTAGCCAATGAAACGACAAAAACGTGATCGCTTCCAACGGGCTTATGTTCACGGCTATAAAGCGGGCATTACGGGTCGCTCCCGAGATGACTGCCCCAGTCAAGATGTCAATTTACGCGAATATTGGATGAGTGGTTGGCGTGAAGGTCGCGGTGATCAGTGGGACGGGATGACCGGCGTCTCCGGTATCCATAAAAACCCCATGGTGATGACCTAGTTTTTTTACCTTTTTAAACATGACATTTGGAGTACGGAGCCCGCTGACAAGCGGGCTTTTTTATTGCTCAATTATGGCTGTTTCAATGCCTCGGCGCACGCTTTCACTAACCCAGGCCCTTGGTAGATCAACCCTGAATAGAGCTGCACCAAGTCTGCGCCAGCGGCAATTTTAGCAGCAGCAGCCTCACCGCTATCAATCCCGCCCACACCTATAATAGGCAGCGTTGGCAGTTGCGCGCGTAACAGGCGAATCACCCTATTCGATGCTTCAAAAACGGGTTTTCCAGAAAGCCCACCCGCCTCTTCTGACTGAGGGTCACTCTTAACGGCATCGCGAGCTATCGTAGTATTTGTCGCAATAACACCATCCAGCGCATTACGAGCAATACTGCCAGCCACCAGGGCGACCTCTTCTTCACTCATATCTGGGGCGATTTTAACCAGTAGCGGTACCTTGCGGCCTAACGCGCTGTCCAGCGCTTGGCTGCGCGAACGAATAGGCCCAAGCAGTGCATCCAGCTGCTCGCCAAACTGTAATGTCCGCAGCCCGGGCGTATTAGGCGAGGAAATATTGACCGCAATATAATCAGCCACGCTGTGCACCGCCTCTAAACAAAGCAGGTAATCATCGAGCGCATTTTCCACAGAGGTGGTTAAGTTTTTGCCAATATTGATACCCAAAACGCCTCTGTAGTGGCGCTTTTTCACCTGGGCGACAAGGTGCTCAACCCCTTTGTTATTAAATCCAAAGCGGTTAATGATCGCCTCGTGGCCTGCAAGCCGAAACAGGCGTGGCTTCGGGTTGCCTGGCTGCGCTTTGGGCGTCACGGTGCCTACTTCTACAAACCCAAAGCCCAGCGCGCCCAGCGCATCTAAGTGATCGGCATTTTTATCCAGCCCTGCGGCAAGCCCTACCCGATTACTAAAACGCAGCCCCATCAGTTCGACAGGGTCGCTCACAGGCTCACCATATACCCGCTGCACACCACCCACCCGATGCAGAGTATCTAACGCACCCAGCGCCAACCCATGAGACGTTTCTGGATCGAGTCGAAACAACAGCGAACGGGCGAAGTTATACATCAGCGAGGCTCTCCAGAGCAGTGGGCATAAAGCAGACGAGCGAACACGCTACATGTGGGCAAATAGACGACATAGCGCGCGGCGCGCAGAGTATAGCGTAAATCAAGTTATCTTCGCAGCGCTGAGCGGCGAGAAAGGCAATGCCGTGAAAAAGCGATCACAAGAGCGGTATCAAGAACGGTCTCAAGAACCGTTATAAAAAAACCGCGCCCTGATTCAGGGCGCGGTAGGTGGTGTTACTTATCGAGCAAGTCGATAGCTAGCTTGCGACTTACGCTTCGCTATCACTTTCAGCAAGGTCGACCAGTTCACGTACGGCGACGGCAAACAGTGCAAAACCACCTTCACTGCCACCGCGCACCTCGTCAATCAGGTGGCACCAGCGGCGGTGTAGCTCGGCGTGCTGCTCAAGCCACTGAGCCACACGCTCTTGAGTGTCACGACTACCCGCTTCCAGCTTCAGAACACTGGTCGTTAGTGCCAGTTGCTGGCGATCAATATCGTCACGGAAGGTTTCTCGCGCTTGCGCTTGCCACGCATCACGCACTTCCAGCTGGGTCACCTGCTGGATAATCCAAGGTAGCTCTAGACGGCTGCCAATTTCGTAGAACACTTCGGCCACACGCTGAGGCTTCTCATTGGTGACCCGTGCTGCGTGAATAATGCCCAAACCTGCATAGAGACTAGGCGATGCAGCCACCGTAGAGGCTAGCGCTTCTGGCACTCCTGCTTCTAGCAGCTCGTCACAACGCTTACGCCATGTCGCCTTCTCTTCTCCGCTGAGCAGTTCACCAATCCCTTCTTGCAGTTGAGCAAGGCGAGGTCCGAAGTACTCAATTGTATCTTGGGTCGACAATCCCAAATGCTGACGCAGGAACCAGCGCGTCGCGCGGCGAATCATGCGCATCAGGTCGAGCATCATTGAGTACTGCACACGGTTCGGCACTTGGTTGTCCAGCGCCTCAATCTGTTCCCACAGTGCCGTCAGGTTAAACGCGTCTCGAGCGACCACGTAAGCACGAGCAATGTCAGCTCGACCTGCGCCGGTAGAGTCCATTAGACGACGAACGAAGACGATACCCATGTGGTCAACTAGATCGTTGGCCACTTGGGTGGCAACAATTTCACGCTTCAGACGGTGGTCGTACATCTCGGTCTGGTAGCGTTCCGTCAACACCTCAGGGAACAAGCGTTCTAAATGACGATGAATGTAGGGATCATCCGGCACATCAGAGTTGATCAAATCGCCTTTCAGGGTGCTCTTAGCGTAAGAAATCAGCACCGACAGCTCAGGTAACCGCATGCCCTGATCATGACTGGCGCGCTCTTTAAGCACATCATCGCCAGGCAAGAACTCTAATTCACGATCAATTTGACCGGCTGACTCAAGCTCACTGATAAAGCGACGGTATGGCCCCATGCCTTGGTGAGACAGAATTTCTGACAGATCCAGCGCTTGGGTTTGACGATAGTTATCGAGAATGACTAGGTTAGCAACTTCCTCGGTCATATCTGATAGCAGCTGGTTACGCTGTTTGTCGGTCATGTCACCACGTTTAACCACTTCATCAATCAATATCTTGATATTGACCTCATGGTCAGAGCAGTTAACCCCGCCCGCATTATCGATAAAGTCTGTATAAACGCGCACACCTTTAGCGGCCGCTTCCATCCGGCCACGCTGGGTCAAGCCCAAGTTTCCGCCCTCACCAACAACGCGGCAATTCAACTCAGCGCCGTTAATACGCAGCGCGTCGTTGGCTTTGTCGCCCACGTCGGCGTCGGTTTCATCGGAGCTCTTCACATAGGTGCCGATACCACCGTTCCACAACAGATCAATCTTCGCCTTCAGCATGGCGCGGATCAGATCATTGGGTGAAAGGCGCGTTTCTTCGATACCAAACACCTGCTGCATTTCCGGAGTAATCGGAATCGATTTCGCGCTGCGGCTAAAAACACCGCCCCCCTGTGAAATCAGTTCAGCATTGTAGTCTTCCCAACTGGAGCGCGGCAGATTGAACATGCGCTTACGCTCGGCGAAAGCCGCTTCTGCGTCGGGGTTCGGATCGACAAAAATATGCAGGTGGTTAAATGCGCCTACCAGCTGGATTTTATCCGACAGCAGCATGCCATTGCCGAAAACATCGCCGGCCATATCGCCAATGCCCACTACCGTGAACAAATCTTGTTGGGTATTCACGTCGAGGTTTTTGAAGTGACGCTTGACGGATTCCCAGGCACCACGCGCGGTAATTGCCATTTTCTTATGGTCGTAACCGTTAGCACCGCCAGAAGCAAAGGCATCCCCGAGCCAGTGGCCATACTCTATGGATATCTCATTTGCGATATCCGAGAAAGTTGCGGTCCCTTTATCAGCAGCAACGACAAGGTAGCTATCGTCGCCATCATGGCGTACCACATTTTGCGGTGGCACAACTTCACCACCCACTAGGTTGTCAGTGACATCCAGCAGTGCGCGAATAAATATTTTGTAGCAGGCGATACCTTCTTTCTGCTGGGTTTCACGATCAGCATTTTCTGGCATGCGTTTGCATACGAAACCGCCTTTAGCTCCCACAGGCACGATAACCGCATTTTTCACCTGCTGGGCTTTTACCAGGCCTAACACTTCCGTACGGAAATCTTCGTGGCGATCTGACCAGCGCAAGCCACCGCGAGCGACTTTACCACCACGCAGGTGAACACCTTCTACGCGGGGTGAACAGACAAAAATCTCAAATGCCGGACGGGGCTTGGGCATGCCCGTAACTTTCGAGGGCTCCAGTTTATAGGAGATGTAATCTTTAAAACGGCCATCATCCGCTTTCTGGTAGTAGTTAGTGCGCAGAGTCGCTTGAATAAGCTCCATAAAGCGACGCAGCAACTGGTCATCATTGAGGCTGGCGACACTTTCCAGGTTCTCATTTAAACGAGCAATACAGTCATCTAAGCTGCTTGGCTGATGCTTGGGATCAAAGCGCAAGCGGAATAGCTCAACGAGCGCCTGAGTGATTACCGGGTAATTGGCTAGAGTAGCTGCGATGTAATCCTGCGACATACCAAAGCGAATCTGCTTAAGGTAACGGGCATAACCGCGCAGCATGGCGACTTCACGCCAATCAAGGCCAGCACCAATTATCAGACGGTTAAAAGCGTCGTTATCCGCCTCACCGGCCCATATACGCTTAAACGCTTCGCTGAAGGTGTCACGCATTTCGCTTAAATTAACGCCTTCGCGACTATGTTCCAGCTCGAAGTCATGAATCCAGTAACGCTGCTGCGGAGCATTAATGTCATAAGGACGCTCGCCAATAACGCGCAATCCCAGGTTTTCCATCATCGGTAGCACATCAGACAGCGGGATCTGCGTTTCACGATGGAAAAGCTTTAAGTTCATACCGCCCGCTTGCTCTTCCAGGGGGCGATAAAGTGACAACGAGAGATCGTCACCGCTATCCAGGGTCAGTAGATGCTGAACATCAAACACTGCTGTGCGCGCGTTGAAATCTTCTCGGTAACTGGCCGAGAATGCGTCATGGAAGTTATCCATTTGGTGATTGGCACGCTCTTCACCAAAGCCTTCAATCATCGCTTCCTGAAGCTCATCACGCCAGCTACGTGCCAAACGTGCCACTTTGCTTTCTAAGCGCTTAAGATCGTATTGACTTGGTCCTTCACCATTAAAGCGCAGAATAAGCTGAATACGAGCTAAAACCGACTCTGATAAATAGGTGTTAAAGTCGCCAAAATGAGCGTCTAGTTCATCGCATAGCATCGTTTGTATGCGCTGGCGCAGGTCGGTAGAGAACACATCTCTTGGAACAAAGACTAAGCAAGAGTAGAACTTACCGCTGACGTCCGCGCGAATAAACAAGCGCACTTGGCGGCGTTCGCGGATATTAAGAATACCGAGCGACGTGCTGGCCAGGGATTCGGTGCTGATCTGGAATAGGTCATCACGCGGATACACTTCCAACACTTGCAACAGCTGTTTACCGTTATGCCCCTGGGGGTTAAACCCGGCAATATCCATCACAGCTTTCAACTTGCGACGCAGCAGCGGAATATTGCGTGGCGATTCGTTATAAACCGTAGATGTGAACAAGCCAAAGAAGCGCCGCTCGCCGATCACATTGCCGTCGTCGTCATAGCGATCAACGGTAATGTAGTCTGGGTACGTGGGGCGATGCACCCGGGAGTGATGCGCGCTTTTAGCAAACGACAGTAGCTGGGGTACTAATACATAGTCGCCATTCTCATCAACCCCCTCTTCAGTGCGAATACGCTCACGGTAACGCGGCTGATCAAGGCGGAAAACCCCCAGAACACTATTAGGATCGCGCTGCAGCTCTTTGCCTTCCAGCAGGTACTCGTCGTAACCCAGGAAGGTAAAGTTGTCTTTGAGCAGCCACTCTAAAAACGCGATGGCCTCTTCATGATCGTCAGGATCAATTTGCGGGGGGCAGTTTTTCTCTAACTCTTGAATAGCCGACGTGATTTGACCGCACATCTCGTCAAAATCGCTGACTGCGGTTCTAACATCACGTAGCACTTCATGTAACTTATTCTCAATTTTGGTCAGCGATTCAGGATCCGAGTGACGATCCACTTCAATAACCATCAGCGACTCACGCGCCTCAGGCGCATCTTCATCTCTTGGCGAGGCAAGTGCTTTGAGCTGATGCTGACCGTCACGCGCCACGGCAAGCACAGCGTTCTGAATAGCGTGAACCGTCAGTCCGCGACGATTAAGCTCAATCCGTACCGAATCAACCAAAAATGGCATATCTTCGTGCAAAACGGCAACGAAGGTGTGGGTTGACTGCCAGCCATGCTCTTCAAAGTCGGGGTTGAAGATGCGCACCTTGGGATTTTGGGGATCGTGATGCTGTAAAAACTGCCAAATCGACAGTGTGGCCCCATACAAGTCGTCTAAACGCCGGTCAACCAAGTCTTCAACGGGTACCGTGGCGTAGAAGTGGCGAGCAAAGGCTTCGACATCTGCCGCTCGCTCCGGCTCCAGTCGCGCATCCAATCGCTCTTGTAGCTGCTTCAAAAGATCCCGCCGACTCTCTTCAATCGCAACGTAATGCATCCATCACCTCGACTGCCTGGGGCCACAATTTAGGCCAAAAAACGAAGGACAATAGGCCTTTAGGCCACACTATCCACTAGCTTACGCTACCGTTGCTTATCCCCCTAACCATCTGACAGCTTATTCATGGTGTATGCCGCTTATGCATCATAAGCACTATTGACAAGAGCTCTTAAACATTATCGGCAACTTCTCTATTGCCCAGCGCTCTTTCGTGTGAGTAATACACCGCATTCACAATGCTCGGTAAACGGAAACTGATCAAAAAGCGCGAACCGTTCAATATGGTGTGTTTGAGTCAGTATGGTTAAGTTTTCGGCTAGCGTTGCAGGATTGCATGAAATATAGACGATTTGAGCGTATTCGCTGATTTGATGACAACTTTCGGCGTCCAGACCCGCTCTTGGTGGATCGACTAGCACGGTGGAAAACTCATACGCATCCAACGCCATCTCCGCCACTCGGCGACCTGTTTTCTCGCCCTTTAGCGCCAAGGCGAACTCTTCAGCGGACATTCTTGCGACCTGAGCATTAGCTACACCGTTAGCGTCCAGATTGACGTTAGCGCTGGCAACCGAGGTGCGGGAAATTTCAGTCGCCAAAACGCGGCGGAAGTTATCCGCTAACGCAATGGTAAAATTACCGTTACCACAGTAAAGCTCCACCAAGTCTTCATCTTGCCGTCCAGCGGTGGCCTCCTTAGCCCAGCTAAGCATGGTCTGGCAGATATGCGCATTCGGCTGAGTAAAACTGTTTTCGACCTGTTGATACACCAGTTCACGGCCATCAACGGTTAAGCGCTCCCACACATGATCTCGGGTTAGCACCAAGCGCTGCTTGCGAGAGCGACCAATAATCATGATGCCAAGCGTCTCCTCCAGTGCGCGCGCTTCGGCTTCCCAGGCTTCGCCTAGCGGACGGTGGTAGATCAGCGTTACCAAGGCTTCGCCCGACAACGTGGTTAAAAACTCAACTTGAAATAAGCGCCGACGAAGTTCATCGCTGGCAAGAAACGCTTCTCGCAGACGCGGCATCAGCGCATTGATATGCTCACTAGCGACAGGGAACTGATCCAAACGCACGACACGCTTGTTTTTGGGATTGTGCGAATCGACCTCAAACATGGCGTAGAAGAGGTCATCATCTTCATGCCAAATACGAAATTCGCAGCGTTGCCGATAGTGGCTTGGCGGTGAGGGGTAGACTTCAAGCGTGGGCGTGGTGAACGCTGCAAAGGTTTTCTCCACGTAGGCTTGCTTTTCAGCGAGCTGTTCGGCATAGCGTTCTGGTTCTACAGTGGGGATCGCCAAGGTAGTTCCTCATTTAATTAAAAAAACATCAATAGAAACAAACAACCTAACAGAGGGACTACACCGCGTTAGGAATCGTTAATCGTTGTGGTGCGTGAAAACCAAAGCGTGCCAACCCGTTAGCAAGTTGCGACGCCGATGCTGTCGTGAAGCAACGCCCATCTTGAGCGCTGTTGGCTATGGTCGGTACCACTTGCCCTACCCGACGGGCAATTGCGTCGCCAGAATCCACCCACACCAAGGGTACCGGCGACAACCGGATTAGCTCAGTTTTCAACAGTGGGAAATGGGTACAGCCCAGCACAACCGTATCGAGTGCTGGGTTAGCCTGGGTAGCCTGCCATAAAGGTGTTAGCGCTAGGCTTAATCGCTGCTCGTTAATCGGTATGCCGGATAGCCACGCTTCCGCTTCTGTGACCAGTGCATCTGCCGCCACCCTGGTGACCACACAGTCACTCGCGAAGCTATTAATTAACGTCTGAGTATACGGCCTATTGACGGTCGCCGTTGTGGCGAGCAAGCCAATGTGACGTGTCTGACTACTCAACGCAGCAGGCTTGATAGCAGGCACAGTTCCAACAACCGGAATATCTAAAGTTGCACGCAATCCCTCTAACGCTAGGGTGCTAGCGGTATTACAAGCAACTACCAAGACACTCGCTTGACAGGCATCTACTGCCGCTTTACATACCGAGACAATACGCTGTGAGAGCGTCACATCATCACGTAGGCCATAGGGTAGCCACGCATTATCACAGGCATAACACATTGCCAGATGCGGATAATGCTGGCGAAGCGCATGGGCAACCGAAAGGCCGCCCACACCTGAATCAAACAGTAGTACAGGCCCAGACATCACTGCTTAGCCATCCGATACGCGTTGTACATGCCACCCTCCTCAAGCCGCCAATAAAAAACGGGGCGTTAGTTTAACACGCCCCGTTACACCTTGAGTGATCAGCTTGCGCGCTACATTGATGGCACTTCGGCACCACGCAATTCAGCGTAAAGTTCGGGGTACGCTTGCTGTAAACGCTCTAGTTCTTTTTCAGCCCCCTCAGGTAACGCTTGACGAAGCTCCTCCATATCCTCTTCGCTGAAATGCTTATCTATCAACGGGAACAGACCCTCTCTCTCATGACGGAGATAGGCACGGTGTGCATCAAGGTACGCTTTCAACGCCTCTGCAAAGCGATCCATGGGGAGCACGTTATCCATTAGAATCATGTCGATATCATTGGATAAACGGGACAGGCGCGGCTTTAATTTTCGATAGTCACTGGCCATTTGCTCCATCAATGGAAGGTGCTCAGGAGCCTGCTCTTGCAGACGTTCCACGCAAATCTTTTCCAGCGGAGAAGCAAAACCATCCATATAAGACAAAATGTAGTCCACCACCTCACGCATCAACTGGAAGTCGGGCCGTTCACCGCTCACGAGTGTTTTTTGTTTTAGCTGCAACACATGGAGCATTCGCGCCATGTTGGCATGATCTAGACGCAGTTGGTTTAACATCTTGCCGTCTCCTTTGTAAGTGCCTTACCTTTCGCCCATTGCCTACTAGCGCTTAAGCGCATGGCATGAGCTGGGTTCAACTACACTGGTGTTAATCGTTACCATGCGCCTTTGGCATTACCTAGGCAAGCAGGCGCTTATCCGTCGGTTATGCCCAAAGGTAGCCCGACGTAACATTATTTACCACAGACACTTGTTAATCGTTGATTGTTCAACGGCAAGATTTACGATGGAAATTTATAGGGAACGTTTATATGGATCTTTTTGACCGCGTGTCCGTTACCACGAGTGAAGACGCGCCCCTTGCCTACCGTATGCGCCCTCTAACCCTTAACGATTACGTCGGCCAGCAAGCATTAGTGGGGCCTGAAAAACCCCTACGTCGTATGGCAGAGTCCGGTGCCGTGCGCTCAATGATTTTATGGGGGCCGCCCGGTGTGGGGAAAACAACGCTAGCAGAGTTACTAGCACGCGCTTCTGGCGCTCATCTTGAGCATTTAAGTGCCGTCATGGCCGGTGTAAAAGAAATTCGTTTAGCAGTAGAGCGAGCACAGCAACGCACATCACCCACACTTCTATTCTTAGATGAAATCCACCGATTGAACAAGAGTCAACAAGACGCGTTGCTGCCCCATGTGGAGTCCGGCCTGCTAACACTGATCGGCGCAACAACAGAAAACCCCTCTTTTGAGGTCAACTCAGCGCTACTTTCCCGTGCTCGGGTCTATGTACTTAAACCGCTGAGCCATGACGAACTTCTACAGGTGTTATCTCAAGCATTAAACGATGCGGAGCATGGCCTGGGGAAGCGCCGCATCGAGATGGAAGAGGGAGTATTAGAGGCACTTGCTCATGCCAGTGCAGGCGACGCACGTCGCGCGCTGGGACTACTAGAAACGGCCTGCGACTTTACTGAACAGCATGGTGATAAAGAGGTGCTACACAAAGCGGTGTTAGCCGATGTGGTAGGTCATCAATCAAGCGCCTTTGATAAGCAGGGTGACGCTTATTACGATTTATTATCAGCCGTTCATAAATCAATTCGCTCATCACGTCCTGATTCAGCCCTGCTGTATATGGCACGCTTTTTACAGGGCGGCGGCGACCCGCTTGATATTGTGCGCCGCTTAACGGCGATTGCCTCAGAAGATGTAGGAAATGCTGACCCTCGAGCACTCCCCCTGGTCATTGCTGCCTGGGATGCCTATTTACGTTTAGGCGATTACGAGGGCCAGCGGGCGATCGCCCACGCCGCTATTCATTTAGCGGTTGCTCCTAAAAGTAATCGTATTGATCGTGCCTGGAAGGCTGCACAGCAGTTTGTGCAGCAGCAACCACAGCTGGAAGTTCCCAGCTATCTTCGTAACGCTCCCACCAAACTGATGGAGCAGCTAGGACATGGCCAAGGTTATCGCTACGCGCATAACGAAACTTATGGCTACCCTGCTGGCAGCGCTCATGACTGTTGGCCTGATGATTTACCTAAAACACGATTTTATGAACCGAGCGTCTTTGGTCAGGAGAAACGCTTTGGTGAGATAATGGCGTGGCGGGAACAGCAGGACCTAGAAGCAGATCAGGCACCATAAGGTGCCTGATCTATTCATCGTGCGACATTATTGCGAGAGTGTATTGCTCTTCTCACAACATTTTTTACAGCTCTTCGCGGATAACATCCGTACCTTCAGGAATATCAAAATTGAATAAGCTGCGGTCAATGCTACCGTTACGGGTAATGTCGCTAAACGTAATCGCGGTACGCTGACCAGTACTGTCCATCATCCACAGTTCCGTTAAGGTCTGATTGTCAAAGACCATGCTTAGCTCTTCAAATAACGTATCCGCTGAGATAGGAATCAGCGTAAATACGTCATCACCGTTCTGCTGCTCATGAAATACGTCATAGCTAGCAGTTAAATCGCTTGCACTGCCTGAAAGCAACAGCGCGGGTGTATGAGTGACCCGGTCATCCATTGCCTGAACGGTGACTTGCTCAAGATCAGGGTCATAGAGATAAACATCATCACCATCCGAGACGACGACTTGCGTATAAGGCGCATCTACTTCCCAACGTAGCATGCCAGGGCGCGAGAGCCACATTTCTCCACGCGCGCTTTGTAAACGCTCACCTCCACCGTCCAAAATTTGCTGTTCAAACGTCGCTTGATAGTTCTCAAGCGGGTCAAGCCGCTCAGTAAGGCGCTCTGCAGCCTCGTTTGCCCACGCAATAGGCGATGCAAAGGCTAACCCTAGCGCACTGGCTGCTAACGCTAACGCTGATGAGCGTCGAGTATGTGTATCGCGCATTATATTCTCCCTAGGCAGTCATTGCCGGATAGCGGACAAGGCAAGGAGCGTTAAGACGATCCGTGTAGCCTCTCAGACGCAAAACGCGCCGCAGGGTTTCACCTACGGCGCGACTTTCACGCTTATTGCATTATTGAGCCAAGCGCCGGGCACTCATTAACAGACAAGTCAGTGGCCTATCGGTGGCGGTGCCAACACTTCACGGGCACCGTTAGATCCCATAGAGGTAACCACACCGGCACCTTCCATTGCTTCCACCAGGCGTGCAGCGCGGTTATAACCGATTTTGAAGCGACGCTGAACGGCAGATATAGAAGCTTTGCGTGTTTCGGTAACGAACTGAACCGCCTCATCATAAAGCGCATCCTGCTCAGCATCATCGCCATCTACGCCCTCAGCCTCAAGACCCGTCAGTGCATCGGCGGTTACACCGCCTGACAAAATCTCTTCAATGTACTCAGGCGCGCCACGTCGCTTCCAATCATCCACGACCCGGTGCACTTCGTCATCGTCTACAAAAGCACCATGAATCCGGTTAGGTGGCCCTGAGCCAGCGGGTAAGTAAAGCATATCACCATGGCCGAGCAGGCTCTCGGCGCCCCCCTGATCCAGAATGGTACGCGAATCAATCCGCGACGATACCTGGAAGGCCATTCGCGACGGAATATTCGCCTTAATCAGCCCGGTCACCACATCAACAGAGGGGCGCTGAGTAGCCAAAATCAGGTGGATACCCGCTGCACGCGCCTTTTGTGCCAAGCGAGCAATGAGTTCTTCAACTTTCTTCCCGACGATCATAAACATGTCGGCGAATTCGTCGATCACCACCACGATGTAGGGCAGTTTTTCAAGGATTGGCGGCGTTTGATGCATTTCCCATGGCTGTGGCTCCCAAAGCGGGTCGGCAACTTGTGCGCCGGCACTCTCAGCCTCATCTAAACGACCATTAAAGCCTGCAATGTTACGCACCCCCATTGCCGCCATTAATTTGTAGCGGCGCTCCATCTCCGCAACACACCAGCGCAGACTATTTGCAGCTTCTTTCATATCCGTGACCACGGGAGCCAAAAGGTGTGGAATGCCATCGTAAACTGACAGCTCCAGCATTTTTGGGTCAACCATGATCAGCTTCAGCTCATCTGGGGTCGCTTTTAGCAGCATGGAAATCAGCATGGCATTAACACCCACTGACTTACCAGACCCCGTCGTACCAGCAACCAGAAGATGGGGCATCTTACCTAGATTAGCGACAACGGGCCCGCCGCCAATGTCCTGACCCAACGCCATGGTCAGTGGCGAGCTTTCTTGTTGATAACGGTCAGAGTCAATTACTTCACGCAGACGAATCATTGCTCGATGGGGATTAGGTATTTCAATGCCGACCGTTGGACGTCCAGGAATTACCTCAACCACACGTACACTCTTGACCATTAACGAGCGTGCTAGG
The DNA here is from genome assembly GCF_016107625.1 of Vreelandella alkaliphila. Lineage (GTDB taxonomy): Bacteria > Pseudomonadota > Gammaproteobacteria > Pseudomonadales > Halomonadaceae > Vreelandella > Vreelandella alkaliphila. Next base: position 21,938 of record NZ_JABASV010000001.1, read on the forward strand.
TCTTTAGCAAGGTTACTGATTTTGGAAACCTTCACCCCAGCCGCTGGCTTAATTTCAAATCGGGTGATCACAGGGCCAGGCCATGTATCAACGACTTCCGCTTTAACACCATACTCACGCAGCCGCACTTCCAAGAGCTCCGCCATATCAGCAAGCTGCTCGTCCGTGTAATTTGGCTCATGCGGCTCTGGAGGCGTCAGCAGTTGGAGACTGGGCACATCCCCTTCTGGCTCATCAAATGTTTCAAACGCTGGACGCTGGCTCTGCAGATGCTCAACGGTCCACAGAGTAGGCCCATTGTCAGATTCTTTTTCCTCAGAAGACGCCTCGTCGGCAGACATGTCATTTGAATCCACCGTCTCAGAAGACTCATCTCGGGGAACCTCAACCCTGGGTGCCTCCGCCCTGGATACCTCAGTCCTGGATACATCAGAATCATGTAGCGTTGGCTCTTGGCGCGCGGCCGTAACGGCTGGTCGTGCGACAGGGAGATCATCTTCCTCATCATCCCATACTGGCTCAGGCACGACTTCAGGTACTCGTTCGGAACGAGGCTCAGGGGGCGTCGCATGTACAGGGCGAGAGTCACCAGCATCTCGCAGCGTGATTGCGGGCGTATGCTCGGGTTCAGGCATGCTGGTAGAAACAGGCGCCATCTCGCGTTCAACGTCGTCGCCTTGCTTAGCTGCATCATGCTGTTTTATTTCATGCGCTGCATAAGACATCGCCTGAGACGTAGCTTGATGCTCTGTTTCATCGCGTGATACGTCTGCCGATGAAGTAAATGGCTGCGTTTCTGCTGGCTGAAAACTAGGTGCAGGATGAGAAGCCGATTTTTCACCGGCTAGCTCATCACGCGCTGGCCGATCGAACGTTGGCTCTGCCTCTCTCGCGGAGAGCGGTACTGAAAGTGTTGGCTCGCTGCTTTCGTCCTTGATGCGCACCGCAAAAGCATCCTCGCGAGGCGCGCTGGGCAATTTTTCCTCGACGTCTTCTACAGCGTCTTCCGCAACCTTTTCCACATCGTTGTTCACAACAGGCTCTATTTTAGGCTCTGTTTTAACCTCTGTTTTAACTTCTGCTTTAGCTTCACGCCGCTCTTCAGCCGTGGTTTCAAGCGGCTGGTCATTAGGCTCAACCGACGGAACATCCTGAGGGGCGTCCATCTCAGAAGCAGGCTGTTCAGCCGCAGTTGAGGATGCACGCTTGGGCATCTCTTCCTCAGGCAACGCACCTGAAAATGCAGCCGCTGCCCATGGAATTGAGGTATCTGTCGTAGTGGTTGAAAAACTAGGCTCACGACGTACGCGGCTGCTTTCTTGGGCGGGTGCTTGCTGGTGACTACTCTCTTTTGTACTTGGGCGTTGCGAGTCACTCTCTGGTTTAGCCGCTTTAAATTCAGCTAGTGGTTTCTCTTTTACTTTCTGAGACGCCGCTTTCGCGGCGGCACGCACAGCAGCACGCTGGGAGCGCCTCTCACGCCCTTTAGCACGCCGAGCGCTGAACCAGCCCCCTACTTTACACAGACGACGACCAAGCTCATCAGCTACCTGTAACCACGACATGCCGCTAAACAGAGGAAAACCGATCAAGATTAGCGCAGCAGAAATAAGACCAACACCACCATTGCTGACAAGTGGTTTTAGAGTGCTGACTAACCCCTCGCCCAATATACCGCCAGAGGCGTAAGGCAAAATGCTGTCAGGATGATAAAAATGCAGCGCACCTAACATCGTCGTGCCGAAGATAAGCAGCACTAATCCTCCGGTGTGGACAGCAATCGCTACCGGATCGATATCAAACCGTACTTGGCGTGACCTCATTAGCCACCAGGCTGCATAACCAAACATTCCCGGCCACCACAAGGCACTTGCTCCCAGCAGTGAATAAAGCACGTCCGCAAGCCAAGCACCAACAGGTCCCATCCAGTTATGAACATCCGTTTCCGGCCCTTGATAAGACCAACCTGGGTCGGCAGGGTCATAACTAAACAGTGCTAATAACAAAAATACGCACAGCGCAAGCAGCACTACGACCACGCCTTCGCGTGCCGAGCCCTGCAAGCGCAGGCCAAATCGACGAGCTTTATCCTTTGCGGCTTTAACTCGCCCAGTTGAGGCCGTTGATGATGGTTGACGCGAGTTACGTTGCGTTCGCTTGTCTACCGCCTTATTTACTTTCAAGCGATTCTCCCTTTACACCTCAATGGTGTCTTTAATCCACTTGCGAGTTTGCATCATACCGAGCATCCTTTCGCCGTCACAGCGCTTCTATCGAAGTGTTCAGTAACAGGAGCAAACAATGCTACCTTGGCTTTCATCGCCACAGCCTATCTTTCCGTCTACCGACCTTGCCCTCGAGTCACCGAACGGCCTTCTTGCCGCAGGCGGAGAGCTCTCCCCCCACTGGTTAATCCACGCTTACCGAAAAGGTATTTTTCCATGGTATAGCGATGATGAACCTATTTTGTGGTGGAGCCCCAACCCACGTATGGTATTGCAACCAGCACAGTTTAAACGACGTCGTAGCCTTGTTAAGCGATTGCGTCATGGTGGCTTTATCGTCACTGTGGATCAACAGTTTGAAAACATTGTTAAAGCATGCGCTGCGCCACGCTCTGGGGAGCCAGGCACTTGGATCAATCAAGATATGCGTCACGCTTACCAACGTCTACATGAGCTAGGCATCGCGCATAGCATTGAAGTACATCTTGAAGGCCAGCTGGTTGGCGGGCTTTATGGATTAGCAATGGGGCCAATCTTCTTTGGTGAATCAATGTTCTCGAAAGTGCCCGATGCCTCTAAAATTGCCCTCGCCCACTTAGCCCATGCTATGCAACACCATGAGGGTAAGCTGATCGACTGCCAGATGCACACACCTCACTTGGCGAGCCTTGGTGCGACAACAGTCGCTCGTAAGACGTTCATCAACTATCTTGAAAAGTGGTTGCCTAACGAGGCATTTAACTTAACGAATATGACCAATGAAGCGCCTATTATACCTGGATCACCGTGGCTTGGTGCCATTGCCTCAGGCCACTCTTCAGAATGGTAAGCGTATTCAAACTAGTCCATATTCAAGCTAGTCCATGTTCAAACTAAGCAAGGAGGCAAGCCGTGAGTAGTAACGCTCCTCGCCGCCCTGTGCGGGATTTGCGCTTCTTCCTAACCGTTCCCCACGCCTGCAGCTATCTTCCTGGCAAAGAGGCAACCACTCTGTTTCTGGATCCCCAGGAATCTCCCGTTCCCGGCGTTTATGACTCACTTTCGTTACTCGGCTTTCGTCGCAGCGGTCGCCACCTATACCGCCCTCACTGCGAGGGTTGCAATGCCTGTCGCTCAGTACGCATTCCTATCAGCGACTTTAGCGCTAATCGCACCCAACGCAAACTCCGGCGTCTTAATGCCGATATTGCTACACGTGTAGTGCCTGCACGCTATGAGGCAGAGCATTATGCACTCTATGCAGACTATATCCGCTTACGCCACGCCGATGGTGACATGTATCCGCCTAGCCGGGAGCAGTATCGTACCTTTTTAACGCTCGAAGAACCCTATGCACACCTTTTAGAGATGCACCTGGATGGGAAGCTCGTCGCGGTCGCGGCATTTGACCAACTTGAACATGGGCTATCGGCTATTTACACGTTTTTCAGTGTCGATAAGGCCTTGGAAAAGCGATCACTGGGAACGTTTGCTATTCTCAAACTTATTGAGCTGTGTGGTGAAAAGTCTCTCCCCCACTTGTATCTTGGGTATTGGATTGAAGAGTGCCGTAAGATGCGTTACAAGCGCGCGTTCACCCCAATAGAGGTGCTCGACGGGCGACATTGGCGGCCTTTAATTTGCTAAACTTGCCAGCTTTTTTGCCTTGATGGCAGGCTTACGGCACAATATAGCGCTGCTTGCTGGGTAACCGTCACCTGACGACACCCATTGAAGTGACTAATTAGACCAAACCATTACGTTAAATAAGTGAGGATCTGCCTATATGGCACGCGAAGATCATATTGAAATGGAAGGCGTTATTGTTGATACCCTTCCCAACACCATGTTCCGTGTTGAGCTGGAAAACGGCCACGTCGTCACCGCTCATATTTCAGGCAAGATGCGCAAAAACTACATCCGCATCCTGACAGGTGACAAGGTAAAAGTAGAGCTGACGCCCTACGATCTGTCAAAAGGCCGTATTGTTTATCGCTCGCGCTAAGCCTTGGTAACGCCTACAAGCAAATACTGCCCGCGCATGCACGCATCTTGACTGAAAATATAGCGTAAGTACGGCGCCGCTCTCTGGAAACGACAACGCCCCGTCGGATGACAGGGCGCTGTGCTTTAGTGAGGCATGAGATAAGGGCTTAATGTAGACTTAGCGCCCTTTTCAGGGCGCATCCGCCATCTCCGACTCCGTTGACAAATGCAGCTCACCTTCTTCAAGGCTAACGTGCACAATGCCGCCTTGATCAGCCAGCTCGCCAAATAGAATCATCTCAGCCAACGGCTTCTTCAGTTTCTCCTGGATCAAGCGAGCCATTGGGCGTGCTCCCATATCGGGATCGTAACCCTTCTCTGCCAACCAGTCTCTCGCGGTATCATCCACTTCAAGCTGTACACGCTTTTCGTCCAGCTGTGCCTGTAGCTCGATCAGGAACTTATCGACTACGTTACGCACAACAGACGTTTGCAGCGCATGGAACTGGATAATACCATCCAAGCGGTTGCGGAACTCAGGCGAGAAGGTGCGACGAATCACTTCCATCGCGTCGGTTGAGTGGTCTTGGCTTTGGAAACCGATAGAGCGCCGTGATGCCTGCTCTGCCCCTGCGTTCGAGGTCATGATCAGAATCACGTGACGGAAATCCGCCTCGCGGCCATTGTTGTCTGTCAAACGACCGTGATCCATAACCTGCAGAAGCAGGTTAAACACTTCAGGGTGCGCCTTCTCAATTTCATCTAGCAGCAATACACAATGCGGCTGCTTGGTGACGGCTTCCGTTAACAGGCCCCCTTGGTCATAGCCAACATAGCCTGGAGGGGCACCAATCAAGCGTGAAACAGTATGACGCTCCATGTACTCCGACATATCAAAGCGTACTAGTTCGATACCCATGATATGCGCCAACTGCTTAGCCACTTCGGTTTTACCAACGCCGGTTGGGCCAGCAAACAAGAAACTACCTACTGGCTTATCTGGCGATTTCAAACCGGCACGGGAAAGCTTAATGGCAGCGGAGAGAGTATCGATGGCCTCATCTTGACCGAACACCAACATTTTCAAGTCGCGGTCGAGCTTCTCTAGCAACTTACGATCAGAACTTGAAACACTCTTTGGCGGAATGCGCGCAATAGACGCCACTACCGCTTCTACCTGTTCAACATCAATAGTGTTAGTCCGCACTTCTGGCGGTAGCATACGCTGGTGCGCGCCTGCCTCATCAATCACATCGATGGCTTTATCGGGTAGGTAACGGTCATTGATATAGCGATCAGCCAAACGAGCGGCACTCTCTAGCGCGCCATCGGTGTACTTAAGCTCATGGTGTTCTTCAAAGCGCGAACGTAACCCTTTGAGGATCTTAATGGTGTCATCCACAGAGGGTGCTAGCACATCCACTTTTTGGAACCGACGAGCCAGGGCGCGATCTTTCTCAAAAATACCGCGGAACTCTTGGAACGTTGTCGAACCGATACACCGCAACTCACCGGAGGAAAGCAAGGGCTTCAGCAAGTTAGACGCATCCATTACGCCACCCGAGGCAGCACCCGCGCCTATTACGGTATGAATCTCGTCAATAAAGAGCACGGCGTTAGGCTGCTTGCGTAATTCACTAAGCAAGCTTTTTAGGCGCTTCTCGAAATCACCGCGGTATTTAGTACCCGCTAACAACGCTCCCATATCAAGCGAGTAAACCACTGCATCGGCAATCACATCCGGCACATCTTCTTCAACAATGCGCTTTGCTAAGCCTTCTGCGATAGCGGTTTTACCAACACCAGCCTCGCCGACCAATAGCGGGTTATTCTTGCGCCGGCGGGCAAGGATTTGCACCACGCGCTCAAGTTCATGATCGCGACCAATCAATGGATCTATTTTGCCTTGACGCGCCTGCTCATTCAGGTTGGTAGCATAACCGGTTAACGGATGCGCAGCCCCTTCAGAACTACCCTCTTCAGCATCTTCACTCTCTTGAGAAGACGGCGATGGAGCAGCCCCATGGCCAGCCACCTTAGAAATACCGTGAGCGATATAGTTAACAGCGTCTACGCGCGCAACGCTTTGTTGCTTGAGGAAGTAAACGGCTTGGCTTTCCTGCTCAGAGAAAATAGCGACCAGCACATTAGCGCCAGTCACTTCACTCTTTCCAGATGACTGCACATGAAATACAGCACGTTGCAATACGCGCTGAAACCCAAGGGTAGGCTGGGTTTCGCGATCCGCCTGACTCTCAGGAATCAATGGTGTGGTCGAATTAATAAAATCCTGCAGATCGGACCGCAGCTTATCGAGATTCGCCCCACACGCCTTTAACACGTCAACTGCTGACGCATTATCCAACAACGCCAGGAGCAGGTGCTCAACGGTCATAAACTCGTGGCGCTTTGAGCGAGCCACGGTGAAGGCCGTGTTCAGGGTAAGTTCAAGTTCTTTGCTCAGCATGGCAGTCCCCTTTTCGCTACTACCTAGGGCGTGTCGCCACCTAGGGCTTGCGTCGGATCAGTTTAGTCGACCGGCACTTTCAACATCGGGTACAAATGGCGCACTTGCAAGGCCCATCGCTAATTTTTTTCAACGCTTTCAGTCAGCAGCTTCGATATCACACATTAAAGGATGCTCGCATTCGCGGGCATATTCATTGACTTGGTAACTTTTCGTTTCTGCAATATCCCGTGTAAAGATACCGCACGTCGCTTTACCTTGGGTATGCACCGCAAGCATGACCTGAACCGCCTGCTCACTATCCATATTAAAAAATTCCTGTAATACCTCAACAACAAACTCCATCGGTGTGAAATCATCATTGTGAAGTATCACTTTGTACAACGGCGGCCGAGCAAGCTCTGGCTCAGCTGGCTGAACGGCTAGATCATCATCATATTCAGGCGCATCTGGCCGAGTCATTCCTGCGTGCAGGATAGCCATGACGTATGGGCTGTCTGTAGTAGGCATAAGCAGCAAGGGTTATCGTCTCTTAGCTGGCAAGTGGTGTCTTACGGCGCTTGAATCATCCATCCTAGCTTGAAACTCACTAACTTTAACTAAGCTAGATTTAATCACTCTGATTTTGCTCTCCAAAGTAAGACGCCCGTTACCAGCAAGGGTTCATGGAAAATACAAAATTAGCATACTAAATAAGACAAAAAACCCTCGCCCACCAAAGCGGGCGAGGGATATCACAGCGTTTTCATGCGTATTGCCCAGCGGCAACGCAGACTGCTGGTGATTTAAGTCTTAACCGTTTGCGACCATTGCAAGGGCTTCATTGAGCGTCTTACTTGGGCGCATGACTTGACTAGCCACTTCCCCATTCGGGTGGTAATAGCCTTTAAGGTCAACAGGCTGGCCTTGCACGCCATTCAGTTCGTCAATGATCTTAGCTTCATTGGCTTTCAGCGTTTCTACCAAACGGGCAAAGCGTGTTTTCAGCTCAGCGTCTTGATCCTGAGCGGCTAGTGCTTCTGCCCAATAGAGCGCTAGATAGAAGTGGCTTCCTCGGTTATCAAGCTCACCCACTTTGCGCGAAGGTGATTTATTGCTCTCAAGGAACTTGCCGTTAGCTTCATCCAACGCTTTCGCCAGCAACTTAGCACGGTCATTGCCAAAACGTTTAGCGAGGTGTTCCAAAGAAGCAACCAGCGCCAGGAACTCGCCAAGGCTGTCCCAACGTAGGTGGTTCTCTTCAAGCAGTTGCTGAACGTGCTTAGGTGCGGAACCACCGGCACCCGTTTCAAACAGACCACCGCCATCCATCAACGGCACGATAGAAAGCATTTTGGCACTAGTGCCCAACTCAAGAATCGGGAATAGGTCTGTCAGGTAATCACGGAGAATATTGCCCGTCACCGAGATCGTATCGAGACCACGAATCACGCGCTCAAGGGTGTAACGCATCGCCCGAACTTGAGACATGATATGGATTTCGAGGCCATCTGTATCGTGATCTTTAAGGTACGTTTTGACCTTTTTGATCAGCTCATTCTCGTGCGGACGGTAAGGATCAAGCCAGAACACCGTCGGCATACCAGAATCACGGCAGCGCTCAACCGCCAACTTCACCCAGTCGCGTATCGGCGCATCTTTGACCTGACACATGCGCCAGATATCGCCCTGCTCCACCGTCTGTGATAGCAGTACTTCACCCGTGTCCAGATCAGTGATGTTGGCAACACCATCCGCTGGCACCTCGAAGGTCTTATCGTGAGAACCATACTCTTCAGCTTTTTGTGCCATCAAACCAACATTGGGAACGGTACCCATTGTGGCCGGATCAAACGCGCCGTGCCATTTACAGAAGTTGATCATTTCCTGATAAATACGCGCGAACGTCGACTCAGGCATAACGGCTTTGACGTCCTTGAGACGACCATCAGCACCGTACATCTTACCGCCAGCGCGAATCATCGCCGGCATCGAAGCATCAACAATCACATCACTGGGTGAGTGGAAGTTGGTAATGCCGCGAGCCGAATCAACCATCGCCAGCTCTGGGCGCTTGTCATGGCACGCATGCAGGTCACTAATGACTTCATCACGCTGGGATTCTGGCAAGGTCGCAATCTTATCGTAGAGATTAGCGATGCCATTGTTAACATCGACACCCAACTCTTTGAAGAGCTCACCGTGCTTCTCAAAGGCGTCCTTGTAGAAAATTTTGACGCAGTGCCCGAACACGATGGGGTGCGAGACCTTCATCATCGTCGCTTTTACGTGCAATGAGAACATCACACCGGTCTTACGCGCATCCTCGATTTCACGCTCGTAAAACTCCAGCAGCGCTTTCTTGCTCATAAACATGCTGTCAATGATTTCGCCGTCCAGCAGCTCGACCCGAGGCTTGAGCACCTTGGTTTCACCGCTGGCAGTGATCAGCTCCATCTTGACGTTGCGAGCGCGATCCAAGGTCATCGACTTCTCGCCGTGGTAGAAGTCGCCACTATGCATGTGTGAAACATGGGTACGCGACGCCTGGCTCCACTCCCCCATAGAATGCGGGTACTTGCGGGCGTACTCTTTCACGGCCTTCGGTGCGCGACGATCAGAGTTACCTTCACGCAATACGGGGTTAACTGCGCTGCCTTTCACTTTGTCATAGCGCGCCTTGATATCTTTCTCTTCATCGCTGCTTGGGTCATCCGGATACTCGGGCAGCTTGTAACCTTGTTCTTGCAGCTCTTTGATCACCGCCCGCAGCTGCGGCATAGAGGCGCTGATATTCGGTAATTTGATGATATTGGCTTCGGGAACCTTAGCCAGCGCACCTAATTCGGCCAGGTGGTCTTCGATACGCTGCTCTTCGGTCAAGTAGTCGGGAAATAAAGAGAGAACGCGAGCCGCCAGGGAAATATCCCGGGTTTCCACCTCGATACCCGCAGCGTCGGTGAAAGCGTCAATAATCGGTAGCAAAGAGTATGTCGCGAGCGCAGGCGCTTCGTCGGTGAGCGTGTAAATGATCTTCGGCGTTTTAGACATTTTGCGTTAACCTCTTTTTTCTATCGCTGTGATTATAGAGATCCTGAGCGACGCGACTTCTTCAACGAGAGACCATGCCGCGAAGCAGGCGGGGCCATTTAATTTGGCTTTCCCGGTTATCAATCGGTGGTTTTTACGGTGGTTATTTCAGTGGAAATTACGACAACTCCGGCACGACATAAACGCTATTCAAAGGCGGCTTTTCAAGAACTGCCTTTGAAATATTAGCCTCAAAGTATACCAGCGCTGCATTTTAATCGCATGAGAGATTGTCGACAAATCAAGGGCACCCTTCTAAAGAGATCATGAGCACTTTATATTTACTGCATAAACCCTATCGTATGCTCTCTCAGTTTACCGACAAACAAGGCCGCGCCACATTAGCCGATGTTATAGATGTGCCTGGCGTGTACGCCGCAGGGCGGCTTGATTATGACTCTGAGGGCCTGCTGTTATTAAGTGATGACGGCAGCCTCATTCACCGTATCGCCCACCCACGTCACAAGCAGCCCAAAACTTACTGGGTGCAGCTCGAAGGGCAGATTAATGATGAGGCAATTAGTGCTCTGAAAAACGGTGTCACCTTAAAAGATGGCCCAACCCAGCCAGCAAAAGCCCGGCGCATTGAGCCACCGGTCATCGCACAACGCGACCCAAGGATTGACCCTAAGCGCCACCCCTCCACCAGTTGGTTAGAGTTAACAATCAGCGAAGGCCGCAACCGCCAAGTACGGCGCATGACCGCCCATGTAGGGTTTCCGACGTTGAGATTGATACGCGCGGCGATTGGCACATGGCAACTTGGCGACTTGGCCCCAGGCGAGTGGCGCAAACAAACACTGCACGCTCCACGCCCCACTAAAGCGCCAAAGCGCAGCGGCGCACCTCGGCACAGGCACTCCAAATGAGCAGTGAGATGATAAAAAATGCCATCATCAGAAGTACCGTTGCCTGCGTGATTCAGCGCAATGACCACTTTTTGATGGTGGAAGAAGCCCGCGGCGGTAGGCAAACCGTGTTTAACCAACCGGCTGGACATGTAGAGCCAGGCGAAGGTCCTATGGTAGCCATCTTGCGTGAAGTGCAAGAAGAAACTGCTTGGCAGGTGACGCTAACCGACTACTTAGGTCTTTATGTCTTCCACACGCCAGAAGGCCTTACCTTTCATAGCCATGGTTTTATAGCCACACCAGACGTCATGCTCTCGTCCCCCATTGATAGCGACATCACCGCCACTCACTGGCTCACATTAAATGACATCAAAGCCCTCGGCAATGCCGGTAGGCTGCGCAGCCCCCTGGTGCTTAAACGGATCGAAAACGCCATTAACGGCCAATGTTATCCCCTGGCCGTGATTCATGAGTGAAGCACTCGAAGCACCAAGCCTCCATCGTGTATAATCAGCACCCAATTGCACACCACTTCAACTGAGGATGCCAATGACATCCACCCATGGCACGTCTATTCCTGAAGCGCCCGAGGCCCAAAAAGTAATTGTTGGCATGTCGGGCGGCGTTGATTCATCGGTTTCTGCTCTCCTTCTACTCCAACAAGGGTATGAGGTTGAGGGCCTGTTTATGAAGAATTGGGATGAAGACGACGGCACCGAATACTGCACGGCAAAAGAAGATCTTGCCGATGCAGAAGCTGTGTGTGAGAAGCTGGGCATCAAATTGCATACGGCCAATTTCGCATCCGAGTATTGGGATAACGTCTTCGAGCATTTTTTAGCCGAATATAAAGCGGGCAGAACGCCCAATCCCGATATCCTGTGCAACCGAGAGATCAAGTTTAAGGTCTTTCTAGACTACGCTGAAATGTTAGGCGCAGATAAAATCGCAACCGGGCATTATGTTCGCCAAGGAGTTCGCGGAGGACGCCCGCGCCTGCTAAAAGGTGTGGATAGCAATAAAGATCAAAGCTATTTCCTGCACGCGGTGCCTGAAGCAGCGATTGCGCGCACCCTGTTTCCGGTTGGTGAGCTTGAAAAACCTGCCGTTAGAGCCTTGGCTGAACAGCACGATCTTATTACCGCCAAGAAAAAAGACTCTACTGGTATTTGCTTTATCGGCGAGCGCCGCTTCCGCGACTTTTTGCAGCAATACCTGCCCGCACAACCCGGCAATATTGAAACGCCCGAAGGCGATGTCATTGGTAAGCATATGGGACTGATGTACTACACCCTCGGGCAGCGCCAAGGGTTAGGCATTGGTGGTCTCGCCAACTATTCGGAAGACCCATGGTACGTAGCGGCCAAAGACCTTGAGCGTAATGTATTGATTGTCGTCCAAGGCAAGCATCACCACCTGCTGTTCACCAATGCGTTGGCCACTGAAGCCATGGATTGGGTAGCAGGTGAACCGCCTGCCGCACAGGGCCGTTACACCGCCAAAACCCGCTATCGTCAAAGTGATTGCCCATGTGAAATCCATGCGCTGCCCGACGGCACTGTTGAGGTGGTGTTTGATGATCCTCAGTGGGCGGTCACACCAGGCCAGTCATTGGTACTTTATGATGGTGAAATTTGCTTAGGCGGCGGCGTTATTCGCGCCACTTGGAATACCACGGAGGCCGCTGCATGAGCGCTACCCCTATTCATCGCGCGCCGGATTCTCAAGCCGCTCGCCAAGCACTGGCACTGGCCGGCGTCTTCCAATCCGCTAGTTTGGTAGATGAACTCGCGCGTACTGGGCAAGTAGATCCTCGCGCCTGGGAAACACTCATCAATGCAACCGTGGACACCAACCCGGAAAGCTTTGAAGCTATTTATGGCGGCCACCCCAATAATTTACGCCGCGGGTTAGAAACACTCGAAGCCCTTGTTGGCCGCAAACAAGCCAATCCTGTGGTTCTCCGCTACGGTTTTTCGCTGCTACTGTTAATGAATAAACTGCGCACTGACCGCCATATGATGGATTTACTTGGTCAAAAGCTATCCCACGTACAGGGACAGGCAGAGCACTTCGGCAGCACTCATGAAAATGTGATTGCAAGCCTGGGCGATGCCTACCAAGAAACCATTTCGACGTTCAAAACCCGCATCGTGGTTCAGGGCGACCCCTCTTTACTGCAGACTCGCATGATGCCCGAGCGGGTGCGCGCTTGTTTGATGGCGGGCATACGTTTTGCGCTGCTATGGCACCAGCAAGGCGGCCGTCGCTGGAAGCTTGTTTTCCAGCGTAAAGCGTTGAGGCGCGCGCTTGATAGCCTTGGCTAAAGCGCCCAAAGATCATCGAGGCACTTCGAGCGATTTCTTTTCGACATATTGCTGTTCGAACCATTGACTTCAGACCACCTTGGAAACTAAGCCATGCAACTCTCTGCTTTGACCGCCCTCTCCCCCGTTGACGGACGCTACGGCGCAAAAGCCGCCGCACTACGGGAGCACTTCAGCGAATTCGGTCTTATCCGTGCTCGCGTGATTGTGGAAGTGCGCTGGCTGCAGCGCCTTGCGGACCACAGCCAAATTGTCGAAGTACCGCCGCTGTCAGTGGAAGCGACGGCTTTTCTTGAGCAGCTGATTCGTGACTTTTCTGTCGAAGATGCCGAACGCATTAAAGAAATAGAGCGCACCACCAACCACGATGTCAAAGCGGTTGAGTATTTCTTGAAAGAGAAGATTGCGGGGCAGCCCGAGCTCAACGCGGTCACTGAATTTATTCACTTCGCTTGCACCAGCGAAGACATCAACAACCTTTCCTACGGCGTTATGCTGGCAGATGGTCTAAAAGCCACTCTACCTACCCTGCATGAAGTCGCTGATGAGATTGCCAAATTGGCCATTGCGCATGCGGCTCAACCGATGCTATCGCGCACCCATGGACAAACCGCCAGCCCTACAACGCTAGGCAAGGAAATGGCCAACGTGGCCTACCGGCTTAAGCGCCAGCTCAAACAAATCGAACGCGTTGAGATTCTGGGTAAAATTAACGGTGCTGTAGGCAATTACAACGCCCACCTGACGACCTACCCAGACATTGACTGGGAAGCCAACGCACGCACCTTTGTCGAAGGTTTAGGACTAAGCTTCAACCCCTATACCACACAGATTGAGCCCCACGACTACATTGCCGAGCTTTTCGATGCAGTTTGCCGCTTCAACACTATTTTGATCGACTTTGATCGGGACGTATGGGGCTATATTTCACTGGGCTACTTTAAGCAGCGCACCGTCGAAGGCGAAATTGGCTCATCGACCATGCCGCATAAAGTTAACCCAATTGACTTTGAAAACTCGGAAGGCAACCTTGGGCTGGCCAATGCCGTGCTTAATCACTTGGCCCAGAAACTACCGATTTCACGCTGGCAGCGCGACCTAACGGATTCCACTGTGTTGCGCAACTTAGGCGTTGGCTTGGCTTACGGCCTGATTGGCTATCACGCTAGCCTCAAGGGTATCAGTAAGCTTGAAGCAAATCCTGAGCGTCTAGCTGAAGACCTGGATAACAGCTGGGAAGTACTGGCTGAGCCAATTCAAACGGTCATGCGTCGCTATGGCATCGAAAAACCCTACGAAAAGCTTAAAGAATTAACCCGCGGCAAGCGTATTGACCAAGCAGGCTTTGCTGCTTTTATTGATACGCTTGAACTACCCGAGCCGGTTAAAAATGAGCTGAAAGCCCTCTCTCCTGCCAGCTATATTGGTAATGCGAAGGCTCAAGCCGAAGCACTTAACCAGCGGCTTGCTGCACTCTAAACGACGCACTGCGTCCTTAGTAAGACGCAGCGCTCATTTGAACTAGGATAACGCCATGAGCCAACACGATAAGCCACTCACATTGCTGGGCGATTTAACGCCCGAAGACTTCTTGGCCAATTACTGGCAGCAGAAGCCGCTGCTGATTCGTGGCGCTATCCCCGACTTTATTAGCCCCATCGACCCCGATGAGCTAGCCGGGCTTGCCTGCGAACCCGGTGTAGAAGCGCGCCTTGTGGAAGAAAATGGGCCTGATGGCCCCTGGCAGGTTTCCCACGGCCCGTTTGACGACGCTACCTTTGAGCGGTTACCGGAAGGCAACTGGAGCCTCCTGGTTCAAGCCGTCGATCACTATGTACCGTCTATCGCTGCACTAATGGATGAATTTGATTTCCTTCCCCGTTGGCGGTTAGACGACATCATGGTCAGCTATGCGCCGCCCGGTGGTAGCGTCGGCCCGCATATCGACCAATACGATGTTTTCCTGTTACAGGCTAGCGGCCACCGGCGTTGGCAACTAGGCGGTAAGCAGCCAGACAACGCGCCCATTATCCAAGGTATCGATCTACGTATTCTTGAAACCTTTGAGATTGAAGCTGACTCTGACTGGACGCTATCACCGGGCGATATGCTATATCTCCCCCCTGGCTGGGCGCACCACGGCGTTAGCCAAACCGACGACTGCATGACTGTTTCGGTGGGGTTTAGGGCACCATCAGCGGATGAAGCCATCACATCCTACGCCGACTATCTAGGAGAGCAGCTTTCTGACTCCCACCGCTATAGCGATGCAGGCATGTCTCCTGCAAGCCAAGTTGGTGAACTAGATGATGCGGCCGTTGAACGTATGCGCCAGTTCGTACTTTCCACCTTGGACAATCCTGAGCAAATAGCCCAGTGGTTTGGTCGCGTCATGACCCAACCGAAATACATTGACCAAGTAGCGCCCCTTGAAGAGCCAATGACGGAAGCTGACCTTGTTGCGCAACTACAAGACGGTGAACCACTTTTTCATATGCCGGGTTCCCGCGTTGCTTGGCGAAGCGATGCCAACGGCACCACGCTCTTTGTCGACGGCGACGGACACTCCTGTTCAATCGAGTTAGCCAAGCGGCTTGCAGACCCATCGCCTATGTATGAAGACGTACTTGCCATTGATGGGGCAGCAGCGCTGATAACACAGTTAGTAAACACTGGAAGCTTAGGCTTTATGGGCGAAGAGGATGATGAGGAGTAGCTAGCGGTGTCGACGACAACAATTATTAACGGTGATTGGAGTACGCTAAAGGATATAGCTTCCGAGATCCGCCGCGTGGTGTTTATCGAAGAACAGTGCGTGCCCCAAGAGGAGGAGTGGGATGGCCATGACGATGAGTGCAGCCACTTCATTGCCTATCTTGAGGATCAGCCCGTGGGGACTGCGCGACTGCTGCCCGATGGCCATATTGGGCGCGTCGCGGTACTCGATAGCGCGCGTGGCGCTGGCATTGGCTATCAACTCATGGAAGCTGCCATTCAGGCTGCTCGAGAAGCAGGCCATACCCATGTAGCGCTGAGCGCTCAATTGCACGCTCTCGCCTTTTACCAGCGCTTGGGATTTGTGGCGCATGGTGGCACCTTTATGGATGCCGGAATACCTCACCGGGAAATGCTGCTAACGCTGTAGTTGCTTTTTTTTCACTACGATTGTGATCAATCAATGAGAGCGCCACTGCTATGTGGCGCTTTTTTTTGCTCCATTTTCAGCTCACCTGACGAAAAACGACTACACAAACAGAGCGTTTCAGCACGCTCCTGTAGTTGAACTACAACCCCTTCTGCCCCCAAGTGACAATTGTTGAACCTGCCGTTCTCGTTGATAGTTATTGCACCGCAGCGTTATGGCGCAACATCGAAGGTAGCCAAACTGGAAACGCTGTAACCGACGTTTAAACAAGCGTCTCAACAATGACTACTCTCCGATGCGACGTTTGACTAAGAGACGTTTTGCTCAGAGACAATTGGCGTAGAGACAGCGCTTTAAATTTCGATAATGCTGAACACATCTTCGCAGGTGCAGCATAAGAATAAGCTAACTTGCGAAATAGCTATCATGACCCCGGAGGAAACAGCTTATGTCAGGACTGCTCGACGATATCAAAGCAATGGCCCAACTGCGCGAAGCTCAAGGCGGCAAATGGGAAGCGATCAAACCTGAATACGCTGCACGCATGCGTGCTCAGAACCGTTTTCATACCGGTTTGGATATTGCACGCTACACTGCAAAAATTATGCGTGACGATATGGCGGCCTACGACGCCGACACGTCTAAGTACACGCAGTCTCTGGGGTGCTGGCACGGTTTTATTGGCCAACAAAAACTGATTTCCATTAAAAAGCACTTTGGCACGACGAAGCGCAGTTACCTCTACCTGTCAGGCTGGATGGTAGCCGCCTTACGCTCCGAGTTCGGCCCACTGCCCGATCAGTCCATGCATGAAAAAACATCCGTCGCTGATCTGATCGAAGAGCTGTACACCTTCCTGAAGCAGGCAGATGCTTGGGAGCTTAACCACCTGTTCCGTGCCCTGGATGAGGCCAAAGAAGCAGGCGACAGCGCTCAAGAGCAAGAGCTAATCAGCAAGATCGATAACTACGAGACACATATCGTACCGATCATTGCTGATATCGATGCAGGTTTTGGTAACGCTGAAGCGACTTACCTGCTGGCCAAGAAATTTATCCAAGCGGGCGCTTGCTGTATCCAGCTTGAAAACCAAGTTTCCGATGAGAAGCAGTGTGGCCACCAGGATGGTAAAGTCACCGTTCCCCACGAAGACTTCCTGGCAAAAATCAATGCAGTGCGTTATGCCTTCCTTGAGCTCGGCATCGAAGATGGCGTTATCGTGGCGCGTACCGACTCGCTAGGCGCAGGCTTAACTCAGAAAATTGCAGTGACTAACGAACCTGGCGATCTAGGTGACCAATACAACAGCTTCTTAGATGGCGATGTCATCGAAAATGCTAGCGACATCAATAATGGTGACGTGGTTATCAAACAAAACGGTAAGCTGGTTAAGCCGAAGCGTTTAGCGTCAGGCCTCTACCAGTTCAAACCGGGCACTGGCGAAGACCGCGTTGTGCTTGACTGTATCACCAGCCTGCAAAACGGCGCTGACCTGCTATGGATTGAGACCGAGAAGCCACACGTCGGCCAAATTGCCAGCATGGTTAACCGCATCCGCGCCGTCGTGCCCGATGCCAAGTTGGTTTACAACAACTCACCGTCATTTAACTGGACGCTAAACTTCCGCCAGCAAGTATTTGATGCCTGGGAAAAAGAAGGCAAAGATGTTTCCGCTTACCAGCGTGACAAGCTAATGGGTGTTGAATACGACAACACTGAACTTGGCCAACTAGCGGATGAGTGGACACGTAACTTCCAACGCGATGGCGCTCGTGAAGCCGGTATTTTCCACCACCTAATCACTCTGCCGACGTACCACACAGCGGCACTATCAACTGATAACCTGGCTAAAGGCTACTTCGGTGATGAAGGCATGCTGGCCTACGTCGCAGGGGTACAGCGTCAGGAGATTCGTCAAGGCATCGCTACCGTAAGACACCAGGACATGGCTGGCTCTAATATTGGCGACGACCATAAAGAGTTTTTCCACGGTGATGCGGCACTTAAAGCTGGTGGTAAAGACAACACCATGAACCAGTTCGGCTAATCACTTAATTAGCACGACACAACAGGGGGCTTAGGCTCCCTGTATTTTTTATAGCACTCCCTCCCCCCTCCTTCTCAAACACTGTGCACGCTTTTACACATTGCTTTCTTAATACTTGTCTACACTTAAGTTCGTGATCTTTCTTGCTGATGGCTAGTCAAAACTAGCCGCTTAGGTTATCTTTGGCGAACGCTGTTCTATAACTAGCTTACGTATTACCACCGCTACGGCTTAGCAGCCATGCGGGTCAAGACACACTGGAGGTTTGAATGAAACGTTTACTACCTATTGCAGCATTGAGCATTCTCACGCTGGCAGGCTGTGCCAACACTGCGCCTTATTCAGGTGATGTGTACCGTGGTAATCAAGCGCAAACAGGCCAAAGCGTGACCTATGGCACCATCGTGGCGGTCCGTCCTGTACAAATCCAGGCAGACAGCCGTACAGGCAACCTGTTGGGCGGCGGTGGCGGTGCGGTCATCGGCGGCCTGCTGGGCAGTCAAGTTGGCGGTGGTTCTGGTCGTCAGCTAGCAACCGTTGCAGGCGCATTAGGTGGCGCAATTGCCGGTACCGCAGCAGAAGATCGCGCTAACCGCATTAATGCGCTGGAAATGGAAATTCGTCGCGACGACGGCACAGATGTGATCGTGGTTCAAAGCGCAGACCGTCAATATCAAGCAGGCCAGCGTGTTCGCCTGATCGGTAGCGGCGCTAACTTAAGCGTAGCTCCATACTAAGTTCGTATTACCAAACGCTTCCTAGCCATTAACACAGGTAGCGCCGTAATAGAAAAATGCCCGACCAAGCCTACTTGGTCGGGCATTTTTGTCGCCTTCGTTAATGGCTAACAAGGCATAATTTAGTGAGCTACTTTATTGCTCGCCCAGCTTGCCAGCTTTGCGATTACTAAACCAATAATGGTCAACAGGATAACGACCAGAAGGATATCGACTGGACGAATCAGCGTTGTAGCCCCCAATACGGCTAATGCTGCCACCCATAAATAGCGATTTTCACCATGTGTTTTTAATACCTCAGGCAGCATTTTATCCAGCCCCTGACTGACACTGCTATCCCAGCGTTTGTTCGCAAAGTAGGCAATTAGCACAAAGGCGATAACCCAAATCAAGAAGATCGTCATAACCAGCTCCAGTGAATGTTGTCTAAAGGGGGAAAAGAAGTTGTCGTAGGGTATCCCCGGTTACCCCGTGGCGCAATAGCGCCAAAGGAGTGAGAGGAGGAAAAAGCCTGCTTACCCCCTGACAAGCAGGCTCTCACGCGTTACCATGTTGGGACATGCACTCACCGAAAGGTTATTAAATGCAAATTGCGCAAAACTCGGTTGTCGCGTTCCACTACACCCTGACCAATGATGCAGGTGAAGTGCTAGACAGTTCCGAAGGCCGTGAGCCGCTGACGTATCTACACGGCGCTGGCAACATTATTCCGGGTCTGGAAAAAGAACTCGAAGGCCGTGCCGAAGGCGATAAGCTGAACGTAAAAGTAACCCCAGAAGAGGGCTACGGTGAAGTTCAAGAACAGCTGATGCAAGAAGTACCTCGCGATGCGTTCCAAGGTGTTGAAAGCATTGAGCCGGGCATGCAGTTCCAAGCCCAGACTCAAGGCGGCCCGCTGATGGTTACCGTCAAGAAAGTTGAAGGCGACACAGTTGTAGTTGATGGCAACCACCCGCTGGCTGGCCAACATCTTAACTTCGATGTTGAGATTGCAACCGTTCGTGAAGCGAGCCAGGAAGAAGTCGAGCACGGTCATGTGCACGGCGAAGGCGGCGTAGAGCACTAAGTTGCTTAACGCGTGCTTATAGGGCGGCCTAGAGCCGCCCTTTTTAATGGGCGCTCCCCCGCTTTACTCCTCAGGGATAATCACCAACTGTCCATAGCGCACGCTACGTGACGATGTCACTTCATCAGAAAACTGCTTCAACGCGCTGCCCTGCCCCTTTAATAACGCCACTTCCAGACAGCTGTCATGATTAATATGCACATGAAGCGTCGATAGCGTTAGATCATGATGATCATGAGAGTGTCGGGTTAAGCGTTTCGATAAATCTCGCGCCGCATGATCGTACACATAGACGAGCGCGCCCATACACGGCGCTTCGGGCGCAACCTCCTCTTTGGCCTGCTTTAACCCACTGCGTGTTAAATCGCGTATCGCTTCTGAGCGGTTTTGGTAGCCGCGCGCATGCATCAATGCATCGACCTCGCTCAGTAGTTCCTCATCCAGCGTTACCGTTACCCGTTGCATATTCTCTCCTAAACTAACGCCGCAAGCGCGGTGCTGCCGTGACTTCCAGCCCTTAGAGTATGATGTTATTGTAAAAACATCATACGGTTGGTTTCTGGGGTGTCTCATGCGTCGTACTATCTTACTGGGTCTGGCGGCTACGTGCGTCGCGTTTAGCTCCCCCGCCATCAGCAAAGAGCAATTGGTGTTGGCAATCGGCGGAGAGCCCGAGCAGGGATTCGACCCACTGCTTGGCTGGGGCCAGTACGGTAGTCCGCTTTTTCAATCGACGTTGCTAACCCGCGGACATGACCTTACACCAGAAGCCGGTTTGGCTACCGCGTGGACACTGTCAGAAGACCGACTCACCTGGATACTCACTCTGCGCGATGACGCTCGCTTTAGTGACGGCACACCGTTGACTGCCAAGGATGTTGCCTACACCTTTAATGCCGCAAAGCAAGCCGGTGGCCGGGCCGATTTAAGCGCACTGAACAAAGCCAGCGCCATCGATAATACAACCGTGGAGCTCTCTTTAAACGCGCCGCGTATTACCTTCATCGATCAGTTAATGACGCTTGGTATCGTTCCTGACGCTAACAGAGAAAACGGTTATCGCGAAGGGTACGGTAGACAACCGCTAGGCTCAGGCCCTTATCGGTTAGTTGAATGGCAAGAGGGCGAGCAACTAATTGTTGAGCGGAATTCCTATTTCCATGGCCCCATACCGCCCTTTGAACGACTGGTGTTTGTATTTACTGGCGAAGAGTCCACGTTAAGCGCGGCCCATGCTGGACAGCTCGACCTTGCCGCTGTAACGCCAGCACTCGCCACCAATCTGCCAAGCGATATGCAGCGCATCGTAATGGAAAGCGTCGATAATCGAGGTATTCTGTTTCCTATGCAGCCTGCCACGGGCGAGCAGGCCGCGTCTGGTGCGCCTATCGGTAACGATGTTACTGCCGATAGTGCGATACGCCGGGCGGTTAATCTTGCCCTTGATCGAAACACCCTCGTTGACGTCGCCCTAAATGGTTTTGGACGCCCCGCCTTTGGCCCTGCCGATGGGCTACCCTGGAGCCTGGATGACGAAGCCTTTACAGCGCCCGACAGCGACCGTGCCAATGCGCTACTCGATGCAGCAGGCTGGGAGCGCCATGCCGACGGGCTACGCTATAAAAACGGCCAGCCCGCCCGTTTTCGCTTGACCTACCCTGCCAGCGACACCAATCGCCAACTGCTCGCTCAGGTAAGCGCCGAGATGGTACGCCCGCTGGGCATTGAGATGCAGCCGACAGGCCGTCACTGGGACGAAATACAGCGTGAAGCACTGCACCAAGACGCCATCGTCTTCGGCTTTGGCAGCCACAGCCCACAAGAGGTGTACTACCTGTTTCATAGCCAGCACGCCGGGTTTGGCTTCTATAACAGTGGCTATTACTCAAACGCGACAGTGGATAACCACCTAGAAGCCGCTCAAGCGGCCGCAGGGGCAGAAGAAGCGAACCGCCACTGGCAAGCCGCCCAGTGGGATGGCAATACGGGCTATGGCTTTAGGGGAGATACTAGCTGGGCATGGATGGTTAACCTAGCCCATGTATATGCAGCCAATACCTGCCTGGACCTTGGGGAATTAGGCATTGCGCCTCACGGCCACGGCTGGCCAATTACCGCCAACCTGCTTGAATGGCGCTGGACGTGCGATTGATTAAGATCCTGGCAAGCCGCTTAGTACGGCTAGCATTGGTATTGCTGTGCGTCGCGATGGTGACGTTTGGGTTAGTCATGCTGTCGCCTATTGACCCTGTAGACGCCTATCTTGGCCCCCAAATGGCACAGGTAAGCCCCGAACAACGCGCCCTGATCGCTGAAAGGTGGGACTTTGATGCCTCGCCTGCCGTTCAATTTGGTCATTGGCTGAGCCAATTGCTAAGTGGCGAGCTAGGTTGGAGCCATATCTACAATCAATCGGTTAGCGAAGTTATCAATCAACGTTTCCAACGCTCTTTTATCTTGCTGGGTAGCGCTTGGCTAATGTCGCTGCTTGTTGGCTTTGCGCTGGGCGTCATCGCCGGTGCGAAAGAAGGCTCACCACTCGACCGGATGATTAGTGGCTACGCCTATGTCACCGCCTCAACGCCTGCTTTTTGGCTTGGCATGCTGGCAGTGCTGCTGTTCTCCGTTTATCTCGGCTGGACCCCGACCTGCTGCGCCGGGCCGGTGGGCGTACTCAACCAAGACGTTAGCATGCTGACTCGATTGCACCACTTAGTACTACCAATGACGACACTGGCCCTGCTAGGCATCGCCACAATCACCCTTCACACCCGCGCACGCATGATAGCGCTGATGAACTCCGAAATCGCCCTTCACGCTTTTGCCCAAGGAGCCAGCCGATCAGATATCGCCTGGCGTCATGGCCTACGTCATGCCAGCCTCCCGGCACTAACGCTCGCTTTTGCTTCGCTGGGAGAGTTGTTTGGCGGCTCAATATTAATCGAGCAGGTATTTGCCTACCCCGGCCTTGGACAAGCCACTGTTGAAGCAGGACTACGTAGTGACGTCCCCCTACTGCTTGGGATAGCGCTATTTACCGCGCTGTTTGTCAGTGTCGGCAATCTGATCGCAGATAGCCTGTATCCACTTATCGACCCACGCATGGCACAGGAACAGCTATGAGGATGATCCAACCACGCTTAGCCGCCGCTGGCTATATTGGTCTTCTACTCATAGTGTTGGTTTTGCTGATAAGTAGCCCATGGTGGGCAGGTCATAGCGCGGCACAAATGCAGTTTGATGCGCGCCTTATGCCACCGAGCACCAGCCATTGGCTGGGCACCGACGCTTTGGGACGCGAGCTATGGTCGCGAACACTGGCTGGGTTAAGGCTCAGCTTTTGGGTAGGGCTAAGCGCTGCGCTACTCGGCACACTCATTGCGTTGACACTAGCGACGCTAGCCACACTTTCAACCACGTTAGATGCGCTCGTTAGCCTGCTGATTGACACACTGCTAAGCGTACCGCATCTGATATTGCTACTACTGTTAGCCTTTGCTTTAGGTGGTGGTACACAGGCAGTGATTATTGCCGTGGCGCTTACCCATTGGCCAAGTTTAGCTAGGATACTGCGGGCGGAACTCTTTTCATTACGCCATGCTCCCTATGTCGCTATTTCCCAGGCACTAGGAAAAAGCCGCCGTTTTATTTTAGTACACCACTTACTCCCCCATTTAATTCCCCAGTGCATTGTTGGCGCACTGTTGTTGTTTCCTCACGCCATTCTGCATGAAGCCGCACTGACTTTTCTGGGCGTAGGTTTAGACCCAACCCAACCCGCTATCGGGGTATTACTCGCCGATGCCATGCGCTACTTAACCGGGGGCTTTTGGTGGTTAGGGGTATTCCCAGGCCTAGGGCTACTGCTGATGGTGCTATCGATTGATCGTTTAGCGGTGCAATTGCGTCGCGCTCTATAACGGGAGGAAGCTAGCATGCTGAATATAGAGAACCTGACGCTGCAATTGCCCTACTACAAGCACTGGTGGCGACGAGAGTGGACCACCTGCATTGATAACCTGTCGTTAAGCATACAACCTGGTGAAGTACATGCCGTCATTGGTGCATCTGGCGCCGGAAAAAGCCTGCTAGCTTACACAATTATGGGTTTACTGCCGGAAGCGGCAAAAACCAGTGGTCAGCTATTTTTTAAAGATGCGCCATTGACCACTGAGCGCCAGCGCCAGCTAAGAGGCCGCCAGTTGGCCCTCATTCCGCAATCGCTCAATGCCCTAGACCCTCTCGCGAGTAGTCAACGCCAAGTCAGTTGGGCGGCTCGCCGGGCAGGGCAAAGCAAGACCGTCGCTTGGCGCAGCGCACAGCGCGCACTAAATCATTATCAGCTCAATCATCACGCCCAACAGGCATACCCCCACCAGCTTTCAGGCGGCATGGCGCGACGTGTTTTAGCCGCCATGGCCCAAATAGGTAACGCTAGCCTGATTATTGCCGACGAACCAAGCGTAGGTCTGGATCCTCAACAGCGCGATCGTGTATTGGCCTCTCTAAAGGCACTCGCGCTTGAGGGGAAGGCCATCATGCTAATTACCCACGATTTGCGCCATGCATTACCCATAGCCGACCATGTAACGATACTGCGCCAGGGAAAGTGCATTGAAGCCACCCCTGCCATTGCCTTTCAAGGCAATGGGGAACAGCTTAAAAGCACCTATGCCTGCGCGCTATGGAATGCGCTACCCGACAACACCTTTAGTACTCAGGTGCGTGCTAAAGAAAGCGCCACCCATGCTGATGCCATCGACCCGCCTAAGGAGCCAACCATTGCTTGATGCGCAAAAAATAACCTTTGGCTTCCGTTCTCAAGCACCTCTATTAACGCAACTTTCGCTATCACTGGAACGGGGTGAATGGCTGGGGCTAAGCGGTGACTCAGGGGCAGGCAAATCTACGCTGGGAAAACTCTTGGCTGGCTTACTGCGGCCACAACAGGGTGGGATTTATGCCGACGATAAGCCATTCCCCTCTCGTGGACTGCGGCCGGTACAGTGGCTGCCGCAATCACCGGAGCTTGCCATCAACCCACGCTGGCGAGTAAAGAAAGTACTCTGCGAAGCATGGTGCCCTTCCGAATCATTAATGCAGGACTTTGGCATCCAACCTGATTGGCTATCGCGTTTTCCAAGTACCTTATCTGGTGGAGAATTACAGCGGGTATGCGTATTGCGGGCGTTAGCCCCAGGTGTGCGCTATCTGATCGCTGATGAAATATCGACTATGCTCGATCCCATCACCCAAGTGGAGCTATGGCAGGCAATAAAAAAGGTTGCCGACCGCCACCAGCTTGGCGTGCTAGTGATCAGCCATGACGCGGCACTGCTAGCGCGATTGTGTACTCGACGCCTCCATTTACAAGGCACGCTTAATGCAGTTCACGACGCTCGAAGCGCCATAAACCAATGCTAATGATTAGCGTGACGCAAAGCAGTAGCCAAGACCCCACCGCTACGCCCTGCCACTGCGCCCAGCGCCAAAATGGCTCTAGCCAGAATCCACCAATACTTGCCCCGAGGTAGTAAAACACCAAGTAAAGCGCTGAGGCACTGCCCCTAGCACCTTGTGCATAGCGCCCTACCCAACTAGAGGCCAGAGAGTGTGCTAAGAAAAACCCAAACGCGTTAATAGTGAGGCCAACAATAATCAGCGGCAGAGCATTGGCCAGCGTTACCGCCGTACCTAGCATCAAAATTAAGATGCCCACGCTCATGCAGCTCGCGGGTAAAAAACGTCCGGCTAATCGGCCTGATACCGTAGAGCCAAGCGTCCCTCCCAGATACGTCAGAAAAATCAGCCCCAAGCTGCTAGCCGCCAATTGATAAGGCTCCTCAGCCAAACGGAACGTAATATAGCTGTACTGATTGATAAAAATAAGAAAGTTAATTCCGCCCAGGCAATAAGCCGCCAACAGCACCGGCGTGCGTAGATGCCCGAGCAGATCATCGGCCGCTTGGCGAAATTTAAAACGCTTGGGTGTAAAGGCCCGACTATTGGGTAGCAGTCGCCAAAAAACCGCGCACCCGGCTACCGTCATGATTCCTACCGCTAAAAATGCCGCCGAGGGGCCACCTAAGGTCGCCGCTCCACCGCCTACAATTCGGCCGCTAATACCGCCCAGCGAATTGGCACCAATATACAGACCAACCGCACTGAGCAAAGCGGGCTTTTCAAACTCATCCCCCATCCATGCAATCGCAACGGCTGGCAACCCGCCCAGCACAAAACCCTGCAGTAAACGCAGCAATAATAAGCTTTCGAACGTAGGTGCAAAAGCCAATGCGAGGGAGAGACCGCCTGCTAATAGCAACGTGATGCGCATAATAGCCTCACGACCAATCGCATCAGACAGCGGGCCAAATACGAGTAGCGCGAAAGCAAGGGAAAGCGTGGAGGCGGACATTAAAAAACTAACACCTAAGGTAGATACCCCATAGGTGTCCTTCAGCCCGGGTAGCAGCGGTTGCGGGACATATAAGTTGATAAAAACAAGGAACGACCCCAGACAAAGAGCCGCAGTCGCGCGCCACCAGGCGCGCGTTCTAGCCTCAATCATGTGATGTCCACACTATACAAAGCTGATAGCAGACATTTACGGCATATAGCGGTTACTAAGCTGGGCTAAGTTGGTCGGCTCTAGCGCGCGCCGAGCCTGCCAATAGTAGCGCTGCCAATAGCTGTTATCCAAACGAGAGATCATGACTCCTTTGGAAGAGGACGCGTGTAAAAAACGGCCATCCCCTACATAAATGCCTACATGGTTATATTGACCTGGAGGGCGGAAGAAGACCAGATCGCCCGCCTGCAGCTCTTGGCGGTCGATCGGGCGTCCCTCATGCACTTGATCACCCGTCGTGCGTGGAAGCTCTAAATTAAACGTATCCAGAAATACATTTTGTACCAGTGCCGAACAGTCGATTCCACTGTCTGAGCTACCACCGATGCGGTACGGCGTCCCAGCCCATCGCTGATGCTGTTCTAATAGTGCCTGACGAATGATTGTAGGTGGCGGCGTCTGAAGGCTACGCAGTTGGCCAGTGGCGTTACTGACCGGGGACATTGCAAGGTTTTCACCTTCTGCCAATCCCGGCAGCGCCATTGAGAAATAATTCTCGGGTGGCTCCATGCCCTGGCGTGAGGCAGAGCCCGCACAACCAGTTAAAACAGCAACAACAGCACAAACACTTACAACACGGACAGCGGTCACAGCGGGGTGTGGCGACGCAACCATGCGCTTAACCTCGTAACAATAAAAATATTTAATGGGAATGAGGTATGAAAAAACTCATTTTTTTTCAAACCCTGGACTATAAGCTAATTACCCTGTGCTTGGCGAGCTTCAATGTAATATTCGCTGATCGCCCGGTAACGTATCGATATGTAGCGGCGCAAAGTGGCGTGGTTTATTACCAGGAAAATCAAGGCTCGCCCAAGGGCCAGCCAGTATAGGGGCACCACACAACCATGCGACTAGCGCCTGCCGAAACCCAGCCAGAAAGCTTTCTCGCTCAGGTGTTTCGCCCATAAAAAACGAAAAACCGGCGTACATTCCCGTGGAGTACTCTTGCCAGCCAGAATAGTGATTAGCTGCCAGCTTATAAGCACGATCCAACACGTCGGCAAACGCTTGCCGGTCTAACCAGCCAAGCTGGCGCGCCGCAATGGCGAGGTCGACTAATTGAGCAATGTCCCAGGCAGCCATATCTACATCGTTACAACCATCTTCATTACTTTGCACCCGACGCAAGCGAAGCAGATGATGGCGCTCCTCCTCGGCACAATCACCCGACTCTAAAATAGCGATTTCGGCATCTAAGCGATCAGGATTAAGTGTGTAGGGCGCATAGTTAATCTGGTACTCCTGGCGATCCCCAGACTCGAGCATGAAGGTCAAAAATTCCTGCATGTCATCAGCACTGGTCAGATGATAATGGCTTTCCACCCATTCGCGGATATCAGCGCACTCTCTAGGGCTTTCCACTTGAGGCTCACTCCACACAGCGCTATTAAGCGGCCCAACCAGCGACATGGCCGTAAAATGACTTAGCGTTGGCCGCTCGCCAGGTTCACACCACGCATCAGGACGCCAATTTAACCAATGGAAAAGACTGCCGGGATCCTCTAAGTGCCAGGCAATTTCATTAATCAGTGAGTCGTGTTCCGGCTCTGGTAAGCAGCTTTCCCAAGCAAACCATGCTTCAAGCAAACGCTTAGGTGTGGCATAAAAGCGACACAGGCAACTACGCAAAGCGTTGGCATGCGTCATCAGTGGTTCACGCTCAAATAGGCTGCTATCTAGCGCCATATGTAAGTAGAACGCGAACTTCTCTGCCATATGAATAGTGGCAGCATGACGGCTAACCCCTTTTACTGCATGACGTTGCTTTAGCTCATCAGGCGTAGGCTGACCAAACGGCGTCTGCGATGGCGGCATAACGCCATGAACGGCGTCTGCGGCAAGCTGATTAAGATGGTGCGCCTGGGCCGGTAGCCAATAGCGCACTAACGCTTGGTGTCCCTCATCAGCATGCAGATCTAAAGAATCCTGAAGATAGACCGCCGCCTCGGCACGGCGCTGCTCTGAAATAGGCGCTGATGGATTCAACTGACGCAGCATTACATCAGGTTCTCGCACGCTGGCCAGGGCCAGTAACCAATGATGGGAAGTATTTCTCCACTGTTTAATGCGTTCACGAGACGCACTCAGCGTTAGCTCATCCAGCAGCGAGCTTAGTGGACATTTCCATGGACTATGAGGCGCCTGCGTCAGTAGCTTATGGCGTGTACTCGGCGTCATACCACGCCGATCGACCCCTTCAAACAAGCTTTGGCCTCGCATATAGGCTTTCAGCACCGCGTACCAATCATGGTAACGACGGCTTATTAAGTCAGCCGCATGCGCTGCGAGATCATCAGCCTCCGCTTGGCTTAACCAGCCGCAACAAGCGCCCGCCCACGCCAATTCAACCAGTCGTAGCCAATCCCAAGCGGCCCACTCCAGTGGCTCACCTTGGCTGACGAATGTAGTCAACACCGGTGCGTAAGGGGCATCTGCAACAGCACCCCGCTGCCACTCTTGCCGCTGAGCATGGTCCATAGTGAGCAGTTCACGGGCTTCGATATCCCAGCTCTGCCGCTCCCCCTGGGCGCTTAACCACAGCATCACTTCAAGCAACTGATCACGATCATGAACCTGCCAGATACGTACTAGCCATTCGGGGGCGTCTGGCCAGTCAGCAGCACTTGCCGGGTAACTGAGCACAGAGCGAAAAAGCGCACATAGACGCCACGGCTGTGCTGATTGGCTCTCTGGCCATAGCGCCTGGGGTTCAGGCAATCGTGCCAGTGCGGCGTCAAGAACTTGCCAAGTGATGCCTTCGCCTTCACTTTCTAAATCCGCTAGCGCCTGACAAGCGTCAATAAAGCGATCATCCGCGCCGGTTTCCCACCCTTTCACGCCAAGCGCTCGGCGCAGGTCGGAAAGCCAAGCGCGCAGATCGCTGTAATCAGACGTAATACGAAGGGTAATATGATGCGCCCACGTTTGCGCCTGAGATTGTGTCAGCCAGCCTGCCGCGCCTGCTAGCGCTGCCCACTCTAGCGCCCCCAATAGTCGATCAGCTTCACCGGCTGGGGCATCCAGCGCAAAAAAGAGCTGATCAGCCAACTCGCCACGGTGTGCAATACCCAGCTGTAGCAGACGTTGTTCGGCCGCTCCCGCATCCACCGTCAGCGGATGCGGCGTAAAGGCCCAATCACACAGCACGAGCTGTTGAGCCCACCAGGCATTCAGTGCATCGGCCAAAAGACACCTCTAAGAAACAGGAAGCTATTAATGAAAATAAAAAAGAGTGAGCAGCCTACACAATAAGGCCGCTTAAAATAAAAAGAGACGTCATTATAACGACATCGTCAAAATGGCATTGCTAAGAGGGCATAGTGTAACGGAAAGTGGCGCGCAGGCCGATAGCGATGAAACGTTAAAACGAGGCAAAAAACGAGCGCCTAAAACAGCACTGCCCGGCGCAGGGCCGGGCAGTAAATAATGCACTAGGTTGGCTATGCTAAGCGCTTTTAACTTTACTGATTATCCATAGCAACACTACTGCACCGACAGTTGCGGTCACCAACGAACCGATAAAACCGCCCGCTTGCAGACCTAACAGGCTAAATAAAAACCCGCCAAGCACTGCGCCAACAACACCGACACCAATATTACCCAAAATACCAAAACCACCGCCACGCATGATGTTGCCAGCGATCCAGCCAGCCAAACCACCAATAATCAACCACGCAATAAAGCCCATAGCGCCTCCTTGATGTTCACTTTCGTCAGGGGTTTACCTATAACATCTTAACTGCAACGTTTTATCCGCAGTGTTTTACGTATAACTGTTGCTTGTCCTACCATAGCATACGGCCCTACGGTCCTACGGTCCTGCCCATTTGATCCCCTTCCTTACAAGGAAACCCTATGATTCCCGATTCTCTCAAGCAATTACTTTCCGATGTAGACGGCCACCAGCAGGTAACCTGGCAAGGGCGCGACATAGCGCTGTTCAAGATGGCTTGGGGAGAAATGGCAATTAGCCTACAGGGTGCACAAGTGCTGCATTTTGCACCCGCTGACGACACCGGCTGGCTTTGGGTTACCCCCACACCGCAGGCGCTTCCTGGTGCGATCCGTGGTGGTATTCCCCTATGCTGGCCCTGGTTTGGCGACGAGCGCTATGCCGATGAAAGCCCTGACCGTAACGGCCCTTTTCACGGGCTTGCCCGTCATGCTCAGTGGCGTTTAGACGCGATTGATGATCACGCTGAAGGTATTGAAGTGCATCTCTCTCCTATCGAGCGCCTACATAGCCAGCTAACCGCTCGCGTCGTCATTCAAGCGAATGCCCAACGCTTGAACGTCGAATTAATTAGCGAAAATATTGGCGAAGTACCGGTCAAAATCAGCGGTGCGCTACATACCTATTTGGCTGTTAGTGATGTGCACCAGTGCCGCCTGGAAGGGTTGGCCGGCGCACGTTATTTAGACAAACTGCGCGGTTTTGGCGAAGACCAACAACAGGGTACGCTGGCCATTCGCGGAGCCGTCGACCGTATTTATCACACCAATGAAGCCGTACTGTTGAACGATGGGCAGCGTACGCTTCGTATTGCCAAACAATCCAGCGATTCCACCGTGGTGTGGCACCCAGACAGCGATTTGCCCAGCGATACGCCAGCCGACGCGGCACGTCACTTTTTTTGCGTTGAAGCTGCTAACACCCGCCTAGATCCAGTATGGCTAGTCCCCGGCGCACAACACCTATTAGGTACGACATTAAGCCGCGGTTAATCCTCGGTTCATCAAGGCTTTGTTATCATCAAGGCAATTAATGTTTTTAAGGGAGACATAATGGATCCACAGCAATGGCTGGAGGCTGCCACCTTTGCCTTTAACCTGATCGGCATGGTGGTATGCTTAGTTGGCTTAACACTTGCGCAAAAAATGCAGCGCCGCTGGCCAGGGTATTGCGTCGCTGTGGTTGGGTTTATCATCGCCACCCTACCCATGCTTTCCCAGGTTGTACTAATAAGGAATTGATAGGATGCGCCAGCCGTTAAGTCGCGAACTGAGCAATTTATTAGAGCGAGGCCGTGACCGGCAATTAAGGCTGGCGGTAACGGGGCTGTCTCAGGCAGGGAAAACCGCGTTTCTAACGTCTCTGGTTAACCAACTGCGCCACGCTGGGGTAGAGGCTCAACTAGACTTGTTACCCGCCGCCCGTGAAGGGCGTTTGCTGGGTGCGCAGCGGTTGAACCAGCCTGACCTTGGCGTGCCGCGTTTCCCCTATGATCCTGGCATGGCGGCGCTACGTGCGACGCCGCCGCGCTGGCCCGAACCCACCCGTGGCATCAGTGAATTGCGCTTACAGCTACGCTACCGCCCTGCCCAACAAGGCTGGTTTACCCCAGATATTGCCCACTTAACCCTCGACTTGTTCGACTACCCAGGCGAGTGGCTGCTGGATTTACCCCTGCTACAGCACGATTTTTACAGCTGGTGCCAGGCGCAGTCACTGCATGAAGGGCCACACCGGAAGGTGTTATTCAGCGAATGGCTAGCGGAGGCTGAACAACTAGACCCTGCCGCCGAGGCTGATGAAGCTAAACTGGCAGCGCTCGCAGATGCCTATGCCCAAGGTCTTCGCCGGGCTAAACAGGCAGGATTTTCCGATCTTCAGCCAGGACGTTTCTTGCTCCCTGGCGAGCTAGATGGCGCGCCAGTACTGCAATTTTTTCCGCTACCTGAATTAAATGCACCTAAAGAAACCCTGGAAGCACTACCTGATACTAGTATTTACGCCACCTTGGCCGCGCGCTTTCGTTACTATCAGCAGCAAGTGGTACGGCCCTTTTATCGTGACCATTTCCGTCGTTTCGACCGTCAGATTGTGCTGGTCGATGTGCTTGGTGCGCTTAATGCCGGGCCGGAACGCTTTGAAGACCTCTCCCATGCGCTGCGCCAGCTGATGCAAAGCTTCGATTACGGCAAGCGCAGCC
This sequence comes from Vreelandella alkaliphila, assembly GCF_016107625.1. Classification (GTDB taxonomy): domain Bacteria; phylum Pseudomonadota; class Gammaproteobacteria; order Pseudomonadales; family Halomonadaceae; genus Vreelandella; species Vreelandella alkaliphila. Next base: position 54,401 of record NZ_JABASV010000001.1, read on the forward strand.
TGTTGACGCGTCTATTTGCGCCGAAAATAGACCGTCTGGCCATTGCTGCAACTAAAGCTGACCACGTGACGCCCGACCAACACGGCAATGTTGTGCAACTGCTGGAGGCGTTACTTGCTGAGCCACTTAAAGACCTGCGTTTTGCCGACATTCCGGTGAAGGCATTGTCACTGGCTGCCATACGCGCCACTGAAGCCCGTGAAGTGCTCCACGAAGGCAAGCGCACCCCCGCGCTAAAAGGCACTACCCTTGAAGGCGAAGATGTACTGGTCTACCCAGGTGACGTGCCAAACCGTCTTCCGAAACCCGATTTTTGGCTGCAGCAGGGCTTCGACTTTCCCAGCTTTCGCCCAATGTCTGTTGACAGCGAAGCGCTTTCACACATCCGCATGGACGCCGCTATCGACTGGCTGATTGGAGATAAATTGATATGAGTAATCCTCAGCCGCGCCGGGATTTCCAGACAGAAGAAGCACCCGCCCCCAGCCCCGAACAGTTGCGGCAGCGTGAAAGCTTTGCCGCGACTGAATCGCATCAGCCGCTAACTCCCCAGGCAGACCTCCAAGCACTTCCGGAAGCGAGCCTGAGCACACCCCGAAAGCGCCGTTGGGGGTTGATGTTTGCCCTGGTAGGCGGTGCCACTTTGGGCAGCGTAGAACTTGCCACCGGCATTCCAGACGCCTTTTCCCAGTCACAGTGGATGACCATGGCCTGGCAGCTGTTTGGCATTAGCTTGATTGGTTTAGGCGGTCTGTCGTTGTTGAAAGAGCTTGGCCGCCTGCGCCGCTTAAAGCGCCATGACCGATTACGCCATGACCTAGCCGAGCTGCCACAACGCTCTACCAAGCAAGCCCAATCCATGGCAGAGCAGCTCAAGCGCCAGCTAAAACTGAGCGACGATGATCCTCATTGGCAGGCGTTTCAACGCGCCTGCCAGCCCCACCATAGCGGTGAAGAGATACAAACACTGCTGCGCTACCACCTACTGGCACCCCGCGACCGCGAAGCCCAACGCCTGATTACCCGCATGTCTGGCGAAACGGCCATTATGGTGGCTATCAGCCCGCTTACATTGGTGGATATGGCACTGGTGGCCTGGCGCAGCCTTGCCATGGTCGACAGACTCTGCCGACTTTATGGATTGGAACTAGGCTATGCCAGTCGCTTGCGGCTTTTCCGTAATGTGCTGCATAACATGGCCTTTGCTGGGGCCAGTGAACTGGCCACTGACGCCAGCATGGATATGCTTTCGCTTGATTTGGCAGGCAGGCTTTCCGCCCGTGCGGGCCAAGGCTTGGCCACAGGCCTACTGAGCGCCCGTTTAGGGCTACGCGCCCAGCGTCTATGCCGCCCGGTGGCCTTTACGGATGAAGAGCAACCCAAGCTGGCCGATCTACGCCAAGACCTATGGAGGCAAATCAAACGGCTCGATAAAGAGCCTACCCCCGCCACGCGTCATCAAAAGTAAGCGCATTTTGTAAGCTAGCGCTCCCTCCCACAAAGTAGCGCTGAATGCCTTTGTAGGAGGCCGATCTATTTACGCCAAGCGCTGTTCAGTCTCGGCATCAAACAGCACGGCGCGGGCCATATCGACGCGTAGCGACAAGCGTTCGCCGGGGGCAATTGCGCACTTGGGCCCTACCCTAGCGGTGATTTCCTGCTCTCCCAGCGGCAGGCGCAGCAGAATATCGGCACCGGTCGGCTCAACGACGCTTACCTTGGCCTCCATTAATGTCCCTTCTGCTTGCTCGCTCAACCGAACATCCTCCTCGCTGAAGTGTTCTGGTCGCAGCCCAAGAATAATTGGCTTATTCAGCTGTTCCACAAGCCCCGCTGCATTGCGTCCAGAGGGCCATGGCAGCAAGAGATCGTCTTCATCAGGGGTGGCAATACGTAGTGCATAGCCATCGCCCGCCGCCTCCAACGTCGCGCGAATAAAGTTCATCGATGGTGACCCCATAAAGCCTGCGACGAACATATCGACCGGGTTGTTATACACCTCATCAGGGCTACCAAGCTGCAGGATATTGCCATCACGCATCACCGCAATGCAGTCGGCCAGGGTCATTGCTTCGACTTGGTCATGAGTGACGTAAACAATTGTGGTGCCTAAGCGCTGGTGGAGCTTTTTAATCTCGGTACGCATATCCACCCGCAGCTTTGCGTCCAGATTTGATAGCGGCTCGTCAAATAGATATACCTTGGGCTCACGTGCCAGCGCCCGCCCCATGGCCACCCGCTGACGCTGGCCACCCGAAAGCTGAGCAGGCTTACGTTCAAGCAAGTGGGAGATTTGCAACAGGTCGGCCACGCGCTCTACGGCACCGACCCGCTCGGCTTTGGGCACCTTGCGCATTTCCAGCCCAAAGCTGATATTTTGCCGTACGGTCATGCTGGGATAGAGCGCGTAGGACTGAAACACCATGGCAATATCCCGCTCAGCGGGCGTGCGCCAAGTGACGTCTTCGCCGTCGATATAGATATTGCCGCTAGTCACTGGCTCCAGCCCGGCGATGGCGTTCATCAGCGTGGATTTACCACAGCCAGATGGCCCCACCAAAATCAGGAACTCACCGGAGTCAATCGAAATACTGACATCTTTCAGCACCCGCTCGCTGCCGAACTCTTTGCGCACGTTGTGAATTTCTAACGCTGCCATAATGAAAATCCCATTGTAAGACTGCTGACAAAGTTGTTATTCCGGTCTGAACAACCCTTGGCGGGGGCGCTGTAAATCCTTCCCTGGACGCTACTTTCGCCATCCATGGCGAAAGACCCCCGCTACGGGTTGATTCTGACCTTGCTAAAGAAACCTTTAGAAAGTTGTCACCAATCTGATTGTTATTAGCCTTTCACGGAGCCTGCCGTCAGCCCGCGCACGAAATACTTTCCGGCCAGCACATACACCACCAGCGTTGGCAGTGCTGCAATCATCGCGGCAGCCATATCGACGTTGTACTCACGCACACCGGTGGACGTATTGACCAAATTGTTGAGCGCCACCGTCACCGGTTGGGTGTTATGAGCCGAAAACGCTACGCCAAACAGGAAGTCATTCCATATCTGGGTGAATTGCCAGATGACTGACACCACAATAATCGGCGCGGAAACCGGTAATAAAATGCGCCAGAAAATACGGAAGAATCCCGCGCCATCCAGCTTCGCCGCAGAGACCAGCTCGTTAGGAATTCCGACATAAAAGTTGCGGAAAAACAGCGTGGTGAAGGCAATGCCAAAAACCACATGCACCAGAATCAGCCCCGCACGTGAACTGGAAAGTCCTAACCAGCCCAAGGTTTGTGCCATTGGTAACAGCACCACCTGAAACGGGATAAAGCAGCCAAATAGCATCAATGCAAAGACCAATTCAGAGCCTTTAAAGCGCCATTTGGTCAGCGCATAGCCGTTTAGCGCCCCAACCGTGGTGGAGATCAGCACGGCAGGAATCACCATCGCAAAGGAGTTCCAAAAATAACCGCCGACACCTTCACAGCGCATACCAGTACACGCTTCTCCCCAGGCTTTCGTCCAGGGCTCAAGGGTTGGGTTTTGCGGCAGCGATAGCAGCGTTCCCGCACTTATTTCGCTCAACGGTTTGATAGAGGTCATCAGCATGACCACCATCGGCAGGATATAAAACAGCCCCGCCACAATCAGTACGCCATAAAGCACAGCACGCAACAGCCGTGCGGCAGGCGTTTGCCGACGAATCACGTTAGCCATGTTTACGGCTCCTTAGTTCGGAATAGAGGTAAGGAATCAAAATCGCCAGAACACCACCGAGCATTAACATAGCGCTAGCAGAGCCGAGCCCGATCTGAGCACGATTAAAGGCGTGGGTGTACATAAAGGTGGCGGGCAGATCGGTGGCATAACCAGGCCCGCCGCCAGTGAGTGCTACCACTAAATCAAAGCTCTTAATCGCAATATGGGCCAGAATCATCACCGCGCTGAACACCACCGGACGCAGGCACGGCATCACCACCCGCCAGTAAATGCGCGGCAGGCTAGCACCGTCTAACTGAGCAGCTTTGACGATGCTGTCATCAATGCCCCGCAGCCCTGCCAAAAAGAGCGCCATCACAAAGCCGGATGCCTGCCAAACCGCTGCAATCACCAGGGTATAAATCGCCATATCAGGATCAACGATCCAGTCGAAGCGAAACGACTCAAACCCCCAGCTTTGCACCATCGCCTGAATGCCCAGCTGGGGATTCAGCAGCCACTTCCATACCACGCCTGTCACAATAAACGACAGTGCCATGGGGTAGAGATAAATCGTGCGCAGCGCGCCCTCTTGGCGAATTTTCTGATCCAGTAGAATTGCCAACAGCGCGCCAATCACCAAACAAATTACAATAAACAGCACGCCAAACAGCATCAGGTTGGTAGAGGCTATCCACCAACGCTCGTTGGCCATTAGCCGCGTATATTGGCCAAAACCAACAAAATCGTAGCTAGGCAACATACGCGAGCTGGTTAGCGACAACACAAAAGTCCAAAACATAAAGCCGTAAACAAAAAACAGAGACACCGCAACAGAAGGGGCAAGTACCAAACGGGGTAGCCAGGCTTGAAGCCAGCCAGACGCCGTCGGCCGCACTGCAGTGCGCGTCGTGGGTTCACTCATGAGAATATCCCTCGCCAGTCAGCCGCTAGCACCGCCGTTGCGGCGGCGCTAGTTACGTCACTTATTAAAAGTACGCAGTGGCTTAGAAAGAGGCGGTTTCAGCCGCACTTACCAACCGTTCAGCAGCTTCTTCGGCGGGCATATTGGTATCATTGAAGTAGTTGGTCACAACATCAAAGATCGCCCCCTGGACATCCGCGCGCACCGCCATCCCGTGAGCCAAGCTGGGGACTAAACCACCTTCATCAGCGGTGCGCTGGAAGTCAGCAAGCGACTGCTGAGCACAGCTATCAAACTCACTGATATCTAGGTCGGATCGCGCAGGAATAGAGCCTTTGGCAAGGTTAAAAGCTTCCTGGAAGGTTGGCTCTAAGACTAAGCGTGCCAGGGTCTGCTGAGCATCACGCCCAGCGTCGTCGGTCATACGAAACATCGTTAGGCTATCGATATTCAACGTAAAGGCGTCTTCAGTGCCGGGCGCAGCCGCGCACAGATAGTCTTCACCGGCAGTAAGGCCTGCGGCGGTGAACTCCCCTTTGGCCCAGTCACCCATTATCTGGAAGCCTGCAGTGCCTTCAATGACCATGGCGGTGGCAATGTTCCAATCGCGGCCAGACATGCCCTCATCCATCAGCTCACGTAGACGCTTAAAGTCTTCTAGCGCAGCGATCATCTGTTCCCCACCAAGCGCCTCTGGGTCTAGCTCCACCAGCGCCTGCTGATAAAACTCGGCTCCCTGGCTACCCAGCACGACACTTTCAAACACCGTCGCGTCTTGCCACGCTTGGCCACCATGGGCTAGCGGTACAAAACCCGCCTCACGGATGGCTTCACCGGCGGTAAAAAGCTCATCAAGCGTGGTGGGCATTTCAACGCCTGCCGCTTCTAGAACGTCAGGGTTCGCCCATAGCCAATTAACGCGGTGAACGTTCGCGGGAACGGCAACATAGTGGCCGTCGTAGCGCATAATATCGGCAACTATTTCGGGCAGCAGGTCATTCCAGCCTTCAGCGGCAGCGACCTCGTCTAAATTACCCAGAAGGCCGAGCTTGCCCCACTCTTGAATTTCAGGGCCATTAATTAGCGCAGCGGAAGGTGGGTTACCAGACATTGCACGAGACTTAAGTACCGTCATGGCGGTTTCACCACCACCCCCGGCCACAGCAAAATCCTGCCAGCCATAGCCTTCGGCTTCCATTAACTCTTTGAGGACGTTTGCTGCGCGGGCTTCACCGCCGGATGTCCACCAGTGCAGCACTTCCACTTCGTTGGCTTGGGTGGTGCTGGCCGCCATGCTGGTGCCAGCCGCCACGGCTAATGCGAATACGGACTTTTTAAACGTAGGCACGTTAAATACGGGCATATTGATACTCGGCATGAATAGCTCCTACTGTTGTTATTGTGCTGTTGTTTTTGTGCTTATGAGATGTCGTTGCTGATGATGCTCGACTGAACGACTCACAGCAGAGTACGCCACCCTGGCACACAACGGGAGTTACCGAGTCCTGCATAGTCTTGGCAATTTATTAATAGTGTTAGGGTTTTATTACAAGTCAGTAACACTCGTTTGGCGCGGTAGCGTTAACATGGCCACTAGCCCACCTGCCGAGTGATTCGATAAGACGATATTGCCTCCATGGGCACGGGCAATATGTCTGGCAATACCAAGCCCCAGGCCACTTCCACCGGTGTAACGGCTTCGGGAGGCTTCCAGGCGTACAAAAGGTGAAAATACTCGGGAAAGCTGCGCATCAGGAATACCTGGCCCATTATCATGAATGCGCAACGTTACGATGCCCGCCTGCTCTTCCAGCGTTACGGTTGCTTTCTGGCCGTAAAACACCGCGTTTTCAAGCAGGTTTGCTAAGCAACGTTTTAGCGCCAGAGGCTTAACGGTTAGTGGTAACACAGCGCCATGAGGTGACACCTCGCCGCCGTACAGACGTAACCCTTCGGCAATCTCCAACAGCAACGCGTTAAGATCCGTGGGCTGGGGTTCTTCATGCAGGTCCAACCCTTTGACCGAGGCCAGTGCGCCTTTGACCAGCTCACTCAACTCATCAAGTGAGGCGCAAAAACGTTCACGCTGAGCCGCATCATCGAGCATTTCGGCACGCAGCCGCATGCGTGTAATGGGCGTCTTAAGATCATGAGAAATCGCCGAAAACAGCCGCTCGCGCTCATCAATCTGTTCTTGAATACGCCGCTGCATACGATTAAAGGCCGCTGCGGTGGCGGCCACTTCTTTAGGGCCGCCCTCTTTAAGTGGTGGGCTATCCAAGTCATCACCCAACTGGCGTGCTGCTCGGGAAAGCCGCGCCAACGGCCGAGTCACACTGGTAATACCAAGTAACGAAAGCGCCAGCACGCTTAACAGCACCAACACGCCGACTAATAAACGCTCTTCAGACAGCCAACGGTAGCCGCTAAAAATATCCGGCACGCCCAGCAGTGTGGCCACGTAAAGCCAGGTATCCGGAGCCAGCTCCAACTGCACCACTAAGATAGGGGGCGAAAGCGGCTCCATTAACAGACTGTGCTGCCCCCAACGGGGTGGTAAATCGTAAAGCAGCACTTCGTTATTGAAGACACGCAAGCTTTCCGGGCGGGAAAATTCCACCACCACATCGTCAATGGAGAGCTGCTGGGTCAAAATAGAGCGCACGTTGTCTACCACGACCTCTTTTTCCGGGCCGCTGCCAATATCTTCGACATGAATGCGTCGCTCATTCACGCTGACAAAAAAACGCGTGCCGCCCATGCTTCGCAGCTGATCCAACACAATGTGCCGATAATCTACCGGCAGCGAACGGAAAAACCGCATGGTCGAGGCAATACTGAAGGCCATGTTGCTGGAAAGCTCATCTAACTGTTCAAGCTGGCTGGCCCGCACCTGAGAAGTCCATAGCGCATAGCTAGCCGCTTGAGCAACCAGCACACCCGTAATCATAATGACCACAAAGCGCCCACGTAGACTGCTTGGCAACCAACCCGCGAGGATGCGCTTTACGCCCTTCACGAAGCAGCTTCAACCCTAGCGGTTAACACATAGCCAGCCCCACGCACGGTGCGAATCAGTTGAGAGTGCTGTGCATCTTCCCCCAGCCGCTGGCGCAAGCGGCACACATGTACGTCAATCGAGCGATCTAGCGGTGGTGCTTCACGGCCGCGGGTCAATGTGTAGAGATCATCGCGAGTAATGACGGTGGCAGGCCGTTCCAGAAACACCTGCAGTAATTGAAAGTCTGCGCCGGAAAGTGCGGTGCGAATACCTTCCTGGTCGATCAGCTCGCGGGTCATGCGGTCCAGTTGCCAGTCGCCAAAACGTACCCAGCGAGCCTCTTGGGTTGGCGCGCCAGTTGCTGCCGGGCGGGCTCGGCGTAACACCGCTTTAATCCGCGCCAGCAACTCACGAGGATTGAAGGGCTTAGCGATATAGTCATCAGCGCCTAACTCAAGCCCCAAAATGCGGTCGGTATCATCGGCACTGGCGGTGAGCATAATAATCGGCGTATCGCTGGTTTTTCTCAGTTCCCGGCAGATGGTAAAACCGTCATCCCCCGGCATCATGATGTCAACGACCAACAACTCTGGCGCTTGATCAACCAGTTGCTGATACAGCGAATCTGCGCCGTCGGCGGTCAACACGTGATAGCCGTGACGCCCTAAATAGTCTGCCAACAGTTCGCGGATTTCCGAGTCGTCATCAACGACCATCAAGGTAGCGGGCGTGGTTGTCATGGTAGCAATATGCCCTGGGTTATTATTACTCGTTATTATCATTTTAGGGGCTAGATGATGGTGGAGTGGCCATCCTGTCGCAAGCGGCCATCGACCAAGTTACAGCGCGAAGCGTTTTGCTAGCCACCGAGCCACGGCCGCTTCGCCATGATGGCCGATACGCTCAGCGTTGGAAACTCGATCAAAAAGCTCAGGGTGGGCGTTGTTCATTACCTGGGCTTCCCCTGCCAGATTAAGCATTTCAGTATCGTTTAGGTTATCGCCAAATGCTAAGCACTCTGCCGGCGTCAGCTTTAGCTTTTCCAGCAGCGCCGTTAAGGCCACGCCTTTATTAACACCACCCGCCATAATTTCTAAAGAGTCGATCGTTGAGTATGTGATATGTAGGCTGCGACCATGCGCCTCCTGGGCCTGACATTCCAGTTGCGCTAACGCAGCCGGATCGCCTATGTAGAGCACTTTACCAACCCCATCAGCATCCATCGCTGCCTGCGGCACAACCTCGTAACGAAAGCCCGTCGAGGCATGCAATGACAACAGATGCGGTGCGTCGGCATCGATATACCAGCCGCTTTCACGGTAAAGGTTGAGCCTTACCTGGGGCGGGCGCGGCAACTGAATAAGCGTTTCGACATAGGCTGGTTCAAGATGGGTCGCGCTCAAAAGTGTGCCGTCTGGAGCATGGATATATGCCCCGTTGGTACTGATTAAATAGGCCGGGATATCCAACTGATCGCGAAACACGCGCATATCGTTATAGTGGCGACCAGACGCCAGCGCGACATGATGGCCTTGCGATACAAGCGCTCTCAGCACCTCAATAGTGTTGTCGTGCAGCTGGTGGTCGCTGCCTAACAGCGTACCGTCAAGGTCGGAAACGATAAGGCGTGATGTCATGGTGCACTCCTGATGATAGAACTTCTCAGCTTATCCGATTACGCTCGCCGCTCCCAGCCGGACTAAAGAGACTCAGAGCCCTCTAAGACAACGCCGCCTGAAGAGGACTCTTCGCTATCTTAACGCTGGTTAATTGAGCGTCACGACACGGCTATGCCGCTGACCATTGGCACTGGCGCTGCGCAGTAGCACCGTGTTTTCCACCTCGGGTGGCGCGTTGTCCTGATAGACCTGCCAGCTTGCCCCGTCGTCCAAGGAGTACTCAATACTTACTCCCGGCAGAGCGACATTGGCCACTAGCCTACCCGCTTCAACCCGGGCTCCTGGCAGCGGCAGACGATAAGCGATTCCATCACGGTCTAGCCGTGGTAGGACACGCTGGCCAAGCAGGTTGGCAAAACGCTGCCAGTCCTCGATCAACGACTCATCGTCAACAAAGGACGTCTCGCCACCGATGAACGCCTGACCAGGTTGATAATCGAGTTCCCACTCGGCTTGGTGCCAGGCTCGCTCGGCCAACGCTAGCAGACGCGGGAAGATCATGTACTCCATCTGCGTCTCGCTACGTACCGTTTCACCCCAGGCTTGCGCGGAAATCCCCCGAGCACCTTGCCACCCCTCGGCGCTCTCGGAACGAAAGGTATTGCCGTCTCGGTCAACTGAGGTTTCCGCATTTTGCGCTAGATTATCGGGGGCAAAGGAGAACACTTTGCGAGTATCGGTGAAACGTGTCGCCCAGTAGTAGCCTCGTTCGTGTGGATTGACCTCGTAGGGCATATCGAAGTAGAGATAATCTGGGCTCGAAAGAATCACCTCATAGCCCCGCGCCTGCCACTCGGCCACTGACTGGCTACCGCCCCAAAACAGCGGATCCCAGAAATTGACAGCAACCTGCGGCGTCGCAAACTCGGCGGCGGACTCAACATGCTTAAGGCCGTCTTGCCAGGCTGACATCCGCGCTATTCCGTAGCTATCAGCGAGTTGATTGACCTGTAGGGCAAAACGGCTCGGCAGTTCCTCTACAGAGGCGACCTCTCCATCGGCAACGCTCTGTTGGCAAATTGGCGACGCCTCCCAGGGATGGTGCTGATCACTCTGGTCGATAGTTCCTCGCCAGTCGACCGGTTCTTCGGCATCGATATCCTGAAAACCATGACCCAGCAGGATATTCTTGGCTTCATCACCACCAAAGTGCCAGTTGTCCAGCGCCTGGCCCGCCTCTTGGTGCATCAATACCACTTCGCCCATCACTTTATCGACAAAGCGGTTCGTCGACTCAAGACAGGGATTGAGGTAGCTGCGACGATCATAGAGCTGAACCGACAGCGTATTGGACGTATCTTCGGGGTCGATTAATCGATACTCGTTGGCTGCCGCACTATCGCCCTCCTCCATCAGCCGACGATGTCGCGCTTCCATAGCCACCACAGCGGCGCGAGCATGGGCCGGCATATCAATCTCAGGCACCACCTGAATATGGCGAGCCTCGGCATAGCGAACGATATCGATATAATCCTCACGGGTGTAGAAACCGCTACCGGCAGTATCGTCCTCTGGCCCAGAGCCCAGCTGAGGTAAAAGGCAGTTCGTTTCTGCCAGATCATGACAGCGCTTGCTGCCTACTTCGGTTAATTCCGCCAACCCCGGAATTTCCAGCCGCCAGCCCTCATCATCGGTGAGATGGAAATGGAAACGGTTGAGCTTGTACGCAGCCATCTGATCAAGCAAGCGCAACACTGAGGCCTTATCTTTGAAATTCCGTGCAACATCCAGCATGACACCGCGATAGTCGTAACGTGGAGCGTCATCAATGTCCATCGCTGGCACCAATCCCGCCTCATCCATGGCCGCTATTAGCGACTGGACAGCGTAGAAAGCCCCAGTGGCGTCAAAGGCCAGAATATCGGCACCGGACTCATTGAGCTGCAGGCGATAGCCCCCCTCCCGTGCCAATGCTTCATCGAGAACGTCTGACTCAGAGGCCAAGCGGGCACGAATCACCAAGCCTTCGCCACCTTCGTTAACGGGAATGCCGAGCCGTTCGAAGCGCTCTCCCAGTACCGCTAGGCTGGCCTCGCTCAGCATTGGCATCACTAGGCTGATCCCTTCAGATAAATCGAGGGTAGCCTCTCCAAGGCGAAATGATCGCGGTGTTGGCAAAATAGCTCCCCGCAATGCATCGGCGGGCATTGCAGTGGCCTCAGCGTTGCGCTCGAAGCGTGTCTCGGCCGTCATCACCACGTTGTTATCGTCCGGTGTACGCATAAGCTGCTCACCGAAAGGAGCACGGACAAAATCGGTCAGCACTTCGTCACGGGTATTATCGATCACCGCTGTTTCATCGCCCACTGCCAGGTACCAGTTGGGCATCACATCGGTCATGAATAGCTGCCAGTACTCACCCACGATGGGAATTTCCAGGCTCTCTCCTGCGTCCAGTCCAGTAAAGGTGCCATTGGGTTCAAGGCGATGGAGATCCCCTGTGATACGAGTCAGCGACAGTTCAGGGTGATCCATCTGCAGCAGACGACGAATACTCGAGAAATACAGCCCCCAGTCGCTCGCCTCAATGGCCTTATCGGAGGTATTGGTCAAAAGGATCGTCGCAGTGAAACAGGCGGCGTAATCCGCCCCCAATCTCTGGCAGTCGATATCATGCGCCTGTGGCTGATTGGCGGTTACCTTGTACTGCACGTCTAGCCGCTGCGCCAAGTCACGGGCAGACGACGCGTCAAGCTGAGTGGTTTCGCTGGCCTGGGTTGCCGCCGAGTTGATTGCAACCCCGATAGCCAGTGTCGTTAGGGCCTTCGTCAATGTTGTCATTGTTTTCACCTCAAGCATTACAGAATCGAGAAAGGAGCCACGACCGTGAACTTGATGTCGTGCTCATCCTGAAAGGCGTTTTTAAAGCCGCCATCTCCCCAGGAGGCGTAGTCGGTGCGGTTGTCGTAGCGGGTATAGTGCAGTTGAAAACGCGTGCCCTCGGCCCAGCCATTCTGAACTTTGTAATGCACGTCAAAGTTCCAGGCGGACTCACTAAAGCGGCGGCCGGGGTCCTCAAAACCTGAGTAGGGACGAGCATCCCAGCCATAAGCATGAGCCACGCCCAACGACCAACCAGGCAAACTCCAGCCTTCCAGGTCATAGGTAACACCGGCGTAGAGGGACTTCTCGCCATCGTGATTCCAATCGGACCGGGCATCCCACCAGACGTCCATGCGGCCGTTAGACGATGCATAAGGGGTGGTCATTCGCGGCAGGAAGTAGCCCTGAGACCCAGGGGCATGCACCCAGCTAAACTCAAGCCGCCAATCGAAGGCACCTTGATCATAGTGAGCGGTAAGCACCTGTTGCCAGGCAGTGCCGTCATAGACGTCGTTGGCCGAACCATCGTCATGACGGTCACTGGCGGCGTAGGCCTGGTAACTCAAACGCAGAGGGGAATCGTTCAGCTGGGTGGCATAAGAAACCTTACCGAACCCTTGATCCATATAGCCCTGGGCTTGCCCAAAAGCCGCCTCGAGCACCAGGTCTTCGGTGATTTCGTAGCGTGCTCCCAGCGAGTGCAGATAGTCGATCGTCTCTCCATCAGCTTGGCGGAACTCGTAGAAGCTCTGATACCAAGGGGCCTTGTAACGATCAGCATGAAAATAGCTCAGCGATAGGTCACCTATCCTGGCGCCGAGTTCTCCACCGCGATAAGTGCCTGGTAGGAAGGACCAGTTAGGGGCGATGACACTGGTGCCTTGGGGCTGCAGATACCCTAACCGCCCCCACATATCGCCAAACTTGAACTTGAGTGCGGCCCGGTAGAGGCTTGCACCATTCGTTTCCTTACCGTCCCAGCGCTCTTCCCACAGAGTGCTTGCTGGACGAAAATTGAATTCCGTGCCCTGGTGACGGTTCTGAAAGTCGTAGGCAGCAAAGGCGGCTAGATCCAGCCCCACAACGCCCCCCGCGTGACCACTCGAGAAGTCGACAGCCAGATTGGCGGTGGAGTGCTGCAGATTGGAAGCGTAAGCCCCTGGAGTGCCCTCGCCATCCGGCCCCATACCTCCCGAGCGACGATCACGGTCGCGATAGATATAAAACAGGGTGGTCTCAAGGCTGGCCTCTTCCATAAAGCCCTGAGGCTCGTCGGCGGAAGACGTCAAAGGAACCAACGATAAAGTACCGATCAGGGCTAGTTGACCAAAGCGACCTAACGGCTGCCCTTTTTGGGGCGTAGGTATGCTTGATATCAGCATGGCGTCGTATCCGATTGTTGTTGATTTTGTATTAGCGTTGCAGTGATGTGCGCGTTTTAAAGACGTGCGGGGTCTGTGGGGCAGCGCAACGCTGCCCCATAAACATGGGTCTATACGTAGAAGTCTTGGCTAAATCGCCACGGCTCCCCGTTACTCAGCCGTTGCCGAGTAACGGGTGTCGATTACGAGCGTTAGGCTCTTAGTGAATGCGCGATAGTAGCGGCTTGATCGCCGACGATCAGATGCCATGTATTGCCGTTCAACGCTTGGATGCCTCTACATCCCAGTTGGTCAAGCGCTGCGCTGTCTAGACCAGCGCCATCGACTAGCTCCACGCGCAGGCGTGTCTGGGCTTGGACGTCCAGCCGTTGCACGTTGGCATTACCACCTAAGGCAGCCATCCAGCGTTGGGCCACCTCGGCGGGCAATGCCGTCGGTTGAGAAGGGTTTTCGGGGGTGCCAGGGCTATGTTCAGAAGGGCTATGTGCAGAAGGGCTATGAGAAGAAGTATTGGCATCCATCGCCGCTCCACTCTGCTTGAGCGCTTGTCGAATCTCATCTGCGATACCATCCGCGATGGGTCCCATCACTACCTGGAGACCACCGCCCTGGAGACGCATGATCCCCCGAGAGCCCAACGATTTCAGAGCCGGCTCATCAATTGCCTCAGGATTCTCCAGCACCAAGCGTAACCGAGTCGTACAGGCACCTACGCTTTGCAGGTTGCTCGCGCCACCTAACGCCGTGACAAACGCGGGGCCACGCTCACCGAGTGGTGTTGGGGCTGCTGCGGAGGAAGCACTTTCCGGCTCGCGCCCTGGGGTAGGTAGATTAAAGCGGACGATGGCCCAGCGAAATACCGTGTAGTACAGAACAAAATAGACGAGGCCGACAGGCAGCATCAGCCAACCATTGGTGGAAAGCCCGTAAGAGAGTGCAAAGTCAAAGGCCCCTGCGGAGAAGGTGAAGCCAAGCTTCACGTCCAGCCAGTGCAGCAGCGCCATGGAAATGCCCGTTAACACTGCGTGCATGCCATAAAGCAGCGGTGCCAGGAACATAAAGGTGAATTCGATGGGTTCGGTGACACCGGTCAGGAAAGCCGTCAATGCCAGCGAAAGTAACAAGCCACCCACCTGGGCACGGCGTCCTTTTGGTGCGGCATGATACATGGCCAACGCCGCGGCTGGCAGGCCGAACATCATTACCGGGAAAAAGCCCGCCATAAAGCGCCCTGCTTCAGGGTCACCGGCAAAGAAACGATTCAGGTCGCCATTGGCCACTACCCCAGAGGCTGTCTCGAAATTACCGAAGACGAACCACACCAGGCTATTCAGCACGTGGTGCAGCCCCGTCACAATCAACAAACGATTAATCGTTCCGTACACGAAAAGTCCCAGCTCACCGGCGCCAATCAGCCAGTGACCAAGTGCATCAATGCCATGTTGGATGGGCGGCCAAATCACCCCAAAAACAACCCCCATTGCTACTGCAGCTAGGCCAGTGGCAATAGGCACAAAGCGTCGCCCACCAAAAAAGGCCAAATAATCAGGGAGCTGAATCGACTTATAGCGATTATAAAGCAGGCCTGCCACGCTGCCGGCAATAATCCCTGCCAGCACCCCCATATCGATCTCAGGGTTAAGCGCGGTTAGCACCGCATCTAGCACCAGATAGCCAATCACCCCGGCCAGGCCAGCAGCGCCGTTACTATCATCCGCGAAGCCTACGGCTAGGCCGATAGCAAAAATCAGCGCCAGGTTGGCGAAAATGGCCTCGCCAGCGCCAGCAATAAAGGCAATATCCAGCAGATCAGGCTGCCCAAGTCGCAGCAATAGACCTGCAATGGGCAATACTGCGATAGGTAGCATCAGAGAGCGGCCAAGCCGCTGTAGTCCGCCCATTAGGCGGGAACCGAAGGTCGTAGAAGACATTTCAGCACCTCTCAAGGGTCGTTGTTGTTATGTCGGTTTGGTTGGCCTTAGCAAGCCACGCGCTTAAGTGCTGGCGTACAGCGGTCGCATCGTCCAAGGCCAGTAGTGCGGGAAGTTCATCTGCCAGTGCGGCAGCATTCAGGCAACGCAGGGCAGCTTTCACTGCAGGCACACGTGCAGGTTCTACAGAGAGTTCATCGACACCCAGCGCGACGAGCAGAAGCGCGACCCGCTCATCACCAGCGGCGGCACCGCAGACTCCCACGGGGCAGTGTCCTTTCGCGCCGTCTACCGTCGCTTGAATCAGCCGCAGCACCGCGGGATGCAATACATCCGCTCGTGCGGTGAGCGCCGGGTCCTCACGGTCCATCGCCAGGGTGTACTGGGTTAAATCGTTGGTGCCGATTGACAGAAAGTCGGCTTCAACAGCGAGGCTTCTGGCGCACAGAGCAGCACTAGGCACCTCGATCATGGCACCAAGGCGCGGCCGCGCATCGAGCCCCATTTCGCTGGCCAACGTCTCTAAGCGCTTGCGCACTTCGCGCAGCTCGCCAACCTCAGTCACCATCGGCAGCATGATATGTAACGTTTCCAACGGCGTAACGCCGAGTAGCGCTCGCAGCTGGGTCTCCAGCAGTTCAGGCTGGCTGGCCCACAAACGAGCGCCCCGCACGCCCAGCGCTGGGTTAGGTACTGACGGCAATCGCAGATAAGGAAGCTGCTTGTCTGCACCAATATCCAGGGTGCGAATAATCACAGGCTTGCCATCTAAGGCCTTCACCGCAGCCTGATATTCATCACGCTGAGTCGCTTCACTGGGGGCACTATCTCGCTCAAGAAAAAGAAACTCACTGCGCAGTAGGCCTACACCATCAGCCCCCGAATCTGCCGCCAAACGCGCCTCTTCGGCGCCACCGATATTGGCGCATACCTCAATTTCTCGCCCGTCCAGAGTCATCGCTGGCTCATGCGCTAACGCTTGCGCTTGCTCAGCTTCATAACGGCGAGCATCAATGCGCTCTGCCACTTCCGCCCGTTGAGTAGCGCTGGGGCTCAGCGCCAAGCGTCCATTTTCCGCATCTAGAATGACGCTCTCGCTTGTGGCGCTATTAGCAGCGTCGATTAGGCTTGCCCCCATGGCCACGAGGCAGGGAATACCTCGGGCGCGTGCCAAAATGGCCACATGGGAAGTGGTGCCGCCGCCCGCGAGACACAGCCCAGCAGGGTGCTGGGCGGCAACGGCCACCAGCTCTGAGGGTGTCAGTTCATCAGCAACAACGACGGCTCCCTTCGGCAGCTCAGGAAGTGCCGCTTGATGGTCGTCGCTGAGTTCCACCATCACACGGCGCTGCAAGTCGCGCAGATCAGCAACCCTGGCGGCAAGCAGCGTATTTCCGCTCGCCGCAAGCCTTGCGGCCTCGCCATCAAGCGCCTCACGCCAAGCTTGGCCAGCGCTGCGACCTTCACTAATGTGCTGACCTGCCGCTGCCGCCAAATCGGGATCATCGAGCCAGGCGCCATGGGCAGCAAAGATTTCCGCCTCGGCGCTCTGCCCCTGGCGCGTTGCTTGTGCTTCAGCGTTGGCTAACGCCTCGCCAACGCTTAACAGCGCCTTTTTCAAGCGAGCTGTCTCAACGGCTTCGCCCTCGCCCATCAAGGGCACAGCGGGTAGCGGCAATTGATAAGAGACAAGCGGACCGATGGCTAAACCAGGGCTAGCCACTAAACCAGCCAGTTCGCCCTCTTTAAGTGCCACTGCGGTTAATATAGACGACGCAGGTGCGCTATGTTCTTCGGCTTCAGGCGTGGTCAACAGACGCTCGGCGGCATCCAGCGCAGCCTCAGCAGCCTCCCCCTGGGCAGTCAGTTTTAACGTTGCGCCTTCGGTCAGGCCCAAGTTCATTAATGCGCTAAGACTAGCGGCACTAGCACTGGCAGCGTTGTCGCTTGAACCCTCATGTTGCACCGTCAGATTAACGTTATGCTCACGAGCAATAGCACGAAGTCGGGCAGCCGGTCGCGCATGCAGCCCCGATGCCAAGGCTAGGGTCACGCGGCGCTCAGCTAACGGCCCGTCAGCACGTGTATCGGATTGCTCAATAGCCGTGCGGGTTAGCACCAGCAAAGGCTCACCAAGGGAAACCCGCTCGCCCTCGCGGTGCTTCGACGGCAGTAATTGCCAACCAGCCGCTTCGGTGATCACCAGTGGGGTAATCAGCGCACTTGCGCCCAGCGCTAACGCATCGGCATCGAAGCGGCACAGCGGGTCACCAGCGCGCACTTGATCACCTACGGCGACCAAAGGCTCAATACCTTTTCCGTTTAACTCAACCGTATCCAGGCCAAGGTGAAGCAGTAATTCAACACCCGCCTCGGTTCTCAAGGTGAACGCATGATGGGTACGCGCGCACTGCACCACTTCACCATCACAGGGAGCATGCAGGCATTCGCCCAGTGGATCGAGAGCAATGCCCTCTCCCAGGGTTAGGCTGGCGAAAACCGGATCGGGCACTGCTGCTAGGGGTACCACAACTCCCGTTACGGGGGCCTGCAGCGTTAATGATTGACTTGAATCTGACATGGGAGGACTCCCAAGATTGTTGTTATACGTTACAGGGTGCAGGTAACTTTATTGAGGTGCCGAGGGCGATCTGGATCGCTTCCCCGAGCCTCTGCAAGGCCAGCCACCATTTGATAAAAGCTCTGAATCACCGACAGTGGCTGCAGAGCCTCATGACCAGCATCTACCAAGGTCAAATTGCGCTGTACCACGCTCTTGTCGGCAGCAAGGACTACCCGGGCACCAACACTCTTGAGCCACTCGGTTAACTCCAGCAAGCCAGCCTGTTCGGGCCCTGGTGGTGCGAATACCAGCACCGGATAATCAGGGCCAATTAGCGCCATCGGACCATGGCGAACTTCGGCACCGCTAAAGGATTCCGCTTGAATCGCACAGGTTTCTTTAAACTTGAGCGCCGCTTCCTGAGCGACTGCAAGACCTGCTCCACGACCAATCACCATCATCTTGTCAGCATTTAGTAATGCCTCGATGGCCGGGGACCAATCCATCGCCAGGGCCTGGGTCAGTCGTTCTGGAAGTTGTTCCAAAGCAGTGAGTAGCAGGCGGTCTTCCTGCCAGTGGCCGATGAGCTGCGCCATGGCAGAAAGCGTGGCCAAGTAGCTTTTGGTGGCAGCGACACTTTTTTCTTCTCCCGCGTAGAGCGGAATTTCACTATCGCTGGCCGCGCCCAGAGGCGACTGCGGCGTATTGACTAACGCTACCGTTCGAGCCCCAGCGGCAGCGAGGGACTGCTGCATCGCCACTAGGTCAGGGCTTTGTCCAGATTGGGAAACCGCCAAGGACAATTGCCCTGTTAGTCGCCAAGGTGCCTTCGCCAGGGTGGTCAGCGAGGGAGGCAGCGAGGCCACAGGAATGCCTTTACGCTGCATGCATTGGTAGGCGAAGTAGCTGGCGGCATGATCGGAACTACCCCGCGCCACGGTGACTGCGGCAGTCGGCTCGGCAAGGCGCAAGCGTTCACCTAGTGCAGCAAGCAACGCGTGATTACGCTGCAGCTGACCGCGAACACGTTCAGGGGCGTTGCGAGTTTCTTCAAGCATCAAAGACATTTAAGAGGCTCCTTGGGCGTTTCCACAGATATGACGGCCTTCGACATAGACCGCTTGGAGTTGAAGTTGGGGGTCAAGGATGACCAGGTCCGCCAATGCGCCCTCTTGCAGGCGGCCAATGTCGTCGATCCCTAGGAAGTCGGCAGGGAAACGTGACAGGCGATCCGAGGCGTCCGCCAGGGTAAGACCGAGACTAACGAAGTTACGTAACGCCTGACCCATGGTCAGCGTACTGCCTGCCAAGGTGCCGTCAGCCAAACGCACACCTCCCAGACATTTGGTGACGGTCTGCTCACCTAGACGGTAATCACCGTCTGGCATGCCTGCCGCTGCCGTGGAGTCGGTAACCGCATAGAGATTAGGGATGCAACGTAAGGCGGCACGGATGGCACCAGGGTGTACATGCAGCAGATCAGGAATCACTTCGGCGTACTGCGCATGGGCGAGCGCTGCGCCGACCATTCCCGGCTTGCGGTGATGCAGTCCGGTCATGGCATTGAACAGATGAGTAAACCCGCAGGCACCATGAGCCAATGCCTCAACGCCCTCTTCATAGCTGCCAAGCGTATGCCCTATCTGAACCCGCACGCCGCGTTCGCTGAGATGGCGAATTAATGCATAGTGGCCAGCTAACTCAGGGGCAAGTGTCAGTAAGCGGATGGGGGCCAAAGCACACAGCTCATCCACCTCCTCAATCACGCCATTACGCGCATGGGCAGGTTGAGCACCCAGCTTGCCGGGATTGATATAGGGACCTTCCAAATGAACGCCCAATACCTTAGCGGCGTCCGGCTTCTGCGCTTCCATATAGCGGGCGATATCGCCTAACACCTGACGGATCCGCTCATCTGGCGCCGTCATGGTGGTAGCAAGCAAACGGGTGGTGCCAAAACGCACGTGGGTGCGCGCTAGGGTGGCAAGAGCTGTGCCGCCCTCCATGGTGTCGGCACCACCACCACCATGCACATGCAAATCTATAAAGCCGGGAATAATGCGTGGATGGTCATTGGTATCAGGATCTACCGGATCGCCGTCAATGCGCCTAATACGCCCGTCTTCCCAGTGGATCTCTCCCAGGCGCCAGCCCTCAGAGGTGAGAATATTGCCAAACTGCATAAAACCTCCTAGCGGGTCATCTCGACCATAAAGTCGTAATAATCAGTGCGGCAGTAGGTAACGGTAAGCTCCGCCGGAGAGCCATCTGAGAGATAGCCTAGACGCGTCACTTTGAGCAGTGCCTGGCCCTCAGGCACCTCAGCAAGCGCCGCCAACTCCTCGCTGGCATTGATAGCCGTCACATGCTGCAAAGCACGTGCTATGCCTTTGCCGCTGGCTTCCAGCACCGCATAAAGGGATGTATCGACCCGGAGAGGATCGGGCAGCACCGAGATGGGGAGGCAACTCTCTTCGACCGCCATTACCACCCCATCGGCTAAACGCAAACGCTTGAGACGCGCGACTTGGGCATCAGCCCCCAGGCCAAGGCGCATGCTCTCTTCTGCACTGGGGTTGGCCAGCTTGCGTTCCAACCAAAGAGAACTCGGCGTAAACCCACGCTGGGTCAGCAGCTCGGTAAAACTGGCGAGCCGTGACAAGGATTGATTGAGGCGAGGGGTAATAAACGTGCCCGAGCCACGGCTTCGGCGAATCAGCCCAAGTTCTGCTAGGCGATCTAACGCCTTCCGCGCAGTAATGCGCGAAACCGCTAAGCTTTCGGCCAAGTTGCGCTCAGAAGGCAACGCCTCGCCGGCTTGCCAGGCGCCCGTATCAATTGCTTGTTCTAGCTGACGCGCTAACTGCTGATAAAGCGGTGTTGCGCCCTGAGGATCAAGATGTAGCTGAGTAAAGCGTGGGTCCATGAGTGTCTCCCAGTAGCGGCCATACCAATTAGATACCACTATAGACCCAATGAGATACCAATCAAATACCAATTAGCTACAACTATGGTTGAATAGTGACGTTCGAGCTGGCCAATAAGGCAATAAAGCACGCACAAGATTGAACGCAGATCGTTGATAGTTTGGGGCCAAAGCGAACTTCAGGGTAACCACGATTGGCGCGGCCTTTGGGAATCCGTATAGTGGCAGGCTACTCTCGCCAACTGATTGAACACATGCTGCAAAACAACTCATTGCTTGCCCAGCTCAAGCAACAGATCCGTGATACCACCCCACGCGCTGAAGGGGTGATCAAAGCCACCGAAAAAGGCTTCGGTTTCCTTGAAACCGACAGCGGTGAATCTTATTTCGTGCCGCCCCCCGCCATGAAGCAAGTACTCCATGGCGATCGCGTCGAGGCGGTGATCCATGAAAACGGCGACAAAAAGTCCGTAGAGCCTGAAAAGCTGATCGAAGCTGGGCTTGACCGCTTTGTTGCCCGTGTTCAGAAGCGCGAAGACCGTTTAGCCGTTGTGCCCGACCATCCGTCGATTCGCAATGTGCTAAAGGCGCGCATAAAGAACAGCCTGGATGAAGCCACCATTGCTGATGGCGACTGGGTTGTCGCGCGGCTGGTACGCCACCCGCTGAAAGAGAACGATCGCGGCTTCTTTACGCAAATTGATGAGCTAGTGGCTAAGGCCGACGATCCCGCCGTTCCGTGGCGTGTCACCCTTGCCCGCCATGCGCTGGAACAGGAATGCCCGGACGCAGGTACCGAGTGGCCACTGCATGATGAAGGGTTAACCCGTGAAGACCTCACGGCACAGCCCTTCTTTACTATCGATGGCGAAAAAACCCGCGATATGGACGACGCGCTTCACGTGGAAGCGCTGGAAAGCGGCGGCTGGCGACTAAGCGTTGCGATCGCTGACCCAACAGCCTACGTTGAAGAAGGCCACGCGGCCGACCTTGAAGCGCGCACCCGTGCTTTTACGGTCTACTTACCCGGCCAGAACGTGACCATGCTGCCTGAACAGCTGGCGGATGACCTCTGTTCGTTGTGGGAAGGCCAGGATCGCCCTGCCCTTGCCTGCTCGCTGGACATTAATGCCGACGGCAGCCTAGGTGATTACCGCTTTTTTGCGGCTAACGTAAAATCCCACGCCAAACTAGTCTATGACCGCGTTTCCGACTGGATTGACGGTCAAGGCGAGTGGGCTCCCGCTGACAATATCGCTGAACAGCTGAAAGCACTGCGCGATTTGACCGAAGCGCGCACCGCTTGGCGCAACGAACATGCGCTGGTGTTTAAAGATCGTCCTGATTACGTTTTCGACCTGGACGACGCGGGCAACGTCTTAGGCATTCGCACCGAAGATCGCCGCATTGCCAACCGTATGATTGAAGAGTCGATGATTGCCGCTAACGCTTGCTGCGCGGACTTCCTCGCCAAACATATCGGTCACGGTATCTTTAATGTGCACCGCGCTTTTGAGCCTGAAAAAGCCGAATCTGCTCAAGAGTTCTTAGCAACTCAGGAGATTGAAGTTGCCCAGGAAGCGCTGACTGAGCTGGCTCACTACAAAGAGCTAAAGCGCGCTCTGGAAAGCCGTGACGATGCCTGGCTGGACGCGCGCCTGCGCCGCTTCCAAGGCTTCACCAGCATGTCAGCTCAACCTGGCCCGCACTTTGGTCTTGGACTACCGGCTTATGCCACTTGGACGTCGCCAATTCGTAAGTACGGCGATATGGTCAACCATCGTTTGATCAAGCGTGTGCTTAAAGGTGAACAGGCTCCGGCAGAAGCCAGCCAGCAGCTCACCGAGCAACTCACCGAGCGGCGCCGCCTGAACCGTATGGCAGAACGCGACGTAAAAGATTGGCTCTACGTTCGCTACTTAACGCCAGCGGCTCAAAACCAAGACGCCTTCGACGCAGAGATCATGGCGATCAACCGCGGTGGTATGCGAGTACGCCTGTTGGAAAATGGTGCTACCGCCTTCGTACCCGCCCCGCTAATGCACAGCGATCGCGATAAAGTGGTCATTGATGATAAAGAGGGTCGCATTCAGATTGAAGGCGAAGAGCGCTACAAGCTGGGCGACAGCCTGCGCATTGCGCTAACAGAAGCCCGTGAGGAAACCCGCTCGCTGGTCGCCAAACCCACAGAATAACGTTACCTTGCCCCGCCCACGCCACGGCATTGCCGTGGCGTTTTATTTTCCCGCCGCCCATTAACTGTCGCAGAACTGACTTATTTCTTCCTTATGGTAATCCGATGACACCCTTGTAGTTCGGAGGTTACCTTGCACATCGCTGATGTGACCATGTTTCACGCCCCAGCAAGCGGCGGCGTTCGTACTTATCTGCAAGCTAAACACCGGGTGCTAGCGCACACGGCAAACCTACGCACTAGCCTGTTAGTGCCGGGAGCTGAGCGCGATAGCCTGGGTGACCACCACACCTTGCCAGCGCTACACCTCCCCTTGGGCCAGGGCTACCGCTTTCCGCTGAGGGGGTCACGCTGGCGCGATGCGCTGATTGATCTTAAACCTGATCTTATCGAGGCTGGCGACCCTTATGTAACGGCGTGGGCAGCCCTCGCCGCAGGCCAAAAGCTTGGGGTACCGGTGGTAGGCTTTTATCACTCAGACCTTCCGCGCTTAATGGGGGATCGCTTTGGCCGCTACGTTGAGAAACGCTTAACGCGCTATGTCAAAGACCTCTACTGCCAATTTGATAGCGTGCTGGCACCCTGTAACGCTATGGCTAATCGATTAAGGGAGTGGGGAGTCGATAACGTTCGCGTACAGCCATTAGGGGTCGATTTAAACCATTTTCACCCCCAGCAGCGAGATCCCGCCTTCCGCCAAGGCATGGGTATTCCCAGCGATAAAAAGCTGCTGATCTTTGTCGGTCGCAATTCCCGCGAGAAAAATATTGATGTGCTGCTGGCGACGATGCGCCAGCTCGGCAGTGATTACCATTTATTGCTGATGGGTCCCGGCATGCCCCATCAGGTACCCAACAATGTCACTGTCGTGGATCGCTGCTGCGGCGCACATGAAGTGGCCAAAGCACTTGCCAGTAGCGATGCCCTTTTGCATGCGGGCACTCGGGAAACCTTTGGCTTGATCGCTCAAGAAGCGATGGCCTGCGGTATCCCTGTCGTGGGTGCCAGGGCCGGCGCACTGGCCGAAAATGTGCCGTTAGGCGCTGGCATTCTGTGTGAGCCACTCAACCCGGATGCCATGGCCGAGGCATGCACAGCCTTGTTCAGTAATGACATCGCTGCCAGCGGGCGTTATGCCCGTCATTTTGTCGAACGACAGTTCAGTTGGGATAGCGTTATCCAGTCTCTTCTCGAGCACTACATAGACCTTTGCAAAATTGAACGGCCCAATGCCCTCGTCCACCACCACTAAGCCCCAACGACTACTGCGTTTTCGCCCGCTGCATGGTTTGCTACTGGCGGGGGCGCTCTTGGCTCCGCTAGTGCTTACCACTTGGCTGGGCGGTGCTGAGGCGCTGCAGCGTATTAAACATTTTCCATTCGCGTTATTGCTGTTGATGCTGGTATTAGCGTTTCTGTGTTGGAACCTGAATGCAACAAGGCTGCGGCTAATGTTAGGTGGCCGTGCAGGGCAACTTGGTCAACGTGGTGCACTGGGCATCGAACTGGCATCAAAGTTTGCGTTGTGCGCTACGCCTGGAGGGAGTGGAGGACCAGCCACTCTACTTATCCTGCTTGCACGACGAGGCTTTCCTCCCGCCAAAGGGGCAGCGGTGTTTTTGATTGACCAAGGCTGTGATTTGCTGTTCTTCCTTACCATGCTGAGCGGTTTGGTGCTCTTTTCGCTGGCCAGCGATACCCAGTGGCCGCATCAGTCACTAGTACAGTGGTCACTGGTCGGTTTAGCATTTATGGCGACGCTGGTCAGTGGTGTGATGTGTTATTTACCCAGCCTGCTGCGTGCAGGTGGCGTTATAACGACATGGCCAAGCCGTTACCGACGGCGCTGGTTAGTAAGGCGC
This sequence comes from Vreelandella alkaliphila, assembly GCF_016107625.1. Taxonomy (GTDB): domain Bacteria; phylum Pseudomonadota; class Gammaproteobacteria; order Pseudomonadales; family Halomonadaceae; genus Vreelandella; species Vreelandella alkaliphila. The sequence goes on from NZ_JABASV010000001.1 coordinate 79,392, forward strand.
TTATTACGATGCCGATATGCGCTCAAGGTCACACTCGCGCTTCCTTTTACGACGCTGCTCGCGATGATGATGCTTACCGCAGCGCATTGGCTAATGCGCTATAGCTTACTCTATGTCGCGGTGCTGGGCGTGGGCGGCCATGCCGATTGGATGTGGACGTTTTTAACCCAAATGCTGGCCATGGCGGCCAGCCAGCTGAGCTTTCTTCCTGGCGGCGCAGGTGCCGCCGAAGTGGGCGTTGGCAGTTTGTTGCTGCCCTTGATGGAACGCGAGCAGGCCGCAGCAGCCGTCTTAGTGTGGCGACTGGTGAGCTACCACCTCTATTTAGCGGTGGGGGCGCCACTATTTATTCTGTACAGCTACCGAATGCTACGCAGAAAACCCGACCATAAAACGCCGGAAGGATAACCATGCACCAACGAATAAGGGCGCCCCGAGGGGCGCCCTTATCGCGTGCGACTAGAGGTCGATGGCTTACCAGCCAGTGACTTCTTTCAGTGCATCGCCGATTTCAGCCAGAGAACGCACGGTTTTAACACCAGCATCTTCCAGGGCAGCAAACTTCTCATCCGCAGTACCTTTACCGCCAGAGATGATTGCGCCCGCATGGCCCATACGCTTGCCAGGAGGTGCAGTGACACCGGCAATGTAGGAAACCACAGGCTTAGAAACGTTGGCTTTGATGTAAGCCGCTGCTTCTTCTTCAGCCGTACCACCGATTTCACCGATCATCACGATCGCTTCGGTTTTCGGGTCTTTCTCGAACATTTCAAGAATGTCAATAAAGTTAGAACCTGGAATCGGGTCACCACCGATGCCTACACAGGTAGACTGACCGAAACCATGGTCAGTTGTCTGCTTAACGGCTTCGTAAGTCAGGGTGCCTGAACGCGACACGATACCGACTTTACCCGGCTGGTGAATGTGGCCCGGCATGATGCCAATTTTACATTCGCCAGGCGTGATAACACCTGGGCAGTTCGGGCCGATCAGACGTACGCCCAGCTCGTCACATTTTACTTTTGCTTCGAGCATGTCTAGCGTCGCGATACCTTCGGTGATGCACACGATCAGCTTGATGCCAGCGTTAGCAGCTTCAAGAATCGAGTCTTTGCAGAACGGTGCCGGAACGTAGATCACGCTGGCTTCCGCGCCGGTTTTCTCGACCGCTTCTTTCACGGTGTTGAAAACGGGCAGGCCCAGGTGCGTCTGGCCGCCTTTGCCCGGCGTAACACCACCGACCATTTGCGTGCCATAGGCAATCGCCTGTTCGGAGTGGAACGTGCCCTGGCCACCCGTGAAACCTTGGCAGATGACCTTGGTGTTCTTATCGATCAGGATGCTCATTACTTGCCCTCCGCTGCTTTTACAACCTGCTGAGCCGCGTCGGTCAGACTGGTAGCAGCGATGATGTTCAGACCGCTAGACGCCAGTTTTTCAGCGCCCAATTCAGCGTTGTTACCTTCCAGACGCACAACCACTGGAACGTTAACACCAACTTGTTCAACAGCACCGATGATGCCTTCAGCAATCATGTCGCAACGAACGATACCGCCGAAGATGTTCACCAGAACCGCTTTGACGTTGTCATCAGACAGAATGATCTTGAACGCTTCTGCAACGCGCTCTTTGGTCGCACCGCCGCCAACGTCCAGGAAGTTAGCAGGCTTGCCGCCACTCAGGTTGACGATGTCCATGGTGCCCATGGCCAGGCCAGCACCGTTAACCATGCAGCCGATGTTGCCATCAAGCGCTACGTAGTTCAGTTCCCACTTCGCTGCATCAGCTTCACGCTGATCTTCCTGGGAAGGATCGCGCATCGCTTGAAGGTCCGGATGACGGTACAGCGCGTTGCTGTCGAGTCCCAGTTTCGCGTCGAGGCAGTGCAGATTGCCTTCGTCGGTAATAACCAGCGGGTTAATTTCTAACAGTGCCAGATCTTTGTCATGGAACAGCTTAGAAAGGCCCAGGAAGATCTTGGTGAACTGCTTGACCTGGTCGCCTTTAAGGCCCAGAGCAAATGCCAGCTCACGCGCTTGGTAGGGCTGTGCACCAACCAACGGATCGATTTCGGCTTTCAGAATTTTTTCTGGCGTTTCTTCTGCAACGGTCTCGATTTCAACACCGCCTTCAGTAGAGGCCATGAAGACCACGCGACGAGTGGTGCGATCAACGACGGCGCCGAGATACAGCTCGTCAGCGATATCGGTGCAAGTCTCAACCAAAATTTTAGCAACCGGCTGACCTTTTTCGTCAGTCTGGAAGGTTACCAGGTTCTTGCCTAACCACTGCTCGGCGAAAGCTTTTGCTTCAGCCGGATCTTTAATCAGCTTAACGCCGCCCGCTTTACCGCGGCCGCCAGCGTGAACCTGGGCTTTAACCACCCACATGTCACCGCCGATCTTTTTACACGCTTCTTCAGCTTCTTCGGGAGTGTCCACGGCAAAGCCTTTAGACACTGGTAGACCATAATCAGCAAACAGCTGTTTGCCTTGATACTCGTGAAGGTTCATCGATTCATGCCATTGGTTGCATGTGACTCGAACGATGACCCGCTGCTTTAAAAGAGCGGGGCATCCCCGTACCTTCGTCCCCGCTGATTTCTCACAGAGCCGAAAGTGTTGCGCCACCTGACGGTGGCGCTTGGTTGTTGCTTAGCGAATTACTTGCGCTTCTTACGGTTAGCCATATGAATGGCATGGCCATCTACCGCAAGAGCTGCTTCGTGCACAGCTTCCGACATAGTCGGGTGTGCATAGCAGGTCAGAGCCAGGTCTTCGGCGCTGGAGCCGAATTCCATTGCAATCACGCCCTGGGCAATCATCTCACCCGCGTGCTGACCAACGATATGCATGCCGAGAATACGGTCGGTTTCCGCATCGGCGATAATCTTGGCGCTACCTTCGGTGGCGTTGTTCGCCATCGCACGACCACTTGCCGCGAACGGGAAGCTACCGGTCTTAACTTCAATGCCTTTCGCTTTGGCATCTTGCTCAGTCATACCGACCCAAGCTACTTCCGGGAACGTGTAAATCACGTTCGGAATCGTGTCGTAGTTCATCTCGGCTTTGTGACCAGCGATGATATCAGCGACCATGATACCTTCTTCAGATGCCTTGTGCGCCAGCATGGGGCCACGCACACAGTCACCAATGGCATAAACACCGGGTACGTTAGTGCGGCACTGGTCATCAACAAAGATAAAACCGCGTTCGTCCAGCTCAACGCTCACACCATCAGCAATCACACCCTTGGTGTACGGACGGCGACCAACGCAAACAATCAGCTTGTCGAAGATCATTTCCTGTTCGCCATTGGCATCGGTGTACTTAACGATGACTTCGTCGCCGTTGGTTTCCGAACCAGTCACACGGGCGCCCAGTTTAATATCCAGCCCCTGCTTTTTGAGCAGTTTCTGCGTTTCTTTCGCGATCGCCGTATCGACCATCGGCAAGAAGCTATCCATCGCTTCCAGAACAGTAACTTCAGAACCTAAGCGGTTCCAAACACTACCCAGTTCTAGGCCGATAACGCCAGCACCAATAACGCCTAAACGCTTCGGCGCTTCCTGGAATTCCAGCGCGCCAGTAGAGTCAACAATCAAGCCTTCGGTTAGCGGCGTCGGCGGAATTTCAACCGGCACGGAACCTGCAGCAACTACGATGTTATCAGCGTCGTAAGTGGTGGTATTGCCGTCCAGATCGGTAACTTCAACTTGCTTACCGGAAATCACTTTACCGGTACCTTCAATAGCCGTAACGCCATTGGCTTTAAATAAGCCAGAGATGCCGCCGGTCAAGTTCTTAACGATCTTGTCCTTGCGAGCCATCATTTTTTTGACGTCCATCGTGACGTCACCGGCATTAATACCCATGTCGTCGAAATCGTGCTTGGCTTCGACGAACTTATGCGAGGCTTCAAGCAACGCTTTAGACGGGATACAGCCGACGTTCAAACACGTACCGCCGTGAACGACATTGCCTTCTTTACCAATCCATTTTTCAACACAGGCGGCTTTCAGGCCCAGCTGCGCAGCGCGGATAGCCGCTACGTAGCCACCGGGACCTGCACCGATAACGATCACATCAAACTTGTCAGCCATGTTGGCTCCTTTAGCTTGGTTGCCTCCCCCCATTTGAACCTAAAACGGGCAGGAGGCAAGGTGCGATTGCATTAGAACGCTAATACAGCAGAGGAGGCGGATCAGCGCGCTCCGTTATACGTCCAGCAGCAAGCGAGCCGGGTCTTCCAGCAGCTCTTTAATAGTAACCAAGAATCGTACCGCATCTTTACCATCAATCATGCGGTGGTCGTAGGACAGCGCCAGATACATCATCGGGCGAATCTCGACCTTACCATTCACAGCCATTGGACGATCCTGGATTTTATGCATACCCAGGATAGCGGTTTGAGGTGGATTGATAATCGGGGTCGACATCAAAGAACCAAATGTACCGCCGTTAGTGATAGTGAAGGTGCCGCCGATCATGTCATCCATGCCCAGCTTACCGTCACGACCACGCTTACCGAAATCAACAATGGTGCGCTCAACGTCGGCAATTTTCATGCTATCGGTATCACGCAGCACCGGTACAACCAAGCCACGATCCGTTGATACCGCAACGCCGATATCTTGATAACCGTGATAAACGATATCGGTACCATCAATAGAGGCGTTAACATCCGGGAAGCGCTTGAGTGCTTCAGAAGCCGCTTTCACAAAGAAGCCCATAAAGCCCAGCTTAATATCGTGGGTTTTCTGGAACGTATCTTTGTACTGCGCACGAAGCGCCATGATTTCAGTCATGTCCACTTCGTTATAAGTGGTCAGCATGGCAGCTGTTTGCTGTGCCTGAACCAGACGCTTAGCAATAGTTTGACGCAGACGCGTCATCGGAACGCGCTTCTCGACGCGATCACCTTCCACTGCCGGTGCGGCGGCGGCTGCTTTCGCCGGCGCTGAAGATTTCGCTGCTTTTTTGGCAGAACCATCTTTCACGGCTTTTTGCACGTCTTCTTTCAAGATGCGGCCACCTTTGCCGGTGCCCTCAATCTTGGCAACATCCAGATCATGCTCAGCAACCATCTTACGTGCCGCCGGCGCTAGGATCTTATCGCCGATTTTCTCATCAGAACCTTCATCATCGCTACCCGCAGCGCTTGAAGAAGAGGCACTGCTGCTCTCTTCACCAGCGCCACCAGCACCTTCGGTAAAGATGGCCAGAACCGCTTCGGATTCAACCTGGCTGCCTTCTTCGGCTTTAATTTCTGCCAGTGCGCCGTCGGCAGGTGCGACAACTTCTAGCACCACCTTGTCGGTTTCGATGTCGGCTAACACTTCATCGCGCTTAACCGCTTCACCTACCTTCTTGTGCCATGTTGCCACGGTGCCTTCCTGGATAGACTCAGGGAAGCTTGGGGCTTTTACGTCATGTTGCTTACCACCGCCGTTACCGCCGCTGGCTTTTTTCTCTTCGCTTTTCTCAACAGACTTTTTAGCACTAGCATCGTCAGAAGATTTTTCTTCTTTACTGCTAGACGCGCTGCCTTCACCGATTTTGCCTAACACTTGCTCTGACTCGACGGTCTCGCCCTCTTCGGCCATCACGTCAGTCAGGGTACCCGCTTCCGGTGCGACGACTTCTAGCACCACTTTGTCGGTTTCGATTTCAACAATCAGCTCGTCACGTTCGACGCTGTCACCCGGCTTTTTATGCCACGCAGCCACAGTGCCTTCGGCAACGGATTCCGGAAAGGTTGGCGCTTTGATATCAGTAGCCATGTCGTTTCCCTTATATGTTCTCTAAACCCGGTGGGCGCTTATAGGTTAAAAGCGTCTTCCACCAGCTGGCGCTGCTGTTCAGTGTGGACGGACATATAGCCCGCTGCCGGTGCGGCAGAGGCAGGACGTCCTGCAAATTTCAAATCACGTCCGAGGCCATCTTTCAGCATATCGGCGACGGCGCGCATGTGGTGCTGACTTGAGTACCAAGCGCCCTGGTTTAGCGGCTCTTCCTGGCACCACACGATGTCTTCCACATTGGCATACGCCTGGAGCACTTCCAAAAGTTCTTCTTTCGGGAAGGGGTAGAGTTGCTCAAGACGAATAATCGCCGTGTCATCACGCTCGTTTTCTGCACGCCAGTTGGCTAGGTCGTAGTACACCTTACCGGCACACATGATAACGCGAGTCACCTTTTCTGCTTCAAGATTCGCCTGATCCGGTAGCACCATGTAGAACTTGCCGTGAGCAAGATCCTCTAGGCTAGATACCGCTTCTTTGTGGCGCAGTAGCGACTTCGGCGACATGATCACCAGCGGCTTACGCAACGGACGAATGACTTGACGTCGCATCAGATGGTAAATCTGTGCGGGAGTCGTCGGCACACACACCTGCATGTTGTGCTCAGCGCACAGCTGCAAGAAGCGCTCTAACCGCGCGGAGGAGTGCTCTGGCCCCTGACCTTCATAGCCATGTGGCAACAGCATGGTCAGTCCACACAGTCGTCCCCATTTGGTCTCACCAGAAGAGATAAACTGGTCAACCACTACTTGGGCACCGTTGAAGAAGTCACCAAACTGGGCTTCCCAAATGACTAAGTCACCCGGCGCTGTCGTGGAGTAGCCGTACTCAAACGCCAGCACAGCCTCTTCCGATAGGAAAGAGTCGTGAATGGTAAAGCGCGGTTGACCGTCTGACATATTCTGCAGCGGTACGTACGTAGAACCATCTTTCTGGTTATGGATAACCGCATGCCGGTGAGAGAACGTCCCACGACCAACATCCTGACCGGTAATACGAATCGGATGCCCCTGATCAAGCAGCGTGGCATACGCTAGCGTTTCAGCGAAGCCCCAGTTAAGCCCCATGCCGCCCGCCTGCATTTTGCGACGGTCTTCATAGATTTTAGCGACTTGACGCTGAACTTCGACGCCATCAGGAATCTCGCACATTCTCGCGGCCAACTGCTGCAGACGCTTCATATCGAAGGTAGTGTCTGCATCACCGGTCCACTCATGCCCTAGGTAGGGAGCCCAATCCACAAAGAGTGATGTATTAGGCTCTTGCACCAAGGCATTGGCTACGTGATTGCCCGCCACAAGATCATCGCGGTAGGTTTCAACCATTGCCTTAGCGTCTTCTTCTGACAATACGCCCTGCTCGACCAGACGTTTTGCATAGAGTGAACGCGAAGAAGGGTGATCTTTAATCTTGGCGTACATCATCGGTTGGGTGCCCGATGGCTCGTCGGCCTCGTTGTGGCCACGGCGGCGGTAGCACACCAGATCAATAACAACGTCTTTCTTAAACTGTTGACGGTAATCCAACGCCACTTGGGTCGCATGGATAACCGCATCTGGATCATCGCCGTTAACATGGAAAATCGGCGCCTGAACCATCTTAGCAATATCAGTACAGTATTCGGTGGAGCGCGCATCCAAGGGGTTCGACGTCGTAAAGCCCACTTGGTTGTTAATCACGATGTGTACTGTGCCACCGGTTTTGTAGGCACGGGTTTGAGACATCTGGAATGTCTCCATGACCACGCCCTGACCAGCAAACGCTGCATCGCCATGAACGTTGATTGGCAGTACTTTGCTGCCCTCTTCATCATTACGGCGATCTTGACGTGCGCGTACCGAGCCTTCTACTACCGGCGCAACAATTTCCAAATGCGACGGGTTAAACGACATTGCCAAGTGAACTTCGCCACCAGGCGACATGACGTTAGAGCTGAAGCCTTGGTGATATTTCACATCACCAGAACCACGCTCAATCACCTTTTTACCGTCGAACTCGTCGATCAATTCAGCGGGATTTTTCCCCAGAATATTAACCAACAGGTTCAAACGGCCACGGTGAGCCATGCCAATAACAACTTCTTTAGTGCCATAGCCGCCGGAGCGCTGAATCAACTCGTCCATCATCGGAACAAATGATTCACCACCTTCAAGACCGAAGCGTTTGGTACCTGGATATTTAGACGCTAGGTAATTTTCCAAACCTTCGGCAGCGGTAAGGCGCTCAAGCACATGCTTACGCACATCGTCGCTGAATTTCGGCGCACTGCGCACCGATTCAAAACGCCGTTGCAACCAACGTTTCTCTTCGGTATCGACAATGTGCATGATCTCGCAACCGATAGAGCGACAATAGGTCTGCTCCAGCGCATCAACAATCTCACGCAGCGGTGCTTTATCAATACCTAAAAAAAACGAACCGGTCTGGAACTCGGTGTCAAGATCAGCTTTAGAAAGCTGATGAAATGACAGATCGAGGTCTGGGACGGGGGTGGGATTACGCAGTCCTAGCGGGTCGATATTGGCCTTCTGATGACCACGAAAGCGGTATGCGTTAATCAGCTGCAGGACCTTCACCTGCTTTTTATTCTCACCGCTATCGGAGGCGGCGGCTACCCGGCCTGGGCGACTTTCACGACCCAGTTGGTAGAACTGATCACGAGTGGGGCTTAGTGGAACATCGTGGGAGGCACTGCCCTCAGAACGAGGCAACTGATCAAAATAGCTGCGCCATTCATCTGAGACAGAATCAGGATCGGCGAGGTACTGCTCATAAAGCGCTTCCACGTAGTGGACATTGCCACCACTAACGTGAGAGGAACGCCACATCAACTCCATTATGCCTTGTTGCATCTCTCGGTCACCCTGCACTGATGGGGTGGTATCGGTATCGCTGCAATCGCGCAACGACATCGCTATTGCCCTGCCGGCGGGGCGGGACATATGCCGGCGGCGCCGACCGATGGCCGGAAGCCCTATTCATACTAGCTGTAAGTACTACATTTTCACTACGTACCACTTCAGTACGCTCTATTTCATACGTACTATTATACCTTCGTCTACTTACTACGTTAATACGAAGGCTTCTTTTATCTAGTCGTGCTCAATCAGTTCATGCTCAAAAGCCGGTACTTGCGGCACCGGCTTTTAAACTTGACTGGCTAGGTAGTGCGACGTGTCGCCGCACCACCTAACGCCCCTATGATAACAAGCGAAGCGCCACGATTTAAGTGGCTTTGTGCAGCAACTTACGTAGCGATCGCATTTTTTTCATAGGATTAGGCGTTTACGTCGCATCAGCCAACAACATTTCACGAATTTTACCAATTGCACGGGTCGGATTTAGCCCTTTTGGACAAACCGCAACGCAATTCATGATGCCGCGGCAACGGAACACGGAGAACGGATCTTCCAGGCTGGTAAGACGTTCGCGGGTAGCCGTGTCACGTGTATCCGCAAGAAAGCGATAAGACTGAAGCAAACCAGCCGGACCGACAAACTTGTCTGGATTCCACCAGAACGATGGGCATGACGTGGAACAGCAGGCACACAGAATACACTCATACAGGCCATCGAGCTTGTCGCGCTCTTCTGGTGATTGCAGACGCTCAATCGCTGGTGCAGGCTCATCGTTCTGCAAGTACGGCTGAATGCGCTCGTACTGCTTATAGAACAGCCCCATATCCACAACCATATCGCGGATAACCGGCAGACCCGGCAACGGGCGCAAGGTCAGCTTATTGCCTTTCACAACATCTGACAGCGGCGTAATACATGCCAAGCCGTTTTTGCCGTTCATGTTCATGCCATCGGAACCGCATACGCCCTCACGGCAGCTGCGACGGAACGCAAGTCCGCTATCCTGCTCTTTCATCAGATGCAGAACATCCAGCACCATCAGATCGCGGCCTTTAGTATCGACCTGGAACTCCTGCATATAGGGCGCGGAGTCGGTTTCCGGATTGTAGCGGTATACGGATACCTGAAGGTTAGACATGGTGACTCCCTCTCGTCAGTGCAGAGATTAGTAGGTGCGAACCTTAGGCTCGAATGTATCAACAGTTTTCGGCTTGAAGTTAACGTCGCGCTTCTTCAGCTCTTTCGTGGCCGGGAAGTAAAGCGAGTGCTTCAGCCAGTTGACATCATCACGGTCAGGATAGTCGTAGCGCGAGTGCGCACCACGGCTCTCATTACGCTCAAGGGCAGCAATCGCCGTTGCTTCTGCCACTTCCATTAGGTTATCAAGTTCTAAAGCTTCAACACGCGCCGTGTTGAACGCATTGGACTTGTCAGGCAGGTGCGCATTGGCAATTCGGCTGCGCAGATCCGCCAGTTTCTTGACACCTTCCTGCATATTCTTCTCTTCACGGAATACACCGAAAGAGGTCTGCATGATGTCTTGGAGCTCTGCTTTAAGCTCAGGAATGCTCTCGCCACCTTCCGATTCATTCCAGCGCGTAATACGTTTCATCGCTGATTCGATATCAGATTCAGAAGCATCCAGGTAATCAATACCTTCGTTCAGCGCGCCTTCAATAAACATCCCCGCCGCACGACCGAAGACCACCAGATCCAGCAACGAATTACCGCCCAAGCGGTTAGCGCCGTGAACCGATACACACGCCGCTTCACCACAAGCAAACAAACCGTTAACGATATGATCGTTGCCGCTTTCGTCCTGGGTAATTGCCTGACCATGAATATTGGTCGGAATACCGCCCATCATGTAGTGGCAAGTAGGCACGACAGGAATCGGATCTTTAGCAGGGTCAACGTGAGCAAACGTTTTCGACAGCTCAACGATACCCGGCAGGCGCTTACCAAGAACTTCTTCACCCAGGTGATCAAGCTTCAAGAAGACGTGATCGCCCTTCTCGCCACAACCACGACCTTCCAGAATTTCCATGACCATTGAGCGTGCAACAACGTCACGGCCTGCCAAGTCTTTGGCGTTCGGCGCATAACGTTCCATGAAGCGTTCGCCATCTTTATTGATCAGGTAACCACCCTCACCACGGCAACCTTCAGTGACCAGCGTACCCGCACCATAAATACCGGTCGGGTGGAACTGCCACATTTCCATGTCCTGCATCGGGAAGCCAGCACGTAACGCCATGCCGATACCATCGCCAGTATTGATCAAGGCATTAGTAGTAGAGGCGTAGATACGACCTGCACCACCCGTGGCCAGAACAGTGGCTTTCGATTTAACGTGGACAACTTCGCCAGTTTCGATGCACATGGCGATACAACCAACCACATCACCGTTGCTGTTTTTCACCAGATCTACCGCGTACCACTCATTCAAGAACGTGGTGTTGTTCTTGAGGTTGTTTTGGTAGAGCGTGTGAAGCAGTGCGTGGCCAGTACGGTCAGCGGCTGCGCAGGTACGTGCCGCCTGACCGCCTTCGCCGAAGTTTTTCGACTGGCCACCAAACGGACGCTGATAAATACGGCCATTATCAAAGCGCGAGAACGGCAGCCCCATGTGCTCAAGTTCAAACACCGCTTTCGGGCCTTCTGAACACATGTACTCAGCTGCGTCTTGGTCGGCAATGTAGTCGCCGCCTTTAACAGTGTCGTACATGTGCCAGCGCCAGTCATCGTTCGGATCTGACGATGCGATGGCGCAAGTAATACCACCCTGGGCAGAAACCGTGTGAGAGCGTGTCGGGAACACTTTGGACAGTACGGCTGTCTTTTTGCCAGATTTGGCAAGTTCTAAAGCAGCACGCAAGCCAGAGCCACCGCCACCGATGATAATGGCGTCAAATGTCAGGCTACGAAGGTTAGACATGTATCAAGCTCCCCACAGAATTTGAATGCCCCACACCAGATATACGAAGATGGCCAGAATAATCAGAGTCTGGGCACCCACGCGCAGGCGAGTGGACTTGAGATAATCGGTGGTGACCGTCCACAAACCGATCCAGGCGTGCGCTGCAATGGAGACAAATGCGAGCAGCGAGAAAATACGCATCCAAGTTTGATCGAACAGTCCACTCCAAGCGTAGTAATCCAGATTAGGATTGAGCAGCAGGTAGGCGACGATAAAGACGGTATATACAGCCAAGATTACCGCTGAAACGCGCTGCATTAGCCAATCGGATAACCCGCTACGGCCAAAACTTGTGATGTTGGTTACCATACCCAAACTCCTGCCAGGATGATCAGAACGACACTGACGACAACAGTGATTTGTGCTTTTTTCACGCCACCTTCTAGGGTCACGCCGATATCCGCATCCATCAACAGGTGTTTGATACCTGCTACAAAATGGAATGCCAATGCGGATAACAATCCCCAGGCAATGAACTTGGCGAAAAAGTTATTGGCCAATGCGTTGCTGACGGCATCAAAGCCAGCCGGAGACGATAGTGATTTACCCAGCGCCCAAAAAGCGAAAATCAGGCCAACGAAGAGGATGACACCCGTAATACGGTGTGTAATCGACGTTAGCGCCGGTAGTGGGAAATGTATCGTAGTAAGGTCTAAGTTTACGGGTCGTTTGCTATTCACGGCGTTATACACACTCTCTTGGCCCGCTCTGCGACAGGTCGGGCATGGCCCGAGCGGGCAGTGGTTGCTGGAAGGGGCTCGGCCGTTGCCAAGTCGAGCACGACCTCCTACCTGCCGGTCGCGCGCCGTGGATTATAAGAACCTTCGCCCCTGCTGACAAACCGAACTCAAGCTTAACTCGACTATGGTGCAAGAAAAATGAGGTCAACCTGAGTCGATTTTGCGTTGCAGCATGGTTATAGTGACAGGAGATTGATGGTTTGATAAGTCCGTTAACGTGTCGTCAACCCCCTGACGCCTCTACCACGAACTCCACGCTTATCATATACAAAGATTATCCAACACAACAACAGCTGTACAAGGATACCTAGCGCTTAGGCTAATTGACAAAATGTCGCACACTTCTATAGTAGGCGAGCCTTTTCGCCGGCGCGGTATGCGAAACAACGACATTACGTCCCAAACCGAATTCGAAAGGAGGCCAGCATGGCTGACAGGAAAGCGACATTGACGGTAGACGGTCTAGAAAAATCGATCGAACTACCCATGTATTCCGGCACACTTGGCCCCGACGTCATCGACGTACGCGGCTTAGGTGCTGAAGGCCTGTTTACCTACGATCCCGGCTTCATGGCCACCTCTTCCTGCCAGTCCGCTATCACTTATATTGATGGCGGCAAGGGCGTGCTGCTTCACCGCGGCTACCCTATCGACCAACTGGCCAAAGAGTCTAATTTTGTCGAGGTATGCTACACCCTACTATTCGGTGAACTGCCTAACGATGAACAGTATGCAGATTTCGAGTCGCGCATTCGTAACCACACCATGGTGCACGACCAAATCAACAATTTCTTCAAAGGGTTTCGCCGCGATGCGCACCCAATGTCTATTCTTTGTGGCGTCGTTGGCGGCCTAGCCGCCTTCTACCATGACCACATGGACATTACCCAAGAAGAAGATCGCGTGATCAGCGCTATTCGCCTCATTGCAAAAATGCCGACCCTGGCCGCAATGTCGCACAAATATAATGTTGGCCAGCCGTTCAACTACCCCCGCAACGACCTGAGCTATGCAGAAAACTTCCTCTACATGATGTTCAGCAATCCGTGCGAAGAGTACAAAATCAACCCAGTGTACGCGAAAGCCATGGACCGCATCTTTATGTTACACGCGGATCATGAGCAAAACGCCTCGACCTCTACAGTACGCTTAGCAGGCTCAACCGGCGCCAATCCCTTTGCCTGTATCAGCGCCGGTATTGCGGCACTTTGGGGCCCAGCACACGGCGGTGCCAACGAAGCCGTACTGAATATGCTTGATGAAATTGGCGACGACTCTGAAGAAAACATTCAGAGGTTTGTCGACAAAGCAAAAGATAAAGACGACCCCTTCAAGCTGATGGGCTTTGGTCACCGCGTATATCGCAACTTTGACCCGCGCGCCAAAGTAATGAAAGAGACCTGTGATGAAGTCCTTGCCGAGCTTGGCTTAGCTGACGACCCGCAGCTCAAAATCGCCAAGCGCCTAGAGCAAATCGCCCTTGAAGATGAGTACTTCATTGAGCGTAAGCTGTATCCAAACGTCGACTTCTACTCTGGCATCATTCTCAAAGCCATGGGCATACCGACCAATATGTTTACCGTTATTTTCGCGGTATCTCGCACCATTGGCTGGATCTCTCACTGGCATGAAATGCTCAGCGAAAGCTACAAAATTGGCCGCCCACGTCAGCTGTATATCGGCCACGATATGCGCGACTATCCTAAAAAATAACGCCACGGTAACAACGTAGCGTGACTAGGATAATAAAAGGCCACCCACGGGTGGCCTTTTGCTTGTCGTAAATTCTCTTTTCTTTATTACTTTACACATAACATTCCAGCCCCCCCTAATACTCATCACACACCCACAAGGTGCTCTATGCGAACCATCACTACTGTTGCTTTTATTGGCCTGGGCGTTATGGGCTACCCCATGGCAGGCCATCTTGCCAAACAAGGCCTTACAACGCGTGTTTACAACCGCACAAGCAGTAAAGCAGATACCTGGGCAAACGAGTATGGCGGCACCGCACATGCCACCCCCAAAGAAGCCGCTGACGGCGCTGACCTTGTTTTGATATGCGTAGGCAATGACGACGACGTCAGGCAAGTAACTATCGGCACCGATGGCGTGCTGAGCAGCATGACAGCCGGCACCTATCTCATCGACCACACGACTGCTTCTGCTGACCTCGCTCTGGAACTAGACACCACCTGCCGCGAGCAAGGCGTAGCCTTTTTAGACGCCCCCGTCTCCGGCGGGCAGCAAGGGGCTGAAAATGGCGCACTAACGATTATGTGTGGTGGTGAACAGACACACTTTGACGCTGTCCACCCTATCCTTAATCACTACGCTCGTGCCGTCACACTGATGGGCAGCGCTAGCAGTGGCCAGCTTACTAAAATGGTTAACCAGATCTGTATTGCTGGCTTAGTGCAAGGTCTTGCCGAAGGCCTTCACTTTGCTGAACAAGCAGGACTGGATCAACAACAGGTAATTGATGTGGTATCCAAGGGTGCTGCTGGCTCATGGCAGATGGAAAACCGCCACAAAACGATGATTGCCAATGAGTACAATCATGGATTTGCAGTGGACTGGATGCGCAAAGATTTAGGGATTTGTTTAGAGCAAGCTCGTCGACTGAGCGCCACGCTACCCGTCACCGCCCTTGTTGACCAATTTTATGCTGATGTGCAACGCATGGATGGAGGACGCTGGGACACTTCGTCGCTTTTGAAACGCCTCCAAAAGCCAGAATAATGCTTGACTTTTAAGCGTCTCAATCTTGAAAAGGGTTTTCCACACTATCTGTGGATAACCCTGTTCACAACCACTACAAAACGTCCCACAATCGCCATGAACAGTGACCCAGCCTTAAATTGATCATTTTTTAACCTAATATAACTTATTGATTTAAAAGGAATAATGCTAAATCACTGATTTTTTGAAACAACAGCTCAGGGTTGTGCACAACCCCTTCCGCAAACTTGCAAAAGTGGACAAGTCAAGCACAAAATCGTCCAAAAACGATTGAAATGAGAATGATTTCAGCCAGCAGCTATAATAACGGGAACGCAAAAACCGACAGATGAGTTACCTCATTGTCTTTAATTAAAATGCGTATTTTGAGAAATGTTTGCCGACAATAAATCTGCAAATAAATTTCGGGGAAGTAGGAGATGGCGTCCCATAGGGGGTTCGAACCCCTGTTACCGCCGTGAAAGGGCGGTGTCCTAGACCACTAGACGAATGGGACGTTATTAACCTAAATAAATACGGCCTTGAGACACTATATTGAAAACTTTGAATTGAAAATTGACAACCAGAGTTTTCAATATTGGTGGAGCCTAGCGGGATCGAACCGCTGACCTCAACACTGCCAGTGTTGCGCTCTCCCAGCTGAGCTAAGGCCCCACATGTCTCGAAGACGGAGCGTATGTTACTGATTACGCCCGCCTTCGTCAAGCCTTTCAAGCACCCTTTTCAAGCACCCGTATCACAGGCACCTCTGGAAAGCCCGCTAGTGCCGAGCCCTAAACATCAACTAGGCATTAGAGATCACGAAACTCCTTTTCAAAGCGTTTGGCTTGCTTCTTAGAAACACCGCCTAGTACTTCAATGGCATTACGTAGCCGTGCTCGCGTCACGTCAGAACCTAAGATTGCCATGGCATCCATTACAGAGGTACTCGACGCACTGCCAGTAATGGCAATAAAGACAGGGGCTAGGAAAGCCTTCATCTTAATATCGAAATGCTCAGCAAGCACTTTAACCTCAGCTAAGAGCACCTCTTTCGTCCATGCAGGCACGGCTTCAAAACGCCACACCAAGAACTGCAGCAGCTTAACCAGCTCTTCTTTCTCAAGCTTCACGCTAGCAAAGTCGTTTTCCGTTAGCGCAGGCAACCCAGAGAAGAAGTGCCCCGCCAGCGGGATTACTTGGGAAAGGGTTTCCACACGTGGACGCACCTGAGGAAGTATTTGCTTCACGTACTCTTCATTGAATGCCCATTCCCGAAGCGCCTGAAGTAGCGCGTCGTCATCTAAGTCTTCACGAATATAAACGCCGTTCAACCAGGTCAGTTTTTCCAAATCAAACACTGGCCCACCTAACGATACTCGCTGAATATCAAACTCAGCCATCATATCTGACAGGCTAAACTTCTCGCGTTCGTCAGGCATCGACCAACCCATACGGCCTAAGTAATTAGTGACGGCCTGAGGCAAGAATCCCATACGACGATAATAGTTAATCGACGTCGGATTTTTGCGCTTAGATAGCTTGGACTTATCGGGATTGCGCAGCAGCGGCATATGGCACAGCTGCGGCATTTCCCAGCCGAAGTATTCATAAAGTAACTGATGCTTAGGCGCTGAATTAATCCACTCTTCACCGCGCAGTACATGGGTAATGTTCATTAGGTGATCATCAACCACGTTTGCCAGATGATAGGTAGGCATGCCATCTGACTTCAGCAGAATTTGCGCATCAACTTGCGCCCATTCAACTTCGATTGTGCCGCGCAACATATCGTTCACCACACAAACGCCGGTACTCGGCACCTTCATACGAACGACATAAGGCCAACCTTCCTGTTCACGACGAGCCTGCTCATCCGCAGCCAACGCTAAATCAACGGGCTTCAAAGCCAAGTGCATACCAGCCGCTTTGCGAGCTTCCCGCAGTTCATCCAACTCTTCACTGGTGCGGTAACACTTAAAGGCATGCCCCGCATCCATAAGCTGCTGGGCGTACTGAGCGTAGATATCACCACGCTCGCTTTGCCGATACGGGCCGTGAGGGCCGCCCACATCAGGGCCCTCATCCCACTCCAGCCCCAGCCAACGTAACGAATCTAAAATCATCTGTTCTGATTCAGCGGTAGACCGAACCCGATCGGTGTCTTCAATGCGCAGAATGAACTGGCCACCGTGCTGGCGCGCAAAACAGAGATTAAACAGCGCGATATAGGCAGTACCTACATGCGGATCACCCGTTGGAGAAGGCGCGATACGAGTACGAACGGTCATCAAAATGTCCTTTTGGCAATAAAGCGTCTCGCCATTATACGCACCCTTACGGCAACCAGCAGTACCTTGCAGGGAACGAGTTTGACTTAAAAGCGTCTGATCAAAAGTTGGAAGCTCACTGATAGGAAGATGCGCGTTAAAGCACAATCGCTTAGTATGGCGCAGCCCCTATGATTCGTGTCCATACTTGAGAGCGCCTCGCGATTTTTAGTATGCACAGAGCGCCGCCGAATAGGGTGGAAGTACACTCAACGAGCTTGTTTAGCTCATCGATAGGAAAATGAAATGGAATCGCTAGGCTCACGTATAAAGCAACTGCGGCTTCGGGCCAAGCTCAACAAAGCTGCCCTCGCACGTAAAGTAGGCGTATCAGATGTCACCATTTCTTACTGGGAATCCGGTGCGATCAAACAAATCGGCCACGAACGCCTTGTTGCGCTCGCTGATGCCCTTGATTGCTCTTTGGCAACCCTGCTAGAAGGTGACAGCGCCGCCCCTCTGTTGACCCTGACACATACTGGCCCCCTCCCCTGGGAACAGGTTCAGGCAACTATGATGACGGTGCCGCATCATCTGCCGCTAAAGATTGACTGGAAAGCTCCCTGCATAATGGCAACTCCCGGCCAAGAAACGGATTTCTCACCGGTGTCAGCAGGCGACTTAGTGCTATTAGGCCCTACCCATGTGTTTCACAAAGCTGGTCATTATCTGATCCAGCAAGAACAAGGTTATGTTATTGAGCATTTTGCTAAAGCGCCCAGTGACACCACCATACATGCGGTACTGCTAGCACACTGGTCTCCTGCCTAAAGCATTTTTATCTCCCCCACGTCCTACATTTCTTCAACTACGTCCACCTGGTCGCGCGTACGTCTTGGTTCACTGCCCACTAAGAAACTGCGCGAGTAGGTGGCAACCTGCCCTAATCCATGGCGAGTTTGACTAACCAGCTCGCCAGCCAAGTGCTCCCCTTCACTTCCAATGCGCGCCTGAACAACTTCTGGCTGCACAGATGCTACTGAAAGCTGGACCTGCACAATATATCGTCCATCCGGTAAGCCACTGCCAGAACCAAAGGGGCCAGCATTAAACCGCCCTTGTAAAACACTGGTACGCTCCTGCCAACGCACTCGGCTTATCTCACGCTCAATAGTTACCTGAATAAGAGCGCCATCCGGCAGGTTGGTTTCGCCTTCTACCATTAAACGACGATCAGAGCGCAGAGAGGCCCTAGCCGAAATGGCTACAACGAGAGGATCGACCACCTCTTGTGGTTCAGCGCTTTGCTGTGGGCTAGGCATTTCAACGACCGACTCAGGCGGATCTGAGGGTGACTCCTCCTCCTGACCGCCACAGCCAGCCAGCAGCAGCACGATCACCAACACTAAACTGATACCACCTAGTGTCTTATGCATAGAGACTCCTCAACAACGAAATATCAGCTTACCACTGCCTAGCCCTCATCACATTGAATTAGACCGCAAAAGAAGCAAAGTGCTGCAGGGCTCACAGGGGTTATTTCATTGACAAACGAAACTAATTTCGTTTTGTAGATTCAATACCTACGCGCCGGACTTTGAACAAGCGACATCTTCCACCTTTGCCGGCCTCTACCTTCACAATTAAGCAGCGCCTACTTTGTACTCAAACCCGCTTTTTGCGTACAATCGCTCGCCAATGACTCCCCCGCTGTTAAGCAACCACGACTGGCTTATACCGCATCGAATGATGCAAGTGATTGATATGACTAAAGCAAGCCCAGCAGACGCTGCTCGTCTGTTTTCTGTGGCCCCCATGATGGATTGGACAACCCGCGATTACCGCGCGTTTGCACGCACGTTAACCAAGCGGACATTGCTGTACACCGAGATGGTGACCACTGGTGCCATTTTGCATGGAACGCCCCGTGAGCGCTTTTTAGGCTATAGCGATGTTGAGCATCCGATAGCGTTGCAACTGGGTGGCAGCGATGCGGGAGAGCTGGCCGAGTGTGCAGCCATTGCCGAGGCGTGGGGGTACGACGAGGTCAATCTGAATGTCGGCTGCCCCAGCGACCGAGTGCAGAACAATATGATTGGCGCTTGCTTGATGGGCTACCCTGAAAAAGTGGCAGAGGCGGTGAAAGCTATGCAGGCGGCAGTGTCGATTCCGGTCACGGTGAAGTGCCGTATCGGGATTGACGATCAGGATGAAGATGCTGACTTGGCGCGATTTATTGAGATCGTAGCGAATGTCGGTTGCGACGTCTTTACCATTCATGCGCGCAAGGCATGGCTGCAGGGTTTGTCGCCTAAGCAAAACCGGGATGTACCGCCCCTTAACTACCCCCGCGTGTATCGTCTGAAACAGAGCCACCCAGAGCTGCATATTGGCATTAATGGGGGGATTAAAACCCTTGCCGAGTGCAAAGCCCAGCTTGAGCACGTAGACAGTGTGATGGTGGGCCGCGAGGCGTATCAGAACCCGTGGCTACTCGCCGGGGTCGATGAGCAGCTGTTTGGTGAAGTGGGGCCAGCGCGCACGCGCTTGGAAGCGGCTAACGCATTTCGCCCGTATATTCAGCAGCGGTTAGATGAAGGGGCCAAGCTGAATCACATAACCCGCCATTTGCTGGGGTTATTTCAGGGCTGTCCCGGTGGCAGACGCTTCCGTCGCCACCTGTCTGAGCACGCGCACAAAGAGGACGCGGGCCTGCGGCTTTTCGATGAAGCGCTTAGCTTAGTTCGCGAACCCAAAACAGAGACCCAGGAAGCACTACAACCCGCGACCTAATTCGGCTTACATGTTAATACGTCGCCTAGCGACTTGGGCGCGCTAGGCGTAAAACGCCGCTATAGATTGCGGCCGGGCGACAGCTTACCAACGTCGATTGATGGGTAATCTTTATGGGACCAGACCTTGGTTAAATCGAAGGGGTTGATGCGGTATTTTTTGGCATCATCACGCATATTAATCGTGCTAACCCAATAAATATAAAATTATTACTGTTCCAACCCCAGCAGCTCCTAATGCACCGAGAGCATCTATTAAATCATTTCCAACAATTTTCAATACATTTACATAATAATAGCGTCTAATTAACTGAGATATACCGTTCGACGTTACACTGAATATGGCAATGGTGGTCTCGATTTTTTCTATTCCCATTAACCACAGTAGTGTCGCTAGCAAAGTAATTAAAACAACGCTAGCTCTAAAGGAAAGCCATTTAGCAGAATTAATAGATGTATTGCCACCGTCTACCAAGCCCTCCGCTGTTGCCATTTTCTTGGGTAGAAGCCGTCTCCAAAAACCTTGGTTAGAGTCCAATAGATGCGATAAAACCATGTGCATACACCAGAATAGTTGAGCGGAGTGAAAAACAGCTTGCCATGTAATACTTAACGATCACTTAAACATTCATTAATTGGTGCGGCTCTGGCACAGTTGGCTAATATCTTCTGCCTGCTGGTAAACGTCCGTTGCTATGTCAAGCAAACCCAGTACGCTGTGAAATAAGTTATCGTGCGAGGCGGCTTGATCAGAGATTTGTCGTAGGCAGTCCGTATCAAGCCCTTGCTGCTGTGAAAATGAGCTGGACAGCCACCAAACCATAGGCACATGCGTCTGTTCGTCAGGGGCAATGGCGTAGGGAATACCGTGCAAATAAAGCCCTTTTTCGCCCAGTGACTCACCATGATCAGAGAGATAGACCATTGCTGTTGCGTATTCATCCTGATGCTTTAGCGTCTCAATCACCTGATCCAACACAGTGTCGGTATATAGAATGGCATTGTCGTAGCTGTTGGTAATGGCATCTCTTGAGCACTTGGATAAATCAGCGGTAGTACAAGCGGGAACAAAACGTTCGTAGTCATCAGGGTAGCGTTGGTAATAGCTGGGGCCATGGTTGCCTAGCTGGTGCAGCACGACCACCTGATCAGCTGAGGTACCGCTAATTTGCGTGGTTAAAGCTTGAACCAGTGCCTCATCCAAGCATCGCCCATCTTGACACAAAGACGCATAGTCCTCTGGCGCAAGCGCTTTTGTCGTCACTCCCTCGCAGACGCCTTTACAGCCTGACTGGTTATCAAGCCAGGTGACCTCTAAACCGGCGTGGGCTAATACGTCCAGCAACGATTCATGTTGCTGTGCATAAGATTTAGCGTAATCGGCACGTCCCGGTAATGAAAACATGCAGGGTAATGAGACTGCTGTGCTTGTACCACATGAGGAAACATCTGAAAAATTGATAACGTCAGGCTGCTGGGCAAGCTTAGGTGTGGTTTGGCGTTCATAACCATTTAACCCCCAGTTCGACGCCCGTACCGTTTCGCCCACCACAATGACGAGTAGTGTAGGTTTGTCGCCCACTTGCGAACTGATACGGGCGTCCTCCCCCACAGGAGAACGCACCGTATTCGCGGTAGCGTGTTGGCTGGAAAGAGCCTGCGCCATCGAAACAATATAATTACCAGGGGTCACCAAGTAGCGAAGCTCTTTATTGTTGCGCATGAGTGACGACAACTCTTGATAAGATAAGAAGATCGCCAACAGCAATATAGCAGTGCTGGCAAGACAATAAGCCGAGCGACGTAATATTGCTTTCTTCCAGGTTGAAGGTGTTACTTTAACTCGCCAAATCATGACAGTAGGCAAACCAAAAAAGATCGCCAAATGAATCAGCAAACCAACTGTGAGCAGTTCCTGTGCTTCGTTAGTGTCCGTTTGAAGCACATTTTCTAGCATGGAGGTATCAAAATAGGTGCCGTAGTAACTGGTAAAGTAACTAACGAAGGCGGCAATTAGAAACAGCAAGATTAATAAGGGTTTTACCAGCATTCGAAAAGCAAGGCTAACGAAGACCAAATAGTTAAGACAGGTCATCACCAAAAACATATTGACAAAGGTTAGCCACGTTTTGGCGGCAAAAGGGTCATAGCCAGCAAAGGCTTGTTGCCAAAAAGGGACATTGTAAAAAACACTGAAGATGACAACGGCCCATAAGACAAGCTGCTCCGTGCTTAATGCGGGACGATAATGCCAAACGGTGTCAAAGGTTTTTGAAGGCAATGATAGCAAAGAGGACATCGAAAGGATCTCTGTATGAAAAGATTAATGAACGCTTGGGCGTAATAAAAATCTTGAAAGAACAAAACTTACGGTCCAACAAATCATGACGGTCCAGAGGTCATGGGAGAGAAAGTGCGCCCCGCGAAACTGTTGAGTGATTCCAAACGTAAGGCCAAGCCCTAAACCCAGTGCGAGCCCTGCCCATCGCCATTGGGGCCGTATGGCGGCAAAAAAGAAGTAGCAGGCTATCCACGTATATCCTGCGCTGGCATGCCCGGCGGGAAAGCAGGCGGACGCTGGCATTGAGGAAGGCCGCATGTTGAACAAGCCAATAAAGTCACGTGCTCCACCATAGCGAACTAAATCCCAAGGGCATTCCATGCTCACCAGGTGTTTAATAGTTGCTACAAGTAACGCTGAAAGAAGCGTTGTGGGAAAAAGATAAAAAAGTGGCGTGCGATACGCTTTAAGACAAGTAACCGTGGTGCTTAGTATCAATAGTAGGAGTGTGGCTAACCCCATAGCCAAGCTTAGCCATTTACCGCCTTTATGAAGGATATCTTGGGTAAGATAGATATCTTTCCATGCCCAAGCATTACCCTGAAGGCGATAGATAAAATCAGTTATCGTGAAGTCTATATTTAAAGCACTAAAAACCGACATGACGATTAGAAACAAAATCCATGCGCATGCTACTGGTTTGATAACATTTAGTTGATCAGTACGCATAGCCATACACCCATCATCATAAAAATGGTCATCATGACGGCGGCAGCTCCCATGTCTTTAGCACGCCCGCTAAGTTCGTTATTTTCTAGTCCGATACGGTCAATCGTGTTTTCTATGGCGGAGTTAATGAGTTCCACTATCACTACAAGGGTGAGTGAAGAAAACAACAACGCTTTTTCTACAGAAGTGGCATTAACAAAAAATATAAAAGGGTAGAGAATGAGACAGAGCATCACCTCTTGTCTAAAGGCAGATTCATTTACCCAGCAAGCTTTTATACCCGACACTGCATTTATAGAGGCGCGAAAGATGCGTTTAACACCCGTGCCATTGCGTTTTGGTGTAGTTGAGATAGGCAAGACAGTACACTCGATAACGTAATAGTAGCGTCACTATAAAGTGCAAAACTTAACGAACAGTTATGCCGTTAATTCAGTCGCTAGAACATAAGTGGTCATCACTGTGTGGTGGTGCTACCCACTGCATTGGCTGGCTTACTGGTTGAATTCAGATGAGTGTGCTATTTGGAATAGTAAGTTACCGTATTTAAGAAAAGCTTAAGTTTTGGTAGCGAAGATAGCAGCTTGTCGATTGAGGGGATCAGCATGCGCGCACTGCTAATAGAAGATGACCCCTTGCTTGGGGATGGCATTAAGACGGCCCTAGAGCGTGAGGGCTACACGGTCGATTGGTTTATGCTTGGCCGCGAGGCAATCAGCGCTATCGACAGCGATACCTTCAGTGTGATTATTTTGGATCTTGGCCTGCCCGATATGGACGGTATGCAGGTACTGCGTTTACTCCGACAGCAATCTACTCTACCTATTCTGATTTTGACGGCTCGTGATGCGATGGAAGACCGTATTGGCGGTTTAGATGCGGGAGCGGATGACTATGTGCTCAAGCCGTTTAATTTGCAGGAGCTACTCGCCCGTTTGCGGGTCGTAATGCGGCGCGCTGAGGGGCGAGCCTCGCAAATATTAACGCTGGGTGCACTGAGCATTGATGAAGCTCGTCATACAGTGAGTTGGCGGGGCAAAGACGTAAAATTGGGTCGACGCGAGTATGCCTTATTGCTAGAGCTAGCTAGACACCCGGACAGGGTGCTATCTCGCCCTCGTTTAGAAAGTTTGCTGTACGGCTGGGGCGAAGAAGTAGAGTCCAATACGGTGGAGGTTCACATTCATCATCTGCGTAAAAAGCTTGAAAAGCATTTGATTATTAACGTGCGCGGGATTGGCTACCGGCTGGATAGCCAGGCGCAATGAGATCGATACGGCATTATCTGCTTCGCACGCTAGCCATTACCATGGTTGTCGCCGGGGGTGTTGCGGTTACCGCGGCTTATTTAATTACCGATCACGAGCTAGAGGAAATTCTCGATACACAGCTCAGTCTGCATAGCCGGATTGTGGCTAGCCAGCTCGATCCCAACGCGACCATTGACGACTATGCTCGCCTGGCTTCGCGTATGGGCCTTCCTGAACATCCAGCTCAACTATATCGCGACGGTAACCCAGTGCCCGTGAGTAGCTCTGAATCAGATCCCAAGCTTTATCATGAGGAAGAGCTTAAATTAGTCCTGGGTTTTTGGAATGCCGATGGCTCACCCAAGCTGCTAGGAGGCAAATGGAGTGATGCAGGCCCCTTCCCTGCGCCTTTAAAAGAGGGTTTTCGCTGGGAAAGCTACGACGGGCATCGTTGGCGAGTTTTCAGCATGTTCGATGTTGCCAGCGATACCTGGATTAGCATGGGGCTGCGAGGTTCGTTTCATGATGCAGTGGTGGAGCGCATTACCTGGAACAATTTGTTGCCGATGCTCCTGTTGCTGCCACTCCTGCTTTGGCTGATGAGTCGTATTATCCAGCGGGGTATTGCCCCCATCCAAGCGCTTTCCAGGCAGGTACAAGGCCGCTCCGCGCACGACCTGCGTAAAATTGATCATTCGGTTCCTCAAGAGCTTAAAGGGTTACGCCAATCGCTAAACGACTTTATCACTCGGTTGAAAGAAACCTTAGAACGCGAGCGGCGCTTTACTGCAGATGCAGCCCATGAGTTACGCACACCCTTGGCGGCGCTGAGAATCCACTTAGATAATGCGCAGGCAGGCGGAGAGCAATCATTACAAAAGGCTTATGTCGGGGTTGAACGGCTTCAGCGGGTGGTAGAACAACTGCTTATTTTGGCTCGATTGGACCAAGTTGCCATAACCTCAACGGCCACTATCGACCTCTATCCGATTATTGCTGAATTGGTAGCCGAGCTGTGGCCACTCGCTGAAGAGCGTCATCAGCACTTGAGGCTAATAGGCTTAACCCAGCTGGAGGTTCGTGCCGACGAAATTGAGGTAGGAATTCTCTTTCGCAACCTACTGGATAACGCCCTACGCTATACGCCGAAAGGCGGTCAAGTGGAGGTAGAATTAGCGCTTTGGGAGGGGTTGCCTCAACTCACAGTGAGAGACACGGGCCCCGGACTCCCCGAAGCACTTTTGGATAAAGTCACTGAGCGCTTTAGGCGCGCTGCTGGCCAGGGTACCACCGGTAGCGGATTGGGTTTATCGATTGTCTCGGAGTTGGCTCAGCGCCAAAAAGCACGCCTTACGCTTAGTAATCGCACGCCCAACGGGCTAGCGGCAAGTGTGACGTGGGAGCAAAACCAACATCAAGATAGTTAATTAGCTTCAACATAGAGATCGCCACAGCAATTACTGTTTAGTCGCAACAATTGTTGAAAATGACAATCACTGCTCATCAGCAATACCAAGCGGTAAGTAATACGTACCACGCACCAAAGCCGAGTATCAATACATCGCATCAGGCTGAGGCGTCAGGCTTGATTGAAAATTTTCAATCGCCGTCTCAGCTTCTTCAATCTCATCAAAGCGGGCAATGTGATAAAGCGCTTCACCTTCGTTCGCTAGTGGCAGACGGCTCATACCAATAACAATGCCGTCGGCCATAGAAAGCACCTCACCTTCATCATTGCCGAAGGGATCTGCCACTTTACCGAGCACCTCGCCTTTTGCTACCCGAGCGCCCAGGCGCACCTTGGGGCGCAAAATGCCGTCGATAGGCGCCCTCGCCCAGCTGGAACCATTGGCAAGTTCAGCAGGCATTGGCGAGCGGCGACGCTGCTCGCCCGCCAGCATGCCTAAACGGCGCATCACGCGTAAAACGCCACGTACGCCGGGGGCAATTGCCCACTCATCAAAACGTAGCGCCTCACCGGCTTCATAAGTAAGCACCGGAATGCCACGATTTTGAGCATAGTGGCGCAAGCTACCTTCGCGAAGCTCTGCATTGAGTACCACGGGGGCACCAAACGCATCGGCCATGCGCTCAGTTTCACTGCCAGGCTGCAACTGAGCACGAATTTGCGGAAGATTGGTGCGATGAATAGCACCGGTATGCAAGTCGATAATATGCGTGGCGTGATCGACAATTTCATCACGAAATAGCGCCGCAATGCGCCCACCTAGCGAGCCCTTTTCACTGCCCGGAAAACAGCGATTCAAATCGCGTCGATCTGGCAAATAGCGCGTTTGCTGTAAAAAACCGAAGACATTGACGACGGGCACAGCAATTAACGTGCCACGCAAGCTATTGATTGCCTTGGAACGCAGCAAGCGACGAACAATCTCGACCCCATTAATTTCATCGCCATGAATCCCACCGCACACCAGCATGACCGGACCATCTTTACGCCCATGCACGACTTCAACCGGAATATGCAGCTGCGTGTGGGTATATAGGCGTGCCACAGGCACATCAATTTGTAAGCGTTGGCCAGGCATTACAGTGCGCCCAGCCAGGGTAAAAGGTGCTCGCGCCATGCTGAAAATCCTATAGCGTGCCTAATAACGGTTTCGTTTCGAAACGGCGTTTCCAAATAAATCTTATACGCTTTTTACTGACAAATGACGAATTTGTTAATCCACGTTATGAGCTAAAGTAATTAACCATACAGTTTTGAATGTAAAAAGTGGTGCACATAAGATAAAATGTGCTTATCACGTGTCAATTACTGAGGTTACGTTTTTATATGGCAAGAAAAACCAAAGCGGAGGCTGCTGCAACTCGCGAAGCGCTGTTGGATGCGGCTGAAGAGGTGTTTTTCGCAAAAGGCGTAGCTCGCACATCGCTGGAGCAAATTGCTCGTCACGCCAACCTGACGCGCGGTGCTGTTTATTGGCATTTTAAAAATAAAGGCGACCTTTTTATGGCGCTAGTGGAGCGTGTGCGTATGCCCTTCCAGTCGCTAATGGAAGAGGTAAACAACGCCGACCCGACTATCTCACCACTAACTGCCATACAACTTGCCTGCCATGCCGGCTTAAACCGCATGGAGCAGCCGTCCCACCAACGCATTTTATCGATTCTGCTGCATCGCTGTGAATTCTTTAGCGATATCAACCCGATTCAGATGCAGGACGAGATCGCAGACGAGTGTTTTGATGAAATGCTGTCGGTATTTCAACTGGCCCAACAGCAGCAGTTGCTACGCGATGATTTAACCCCCGAGGTGGCAACGCGTCTTATGCAGGCGGCACTGGGTGGCTTGTTTCATGATTGGTTACGAAACCCAGAATCGTTTTCATTGCGCGAACGCGGCGGTGAGATCATCGATACATTGATCACCATGATGAAGCGCTAACCATCTCGCTGCGATGCAGCAATACACCTATACTGAGCAGATTGTCAGCATAGGATAATTTTATGGATGCATTGGAATTTGTTCGTATCCGCGAACTTGATATCGCTGTACGCATTTGGAATCCCGACGCACCCCGCACGCTGATAGCATGGCATGGCCTTGCGCGCCACGGCGGTGATTTCGAAGCCCTAGCCCATCAGCTGGGCAGCGAATGGCGTATTCTTGCACCAGACACGCCTGGTCGCGGCCTTTCCAGCTGGTCACTGTTCCCTGCCCACGATTATCTCTACAGCCACTACATGACCGTGGCGATAGGCGTGCTAGATCATTTTCAATTAAAGCAGGTCGACTGGCTGGGCACTTCCATGGGCGGGCTATTGGGCATGCTGCTGGCTGCTGACAAAACACATCAACATCGGATTTCTAGGCTTATCCTGAACGATGTTGGGCCTGAGTTGAATAAAGATGGCCTAATCGCGCTCTCCAGTTATTTCAGCCTAACCCACCGCTTTACGAGCTTTGTAGACCTACAAAAAGAGCTGACACAGCACTATGCAAGCTTTGGAATTACCACTGATGATGAATGGCGAGCGCTGGCATTGGGAAGCGCTCGGCGACTACCTGATGGTAGCTGGACCTATCACTTCGACCCCCGTATTGGCGAGCAATTCATCCATGACACACCGCGAGACACATGGGCAGATTGGGCGAACGTTCACTGCCCTGTGATGGTGATTCGGGGTGCCGAATCAACGTTACTGGATGCCGAAACGCTGCCACGTATGAAAGAGGTGCAACCCGGTTTAGTTACTTTCACCGCCTCAGGGTGTGGCCATGCTCCTATGCTGAATCAACCCGAGCAAGTAACACCACTCCGTCAATTTCTCGACACGCCACTAAGCGCCTTCCCACGCAGTAAACCAACAAGCGCCACCGCTACATTGAACCCTATTGGCCAGTGGCTCGTTAAGCAATGGCGGCGCCTATTTGGCTAGACAATACGTTGGCTAGACAATACGTTGGCTAGACAATACGTTGGCTAGACAACACTCGCTAGGTGGAATAGCCGTTTGAATGGTGCTTGCGGTGCAAGCGCAGCTTATTCACGCGAACGCGCGTATCGAGATATTGTTGCTCAAGCACACTGCGGTACGCGCCTTCGTTGGCAAGATATTTCACAAGCACTCGGCGCTCGCCAGCTTGCGGGCAGTCCCCCGCTTTGCAATGCAATTTGACTGCGCTGCTGGGTTCGTTTTCCAGCTGAGCAGATGCATATTCATCATTTTGACGTTCTGAAACAACGACCGTAGCGCCTAATAAACAGCGACGTTTGAACGGCTGATAGCGATGAAGCGCGCGTTGTAATGAATGGCACACGGCTGCCGCAACTGGCGACGCAACCGCAAATGAGATCCACAGCACGAGCACGCCGACAGGCACCCTCAACATACCCAGCGATAACCAGCGGAGGACTAATAACTCAATAGCCAACGAAATAGCACCCGCAAACAGTACCAAGAAGCTTAATGCAAGCGTGGCAGGCACACCTGCAAAGCCGAGTGATACCAGTGTACTGGCCATATGATCGTCGCGTAGACTATCGCGCTCAAATAGCTCCAACGGCGCAAGCCTGACCAGCACCAGTAACCAGTAGAGCGCTATCAAAGCCAACAAGAAGGTAAAAACAACTGTTGGAAATTGCAGTACGGCGGAAACAAGTGATTGCATCATGGCGTGTTCTCCTCCAGACAAAGCCTGGTGATGTTTTCGCTTGACGTTATATTTATTAGCACAAGCTAAAAACAGGGTCTCTTTTAGCGTAGACCACCTTACGCGTTTATGTGTTTAGCTACCTTGACTGCCATCACTTATCGACCAAAAACTAAGCCCTGCGTTTTGTACAAAAACTGCTTCAACTCACCGCACAAAGGCGGCGAGCTGAGACAACTAATCAACTAAGATAAATTACCTTAAATCAGCGACGCCCCCGCAGCTTATCCCTTAACGTTTGCAACCTGCTTTTAACTTCATCTAGGGTATGGCTTTCGCCCATCAAACCACGAATAGCCTGAAGCTGATGTTCAAACAGCCCATGATGGTGAAGATCCTCAGGGGTTTCTTCCCGACCAAGCGGCAGGATATTTTCGAAGTAGGTTCCCCCCAGAATACGCCGTAAAACGCCCTCTCCCAGAAATGCTTCATCACTGTTCAGAGTGCGAGTTGCCCGCAGCAAGCGACGCACATCGTATTGACCAGGATAGATGTCCGGCACCTGCTTCTTGAGCCCAAGTAAGCTATAAACACCAATACGGGCAGTTCTTACCGAGCTTTCCAGTGTGAACACGACATCGTTATGGGTTTCTACAAACTGCCCCATGCAGGCTAGGTTGGTACAGCCTTCAGGAACCACGCTGGGGCGATCTCCCTTGGCTCTTGGCATGAATTGAGCGGTGATATAAGGCATTAGCGCGATACGTGTTTTGGTGGCAGCCAGTATGGCGTCGAGCTGATCAATCAGGCCAAGGTGATAACACATCTCAGTCAGCACTTCTTTCCCAGTACACTCAGGCATTGGCTTTTTGACATAATCGCCGGGCTTGTCCATCAACAATGCGTATGTCCATAGCACAATCACATCATCGGGCTGGTCGGGAAAATGCGGTTGGCGATTACAGGTAAAGCTCATTAACCAGGAGGAGTCGGTAAAGGTGATAATCCCACCTGTAGCCGTGAATCCTGAATAGGGATCATTAACCGACAGTTCTTTAAGTTTATCCATCAGAGGCGAAGGTTTACAGGTAAGCGTTACTGACTCCCAGGTAGAGCGTGGAACGTCCCCGCAGAACTTTTCTGGCTTCCCGAAGATATCTGATTTTTCTGCGAGATTCTTCCACAGTTGCCAGCCTGATCCCTCGCCAGCCTGCACGTTGTCTTTCAACTGTGGAACGGTGTCATCATCGCCATAAGCCGTATCTTCGGTCATAGAACCGGTGGTGACAAACACCAGATCGCGAGTGCCGATAGGGATAGACTTATCGCCATCACTGCCTCGGCACTGAAGAGCGGTGACGGTTCTGCAGCCGTCCTGGGTATCCATGTCCAGGTTCTCGACAACCGTGTCGTACTGGATATTCACGCCCTGATCTTGCAGCCAGTTCATCAGCGGTCGAACAAAACTGTCGTACTGGTTGTACTTTGGAAACACCAGTGACGTCATGTCGTTAAGCCCATCCATCAAGTGCAGAAAGCGATGCATGTACAGCTTCATTTCAAGTGCTGAATGCCAGTTCTGGAAGGCAAACATAGTGCGCCAGAAGGTATAGAAATTGGTTTCCAGAAATCCTTCACTGAACCACTGCTCTACTGTGACATCATCCAGATCCTCTTTGCGTGCTAGCAGTAGCTTAACAACCTCTAACTGCTGGCGTTTGGTGAGATTCATGGTGGAAAAGTCTTTGATCTGGCCCTGCTTTTCCAACAGGCGCGCTTTTGACCAGTTTTTGTCGGCATCATTCACGATGCGGTACTCATCCAGCACCGTAAATGGTGGCGGTAACTCCAGAGCCGGTATTTCCGAGAAGACGTCCCAGAAATTCTGGTAGGTCATCTCCATTTCACGACCTCCACGCACGATATAGCCTTCTTCCGCGTTGCCAGCACCATCCAGCGAGCCACCTTCTATGCCCTGTTCCTCTAGGAAGGTGATATTGCCAGCCGGCATGTGGCCATCACGAATCAGAAAGAAGGCAGCAGACAATCCTGCAATGCCGCCGCCAACGATCCAGGCACGGCGCCCCTCAATCCCCTCGGTCGGAAGCGGACGGTGATTGGTGTAGCTTCCATGCAGATCGGCAGGTGGGAATGACGTATCGATACCGTTGTGTAAGTGTCTTGATGAAGCATCTGGCGCAATATCGAGAGGCTGTCTCTCGAGTGCTTCAATATGGGTTTTCAGCGTTGAACCAGATGTTGTTGAGGCGTTAGATTTACTCATTGATAGATATCCTTTTCTGGGTAGCCACTATCAATTAAGTGTAGTTTAAAAAACTCACTAAACGCCTAAAACCATAAATAATTAACACAGAAAGCCGCTTAAGCAGCAGTATTTATTACAAGCATCGGCAATAACAGAGATAACGCATTCAAAAAAACGGGCACCATGAAAACAGGGTGCCCGCTAGCAAGTCACTAAACAGCGTTACGCTTAGTCATGGCCTAGCGCTGCCTGCTCGTTGTTACCATCACGGTCGGGGTGGCGTTTCCGATAGAGCCAATCAGACACCGTGGCAATCATTGCGTAGAAGCTTGGAATAAACAGGCTTCCCAGCACGGCAACAGACGCCATACCGACCGCAACGGTGGTACCTATGTGGTGGCTGCTCACATCGCTCGCGCCAGAAGCCAGTGCCAATGGCAAGGTACCGAAGATAAAGGCCAGTGAGGTCATAACGATAGGACGGAAACGAAGCTCCGCGGCAGTAATCGCTGCTTCACGAATCGATTTACCATGCTCTTTGCGCTGCAACTCTGCAAACTCAACGATAAGGATCGCGTTCTTAGCGGCCAAGCCAACGACCACCAGCATCCCAATCTGGACATAGACACTGGTATCCAGGCCTCGCAACGCAATACCACCCACGCCGCCCAAGAAAGCAAACGGCGTGGCAGTAAGTACCGCTAGTGGTAACGACCAACTCTCATACTGTGCCGCCAGTATCAAGAACACCATCAAAATACCAAACACAATGGCGAGCAAAGCGGTATTACCAAGGTTAGACTCTTGGTAGGCAGTCCCCGTCCAGCCCATTCCCCAGTTTTGGCCCAATGTTTCCTGAACCACTTCCTCCATCGCCTCGATAGCCTGTGTAGAGCTATAGCCTGGCGCTGGATTACCCTGGAACTGAGCCCCCGCATAAACACCGAAGCGAGAAACAACAGATGGACCCGTTTGGCGTTCGAGCGTTACAAACTCAGAAAGAGGAATGCGCTCACCATTGCCACCACGTACATAAACGCTACTCATATCATCGGGCGTTTTACGGAATTTATCTTCATTCTGTAAATAGACCTGGAAGTTACGGTTTTGGTAGCTAAAGAAGTTCACAAAACCATTACCGAAGGTGTTAGCTAGCGCCGAGTTGATATTCTCAAGGGCGACACCATAGCTCAGCGCTTTTTGCTGATCTATTTCCGCACGGTAAGAAGGCACATTGACGTTAAACGTTGTGAAAACGCGGCTTAATGCAGGATGCTGGTTAGCCGCCTGCATAATTTGCAATGACGCTTGATACAGCTCGCGAGGTGACGCGCCTTCAAAAGATTGCAAATAACCAGTGAAACCACCCGTTGTTGAAAGCCCCATGATCGGCGGTACGTTAAATGCCATCGCCGAACCACCATCAATGCTCGCCCCCAACTGCATAATACGGCCAACCAACTCATTAGCCGTTAAATCGCGTTCTGCCCAGGTTTTCATGTTGATAAACATAATGCCCCGTGCGGTATTGACCGCACTCGACAGAATGTCGTATCCCGCGACAGCAGAGGAGTACTCAACGCCCGGAATGGCTTCTATCTGTGAGCTAAGCTCATTCATATAGGCTTGAGTTCGGCTAAGCGATGCAGCATCAGGCAATGAAACGCTAACCAGCACGATACCTTGGTCAGTTTCCGGCACAAGAGTGGAAGGCGTATTTGCATAGAGCCAGTAAGAACCGGCCCCCACCGCCACAGTCAGCGCAAGCGCTAACACCCAGAAACGCACCAGCTTTTTCACAAACCACATATAAGCGGCGGTAAAGCCAGCGAAGAGGCGGTCAAACAGACGCAGCGGTGTGGTAATTGCACGCTTAAACGCGGACTGTTTGCTTATGTGCAGGTTATGCTTAATGAAGATGGCCGACAGCGCAGGGGTGAACGTCAGTGCCATCAGCGCCGATAGCGCCACCGATATCGCCACGGTAATCGCAAACTGCTGATAAATCTGGCCGGTAAAGCCACCCAGGAACGCCACGGGTACAAACACCGCAGCCATAATCAGCGATGTGGCAATAACCGGGCCACCCACCTCTTTCATCGCGCGGATAGTGGCATCACGAACCGTAATATCATCCTCTTCGCTCAATACCCGCTCAACGTTCTCCACCACTAGAATCGCATCATCCACCACGATGCCTATCGAAAGCACCAAGGCAAACAGCGTTAACAGGTTAATAGAGAAACCAAACAAGTAAAAACCAGCAAAAGTGCCGATAACCGAGACCGGCACGACCGACATGGCAATGACCGTAAAGCGCCAGTTCTGCAAGAAGATGAACAGAATCACGATAACAATCAGAAACGCTTCGACGAAGGTTTTTAATACGGTTTCTACCGAGGCATCAATAAACAGCGTGGTGTCATAAGGCGTTACATACTCAAGCCCTGGCGGAAAACGTCCCGATAGTTCTTCCATCGTGGCACGCACTGCTTCAGCGGTTTCCAGTGCGTTGGCACCCGGCTGCTGGTTAATAATAATGGGCGTCATGGTGGCGCCGTTTAAACGAGCATCCACGCCATAAAACGAAGCACCCAGCTCAATACGCGCCACATCCTCTAAACGAAGCGAGGAACCGTCCGGATTGGTGCGCAGAAAGATATTGCGAAAATCATCGGTTCCCGATAAACGCCCACCGGCAGTAATCGTATAGGTATAAGCACGCGGTTCACTTTGCGGTGTTGCCGCTAAGTTACCTGCGGGAATTTCGGTATTCTGCGCGCGAATCGCACTGGCCACTTCACTGGGCGTGAGGTCATACTGAGCCAGCTTGTCAGGGTTCATCCACACCCGCATCGCAAACTCACCGCCGCCTAACACTTCGGCATTACCTACGCCGGGCACTTGGCGTAGCTCATCCAAGATATTAAGCGTGGCGTAGTTTTGCATGTAGATTTTGTTGTAGTCACCGCTAGGAGACGTCAAGGCAACAAGCATCAGGATAGAGTCAGAGCGTAACTCAACCGTCACCCCTTGAGACTGAACCGCCTCAGGTAACTGCGAAAGCGCGCCCTGCACTCGGTTATTGACATTGATGGTGTTGATATCTCCATCAGTGCCAATGTTAAACGCAACACTCAGGCTCATAAGACCGTTATCAGCGCTGTTTGAGGTCATATATAGCATGTCCTCAACACCATTGATGGCCTCAGCAAGCGGTGCCGCGACGGTTTGCGCAACCGTCTCAGCATCTGCCCCGGGGAACTGAGCCTGAACTGACACAGTGGGAGGTACAACGCTGGGATACTGCTCTATCGGCAGTATTCGCATCGCCATCGTACCTACCAGCGTCAAGATAATCGCCAAAACGGTGGCGAAAATCGGTCGGCTGATAAAGAAGTTGGAAAAGTTCATTATTGCGCGCCCTCTTCCCCTTCAGCGGGCTGTGCGTCAGCCGCCTCATCCTGCATTGCCTCTGCCTGCCCGGTTTCTTGCTGGGCGTCTTCCTGCTCAGCTTCAGCGACGATGTCGGCAGCGTTACCTTCAAATGGCAGGGGGTCAATTAGCATTCCCGGCTCCAGACCAGCGGGGTCGCCTACGATGACACGCTCGCCAGCAGTAAGGCCATCATGAATGATTTGCCATGGACCAGCCACTTCACCGAGCTGAACCGTGCGCTCACGCGCTTTATTTTCATCATCGACAATAAAGACCCGCGGCCCCATCAGCCCCTGAGTAACGGCAATTTCTGGTACGGCCAGCACATCAAAACGCTTCAAGCCTTCAATACGAACCCTTACAAACTGACCAGGCAACACAGCACCCTCAGGATTCACAAACGTTGCTGACGCTTGAACCGTGCTAGTGCCGGTATCAACACGAGAACCCAGGAAGTCCAAACGACCTTCAAGCTCAGTGCTGTCGCCGCCATGTTGTCCTGGCACGCTCAAGCGCGCGGTAATGTCTGATGCATTACCGCTCTCACCCAGTTGTCGACGCAACTCAAAGGCATCACGTTGAGGTAGTTGAAAACGAACTTCAAGAGGATCAAGCGGCGTAATAGTGGCTAACTCAGTTCCTGGCGTTACCAAATTACCAACGTTTATCTGGCTTAAGCTGATCATGCCAGACACGGGGGCGGTAACGTTTGAGTAGCCTAAATCCAGGTTAGCGCTAGTTAAGGCCGCTTCTGCTTGGGCTACACTGGCTTGGGCAACCCGCTGGTCAGCCAGTGCTTGGTCATACTGCTGACGACTCACCGAGTTTTGGCTTAACAACTGCTCAAAACGCTGCGCATCGCGCTGGGCTCGGGACAGTTCAGCGCGCGCACTTTGCAAGTCAGCCTCACGCTGATTGACCGTTGCTTGGTAGAGATCTGGCTCGATGGTGTAGAGGCGATCGCCCTGCTCTACCAGTTGACCTGGCTCAAAATGGCGCTCTTCAAGAAACCCGTTTACCCTTGCCACAAGCGTAACTTCGCTGTCGCTGCGCAGCAGTGATGGGTAGGATTTATCCAGAGGAATATCCTGGCGGGCTATTTCAGCTACTTCTACCGCATGGGGCGGAGCTTCCTGCTGCCCGGCCTGCTGTTGCTGAGGCTGCTCCTGGCCACATGCGGCTAGCGCCAATGCAGCTATCAGCGTCACTAGACTCGCTCGACCTGAGTGAATCATTTTCTTCATACGTCGGTTTCCCATTAATCTTTTCAACATTGACGGATAGCAGCACAGCGCGTGTTTTGTTTAATATGTTAGAAAACTAACAACTCGCTAGCTTATGCGCCCGGCGTGGGTGGAGCGCCAATATCCATAGCCCGCTGGTAGGCGTCGGGGTCGCCGCTTTCGGGCAGCGTGAAGTTCACCTCATCCCCCGTTAGCCACGCATTGACTTCTTCAATCGCCTCAACGTCTAACAGGCCCGCCTGCTGACGCAGAGAGAGCAAGTTCACCACATAGTCATAACGCGCTTCAGCATAGTTGGCGATAGCGTTATAGAGGTTTTGTTCAGCGTTCAACACGTCCACGATATTACGTGTGCCTACTTCATAACCGGCACGGGTAGCTTCTAAAGCACTGCGGTTAGAGACGATTGCCTGCTGACGAGCCTCAACGGTATCAACGTTGTTGCTGACCTGGGTATAGAGTGAACGCACTTGCTGGATAGTCGTACGGCGTTGGGACTCGAAATCGTATTGGCTACTTTCTAACTGGAAGGTACCTTGGCGGATACGAGCGCTGGTGCTGCCACCGGTATAAATAGGCAAGTTCGCTGAGACACCCACTTGGCTTGATGTGTTGTAGCCACTCACCAAATCACTATCGCTGTCCGAGTACTGGTAGTTAGCAAATGCTTGAACCGTCGGCATACGTCCGGCACGCGCCAGCTCGACGCCCACGCGAGAAAGCTCAATACCCGCCTGCTGCGCTAATACCTGCGGATTACGCTCTATTGCTTGCTCTACCCAATAGTTACGATCCGTGGGGCTCGGCAGGGCGATAGGCATGCTGTCGCCAAGTGCATCGATATTGGCATAACGTTGCCCAGTTAGTTGTTCAAGTACCTCAAATGCCACCTGAAGATTGCTTTCTCCAGCAATGCGGTCAGCGCGGGATTGATCAAAACTCGCCCGCGCTTCCTCTACTTCAGTGATGGCAATGAGGCCAACTTCAAACTGTTCCTGGGCCTGTTCTAACTGGCGGCCAATCGCACGCTCTTGAGCTAAGCGCGCTTCGAGCACTTCGTGGGCACGTAAAATATCAAAATAAGCGGTAGCAACATCAATCAACAATTGCTGTTCAGTAGCGGCCAATAGGTACACTTGTTGATCAATCTGACGCTCAGCCTGATTCACTTCCTCACGCGTGACGGCATTAAATAGTGCCTGGGTCGCTTCAAGCTTTAACGACGCCGTATTATAACGATCATCGCCAACACCCCCACCATCTACATTAGAAGCAGCACCAGCACTCTGCTCCCCTCTTGAGGAGGACTGGCTTTCATACTTCTGGTTATGAATGACATTGCCAGAGGCATTTACCTGAGGCAACAGAGCACCACTTGCCACATCGCTTGCCGCTTCAACACTTGAAAACTCAGCGCGTGCTGAGGCCAAGGCAGCGTTATTGTTAAGCGCATCGCGGGTGATATTGACTAAATCTGCCGCTTGAGCAGGCAGGATGAAAGAAGATGTCAGCACTGCTAATAGCAGGGGACGAAAAGGGGCATTGACTGCCCAGTGTGCCAGTCGCATGGGATTGCCTCTAGGTGTCAACGTAGGGTGGCGATAATGATAGCCATTCTGAAAGGTGGCATTATAGTTACATTCATGTATGTATGCTAGGCTTGAACTTAGCCTAAATATATGAACAGCGTCACGTATAGATAACCGCACAACACAAGACTCTTTATTACCTTAGTCCAAAGCCCCATGAGCTTGCAGCTTTTTAGCACTCCTTTTGCTCACTCGAATATTAAGTGAACTGTGTTACAGCTAATGTAAATAACACGCTAACTCAAGTGAGCGTTTGAGTCTCTCAACAACATGCGAGAGTAATTGGCAATCCAAACAGATAGCTAATAAAGCGAGAAAAACAGCACCATCACCACTATTGCTCCGTCAAACGCTGACCCATTAACTCTCAACAGCTTCCAACACTGCTACACAGCGTTCAACGGCACTGCGATACTCTGAACCAAATAACAGTAGATGGTTAAGCAATGGATAAAGCTGAAACAGCGCTTCGCGTCTTGGCCAGTCGGTTGGCTTATCGCCGTTCCAGTAAGCATCAAAAAAAGGTGCACCAGGCGACCCAAACAGGGTCAGCATGGCCAAATCAACGTCGGGATAATGGCGATAAACAGCAGGATCAATCAGTGCTGGCCCTCTAGTGGTCGTCAGCACATTACCCGACCATAGGTCACCGTGAATAAGGCTGGCAGGCGAATCTGGCAGCCATGTTTCTAGTTGCTCTGCTTGGTGTTCAACACGGCGGCACAACGCGCCATTCAGTAGGCCCTGCTGATAACAAGCTTGAGTAAGAGGCAGTAGACGCCGTTCGCGCTGAAACGCACGACCATCTGCCAGTGGGGAGTTGGGTTGGGGCGTACGCCCACACGCATTGTCCTGATGCCAGCCATGGGCATCACCTATCACACCATGCAACTCACGCAGCCCTTCGCCTAAAGCGACGCTACTTTGGGTATTTGCGGGTTGGGTATCGAGTGACTCTATCACCAGCCACCCCATCGTCTCTCCCAGCACCTCAGGTATCACTAATGAAGTGCCCGCCCCCTTGAGCGCGCGGAGCCCTTCTGCTTCACCAAGCAATCGCGCGGAATCGTCGTGTTTGATAACGACTTGCCCTTGGCGGGTAGTTAAGGCGTAAACAGCGGCTATGTCACCACCACTGAGTGGCTGAAGCTTATCAGTGGGGATTAATCCCAGCGTATCTAGTAAATCGCGCAAAGTGGCATCCATGACTCTCTCCGCTCAAGGTGCATGTACTCTTGCTCCTCTCATTGAGGCCAAGTCCACATCGAAATCTAGCAGCGCTTGGTTATAGATCAAATAGGCTAGATTAATGGTCGC
The DNA here is from genome assembly GCF_016107625.1 of Vreelandella alkaliphila. Lineage (GTDB taxonomy): Bacteria > Pseudomonadota > Gammaproteobacteria > Pseudomonadales > Halomonadaceae > Vreelandella > Vreelandella alkaliphila. The sequence goes on from NZ_JABASV010000001.1 coordinate 118,786, forward strand.
AAGTCCCCAGCGGTATGCTGGCCCAACCATTCGCATCACCGCAAGTTTATCCATCGACACACTCACTTGCCCTATAATTTGAAATATTGCCTTACAACGCCTCCACTAGGGCTCTTACGCAATCGTTTATTAATTAGGATACTGGTGACTATGTACAAGCTTGCTTTTTTTGTTCCCGTTGAAGATGCCGAGAGTGTTAAAGAAGCGGTCTTTGAGACAGGAGCTGGCCGACTTGGTGATTATGAGGCCTGCTGTTTTCAAACCCACGGTACCGGCCAGTTCCGCCCGCTAGAGGGCGCACACCCCCATATTGGACACGTAGGGTCACTTGAAACTGTCGAAGAAGTGAAGGTTGAACTTGTTTGCCGCGATGAGTATATACGGGCAGCGATTGCGGCATTGAAGTTAGCCCACCCCTATGAAGAGGTGGCCTATGATGTTTGGCAATTGGCCGAGCTGTAATTCAGTAATACAAGGCTTTAATAGATGATGTTGCTAGCAACGCCTAAACAGCAATAAAGCTTAGGCACTGCCAAAATATCGCTCCCTATCTTCAGGGGTAATCGAGCTGATGTGCAGCGGGTAGTGCGCATTTTTACGGTCTTCATAGAAGTGCTTTAACGTGCGCTCAATCGTTGGAAAAGCAAGCTCATCCCAAGGAATTTCATGCTCTTCGAACAGCGCTACTTCCAAGCTTTCAGGGCCTGCGCTAAAGCCACCGAGAAGCTCTGCACGGAAAATCATATACACTTGATTGATATGAGGCAGATCAATGAGCGTGTATAACCCCTCCAGTTTGACCTCTGCAACGGCCTCCTCCCAGGTCTCGCGTGCGGCGGCCTGCTGAGTGGTTTCGGCGTTTTCCATATAGCCCGCGGGGAGTGTCCAATACCCTTTACGCGGAGAAATCGCCCGTTTACACAGCAATATTTTATCGTCAATCACCGGCAGCGTACCCGCCACAATACGCGGATTCTGGTAATGAATAGTGCCACAGGCATCGCATAAATAGCGCGAACGGTCATCGCCTTCAGGAACAGCAAAACGGACTTTTTCACCACACTGACTACAAAAATTCATCGCGTTTTCTCTACGGCTGATGGGGCAAGGCTTTAACGTACTTGACGTCAATAACCGCTGCTGGGTAAAAGAGAACAAAGTAAATGGAAGCCCTATGTTAGAGAAACTGCGCAAACAACTGCAACAGCACTCCCCCCAACGGCTAGACCACGTTGTAATGCCCGAGGCTGCCGTGCTAATGCCTATTGTTGAGCGTCCATCGCCCACGCTGCTGTTTACACGGCGAGCGAGCCATCTCAGCACTCACAGTGGCCAAGTGGCATTTCCCGGCGGCAAACGCGAGGCCTGCGATGCCGATCTCTATGCGACGGCTCTTCGCGAGGCACAAGAAGAGATTGCGCTAGCGCCTTCCTTTGTACAACCCTTGGGAAGGTTATCAGACGTTATTTCACTACATGGCATCCGAGTTACGCCCTGGGTCGGCATTATTCCGCCAGATTTACCATTGGTAGCAGATCCCTCAGAACTAGACACCATTTTTGAAGTGCCACTCAGCCATTTTCTAGACGACAGGCGCACCCACACCGATGTAATAACGGTAGATGGCGTTGCTCACTACGTACCTAGCTACCATGTCGACGGCCACGTGATTTGGGGGCTTTCTGCCATGATGCTGGTAGAACTACTGGCGGAAGGGTTTGGCATGCCAATTGACCTTTACCAGCGCCCACCAGGGGCGTTACATCACTACCCTGAGAGAAGCAGTCGCCTACCAAAAGCAGCTCGCATGCCGACTAAGAGAACCATGAAATGATTGCCTCTTCAGCGCCAAACTCTTTACCCAATGGCAATAGCCCCCCAGCGATCAACCCTATCGCCCATATTGCACTGGTCGATGCGCTCGTTGAGCAAGGCTGGTACGTGGGTAACAACGTGATAGACCTTGATCTTTGCCAAACGCTGCACCGAGAGCTGAACCATATGGCCGAACACGATGTGCTTGATGAGGCTGGCATTGGCCGCGGTAAAGAACATCACCTTCGCAAAGATATTCGCGGCGATGCCATTCACTGGTTGGATAGAGAAAGCGCAGCCCAGCGCCGCTACCTTGACGCCATGGCAGAACTCCAGCTATCCCTCAATCAAGCGCTTTTCCTGGGGTTGTTTGAGTATGAGGCCCACTTTGCCCACTACCCGCCCGGCGCGTTTTATCAACGCCACTTAGACAGTTTTCGAGGGCGAGCTAACCGGGTTATTTCAACCGTCGGTTACTTAAACCCTCAGTGGCCCTTAGATGGCGGTGGCGAAATGGTCATTTATCACCCCGACAACCCTTCTCTGGAAGTCGCCCGCGTAATGCCTGAAGCAGGTACGTTCGCCTGCTTTTTATCCGAAACCATTCCCCACGAGGTGCTGCCAACCCAGCATCCGCGTGCCAGCATCGCTGGCTGGTTTAGGCGCAACGCCTCGCTGGGTGGCGTGCTCGACCCGGCGCGCTGAAACACTATGGACACCAGTAACGAAGCCACATTAATCGCCAGAATCAAAGCCCTAGAAGCGCAAAATGCAGTGCTAGAAGAAGAGAAACGTCATTATCAGTGGCTGGCAGAAAGCACCACTGATTTGATATCTCGCCATGCCCGCGACGGTACTTTTTTATATGCCTCTCAAGCGGCGAGAGACTTATTAGGGTACGAACCGGAAGAGCTGATTGGCGTGTCTGCCTATCAGCTGTTTCATCCCGCCGACCTAAGTGATCTGCTGAACAAATCACCCCGGGTCTACTATCACGACGGTTTTTATCAGCAAACGTATCGGTTTCGGGCTAAAGCAGGTCACTACATCTGGTTTGAAACCACCAGCCGAACCCGCCGAGATGATGCCACAGGCGAGCTAATTGATATTTTATGCGTCTCTCGGGACGTGAGCCGCCGAGTTCATGCCGAAGCCACAAGAGAGCGTTTAGCACAGGTGGTCGAATCCACTACCGACTACGTACTTTTTTTAGGGCCTAATCAGCATATTTTTAGTGCCAACGAAGCGGCACGGCGCTGTTTTTCACTCCCACGAGATGCCATGCAAGTTGCCCTGTCAGCGCTTTACCCTAGTGACTCGTTGGCACTATTGGAGCAGGTGGTATTCCCCGCCGTTGAACGCTATGGCTCCTGGAGCGGCGAGCTGGAAATGCTCAGCACGCACGGCTTAGTTCCCGTGCTTAGTGTCGTGCTTACCCACCGCAGCCGAGGGGCAGAACCAGGGCACTTTGCATTAATTAATCGCGATATTAGCGTGCGTAAAGCTGCCGAAGCCCAGGCACGTCGGCACCAAGAACAAATTGCCCATGCCAATCGGTTAGCTGCCGCCGGAGAGCTTGCGTCTAATATTGCTCATGAACTCAATCAGCCCCTTGGTGCAATCGCCAACTACACCAGTGGCGCCCTTTTGAAAACAACGCACACGCCCAACTTACCCGCCAGTGAGCTACGACTGCCACTGGCCCGCATTGATGAGCAAGTACAGCGTCTTGCCGAACGACTCCGCCATATGCGCAGCTTTGTGCGTAAACGCAGCCACTGTGTCAGGCCCCTGGTGCTTGAACAGGTCATTGCCGCCGCCTTTCAACTGTGCGACTGGCAGTATAAACAGGCCTCAGTTCAACTTACCCAACAATTGCCCCACGGGTTGCCACGTATTTATGCGGACCCTATTGCCCTTGAGCAAGTAATCGTTAACCTATTGCTCAACGCGCTAACCGCGAGCCGTGATACCCCTGGTGCCGATCAGGTCATCGTTTCAGCGCTAAAAAGCGGCAATCGACAGCTGACTCTTAGCGTTGAAGACCAGGGCCCAGGTGTAGCGCCAGCACATCAAGACACCATTTTTGATGCCTTCTTCACCACCCGCGATGAAGGGTTGGGAATGGGCTTGGCAATTAGCCGTTCGCTAATTGAGAGCATGGGCGGGGCGCTTACTCTGCGCCCCCAACAAAGCGCGAAAGGCGCCTGCTTTGACATCACACTTCGCACAGAAACAATATGAATGCGCAATCAGTGCATTAACAGGGGCCAGTAATGACCAGCAGTGTTGAACGACAGTCTACCGCCACTATCGCGGTTGTTGATGATGATCAAGCATTGCGTGAATCGCTGGTTTGGCTGCTTGAATCCGTCGGATTAACCGCTCAAGCGTTTCATGACGGCGAGCAATTCTTAGCGAGTCAGCACGATAAGTTGGGCGCGCTGCTGCTTGATGTTCGCATGCCAGGAATGAGTGGACTGCAAGTGCAGCAGCAGTTGGTTGATCAAGGCAATACCCTGCCGGTCATTATGATGACAGGGCATGGTGATGTCCCCATGGCAGTGGCTGCACTAAAGAACGGCGCATTTGATTTTATTGAAAAGCCGTTTAATCACCAGCAGTTGATTGACAGCGTGCAACAGGCGTTGGGCGATGCTCATCAACAGCAACGCGCTAAGCAGCAGTTGGCAATGCTGCGAACACGTTACCAATCGCTACGCCCGAAAGAGCAGCGCATTGTGATTCATGTAGCAGAAGGAATGACCAGTCGTGAAATTGCCGAGCACATGGAGATTAGCGGTAAAACCGTCGAGGTCTATCGGTTAAGAGCCATGAAGGCCATGCACGCTGCAAATTTGGCAGAGCTGGTGCGACAAGCGGTGGCGCTGGAGCTCGTTTCCTCGCTCAGCGCCCCCCATGTTCATAGCGAACGGCCTAGCTAAGTGGAACAACCTGGCCATTGGCTTTTTCCAGCACATTACGCACCTGCTCGTAATCAATGCCGTGCTCATTACCTTCATGAGCCTCAATTAGGCTAACCACTTCTAACAGCGTTTCCATACCAAAACTCTGTTCATCCGTGGGCGTAAAAGCTTGAACATAGGCATTTCCGTTACTTTCCCAGCCCACCTTAACGGGGCTGTCGATAATGTTTACCTGCGTACCTACTGGAACACGCCAGAATACAGACTCAATGTCTTCTGGATGCATCCGAATACAGCCCCGGCTAGCACGCATGCCAATACCGTCTGGCTGATTAGTGCCATGAATTAAGTAGCCTGGGATATCCAGCAAAATAGCGTATTGCCCTAACGGATTATCTTCACCTGGTGGAACAACCGCGGGCGCAGGATCACCGCGCTCAGCAGCTTCTTGGCGAATAGACTCAGGTGGATACCATGCAGGGTTCTCAAGACGCATAGTGGTCTTAGTAATGCCCAGCGGCGTATTGTACGCATCGCGACCAATGCCAATAGGATACGTCTCTACTCGCGGCGCCTTGCCCTCTTCCACCTCTGGATAATAATAGAGTCTAAGCTCAGCAACATTAATCACAATGCCAGTACGCGGCTCATCTGGCAGAATATATTGGCCGGGTATTTTCACCTCAGTACCTTCGCCAGGTATCCAAATACTGGTATCTGGATTGGCCATACGAATCTCTTCGTAACCCACATTATGCTCACGGGCAATGTCGAGCAGGGTATCCTCTTTTTTCGCCGTAACGGTATACACCTCGCCCACCATATTCCCTTCATCAGGGAGCAAAAAGTGGCCTTTGGGTAATTCACTTTCACTAGCAACGGCACTGGATGCAAACAACCAAGCTCCCAGAGCTACGCTGCTAGCCCACAATTTTTTAACCTGTCGAAGCGTTTGATACCGCGCGGCAACTGTCATGGGGTCTCCTTTATTATATGGTCCCAAGGCGCTACCTGCTGTTGAGCAGGCTGCAGTGGGGACAATTTGCGTACGAATATGAACAAGCGGTCTGAATGGGTCAATTCGATAGACTGTCGCAGCAATCTCAACGGCCAACGTGGGTGAGACGTCTCATTGAGAGTGATTTTAACGTTTATTAATAAATCTAACACGTCCTGGTTTAACGCTGATGTGCATTTGAAGTGATCTTAGTTAAGAGTTCTTCATTAGCGTTGCAATACAGCTCATAGCACCTACCTTTAGAAGTGCCTGTGCACAGCAACGTGTCGGGCTTCACTCATCACCAACAGGAACAGTAGCGCCACCCATCAAAAGGAACCGACTGGGTAGCGTTGGCTAGCAAGGAGCCCGAAAAACGCCAACCAGTTTATCGCTACTACGTTACTTAGGGATTAACAGACAGTTGTTAACCCCTTCATAAAAATGCAAGGAGCAAAACGATGAAAACGACTTTTCTCAGCACGCTGGTTATTCCTACCTTAATTGCCGTCGCCGGCATTGCCTACGCAAGTGATGACAATCAGACCGGCATGGAAGCTTCTTACTTGACCCAAACGCCGCAAGGAACTTTCCACTCAGACTCTCTGACGGGCAATCAAGTAAAAAGCAGCGTTGAAGATGATGAAGACATCGGCACCATCAATGATTTAATCATTGATGAGGATGGGCAAATTAATGCTGTTGTTGTCGGCGTTGGTGGTTTCCTTGGTATGGGCGAAAAAGATGTCGCTATCGAATGGGATTCGCTTGAACTTACCAAGGATGAAGATGGCGAAGATTACATTATATCGGTAAACGCCTCTCAAGAAGCGTTGGAAAGTGCCGAAGAGTATGAGCGTGGCAATGACCTTCATACAGAACGCGATACTGAGATGAATAACAGCGAAAATGACGACGAGTAACGCGTGTTTTAACAAGCGGCTTTCGCAAACATAAATCCTGTTAAACTCGACTGCTATAGGGCCTTGCTTAGATGCAAAGCCCTCTTCACAAGTGACTTTTCATAAGCGCTTTTTCATAAGTGCTTGAAGCGGCTATTGTGCTTCCCCGAAAAAGAGATCATAAAAAAGCGCTGCATGTCTGCAGCGCTTTTCGGCGTTATCTGGCGTTCGAATCACCCCTTTAAGGTTGCGTCCATAGTAATGTCAGCATTTAATACTTTGGAAACAGGGCAGTTCGCTTTAGCTGTTTCAGCAGCTTCTTGAAAGGCTGCGTCATCGGCACCGCTTACGCTGGCTACAACGTCCAAATGAATACTGGAAATATCGAAACCATCTGCACTTTGTGAAAGCGTTACACGCGCATTGGTATCAATAGCATCAGCGGTAAAGCCTTTCTCTCCAAGAATCATGGAAAGCGCCATTGAGAAACAGCTTGCATGGGCAGCGCCAATTAACTCTTCCGGTGTGGTGCCGGGTGCTCCTTCAAAGCGCTGTTTGAACGAATAGCCAGCATCCAATGCTCCACTTTCCGTCGCCACATTGCCTTGACCATCTTTGAGTCCACCTTCCCAACGTGCGCTTGCTTTACTATCCATTCCGTTCTCCTTTCCTTTGATAGTTAGCGTAAACTCGTTTTAAGGACGCAAACACTACGTCCGCCAACTCAATCAGCGTAGCTGATTCTATCGCCGCTGCCGAATTTACTCGGCAGACAGACTGTCTAATTGTGCAGCTACATCACGTTCTGTACTGCTTTGCTCTGTAATGCCCTGCAGTGATCGAATGGAACGCTCTCCACGCTCTTCAAAAGAGTCGTTAAGATCGATCCTTAACTCAACGCGGCGATTGTCCGCCCGCCCTTCAGGCGTGTCATTGGAAGCCAACGGCCTAGTATCAGCGAAGCCTTGTATCATCAGTCGCTCTGCCGTTAGCTCTTCAGTGGCAACAAGCACGTTTGCAACAGAAGACGCACGCAACGCGGACAAATCCCAGTTACTTCGAAAACGGGACGTGCGGATAGGCACGTTGTCCGTATGCCCCTCAATTGAAACCGTTCCGGTGACAGCAGCTAATACCGTTGCCAGCTCTTCCAGCAGATCAGCAAACGCGGGCATGACATCGGCGTTACCAGAGCCAAATGTGCCCTGCTCAGAAATCCTGACGACCACTCGAAACTGATCGACCTCAATGTCGGCAACACCTTCTAACGACGATGCTTTAAGCAAATCTTCGAGACTAGCGGCCACTTGAAGGGTTCGCTGCTGTCGTTGTACATCCAGCATGCTACGCATGGATTCCAACTGTGGTTGCTGCTGGGTAGTTCGTTGTCGCACTTCGTCTAACAAGGTGCGGTCAGGTACTGCTGGAGAAAACTGCTGGAATACCGCACTGGTCCCCATAGGGATTTGGGTAGCCTCAACATCGCGCTGCACGCCGAAGGCTTTTGATAGCTCCTCCGCCACACGGCGAAACTTTTCAGCATCAATTTCTGCAAACGACAATAGCAACACAAAAAAGCATAACAATAGCGACATTAAATCTGCGTATGTCACCATCCAAGCAGGAATATTGGTCTGTTTTTGCGCCATGGATTACGTTCGCTCGCCAGCAGGGCCGGTTTCACCTGAACCTGGCAAGCCACGGTGCTCAGGGGGCAAATAGATGGTCAGCATTTGCTCAAGCACTCGTGGATTTTTATCGCTCTTAATGGCAATCAGCGCGTCGATCCACAGCTCCTGCATTTTGGCTTCCTGGTTCATCCGCACCCATAGTTTTTGAGCGATCGGGTTGGCGATCATCGTTGCAATCATTGCACCATATAAGGTGGTTAACAGAGCAACCGCCATAGCAGGCCCAATTAAAGAAGGGTCGCCCATATTGGAAAGCATTTGTACCAAACCTACCAGGGTGCCAATCATTCCCATCGCGGGAGACACTTCACCTAACGCCGAAAATACTTGGCCGCCTGCTTCGTTTCGTTCCAGCGTCAACAGGCGCTCTTTTTCCATCATATCTTTAATCATTTCGGCGCTGTAGCCGTCGGCCAACATTTGTAGGCCTTTCTTAAGAAACGGAGAATTCACCTCTCGGCTTTCTAACGCAATCATCCCCTCACGGCGGGCAACTTTCGCCAGCTCGACTAATTCATCGATACTTGCTTGAACGCTAGGCAACTGGAATTTAAACGCCCGCGCCGCCGCTTTTAAGGCAAATTTAAATTGGGTGATACTAAACTTTGCCAACACAACAAACAGGCTTCCCCCGACCACTAGCAGCAACCCCGTCGGGTTCATAAACACCTCAGGCGAAGTGCCCATGATTACAGAGGCCCCCACTAACACAGCAGCCCCTACCAAACCTATTAGCGTTGCGAGATCCACGGCCTTCCCTCAAGAATGTAAAAAAATGCTAACTAGCGATTTGCCGAGACAGTAGAGTTTCCTTGCAACAGCGTCAACGCCAAATCGATAACGTTACACAGGTTGACAAACGCACTAACTCTTTTTTAGCAAACGCTGATGCACGGGCAGTCTTGGGTATTCGCTTTCCAACGCTTTATCGTTAAGCTGAGCAGCACTATGGCACTCACCACACCTATGGTCGCCGCAATGAACCTAAGGACACATCATGTCATCGGCTGATGCGCTGCGTTTGGTTTTGCTCTCCTCCCTATGGGGACTGTCGTTTATTTTTATGCGCGTCGCAGTACCGGAGTTTGGCCCAGTCCCGCTCGTGCTAATAAGGATGGGCATAGGCGCACTGCTTTTAGTGCCATTGCTAATGAGCCTGCGCTATCTAACGCTCATTTGGCAGCATAAAGGGGCGTTATTGATTTTAGGCATCATTAACCATGTGCTGCCTTTTTCATTACTGGCCTTAGCAACGACGCGCTTAGAAGCAGGTTTTACATCGCTTATTAACGCCACTACGCCAATCTTTACCGCGTTATTGGGCGCTGCTTTTTTTGCCACACCCATTCAGCGCCAACAATATCTAGGGTTAGCGTTGGCGTTGTTTGGTGTGTATGTGCTTTCTGCTGATCGGCTAGACTTCGCCCTAGGCGGCGACGGCTGGTTTATTGTTGCCGTACTCGGCGCGACGTTTTGTTATGGGCTTGCCGGTAACTACTCGAAAACGCGCTTGAGTCATCTACCCAGCCGCGTGCTGGCGGCCGGTAGCAGCGCGATGTCAGCATTGATATTACTCGTACCTGGTCTGCTGCTCTGGCCAAGCGAGCCAGTCAGCGTGCTCGCCTGGGGTAACGCCCTGGCGCTGGCGATGCTAAGCACCACACTCGCGTTCCTGCTTTACTTCGGTCTATTAGCCAGTGCAGGCGCTACCGCCACGTCAACCGTCACTTTTTTGATTCCCGTCAGCGCGCTGCTGTGGGGATATTTACTGCTTGATGAAACGCTTAGCCTTCAAGTGGTGACTGGCATGGTGATTACCCTGTTAGGCACCGCCATTGCCACCCGGCTATTAAAGTTTAGGTCTCGCGGTGCGTTGACACCACCTCGTCCCCCACACGAATAGTGCCTCCTTGCCCTGTGGTCAGCGTGGCATTTTGGCCAAAGTGAGCACCCTTCAGGTGAGGCTGAGTGTTCAGAGAAAGCAGTGTTTTCAGTGGTTCTGCCTGCGCCGGTATGGTGCCAGTATGCTGATCAACCGTGGTGATTTTGCAGCGCTGACAGGGCTTACGAAGCGTCAGCTCATAGCCGCCTTCACCCGCGAGTGTTGCCCACTGGTCTTCCGCCCAGGCATCATCACAGTCGACCACAATATTCGGCCGAAAACGGTTCATCGGTACAGGGGATTGTCCATTGGCAACAAGTGCTTGATTCAAAGCATCCAGAGAGCCGGTGGTGGTTATCAGGAAAGGGTAGCCATCAGAAAAGTAGGTATGGGCCTCGCCTCCCGCCAGAAAATCCTCTTCAACAGAACGCGTAAACTCTGTAGCAAAGCGCACCAAACTGATGCCTTGTGCTTGCTCCCCCAGCGCCGCCACAAGCCAGCGGGATACGTCGTCGCTTTCTGGCAGTGCTTTGCAGTGGTCGTTCCACACTTTTACAAGACGCAAATTGCCTTGGGGGTCTTCAAGGGGAATCGCGATCGGATCTACCTTGGGGTGAGAGAGCACCAGTGCTTGATCGGTTAATTCAACAGCGATGGTCGCAAGCTCTGGTAGCTGGCGCTGGGTGACAAAACGCTGCTGAGCATCCACTAACATCCACCGGCGATCCCAGGCCAACCCATGGTCATGGAGTTCACTTTGGGTAACGTTAATTCCCTTTAAGGATTTAACCGGATAGACAATGAGTTGGGTAATATTCACGGCGGTCTCATGCTCTCTATAGCGATTTTTTTAATGGCTTTTTTAATGACCAATCTTTAATTAACAGCCTATCGAGTTTACTGGCTCGCCGCTAGCTATCTAGAAACTAAAGTGTTTTACCCGTCTCAATTCGATACCCCAAATCCATTACTTGGTGTTCAGGTGCTTCGCCACGAATGCGCGACAATAGCGCTTTCGCAGCGACTTCCCCAATGGCTTGCCGAGGTGTAATGACACTGGCAAGGCGCGGGCTCATCGCCTGGCCGACATCGTGGCCATGAAACCCAGCAATCGCCATCTGTTCGGGGACATTAATGCCATGGCGCAAACACTCAAAGTAAGCCCCCACCGCAACATCGTCGTTGGTGCAGAAAACACCATCGGCACTAGGGTGATCTCGTTGAATTTCCTGCATAAGCGCCGCCCCGACGCTATAGGAAGAACGCTGACTGCTCTGCAGCGTTATCGGCTTTAAGCCATGCTCTTCCATAGCTTGGCGATAGCCTTGCTCGCGCTGGCGTGTCCGCTCATCCAGACGCACAGCTAGATAAATCACCTGACGCCTGCCACGGCGAATCATCTCACTGACCATATCGTAAGCGGCCTGCACGTTATCGTAACCCACCGCCTGCTGTAGTGGCGGGCGACGGGTATCCATAATTTCCACAATAGGAATACCAGCTGTCTCCAACATTCGCAGGCTACGCGGCGTGTGATCGCGGTCAGACAAGATGACGCCATCCACATTATAAGAGAGCAGCGAGGCCAAACTGCGCTCTTCAAGCTCAGGGCTGTAACCGTAGTGAGAGAGCATCAAGTGATAGCCAGCAGGCTCGGTGTACGCTTCGATACCGACAATGACATCAGCAAATACCTGGTTGGTCAGCGATGGTACCAACACGCCGATAGAGTGGCTGGTAGCCCGAGAAAGCAGGTCTGGTGCCCGATTGGGAATATAGCCAATCTGTTCAGCAACGCTGAAAATACGTTCGCGAAGTCCTTCTGATACCGTATCAGGGTCCCGCAAGCAGCGACTGACGGTCATTTTTGTCACGTCAACGCGATCAGCAATATCTTGTAATGTCGGGCGTTTTTTCTTCAATGGCGTCACTGACTGTTCTGTTAAGTGCGTAAGTCTGTTAAGTACGTAAGCCTACTAAATACAGGTCTGTTAAATGCGCAGGGGCCATACCATAGCGAATAGTACGGCCCCTCGCCTATCCCATCCTTTAGCCTAATGAACGCGTAGCGTAGGCGCTAGCGCCGCCGTAAAGTGCTCGACAATCTCGCTAGGCGATAGCGCAATGGAGACCGTCATCGCTTCATCACTGCTTGGCGGCTCTAAATCGGCGAGCTGGCTTGCCAGCATATTATCACCTTTAAAGAAGTGCCCTGCCCTGGTTGCTAACCGTTCACGCAGAAGCGCATGGCTTCCTTCTAGATATAAAACATGCAGCGCAGGGTCACCTTCGCGCAGGCGATCCCGATAGCGTTTTTTAAGGCCGGAACAGGCGATGACCACGGATGCATTGCGCGCTTTGTGAGCCGCGAACAAGTCAGCAAGCGTTGCCAGCCAGTCACGACGATCGTTGTCATTGAGTGGCGTGCCGCTGGCCATTTTCGCCACATTAGCCGGTGAATGATGGTCGTCACCGTCAATAAACGTTGCGCCCAGCTCTGCTGCTAACTGTTGTCCGATATGCGACTTCCCTGATCCAGAAACACCCATGACAAGAATACGATGTGATGGCTTATTCACTCGATGCTCCTATCAATTGCCGCGCACGGCGGTGAGGTCAGGCAGCCAAGTAACGATGCCAGGGAACGCAATCAGCACCACCAGAACAACGATCAAGGCGGCGTAGTAAGGCAGCATGGCTTTTACCAGAGACTCCATAGACACCTTGCCGACACCACACCCAACGTACAGACAGGTACCAACTGGCGGGGTTAACAACCCAATGCCTAAAATAAAGGCCATTAGAACGCCAAAGTAAGCGGCATCAACACCCACCGATGTCACGATCGGTGCAAGCATTGGCGCCATAATCACCATGGCTGGCGTTAGATCCATTACAAACCCCACCAACAGCAGTAGCCCCGCCACAATCAGCAGCAGCAAAAACGGCTCCTGGGTAATCGCCTGTACTTGGCGCACTAAGGTTTGTGGAACCATGTTAATGGTTAAAAACCAGGCAATAACGGTGGCAAAAGCCAACAACATCATCACCATGCCAGTAAGCCTTGCGGTGCGAATTAACATACCGCCCAACTCGCTGAGCTTAAATTCACGGTATACCAGCAGGGAAATCGCCAACGAATAGAGCAGCGCAGCAACGGCGGCTTCTGTGGCGGTAAACACGCCGCCAATAATGCCGCCAATAACGATCACAGGAAGTACCAGGGCTAGCCAGGCATCCTTAAACGCTTTCCACAAGCGATCCCAGCGGAATTGGCGAACGCCGCCACCCTGCTTGCTCGCTAGAATAAAGGTGGTCACCATTAGCGCCGCGCCAATTAACAGGCCAGGCACAATCCCCGCGATAAACAGACGACTGATCGACGTCTCGGTAACAATGCCATATAAAATAAGCGGTATAGACGGTGGAATAATAATGCCGATCACCGACGATACGGTGTTAATCGCCGTGGCATTTGCGGCGGTGTAACCTTGCTGTTTCATTGAGGGGATCATCATCGCGCCGGTCGCTGCGGTATCCGCAACCGCCGAACCGCTGATCCCGCCAAAAAACATCGAACCGGTAATGGCTACCTGGCCAAGCCCGCCGCGCATAAAGCCAACTAACGCGCCAGCAAGCTCCATCAAGCGTCGTGCAATGCCACCATTACTCATCACTTCGCCGACGAGAATAAAGAAGGGAATCGCCAGTAGCGGGAAGCTATTCACGCCACGAATTGACTGCTCAATCATAATCGATAGCGGGATATCAGACAGCACCGCCATGACTAAGGCTGCTACCCCTAGGCCAAACGCAATCGGCAAACCAATCACAATAGACGCCAATAATATGGCTAGAAAAATCCACAGCATGATTAACGCTCCCCTGGCAAGTCAGCCGATTGGCGATGTGGTTGACGAATAACTCCCACGCTGATCCACATACGCCAGAGCGATACCGCCGCGATAAAAATGACGCACAACACCAACGAAAGGCTGACCAAACTTAGCGGTACGCCCATGATCGCGGAGCGTCCGCTTGAGCGCGTGAGCACTTGATAACCACCCCAAATCATCACTAGCATCAATCCAGTAATAGTCAGGTGTTGTAAGAAATAGAGCATGTGCGCAACACGCAATGGCAAACGTCTCACCAGCGCATCGACAGCAATATGCTCATAGCGTGCAAACGCCGCCGCTGCGCCGATAAAGACCAGCCAAATAAACAGCATGCGCGCTAGCTCATCGACCCAAGGCAGTGAATGATTGAACACAGAGCGGCCAACGACATTACTGGAAACCGCGACAATCAGCGCCGCCAAAATAGCGCCAATCAAATACTCCATAGCGAGTGTTAACCAGCGGAACAGCGCAGGACCCTGACGCGTCTCAGTATCAATTTCAAGCAGCTTGCGATTAGGGTCGTTCAAATAAACCGACGGATCTTCCAACGTTGGTGCTGTAGAGGTCACCACGTTTGGGGGAGTAGAGGAGGTAGTCATAAGAACTCCGAGGGGCACTGACAAGTCGGGCAGGCGTGTGGGCCTGCCCGATGGTGCGCTATACGCAGCAGATTAGTGGCTGCTGTCTTCGACGATTTGTTGAATTTCAGCGATCAGATCTTCACCGATACGCGGCGCCCACTCTTCATAAACAGGCTGCACGGCGTCTTGGAAAGCGGCTAACTGCTCATCATCTAAGCGGGTAATTTGCATACCGCGTGCTTCTAACTGATCACGCGACCAGTCGTCATACTCGGCAGAAAGTTGGATTTCGTACTCAGCCGACTGTCGGGCGGCTTCCTGCACCAGCGCTTGATACTCAGGCGCCATGCGGTTCCAGGTACGCTCGGAAAGCATCATGATAAATGGCGTATAAACGTGACGCGTTTCAGTGCCGTAATCCTGCACTTCATTGAAGTTAGAAGTAAGGATGGTGCTCCACGGGTTTTCCTGGCCGTCTACAACGCCTTGCTCAAGCGCCGAAAATAGCTCGCCGAAGGCCATTGGTGTTGGGTTGGCACCTAACGCTTCCCAAATTGCCAGGTGAACCGGGTTTTGCATCGTACGAACACTGAGGCCGCGAACGTCCAGGCCCGCCACATCTTCTGGTGATTCGACAGGGCGTGCACTGTTAGACAACTGACGATAGCCGTTTTCAGAGAACGTCAGCGCTTTTAAGCCTGTACCCTCGAACGCATCCAGCATTCCCTGAGCCACGTCACTCTGCATAACAGCCACTGCGGCTTCTCGGCTCGGTAGTAGGAACGGCAAATCAAATGCTGACAGTGCCTCCACGTACCCAGTCGTTGCAGAGCTTGAAGGATAGGTCATATCCAACGTGCCGGTTTGCAGCATTTCCATCATTTGGACATCGTCGCCCAATTGGCTGTTGGGAAAAACATTGACCGTAATACGACCATCGGTACGCTGCTCAAGAATTTCACCGAAGTACTGGCTAGAGAGAAACTGCGGCGATGTTTCGGACAGGCCAATGCCCATACGCAGAGTGTGGCTTCCGTGGTCAGCCACTACGTCGCCTTCAATCGCGGGCGGATCAGAAAGTTCAGGGCCTTGCGCATGTGCCATGCCAAAAGTCAGAGTGGTCGCGCCGACCAGAGTAAGCGTGCTGCGCCAAATCGTTGTCATGACGTTATCTCCAGAATAGTCGTTGTTGTTGGTTGGCTATTTACCGAAAGGCTATCGAATCGTATCGGCCATTAGGTTTGCGGTTTATGTTCCAACAAATTGTTACCGGTAACATTCGATACGTGAAGGCTAGCCATCGCAGCACTCGGTGTCAAAACAAAACGTCCAACTTACGACCAACGTCTAGGGATAGCTACTCACTTCCCCGCGCGCTACATTACGCGTTATGCACCCTGTCCTGGAGTCGAGATGCCAGCGCTAGACCCTTGTAGCGAATTAGAGCTAGATCACCAGCTCTGCTTTGCGCTGTATTCAACATCACTGATGATGACCAAAGTTTATAAACCTCTGCTCAAAGAGCTGGGGCTCACTTACCCGCAATACCTCGCCATGCTGGTACTGTGGCAAGAAGATGGCCTAACAGTAGGTGCCCTAAGCAAACGCTTACTTACAGATCCTGGCTCATTAACGCCACTACTAAAACGGCTTGAAAGTGACCAGCTACTTATCCGGCAACGTAGCCTGCAAGATGAACGTGTCGTCGAGTTATTCCTGACCGATAAAGGCCGCTCGCTTCGTGAACAGGCGCGCCATATCCCTGGCTGTGTCGTCAACGCCAGCAAAACGTCGGTTGAAGCACTCAACCAACTGAAAGAGGATTTAGTCCAACTGCGCGAAAACTTACTTAAGGTCAAGTAACCCGCTGAACGTTGTGACCGGGTAGGTAATTTCTTCAGCTATTTACTTGCGCGCAAAATAAAGCTGCACTAAATTAAAATCCCAAACGCACGCCATGGCTCATAATAACTATGTCCATAACAACCATGTCCATAACAACCAAGTTTAGGAAATAATCTATGTCTATTGAAACTGTTGCTTACCGCGCACATGCTCACGCCACTGGCGGCCGCGAGGGCCATGCTAAGTCCTCTGACGGCGCGCTGGATGTTCAGCTCAGCACACCCAAAGAGCTAGGTGGCGCCGGCGGTGAAGGCACCAACCCCGAACAGCTGTTTGCTGCGGGCTACTCTGCTTGCTTTTTAGGTGCTCTTAAGCACGTCGCCAGCCAGGAAAAAGTTAAACTGTCCGACGATACTCAGATCGATGGCAGTGTGGGTATTGGTGCCATTCCTACTGGCTTCGGCATTGAGGTTGAGCTGAAAATTAGCTTGCCTGGTTTGGAAAAAGACGTTGCCCAAGCACTGGTCGACAAAGCCCATATTGTTTGCCCCTACTCCAACGCTACCCGCGGAAATATCGATGTCACACTGACGCTGGTTTAATTACCTAGCGCCCACTCCACCGCTTTGCTTGCGTGCAGAGCGGTGGTGTCATAAAGCAGTATCTGGGTGTGTTTCTGCTCGACCAATAGCGCTATCTCAGTACAACCTAGAATGATCGCCTCAGCACCTTGCTGGTGTAGCGACGTCATAATATCCAGATAACGCTCACGCGATGAAGCGCGGATATGACCATGGCATAGCTCGTCGAAAATGATTTGATGAATCTCAGCACGCTCTTGTTCATTCGGAATGACGACATCAATCCCAAAGCGCTCTTTTAAGCGCGCCTTATAAAACTCCTGCTCCATCGTAAAACGGGTGCCTATCAATCCAACCCGAGCCACGCCATCAATCTGACATTTTTCCCCGGTAGCATCGGCGATGTGCAAAAAGGGAATCTGAATAGCGGACTCAATCGCAGGCGCGACGTTGTGCATGGTATTGGTGGCCAACAGCAAACATTCTGCTCCAGCCTTTTCAATGCGTTTGGAGGCGCTTGCGAGTAACTGGCCAGCAGTCTGCCAATCGCCCTGTTTTTGCAGAGTTTCTATTTCAGCAAAATCGACACTTACCATCACAATCTGCGCCGAGTGGAAACCGCCGAGTGCCTGATTAACGCCTTGGTTCAGCGCCTGATAATAGCTTTGTGTCGACTCCCAGCTCATACCGCCTAATACGCCAATAGTCCGCATAACATTTCTCCATGGTAAATAACTATTTATTATCAGGCTAACAACACACTATCCTTGTACCCACGTTTTAAGGCCCCATAACGCCTTAGTAGCCGCAACATTTCGGGTGAGTCGCTGCACCGCCCTTTTTTATTGTAGGAATAGCGAGGACATCATGAGCGACAACACGACCTATACGCCACCGCGAGTTTGGAAATGGGAACCTGGTAACGGTGGAAAATTCGCTAACATCAATCGCCCCGTTGCTGGTGCGACCCACGAGAAAGTATTACCCGTGGGTAAGCATCCACTGCAGCTTTACTCTCTTGCAACCCCAAACGGCGTAAAAGTCACCGTAATGCTTGAAGAGCTGCTGGAACAGGGTATTAAACAAGCGGAATACGATGCTCACCTGATACAAATTGGCGAAGGTGATCAGTTTGGCAGTGGCTTTGTTGAGGTAAACCCCAACTCTAAGATTCCAGCGCTAATGGATTACAGCACCACCCCGCCCCAGCGGGTCTTTGAGTCAGGTGCGATTCTGCTTTATTTGGCTGAGAAATTTGGTGCGTTCTTACCCAATGACCCGGCGAAGCGGACCGAGTGCCTATCCTGGTTATTTTGGCAAATGGGCAGCGCGCCCATGCTTGGTGGCGGCTTTGGTCACTTTTATGCTTACGCACCAGAAAAATACCAGTACCCGATTGATCGCTATACCATGGAAGTGAAACGTCAGTTGGATGTACTGGATCGCCACTTAGCGGATAACCGCTTTATGGCGGGTGATGAGTACACCATCGCGGATATGGCAATTCACCCATGGTACGGCGCACTGGTAAAAAACCGCGTGTATGAAGCCGCTGAGTTTTTAGAAGCTCATACCTATCAGAACGTCTTACGCTGGACCGATGAGATTGACGCACGCCCTGCCGTTCAACGTGGCCGAATGGTTAACCGCACCTGGGGAGAGCCTGGCGAACAGCTCCACGAGCGCCACGATGCCAGTGATTTTGATCACAAGACCGAAGATAAACGTTAAACCCAAGACAACTGTGAACCGGTAAGGCGGCCACATTGGCTAGCAATCGCTAAGGATGGCGATTTACCGTGTTCCACTATCGCTCTTTACTGCATTATCGATCCTGATTTAGTTAGCAATTTTTACTTCATTATTCATAGTGTGTCTGACAGAGGCAGTCCATGTTTGATCCAAAATACGCCCAGCTGATATTTTCTTTCTTAATGGCACTGTTTATGTCGTGCATTATGTCGCTGGTGATTACGCTCTACAATGTCGGCTTCATCGAGGGCATTGCCTTTGTTTGGTTGAAGGCATGGCTATTTGCTTTTGCGGTTGCTCTACCGGTCATTAACCTAGTATCTCCTATTGTACGGCGATTGGTTAAGGTGCTTATTAAGCACCCACACTGACCGCCTAAACTAACCGTTCACACTAATCTTCTATACTAAACACCTAAGCTGAGCACCTGCTTGTTTTTGACTTGACCAACAGCATTGGTGGAGCCGACAATTTTACGAGTGGTGCCGCACCACCAGTCGCGTGGACTGGTCGTCATATTTGATGGGAGATCAATGTTTTGAAAAGACACAATTCAGTTTGGCGCAGCCTGGCCTATGCGGCGTTGCTGTCGGTTGCAATCGCTTCAATCGCCGAAGCTTGTACACGCGTCGTCTATCACGGTCCAGAGGAGCGCATTCTGACCGCACGCTCGATGGATTGGAGCATGCCGATGCTCTCCAATCTGTGGGTGTTCCCGCGAGGCATGGCTCGGAATGGCGAAGCGGGACCGCGTTCTTTAGAATGGACATCAAAATACGGTAGCATGATCGTATCGGGCTATGACTTCTCGACCGTGGATGGCATGAATGAAGCCGGCCTGGTCGCCAACATGCTGTGGTTGGTCGCATCAGAATACCCCGAAGATGACGGCACCACCCCGCAAATGTCTCTTTCAATTTGGGCGCAGTATTTTCTTGATAGCTACGGCAGCGTCGCCGAGGCGGTGGCCGATATGGAAAATAATCCCTTCAACGTGGTGACGGCGGATGTGCCCGATCAGCCAGGCCGCCTGGCCAAGGTGCACCTGTCTCTGTCGGATGCCACCGGCGACAGCGCCATCCTGGAATGGCTGGACGGCAAGCTGGTCATCCACCACGGCCCCGAATACCGCACCATGACCAACGATCCGCCCTATGATCAACAACTGGCGCTTGTCAGCTATTGGCAGGATGTCAACCCGCGCGAGGTTCTGCCCGGCACGACACGTTCGCCCGACCGTTTTGTGCGCGCCGACACATATATCAACATGGTAGAGCAATCGGCCGATCCACGGATCGCCGTAGCCGCCGCGATGAGTGTAATCCGCAACGCCTCGGTCCCCTTTGGAATCAGCACTCCTGATGCTCCGAACCTGTCTACGACGCGGTGGCGGGTGGTGGCCGATCACAAAGATCAGGTGTTCTACGTCGAATCCGCGATTTCACCGAACCTTTTCTGGGTGGAACTGAAAAATCTGGACTTCTCGCCCGAAGCCGGCGTGCGGATGCTTGATCTCGGCGTGGACATGACGTCCCTGCAAGAGGGCGAAGTTTCAGGAAGTTTTACCCCCGCCGCCCCCTTCCAGTTCGAACCAGTCAACTGATCTCTCTCCGACTGCGGCATCACCATGTGGCGCAGTCGGATCAATTTCTTCCATTTGTACAACTCAACAATCGATATCTTCCTTGACTTGGCTAAACGTGAGCCAAGACGTAGTAACTCGGCTGCCAAGAAAGGCAGACCACATGAGGCGGTCGGAAAATGACCGCCGATACGGTGATTGAGTCACTCTGAGCCCCTAAGCCGCTCAGAACCGAATTGATCAGTGGTTCCTTAAAAACACCTTCTACTTACTGAATACGAGAGTTATTCAGTGCGTAATTCCAAACACGATAGAAGTAAAAAATATATCCAAGACCAAACGTTAAAATTGAGATAATCATCCACAAAATAATATGACCAATATTGCTAAAAATATTGATATCACACACCATCTTACGCTCTGCGCCTGTTGTAATATCCACGACTGAAGTACGGTTAATCACAAAGCGTGAAAACGAATAGGGAAAGAAAAACAGTGCAATCCCGAAGGTAATAATCGTTAGCACCACCCAAATCAACAAGTGGCCAATAATATCTAGAATAGAGAGATTCGCTTTAATATTCATGGTGCGCCCTTAAGTGTTAAGAAATAAAGTGGCGCAGATTACCATCCACTTGTGTAAGCGTGAATGGAAAATTTCCGTTATAGCTATAAATTTATGATTTTTAATCATTTAGTAAGAGACACTAACACCGTTCAAGCTTGAACCCGTGCCATTTAGGAGTGCGACGCCCACCACTCTGCATAAGAACTATTGTGAGGGGCAAGACCACCTTCATCGGGGGCGCCGTCTTGCCACCATACCGGACCGCGCTCCCCCAGCAGTTCCTTGGCAGACTGCACCGCCTCGCGTGCTTGGCGTAGCGCTATTTCATCGTTTTGTTGCTGAGCATTGCGCACCGCTCGACGGGCTTTCATCAGTGTCTTTATGTGGGTACGTTTCTCGTCATCGCTCAATCGGGGGTCGGTACAGCGCCATAGCTGGTTTTTAGCTATAAAATAGCGGCCATCCGGCGTATGTGGATACTTATTGGCCATACCGCTCCCCTTCGCTTGTAGTTTTCTTAAAAGCGTTTCGTTAACGTAATCGCCCCGAATTTGTCCTGCTCATTTTGTCCGTCAAATTCACGAGTACGCTGAACAGCAGCATACGTTACTTGCCAGTCCTCCCAGGCCATGGCAAGCCCTGCGGAGGCTTCTGCTACCCATTCTTCACGGTCAACGGAGTGGCTATCTCTGAATGTATTACCATCCAGCGTTAGGTTCTGCGCCATGTAATAGCCTTCTACATTTGCAAACAGATACCACTGCCACCCACGATGGCCACTCATTAGGTGACGACTACCTGGGTTGGGTGTCAGCGAAGGAATACCTTCGGCATCGTCCCCCCAACGTACGCTATAGCCAGCACTGGCATAGGTATACAAGTTGCCTAACGCTGCCCCCACACTGGGGCCGTGGGAAAACTGTTTACCGGCTAGCGGTATGTCATTCCACCATTGGCGACGAACGGTTACATTCACCAGCACCTCATCGCCCAGCTGATTTTTCCAGCCTCGAGGACGATCGCTATCGGTGACACGGTGTACTTCACGCTGAATACTGTCAGCAAGGGAGGATGGTCCCACGAGCCCAATATCGAGATGTAAATCAGTAGCTTGCGTCCATTGCCCCATCGGCACGTCTTCATAGAGCGACACTCCGCCGTAGACAAGACCTGCATAGGGGCGATCATCCTCGATCAACGCGCGGCGCTCGATATTGTTCGGCGTATAAATCTGGTGAATCAAACGATAAGACGCTCTATCCGCTCTGCCGATAAGGCTATCGGGCAGCGCTGTCGCAAGGCGCTGTAGCCAATTTGTTTCTTGCGGCGTAAAGGTCCAGTTAAGCTCGAAACCACTGGTAAAGTGGCCGTCATCGCTACTGGCAAAACCATCATTTTCAAACTTTACCGACAGAGAGCTGTCGCTAGCCACGGTCAATGTGGGTATTAGGCTTAACGGTAAAATAAGCAGCAGCACCTTTCTGCCTAGAGCAGAGGTATTATTCATGGCTCAATCCTTGAGTATTGGGGAAAGCAAGAGCGATCAATTATTAACAAACATGAATGATTGTATGTAATGGCACGAATAGATAGCAAGCGTACTTTCTTGCTATCTACATCGCTAACTCAATGCCTATCACGACATCCTGTCGTGAAAAAAACGTCGCCCCACCATGCATGACTACTCGCTAGCTTTGAACTTTCTAACGATCCCGGAGAAGCCACTGAGGAGTTACTTCATGCTGGCCATTTTCATCGGTAATGAACAGCGAGCCGTCGCTGATCATGACTGCCCAGTTAATGGACCGTGGCAGACCCTCTGCGATAGTAGCAAGTGCCTCTTGCGGTAGACCCGCTACATGTACATTCTTAAGCGACGCCACCGCCGATAGCACTTTATTTTCCCAAAGATCTACTCGCCCATAAGCTAATAGTGACACCCGCTCCGCACGGCGTGAACACCAAGTAAGACGCTCGGCATCCGGCAAACCTACTTCTATCCAATGCAGCACGCGGCCATCCAAGCTTTTTTCCCACAAGGCGGGTTCGTCCACATCGGAAAGGCCACGACCAAAAGCGAGCGCTTCGTTGTACCACAATAGGTAGGCGATTAAACGTGCGCACATCCGCTCTTCGGTTTCAGAAGGGTGCCGAGCCACGGTAAAACGCAGCGTCTCATAGACATTGCGATCAAGGTCGGTCAGGTTGACATCAACTTTGTAAGGGGTAGCACTCAACGCCATTGGAAATATCCATCTAAAATTTGCGCCAGTGTAGCGGATTTATCGAAACACAGGGCATATCCGAAGCGCTGCAAATAAGTAAAGCACAGGATGGGAAATTAAATCTGTCGATATAAAGCCATCCTTAATGCGCCGCCTGAGCTAGGGTATTGCCTCCTAATCCCATTAATACGCCGCCGCCAATGCGTTGAATCAATCTGGAGGAGCCATGGGACTTTTGTAGCCACTCCCGCAGCGGGCTAGCCAGCAGCACCACCATGACATCTGCAGAAGAGAACAACACATTGGTGGCGATACCCAGCCAAAGCAGTTGCCATGCCACCGGTATGGCGCTGTCGGGCTGAACAAATTGAGGTAGAAACGCTACGAAGAAGAGCGCCGTCTTAGGGTTGAGCACTTCCACCAGAAAGCTGTCACGCAGTACGCGCTTAGTGGTTGCCAGTGGAACTTCATCGCCATGGGAGCGGATGCCCTGCTTCCAAAGGCGCAGCCCCATCCAGAGCAGGTAAAGCCCACCGATGACCTTCATCGCAATGTAAGCTGGCGGAATAGCTGCAAACAGTAGCGCCAAGCCTAGCGCGGCAGCAATAACGTGGACATAACAACCGATATGCACACCGATAACCGCTAACCATCCTGCCCGTCGGCCTCGCCCCAGCGTTTGCGCTGCGGTGTACAACATCGCAGGTCCGGGTAGGTAAGCAAAACCAAGCGCGGCGAGGATAAACGCGGCCCATTGCATCGTGGCAACTCCAAAGAGAGCTAAGGTAGTAAGCCTGAGAATAAAACGGGGGTAGCGCAAGCGCTACCCCCTAAAGAAGTAAAATTGAATGAGTGAACGCTTAGAAGTTGGGTTTACGCTTCTCAACGAAAGCGCCCATACCCTCTTTCTGCTCTTCGCCAGCAAAACAGAGCGCAAACAGGCTGGTTTCCAGCGCCAAGGCGCTATCAAGATCTTGATCTAACCCATCGTGAACGGCTTGCTTCGCGCCGCGCACTGACAGCGGGCCGTTGCCTTTAAGTTGCTTGGTGAGCTCTTCTACATAGCTTTCAAGCTCAGCCTGGGGCATGACACGGTTGACTAGCCCAATGCGCAGCGCTTCCTGAGCATCGATTTTGCGGCCAGTGGTTACTAAATCAATCGCCATGGCAGGGCCAACACGACGCGGCAACCGCTGAGTGCCGCCAAAGCCGGGAATCACACCTAGCAACACTTCAGGCTGGCCGAAGACAGCGTTGTCGCTAGCTACCGCCCAGTCGCAGGCCAACGCCAATTCGCAGCCGCCGCCAAGGCAAAACCCGTTCACTAGCGCGACCACCGGCACGGGCAACGTTTCTAAGCGCTTAATAGTACGCAGTGCCTGGGTAGCAAAAGCACGCGCCTCTTCTGGCGTTT
The DNA here is from genome assembly GCF_016107625.1 of Vreelandella alkaliphila. Classification (GTDB taxonomy): domain Bacteria; phylum Pseudomonadota; class Gammaproteobacteria; order Pseudomonadales; family Halomonadaceae; genus Vreelandella; species Vreelandella alkaliphila. The sequence continues at coordinate 143,450 of NZ_JABASV010000001.1, forward strand.
TATCGCGCATTTCGGTGATATCAGCACCAGCAACAAACGACTTTTCACCAGCACCGGTAATGATGACAGCGCGTAAACGTGGATGCGTTTCAAGCTCCACAAGATAAGCTTCTAAGGCACTCAGCACATCACTGTTCAGTGCATTCAATGCCTTAGGGCGATTAATCGTTAGGCGTACCACACCGTCGTTATCAACTTTTTCAATCACTGCATCGCTCATACAGGCTCCTTAATTGTTATTACGCATTTAAAGTGAACACCTACCAACCCTAGCGAACGCTTGGTTGGTAGGCAATCACTTCTTTTGTCGCGCTTGACTGACCTGATACGCTTACGCGTGCTCACTCGTATATATGGAAACCGCGACCGCTCTTACGCCCCAGATACCCCGCATCCACCATGCGCTTTAGCAGCGGGCAGGGGCGATATTTAGGATCGCCAAAGCCTTCCTGCAACACGTTCATGATCGCCAGACAAACATCAAGGCCAATCAAATCCGCCAGCGCCAACGGTCCCATTGGATGGGCAGCACCAAGCTTCATCGCGTCATCGATGGCCTCTGGCGTTGCGGTTCCTTCCTGAACAATAAAGGCGGCTTCGTTAATCATCGGCACCAACAAGCGATTAACCGCAAAGCCTGGCGAATCACCAATCGGTACCGCCGTTTTACCCAGCGCTTTTGCCAACGCTTCTATGCGCTCAACGGTGGTATCAGAGGTCTGCTCGGCACGAATCACTTCCACTAGCTTGAGCACTGGCACGGGGTTGAAAAAGTGCATACCCACTACCCGCTCGGGTCGCTCACACACAGCAGCCAGCCGAGTTAGCGAGAGTGACGAGGTGTTAGAGGCAAGAATAGCATCGCTGCTTAAATGACTCAGATCACGAAACAGCTTTTCTTTCAGCGCGGGTTGTTCTGGTGCAGCTTCAATAATAATACCGCAGTCACTCAATGCTTCGAGATCAGTGGTCGTGGAAAGCCGCGCCAGCGCTTCCTGCTTAGCTGGCTCACTCATTTTTTGTTTTGCGACCAGCTTGCCAAGGCCTTTATCAATATTGGCTTGGGCGCGGGTAAGCTGCTCATCGGCGACATCAAAGAGACGAACCGTAAAACCACTGGCAGCGACGACCTGAGCGATCCCCTGCCCCATGGTGCCTGCTCCCACTACACCGATTGGTTGTTCACTCATCGTTATTTATCCCCTGAATCAGTGCTGTTTCGCTTCTTCGCGCAAAACAAATTTTTGAATTTTGCCCGTTGACGTTTTTGGCAATTCGCTAAAAATGATTGTCTTCGGTACTTTGAAGCTCGCTAAATGCTCTCGACAATGAGCAATAATGTCGGCTTCGGTAATTTCACCATAACCGATTTTTAATTTAACAAACGCGCATGGAGTCTCGCCCCACTTTTCATCAGGCTTGGCCACAACGGCGGCTTCCTCTACCGCTGGGTGGCTATAAATGGCATCTTCTACTTCAATAGTGGAGATATTCTCACCGCCAGAAATGATGATGTCTTTAGAGCGGTCTTTAATTTCGATGTAGCCATCCGCGTGCCAAACTGCGAGATCGCCGGTGTGATACCACCCCCCTTCCAAGGCTTCCTCAGTAGCTTCGGCATTCTTCAGATAGCCCTTCATTACGTTGTTGCCGCGCATCAAAATTTCACCAATGGTCTCGCCATCTTTCGCGACGGGTTCAAGGGTCAACGGGTCGGCGACACAAAGCGCTTCAAGCATGTGGTAACGCACCCCTTGGCGCGCCTTGATTTTGGCACGGGCTTCCAGCGGCAACTCATTCCACGATTCACGCCAAGCGCAAACCGTCACTGGGCCATAAACCTCGGTTAACCCGTACACATGGGTCACTTCAATACCAAGTTTCTCTACACCAGCAATCACTGATGCAGGCGGCGCGGCACCGGCAGTGGTCACTTTAACGGGATGATCAAATTCACGCTTCTGATCAGCAGGCAGGTTGACAAGGCCATTCAGTATAATCGGCGCACCACTGAAGTGCGTGACCTTCTCATCCACAATCAGGTCGTTAATCCGCTTTGGATCAACTTTGCGCAGGCACACGCTAACACCGGCGTTGGCGGCAATTGTCCAGGGGAAACACCAGCCGTTGCAGTGGAACATCGGTAAGGTCCAGAGGTAGACCGGATGATGCGGCATGGCCCACTCTAAGATATTGCTGACCGCGTTTAGGTAGGCGCCACGGTGATGGTAAACCACCCCTTTGGGCTTACCCGTGGTGCCCGAGGTGTAGTTCAGTGAAATAGCTTGCCACTCATTTTCAGGCAGTTTGTAGGCATAGTCAGCATCACCTTCAGCGAGCAATGCTTCGTACTCAACCTCACCGATGCCTTGAGTTTCGCCTAAAAACTCTAGATCGAAAACGTCAATAATCAGCGGCTTATCGTCTAATAAGGCAACGGCTTCGTTGATGACCTGTGCAAATTCAGGGTCAACAAGAACAGCTTTCGCTTCACCATGGGCCAACATGTAGCTGATTGCTTCGGCATCCAGGCGAATATTCAAGGTATTGAGCACGCAGCCAGCCAGAGGCACCCCAAAATGGGCTTCAAACATTGCCGGAATGTTAGGCAACATCGCCGCTACCGTTTGGCCGGGCTGAAGGCCGCGTTTTTCAAGCGCCGACGCCAATTGCCGGCAGCGGGTCCAGGTTTCTGCCCAGGTGCGGCGTGTTGTGCCATGCACAACCGCCGGGTAATCAGGATACACCGCCGCCGAACGCTCAATAAACGTCAACGGAGAGAGCGGTACATGATTAGCAACGGTGGGCGGCATGCCCTGCTCAAAAATGGATGCGTTCATAAATCACCTTTGTTTTATTGGTTAGCACTCACATTAAAACGGTCGTTTTACTGCGTATTAACGTAAGCCGCCGACCCAATGGCCGGCGGAAATGAGTGGTTAATGCACTTGGCATTACAGTGTTTTATGGCGTTAACTCAAATTCACTCAGGCACTGCATACCCGCTTCGATAACCGCGCGTTGCGCGCGGCCAGCAGGCAGCCACTGGGTGATAACAAAGTTGGCGCTGGACAACTTGACGCGATAAAACGGCTCATCGCTGCCTTTTTGCAGCGCTCTGGTCGCGTGAAGTGCGGCGTTGCCCATTTGCCAGGCACATAGCACATGGCCAGCTAGATTGAGCAACGGCGTTGCATAGGCCTGCACTGCATCTTGGCCAGTTTCCGGGTCACTGCCTTGCTCAAGCACAAGCTGCATGGCAGCACGCAGATCATCGGCACCGACCGCTAGCGCACTGCCCATACCCGCAAGGCTAGGCTCTGAACGCATTGTCTCAGCGGTTTTTTGCACTTCATCAATTAACGCAGATAACGCGCCTCCACCATCACGCTGTAACTTACGCCCCGCCAAATCGAGGGCCTGAATGCCATTCGTGCCTTCATAAATAGGCGCGATGCGTGCATCCCTAAGTAGCTGGGCAGCACCCGTTTCTTCCACATAGCCCATACCGCCATGTACCTGAATCCCCATTGAAGCGATATCCACGGCTTGGTCGGTCGAAAAGCTTTTGACGATAGGAATCAGTACATCGGCGCATGCCTGAGCAGTTTGGCGCTCGCTGTCGCTTTCACTGTGTCGGGCAAGGTCAAGCTGGCCAGCGCAGTAAAGCGCCAGAGCACGAAGGGCATCGGTGCGGGCGCGCATTGAGAGCAGCATCCGGCGCACATCTAAGTGGTCGCTGATCGTACATTCGTTACCACCACGAGATTTAGGCGCTCGCCCCTGAGTGCGATCCAAGGCGTAAGCAAACGCATGCTGGCAGGCTCGCTCAGCCACCCCAATACCTTGAATACCCACTTTGTGACGCGCTTCGTTCATCATGGTGAACATGTGGTTAAGACCACGCCCCTCTTCACCCACCAGATACCCAATAGCGCCGTCGTTTTCGCCAAAGCTTAAGGTGCAGGTAGGCGAACCATGAATGCCCAGTTTATGCTCGATAGAGGCACAGGTGACGTCGTTGCGCTCGCCCAACGAGCCGTCTGCGTTAACCATGAACTTCGGCACTAGGAACAGCGAAATGCCCTTGTTGCCTTCGGGCGCATCGGGTTTTCGCGCCAACACAAGGTGAATGATATTTTCGGCGGCGTCGTGTTCGCCCCAGGTGATATAGATTTTTTGGCCGCTAATGCGGTAATGGTCGCCTTCAGGGATGGCTTTGGTCCGTACTTTAGAAAGGTCGGAGCCTGCCTGAGGCTCTGTCAGGTTCATGGTACCTGTCCAGGTGCCTTCAACGAGCTTGGGGAGATAGGTCGTTTTTAGCGTTTCACTGCCATGATGCGCCAGTGCTTCGATTGCACCTGCCGTCAACATGGGGCAAAGACCCAAGGCCATATTGGCACCGTGAAGCATTTCTTGAACAGCGCTGGCGACCACCTCAGGTAGGTTTTGTCCGCCTAACGCTTCAGAAACACCAATGCCGTTCCAGCCGCCTTCTACATATGCCTGATAGGCCGCTGCGAAACCCTCTGAGGTGGTGACACTGCCATCGGTGTGGCGCTTAGCACCTTGTCGATCACCGACACTATTTAGCGGCCCCCACACATCGCCTGCAAGCTTTGCTGCCTCTTCCAGCACCGCCTCGACCAAGTCGGGCGTGGCTTCTTCGAAGCCAGGCAGTGCAAGCGAGCGGTGCGCGAGTAGCTCTTCGAGTACAAAACGTAAATCGCGTACCGGCGCGGCATAATAATTCATGGCGAAACCTCAGAGAAAATCGGTGATAAATAGCAATTAGTAAAAACACTATCACGAATAGTAGTTTCACTACTTTCATCACACCATTAGCCCAAGGTCTCACCTGCTGAATTAACGTCAGTCCGCTAGCTGCGTTTTTGGCTACGTTTTTAGCTACGTTTCACTCACTCCCAGCACTGGCTATCGACGCGCCTCAGTTTCCACATCATCGTAATAAACAATATGGGTTTGATCTTCTGAGGGTGGGCCAACGATGGGTTCGACAGCATCCACGTCAGGTACAACATCAGAAAGGTCTTCAAGGTGCTCGTGCTCGAGCGCGCCTTGCATCAGTTCCTCAGTAACCACTAGCTCGGCACCTGCTGCGGTCATCGGCGTTGTCGGTGTAAAGGGAGCCACAGGAACTGGCGCTGGCCGCACACTGCGTCTCCAACTGAAAAATACAACAAAAAACAGGCTCAGCGAGCCAAACGCCCAGAACAACCCAGCATCGCCCATCGCGGTCATTACTGGAGAAATCATTAGCGGGCTGATGGTAGCCCCAATAGAGTTGATCAATAGTAGGCCCTGGCTCATACGTACCAGCGCTCCCGCCGGAGCACGGTCGGCGGCATGGCTAACCGCCACCGGGTAAAGCGCAAAGACACCGCCGCCGAGTAAAAACAGCAGCGCCGCCAGTAAGGGGGTAGACATCGGAAGCCATATCATGGCTGCAGAAATCACCACACAGAAAGTGCTGATGGCGATCAATACGATTTGGCGGTCGTGACGGTCAGACCAGCGTCCAATCGGATACTGAAGCAGCATGGCGCCAAGAATCACGACGGCCATCATTTGCCCCACCTGGTTGACGCTCATACCAATGCGCTGCAAATACAATGGCAGCAAGGTGTAGGCGGCAGCCACCACCATGCCAGACCCTAAACTCCCCATTACCCCTGTTGGCGTCATCGTAATCAAGCGGTGCGGCGGTAGCGGCTCAGCGTGCTCCATAATGGGTGACACCCGCGGAATCATGGCCATAGGCAACACCGATAACGATGCCAATAGGCCAATCACCATAAAGGGCGCTGTCACCCCCATGGCACTGGTGACACCTAACAGCAACTGCCCAATCACGCCCGCGGCATATAGCGAGATCATATACATCGCTAGCAATCGGCCACGTACTTTCTGCTCGCCTGATGTCAGCAACCAACTCTCAATCACTAAATAAACGCCCACGGTGGCCCAGCCGCCAATTAAACGCAGCACAAACCACGCCCAAGGATCGAAAAACAGCCCTTGCAATAGCACCGTGACAGCGACCAACGAGGCGAAGCTACCGTATGCACGAATGTGCCCTATGCGCAGCAGCAGGCGGTCATTGAATAGCGCGCCAAGTGCTAAGCCAATAAAGTAAGCCGAGGAGACAATACCTATCACCGTTGCCGACTCACCCGCAGCGTCTAGCCGCACAGAGATCAGCGTGGCGAGAAAGCCATTGCCAATCCCAAGAATAAACAGCCCTAATAAGGGCGCTAACGCCATGGCTAGCAGTTGCCGCGACATATCGCTATCTTGCCTCGCAGAATAAAAGCCCCCTACAGGGCTAACACATGGCTGGAGAAAACTCCAACCGCAGAATCGGGCGGCGAATCTACACTCGTTCCGTGGGTTTCACCAGTTTTTTTCGCTATCCATTGCCAGTGTAATCGGCAATAGTGAGAAGCGCATTTGCAACTCACCAGAAAGCATCCGATATTGAAAGCGGTGGCTCTGTCATGAGCCCTCTTGCCCTACATCAACAAATGCTAGAACAAACAGTGCCATACTTACGCTTCCCAGGCTGAGACACACGCATTGTATCGACACACTTGACACGGAGAGGTCTCCTTTCTATTTGCTATGGCCAATCAGATGCCCAATATGTTCGCCCCCTTACCTGCGGTCATTCGCATGAAATATCGGCTCGCCCCTAAGAAAAAAGACAAGGTGGCATATTTAGCGATAATGCTGCTAGTCCTGGGTCTATCTGGCTGTACCTCGCTGGCACCACCTCACTCGGTGCCAGAAGCAACATTACCCGATGTTTACCCAGATGAGGGCATGCCAACAACGGCTGCTGATGCTGATATTGCTTGGCGCAGCTACTTTACCGACACCAAGCTACAAGCGCTGATAGAACAGGCACTCGCCACCAATTATGACTTGCGTGGTGCTTTATTGCGTGTTGAGCAGGCACGTGCTGCCTACGGCATTCAACGTGCTGAGTTGCTACCTACCCTTGGTGTGGAAGCCGCTGGTGAGCGTTCACGCACCCCTTCTGACCTGAGCCCTAGCGGCCATACGCTGATTGGCAATCGGTTCCAGGCGGGTATTGGTTTTAGCACCTGGGAACTAGATTTCTGGGGGAGAGTACGCAGCCTTAATGAGGCTGCCCTCGAGCAGTATCTAGCCACCGACGAGGCGCGGCGTGCCACCGAAATCAGCCTAATCGCTCAGGTTGCCGATAGCTATTTCCGCCTTCAGGAGCTAGATGAACGCTTGGATCTAGCCCGCCGCACCATCGACAGTCGGCAGGAATCACTGCGGATATTTACCCGGCGCGTAGAAGTGGGCGCCACTTCACCACTGGAACTCACCCAGGTTGAAATGTTGCTGCAGCAGGCCAAGGCACTAGGCGCTCAGCTGGAACAAGCCCATGCTCAGCAGGCAAATGCCCTGGCACTACTGGTTGGCTCACCCATCGAAACAGTAACAAGTGATGAGCATAAAATAGCGGAGGATACTCTAGCCCCTCTCGCGCCGGGGCTGCCATCAGATTTACTGATCCGCCGACCTGATATTCGCGCAGCCGAGCACCTGCTGCGCTCTGCCAACGCCAATATTGGCGCAGCGCGGGCAGCTTTCTTCCCGCGTATCGCGCTGACCGGGAGCTTGGGCACGGCAAGTGCCGACTTGAACGGCCTGCTAGGAGCCGATAGCCAAGCATGGAATTTCTCGCCCACCCTGTCACTGCCCATTTTTGATAGCGGTCGCCGACGGGCCAACCTGACTCTGACAGAGTTGCGCCGAGAACAAGCGGTAGTCGAATACGAACAAGCCATCCAGCAAGCTTTCCGTGATGTTGCTGACGCGCTGGCCGCAAACCGCTGGCTAGCTGAACAAGTGGAAACTGCCAATGACATGTTAGCAGTGCAGCGTGAACGCGCTCGCTTAGCCATGCTGCGCTATGAAAGCGGTGCGGTGCCCTACCTAGAAGTTTTGGATGCCCAGCGCGACCTGCTATCGGCGGAACAACAGCGGGTAGAGGTTCGCCGCCAACTGCTGTCAGCCAGAGTGGCTTTATATACCGCCCTGGGCGGCGGATCAGTTGCTGTGGTAAGCAACTCTGCCCTTATTCCACCTCATGCTGAATGACACAGGGGCCTCGTAATATGCATTTTCCACTTAAGAAGCTGATCCTTGCCGCTGGGGTAGCCCTTATTGCTGCCGGAGGCTACTACTATTGGACTGAGTTACGCGACGAAGGCCTAGGGGAAGACTTCGCTAGCGGCAATGGGCGTATCGAGGCCACTGAAATAGATATCGCCACCAAGCTTCCTGGACGTGTTGACGCAGTACTGGTCGATGAAGGCGAGTTTGTCACCGTTGGCCAACCCCTGGCGCGCATGCAGATCCAGGTACTGGAAGCTCAGCGCGACGAGGCAATAGCTCAGCATCAACAGGCACTCAATGCTGTACTCAGCGCAGAAGCGCAAGTTGCTCTGCGCCAAAGCGACCATCTCGCCGCCCAGGCCGTAGTGACTCAGCGTGAAAGTGAACTTGATGCGGCCCAGCGCCGCTTGGCTCGCTCAGAAACCTTATCGCGGGAAGGAGCCGCTTCAGCACAAGAACTCGATGATGATCGCGCTCGGGTCAATAGTGCACGAGCAGCTGTTGCCGCCGCTAACGCCCAGGTTGATGCCGCACAGTCAGCCATCACGGCGGCTCGCGCCCAGGTGACAGGAGCCCGCTCTGCAGTCACTGCCGCCGAAGCCACTATCACGCGTATCGACGCAGATATCACCGATAGTCAATTGGTTGCGCCTCGTGCAGGGCGTGTGCAATTTCGCATTGCCCAACCCGGCGAGGTGCTTCCAAGCGGGGGGCGAGTGCTGAACCTAGTCGATCTTAGCGACGTACACATGACGTTTTTCCTTCCTGCCGAGCAAGCAGGTCGTGTGGCCCTGGGCAGCGAGGCACGTATTATTCTAGATGCGGCACCTGAGCTAGTCATACCGGCACGTATCTCGTTTGTTGCCAGCACTGCACAATTTACGCCTAAGACGGTAGAGACAGCTTCGGAACGACAAAAATTGATGTTCCGAGTGAAAGCACAGATTGATCGAGACCTTCTACAACGTCATCTTGAGCAAGTTAAGACCGGTGTCCCTGGAGAAACCTGGGTCAAGCTCGACCCCGACGCAGAGTGGCCTGCTGAGCTGGCTATTCGGGTACCGCAATGATAGTGACACCGCCCTCATCGCCAGCGGTAGTAACACTAGCTGGCATTCAACTGCGCTACGGTAAGCAGGTTGCCCTGGCGGGCATTGACCTGGAAATTCCTGCGGGCAGTATGATTGGGCTGATAGGGCCTGATGGCGTTGGAAAATCTAGCCTGTTAGCGCTTATTGCTGGAGCGCGCGCTGTCCAAGAAGGGCAAGTTGAAGTGCTCGGTGGCGATATGTCCAGTAAGCGTCATCGCGATAGCATTTGCCCACGCATTGCCTATATGCCCCAGGGATTAGGCAAGAACCTCTACCCAACTCTTTCAGTAGAAGAAAACCTGCAGTTCTTCGCTCGCCTTTTTGGCCATGGGAATATCGAACGACGTCGCCGAATCGACGACTTGACCCGTAGTACAGGGCTGTACGGATTCCTAAACCGTCCAGCAGGCAAACTTTCCGGCGGTATGAAACAGAAGCTGGGGCTGTGCTGTGCGCTGATACATGACCCCGACTTATTGATCCTCGACGAACCAACCACTGGCGTCGATCCACTGGCCCGCGCCCAGTTTTGGGAATTGATCGCGCGTATTCGTCGCCAACGACCACAGATGAGTGTAGTGGTAGCAACCGCTTACATGGATGAAGCCCAGCGCTTCGACTGGCTAGTGGCCATGGATGACGGCAAAATTCTTGCTACCGGAACGCCGGCGGCGTTGCTAGAGCGAACTGACAGCAGTTCCCTGGAAGCTGCCTTTATCGCCTTGCTACCGGAAGAGAAAAAACGCGACTATGCACCAGTGCATATTCCGCCGTTGGCGCAAGATGACGATGAAATCGCCATCGAGGCTAAGGACCTCACCATGCGCTTTGGCGATTTTGTCGCCGTCGACCACGTCAGCTTTCGGATCCGGCGTGGCGAGATTTTCGGCTTTCTTGGCTCCAATGGTTGTGGCAAATCAACCACCATGAAGATGCTTACTGGTTTGTTGCCGGCCAGTGAAGGCCAGGCGTGGCTGTTCGGCAAACAGGTGGATACCCGCGATATCGACACCCGCCGCCGCGTGGGCTACATGTCCCAGGCGTTCTCACTGTATGGCGAACTAACCGTTGAGCAGAACCTAATCTTGCACGCCCGCCTTTTCCAGGTCCCTGAAGCGGAGATAGCCACCTGCGTGGATGAGATGGTGAAACGCTTCGGCCTACAAGAGGTACGCGGCAGCCTGCCGGAAAGTTTGCCACTAGGCATCCGTCAGCGTCTGTCCCTGGCGGTGGCAATGGTCCACAAGCCCGAGCTACTCATCCTGGATGAACCGACCTCCGGGGTTGATCCCATTGCCCGCGACAACTTCTGGCGACTCATGATTGAGCTAGCTCGCCGTGACCGGGTGACCATTTTCATTTCTACCCACTTCATGAATGAAGCCGAGCGCTGTGATCGCATGTCGATGATGCACGCCGGTCAAGTACTCGATAGCGACACGCCAGCAGCACTGGTGGAAAAACGTGGGGCAGCGACTCTGGAAGAGGCGTTCATCGGCTACTTGACCGAAGCTGGCGCCGGCGAGCAGGACCAAGCCCCCCCCGAGACAACGTCCACTCCAGAGGCCGCATTACCGCCCTCCATGCCTCATAACGCGGTAAAACACAGCGCTTTTAGTCTCCAGCGTCTACTTAGCTACACTTGGCGAGAATCGTTGGAGCTTCGCCGCGACCCGGTCCGCGGCACCCTCGCCCTGCTTGGCTCGCTAATTCTGATGTTGGTCATTGGCTATGGCATCAGCCTGGACGTGGAGGATCTCAGCTATGCCATCCTCGACCGCGACCAGACGACCTTGAGCAATAGCTATGCTCTGAATCTATCCGGCTCCCGCTACTTTATCGAACAGCCGCCATTGATTGATTACGCAGATATGGACAAGCGCATGCGCAGTGGCAAACTCACCCTAGCCATTGAAATCCCTCCCGGCTTTGGCCGTGATGTGAAGCGAGGAAGCCAGGTTGAAATCGGCGCCTGGATTGACGGTGCGATGCCCCAGCGTGCTGAAACCGCACGCGGCTACGTGCAGGGTATCCATCGACAGTGGCTACTCGAGCAAGCAGGGCAAGCCGCGACTAATTTCAGTGCCCCCGCTGCTAATGTCGAAACCCGTTTTCGCTACAACCCTGATGTTCAAAGCCTGCCAGCCATGGTGCCAGCAGTCATCCCACTACTGTTAATGATGCTACCGGCGATGCTGACCGCTCTGGCCGTCGTGCGGGAAAAAGAGCTGGGATCGATCATCAACCTCTATGTCACACCCGTCACCCGTAGCGAATTTCTAGTCGGCAAGCAGTTGCCTTATATCGCTCTCGCTATCATCAATTTTCTACTGATGGCATTACTCGCGGTCACGCTATTTGGTGTGCCCATCAAAGGCAGCTTCCTGACGCTGCTGCTAGCAGTAGTGATCTACAGCATTATCGCTACGGGTATGGGGCTGCTCGCCTCGACCTTAACGCGCAGCCAGATCGCAGCGATGTTCTTCGCCATCATCGGGACGTTGATTCCCGCCGTGCAGTTCTCAGGGATGATCGACCCGGTCAGTTCACTAGAAGGCGTGGGGCGTTTCATTGGCACCATCTACCCCACCTCCTACATGTTAACCATCACTCGCGGTGTATTTAGCAAAGCGCTGGGGCTTAGTGACCTCTATACCCTGTTTGTACCACTGTTGATCGCAGTTCCAACAATCATGGGGCTTTCTATTTTCCTGTTAAAAAACCAGGAGCGCTGAGATGCATAGTGTCTTGACTATCTACCGGCTGGGCGTCAAGGAACTATGGAGCCTTATCCGCGACCCGATTATGCTAATACTGATCGCCTACGTGTGCAGCATCTCGGTCTACACCAAAGCGACCGCCTTGCCCGAAAGTCTGCACATGGCTCCCATCGCTATCGTCGATGAAGATAACTCGCCGCTGTCATCTCGTATTGTCACGGCGTTCTATCCCCCCCAATTCGCCACCCCAGACAAGATATCACTTCATGAGGTTGACCCTGGACTCGATGCAGGCCACTACACTTTCGTCCTCAATATACCTCCCGATTTTCAGCGCAACGTGCTGGCTGGCCACGCTCCTCAGATTCAACTCAATATTGATGCCACACGCATGAGCCAAGCCTTTACTGGCAATGGCTATATACAGCAAATCGTCATGGACGAGATCAACGAGTTTACTCAACGTTACCGCAATCATAGTGCCCCACCCGTCGACCTAGTACTGCGAGCGCGCTTTAATCCAGGGCTCGAAAAAGCTTGGTTCGGGTCGCTGATGTCAATCATTGATAACATTACCATGCTCTCTATCATTCTCACGGGCGCAGCGTTGATACGCGAACGCGAGCACGGCACCATTGAGCATCTATTAGCAATGCCAGTCACCCCGACAGAAATTATGCTGGCCAAGGTCTGGTCAATGGGTCTAGTGGTTCTAATCTCTGCGCTGCTTTCGCTCTATTTAGTCGTTAGTTGGGCCTTACAGGTACCGATAGCAGGCTCGGTGGCACTGTTCACCGTGGGGGCAGCACTTCACCTCTTCGCTACCACGTCTATGGGTATCTTTCTCGCCACCCTAGCACGCAACATGCCACAGTTTGGCATGTTGATGGTACTGGTACTGTTACCGCTGCAGCTGCTATCCGGGGGTACGACACCACGCGAAAGCATGCCGGAAATTGTCCAGCACATCATGCTGCTCGCCCCAACCACTCACTTCGTCGAACTGGGTCAGGCAATCCTCTATCGCGGTGCGGGAATAAACGTAGTGTGGCCGCAGTTTCTGCTTCTACTGTTGATCGGTAGCGCTCTATTCGCTTTTTCTTTGTCTCGTTTTCGCAAGGCCATCGGCCAGATGGCATAAGTGATGTGTTATGGCACCTGGTCATCAAGATAATGGTCAGCGGCGAAGCAACACCACATCCGCCGCTGGAAACTCCACCGCCATATCCCAACGTTCGGCTATCCAACAAAACGTCGCTTCGCTGAAAAAGCACACATGCGTCGGGTCGTTTATATAGTGCCAGCGGGCAAATGCCTCTGGAGTACTGACACGCTTTGTCATTACCCCAAGATAGCCCCCAGGGACTAATTTCTCGACCAATTGACTAAGCTCTTCGCCTGGCCTTGCAAGATGCTCTAACACCTCGGTGGCAGTAATAAAGTCATACTGGCGGTTGAGTACTTCAACGTCAGGGGCGTAAAAAATATCGTAAACCGCCATCGCGAACCCCGCCTCCTCAAACATCACCGACAGCGTAGGCCCTGGGCCGCAGCCAAAGTCCAGCCCATGGGAATCTTGTGGCAGCTTAGCCACTAGCGGGGCAAATAAACGCCCCAAAAAACGCCGATATCCCGTATCATGCGGCGAATTCTGGTGCTGGTCGTACTCTGCTTTTTCTTGACGTGCATCTAAGTGCTGTTCGGCAGGCACAAACACCAAGGCGCACGTGGCACACTGGTAGTAATCGCGGCGACGGTCTTGGTGATAAAGGGCCGGTTTAGGCGTATTGCATAGCGGACAGCGTCGCATCATCGTATTCTCATGTTTTACGTTTGTTTTAAGGAAAGTGGCATGCTCTCAGGTTTTGACCATCTTGTTGTTACGGTGACTGATATGGGTCGCGCCGTGGATTTTTATTCCCGTGTGCTGGGGTTAGACGTGCGCTACCGAGACGCGCAGCGGGTGGATCTTATGCTAGGCGACACGGCACTACGCCTGCATCAAACCGACACTGATATTGCGCCTGTTTCTGCCACCCCTACCCCAGGCAGCCTGGATTTATGCCTGCGCTGCCAATTGCCACTGGATGAGTTCAAACAGCACTTGGATGCACTTGCTATTGACGTAGAACTTGGCCCGGTTGCTCGCCAAGGCGCTAATGGTCCAATTGAGTCGATTTACTTACGCGACCCAGACGGTAATTTGCTGGAAATCTGCCGACCTGCTACCCGCTAATGATAAGCCGCGCCAGCCGCGCTATCATAGTGAGCTTTAACGGCGTCCTCGGGGACGCCTCATAGCGAATAGCAAAAAGGATCGGTTATGCACGACGATGCCAACAAAGCACCTTTAGAAGGTGAAGTAATTAACGAAAGTACGTCTTCAGAACAGCCGGATACCACCATGGCGATGGTGATTTACGCGCTTTATTTGGCAAGCTTCTTGGTAGGGTTCACCTCGTTGGTCGGCATCGTTATCGCCTATGTCTATCGTGGTAAAGGCCCTGAATGGCTAGATGAGCACTACCGTTACCAGATCCGTACGTTTTGGATTGGGCTGCTCTACGGCAGCATCGCCACGTTGCTAACGTTTATTCTGATTGGCATCCCCATGCTATTGGCGTTGGCAGTATGGTTTATCGTTCGCTGTGTGAAAGGCTTTAAGGGGCTGCAGGAGAAGCGTGCGCCAACCAACGTTGATAGCTGGTTCCTGTAACTTATGACAGAGCAGTCACCTTCTAAAAAATCACGTTTCCAAGCACGTGCCATCACATCAATTTGGAAACTACTGGCGCGCTGGCCGCTTGGCGCGCTTTGGCGTATCGCCGTGCTTTTGGGTCCGCTGGTCTATCGCTTTAGCAAACGAGAGCGCCAGGTGACGGAAATCAATTTGGAAGTGGTCAACCCAGAAGCCACTGCCAGTCAGCGCAAAGCCCTTGCCATACAAAGCCTGCGCCACTCGGCAGCGACTATGCTGGAACTTGGCCATGCCTGGATGGCTGCGCCCGAAAAAGTAGAGGCCAGCATTTTATCGGTTCATGGCCGAGATAAACTAGACAGCGCCCGCGCCGATGGCCGCGGCGTCATTGTGCTTGCTCCGCACTTTGGTAACTGGGAGGTGCTTAATTTTTGGCTCTCCAGCCACTTCCCTTTTACCGCCATGTACGAACCACCCAAAATTGTCGACCTTGAGCCTATTATTCGCCATGGCCGCGAGCGCATGGGAGCCAGCTTGGTACCCACCAACGCCAGAGGCGTCGCTGCCCTTCTCAAAGCACTTAAGCGCAGCGAAGCTATTGGCATCTTACCGGATCAAGAACCGAACTGGGGCAGCGGTGTATTTGCCCCTTTTTATGGGCGCGATGCCTACACGGCAACGCTGCTACCGAAACTGGTCGCCCGCACTCAGGCAAGAGTAGTCACTGGCGTTGCCTTACGAGTGCCTGGAAAGGGATTTGAAATTCATTTCCTTGACGCCGATGAGCAGGTTTACAGCGCCGATGATGTGGTTTCAGCCACCGGTGTTAATGCCAGCGTCGAAGCGTCAATTGCGCTTGATCCAACGCAGTATCAGTGGGAGTACAAGCGCTATCGCAAAGTCATAGAGCAACAGCAAGGGCTGGCAAACGCCAAAGAATTTCGGATTTACTAACGGGTAACGAGGTAATTTATGACCCAGCGTTATAGTCCCACTGAGGAAACGCGCCCACCCCAGATCATTTACGCGCTCTACTTAGCGGGTCTAGTAACAGCCAATATTACACTGTTGATTGGCGTTATAGTCGCTTACGTGTATCGCAAAGAGGCAGCGCCGTGGTTGCAAGCGCACTACCGCTATTTGATCCGGACTTTTTGGATAGGCTGCCTCTACTTTATCGCCACCTTTACCCTTAGCTTAATGTTAGTAGGCACGCTGCTATGGCCACTATTAGCCGTGTGGCTTGGTGTCCGCTGTATTATTGGCTGGATCGCAGTGCGCAAGGGAGAGCCACCGGCTCGTCCTGGCAGTTGGCTCTGGTAACAACTAAGCTCCCCTACTCATCAATGTGTCGAGCGTATACATCATCTAATCGCTCGATATCATCTTCTCCTAAATAGCTGCCCGACTGGACTTCGATCAACTCCAAAGGGATTTTTCCAGGGTTCTCCAGCCGGTGTAGTGCGCCAATTGGGATATAGGTGGACTGGTTCTCACTGACAAGATAGGTCCGCTCGTCGACAGTGACTTGGGCGGTGCCACTCACGACGACCCAGTGTTCAGCACGGTGGTGATGACGCTGCAGCGAAAGCCGCCCTCCAGGTTTCACCGTGATGTGCTTCACTTGATAGCGCTCGCCACTATCCATAGCCTGAAAGCTTCCCCAAGGGCGATGAACTAACGGCGCAGCGTGGGGTTCACGTCGCCCCGCTTGAGTGAGTGATGCCACCAGTTGTTTAACCTGCTGAGCCTGATCGCGGTGGGCAACCAGCACGCTATCTGATGTTTCCACCACGATCAGATCTTCAACACCGAGCGTTGCCACCAGGCGGTGCTTAGCAATAACAAGCGAGCGTTGTGTATTGGTCAGGATCCCGTCACCGTTAACCACATTGCCTGCTTTGTCGGGCGTTTGCGCTGCCCATAATGCATCAAAGCTACCAATATCGCTCCATTGGGCATCCAACGGGACGACTGCCGCTCGGTCGCAGTGCTCCATGACAGCGTACTCGATCGACTCCGCCGGAGATGAGCAAAATGCATTTTCACCCAAGCGTAAAAAATCCAAGTCACGCTGAGCGTCGTTAACAGCTTGTTGGCAGGCAGCCAGCATGGCTGGCTGCAGCCGTTCAAGTTGAGACAGGTAAGTGGAGGCTTGCAGTAAAAACATACCGCTATTCCACAGGGTATTGCCTGCCTCTAACAGATGCTGGGCACGCTCTGCGCTAGGTTTCTCGATAAATGATGAGATCTGGTGGCCATCGCCCAAAGGGCGGCCACAAGCAATGTAGCCATAGCCTGTTTCTGGATAGGTAGGCACTACGCCAAACGTAACGAGATACCCTTGGGCAGCAAGCGGTTCCGCGCAAGCGACGCTGTGAGTAAACGCTGCTAAATTGCCAATAACGTGATCTGCTGGAAGCACCAGCAGCAGTGGATCGTCACCCGCTTGGCGGGCTAGTAGCGCAGCGCAGGCAATTGCCGGTGCCGTGTTACGCCCTTCTGGCTCTAACACCAACGTTCCCGGTAGACCGCTCTCCCGTAACTGCTCCGCCATTAAGAACCGATGAGCATGGTGCCCGATCAATATAGGCGGCTGAGCATCTAACCCTGCCAAACGCGCAAGCGTTTGCTGCAGCAGGCTTTGGGAAGACGTTAACTTCAAGAACTGCTTTGGCATCTGCTCTCGTGAAAGTGGCCAAAGCCGCGTACCACTACCACCGCTAAGGATGACGGGCTGGATCATGGTGTCGCCCCTGTCGTTGACCAAGAAGAGGTTAATGCTGGCGTGCCAAAGTCTTGCTGTAGCCAATGACGCAGCTGGCTCATTTTCGCGGCTTCCTCAGGGCTTTCCAGTGACGGCAGCATGCCATCAATAAAACCACGTGCCTTAAAAGGTGCTAAGAGCTGGGGGTCACCGCTAATCACATGGACAGGCACCGCTGCACTGGCGTTGTCGCCGGTAATCAGCGGTGCCGCCTGATGATCTCCCAGTACAATCAATAGAGTATTGTCATCAACCACTCGCTCGGCCCAGCGCCCAGTGACCTTCACAGCGTAGTCTATCGACCAAGCGTAATGATCGCGAATGCGTTCAATATCCTGCCAGAGCACTTCTGGCGGATCGCCGGCCTCCTCCCAAGGGGCGAAAATACGCCCATCGCCAATCATCGACCAGTCTTCGAAAACGGGTAAAATTGGCGTCCATGGTGCGTGGCTAGAGATAAGTGCGAGTTGCGCGAATACCGGCGCCTCACCTAATAAGTGTCGTTGGGTGTAATCCAGCGTGAACTGATCGGGCATCGTGACCCAGTTCAGCGGTGGGCCTGCATAGGGTAAGTCTTTCGCTGCTGCAATCTCATCAAATCCGTAGGCCAGCCCTTCTGGCCAAGCCAATGTAATGGCAGGCATGACACTGAGCGTCCGCTGCCCAGTGCTACTAAAATCACTAATAAGCGTTGAATGATCGCTTTCCAGCATCAGCCGATACCATAGCTGATTATCAATCCAGCGTCCGCTTAGTGCCGTGGCATGGGCAAGCCAAGACTGACCTCCTCGAATAGGCGCTTCTAGCAACCCCGAAACAGCGTGTAGATCGCGCTGTCCCAAACGTTGCTGTATGTCATCTAGCGTAGGCAGTACGACATTGCTGTAGCGAGCATCATTAATGGCCGACACACCATAAGATTCAATAAACGTTAATAAGACGTTGCGCCCTAACAAACCAGGCAATGGTCTAGGCTCCAACGGTGTATCCTGTAACTGCTCGGTAAACGCCACTCTTGCCTGATGAGTCGCCACTACCTGTTCCCACTGAAAACGCGTGGTGTTAACAGCAGGCAGCGTTGATTTAGCAACTAAGCGCTTGCCATTAGCCTCGGAAACCGCGAAACCTGCTGCAGTGATCATGACGAAGATGGCTAAAGCACCTGGAGCACTCCTCACCGATAAAGGCTTAGCAGGCAGCAGCAACCGCAGCATCACCCATAAACTACCTAGCAGAGCCACAGTGCCCAGCAACATCAGGAAAGTTGCGGCGAGTTGACCTACATTACCTACTAGCAAATGGTAGATAGAGCGCACCAAGGGCACGTCCAGATAGAGGTTAAGTGATCGCCCAAACGCAGTGTGTGTCGCGGCATCACCTAGGTTGGCTGCCGATACCAAAGCAAGCCAGCCCACCAACAAAATAGCCAACCAGCGACGTAAGCTACCAGGGCGAATAAACAGCATTACGGGGGCTACAAGCCATGCTTCCCAAGCAATTAGAGGAGAGCCAACCTCACCGAAACGCCACCAAAGCGGCAATACCAGTAGAAAGTTGAGCGTTATACATGTGAGTAGAAGACGAATCATCAGCGCTTCAACAGCATAGCAATCACCTAAACATTACACGCTTAATGGAGTTTAAAGCTTGCACACGACCATAAAAATCATATACCAATAGGCTTAATGGTATAACTTTTGTTGAAATATTTCATATACTGATTTTATGGTTACCACGTTGGCATGCAATCGAAAGGAACTCGCCCATGAGTGTTCGTACTGCAGCAAAATGGATGTTGTCATTTAACTGCCTGATCGCCTTTTCTGCGATTGCCAACGATGATGGTGTTTTTGACCACGTTATTGAGCGTGCCCAAACCCTGGCCGATGCGCCTTATCAACCCCCAAATGAGACGCTTCCCAGCGCTTTGAAGTCGTTAGATTACGACCTGTATCGACAAATCCGCTTTAATCCCGAACGCGCATACTGGCGCGATGAAAGCCCTTTTAGTATGCAGCTATTTCATAGCGGATTTATATTTCAAACCCCCGTCACAATTAATGTGGTCGAAAATGGTGACGTTGAACCACTCTCTTTCTCGGCAGATGACTTTCAGTACGATGGTGATTCCAACCGCTTGTTGGAGAATGACTTAACGGGCAGCGGACATGCAGGTTTTAGGCTGCACTACCCTATCAATAATGAGGATTATGCCGATGAATTTGCTGTTTTTCTTGGCGCAAGCTACTTCCGTCTAGTAGGACGCGACCAAGCCTACGGCCTTTCTACCCGCGGTCTTGCCATTGATACCGCACTAGCCAGTGGTGAAGAGTTCCCTGAATTTCGTGAATTCTGGCTTTATAAGCCTGATGAAGATTCTGACAGCATTACGCTACTCGCCCTCATGGATAGCCCATCACTAAGCGGTGCCTACCGCATTACGCTAACGCCGGGCGAGAGCACTGAGGCAGCTGTAGAAGCAACACTGTTTGCACGTTCTGATATAGCAAAGCTAGGGGTTGCCCCGCTCACCAGCATGTTCACCTTTGGGGAAGCCAGCACCGAACGAGCTGACGACTTTCGTCCTCAGGTACATGATTCTGATGGCTTGCTAATACACACGGGGTCCGACGAGTGGATTTGGCGGCCGTTGCAAAATCCCTCATCCGTACGCGTATCAACGTTTATAGATGATGCGCCCAATGGGTTTGGTTTAATGCAACGGGAGCGGGACTTTAGCCGCTACCTGGACCTTGAAGCCCACTACCATCGCCGCCCTAGCCAATGGGTCGAACCCCTTGCTGACTGGGGGCCAGGGCATGTAGAGCTCATCGAAATCCCCACGCCAGATGAGACTCACGACAATATAGTGGCTTATTGGGTGGCAGAGGAGGCGCTCACTGCTGGCGAATCACGCCATCTTCACTATCGAACGTTTACGCTCAATGAACAGCCCGAGGCTAATTCACTGGGCAAGGTTGTGCGCACCCGCCATGGCAGCGCAGCGGTTCCAGGTGAGGCCGACTCCCCCTCTGCTGATCAGCGCCAATTCATCGTCGATTTCCAGGGCGGCAAACTGGATGATCTGACCTCAAGCGAGCCAATCGAGCTGGACATCAGCGTGCTAAATGGCGAGGTATTACTACCTCAAGTCAAAACACTGCCCAACAACGGACAACGGGCCACTTTCCGATTGCCCCCCAGCAGCGAGCCCAGTGATATCCGGCTACGGCTGACGGTTGAAGGAGAGCCGATTACTGAAACTTGGAATTACGTGTGGTATCCCGATGCCTGATCTCCACGCGTTGCGACCTTCGATGCCCTGGCTTAACGGTCGCCGAGTCTTCCTTGCTTTCACGGTGTTAGCCACAACCATCGGTGGCTGTATCGCAATGGCGAAAGTCGTTGCCAACCTTGCCATTGGTTGGCAGCTCACCATGTTGATCCTATTTGCATTAACGTTTACTTGGATAGTGCTGGCTTTCTGGGGAGCACTGTGTGGCTTTGTGCTTTGTGCGCTACGTCGCGATCCACTCAGCTTACGTCGCCAAGCCATTGTGAACCCCAATGCCAGCCTGCTAGTCAGCCGCACCGCACTCGTAATGCCTATTTATGCAGAACCTCCTATCCCTACCATTGCGGGGCTAGAAGCAACGTGTCGTTCACTTCTCCAGCAAGCAGAAGCGTATGGTGCAGGAACACCCAGTGCTATCAACAAGCACTTTGAAGTGTTTGTATTGAGCGACACCCAAGATTCGGCCATGGCAGACATCGAAGAGGCCCATGTGGCTGCCTTGCAACAGCGCCTTGCCGGACAG
This sequence comes from Vreelandella alkaliphila, assembly GCF_016107625.1. Classification (GTDB taxonomy): domain Bacteria; phylum Pseudomonadota; class Gammaproteobacteria; order Pseudomonadales; family Halomonadaceae; genus Vreelandella; species Vreelandella alkaliphila. Next base: position 164,719 of record NZ_JABASV010000001.1, read on the forward strand.
ATAGCCGTGCATTATCGGCGACGCCCTAATAATGACGGCCGAAAAGCTGGCAATATTGCAGAGTTTTGCCGCCGCTGGGGCCGCCGCTATGACTACTTGGTGGTGCTAGATGCCGACAGCCTAATCAGTGGCGCTACACTGCTGCACTTAGTCCACCGGATGCAGCGCCAACCCAGCGTAGGACTTATTCAAACGGTGCCTATTCCCGTTGGCCAACGCACGCTATTTGGCCATTTTACCCAGCTAGCCTCAGCACTTTACAGCCCGATGTTGGCAGCGGGCCAAAGCTTCTGGCAGGGTGATGCGGCAAATTACTGGGGCCACAATGCAATTATTCGCACACGCGCCTTTATGGCCCATGCAGGGTTACCTATCCTTTCAGGTAAGCCACCGCTGGGAGGGGAGCTATTAAGTCACGATTTCGTCGAAGCAGCTCTCCTGAAACGGGGCGGCTGGCAGGTGTTACTGGATACCTCTGCGACCACCGCCGTATCTCGCCATAACCCTTACGCTAGCGCGTCACACAACAGCTTTGAAGCCATGCCAAGCAACATGCTCGACTTTGCCAAGCGTGATCGCCGCTGGCTACAGGGCAATCTGCAGCACTTACGCTTACTCACCGGCGCAGGGTTTCACCCGATTAGTCGGCTCCACTTTTTATTTGGCGCGTTTGCCTACCTTTCTTCGCTTGTTTGGCTTGGGCTTCTACTCTGCACCAGCCTGATGGTGGGTTATCAAGCCATTGAGACCACCTCAAACCCGCCTCTGCCTGAAGCCCTCTCTTTGGGGCTGTTAAGCGTAACGCTGGGTATGTTGATTGCGCCCAAGCTGCTGGGTCTATTATTGACGTTCTGGCAATGTCCCCATGCGTATGGTGGGCGACTCAAGCTTGTCACCAGCACGCTATTGGAAATTCTGTTTGCTGCATTGATTGCACCACTGATGATGGCGTGGCACAGCTTATTTATCGTTAACGTGCTGATTGGCCGGGCCATTGACTGGCAAACTCAACACCGGGGAGAGCGTTCGCTAAGCTGGCGAGAGACATGGCACCACACTGGGTGGATGACGCTGTGTGGTATTGCTTGGGCAGGCACGATGATGCTTTTTTCACCCTCTGCGTTTGGTTGGTTAACCCCCGCATGGCTGGGGCTGATTGGAGCCGCTCCACTGGTGAAATATTCCAGCAGTGCCACTTGGGGAGGCCTCGTTAGCCGCAAGTTCGGCTTACTGCAAACGCCGAGTTCAGCACAACAACCACCTCTTTTGGAGGACTTTGCCGCGTTAGAAAGCCGTAGCCATCAATCCAGTGCCACCTTATCTCGCCCGTCGCTAACACTTTCTCTAGCGCTTCCCCAGGAACAGCCAGGCGATATGCCCTGCCAATCGTTTCGCTATCACATTCAAACAGCAACCAAACATGCCCCACCCGTTAAGGAGCCTTACTAATGCCTTCTGCTTTTTTCCATCGGCTCCGCAGTACCAGCGGTATGGCGCGTTCACTGTTTATTTACTGGCGGCCAGGAAGGCAAAGGGGTCTGAAGCAGTTATATCGTCCGTTTATTCAACCGGGCGATATCGCTTTTGATATTGGCGCTCACTTAGGCGACCGTAGTGCCGCCTTCCACGCGCTAGGTGCTAAGGTAGTGGCATTAGAGCCACAGCCAGCACTGGCCAAATGGTTTAAACGGATACTTAATCAGCCTAACATCACGCTCTTACCACTGGCCGCTGGACCGCAGCCCGGCTATGCGGATATCGCTATCAGTGTTAGCAACCCGACCCTCTCTACCCTAGCGACCGAATGGCGACATCAGGTGGGCGAACGCAACCCTGGCTTTCAGCACGTGCAGTGGGAACAGCAGTTAAGAGTGGAAGTCACTACACTGGATCAACTGATCGCCACTTACGGCGAACCAAGCTTTATAAAAATTGATGTTGAAGGGTTTGAAGCAGAAGTACTGATGGGGCTTAACCACCCGGTAGCAGCGCTTTCGGTAGAGTTTGTTGCGGGCGTGTTAGAGGTCAGCCATTCCTGCGTTGACCAGCTGTGCCGCCTTGGTGACTACCGTTTCAATGCAATTGCCGGTGAGCAGCGCCACTTCCGCTGGTCAACCTGGCAATCCCCTGAAACCATTACCCAGTGGCTCAACGATGGCGTTGACGGCTTAGCCTCTGGGGATCTCTACGCCTGCCGCGCCGACCATCCGCTGTTAAACGCATCCGCATAAGTCTTTAAAACACGGGCTTTAAAACAAGAGAACCTACATGATTTATCACTGGCAAACCCTCACCGCTCCCCAGCTCGCCTCGATTGCCGAAGGTGATCCAGTCGCAGTGATCACCTTGGGGGCCATTGAGCAGCACGGTACGCACCTGCCATTGGGCACCGACCTGATCATTGGAGAAGGGTTACAAGCCGCCATGTTAGACATGATTGACCCAGCACTCGACGTGCTGTGTCTGCCAGCAATTGCCGTCGGTGCGAGCGACGAACACGCCAGCTTTGCTGGAACGCTTAGCCTACCCGCTCCACTAGCCATCGCGACATTAGAGGCTTACGGCGAAAGCATTGCCCAGGCAGGTATAAAAAAGCTGGTGTTGATTAATAGCCACGGCGGCAATAAAGCCGTGATGGACCTTGCCGCGCTGACACTACGCAAGCAATTTGCAATGCGCGTAGTGAAAGCCACTTATACACGCCTTCCGCCACTGGAAGGTGCTATCAATGCCGATGAGCTGCGCTACGGGTTGCATGGCGGGCTGCTGGAAACCGCCATCATGCTGCATTTAGCACCTGAATTTGTGCAGCTCGACAGCTATCAGCCCACACCACCGGCAATGCCTAAAGGTGGCGCACTAGTGAGCCCAGAGGGTAGCGCAGCATTTGCCTGGCTTGCCGAGGACTTAAGTAGGTTCGGCGTTGCCGGTGATGCAACGGAGGCTAATCAAGCATTAGGTGAACGGTTAGTCAGGCACTACGCCTCTCAGCTAGCGCAGGTGGTGGCCGAAACCGCCCACCTGCCACCGCTTATCACTGGTAAAACGCCAGATTAACGCCCACGACCTTCAAGCACTTCGTCTAAGAAATGCCCTGCTCGGTTGGCTTTGGCGCTTAGGTAGCGGTGATTGTGATCAGTCACACTGCCGTAGAGCGCCTGACGTGAGACGACCTCAATCCCCCCTTCACGCAGCGCTGCCATTTTTAGCGGGTTGTTGGTCAACAGCTGAACTTTATCGATCCCTAGCGCATTGAGCATATCCACCGCGACCGCGTACTGCCGCTCGTCGTCGCCAAACCCTAGCACTTGGTCGGCATCGACGGTGTCTAAACCGCCATCTTGCAAGGTGTAGGCACGCAGTTTATTGGCTAAGCCAATTCCCCGCCCCTCTTGTGCCAAATAAAGCAGCACGCCGCCACCCATCGCTTGAATATCGGCCACTGCATTACGCAACTGTTCGCCACAGTCACAGCGCAGGCTGCCGAACAGGTCACCGGTGAGGCAAGCCGAGTGCATACGCAAAGGAACCGCCCCAGGGATAGAAGCCAAATCGCCAATCATCACGGCCACATGCTCTCGCAGGCCATCAGGTTCACGAAACAGCACGAAGCGACTCTCAGGCGCATCTTCAAGAGGAATACGCGCTTCACTGACACGCTTTAGCATCCCCGGCGCACCGGCTAAACACTTCTCTGCATCGCGGGCATTAACTTCTAACAGCTCGCCTTTTGATAACTGCTGAGCAATATGCTCGGCTGATGTCGCACTTACCTCTGCGCACAGCGCCGCCGGTATCAATAGCGCACGACGCATAAGTGCCACAGCGCCTCTCTCTCCCACGCCAGCAGGCTTCAGGCCGCTTAACAGCGAATGAGCCTTCGACGCTTCATTGGACACAGCAAGGTGATGCAAATCACGCTCACTGATTTGCTCGGTGAGCGGTAAGCAAGCCGCATCCGCCTTAAGCGACATGCCCATTGCCTGCAAGCGATGACGCGTTAATACTAGTGCTGGCCGAGAGCCGGAGAGTTTCGCCAGTGAATCGACTGACACACTGCCTTCAAGAGCCTGTACCAACAGACGTTGCTCTCCGGTATTAATTACCACGGGCAGTCCACGGCGAATATCGAAAATAGCGCGTTCAATGTGATACATGTAGGCCTCCAAGTTGCCGGTTGGGGCGGACAACGTTTGCTTGCGTCGGGCAACATGGCCCCGCATGATGAGTTGCTGTTTTTTGAGTGGAGATACCATGCCTAGCACCAATGAAGTGACGATCGATACCGACCAAGCGTGGGCATGGTTGTTGGACACTAAGCAGGGCATCAGAAGTGACGTCACAATGACGCTTGATACCCATGGTTGGCACTCTTCTGCCCCTGTTACAAGCGCCGCGCAGGAGCTGTTGACGTGTTTGCTGCCACTGGTGCGTCATTCGAGCTGGGTGGTTGCCCAACTGGGGCAAAGCCTGGATGGGCGCATCGCTACGGAAAGCGGTCACTCCCACTACATCAATGGCGTTGAAAGCTTGGTGCACCTGCACCGACTGCGTGCGCTGGCCGATGCCGTGGTGATCGGCGCAGGCACGGCGAGTGCTGATAATCCTCAGCTCACCGTGCGCCGCGTAACGGGGAAGCACCCTACCCGAGTGGTGATTGACCCACGAGGACGCGTGCCCGTTGATTTGGCACTGTTTACCACGCCTACCGCACCCACTCTGCACCTCACCGGGCCAGAGGTAACGGTGGCGCCAACGGCCGCCGAACACTGCGTGCTGCCGCTGGATATCAACGGTCAGTTCCGCCCTGCCGACGTTATTACCTGGCTGGCAGATCGTGGACTTACGCGGGTATTGGTAGAAGGCGGCGGCGTCACTGTTTCGCAGTTCATTGAAGCGAACGCGGTTGACCGCCTGCATTTGCTGGTTGCGCCACTGATTATCGGTTCCGGTAGACCTGGGCTGCAGATGACGCCCATCGACACCCTTGAGAGTGCGTTGCGCCCGACGATGCGCTCTTTCCGGTGCGGGGACGACACGCTGTTCGACGTAGTGCTGAGCGGGCGCACTGCCTGACGCAGCACTGGATGGCGGAGAACTGGATGGCATAGCACGTGTTCGCGAGGCCAGCGCTACCCAAATGCCTGGCAGGCTAGAAATCAGCACTAACACACCATAAGCCAGAGATATCGCCACACCTTGCGCCGAAGGCAAGCCAACAAACATCCAAATGCCTGCGGCGGCGCCTTCCCGCAACCCCCATCCGGCAATCGAAAGGGGCACCAGCATGGCAAGCAGCAACACTGGAGCCAACGCTAAAATATCTAAGGTCGCCAGCTCGACGCCGATTGCCCGAGCCGCGCAGACCATCACCAGGCCATAGCTAAGCACGATAGCAAGAGAAGAGACCAGTTGCCGTGGCCATACACCACGCTGCAGTAGCCCGCGACGCATATCCTGCCCTAATGCAGCGCACCAAGCGGGTAGCGTTACCGCCGAACGCCGCAACCAGATCATCAGCGTCACACCGGCCACCATCACGATAACTGCTACGCTCGCCACTACCATCAAGCCACTGAAGCCCAGTGCCATAAGCCAGAGTGGTGACGTGAACAAGGCGATTAGTGTGTAAAGTGCAATCGCCAGTTGCCCAGAGGCACGCTCAATCACCACCGCACGCCAAGCACTTCCCTTCGAAGAAGACTGACGGGCATGGCGATGGGCACGCCCCGCATCACCCAACACACCGCCAGGCAACAACTGGTTAACCAACAACGCTAAGTAGTACTCCCGCAGTGCATAACGGTAGCACAGCGGCACGTCGATTAAGCCTGCCGTCAATTGCCATCGCCACGCGCTCAGCATCACTTGCAGCACACTGATAAGTAGTGCGAGGGCCATCCAGCCCGGCGCAAAACGCTGCACTTCTGCCATTACCGCGCCTGGCTCTACCCACAGGGCAACAGCGGCCAGCAGCCCTAAGCTCACTAACCCTTTTTGCACCCACGGGGTTCTCAGCCAGCGCCAGCGTCGCATGGGGTTAGCCCTCGTCCGCTGGCAGCGCCAGCAAGTCGCGGTGGCCCACCCAAATACCGATCTCGCCTTTGGCTACCTGACGTAAGCGTTCATCGCTCCAATGGGCAATCCGTGACGCCGCTTCTGGAGCCTGTTCGATAGCAGCGCTCGCCCATCCTTCAATCAACGCGCACATTAAGGGGTACTGCGCTGGCTTACCCGCCGCCAATCGCCACGGCGTTTCAGCCTCGTTAACACGATAACCGTAGTCAGCCATCGCTTTAACTAGCGCGCTGTGAGCATCGCCGCCTAATGCATCGCCTAAGCCCTTATCCCGACGCTGGTGCGCGTTGAACAGCTCACTGATCCAGCGATCATCAAGGCCGTTCAGAGGTTGCTGCTGGGCATTGGTAAAGTACCATTCGCCAGTAATGCTTAGAGTGATAAGAAGCGCTTGCTGATGTTTAGCACACTGTGCAGCCAAGGCATCAATCCACTCTTGAGATACTAAATCGATCAGCGCAGATGCCGTCACTACGTCGCAGTGCGTAAGTGCTGGGTGATCAAGCTGCTTAAGGGAAACACAGTGGGTTTCGACCTGGAGCGGCTCACCTTTACCCGTGTTCAATTGCCCGGTTCGCGAGTAGGATTGATTAAGTAAGGCAGAATCATGGTCAATCAGCATCCAGCGCTGGGCATGGTGCAAACGAGGCGCAAGAAACTGGCTATTACTTCCCCGTCCACAGCCTAAATCCGCCAGTATCACTGGCGAGGAAGCTTCTACTCGCGGCGCGAGTTCTTCTGACTTAGATAGCTCGGCTCTCCGCTGATGTTCTGATAACCAGCTCGCTAACGCCTCCACCAACGCTTGGCTGCGCGAACTGGCATCGACGCTTTCACGCAGCGATAGCCAATCCGCGGTAAATTGGCTTCCTGCCAACAATGTCGAAGGTTGCTGCAGCGCATTGGCAAACGCCTCCCCTGCAGCCTGCCAGTCACCCAAGCGGGCACGTGCAGCGGCGGCGCCTGCACGTAGTTCAGTACGTAGTGCCTCATCCTGGCAGAAAGCCGCCAGCGCACTCGACAGCGCCTCAACATCCCCCGGTGCTACGCTGATGCCAGCCCCTTTGGGTAAGGTATCCTGCAGCGCACCGCCGGTGGTGGTGATAACCGGTAAGCCATGGGCTAGCGCTTCAGTTACCACCATGCCATAGCCTTCATACCAAGAAGGCAACACCAGTGCATGGGCATTCTGATACGCGGCTTCCAGGGTCACTGCATCACATTCGCCGTGAAGCGTTACCCAATCGCCAAGTTGATGGTTGTCGATCAATGTTTGAACGCGATCCGTAAACGCAGCATCACGAGCACCGCCAAAGCAGTCGCATCGCCAGTGTCCACGCTCAACACCTGCCAAGGCTTGAACCAAAATATCCTGCCCTTTACGCGGGGTCAGCGTTGCCACGCATAGCAGGCGGATAGGTTCGTTGGGTTGCGCCGCGGGGCTGACCGGGGCACGTTCAACCCCAGGTTCCACCACGCTGATAGAGGCACTAAATGGCAACGCGTACTGTTCCGCCAATGCCCTTACGCGACGCTCAGTAAAACGGCTGGTCACAATCACTCTATTCACGTGCGCCAGCCCACGTAATTCACTACGGTGAAAACGCTGCTGTTCTGTGTCACTCAAGCCCTGCTCATCGCCCAACGGATGATGCAGCAGCGCTGTGATATCCAGGCGCTCAGCGTGGACAGCCACTACCTCTGGCAGCGCCCCCATGGCCAGGCCGTCGATAATGACCCGCGCATGGTCCTGCAACGCGGAAAGCGTATCGGCGAGCGACTGGGCGGCCTCATCATCGGCATCTGGAAAACGCCCTGCCAACCCCACTACATTGATAGCCAGCCCACGCGCGCGCAGTGCAGCGACAATATGGGCGTCGTAAATATACCCGCCGGTACGCTGGTCTGGATCGCCAGCCACTATCAAGGTCAATGGCTGACTCATAGCGCCCCTTCATAGCTTGCCCACGCCACATGAGATTCATGCAGCTTGATCTCCATGTGCGTCAGCCCCTGAGCGGTGGTGCCCATTTTTCCTGCTTTAATGGCAGCCGCCAGCTGGTCAAAAATCACCTTGGCCATAAATTCCGTGGTGGTGTTTTTACCGCCAAACTCGCTTACCTCATCAAGGTTGCGATAGTTGTAATCCGCCAGCACCTCTTTAACCGTCTCACTAGCCAAACCGATATCAATCACTAGACCATCCTGGTCAAGTTCAGGGCGCTGAAACACCACGTCTACTACATAGGTGGCACCGTGAGTGCGCTGGGCAGGGCCGAATATTTCCCCATTAAAACTGTGGGCAATCATGAAATGGTCGCGAACGCATAAACGATACATAGACACTCCTGTCGTATTAACCAGACCTTTTTAGCGAGGTCGTTCTAACTAATTCGCACTTAATTAAGCCGCATTAATTAAGCGGGTAATGGATAACGAATTCGATGGCAAAGCGCTGTGCTACCTGGCCCAAACAGAGCAGGTGCCAGCGTTGGAAAATCGGCAAAATCGCTCTCACCGCTGATCAGTGCATCTAACCGCTGGTCGGTGAGTAAGCGTAAAGCGAGCGCTAAACGGCGGCGATAATTCCAGCGTGGCTGCAACTTGGCAGGCAATTGCCCAACCTGGCTGGCACGAAGCGTTAAACGCTGGGAGTGAAAAGCGCCACCGAGCGGCAGCGACACATCGCCTTCGCCAAACCAGCTCATTTCAATCACGCGGCCTTCGTTGCCCAACAAGCCCATAGCCAGCCTCAGGCCATCCGGCTGACCACTAGCATGGATCACGCAATCTTGGTCGGTGGGTGCCTGTTCCAGCGTACAGAAAGGAATGCCTAAATACGTTGCCAGGGTTTCTCTCTGAGGATTAATGTCGATCAGGCGTACTTCTACACCTGGAATTTGCGCACACAGATACGCCACCAGTACACCGACGACGCCAGCGCCCACCACACACACACGCTCGCCAAGCATGGGGTTAGCATCCCACACACCGTTAATGGCAGTTTCCATATTGGCGGTTAGCACGGCACGGTAAGCGGGCACATCGTCGGGGAGCGCTAAAACAGCGTCGGCAGGCACGACGTAGTAGTCCTGGTGCGGAAAAAGGCAAAAAACGGTTTTATTAAATAAATGATCTGGCCCCTGCTCCACATAGCCAATGCTGCAGTAGCCATATTTCACAGGCGTAGGAAACTCCCCCGCTTGAAAGGGGGCGCGCATACGCGAATATTCACTTTCCGGTACTCGCGCGTTAAATACGAGCGATTCAGTGCCGCGGCTAACACCGCTGTATAGGGCACGAATCAGGACCTCATTTTCAGCGGGTAACGCTAGTGGCTCCTGCTTGAGCTCACCATGCGTAGGGTGGGTCACCCAAAAAGCCGTAGCGGTATCAGGCGGCAACATGACATTTCCTTATGGTTTAAGCGCTTCATCCATCCATACAGCGTAGCCTAGAAAGCGAAGCGGTTGCTTAACCCATGTAAGCGTGAAGATGATTTAAAACAAATGTATCCACATCATGGACAACCATACCTTCTTATACAAGAATGGTACATAGGAAATAATTTGCACACTTTAATTCAACCGCGGACCATTAAGCCGCTCTGCGAGTAAGCATGCCCTCTTTCTCCAACACCTCCAGCATCTCTTTACCCAAGCGGCTTTACACCTTGGCTGAGATAGCGCTGGCTAGCTTATTGCTCGTAGGCTTGGGCGCGATGCTGCCGGGATTAGTCGCCAGCGCTGCAAATTGGTGGTTGGCAGCTGGCTTCTACGTCGTGATGGGCGCACTGGTAGTAAGTTTTTGGCCCCATGGCCCGCTCGGTTGGGCAAACCGGGTAACGCTTGGGCGCGGCATACTCGTCGCCATCGTGGCAGGGGCGCTGGCAGCGAATGCTTTTACCAACGCGATTTGGCTATGGCTAGCGGTCGCTGTTATCGCGCTATTACTGGACGGTGTGGATGGATGGATTGCTAGACGCACAAAGACTCATACCCCGTTCGGTGCGCGCTTTGATATGGAACTGGATGCAGTATTAATCCTGATACTCTGCATCGGATTATTGCAGAGCGAACATCTAGGCGCTTGGGTACTACTCATTGGCGGCATGCGTTATTTGTTCATCGCCGCCAGCTGGCCTTTTCCGTGGTTAAAAGCACCGCTCTTTGACAGCTTCCGCCGTAAAGCAGTGTGCGTGTGGCAGGTTGTTGCATTGCTGCTGGCGTTAACGCCACTCACTTCTCCTTTCGCTGCAGGCCTGCTGGCACTGAGTGCATTAGTCACACTCAGCTACTCATTTGGCTTCGATGTGTGGTGGCTGTTTAAGCAGCACAAATGCCAAATCTCCTCTGCCGCTGATTGAAGAAAAACGATAATGACATCTAAAAATATAATCATGAAATAAAAGTCGTATTTAATTTTATTTTTAAGAATATTAAATACGACATAGGATTAGAAACAGCTCGCTATGTACTGCCGCCGATTATTGCACGCTTTAAACAGACATTCCCCAAGGTGCATCTAGAGCTTCATTAGTGTAACCCTGAGAAGATCTTCTCACTGTTAAAGGAGGAGTGATCAACCTACCGACCTTCCTTATAAAGACTATTTTTATATCTGAACATCATCAATATAAAAATCAATAAATAAACAAACTATTTAAGCTCAAAAAGCCAACAAAATCAGCTAACAGACACATTGTTAGCCAAGGCTATATTTATTCGTTATAACTAACTTTATTTTTTATTGACCAACTTGTTATCAAAGTAAAACCTGATAGGATTCAGCGCTATTCAAACCCTACTTTTATCACTCGAGCATCTTGTTTCACACCTTTTGTCTCATTAAACGAGCCCTTCTATCATGACACCTGTTGCCCTGCTTTTTTTAGCGGTTTCCATGTCAGCGGATGCGTTTGCGGCATCCATCAGCAAAGGGGCAGAGCTGCGCAAGCCCCGCTTCCGACACGCGGTAGGCATTGGTTTAATATTCGGCATTATCGAGGCCATCACCCCGGTACTCGGCTGGGTGGCTGGCAAGGCTTCTCAGCAGTACGTAGAAACCTGGGACCACTGGGTCGCGTTTACGCTACTGACCATTATCGGCCTGCACATGATAGTCGAAGGGCTGAAGAAAGAAGAAAAAGTAGAGCATCGCAAACAAACCCTGTGGCTGCTGGTACTAACCGCCACTGCCACCAGTCTAGACGCCATGGCCGTGGGCGCCAGCCTTGCGTTTATTGATGTGAACATCATTACCACCAGTCTCGCCATTGGCCTTGCTACTACGGTGATGGCTTCCATGGGAACGCTGCTAGGCCATAAATTTGGCAAATACGTAGGCCACTGGGCAGAACTCGCAGGTGGCGTTGTATTGATTGGGATTGGCGCGATGGTGGTGGTAGAGCATACGGTATTGATGTGACCTCCCCATCGATAACATAAATACTCCCTCGACGACTTAAACACTAACTTAACAGTGGTCGGTGGCGATGGTCTTACATGCCTCCTGGCCCGACGTCCCCCCCAATTTGAGTAGCGCTACACTTTATAGTCCGACCCTATACTAAGGAGATAGACATGCAGACGATTGAGCTAGGCGGAGACAGCGTACCCCGTATCGGCCAGGGCACCTGGCATATGGGCGAGGATGCCGGGCAGCGCCAAGCTGAAATCAGGGCGCTGCGTGAAGGCCTGGAACTGGGCATGACACTGATTGATACCGCTGAGATGTATGCCGAGGGCGGCGCTGAAGAAATTGTTGGCCAAGCGATTCGTGACCGGCGCGATCAGGTGTATCTAGTCAGCAAGGTTTACCCGCACAACGCCAGCACCCAGGGTGTTCAAGCTGCCTGCGAGCGCAGCCTACGCCGATTGGGCACCGATACGATTGATCTCTACCTGCTGCACTGGCGCGGACAGTACCCGTTACGCGAAACCATAGAAGCGTTTGAGCGGCTGCGCGAGCAAGGCAAGATTCTGCGTTGGGGCGTATCGAACTTTGACGTTGACGACCTAGCGGAGCTAAACGCGCCCGCGTGCGTCACTAATCAGGTGCTCTACAACCCCGAAGCACGCGGCATTGAATACGACCTGCTACCCTGGCAGGCGCAACACAACATGCCGCTAATGGCTTACTGTCCCATTGGGCAAGGTGGCGCGCTGCTGCGTAACGCCACCCTACAACGCATCGCTGACAAACACAGCGCCACCCCCGCGCAAATCGCCCTTGCCTGGGCACTGCGCCACCCCGGTGTGATTGCCATCCCGAAAGCCGTGAGCCTGGATCACCTCAAACAGAACGCCTACGCAGATAGCATCCGGCTCGACGAAGATGATCTGGCACAGGTAGACGCCGCTTACGCGCCACCAGTACGTAAACAGGGTTTAATGATGGTGTGAACAAGCGCGGCCCTTTCGAAGGTGTTAAACCAGCGCCCCAAAGACAGACTCGCGGGTTAATACAGAGCGTTGCGGCAATTTTGGAGCCGCGAGGCGGTGGAAAAACGGTCCGGCAACAGCGGCCAGTTATGCATTATTCGTAGTAGCTCCATAGCCTGAGGACTTTCACTACTTGCTCGTCTTCTAGCACTTGGTAGACCAAACGATGCTGAATATTGATGCGGCGTGAATAGGCGCCCGCAAGATCACCTATGGACTTCTCAAACGGGGGCGGCTTGCGGTACGGAGCTTCTGCAATTAGGGCCAACAACTCTTGGGCTTTTGGCTTGAGGCCGCTTGAAGCCAGCTTCTTTGCGTCCTTCTGGGCTTGTTTGGTGTAAACCAACGTCCATGTCACCAGTCCAGCTCCTCATCGCACTCATCCACGGAGGTATCCATTCCCTCACGAATAGACTCCCGCATACCCGGTACGGAGAGCAGGTAAAGCGTTTCCTGAATGGCGGACCAGTCTTCCTCGGAAACCAGGACGGCTTTGTTCCGCTTACCCATGATGACGATGGGTTGGTGGGACTCGGCGGTCTCGTCAATCAACCGATAAAGGTTGCTCCGCGCCTCCGTTGCTGTGATTCCGGTCATGACGTACCTCTTGCGTGTTTAATATTTTATCAGTTGTACGCCCTTTGGTACGTACGTCAAAACGAACGCTATGAATAACGCCGGCCGTCACCGGTGACAAAGCCGGAGCGAAGCGGAGGTTTTAGCATCCGGTGCACGGCTTGGTTATGAAGCATGTAGCGGCTTGATTCGATCCACTTCTTCCTTGACCGACTGAGCGGCAGTCCAAAGATCAACAGATCGCTGTGCGTTCAGCCAGAATTCCGGCGAGTTACCAAACAAACGCGCAAGCCTGAGCGCCATTTCAGGGCTGACAGCACGACGTTCGCGCAATAATTCATTAACTGACTGACGAGAGACACCCAGAGATTTGGCCAACCCCGAAACCGTCAGGCCATAGTCTGGAAGAAAATCTTCCCTCAGCATTTCGCCAGGATGAGTGGGTTTGCACTGCATACCGGTCGTATTAAGAATAGCCATATCATCACCTCACTCAGTGGTAGTCACACACTTCGACTTCATACGCATCGCCACCTTCAAAACGAAAACAAATACGCCACTGATCATTGATTGAAATTGCGTGCTGCCCCTGCCTGTTTCCCGACAGTGTGTGAAGGCGATTGCCGGGCGGCACTTTCAAATCCTCAAGCTGTACGGCCAGATCCACGTATTCAAGTTTTCTAGCAGCTCTCGGTGCGACATCCGCAGGAAATTTCTTTGACTTGCCCTTGGAGTAGAGTTCTTGGGTTCGTTTGTCAGCGAAGGATTTGATCATGGGGATAAGTGCATTCTGTCACGTGACACTTGTCAATGCGGCATAGAAGTGACTGCATAACGAGACTGTAGAAAAACCCGATCCACCGCCTGTTGTCCTTATTCATTTACCCAGCCGATCATCTGGCTGAGTAATCTTAATATCGGTATTTAGCCACTTGGGCACCCAGCTAAAGCTTGTTGAAGACGGCCTTTTGCTCTTAAAAAGCAACTTACCCCGCCCTAAGCCCTACATGACGCAGCCAAGTGGCCGTAATTCGCCAACTTCTCAATATTATGCACCAAGCAGTAGAGCTGCCACTGACCTTGCACTTTTTTCTTACCCCGAAGGCTGAACCGGTCCAGTCGTTCCGTCGTGCCAATATTGCCGAACACCGGTTCCACGACTGACATACGATGGCTGTAAATTTCTTTGCCCCTGGGCTATCCACTCGCTGCTTCATCCAATCAGTGTAATTGGGCAAGCGCTTGTTCTCGATAATAAAAGATACCTATCGACTGGCACCGTTCCGATGGCGCTTGCCACATTTGTCTTATGGAAAACCGATAAGTCGAGTTTATGCTCGATCAGGTAGTGCACAGCGTGTTCAAAGGTGCCTGGCTGGAGCTGATCTTGATAGTTGATCACCACCATGGCGTTCTGATCGTAGTTATAAGCCTTGAAGCGCGGCGTGCTGACCACTCCACGTATGTTTCCTCGATCCTACCAAAACTTAGCCGTCAGCGAAGTTTTTAAACAGGCTCAACGCATTGCGTCACAGGAGAGGACCGAAGAGAGCGAGTCCAGTGAGTGCATTTTTTATAAACCACCTAGAAATAGCTTCTTTCAACGTGAAACTTGAAAACATTGCCACCAGCAACGTTTATATTGAATATAGTGTTTCTCTTGAAAACCACGGGCAGTAGCCTCTTGGTAGATCCGAGTTCAAGCTTCAAATGATTATCAACATCTATATACTTTATCGCCACGCCTTCCTGAGCTTCGTTGTTTAACCAAGCTTCAAGCAGTGCTATTTTGTCTTCTTCGTCATAATTATCGTGATCATTGCCTGGAATTTTTTGCGGCTGTGATGAGGATTCGTTATGCAGTCCTTGCAACTTCATAGCTTGGCGTATTTCATGGCAAGCAGGGCCTAAGGCAGCAGCAATTTCTGAACTTTCTCGCTCACCAGAGTATTTTGCTGGTGTAACACCAACTAAGTCGCTTGGAATATGTAGTTCAACATTATCAGGCATGACTATAAAGCAGCGTCTTTTCCCAAGCCTTCCAACAAATAGGCCTAGCTCAAAAATGACATTATCTCGTACAGTATCTGTCACATTGCCACGCATCTTGGTTTCATCATCAGGACTAAATACGAATATACCAAAATCCGAAGAATGTAATGCTTCAGTTATAGAGTCAATAGGTGTAACTGAAAGCGAGAACACCCCCTGACTCCAAATTGTGATATCTGCATCGTGTTGAAGATTAACTTGCAGGGGATAAGCTATGTCTAATCCCTCAACTGATGATGCAACAAATGCTTTTGGTTTCAAATTATCACCTTACTTAAAGTAGTTTATAACTCCGCCATAATTTGCCGCCTGAAGTGCAGCGTAAGGCGGTCAAATTGATGACTTTGTTACACGTTTCTCATGCCAGAGTAATGTGCAATAACGCGGTCATTCCACTTTAAAATTAATTTTTTGCTCTTTGCATGACTCAGTTCTAGCTCTCTATTTTCTGCTAAAAACTTTCCCTGTTTGTAGATGAAATTTTGAAATTCATATACCTGCTGTACAAGTCTATACATTGGTTCTGAGTGTATTCCTGTACAATTTTCGAACTCTATCGGCTGATCAATATCATATATTGGTTCAACTCGATCCAAATGCTGGAAGTACAATATGCCTTTTCCCGAGGGGTAAGGCGGAAGCGTATTTTTAGCCAAATATGAATCAAAATTATTGTAATCACCTACGAAACCTGATTTAAATCTCTTATCTTCGGACTTGCCCATAATCGGTTGGTAAAGATGTATGGAGGGTTTAATTATTTTTTTTCTTATAAGTGGGTGTTTGATTTTCCTGGTGATCGAAAAATCACTAGTATGCATCATGTAAGGGTTTGCTCCATCAAGCATAGTGAAACAGCTTTTTGGAAATGGGAAACCGCAACGTGCGGAAAACAAAAAATCACTGGACATATTAATGATGAAGATATTATTTATTCTCAATCCCATACAAGATGGCTGACTATGAAATACTAGTGATTCTGTTCCTAAGGCATTTAAGCCAACCCCGTCACCCTCGATCGGGTAGATAGCAATCATTCGATCTTTTTGACTTATTCTCGTCTTAATATGGAAGCTGGGCTGAATTTTAGTGGGGTTACCTTGAATGAAATGATATGCAATCCAAAGACCAACTCGAACTTTATCCATCCAGTCCATAAAATCAATGTATTCAATGCTTGTTAGTGTGCCTCTATCAAGTAACGTCAGAACATAGGATTTAGCTCTACCTTCCAGATTTGAGTATTCCGTATTGCAACTCTCGCACGCTGGAACACAGAAATTTAACCAATCAAATCTAATAGTTCGCCCGTCTCTAAAATTAGTACCAAAATTCACAACCCTTTTTGGATCTCCAGTTAACTCAAGCAGCCACTGAGGAAGTATGTGCTCTCGATTCTTTTTTTCTGGTGGGTTTCCACAAAAAACACAGAATCTATTTGAGGTCATTCGCTATATCCATTGATGTATAACGCGGAGCTTTGCGGCAATTTTGGAGCCGCGAAGCGGTGAAAAAATTGTCCGGCAAGAGCGAATTGATACTCATTGAGCCTTCTCCCCCAACTCAGCCCGTTTGGCTAAGCTGAAAAGGCGACCAAACCTAGCAGGAGAAGACTCAATGAACTTTTACAATAGCACTCATCGTCACTACTGTGGCATTAATCTACATGCCAGAAGCCTTTATGTCTGTATCCTCAATCAACAGGGAGAAACCCTGTTGCATAAAGAGACTCCCGCTAGCCCAGAACCTCTACTTCGGCTAATCGACACCTACCTGGATGATCTAGTGATCGGCATCGAATGCATGCACTGCTGGTACTGGGTCGCTGATTTCTGTGAAGACCACGGCATTGCTTTCATTCTCGGTCATGCCCTTTATATGACAAATTCTTCTGGAAAGAATTTGGACAGCTTTAGCTGGCCCGAAGGGAAAAGTACAGGACGTACTTTTCAATGCCATTCATGGCGGTAAAACCAAGAATGATCGCGTGGATTCTTACAAAATTGCCGCGCTTATTCGCGGTGGCAACTTCCCCCTCGCTTATGTCTACCCACGCAACATGCGAGCTACCCGTGACCTGCTTCGCCGCCGAACTGGGCTCGTTCGCCACGGTGCTGATCTCAAAGCCCATGTAGTCAACACAACGAGTCAGTACAACCTGCCACCCAACAAGGTCAATTTAAAAAATGTCAGTGCCAGAGAACAATTGGGCAGGACCTTTGATGACCCGCTTGTTCAGCGCAATATCGATGCCGAAACTGGGTATCTACTGACTGGTTATTCAGACCTAAAACCCTGCTTATACACCCAACTCGAAGCCCGTCGCCTTGATTATCCATCCTGCTGGCGTGCACCAATACCCTGAGCGAGTGCGCTCACACCGGCGCTGAACCTGAAACTAACTGGGACTGTAAAGTAACCCGCTGTTTGAATAGGACAGATGCTGGTTAACTGATGAATGTCTAGTGCCCCAGACCAACTTGCAGGGAGCAACCCGGTTTGGCAGTGGTGAACTACCACGTTAGAGAGCCTCAATAGGCGATCGAAGGAAGTACCCTTGCGGTATTTTTGCTGTAAGCCATTCACAGCCAACGATGACAGATGAAGTAGGATCACTGGCTCAGGGACTTGATATTGACCACTTACGCGGCCAATAAAAACACTACGGCCTATTGACAGGCAGAAGGCTCATAGGTGTTATGCCCTTAATAGGGTTGAAATCAAATACAAAAGAGAACTCGCAAAAGCCAAAGCAGCTACTAATAACAGACTTCTGACAATGGTTCTTAAATTTCCGGTTAGTTCTTGAGCTTGTGCCAATTCACGTGACAGCTCGGAAACAGATGAGCGGTTCGTAACAATTGCAGTTGAAATCAAATTGGCACCAATTGCTGCGGTTGCAATAGGAAATATATATGTCCAAACCTCGTTATTGTGTTTTAGCTGCATAATCATTTCTTGTGTTAACTCTTCCCCTGGCTGCAGATTGCTCAATGGCACCTGCAAGCCAACTAACAAATCGAGACCGTGAACCCCAACTAGAATTAGAAAAAAGCCACAAAGAAACAATAGTATCGGTCGATCTGCAACCAACCGACCTAGATAAAAAAAATACAGTGTAGGAAGTCCTGCTCCTACCATAAGTACACTCAAAATATACCAATCAAACTTTGACACTGTGTCTCCTTTTACACGGCATAACGCCGCCAGCATGCGCGCCAACGGAATGGAGGCGAAGCCGCAATGTAGCTGGCGTCGCCATGCCTGGCTTGGTTATAAGTTGTCTGGCAGGAAACCAAGATCTATGCCGATTTCTCAAGCTCTTTAATGGCATCCCGTAAACTGCTTTGGCTCCAGCTACTCCGCATGCGATTAATGAGCTTTTCTGCATCGTATTCGAAATCGACCTCAATAGCCGACCGCTCTCCTTCCAAAAAATACTCAGCAGTTAATGTCGCGCCAACAATCGGACTTTCCCGCAATGCCCTGGCCAGTTTTACTCGATCTTCGATGTGGCCTTCACCTTCAAGGTTCACATCTAAGATTTTGGATTCTTTTGGCCCAATCTCAGCGCAAGACCCTACTGACTCTCCTGACCCCCAAATCAGCTTTGGCCGGCCTTTCAGTTTGAGCCAGGACGAACCCTGCTTTAAGTGCACTGCCACATTATCAAGTGCAATGGCTTTTTCAGAATTATTAGAGACAGCGAGCCTGACTGATACATTACTTTTCCTGAAAATATTTCCGGTGCCGGAGGAAAACGTAACGGTGCCTTTATCAGCTTTAAGAACAAGCGGCTCTCCTTCGTCCGGAGGCAAACTCTCTTCCCATGTCTTATAACCAGCCCAATAAAATGCGGCGATTCCGCCAACATATAGAGCCAGTGATACATAATCAGACACCTCCAAAAACACTGGCAGCACAAGGACCAGTACAAAGGAGATTGCACCTAAGTACACAGATCCATGGTGAAGGAGCTGCTTCAAATATCGCCGATGACCAGTGTCGCTGCTCATAAAGTCCTTTGCGTTGGGGATGACTTATAACAGTGATTATACGCCTCGCTACAAAACCTCAATAAACGCGACGGCACATTCATTGGGGTTTTATAGCCACCCAATTTGACTCTACCCCATTGATTCCCAAGAGAGCAAAGCCAATTTTGGCAGCCTATCCAAAATTCGCGTGCTTGCGTGTTTTTCCCTGCTCAATAATACTGTATCCATGAACAGTTACAAGAGTGGCTCTTATGAAACTAATGGAACGCGTCAAGGCGATCCTGCGGGTCAAGCGCTACAGCCTCCGTACTGAGAAAAACTATTGTTACTGGGTTTGCTTTTTCATTCGTTTCAACAGAATGCGTCACCCTGCCGCCCTGTCAGGCCATGAAGTGCGGCAACTTTTAGAGTGTCTGGCAATCGAGAGACGCGTGGCGACGTTAGGTTAGCCAAGAGCATCAACGTTTCTAAGAAGCCTGCTATTCACTCACTATCCCCCTTGCATCTCTTCTCTCCTCCTCCTAGACTGCTTGGCACTAACTGCTTGACGGGGTGCCGGTGAATCCGGCTGAGATGGCGCAGGGCGTATCCTCTTGATACTGCCAAAGCGCTGGTCCCGCTGAACCTGATCCGGCTAATGCGCTGCTCCTATGACGAGCACGCGGGTACCGGCGTAGGGATCAAGCGATGGCCTTGGCTAGCTCTTTCTCACGATCGCACGCCACCTTCAGCGCCATTCACTCGATCTCAATCGCTCGCCCTCCGGATCATTACTACCGGAGGCACCATGGGCTACCGCTTTGCTGATCTTACTAATTCCTGCCATGACGACTGGCGCGCCTATATTGAGCATGATTTTGTCCGTCAGTTGGGTACCGCCGCGCTACCAGAAGCATCCTTTCGACACTATTTGAAGCAGGACTACCTGTTTTTGATTCACTTCGCCCGCGCCTACGCGTTGGCCGCCTATAAAAGCCCTACGCTGGCTGATCTGCGCCAAGCCCATGAAGGTTTAAAAGCCATTGTGGATGTAGAGCTAGGCCTGCACGTGGGCTTTTGCCAGGAGTGGGGGATTTCCGAGCAAGAGCTGGCGGAGCTTCCCGAAGCCAGAGCCACCTTGGCGTATACCCGCTACGTATTAGACACCGGCAATCGCGGCGACCTGCTCGATTTACATGTGGCGCTGGCTCCTTGCTTAGTGGGCTACGGCGAAATCGCCAACTGGCTAAACGCTCAGCCTTCTACCCTACGCGGCAGCCAAAACCCGTTTGATGCCTGGATAGCGATGTACGAAAGCGAGGAGTTCCAGGCCGCCATGCAGGCTGAGCTTGAATGGCTCAATGCCCGCCTGGCCGATGTTACCCCCGCCCGCTTTGCCGAGCTGAGCAATATCTTCCGCGACGCAACGCGTCTGGAAATCGATTTCTGGCAGATGGGTCTGGATCTGATAGACAGCGATCTAACAGACAAAAGCCTCACCCATTAAGCCAACACAATAACCATAATCAACAACGAAGGAAGACGACCGTCATGACGAAGACTTTAGAAACTGAAACTGTAAAAACTAAGACCTCAAAAAGTAAAACCAGCCACTTTTTAGCGGAAACTGCCCAGGTCGATGCCGCTGCCATTCAGCCGCTGCCCGCCTCGCGCAAGGTGTACGTTGAAGGCTCACGGCCCGATATCTGCGTGCCGTTTCGGGAAATCACCCTATCGCCCACTAAAACCAGCAGCATTGATGAAGAGAACCCGCCGCTGCTGGTGTACGACACCTCTGGCCCTTACACCGACCCAGCCGCCAACAACGATTTACGCAAAGGCCTACCCGCCCTGCGCCGCGCCTGGATTGAAGAGCGCAACGATACCGAGTTCCTTGACGGCCCCACCAGTGAGTACGGCAATCGCCGCGCTAACGACCCCACGCTTGCTCAGTTGCGTTTTGATTTAACGCGCACCCCGCGCCGGGCAAAACCAGGTAAGAATGTCACCCAACTGCACTATGCGCGCCAGGGCATTATTACCCCTGAAATGGAATTTATTGCCATTCGCGAAAACCAGCGCCGCCAAACATTAGGCACCGCTGAAGTTGAGCGTATTCTTGGTCACCAACATCCTGGCCAAAGCTTTGGAGCAAAACTGCCGGAAGAGATCACGCCGGAATTTGTGCGCGACGAAGTCGCCCGGGGTCGCGCAATTATCCCCAACAATATCAACCACCCAGAATCCGAGCCGATGATTATTGGCCGTAACTTCCTGGTGAAGATTAACGGCAACCTGGGTAACTCGGCAGTTACCTCGTCGATTGAAGAAGAAGTCGACAAAATGACCTGGGGTATCCGCTGGGGATCGGACACCATCATGGACCTTTCCACTGGCCAGAACATTCACGAGACCCGTGAGTGGATTATCCGTAACTCGCCGGTGCCAATTGGTACAGTGCCGATCTATCAAGCGCTTGAGAAGGTTAACGGCATTGCCGAAAACCTGACCTGGGAAGTGTTCCGCGACACTTTGATTGAACAAGCTGAACAGGGCGTGGATTACTTCACCATTCACGCGGGTGTGCTGCTGCGCTATGTGCCACTAACCGCCAACCGGGTGACCGGCATTGTCAGCCGTGGCGGTTCCATTATGGCCAAATGGTGTCTGTATCATCACCAGGAAAGTTTCCTGTATACCCACTTCGAAGAGATCTGCGAGATCTGCAAACAGTACGACGTAGCGTTTTCGTTGGGCGATGGCCTGCGTCCCGGCTCAGTCGCCGATGCCAACGACGAAGCGCAGTTCGCCGAACTCGAGACCCTGGGCGAACTAACCAAGATTGCCTGGAAACACGACGTTCAGGTGATGATCGAGGGCCCTGGCCATGTGCCCATGCACTTGATCAAAGAGAACATGGATAAGCAACTCGAGGCGTGCCATGAGGCACCTTTCTATACGCTTGGCCCACTGACCACCGATATCGCTCCCGGCTACGACCATATTACCTCGGGCATCGGTGCAGCCATGATCGGCTGGTTTGGCTGTGCAATGCTCTGCTATGTGACGCCGAAAGAGCATTTGGGCCTGCCGAATAAAGATGACGTCAAAACCGGCATCATCACCTACAAGATTGCTGCCCACGCAGCGGACTTGGCCAAGGGTCATCCGGCAGCACAGCGTCGCGATAACGCGCTTTCCAAGGCACGCTTTGAATTCCGCTGGGAAGACCAATTCAATCTGGGGCTAGACCCGGACACCGCCCGTGAATTCCACGACGAAACCCTGCCGAAGGACTCTGCCAAAGTGGCTCACTTCTGCTCTATGTGCGGGCCGAAGTTCTGCTCCATGAAGATCAGCCAGGAAGTACGCGATACCTATCGGGACCGCGCGCCGGAAAATACCGCTGAAAGCGATTCCGAGGCAGTCAAACGTGGCATGCAGGAGCAAGCGGAGAAGTTCCGCCGCGAAGGCAGCGAGCTGTATCAGGAGGTGTAACGTAGCACCTTGCTGAACAGCCTCGCTGACTAACGTGGCCCTTGAATACAAAAGAAGCGCTATGAGACCTCAAGGGCCACTTTCAACACGCCATCACGTTGGTGGGAGAACAGGTCATAAGCATCGACAATTTTCTCCAACGCATAGCGGTGCGTGACCATAGGGCCAAGATCTAGTCGCCCTGCAGCAATGATGCTCATCAGCCTGCGCATTCGCTCTTTGCCGCCGGGACATAGCGACGTAATAATCTTGTGGTCACCTAGCCCAGCACAGAAAGCGCCCAGCGGAATCGTCAGGTCTTCAGAGTAAACGCCCAGGCTTGAGAGCGTGCCGCCAGGTTTTAGCACCCGCAAGGCCGATTCAAAGGTTTGCTGCAGGCCGAGTGCTTCAATGGCCGCATCCACACCGCGCCCGCCGGTCAGCTTTAGAATTTCCTCTACGACATCAACTTTGCGGAAATCCAGCGTCACGTCAGCGCCCATCTGCTTGGCCATTGCCAAACGTTCATCAACACCGTCGACAGCAATAATCATCCCCGCCCCACGTAACCGCGCACCTGCTGTCGCACACAGTCCAATCGGGCCTTGCGCGAACACCACCACCGTGTCGCCAATATTGATACCCGCTTTTTCGGCACCCGCAAAGCCGGTCGACATGATATCGGGGCACATCAGCACTTGTTCGTCGGTTAAGCCGTCTGGCACGGGCGAGAGATTGGCCTGGGCATCGGGCACCAATAGGTATTCAGCTTGGGCACCATCGATAGTGTTACCAAAGCGCCAGCCGCCCATCGGTTTATAACCGTGGCTGTGGTGGCCACCATCTTGCGAGGAGCAACCATCTTGGCAGGCATAAGAGGTGAAGCTCGGGCAAATCGCTCCGGCGATGACGCGCTGGCCTTCCTGGTAGCCCTTTACGTTGGCGCCCAGCTTTTCAATCACGCCCACCGGCTCATGGCCGATGGTTAAGCCTCGCTCAACGGGATATTCACCCTTGAGGATATGAATATCGGTGCCGCAGATTGTGGTAGTGGTGACACGCATCAGCGCATCATTGGGGCCAATCTCGGGAATGGGCTTGTCGTCAATCTCAATGCGGCCAGGCTCAACAAAAATAGCCGCTTTCATCATGGTAGGCATGGGACGATTCCTCTGTGCAGGGAGTCATAGCGCTTCACCACTCAGCTTAGGCGATTAATCGATGGCTGACGGCGGCTAAAATTGCGCCATATCAAGCTTTAGGCTACTAGGTGGGCAGCTTATTATTTGTCATAAGAAGCCACCACAGGAATACTTTTAAAAACAAAAGCTAATGCGAGGTTGCCAAACAAAGCTCTCTAACAAAGCTTCCTAGTAAAAGCACCTAACGGAAGTTAATGCCCTGTGTGTTGGTGCTAACACGGGTGCCGGCGGCTCCCTGAAGAATTTCTTCGATATCAGCCAATGCACCAATAACCGCTTCTTTACCGGTATTCCTGCTGTAGCTGCATGCTGCCTCTATTTTTGGCCCCATGGAGCCCGCCGCAAACTGCATGTCATCCAGCACATCCGGATGAGCACTCGCGATCGCCTTGTGGTTTGGCCCATTCCAGTCGACATACGCGGCATCAACATCCGTCGCAATGATCAGTAAATCAGCCTGCAACTGCTCAGCGAGTAGGGCCGAACAGAGATCCTTATCGATCACTGCCTCTACACCATTGAGTTTATTATTTTCGTCGTAGGCAGTAGGAATCCCCCCCCCGCCAGCACAAATGACGATCGTACCTTTTTCGAGAAGCCACTTTACCGGGAGAATCTCGAAAATCCTGTTGGGACGCGGACTGGCAACCACACGACGGAATTTGTCCCCGTCGGGTGCAATGCTCCAACCTTTCTCCTTAGCCAAGCGTTCGGCCTCGTCCGCTGTATAAACCGGACCTATCGGCTTGCTGGGGTGCTGAAACGCAGGGTCATCAAGGTCAACTTCCACTTGTGTTAATAAGGTAGCCAGCGGAACCTCAACAGGCAACAGGTTGCCGAGTTCCTGCTCAATCATATAACCGATCATGCCTTCCGTTTCTGCACCTAGAACATCCAGTGGGTAGGCACTAACATCCGTGTAAGCAGCCCCCTGCAGTGCCAGCAACCCAACTTGCGGGCCGTTGCCGTGGGCGATTACCAATTCATTACCTGGTGCGATCCTGGCAATTTGTTCACAGGCAATTCTAATATTTCCACGCTGAGCCTCTGCTGTCATCGGCTCTCCACGACGTAGTAAGGCATTTCCACCCAGTGCAACGACAATTCGCATCGACATTTCTCCTCAGACCCCACCCAAGGTGGCAACAAGCACCGCCTTGATGGTGTGCATGCGATTTTCCGCCTGTTCAAATGCAATACAGGCCGTCGACTCGAAGACCTCCTCGGTCACCTCAATGCCATTTGCCAAGTGCGGGTATTGATCAGCCACCTGCTTGCCGATTTTAGTTTCCGTATTGTGGAAGGCTGGTAAACAGTGCATGAATTTGACGCGCGGATTACCTGCACACTGCATCAGGCTGCTGTTTACCTGATAAGGCAGGAGCTGCTCAATCCGCTCCCCCCAGGCTTCGACTGGCTCACCCATCGAGACCCACACGTCCGTGTGGATAAAGTCGACACCTTTAACCGCCGCTTCTGGGTCCTCGGTCAACGTAATAGTGGCACCACTTTCCTCCGCAAAGCGCTGGCAAGCATCGATGTGTTCTTGAGAAGGCCACAACGCTTTGGGGGCAGCAATGCGTACATCCATGCCAAGCTTGGCACCAATTAATAGTAACGATTTGCCCATGTTGTTGTGGGCATCGCCCACATAGGCATAGCTGATCTGGTGTAACGGCTTTTGTGTATGCTCCCGCATGGTCATCACGTCAGCGAGCATTTGTGTCGGGTGATACTCCTCGGTTAAACCGTTGTAAACCGGCACGCCCGCATAGCTGGCCAGCTCTTCGACAACTTCCTGTTTAAAGCCGCGATACTCAATAGCGTCGTACATGCGGCCCAACACACGAGCGGTATCCTTCATGCTCTCTTTATGGCCAATTTGCGAGGAGCCTGGGTCAATGAAGGTAATATTGGCGCCTTGGTCGTATGCGGCCACTTCGAAGGCACACCGGGTACGGGTTGATGTCTTCTCGAAGATCAGCGCAATATTCTGCCCCTTGAGAAGTTGCTGCTCCGTACCAGAGTACTTGGCGCGCTTGAGGTCGCGGGCAAGATCAAGCAGATAGCAAAGCTCACGCTCGCTATGATGCATGAGGCTAAGCAGGCTACGGTGATGAATATTAAATGCCATGATGAACGCTCTCAGTAGTCAATGGGGTCACGAATGATCGGGCAGGTCATGCAGTGGCCACCGCCACGACCGCGACCAAGCTCACTGGCGCTAATGGTGATGACCTCTACGCCTGCCTTGCGTAGCAGCGTGTTCGTCGATGTATTGCGGTCGTAGCCAATCACCACGCCGGGCTCGAGTGCCACAACGTTGTTACCGTCATCCCACTGCTCACGCTCTGATTCGAAACTGTCACCGCCCGTTTCCACCACACGCAAGGCGGGCAAACCGAGCGACTCAGCGACCACCTCAAGGAAGCTATTTTCTTCTCGGCGTACATCGATCCCCCCTGGGCGACTTTCATCTGGCCGGAGGCTGAAGGCGACGATATTGCGTACGACTTCAGGAAAAATGGTTACCAGATCGTGGTCACAAAAGCTGAATACGGTATCCAGATGCATCGCCGAGCGCGATTTTGGCAGGCCTGCGACAACGATTCGCTTGGCCGCACCGGCAGAGAATAGCGCTTGTGCCACTTGGCCAATGGCCTGACGAGAGCTGCGTTCGCCCATTCCAATCAGCACAACGCCGTTGCCTATCGGCATCACGTCTCCACCTTCCAGAGTCGCTAGGCCATGATCCACATCAGGATCGCCATACCAGACCTGAAAGTCGGCTTTTTCAAACTCGGGATGAAATTTGTAGATCGCCGCGGTAAGCAGCGTTTCTTGGCGCCGAGCCTGCCAGTGCATAGGGTTCAATGTCACACCGCCATAGATCCAGCATGTCGTGTCACGGGTGAACTGAGTATTCGGTAGTGGCGGTAGAATAAAGCTTGAATGGCCCAGGTAATCACGAAACATTTTGAGGATTTCACCTCCCTGAGACCCCGCCATATCATTGGCTGACACCCCGCCGATAAGAAACTCAGCGAGTCGGCGCGGCTCCATCTCATCAAGCCAAGCACGTACTTCATCCTGTAGCCCTAACCCCACTTGATTGGCAGTAATCTTGCGGTCCAGGAGCCAACTGCGCGCCTCAGGAATTTTGAGGGTGTCCGTCAACAGGTTGTGCATTTCCAGCACTTCCACGCCACGTTCACGCATTTTGGTCACAAAATCGAAGTGATCACGCTTGGCTTGGCTGACCCACAGTACGTCGTCGAACAACAAATCATCACAATTACTCGGCGTTAGGCGCTGATGGGCCAACCCTGGCGAGCAGACCATTACCTTACGTAATTTGCCTGCTTCGGAATGAACGCCAAGCGTTGAGGCATTGGTAGACATTGCGTTTCTCCTTGTCGCATGCCAGTAGGCACGTATCGTTTCATCATTGGCTTAGCGGCTTGTGGCCACGACCAATACAAAGTTGAAGTACTGCCGACGAACCTCAGCCTATAAGAGCTGCCAGACTCAGGCAGGCAAGAATGATCACCGTCAGGATCAACAGCAGCGGCCACATGAATCGCAGCCAGCGTTCATAGGGCACACGCCCAATCGCCAACGCCCCCATGACCACGGCAAAGGTCGGGTTGATTAGGTTCACTAATCCGTTCGCCGATTGATAAGCGGTCACCACCAAATCTCGCCCCACTCCAGCGAAGTCCGCCATCGGAGCTAGAACAGGCATACTCATCACCGCCAACCCTGATGAAGAGGGGACAAAAAACGACATCATCACCTGTAACCAATACATCACGTTTATAAAGGCGATGCTGGAAAGACCACTCACCCGCTCTTCAGACCAATGCAGTAACGTGTCGGTGACAAGGCCGGCATCCATAATGACAACGATTCCTCTGGCCAAGCCGATAATCAGCGCCACGCCTAATAGCTCTTTGGCGCCGCCTACAAAGGAGTCGACAAAGCGCACCTCACCCAACCGGGAAACAACGCCGACCACTAGGCTGGATGCCAGAAAGAGTGCCGTCATTTCGCCCATCCACCAATCGGCTGCCAATACGCCCCACACCATAATGATGAAGGTGCACGCGAACAGAATGAGCACTAGCTTACGAGTGCGGGTAAACGGCAGCGTTTCCGCATCGCGCTGGCTCAGAAAATACTCGCGATCCGCCTCATACTGATCACTGACAATGGAAGCATCGTGACTGCGGCGAACACGGGCTGCATAGCGCATCACATATAGAACCGTCGCCACGAAACACAGCGCAAGAATCACCAGCCTCAGAACAAGACCTTCGGTGAAAGGGATACCAGCAGCATCAGAAGCGATGACCGTCGCGAAGGCATTGACTGTTGAACCCAACACCCCCACCCCTGCCCCTAGCAAGATAATGGCAACGGCCGTTACCGAGTCATAGCCAGCGGCAATGATGATGGGAATTAACAGCATGTAGAAGGCCAGCGTCTCCTCGGCCATTCCATAGGTAGAGCCACCGAGGGCGAATAGCCCCATTAGCAATGGAATTATCCATTTCTCATGCCCTACCATGCGTTTCATGGCTCGCCCAATACCGGCATCAATCGCCCCGGTAGCCGTCACAACACCAATAAAACCGCCAATAATCAGTACAAAAAGCGCCACATCGATTGCGTTGGCCACATTGGTCGCAGGGTCATAAAGCCCTGCTATTGGAGCCATCAACACATCCCAGGCATTTTGTGGATTAGGCGCTACTTCTTGATAGCTGCCCACCACGGTAACTTCTCGCCCCAACGATTCGTCAAATTCCCGCTCATACTGCCCCGCTGGAACAAACCACGTCATCACCGCAGCAAGGATAGTTAGACTAAATAAAATGGTAAAAGCCGTGGGAAAACGAAAGCGTTTTACTGCTTTATTATCACTCGTTTGTGCATTATCCATTGCTCTCCACCTCTAATAAATCACCATGCTATGCATTTTTTCAGGCTAAATAACAGGCACTTATTACGGCATATAACCACCAGCACTTAACCTTCCATGACGCTAACTATAGGCCAATATTTAAATAAAAAACTGATAAGCATCAAAAAAATAAAAAATAATTAAAACAGATCTAAATAAACCATTAGCTATTCATTTTAAAAAATACATTTGCAGCAGCAATCCGATTATAGAAAAAAAATAAAGCTTTTAAATTAGATGACTTACAGATCGTCACATAAAAAACAACTACACTATAAAATCATCTCTATTGAGCCAACAATTGACGTAGCGCAAGTTATCTAGCGTCAAAAAATATAAACTAAATCAAGAATTAAAGAGCTTTTTTAATCTATAGGTACCCATTATGTCGACACTACCTTTCAAACCCTGGTCGACCGCAATTGCTGTGGCCACCACTCTATTGATTTGGCTGGTGATTCCTTTGCCAGAAGGGCTGACGCCAAACGCTTGGCTTATGCTGGCAATATTTGTCGGCACTATTGTCGCTATCATCGGCAAAGCCATGCCTATTGGGGCGATCTCTGTGATTGCGATTTCTATTGTCGCGGCAAGTGGCGTGACCGGCGATACGCCAGGCGAGGCCATCAATGTCGCCTTAAGCAGTTATGCCAACCCACTTATCTGGTTAATTGCCATTGCGATTATGATTTCACGCGGGTTGATTAAAACTGGCCTGGGTGCACGTATTGGCTACTACTTCATCTCGATTTTTGGCAAACGTACACTGGGGATCGGCTATGGCCTCGCCTTTTCCGAGCTAACAATTGCGCCAGTTACCCCAAGTAATACGGCGCGAGGTGGCGGTATTATCCACCCCATTATGCGCTCTATCGCTCACAGCTTTGACTCACATCCTGAAGACAATACGTCTGGTAAAATCGGCAAATATCTAGCGCTGGTTAATTACCACAGCAACCCCATCACCTCGGCTATGTTCATCACTGCCACCGCCCCTAACCCATTAACCGTTCAACTTATCTCGTCCGCCACTGGAGCAGAAATACAGCTGAGTTGGTTAACCTGGGCGGTCGCCATGCTGCTGCCGGGCTTGGTCGCCATCCTGGCGATGCCGTACATTCTGTACCTGCTTTACCCACCAGAAATTAAAGAAACCCCGAATGCCACTCAATTGGCGAGAGACAAACTTGCCGAACTCGGAAAGCTAAGCCGAAACGAAGGCATCATGTTGCTCGTTTTCTTAGTGCTGCTTCTGCTTTGGGCGGATATCCCAGCGATTTTCCTGGGGGATGCGGTCACGCTTAATACCACCACGTCTGCGTTTATTGGCTTATCGCTACTCCTGCTAACAGGGGTTTTGACCTGGGAAGATGTGCTGAAAGAAAAAAATGCCTGGGATACGCTGCTGTGGTTTGGTGCTCTTATCATGATGGCTAGCCAACTTAACGAAACAGGCCTTATTAGTTGGTTTTCAGCGAATATGCAGAGCTGGATTACCACGATGGGGATTGGTTGGGCGGGAGCCTCTGCACTCTTAGTACTCACCTTTCTTTATACCCACTACTTTTTTGCCAGCACGACTGCACACATCACCGCGATGATGGCAGCATTTCTCACCGTTGGCTTAAGCCTCGGCGCCCCACCTATGCCTTTTGTACTGATTATGGCGGCCACATCTTCGATTATGATGACCTTAACCCATTACGCCACAGGCACCTCACCAGTCATCTTTGGCTCAGGCTACCTGACGCTGGGAGAGTGGTGGAAAGCAGGTTTCATTATGAGCGTGGTGAACCTGCTTATTTGGGTGGTCGTTGGTGGTTTATGGTGGAAGCTGCTTGGTCACTACTGAGTTACCACCTGAAAGCCAACAGAGGTTATTGACCTCTGTTGGCATTGAAATGCCCTGGCTAGACGCTATTTCTTAGCCTTCTCTTTGGCCTTACCTTTACCTTTCTGCAGTTCGCCCTTTACTTGTTGGGCTTTACCCTTAGCTTCTGTTTTACTACTTCCGGTTACTTTGCCAGCTGCTTCCTTAACTTTTCCGGCGGCCTTATTGACAGTACCTTTCACTTTATCTTCTTTGCCACTTGCCATGACGAACACCTCTAATCCGTTAGTGGGGATGATGTCGCTCACTAAGTGAATACTCACTTCGAATGGCGACACCTTCCTTAGCGTAGCCTTTGTTAGAAAAGTTACCTCAATTACTTTTAGGCAGGCGCGTTGGCTGCCAACTATTTAGCAAACAGTGCAAACAAGCCATGACCAACAAGGTACCCACGAGCGCAACGCTCATCGAAGAGAACCGATAAAGCGCACTATAAACAAGGTCTTGCTGCGGGCCTAACGATTGGCCAAAGAGAATACCCAATGTTGTCAGCCCTCCAAAGCCAATGCCTGAGCCGCCACCTTCCAAAATATGTTCTCTAGCAAACAGCATTAGTCCAAGCCAATAGAGCAAAATCACCAGCAAAAAATGATGGCTTTGGGTGTAAAGCAATAGCTGCATTGCCAGCGCCAGATTACAGCCCAGTAGCGTGCCGATGGCTCGCTTACCTGCCGACACTCGAGCGCCGGAATAACCTAAAGCAAACAGAATCAGAATGGTGGCCATTTGCGCTGACAGCGAATCGCGAAGGTCAAACATTTGGAACACTACAAACGAGAGTGTGGCCGTAATGCCGCCCATCAATGTTTCATGGCGAATTTGGGCTGCAGGCTTTGTACCACGCGGTGGTGGCTGGCGGGGTTCAACATCGGGAAATAGCGTATGCATCAACATGGCAATAAATACCGCCAGCAGGCTGGCCATAATATTACTCGCCAACAGATCGCTTAAATCAACACCAGGGTAGCTAGCAAAGTGCAGCAATATGCTTAGCGTCAACACGCCATTCGCGCCAAACAGAAACAGCGGGCCTTTTGCCATTAGATTGAAGCGCAGCAAAAACAGACCTAGTACGGCCAGCGTCATCACTACCGGCATATGCTTTAGAAGCCCCACCACCAAGCTGACTTCCAAAGCATTCAAGCTAACGTTCGCCAAAAACTGGCGAATGATGCTGCCATTTAAAATGGGTACCATACCCAACAAGAACATCGGGAAAACGGTAAAAAAAACGCCATAATTCCAGCCCATCAATTGGCTGATAATAAACCCCAGCGAACCGCCTCCCGCTACCCGCAGGCACTGGCGCAGGCCGTTTTGAGAGAGCGCTGGCTTATTAATGGGTGTTTTTTTAATAACCGTTTTAATAGCCGCTTTAGTAAACATAGTGCAGCCAACTAATCAGGTGCGCCTGCAACCATGCAAACGGTTTAGCCATGTCATGTTCGCCCGGCACTAGTTGCACTGTTGCCCGCGCACCACTCGGGGGTAGTTCAGTCAACGGCGTATCTAACGCCACATGAATACGCGCACGTTGCGCATCTCGTATCCAACGATCTGAAGCAGGAATATCCACAAGTTGACCATCCGCTGCCTGCTGGCCTGCGCGGGTGCCGGCGTCAAAGGCACTGACATGCCCTTCAAAAATTCGTCCAGGCAACGCATCGAATACCACTTTTGCTTCATCGCCAAGCGCCACATGGCGCAGGCTCTTTTCACGAAAATCAGCCACGACCTCTACCGTGCTCGCGACCAGCGCCACCGCAGGCTGCCCCGCCTGCACATAATGGCCAGGCTGTAGCTGAAGATTAGCGACCACACCGGACTCTGGCGCTTTTACCACCGTATGGGCTAAATCCAGTTCAGCTTTTTCAAGGGCATTATTCGCTTGGCGAAGGCGTAAGTTATCGTCGCCCTCTTCTCCCAACTGTACCTCTAAGCTTTCAATCTGTGCCTGGGCAGATGCCACAGCCGCCTGTGCGGTATGTTCGGCCGCGACCTGCTGTTCGTACTGCTGGCGAGAAATCCCCTGACGCCCAAGCAGCGCTTCAGCACGACGGCGCTCACCGCTGCGCTCATCGAAAGTAGCCTGTGCCGAGGCAAGTGATGCCCTGGCAGCCGCTAGCTCTGCATTTAAGCGGGCGTTTTCTTGCTCCGCTTGCTCCCGTTTTAATTGGGCTTGGGAGTGAGCGATTTGAAAGGGTGATGGGTCTAAGCGAAACAGCACATCACCCTGGGTTACCGACTGATGGTCTCTCACCACAACTTCTTGCACAGGGCCGCTTAGCTCAGGAGCAATGCTGGTGACGGGGCGCATTGCCCGCGCCTCAGGCGTCATGGGCATAAAGCTATCGGCCATTAAGAAGTAAACGAACAGCAATAAAAATACGGTCAGGGCTATTTTCACCCAGCGAGTAAATTTTTGATCAGGGGACATTGGGATTTCTCATTGACGAGCACCAAAGCGACGATGTCACCGCTTGGAGATATTATTAGGTGGAATACTTTAGTCTAACAAACCATTAGCACGCTAACAATATTTTCATTATGAACAAGCGCCCAATAAAGTCACTCCAATGACTTTCCCTCGATACA
Organism: Vreelandella alkaliphila; assembly: GCF_016107625.1. Lineage (GTDB taxonomy): Bacteria > Pseudomonadota > Gammaproteobacteria > Pseudomonadales > Halomonadaceae > Vreelandella > Vreelandella alkaliphila. The sequence continues at coordinate 197,976 of NZ_JABASV010000001.1, forward strand.
TCAACTTATTATGCGAACCAGATACCCTTACCATTCGCTAGCAAGCCCCTTTTGCTTAGCGCAAAAAAAAAAAGCCCTATCGCTAGGGTTAGCAATAGGGCTTTGTTTCTGCTGGCAGGTTAATCAAGTGTTAGGCGATTGCCTTAAAAACGGTACTTTAGGCCTACACTGGCAGCATCAAAATCATAGGCAGATTTATCCAGATAGCGCATGTAGTCAGCGCCTACTGATACATTGGAACTGATATCCATTTCCGCACCGGCACCGTAGGAGAAACCGGTTTCACGGTCGTTGTTAATATCAACCTCAGTGAAGCCCGCTAAGCCATACAAACGCACTTCCGGTGCAATGGGTACGATGCCTTTCGCATAAGCACCCGCAACGTGATCTAGCTCGGCGCCACCATCTGAACCACCGGTGCCCAAATGACCTTCTAAGGCGAAATAGTCATTGAACTGTGCCCCACCACGGAGACGCAAACCAACGTCATCGCGTGAAGAACCTCTTTCTGGGTTCAGGCTCCAAAACATGGCATCGCCGCCCACATATCCTTGTGGGTACTGGAAGGATTGTTGCGCTTGAGCCGATGCCGCGAACGTACCCGCACCAACTAAAAGAGCGGCAGAGGTGAGTGATAATACGGTCATCTTCATAAGTTAAACCTCAGTTAAAAAACAGTGTTTCCTTACACTTTTTAATTGTGGCTCATACTTAAGGAGAACGCAATCTGCCGACCCAACTTGCATATAGTTTCCTTTTTCCTCTCCTGTTTACCTACCTTTAGAAAGGCTGAGCACAACAATGCCACCAACGACCACTGCTCCACCTACGAGTTGGCTTGGGCTTAGCATCTGACCTAGAACGATATAACCAAGCAGTAACGACGCTACTGGCTCGAAGTTCATAACCGGGGCATTGCGCGCCATGTCCAGGCGTGGCACAAAAATAAACAGTAGGGAAAAAGCACTACCGTATAGCAAGGCTAATAACGCTAGTCCTGTCCAGCCTGCGCTGTTATCCGGCAAGCTCATTCCCCCAGGAACCACCCCTAGCAACCCGCCAACGATCATGACAATAAACACCGTTTGCATGGTCAGCAGGCTACGTAAGGTGCTGCCAACCCTTGCTAATCGATGCTCGGTGACCCAAAGCGCGCAAGCAAACGCAAAAGCGGCACTTAGCCCGAACCCAATACCGACCAACCACTCGGACCCCATGGCATTGGCATCCGCGAACCAACTCGGTATATCGAGCACCACTAGCAGCCCAATCAAAATAGTGCCCATAATCAGGCAACTGCGCAGCGAAGGCCGAGGTCCGCCCAGCGCCCAACTCAATAGCGCCAATTGGATAGGAAAGGTGTTAACGAGCAACAATGCAATGACCACTGGCAAACGTGCAACCGCTGAATAAAGGCTCACACTTTGGATGGCAATCAGAAGCCCTACTGCCAACTGCCATGGCCATGTGCCGGGCGGTAGCCAAAGCCGCTTTTTTTGAACCACGACCAGTGTCAGCAAAATCAAACACGCCACGCCAGAACGCATCAATACCGCAAGAAGTAAGCCAGTACCATTATCAAACGCAAGCCGCGCGGAAACGTGGTTAGCTGCGAACATAGTAGCCACCGACATCATCAAAAAAATGGCTAGGTGGCGAGGCAGTAGCGTTGGTAACGACGTAGAAGGCATAGGAACAAAACGGCTCACGTTAAGTAGATTAAACAGCAGGATGACGACATTTTATGGTGAAGGCTAACGCAATACCGCGCTAATATCATGCAGCGCAGCATGTTATACTAAGGTCTATCCCCTCTTTTACGCTAACTACTTTACAAAGGTTGTTATGAACACACCGGTGCTGGTCATTAACTGTGGCTCTTCTTCTATCAAATATGCATTGATTGATTCTGACCCTCAGGCACCGCGCTTAGCTGGCATAGCAGAGCGTTTAGGGAGTAGCGAAGCCCGCTTAAAAGGCAAGAACGGCGCAGGTGAAAGCTTTACCCAAGCCCTGCCCAATGCTGATCACGCTGAAGCACTAAGCGCTATCCTTAAGCGCCTGGAGGGTCGAGTACCCAGCGCAGTTGGACACCGCATTGTTCACGGCGGCGAACACTTCACCCAGGCAGCTATGATTGACGATAGCGTTATAACCGCAATAGAAACCACAGCAGCGCTCGCCCCACTGCATAACCCTGCTAACTTGGCTGGCATTGCCGCCACCCGGCACGTCTTTCCAGACTTGCCTCAGGTAGCCGTGTTTGATACGGCCTTTCACCAGACACTACCGCCCCGCGCCTACCGTTATGCCCTACCGGAAGCCTTGTACACCGAGCACGGCATCCGTCGCTACGGCTTCCATGGCACTAGCCATGCGTATGTCAGTCAGCGCGCGGGCGAACTAAGTAGCCGCGGTGCAGGAGGTTGGTTAACCGCTCACTTGGGGAACGGCTGCTCTACTAGTGCTATATGGAACAATCAAAGCCTGGATACCAGCATGGGACTTACGCCGTTAGAGGGCTTGGTGATGGGAACCCGCAGCGGCGATGTTGACCCTGGCTTGCACGCTCACCTTCACCGCCAGCTTGGTTGGTCAATGGATGAGATCGATAACGTACTCAACAAGCAGAGTGGTTTGCTGGGCCTCTCCGGCCTAACCAATGATATGCGTGAAGTAGAAGACCAAGCGCTGGCTGGCCATAAAGGTGCCAAACTGGCGCTAGAGGTATTCTGTTACCGCATTGCTAAATCGTTAGCCGCCCTCTCTTGCGCCTTACCTCGACTCGATGGCGTTATTTTTACCGGCGGCATCGGCGAAAACTCACCGATCGTTCGCCGTGACGTACTGGCGCTACTGCCCCACTTCCATTTCAGTTTAGATGAAGTGGCTAACGAAGCCACTATTCGGGGCAAAGAAGGCAAGCTGGACAACACCGACCACGATGGCCCCGAAGTGTGGGTAATTCCTACGGATGAAGAGGGTCGTATCGCCATGGAAACCCGCCACTGCGTGGAGACGACTAAATGAACAACACCGTCGAGCAACCCCAAGCTATCTTACTGGTACCCACCAGCATGGGCGCTGGGCTAACTTCCGCTTGCCTTGGGTTAATTCAAGCACTGGATACCATCGGCTTAAAAGCCGGCTTTTTAAAACCATTTATGCAAAATGAGCTGAACGGCCCAGGGCTTGACCGCTCAACGGCCCTGGTGTCGCGCACGCTCAATCAACGCCCTCCGTCGCCTATTTCCCAGGCAAGGCTAGAACGCTTATTGCGTGATGATCAAACCGATGAGCTAATGGAGAACGTCATTGAGCTCTTTGAGCAGGTCACCCAGCAAGCCTATAAAGATGGCAGCGCACTAGATTTGGTCGTGGTAGAAGGCGTTGTTCCAACCCAACATACTACTTACGCCACCCAAACCAACGCTCAGTTGGCAGATGCGCTTAATGCGCGAATCATTTTGGTCGGCTCTGGCGATTTAAATGAGCCGCAACAGCTTGCCGAAGAGCTGGACATGCATGCCAGAAGCTTTGGTGGCGTTAGCTCCAGCCGCACGCTTGGCGGCATTTTAATGCGCATGAAAAACCTGCCTTATGGTCAGGAAGACGACCTTTCTGCAGCACCCGGCACGATTAAGCCCCACCTTGAAGAGCCGATACTGAATGAACTGCGTCGCTATTCGCCAGCGCTAGCAACAGACAGCTTTCACCTGATTGGCGTAGTGCCTTACAGCAATACGTTAAGCGCACCGCGCACCTTAGATGTAGCGCGAGCGCTGAATGCCAAGATGCTCAATGAAGGGGAAGCCGCCAGTCGTCGCGTGCTTTCTACTAGCCTGTGCGCACGAAGTGCCGCCAATGCACTGCATATTTTCAAACCGGGCAGTTTAGTTGTCGCCTCTGGTGACCGTGACGACGTAATGCTGGCGTCTGCCTTAGCAACCATGAATGGCACTCAGCTAGCGGGCGTGCTGCTCACGAATGGTTTCATGCCTAACGACAATATGATTGAAATGTGCCGCCCGGCACTAAAAACCGGCTTACCAGTACTGGCAGTGGAAACCGACAGCTTGACCACGGCGCAAAACCTGAGCCAGTTGAGCAGCGAAATCCCCATGGACGATTTCGAACGAGCTGAGCAGGTAGCACGTTATGTGGCTGCCCACATGGATTTAGAGTGGCTTAAGGCCAAGCTCAGCCGTGGCTATATCCATCGTTTGTCCCCATCAGCGTTTCGCCATCAGCTTGTCAAACTTGCCCAGCAAGCCAAGAAGCGCATTGTGTTGCCTGAAGGCGATGAGCCGCGCACCATTGAAGCTGCGATTGTGTGTCAGCGGCGTGGCATTGCCGACTGCGTATTGCTCGGTAAGCGTGAAGATATCGAAAGCGTTGCCCGTCATCGCGGCCTGACGCTGCCAGATTCGCTCACGATTATTGATCCTGAGAGCACCCGGGCCAGCTATATCAGCCCGATGGTAGAGCGTCGCCGCGGCAAACTGAACGAGCTAACCGCCGAGGCCCAACTCCAGGACAATGTAGTGCTGGGCACGATGATGCTGCAATTAGACGAAGTCGACGGTCTCGTATCAGGTGCCGTGCACACCACCGCCAACACGGTGCGCCCAGCGTTTCAGCTGATCAAAACGGCACCGGAATATAATCAGGTATCATCAATCTTCTTTATGCTACTGCCTGAGCAGGTAGTGGTATATGGCGATTGCGCGGTGAATCCTGACCCAGACGCCGAAACCCTAGCGGAAATCGCCTTACAAAGCGCCCGCTCCGCTGAAGCGTTTGGCATTGAACCGCGAGTCGCCATGATCAGCTACTCCACTGGCGACTCTGGCACCGGTGCGGATGTAGATAAAGTGCGCGAAGCTACCCGCATCGCCAAAGAGCGCGCCCCACACCTCGCAATCGATGGCCCGCTACAGTACGACGCGGCCGCCATTGATAGCGTTGGCAAGCAGAAAGCACCAGACTCCCCTGTCGCGGGCAAAGCAACAGTGTTTGTTTTCCCGGACTTGAACACCGGCAACACGACGTACAAAGCCGTACAGCGTAGTGCCCGTGTGGTCAGTGTTGGCCCAATGCTGCAGGGCTTGAACAAACCAGTGAACGATCTTTCCCGTGGCGCGCTGGTAGACGATATCGTTTACACCATCGCACTCACCGCGATTCAGGCGAGCCAGCGGGAAAGCTAGGCCACTAGCCACTCTTTGTACCCACTAATAAAAACGCCCCGAACAGTGAATAAACTGCTCGGGGCGTTTTAGGTTGAAGCCGCTATCAATGGTAAAGGGCTGAATCAACCCGAAGCGGGGGGGCTTTCGCCAGGGATGGGTTTACAGCGCCCCCGCCAAGGGTTTTCAGTCCGTTCTCTTCACGCCCACATCGGCACCATGGCTTCCAGTACCATCACTAAGCTCATTGCGGTAATCGTCAGAATCGATACACCGAACACCTTTTTGGCCCAGCGCACGTCATCACCTAGTCGAAAACCACACAGCGCTAAGTACAGCCAGTAGCCTCCCATTGCTAATGCAACACAGAGGTAGCCCGTACCCGCTTGACTGGCTAGCACCAAGGCAAGCGACGCGGGAATAAACGCGACGATGTAGCCCAGGATGTGGTGTTTTGCCCGTTTGATACCATGCACCACCGGCAGCACTGGAATCGATGCCCGGCGATAATCCGCATAGCGAAAAATCGCAATGGCATACGAATGCGGCATCTGCCAAAGGCAGAAGATGACCAGTAGCATGAAAGCACCGCTATCAAACTGCCCCGTCACCGCACAATAACCAACAACCGGCGGCATCGCTCCAGAAAGGCTGCCCACCAACGTGCCGTATTCAGAGTGCCGCTTCATATAAAGGCTGTACACCCCAACGTAAACGCCCCAGCCTATCACCGCTAATGCCACGGTTAAGCCGTTGGTGCCCAGCGCCAAACACACCACGCCCGCTACCCCAAGCAGCGCCGAAACGCCTAATGCCTGAGTAATAGAGATACGTCCTTTGGCCAGAGGGCGATGGCGCGTACGCGCCATCAAAGCATCAATATCACGGTCAATAACGTTATTACAGGCGCAGCCAGACGCAATGACCAGTGCAATACCCAACATGACCGTACTAAACGTGACCCAATCAAAGGTACCGTGGGCGGCTAAAAAATAACCGCCTAAGGTCGCAATGAGATTGCCGCCAATAATGCCTGGCTTTGTTAGCGCGAGCAGGTCACGCCAACGGCTAGGCACCACCGTTAACCGATCATCATGTTGAGATGCAGATGCTGCATGATCCATAAAGAGCCCCCTACCACCAAGACAAGTATCGTCAGCGTGAAAACGAAAGACATCACGTTCCACCCTTCGTCGGCTTTGGTGTTCATATGCATAAACATGACCAGCTGAACCAAAATCTGCAGCACGGCTGTTACTGCGATAACGACCACCGTTGTGGCGATGCTTAGTGCACCGCTCATAACGACCGCGAATGGAATCACGGTTAGCACTAAAGATAGCAGAAGCCCAGTCACATACGATTTAACGCTGCCATGGGAAGAAGTTGAATTAGATGAAGAATGGCTCATCTCACAGCACTCCCATTAAATAAACGAACGAGAAAACACAGATCCAGACGATATCCAAAAAGTGCCAGAATAGGCTTAGGCACAGAATTCTGGGGCGAGTCATCGGTGTTAGCCCTTTGGTAGAAAGCTGCACCAACATGACGAGAATCCATACCAAACCAACGGTCACGTGCAGCCCGTGAGTGCCCACCAGGGTGAAAAACGACGAGAGAAACGCACTCTGATCGGGTCCATACCCTTGATGAATCAAGTGCTGGAACTCATAAACTTCCATGCCAACAAACGCCGCGCCCAGCAGGAAAGTTATCGCTAACCACGCCTTTACCTGGCCAATGCGCTCAGCATTCATAGCCAACACGCCCATGCCGAAAGTAAAGCTACTAAATAGCAGCAAGAAGGTTTCGACTAGTACGAAAGGCAGCTCGAAAATATCTGCCGCCGTCGGGCCGCCCGCCGTGCCCTTCATGAGCACGGCGTAGGTAGCAAACAGTGACCCGAAGATCACCAGATCGCTCATTAGATAGACCCAAAAGCCAAATACTTTGGTGCCGCTGGCATCATGGTGTTCATGGGGCTCAGACGTTGCGCCATGATGTAGAGTATCGGTAGCCATTACGCTCGCGCCTCCGCATAGTTTGTCTGCTTACTATCAGTTGAGTCACTGGCGGGCGGTGCGGTTTTGCGCTGCTGGTGCTCACGCTCAATCCGCTCCACTTCTGCGGCGGGTACGTAGTAGTCGATATCATCGTTGAAAACACGCGCTAGGAAGCTGATGACTACGCCAAGCGCGCCCACCGCGGCTAGCCACCAGATGTGCCATACCAGTGCAAAACCAAGTACCAGGGCAAACAAGCTGATAATCGGCCCTGCCACGGTATTACGAGGCATGTGGATATCGGTATAAGGCGCTTCATCCAACTGCTCATTGCTACGCTGTTTTTGCGACCAGAAACTGTCGATATCGCCAACTTCAGGCAAACGGGCAAAGTTGTAGAACGGTGCAGGTGAGGAAGTTGACCACTCCAATGTACGGCCATCCCATGGGTCGCCAGTCACATCGGCATTCAGCTTGCGATCACGAATGCTCACCCAGAACTGAATAATGGTGCAGGCAATGCCCATCATGATGATGACGGCACCTACCCAGGCCAGGATCATCCACGACTGCCACTCTGGGTTGGCATAGGACTGCATGCGGCGCACCGCACCAAAGAAGCTCAACACATAGAGCGGCATAAAGGCGACATAGAAGCCAATAAACCAACACCAGAATGAACGCTTGCCCCACTTCTCGCTAAGCGTGAAACCGAATGCTTTGGGGAACCAGTACGTTAAGCCCGCCATCATGCCAAACACCACGCCACCAATAATCACGTTGTGGAAGTGGGCAATCACGAACAGGCTGTTATGCAGCACAAAGTTGGCCGCGGGTAGCGCCAGCATTACGCCGGTCATACCGCCTAAGGTGAAAGTAATAATAAAGCCTAAGGTCCATAGCACCGGCGAGGTCAGCTCCAGGCTGCCGCGGAAGATAGTGAACAGCCAGTTGAATACTTTCACCCCGGTAGGAATGGCAATAATCATCGTCATAATGCCGAAGAAGGCGTTGACGTTAGCGCCAGCCCCCATGGTGAAGAAGTGGTGCAACCAGACAATAAACGACAGCAGCGTGATCGCCACTGTGGCCCATACCATGGTGGTGTAACCAAACAAACGCTTGCGGGCGAAGGTCGCGATCACTTCAGAGAACACGCCAAAGGCTGGCAGGATCAGGATGTACACTTCCGGATGGCCCCAGGCCCAGATGAGGTTGACGTACATCATCATGTTGCCGCCAAAATCATTGGTGAAGAAGTGCATGCCGAAGTAGCGGTCTAGGGTTAACAGCGCGATAGTCGCGGTAAGAATCGGGAAAGAGGCAATAATCAGGACGTTGGCACAAAGCGATGTCCAAGTAAAAATAGGCATGCGAAACATAGTCATGCCTTTGGTGCGCATTTTCAGGATCGTGACAAAGAAATTAATCCCGGTGAGCGTCGTACCTATGCCGGATATTTGTAACGCCCATATCCAATAATCGACCCCCACACCAGGGCTAAACTCTATCCCCGAAAGCGGCGCGTAAGCGAGCCAACCCGTTTTGGCGAACTCTCCTACTACCAGGGAAATATTAACCAGAATCGCGGACACCGCGAACAGCCAAAAACTCAGGTTATTCAGGAAAGGAAAAGCAACGTCGCGGGCGCCAATTTGCAGCGGCACCACCAGATTCATCAAGCCGATGACCATGGGCATCGCAACGAAAAAGATCATAATCACGCCATGGGCGGTAAAGATCTGATCATAGTGTTCAGGAGGGAGGTAACCCGCGGCCCCGCCAGCAGCCATAGCCAACTGGGTACGCATCATAATGGCATCGGCAAAGCCGCGAAGCAGCATCACCAAGGCAACCACAAAATACATAATACCGAGCTTTTTGTGGTCAACGGAGGTAAACCACTCGCTCCACAGCCAGCCCCACTTTCGGTAATAGGTTAATGCGCCAATAAGCGCAGCACCGCCAATCGCCATCATGGCGGCAACGATCATGATGATCGGTTCGTGATACGGAATCGACTCTAACGTCAGTTTTCCAAACATGCTTAACCCCCCGCTTCAACGCTTGTGGGATGGCCGCTCATCGCGTGATCCTCACTAGCATGCTGATTGGTAACGTGGCCAAACGCGGCCTGATGATGGGTAGCGCCTGCGCTTTCTAGCTCGCCAGACTCGCCGTGGCTATCGTCAGTATCACTGACATCTTCAATGTGATTAGCATGGTCGCCATGACCACCGTGCCCGCTGCCACCGGTATGAAAGCTGGTCAGAATCGACGTATAGAGCGCCGGAGACACCTCAGAGAAGTACTCGACCGGGTGGTATTCACTCGGTTTGGCTAAATCGCTATAGCGTTCGGGATAGGACAGGGTTTCATTGGCAGCCCGCACGTTTTCAACCCACGTCTCAAAGTCTTCAGGGGTGGTAACGTGAGCATCGAAAGTCATTCCTGAGAAGCCCGCACCGCTGTAATTAGTGGAACGGCCAGGATAAACGCCGACGTCGTCTGCAATTAGATGAACATCGTTATCCATACCCGCCATGGCATAAATTTGGCTGCCTAAGCGCGGAATAAAGAACGCATTCATCACCGAGCCAGAACTGACTCGAAAACGCACCGGCGTATCCACAGGAAAGGCAAGCTCGTTGACACTGGCAATGCCTTGTTCGGGGTAGATGAACAGCCATTTCCAGTCCAGCGCTACCACTTGAATTTCCATTGCAGCGGTATCGCTTTCGATGGGCTTATGGGGATCTAAACTATGAGAGGTTTTCCAGGTAAGAAACGCTAAGACAGCGATGATTAAACAGGGCACTGTCCATACCGCGACTTCAATCGCATTAGAGTGCGCCCAGTCGGGTAGGTATTTAGCAACATTGCGATTGCTGCGCCGATAACGCCAACCAAACAGCAGCGTCATCACTATCACCGGAATAACTACAATTAGCATCAGCCCAAATGAGGTCAGTATTAGCGAGCGTTGCTCAACGCCAATCTGCCCTTTGGGATCCAACAATGCAGAACTGCAGCCCGTTAACAACAGGCACAACATGACGAGCACGAATGTGCCTCGCCTGCGCCAGAGGGTATGTCGTTGCATGGTGTGATCTCGTCAGAGAGTTGTCCAAAACAGCGCGCTATTTGACCAGCTGAATAGCCAGCTAAATAGCTCGCTAACTAACACCCCATACTTTTCCCAGAACAGTGAGGTACGTATGCGTTGCTCCGGGAAAAATATGCGCTACCGAAGGGATTGGCAGCGAGTCATAGCCAGCACACGCCAAGCGCGCATAAACTAAGACTAAAGTATTTTCTATTGATCTGGATCAATCAGAAAGAGGCGCTTTGCCGCACCCTGAATGCTCAAAAATATGTTAAGCGACTGTCACACTGGGTGATGCATGAGGAAGGCAATCTTGTACTTTCGGTGCATGCTCATCGTCGGTCACGACAATATCGAAATCGGATAACGCGGCAAAATAGGCTGGGCGCACTAAGCCAAATTTACTGGCATCAACAATCAACAGGCGCTGCATAGCGGTCGCAATGGCAGCCTGTTTTGGCGCCACCTCATGAAAATGGAAACAACTAACCCCACGTTCGCAGTCCACTCCTGCGGCAGAGATCAGTGCTTTATTAATGCCTAAACGCTCAATCGCAGCACGCATACCATCACTACCAAACGATTGTGACGAGGCATAAAACAGCCCCCCTAGCAGCACTAACCGCACATTAGGCAACGCGGCCACTGAGTTAGCCACGTTAAGGGCATACGTCACCACAGTGAGCTCGCGGAAATGGCTTAACTGACTAAGTAAAGGAATCAGTGTTGAACCGCAGTCAATGAATAGCGTATCGCCGTCTTCGATAAAGCTGGCAACTCGCTGACAGAGGCGGTGCTTAATCTGATAATGGCTGGCCTGTTGCTCAGTCAAGTCATAAACCGGCGTTACACCAGGATAGTTTGCCATGACCAACCGACCGCCCAACAAGCTAATCACCGAAGGCTGCGTAGTAACGTCCCGACGGATCGTCATTTCAGAAACACCGCACAGCTCAGCAGCATCGCGCAGATGCAATGTCCCCCCACTGGCAAGCGCTTCTTGCAACATTGCCAAACGCTGAGCGCTTCGGTCATTCATGGCAAACCTCTCCTTTAATCCCAAGTTCAGGCGTTATTTGTTATCAGCGGTTAGTGGGTATCCAAGGCCTATGCTGAGCCAGCCCTCATTATATTTCCACTGTCAGACGCTGCTCTTCGACTATTTGAGAGTCATATCACATATACAAAGCGTTGATGGGGTAATACTTGCAAATCAACGTTAAAAAAATAACACTCAATGTTATAATTTTAACATCAACGCCAGCCCACACGACTCATAACAACCCTGTTGAGGCTTCCATGACTGCTCAAACCCCTTCTCGCTCTTCTTTCGTCACGCTTGGCGCTGGCGTTTTACTGGCTAGCTCTGCGCTGGTAACGCCAGCGTTAGCAAACGACACCCCAGCGTCACCAACGACGCCCCTTTGGTCGTTTGCCAACGTTTCGGTGAACTACTTGGATTGGTCTAACGGTACTGAAGCGCGTACCGCTAGTAACGCAGCAAAAAGCGACTTCACGTTTGTCGAAATCGAAGGCGGCGTAGGTTACAGCTGGGGCGAATTCTACGGTTTCTTCGATTTCGAGAACCCAACCAACGACCAGTTTGACGAATCAAGCGGTGGTAAAGACAACTTTCGTACCGCAGGCAAAATCACTTCGCATATTTATTTAGGCGACAGCCCGCTATCGATCTACGCGCACCTGTACGACTTCCGCGATTATGGTTTCAACGCTCGCGAGCAGGATCAAATTCTCGGCCTTGGCTACCGCACGACGTTCGACAACGGCCTATGGTTCAAACCGTTTATTGGCGCAGCACGTGTACAGAGCGACGGCTACACTGGCATGAACGGCTTTATGGCGGGTTGGGTAGCAGGTTATGACTTCTCAGCACTCAACCAGAACTTCAGTTTCACTAACTGGCATGAACAAACCTTTGGCCGTGACGACGAGTACCTGGAACAAAACTACGTGGGCGGTAAAGCGGGCAGCGTGGGCACCAACGGCGCGCTTAGCTTGTGGTGGCATCCTTCTGAGCTGATTACCACCGGCGTGCAGTATCGCTACTCAGATAATAAGCTGGGTACCCCGGACGCTTACCAAAATGCGATGATTTACTCAGTAAAATTAAACTTACTGTAATCGCTTCACTTCACACGCTCGGAAGGTACCCACATGACTCTCATCATGAGCTTGGTAGGCATGGTTACGCTGGTAACCATCGCACTTATCTTCTCTTACGACCGTAAATCAATTCGGCTGCGCACCGTGCTTGGCGCGTTTGCCATCCAGGCGGGTATTGGTGCATTTGTACTTTATGTGCCCTTTGGCCAAGCAGTCCTGCAAGCCATTTCGTCCGGCGTTAGCCAAGTACTGGTCTACGCCAATGACGGCATTGGCTTTCTGTTTGGCGGCTTAGCCGATGTCGATAACGTCGGCTTTGTTTTTGCCATAAAAGTACTGCCAGTGATTATCTTTTTTTCGTCACTCATCGCGGTACTTTACTACATAGGCATTATGCAGTGGGTCATTCGGATTTTAGGCGGCGCGCTGCAAAAAGCACTCGGCACTTCTCGCACCGAATCGCTTTCTGCCACGGCAAATATCTTTGTTGGCCAAACCGAAGCGCCGCTGGTGGTACGTCCGTTTATCGCTCGCATGACGCCTTCTCAGCTATTTGCAGTGATGTGCGGTGGCCTGGCATCGGTGGCTGGTTCGGTACTGGCGGGCTACGCCGCCTTGGGTATTCCGATGGAATACTTGGTCGCCGCTTCCTTTATGGCGGCACCGGGTGGCCTGCTGTTTGCCAAGCTGATCATGCCTGAAACCCAAGACGCAACCGATAGCGACAGCGTTTCTAAAGTAGAAGAAGAGCTTAAAGAGCAGGAAGACAAACCCGCCAACGTATTGGATGCAGCAGCAGCGGGCGCTACGTCAGGCATGAAACTTGCCGCCAACGTCGGTGCCATGCTGCTCGCGTTTATTGCACTTATTGCCCTGATTAACGGTATTCTAGGCGGCATTGGCGGTTGGTTTGGCTTTGAATCGCTCAGCCTTGAACTGATTCTCGGCTGGCTATTTTCACCGCTTGCCTTCTTACTTGGCGTCCCTTGGGAAGAAGCCACCCTGGCGGGTTCGTTTATCGGTCAAAAACTGGTGGTGAATGAGTTTGTAGCCTTTATCAACTTGGCTCCCTACATTGATGGGGAACAGGTGGTGGCCGCCACGGGTCAAATGATGACTCCACACACCATGGCGATTCTTTCCTTTGCGTTATGTGGCTTTGCCAACCTGTCATCCATTGCTATTTTGCTAGGCGGCTTAGGCAGCATTGCCCCTACACGCCGTAAAGAGATTGCCCGCTTTGGCGTGAAGGCCGTATTGGCCGGTACACTCTCTAACCTAATGTCGGCCTCAATTGCAGGCTTCTTTATTGCGTTGAGTAGCGCCACGGCTTAACGCAGCGAGCACGACACTTTGCAACGGGCGCTGCTGTTTTCACGCAGGGTCCGTTTTGTCTTTTATTAATTTACGAGAATTCCATGACTGCGACTGCCTCCTCTCAGCACACTCAAGCCCAACTTACCCAAGCTGCCCGTCAAGCACTCACCCTCATGGATCTAACGAGCCTGAACGACAGCGACACCGATAGCACGATTGAAGCGCTCTGCCAGCAACTTAAAACACCCTTTGGCAACCCAGCAGCGGTATGCGTTTATCCGCAATTTGTGGTTACCGCGCAGCGGGCACTAACCGCTCACAAGCTCAATGACCACGTTAAAATTGCCACGGTTACCAACTTCCCAGATGGTGGTGACGACATCATGGGCGCTGCCCGTGAAACCCGCGACGCTGTCGCTTCCGGTGCCGATGAAGTCGATGTGGTCTTCCCCTACCGCGCATTGATGGCAGGCGATGAAGCAATCGGCCTAGAGCTGGTCGAAATGTGTAAAGCCGCCTGCGCTGGTCAAGCACGCTTAAAAGTCATCATTGAATCGGGCGAACTCAAAGATCCCGCGCTTATCAAGCGTGCCAGTGAACTGGCGATTGAAGGCGGCGCTGACTTTATTAAAACATCGACAGGCAAGGTCGACACAAACGCCACCCTGGAAGCCGCTGAGATCATGCTCAACGCGATTAAAGCCAGCGGTGAAGATGTCGGGTTTAAAGCCGCCGGTGGCGTGCGCACCACTGAAGAAGCCGCCGAGTATCTAGCACTTGCTACGAACATTATGGGCGCGCAGTGGGTAACGCCTGAGCACTTCCGGTTTGGTGCCTCCAGCCTGCTGGGTAATTTATTGAATACGCTAAGCGGCGCCCCACAAACCGCCCCGCTCGCCACGACTAACGGAGGCTACTAAATGTCATCTACCGCTTCTCATCACGCTCTCCTGCCCCAGGAACTGATTCGCCTGAAGCGCGATAGTCAGCCGCTACCCGCGGAAGAGATCAAAGCCTTCGTGCAGGGCATTGCCGATGATCGCATCAGCGACGCCCAGATTGGCGCCTTCACCATGGCGGTGTTCTTAAACGGCATGAGCCGTGAAGAAGTCGTCGCCCTGACAACGGCTACCCGCGACTCGGGCCATGTCATGCAGTGGGACTCCCTCAACCTGCCCGGCCCAATTGTCGATAAACACTCTACCGGCGGCGTTGGTGATTTAGTGTCGTTGGTGCTCGGCCCCTGGGTTGCCGCTTGCGGCGCCTTTGTGCCGATGATTTCCGGCCGTGGCCTTGGCCACACCGGCGGCACACTGGACAAGCTGGAGTCGATCCCCGGTTACGATCCCTACCCAGCGCCGGAACGCTTTAGCAGTGTGGTGAAATCCACCGGTGTAGCGATTATCGGCCAAACTGGCAATCTGGCCCCCGCCGATAAACGCATTTACGGCGTGCGTGATGTGACCGCCACCGTGGAGTCTATTCCACTGATTACCGCCTCTATTCTGGGTAAAAAACTGGCCTCTGGTTTAGATGCCTTAGTGATGGACGTTAAGGTTGGCAGCGGCGCCTTTATGCCAACGCCGGAAAAGTCCCGTGAGCTAGCCAAAAGCATCGCCAACGTGGCAACCCAAGCCGGCACGCCGACCACTGCTCTGCTCACCGACATGAGCCAGCCGTTGGCCCCTTGCGCAGGTAATGCAGTCGAAATTGTCGAGACCCTAGCCCTGCTACGCGGCGAACGTGCCAACAGTCGCGTTATGCAGGTCACCCGCGAACTGGCTGTGGAAATGCTGATCGCTGGCAAACTGGTCAACAACCGTGAAGAAGCCCTAACTAAGCTGGAAAAAGCGCTCACCTCGGGTGCGGCAGCCGAAGTCTTCGCCCGGATGGTGCGCGAGCTGGGCGGTCCCGCCGACTTTATGGAACGCTCGGATAGCTACTTGGCCACCGCACCGGTCATTCAGCCGGTATACCCCGAGCAGAGTGGCATCGTACAGCGCATCGACACCCGTGCCGTCGGTATGAGCGTGGTCGAGCTGGGTGGTGGCCGCCTGCGCAACGATGCTAGCGTCGATCACAGCGTTGGTTTTAGCGATATTGTCGAGATTGGTGACCGAGTCGATAGCCAGCGTCCGTTAGCCATCGTTCACGCCCGCAGTGAAGATGCGGCCAAGCGTGCCGCTGCTCAGTTGCGTGCCGCCATGACGCTTAGCGAAGAGCCTGCCGCAGCGGACACACTGCTTCAAGACACCTTCCGAGGAGAAGCCTAATGCGTCGTGCGATTGTATTAGTCCTTGATTCGTTTGGGATCGGTAGCGCCCCCGATGCTGACAAATTCGGCGACCAGGGTGCTGACACCCTGGGCCACATCGCTGCCGCCTGCGCCCGCGGTGATGCTGATACCGCTGAGCGCTCAGGCCCCCTAAAACTGCCCAACATGGCGGCGCTAGGCCTGTTCCACGCCCACCGCGACGCAACGGGAAGCGTCGCCGAAGGCGTTAACTTGCCAGCTCAATTAACAGGTGCGTACGCCCACGCCAAAGAGATCTCCAGTGGCAAGGACACTCCCTCCGGCCACTGGGAAATTGCTGGCGTACCGGTGCGTTTTGACTGGGGTTATTTTCTTGATAAAACCAACAGTTTCCCCCTTGAACTGCTCGACGCCATCGTGCAAGAAGCCGGCCTCACTGGGGTGATTGGCAACTGCCACGCTTCGGGCACCGAGATCATCGCCCGCCTGGGTGAAGAGCACATAGCCACCGGCAAGCCAATTGTGTATACCTCGGCAGATTCGGTGTTTCAGATTGCCGCCCACGAGGAGCACTTTGGCTTAGAGCGTCTCTACGCGCTGTGCGAAACCGTGCGCGAGCTTCTCGAGCCCTACAACATTGGCCGTGTGATTGCCCGCCCGTTTAACGGCGATGACAGCGCCAGTTTTGCCCGCACCGGCAACCGCCGCGACTACAGCGTTGAGCCACCCAGCCCCACCGTATTGCAGAAACTGGCCGATGCAGGTGGCGAAGTGGTCTCGATTGGCAAGATTGCAGATATTTACGCGCATTGCGGCATTACCCATAAGGTCAAAGCCAGCGGCCACGACGCCCTGATGGAAGCCACGCTCGCCGAAGTAGCCCGCACCACGAAAGAAACCAGCGACCGCCCAACCATGATCATGACCAACTTTGTTGATTTTGATTCGGTTTACGGCCACCGCCGTGACGTGCCGGGCTACGCCGCCGCGCTTGAGCATTTCGATGCTCGCCTGCCGGAACTGCTTGCCGCACTGAACGATGATGACCTGTTACTGCTCACCGCCGACCACGGTTGCGACCCCAGCTGGGAAGGCACCGAACACACCCGCGAATATGTGCCAGTGATGGTGCATGGCGCAGGGTTTGCCCCCGGCCCGCTAGGCGAGCGCGACACTTTTGCCGATATCGGCCAGACATTAGCCGCCTTCTTCGCCGTTGAAGCGATGGAAGACGGCAAGAGCTTTTTGCCCAACGCTGCCTGAACCGCAGCGTTGAGCAAATTAATCTGATTAAAAAACGATCAATAGGAGCGTTTTATGGCAACACCACATATCAATGCTGAAATGGGCGATTTCGCGGATACCGTTCTGATGCCCGGCGACCCACTGCGCGCCAAGTACATCGCCGATACCTACCTGGAAAATGTTCGCCAGGTCAACGATGTACGCAGCATGTTCGGCTACACCGGCACTTACAAGGGCCGCGAAATTTCGGTCATGGGCCACGGCATGGGCATTCCGTCGGTGTCTATTTATGCCAAAGAGCTGATTACCGACTACGGCGTTAAGTCGATTATTCGTGTAGGTTCCTGCGGCGCGGTGCGCGACGACGTCAACGTACGTGACGTGGTTATTGGCATGGGTGCCTGCACAGATTCCAAAGTGAACCGCATGCGCTTTAATGACCACGACTTCTCGGCCATCGCTGACTTTGAGCTTACAAGCCACGCCGTTGCTGCCGCCAAGGCGCAGAATGTGCCAGTAAAAGTCGGCAATATTTTCTCAGCGGATCTGTTCTACAACCCGCAGACCGACATGGCTGAACTGCTCAAGCGCTACGGCATCGTGGGTGTGGAAATGGAAGCGGCAGGCCTTTACGGCGTGGCAGCAGAGTTTGGTGCTCGCGCACTAACCATCTGCACGGTGTCCGACCATATCCTGAAAGGCGAGTCGCTCTCCAGCGCCGACCGTCAGACCACCTTCAACGACATGATGACGATTGCGCTAGACACCGTATTGCGTGACGACGCTGCTAAGGCCTAATAGCCATTGATGAGGATAACGCCATGAGCCAAGCGGATCAGGCACTGGTTGACACGCTGCTGACCACTTTGGGCAACGCTTATGCGCCCTACTCCAACCACCCAGTCGCCGCGGTGATGGAGTGCCCGGATGGCCAGCAGTTTGCAGGCGCTAACGTAGAAGTGGCGCACTACAAAGGGCTGTGCGCGGAAGCCTCAGCGATTTCCGCCATGATCACCGCTGGCCAGCGTGAGCTTGCCAAGGTGTACGTGATGGGACCAGGCGAGCACCTGTGCACACCCTGTGGCGACTGCCGCCAGCGCATCCGTGAATTCGCCACCCCAGAAACGCAAATCATGGTGCTTTCTCACCAGGGCGGCGTGCTGAAAACCTACACTATGGAAACACTACTGCCCGATGCCTTCGGCCCCGAGCAACTGCCACCGCGCTAAGTGTTCAGGCTGTTTCCCGCAGTACCAGCGTCACCGGCAGCGATACATGCCGGGGCGCTTTGTTTGCTAGCGCTTCGCCCAACAGCTCCACACTCATTGCCGCAATCGCTGCAATATCTTGGCGAATGGTGGTTAACCCAGTGGCAAGGGTTGGCAGGTCATCAAAGCCGGTCACTGCGACTTGGTGAGGCACGTCGACTCCCCTGTCTTCTAGCGCAGCGACGCAGCCCAGCGCCAGCTCGTCGGTGGCGCATACTAGCGCATCAAATGGCAGCGTTTGGCCAGTTGTGATCTGCGCCAACGCGCGATTTAAATAACGATAGCTGGTCAGTGAGTCTGAGCTGAATCGATGTGGCAGGCTAATTAGTTGCTCACAGAGTCCAGCCTCATCAAGCGCCCGTCGGTACCCCTCTAAACGGCTGTGAGGACGCGGTATTTCCAACTCACCGCCAACAAAGGCGAGCTGTCGACGCCCTTGCGCGATGAGGTGGTGCGTCATTTCATAAAACCCTTGAGCATCATCCGGTGCGACCGAAAAACCTCGCCCTGGGTTGCCAATGCGCACAAAAGGCACGCCAGCGCCTTCTAGCAAGGTAGGGCGCGCATCCTCAGAGGTTTCCCCCAGTAGAATAGCCGCGCCCGCCCGTTCTGGAAGCTCGGCAGTTTGATCGTGGTGGAAAAAGATCGGCACCATGCCCTGCTGGTGCAGTGCCACAGTTAAGTGCTGATACAGCAAAATATAGTAGGGACGCAGCTCTATATCCTGGCGTCCCAGGGAAATTCCTACCACTGCGGCCTTGCCACTAATCAGTTGCCTGGCCGCTGCGCTGGGCTGGTACGCTACCTCGCGGCTGATGGTAAGAATTTTTTCCCGCAACGCGTCGCTTAGCCCTGGCTTACCATTAAGTGCCCGACTGACCGAAGCAATGGATACATCGGCCCGCCGGGCTATTTCGCGTATGGTCGCCGTTTGAGCGCTCTGTTTGGTCTGTTTCATGCCATGCCTCAGCGATTCGGCCTATGATTGTGCCAAAAATTGTGCCGAAAATCGCTGAGCATTGCGGCAAATCCAGCTACCAACCACGCCTACCTATACGGGCAAGCTCACTATCGAGCTGCTGAATTGCTTGTTCGGGGGAAATATCACCGGATAGGGCGTCATGCACACGGTTGAACACGGCGTTAGACACCCGCGGATACGCTTCTCCAGTAACGCTCGCAGGACGTGGCACACCGTTCATAACGGTTTCATAAAGTTCGCCAATAAACGGATGGGCTTCCAGCACCTCGGCATTTTCATAGAGCACAGGCCGCGTCGGGTTTCGACCAAACTCAATGGCGTGAGCTTTCTGTTGCTCTTCAGCGGCGAGATAAGCCACTAGGTCGGCGGCGATGTCAGGGTGCTCTGAATAGCGCGAAACCGCCCAGTTCCAGCCGCCAAGCGTCGCGACAGACTGCCCTTCGGACCCGCGGGGTAACGGCGCGACGCCAAACTTGCCTTGAATGGGCGTGCCATCTGCCTGCCCCAACGACCAGACATAAGGCCAGTTGCGCATAAACACGGCATTACCCGCCTGGAACACCCCACGTGCTTCTTCTTCCATGTAATTGCGCACACCCTCAGGGCTAATATCACCCACCCAAGAGGCTGCTAGCGTGATGGCCTCTACGGCTTGGGGATTATCTATGGTGACTTGCCCATCGGCATCCACAAAAGTGCCGCCACCGTAGCTGGCTATCCACTCCAACGCATTCGTGGTCAGCCCCTCATAAGCTCGCCCCTGAAACACAAACCCATGCATGCGCGCATTACCTGCGTCGCGCTCAGCCTGCTGGATACGCCGCGCAGTATCAGTCAACGCCTGCCAAGTTGCTGGTACGTCGGCAGCGTATTTGTCCAACAAGTCCTGCCGGTAATAGAGCAAGCCTGCATCCGTAAACCACGGCAACGCCACCAGCTTGCCCTGCACGGTATTGTTATCCATCAGCGAGGGAATAAAGCCGTCAGCCGCGCCTTCCGGCAGGTAGTCGTTTAGGTCAACCAAATGGTCGGCAAGTAGCCCTGGCCACACAATATCCACCATCAGCACATCCACATCTTGAGATTGGCTGCCTAATAGTTGCTGATAAAGCGACAACTTCTCAGTGGGTGATGCCGGGGTGGTGACGATATTCACTTGGTGACCATTAGCATCGGCCCACCGTTCTGCCAGGGTTGGGCAAAAATCTGCTGCCCCACCATCGCCACAGGCAATGGTAATTTCAGCCGCCATGGCAGGTAGCGTTGCGGGCAGCAGGGCAAACAGTACCGCTGACGAGCGCAGGTAATAACGCATAGCATTCACCTCTATTATTATTGGTAGGTAGGGAGCTAGTTAAAGGGTCGAGCCATCCACCTAGCTGGCAATCGCTAGGCTGCGGTCTTCCTGGCTTGATACGAAACAGGCATCGAGCACGGTTTGAATCGCCGCGCCGCGGGCAAAATCCGGTTGATCGTTATTCCCACTGCGAATGCTCTCGACGAAGCGCTGGTAAATACTCGGCGTGGACGGTGCTTTCACAGTGCTCCAGCGAGCGGGATGTACATCATCATCGAGGCATACCTGCACGTCATCTTTTGAGGCGTCCAGGTCAATACGAATCGCGCCTTTATCGCCGTGCACGCTCAGCGCCAGCGAGTTGTGATGCCCTGTTGCCCAGCGAGTGGCCTGAATAGTGCCCCTCGCACCATTGGCAAATGTCACCCTCATCAGCGCCGTATCATTGGCATCCAGCACATACTCACCAATGCGATTGTCTGGGGCTTTTTCAAAGCAGGTTAACTCGCAGTTAACTCGGGTAATATCGCCAACGGGGAAGCTGGCAAAGTCGACAATATGCACACCAACATCGCCTAATACGCCTTTGCTGCCGTGGGCTTCAGAAAGCCGCCATAGCCACTGGCTATCTTCATTCCAGCGCCCCCAGGCGTTACTCACTAGCCAGCTTTGTCGGTAACTGGCATCGACATGACGAACTTGACCAATCGCCCCTCCCGCAATCAGTGCACGCGCGTGTTGAATCGCCGGGGCATCGCGGTAGCTTAGGTTGACCATGTTGATCACGTTAGCGGCCTGAGCAGCGGCCGCCATTTCATGGGCATCTTGTGCATTTGTCGCCAGCGGTTTTTCACACAAAATATGCTTACCTGCGGCAATGGCGGCCAGCGACGTGGCTTTGTGAACACCATCTGGGGTGACGTTACTTACCGCGTGAATATCATCCCGAGCCAGCATGGCATCCAGGTCTTGATAAACGTCGGCAATGCCATGATGCTCGGCAAACGCCTGAGCTTTGGCAAGGTCTTGGTCACACACAGCCACCACTTCGATGCCTTCAAGACGGCCAAAATGCTTGGCGTGCTCGCCAGCCATGCTGCCTGCACCAATTATCGCTAAACGGATCATTTAAAGCCCTCCTCACCGGGTTTATGCAGGCTTTCGCCTTTAATCTCGACCGGATTAGGCGCTTGGTCAGCGGGTACATTAGGGCAACTGTCGATCCATCGTGAACCTTCCGGGCGTGCCCAGTTCACGGCGTTTTTCAACACGGTTTTCACCTGGGCATCGTAATAAATCGGATAGGTTTCATGGCCAGGGCGGAAGTAGAAAATCTTGCCGTTGCCGCGTTTGTAGGTCAGTCCGGAGCGGAACACCTCGCCTCCCTCAAAGGCACTGATAAAGATCACTTCATCGGGGTTGGG
The DNA here is from genome assembly GCF_016107625.1 of Vreelandella alkaliphila. Taxonomy (GTDB): domain Bacteria; phylum Pseudomonadota; class Gammaproteobacteria; order Pseudomonadales; family Halomonadaceae; genus Vreelandella; species Vreelandella alkaliphila. Next base: position 220,188 of record NZ_JABASV010000001.1, read on the forward strand.
CACCGCAAACGGTTCGCCGTACATTTCGGTATGGGGCAGCTCAATGTAGTCCCCCAGGCCCTGAACAATCGGGTGACCTGGGTTCACTACCCACAGCCGTTCCCGCTCGCCCGCTTCACGCCACTTGAGTGAACACGTAGTTCCCATTAAGCGCTTAAAAATTTTCGAGTAGTGCCCCGAGTGCAGCACAATCAAACCCATGCCCTGGAGTACGCGTTTTTGAACGCGATCAACCGTCTCCTCTAACACATCGCCATGGGCGGCATGGCCCCACCATAGCAGCACATCGGTGCTTTCAAGCGTTGCTTCGCTCAAACCCTGCTCTGGATCTTGTAATGTGACAGCAGCGGCATTGATACCTTCTGCTTCGTTTAAACCTTCGGCGATGCACTGGTGCATACCCTTAGGGTAAATACGCGCCACGATGTCATTGGTCTGCTCGTGGACGTTCTCTCCCCATACGGTCACGTTAATGCTCATAGACTCTCCTTGCGACATATAACATCTTAAAAAATGACAGCTGAGGCTTAAAGTAAACGTTTACTCGAAAAGAGTAAACGTTTACCCAAATACAACTTTAGTCGCTTCACAAGAGTAAAAAGAGTGCGCATTAGCGCCTACAAAAAAGCCCGCTGCACTAAGCAACGGGCTGTTTAGTTAAGAAACACAGCGTATTAGAAGTAGCCCGCTCCACGAGGCATCATGCCAAGGTGATTTTCAACACGCTTGACGCCCTGGGTATTTTCAGCCGCTACGGTCACTGCCTGTTTCTGTTCCTCAGACTCTACTAGCCCCCAAATCTCTACGTTTCCGCCATCGACAATCACACTAAAGCTTTCGGTTCGTACGCCGGTGTTATTGTCGATCTCTTTAAGAATGGCTTCACGGATAGAGCGATCATCCTCCGGCGACTGAGTGGGCGCTACAACCGCGTTAGCAATCCCTTGAAGTAGGTTTGCGCGACTGACAATACCGACGAGCTTACCGTCTCGCACCACTGGCACCCGCTTGATGTGATGCTTCTCCAGCAAACGAGCAATGCTATGCAGCGGTGCATTTTCTTCGACAGTTAGTGGCTTGGAGGTCATTACCTCATGCGCCTTACGCCCATGGGATTTAATATATGTCCCCGCGTCTTTACCGCCACTGAAGAGCGAGAGCCACCAAGAGCGGTTATCATCCGTTTCATCTTTCACTCGACGCATCAAATCGCCTTCACTCACGATACCCAACACTCTACGCTCATCATCGACGACCGGTACGGCACTAATGCGGTTTTCGAGTAGCAACTGCGCTATATCGCGCACGTTTGCGTCGGGCCCTACACACACCACGTTGGGTGTCATAATGTCGATAGCTTGCACAGTATCCTCCAGGCGACAGGGTCGCAGTCGCAAATTATATTGCTCACCTTTGAGACTAGTGTGCTACTGGTGATTTCGCTATGCAGGCCCGGTCTCAGTGCCAGTCTATTGATCCAACGCAGTTTATTTGCTGGTTTTCTCTACACTTTCCTCAGCGACTTTCTCGACATCGACAATGCCAGAACGGCTCACAACCACTTTCCAGCGAGCTAGGTAGGTTGTGTCCTCACTACCCGTCTCACGAATGACCAAGTTAAACAGGTGACGTCTCTCGACACTTTCTCTAACGGCCTGCCCTTCCTTCAGACGGTAAATGAAGTGCTTCTCTTTGCTCATTAAGCGCGTCAGCATGGAAAGATCGATATGCAGCGTTTCACGGGTATGCTCATAACCGCTTAAAAAACGGGTAGGCGACATACGCGAGCTGGAACGATAGTGAAGTACTTCTTCTTCACGCTGAGCGACCGTGCGGCGGCGCATTTGTTGGATATCAGCATCTAGTGCGGCATAGCGCTTATAGTCGAACCACTCTAACTGCCGGCCCACCGATTGATTGCGCGTGGGGTCGATATATTGCCGCCGCCACTTTGGCCTTCCACGCCGAAGCCAGCGCCATAACGTGTTACGCAGGTCGTCTTTAAACACTTCCCGCATCGCATAAAGCAGCGCCAACGCCAATACAAACAACGCAGTGACATCGCCCAGCACACTTCGCAAGTGGAGCACACCAAGCGATACAAAGGTCATTACCACTGCCGTCGCCAACGCTTTTACTGCCTTCTGCTCGCCGCTCCCAAGCTCTAGAGCACGCTGTTTGAGCGTAATGGGATGCTCTATAAGCCGCCTTAGCAAGCGCATTTTATTCGACATCCGAGTGGGGTCTTCCATCACCCGTTCAGCGTTATACTCTTGCTCTTTTCGATAGTCGCTCTCACGCTGGCAGACGATGATAAAGCGACGCTTTATCTCACTAAACTCGCCGCCACGAGGCATATGCGCTACCAATGCCAGCAGTTGCTGCTCGGTAAACCAGGAAAGGTAATTATCGATGTTGGCAAAGTATTTATAGAGCCGCTCGTCGGTGGGCGAATTGCGCCGCAACCGTTTAAGAATGCCGTCACTCAAATCGCTCATTTCATACAGTTGGTCACGGAGCGCATCGGCAAGCTCTTGAAGCTCGCCGCTCTCCTGGCGCTGATCGCTAGTGGCATGGCGTAGTTTTCGGGCGCTGGCCAGCATTGCCTGAGTCGTTCGCTCTAACGCCCCAACATATTGATAAGCATACAAACTTAAACTTAATCGATAGGAATCACTGCCTAACTGATTACGGCTCGCTAAACGGCTATGGACCAACGGTAAATGGTACTCATCACTGTAGTAAGTGCGTGAAACGCTGATCGCGCCGTGATAAAACGCCTCTTCTGAAATGACATGGGTGCTAAGCCCAAGCTCTTTGGGCACAAATAGGTAAACATCGAGCGTGTGCGACGTTTCTTCCTTGAGCCGCCGAGTGAGCCTCAGCTGGAAGCTATTTTTACGCTCAACATTGATCACCTAACGAATCTCCTACTTCATTGCGTAACGCGATGATATACCATGGCCAATCATTATCAGGATGGCCGTTAAAGCACTTCTGCGGTTAACCTCTTTGCCTTGGAGCCAGGGAATGTCCATTGCCCGTTTTTCACCCTTTGAGCTGTTGCTGCTAAAGAGCCGCAGCCAAGTGGATACGGCAACACTACTACTGTTAGCCTGGGTGCTTGTACATCGCCAGCAGGTGTCTGAAGGCCAGCGGCGACGCCGACTGGCTCAAGTCACCGCGCAATTTCGTCACGGACACGAACTTGGGCCGGTGATGAGCATTGCCCATAATCAAGACCTTCAAGCTATTCAGTTAGCGGCCGAAGTTGTGCGCAAAGAGTGCTCCAATGAGCGCAGTCTCAGCATACTTTACCAAGCGATCACTGTAGCCACCGACGATGGCGAGCTATCTCTGAATAACCATTACATTCTGGGCTTTCTCGCTGATTTGCTAAATGTCACACCTGCCACATTCAGCACTCTCTTTCATGAGTTAACGGGCAAGCCACTGCAATCAGCAGAGGACCCCAGTCGAGATGCTTATTGGCAGGTGCACGATCCAGAATATCACGCGCGCAAGGCACGTGATGCACACGCGGCTGAGCAGAAAGCAAAAGAGGCCGAAGAGCGCCAGCGTGCTAATAAAGAACAACAGCAACAAAAGCAGCAGAATAAACAACGCCAACAGGAAGAAGCACACCGTGAGAAGGCAAAACAGGAGCAGGCCAAGCAAGAACAGAACAAGCGGGAACAGGACAAACAACAAGAGCGCCGCAAACGACAGGAACAGACCCAACAGCAAGAGCGTCAGCGCTGGCAACAAGAGCAGAAGCGTCAGGAAGAAGCCCGTCGCCAACAGCGGGAGCGCCCCTCTTCACCACCCGATCGCAACACACGGGCGCTGGCAGTATTAGGACTAACACCAGGGGCTAATCGTGCCGATATCCGCCGTGCCTATCGCCGCATGGCGCAGCTACACCACCCTGACCGTTTCTATTCGGGTAGTGAACATCAAATAGCACTGGCATCAACGCGCTTTCAGCGCATCAAAAGTGCCTACGATTATTTGATGCAAAATACCTGATTAGCCAACTGTTAACGATTAAGGGCAGAGCACCCAAACCGACAGTGAGTATCGACTCGAATATTATGCGCGATTTGTATCAACGACTGACACTAACACCCGATGCGAGCGATCAAGAAATCAATAGCGCGGTGGCCCGCTGCCCAAACAGCGCGTTGCGCCAGGATGCTGAAACCGTACTTGGTGTTGCAGAACATCGCGACGCTTATAACAAGCTCCACAAAACAGTCAGCGACATAGGACAACTGCGGGCAAGGCTTGGACTCACCCACGCGGCTCATTGGCAAGGCGATGTAGCCAACGACTTTTCCCTACCACCCGATCATGCTATTTCGCGCCATGACGAGCTGATTGATCGCGTTAGTCTTGCGGTATCGCTTTATAACCGCTGGAGGCGTTTCAAAGGCCCGTGGCTACTCGTCGCCCTGTTCACCATTGGTGCTAGCATAGGTCTCGCCTTTGGGCTCGCCTTGGGCCTTGGGCTTAGCATAGGTTGATGGCTCTGCCCGCTCGCGCTCATCTCGGCGGGTTTCAGCTTCTGTCGGGCGCGGAGCAGGTTTTGGCGGCGCTGGCCGCTTTCGCGGGCTATCCCCGTCTTCATCACTGATCTTCCCTCCCCTGCTCTTGTCACCCGGCTCATCGAGCGTGAAATCCGTGCCGGTGCGCTCTTTTCCCGTAGGCTCTTCTCTCGCAGTCTCATCGGGCATACGATCTTGCCGACGATTTTCTGAACGCGCCTCCATGCTGACACTGAGACGCGGTACGCCCAGATCGATTTCCTGCGCTTCCATGCGTTGCTTCAATAGCAAGTTAAAGGCACGCGATACGTCCCACTGCATTTCTGGTGCTGTGCGAAAACGCATGCGCAAAATAGGGCAACCATCTTCAAAGCCCTGTACACCCTGCATTTCTAAAGGTGACCAAATATAGTGACGCATCATAGGGTCTTTGCGTAACTCTTGTGCTGTCTCTTGCATCAGCGTAATTGCATCATCGATTTTCATCGCATAAGGGATACGAATCCGCATTAGCGCAATACCGAATTGGCGCGACATGTTATGAATCGACTCAATACGGCTAAAGGTAATGATATGGACAACCCCATCTAAATCACGCAGCTTTACAGTACGTAGCGTTAAGCCCTCAACAGTCCCCATATGACCATTAATCTGAACGAAGTCATCCACCGCCAGGGAGTCTTCAATCAGAATAAAAATCCCGGTGATTAAATCCTGCACCAACGTTTGAGCACCAAAACCAATCGCCAGACCGATGACACCCGCACCCGCGAGTAGTGGTGTAACATTAACGCCAAGATTTGCTAACCCGGCAATCACCGCAATAATCAAAATCGTCACAAAAATAACATTACGAATCATCGGCGTAATGGTTTGCGCCCGGGCTTGATTCACTCGCCTACCGCGAGAACGCGCGGGTGACGTTAGCGCCCGTTGAATAGCCGTATCAGCAAAGATCCATACCAGCCAAGCCAGCAGAATAGTTGCCCCTAGACTTACCAATGCTTGACCAATGCGGGCACTGGCTACCGCTTGCTGACCAAGGCCAAACAGCGAACCGCCCCAAACCTGCATAAACAGTTCAGCGAATACCATCCAGGCGCACAGGTGGGCAAGTACAAAGCCGAAGCGCTCTAAACGCTTACGATATTGGCTGTAACGACGGCGATGACGGCGTTTACCCAAGCGCTCTGACTGACGTCTCAACAAGCCCGTCACCACTAACGTCAACACTAATAAGCTTGCCGAGATAATCGAGCGCGCAAGCGCTGTACCCACATCGCCCACGGTGATAAAGATCGCCAATAATGAGCCACCCACCATCAGCAGCGCAGGAATATGCCAGAGGCCGCCCAGCGCACGGACCATCTCAACGGCGGCACTCGCATCACGGCGCTGCTTGTAAGGGCGGTTACAGATCAAATGACGAACAGGTCGTTTAAACTTAAAGATAAAGCGCGCCGACAGCAGCGCAGCCAACATATTCGCAAGCACAGACACTAAGCTGGAAAGCTCACTACCCAGCAACTCAACCAAGCGGGTAGAGTTAACCGCGTCGCCCAAAGCGATTAATGCGCCAATGACAAACAGACCACGCAAGGCTTTTTGTTGCAGCACCTGTACCGCTGTAAAACGATGGCCGCGGCTGAAAAACGCAATGACCGTTTCAATCACCACCGACAACGCGCGACCACACACACAAACGTAAGCCACAACCAATACAACCGCTCGGCCTGGGCTGTAAGGTAATATCTGCCCAATCCCTAGCGTAATCGCGAATGACAGTGCCCAAGGCAGCATGCGACGTAAAAAGTGCACCGCCAATAACCATGCTTTCGGGTCTCGAGGCAAATCAAGCGGCCATTCTCGTCGTGTGGCGATCAAACGCCCAAACGCAATCATAACGACCAGCAGCGTCCCCCAAATGACACCAAGGACGGCGCCTTCAGCCACTGCGCGTAACGCCTCCCCCTGGTCAGCACCATCATTTAATGCGCGTAAATCCTCAGCCCCTTGAACCAACTGTCGTGACCATTCATCAACCGGCGAATCGCCAGCCTGAGCCTGCTCGCCAATATCGGTCAGCGTATCGGCTAATGCGCCCAGCAGGCCTTGATGAACGATTTTGTCCTCTTCGCTAGCCTCGGTGGCAAGCTGCAATTCACGCAGAGAGTCGAGCAGCGCTCTACGCTGCTCTTCATTCTCCAGCATTGCAATCACATCGCTAAGCGAGCTTTGGAAGCGTTCACTACTGACACTCTGCTCTTCTGATGCATCACTGCCTCCCCCCAGGCTTGGCAGAGAAACGCTCTGCGCCTGAGCGAAGGTCATCACACCTATGAGTAGCGTCAAAAAAACGCCTAACACGATATTGATTGTCCAGTGCTGTCGCACGCTTGACTCCCGAAAATGAACTGACATAACACGCCGATTAGTGAGCGTTTACTTAACTTTATACTCTCAGCCTTAATGCGTGACTGTGATAGGCTGTTGGCTTAAACGTTCACCTCAAGGATACCGAGATGACGCTGCAAGCTCCTCCTAACCGTACCAATAGTGATGGAAAAACAAGGCGTGTCGGTGTGGAAATCGAATTCGCCGGACTTCCGCCGCATGATACCGCTGAACTGGTACGCGAGCTATTTGGGGGTGAGCTTAACGTGGTAAGTCCCCATCGGCTACTCGTTGAAGCGACTCGATGGGGCAAGTTCGGTATTGAGCTGGATACTCAGTATGCTCATCCTGATAAAACGTTACTTGAAGAACACCATGAAAGCGACAGTGAATGGGCACGCCAGCAGCGCCATCGGCGAATAGAGTTCCATCAAAAAACCCGTGAACTAATTGGCGACATGGTGACGGGCTTAGTGCCTACTGAAATTGTCTGTCCGCCGATTCCCTGGAATGAGCTAGAGGAACTAGACCAGTTATTTGGTGCTCTGCGTGACAAAGGCGCGAAAGGCACCGATGCCAGTTTACTCTACGGATTTGGCTTGCATCTAAATCCTGAAGTAGAACGGTTTGACGTTGGTTACCTTCTGGCCATGATGCAAGCGTACTTGCTGCTCGCCAGCTGGCTGCGCGATGAGATCAAAGTCGACATTACCCGTGAAGTACTGCCTCACGCCAATCCATTTCATAAAGAGTACGCCCTAAAAGTCCTGGACTCTGGTTATCAGCCTGATTTAGATACGTTTATCGATGACTATCTGCACTACAACCCAACGCGTAATCGAGAGTTAGACCTACTGCCGCTGTTTGCGCACCTGCGTCCTGACCATCCCCATGAGCTGCTTCATAGCCAGCTCACTAAACCACGCCCAACGTTTCATTACCGGCTACCCAATGCGCAACTTTCTCAGCCCAGTTGGGGGTCAGTTGTGGAGTGGAATCGCTGGGTTGAGGTAGAAAAGCTAGCCGCAAACAGTGACGTGCTGCGTGCTCGCTGCGATGAGTATATTGCTGAACACAGCCAACCGTGGTGGAAACGCTGTAAAGCGAAGCTGCTTGGCCTATTGAAGTCATCCTAAACACACTGCCTTAGTGAGAACGTGCCAGCATGTCTCGACCGCTTATTGGGATTACAACCTCTGATCAAAAAAGCCATCTAGCGTGGTGGTTTGACTGGTTCGCCGTATGGCGACATGGCGGCCAACCGCTTCGCTTGTCCCCTTCACGCCCCTTACCTGCCCACCTTGACGGGCTAATTATTGGTGGCGGCGATGATATTCAAGCACATCTTTACGGCGGCGAAGTACAGCTGGATGTGCGGCTAGACCCAGCCCGCGATGAACTAGAGCTCAATCTACTCGGCCGATTTATTCCGCAAAATACTCCTGTATTGGGAATTTGCCGGGGGGCGCAGCTAATCAACGTCCATTTAGGTGGCACCCTCGACCCTGATATTTACACCACCCATGAAGGTCTGAAACGACGGCGTACTGTGCTACCGCGTAAGACAGTAGATATTGTCGGAGGTAGCAAGCTTTATCAGCTATTAGGCGTCACATGGTGTCGCGTGAATAGCCTGCACCATCAGGCGGTCAATCAAGCAGGTGGCGGCATCAATATTGTCGCCCGCGACCGAGACGGGCTAGTCCAGGGAATTGAGTCGACAAAACATGATTTTTTGATTGGCGTGCAGTGGCATCCCGAGTGGCTTATTTTCAACCGCCCCCAGCAGCGTTTAATTAGTGCACTGGTGGCGGCAGCGAAACAAGGTGCAGGTTAGAAACCTGCGTACCGCCTCTGGCTAGCCTTTTAAGGCTGCCAGCGCGGCCTCGTAATCAGGCTCATTTTTCAGCTCGCCTACCAGCTCACTGTGCAACACGCGGTTGTCTGCATCAAGCACTACCACGGCACGGGCGCACAATCCTTCCATTGCACTATTAGCCAATGCGACACCCCAAGCTTCTTGGAACTCTCGATGGCGGAAGGTAGACAAGGTTTCAACGTTATCTAACCCTTCTGCACCGCAAAAGCGCTTGGCTGCAAATGGCAGGTCAGCAGACACGACCAGTACAACGGTATTATCCAATTGCGAGGCCAGTTCATTGAACCGTCGAGTAGACACCGCACAAGTGGGCGTATCCACACTGGGGATAATATTCAGCACTTTGCGCTTGCCCGAATAAGTATCGAGGGTAACATCTTCTAAATTGGCATTGGTGAGCGTCATCAGCGGAGCAGTTTGACCTGGAGCAGGTAGCATCCCTGCCACATCCATGGGCTCGCCAGCACGCGTTATCTGTTGCATATTAGGCTCCTAATATAAAGCTAAAAAGGTGTATGGTGAGGGCTACCACCTTACAGGGCAATGCCCTGATTGGGCTAACCTTTCCTCTCTAACCTTTCTTCGCTAACCTTACCTCTGACAGGACAACGAGAACGCCATGACCTCTTTAGTCATTATCAAAACCGGTGACGCCTTCCCTGAAGTGGTCGACCAATACGGTGATTTCGAGCAACTCTTTATCAATCAGCTTTCGACGGCACTGCCGACACATCTGTCACTCAAGGTTTGGGATGCACGCAAACAAGGTGTTCCTCCTTCACCCACCTCATTCGCCGGCATTATGCTCACGGGTTCCCACAGCATGGTGAGCGAACAGGAGCCGTGGAGCGAGGCGCTAAAACCTTGGCTTGAGCAAGCGTTAGCCGAGAACGTCCCTATGCTTGGCGTGTGCTATGGTCACCAGTTGATGGCGTCAGCATTCGGGGGCATTAGCGATTACCACCCTGCTGGAAGAGAATCAGGAACGCGCAATGTTCGGCTTACCCAAGCAGGCCATCAAGACCCCCTGTTTAGCAAACTGCCCACACACTTCTCGGCTCACCTGACCCACGCCCAGTCCGTCATGCAGTTGCCACCCAATGCCACGGTGTTGGCGCATAACAACCACGATGCTCATCAAGCATTACGTTATGGCCCCCGCCAATGGAGCGTGCAGTTTCACCCAGAGTTCACCCGACCAGTGATGCATGCTTATATCGAGCGCCAGAAAGCCGCATTGCGCGACCAAGGTGAAAATCCTGACGCTCTCATTGACGCGATCACCGACACTCAAGCGGCCTCTAGCCTACTGCGCCATTTCCTACGCTTTACGTAAGCCGCTTTTGGTCGCGTCTTGATGCAAGCCGATCCGCTAATCGCGTGGGTTCTGGTAACTTAGTGCGTCCTAAACAGCGCACCACCCAGTCAAGCGATGTTTCAAGGGATAATCGATGCCCTGGCGACACGAACACCGGTTTCACATTTTCCCGCGAGCGTAGCACGGCACCAATAACGTCGTTACCTGATGTTAGAGGCGCCCAATCCCCCCGCGTGTTTCCCACCTCTGCATGCTGCCCCGTTAAGCGGGACTTAGCGATGCCGATCGTCGGTAAATTTAGCCACAGCCCCAGGTGGGCAGCGACACCAAGCCGCCGAGGATGTGCAATCCCCTGCCCATCGACCATTACCAGCTCTGGTGTGATCGTCAGCTTAGCGAATGCTTCCAGAGCGGCTGGGATCTCGCGAAAAGAGAGCAGACCAGGAATATAAGGCATCCGCGTTGGCTCACGATGAACCACCTGCTCTACCACAGCCAAATGCTGTGTGCTGTCAGGCTGCCACGCTAAAACGACGACCGCCGCCCGAGTGATATCACCACCCGCTTCAAACCCAATATCGACCCCAGCAATGTGGTGCACAGAACCGATACGATCAGTGGATTCAAGTCGTTTCGCCAGCTCTGTTTGCAGCGCTACGGCCTCTTTTGGAGCTAAATTCCAGTCATGTAGCGGTGCGTCCATGCATCCTCCTTTTACTGAACCATCATCATACTAACGTAGCTCAACTTCCCAGCTGCAATAACAGGCAAAAAAAATCCCCTTAAGCCGCAGGGCGTAAGGGGATAGAACGATCGTTAAACGTCGTTTTAAAGCACCATTATAATATGGCGCTATACATTAACTTAAGCGCGTTCGCGGCGACGAACGGGTGCATCACCGTCATCACGACGACGACGTGGAGCACGCTCAGGTGCACTGTCTTCACTAATTTCTAACGGGCGACCAGCAACGCGGGCTCGCGCCATTTTCGCCAGAATAGTGGAAGGCAGGCCACTGGGTAGTTCAACTACCGAGAAAGCGTTGCGGATATCAATACGACCGATACGGGCGCCTTCGATGCCACCTTCGTTCGCCAGTGCACCAACCAGTTGACCAGGCTTAACGCCATCTTTATGGCCAACAGAAACACGGTAACGAATCATACCTTCGCTAGGTGCGCTTGAGCGCTCGCGACGGCCACCGGGCTTGCCACCAGGCGCGCTATCACGCGTAGTGCGCTCTTTACGCGGTGCTTGCAAGCGTCCAATCGGCGCTTCGTCAGCACGTGCCATCGCGGCAAAAGCACAAGCTAGCTCAACGGCATCATGGCCTTCTTCTACCAGGCGCTCAACCAGTGCGCGCTGCTCTTCAGCACCTTTGGTCAGGGCTGCTACAACGCGATGATGGAACACGTCATCACGGTGAGCGCGAATAGCGGCTTCGTCTGGCAGCGGCATTTCAGTCATTTTCTGACCGGTAGCCTGCTCCATCCAGCCCACTTTACGGCCTTCACGGAAACCAGCGAACGTAATCGCGATACCGCTACGGCCCGCACGACCGGTACGACCGATACGGTGGGTATAGGCTTCTGCGTCTTGCGGCAGATCGTAGTTGATAACGTGCGTAATACGCGGAACGTCAAGACCACGAGCAGCGACGTCGGTCGCAATCAGCACATCAACCTTGCCACGCTTGAGACGTGTAATGGTGCGCTCACGCAGGCTTTGGTCTAGATCGCCAGACAAGCCAGCGGCATTAACGCCACGGGCTGTCAGCTGTTCAACCAGCGTGGTACAAGCAGCACGAGTACGCACGAAGACAATAGCGGCATCAACCGGCTCAACCTCAAGGATGCGTGCCACTGCTTCAAGCTTAGCGCCACCATCGACGCGTACAATACGCTGTTCAATGTTTTCACCGGTCGTCGTGCGCGACTCAATCGCGACTTTTACCGGATTAACCAGATAGCGGTTAACAATGCGTTCAATTTCAGTCGGCAGCGTTGCCGAGAAGAACACACGCTGAGCATCTTTAGGGGTATCGGCAACCACGCGTTTTACGTCGTCGATAAAGCCCATGCGCAGCATTTCGTCAGCCTCATCCAGCACGAGTGCCGAAAGACCGTCGAGTTTCAGACTACCGCGATCAAGGTGGTCGATAATACGGCCAGGGGTGCCAACAATAACCTGGGCACCGCGCTTTAGCGCGCCTAACTGTTCACGGTATTCTTGGCCACCACAAAGGATAGCGACTTCAAGACCCTTGAGGTTTTGGCCATACTTACTGAATGAAGCCGCAACCTGCTGAGCAAGTTCACGGGTCGGAGCCATAACCAGTACTTGAGGCTCGCGACGGGTAAGTTCTAAACGCGATAACAATGGCAATGCAAATGCAGCGGTTTTGCCGGTGCCGGTTTGTGCTTGGCCCAGCATATCGCGGCCTTCCAGCAACGCAGGAATCGTCTGCGCTTGGATCGGCGAGGGAATTTCGTAGCCTTGTGCTTCAACAGCAGAGAGAACGGCAGGCAACAGAGCAAGATCGCCGAAGCTCGGCGAAGCGACAGAAGTCGAGGTCATTAATCACACCTTGGTAGGCCGGTTTTTCCGGCAAAAAACATCGTAAGCGTCTCTGACTCTGCTCGTTAATACGCGTGACAATGCATATTAATAAACAAGGATCCGCAAGGCGGATATCATCATCAATGGAGTCGGAGACGCCGGTCGCACCTAGCATTCGGTTAGCAAACACCGCATAAGCGGGCTAACCGCTGTGGCGACCTTCTGCGCCGATTTCACCCGTTTGGTGAAATGCTGGAGGCGCGCCATCTTCACAGCAATGAACATCTGCAGTTGGCAAGATGTTCCAGCAAGCATTTCACTTCGTAGTCAAAGCTACATAGGAAATTGCTTATCGTCGTGATGGAGGGGTCAACACATGCGAGGAGGGCGCATCCTAACACCGCCAGTCGCTTATGACCAGTCTTTTTGCTTTAACCGTTCTTAATACTCAGGCTTGCACATATTCACTGTTCGTCTAACCTGAGAAGTGCCTAACGATGTTCACTAACTTCAAGGAGTGATGCTATGAACTGGGATCAAATTGAAGGCAGTTGGAAAGAAATGAAAGGAAAAGCTCGCGCAAGCTGGGGCGAATTAACTGACGATGAGCTTACCCAGATTGGCGGCAAGAAGGATCAACTTGTTGGCAAGCTACAGCAGAAATATGGCTTAGAGCGGGAAGAAGCCGAACGCCGTGCTGATGAATGGGCGAACGATCTTTAACGTTTGTCGTCTAATTAGACCGCACATTTTAATAGCTACATGGAGAGATGCTATGCGCAAGACAATGCTTACCACTGCTATCAGTACCGCCCTTTTAGGCAGCTTGGCCTTCGGTGTCCAGGCCTCAACTGAACCCCAGGGTATGTATTCTGCAGATGACATAATGGATGCAGAAGTGTTTTTTGCTGGTGGCTCTGGTGAAGAAATCGGTGAAGTCGAAGACATTCTTTTTGATGAAGAAATGCGCATTTCAGCGCTAGTCATTGAAAGCGGTGCAATTCTTGGCCTGGGTGGCCGCGAAATTGTTATTAATACCGATCAATTTACCCTGGAGACCCATACCGAGAGTGATGGTGATACCGAGCACCGCATAATGCTTGAAGCTTCCCAAGAGGAAGTTGAATCCTTCCCTACCTATGATCGTGATTGGTGGGAGCAGACTAAAAATAGTGCCCGCGATGCATGGCAAACGACCAAAGAAGGTGCTCAAAGCGCCTGGCAGTCTACCCGCGAAGCCGTTAATGATAATGAGTAAGCTACCAGCTTAAACCGCTTAAGCTAGCGGTTAACTAGCCAAATGGGCCACCCTGCAATTGGGTGGTCCATTCGTTAGTAACGAGGTTTGAGATGCAACTTCTGAGAAGCTCTCTGCTTATAAATCATGAAGCGCGACGACGGATGCCCTGCCCTGGCAAGCGTTCACGATCATGAGGGCGCTCTAAATCCAATAGCGGTCCGGCAGGCACAATACGCGTTGGATTAATCGTGTCATGGCTGTAGTAGTAGTGGCGTTTTATTTGTTCCATATTGACGGTCTCTGCAATACCCGGCCACTGATACAGCTCGCGAACGTAATTCGCCAGATTGGGGTAATCTTCAATACGTTTTAGATTGCATTTAAAATGGCCATAGTAGACAGCATCAAAACGGATCAGCGTGGTGAAAAGCCGAATATCTGCCTCCGTTAACCACTCCCCCGCCAGATAACGATGCTCGCTCAAGCGTTTTTCCATTCGATCTAAGGCATCGAACAGAGCCAGCACATGTTTTTCATACACGTGCTGATCCGTCGCAAAACCCGACTTATAAACACCGTTATTAATGTGCTCGTACACATCGTCGTTGATGTCATCAATAGTGCGACGCAAGTCATCAGGGTAAAAATCTAAATCGTTACCGGTCAACTCATCAAACGCGCGATTAAAAATGCGCATCAAATCAGCCGACTCATTATTGATAATTGCGCTACGTTGCTTATCCCAAAGCACCGGTACCGTGACCCGCCCCGTATAGGCAGAATCAGTCATCGTATAGAGCTGATGATGATAGTCGACGTGGTTAACAAGATCCCCACTGGAGCCCTCACTTTGGTCATACGTCCAGCCCTTATCCTGCATAAATGGGCTAACATGAGAAGTGCCAATGAGTGATTCCAGCCCCTTTAACTTGCGCATAATAAGAATTCGATGCGCCCAAGGACAGGCTAGCGATACATAAAGATGGTAACGGTCTGCTTGCGCAGGGTAGCTCTGCCCTTGCAACTGTTTGCCTGACGACGCACCGCCTGACAGTACCTCCATCATGGCATCGTCACCCACCCAGTCGCGCAGTTGGGCAGACTCGCGGACAAATTCTCCACCATGCTTCTTAGTGTCGTACCACTGATCAACCCATTCGCCGTTAACAAGCAGTCCCATCGGGCGGTCTCCTATTGTAATAATCGTATGTAGTAAACGTATTAATAGTGCTGATGACGTTTAGCATACGCCCGCCCTCCCGATGCTCAAGCGGATGTTTTACGGCGATTCATTCGATGAAATCGAATCCTTAGGACAGAGCTCGCTCACCCCCTGTTTTAATGCCTGTGCCATGGCATGGGCTGCAGGGCCAGCGCGATCTCGGTCTCTGAATATCAACTGCATAGGCACCATTCGCACCCCACCAGCACTGAGCGGCAAAGGTTTGAGCTGCCCACTTGAAAGTTCATCAGCAATACGGGTTTCAGGCATCCAGGCAAACCCTAACCCACGCTTCAGCATATCTAATGACGTGTTTAAGTGACTCACTGTCCATCGTTGCTCCGCTTTCAACCAGCCGGAATTAGTCGACTGGCGTAGCGCCGAATCACGCACTACCAGTTGACGGTGTTGGGTCAGATCCCGAAGGTCTAGCGAGCGACTAAGCTGGTGTAACTCATGACTTGGGTGTGCAACGGCTATAAACCGCACGTTCACCAGCGGTTCACCTAAATACCCTTGAGCCGCAATCCCTGAGACCACAAGGTCGGCACGACCATCGTGGAGCATTTCTGTACCACCATTTAGCACACTTTCATGCAGTTGCACTCTGACCTGAGGATACGTTTCCGAGAAACGCTCAAGTGCTTTCGCTTGAGCAGCCGCTGGAAAAATCTGGTCAATAGCGACCACGATTTCAGCTTCCAGGCCTGCAGCCAAACGGGTAGCAACATCTTCTAAAGAGGCGGCACTCTCAATTAACTGGCGAGCTCGGCGCAATAAGAGTTCGCCCGCCTCAGTTAGGCGTACCTGCCTGCCTACCGGCTCCAGCACCTGAACACCCAACTGCTCTTCTAGCTTGTGCACGGCATGGTTAAGCGTAGATGGACTTTTGTGAATAGCCTCGGCCGCCCGCGCAAACCCACCATGGTCAACAACGGCTGCCAGCATCTGCCACTGTGCAAGAGTTACTCGAGACATTTCGATTCCCTCGACGCTAAACAGCGAAATAATCCGCTTTATGTTCGAAAAACCCTTATAGAATGCCAGGAAAAACCGCTGAGTACTTGCCTGTAAACAATTATTCCTAAGCACTAGGCTACCTAAGGGAGTTCACCTGACACTTTTCCCTTAATGACAGCCAGTTGACGCCAAGCCCACCAGATACACAAAAAGACAATTTGTTACAAAAAAACAATATTCGACGCACAGCAATTATTAAGTATATCTAAGCATACTGTCTCAAGACCGTTTCATGATGCCTGTTTTGCTTTCCGGCCGCCAAAAGATATACAAAAATGATACAAAAATATTACAAAAGCATTGCATGATTAATTTAACTTCTAAAGTTGGCGGAAAATATTGATTAACGCCGTCTCCCTATGATTAATTATCGTGCCTGCTTAGTTTTAAGGCGGTTTGCGTTAAGTTACTTTTTTTAGCGAACGGCGTTCACAAATAGGTTTCCTTGCTTATTACCTCCGTATTTCAATGAAGTACATTTAGTGTACAGGCATACAGTCTGTTCACTCTTACCCTCATGGGGTATGGTTCCTGGGTATACTTTCTTTCATGTTACTCATTTACCACGAACTCGGCGGCCCATTTACCCATGTTGCGAATTCTTCATTCGCTGCCCCGCACACATAAATTGTTACTGTTACCCGTGGCTACAATGGTCACTGTGCTGGGCACACAAAAGTTAATTACGACCTACCACGACTTAAATCAATCTCATACGCCACTGGAAAGCGTGCTTGTACCGCTTCCCAGCGACTCTGCTCCTGGGGTTCCTTCATTGCGTCAAGAACGCACTCCCGTTGCTGAAGCCATTGATCGCGCTTCTCGCGCTATTGATGCCACGCGAGATAATATTCCGCTGAACGACCTCGCAGCTACAGAAATTGTCGATCTAGATGTCATCACTAGCGCCGAAGCCTCGATGACTAGCGTTACAACGCAACCTCACATTAATGCCCAGCTGGATGACGGCGCGCTTCACATGGCCGTGGTATTAGGGACCCTCTCAAGCGGTATGCTCGATGTTGATAACACCGCTTCCGTCGAAATTGCCGATGCCACTTCATATGAAGATTATGGCAATGAGCTGTTTGGTGATATTTCGTTTCTCGAGCTGGAACTTGCTGCGGACGAGCCCTACGTCCCTAAGTGGAAAACACATATTGTCGAATCGGGTGAGACCTTCGCGTTGCTGGCACAGAACAAGCTAGGCCTGGGCTACAGCGAAGTAATGGCGTTGCTAGAAGACCTACCGGATCCACGCATGCTTACTCATTGGCGTGCTGGCCACAGTTTCGATTACCAGTTAGATGAAAATGGTCGTTTACTGTCGTTGCGTATGATGAAAAACACCCGCGACGGTATCTTGCTAGAGCGTGATGAAGAGCACTTTGCCGCAACCGTTATTGAGCGCCAGGGTGAAGCGGTACAGCGTCTTTACGCGGGTAGCGTAAGCGGTAGTTTTGCACGCTCAGCCCAGGCAACGGGGCTAAGTAGCAGCGCCGTTACTGAACTCACTCACCTACTTGAGCAAAAACTCGATTTTCGACGCGACAGCCGTCGTGGAGATCGCTTTCAAGTGCTAGTTGAGTCAGACATGATTGATGGAGAAGCGTTTGACTCTCGCGTACTTGCTGTTAAGTACGATGGCGAACGCATGGATTTAACGCTTCTTCGCAATGCTACTGATAGCAATTTCTATACGCCCGAAGGGAGTAGCTTAGACCCTGCTTTCTCGCGCTATCCGTTTGAAGGCAATTACCGTCTAAGTTCCAATTTTAATCCGCGCCGCAAACACCCAGTGACTGGCCGGATAAGCCCGCATAATGGAACCGATTTTGCGATGCCTATTGGCACACCTGTCGTTGCTCCAGCCAATGGTCGCGTGGAAAAAGTGGGCAACCATCATGCCGCAGGGCGTTACATTGTCGTTCGTCATGATAATGGCTATCAAACCCGTTATCTTCACCTTTCTCGTCCGCTGGTCACCGAAGGTGCGCGTATTGAAATGGGTGAGCGCATTGCGCTTTCAGGCAATACAGGGCGGAGTACGGGACCTCATCTGCACTATGAAGTCATCGTCAACAACTCGCCTGTCAACGCGATGAACGTAGAGCTGCCTGAAAATACCAGCCTAAGCGGCGACACGTTGATTGCTTTCCAGCGCCAAGCTGAGCCCATGATGGCAGCATTGGATAGCGGAGAGACAGGTACTATCAGCGTTGCAAACTACGAGCGCCAAGAGGAGCAGTAACTTTCTTACTCTCTTTACATTGAACAATAACGCCGCCATTCAGGGCGGCGTTATTGCTTTGAAGCAAGTCTACGTTTACAAACCTTGCTTATAAACCATTCTTATAGAAAACCTAGCAATCAATCCGCCCTTCACGTTATACCGCTCGTGACAATGCAGCCAACAGGTCAGCGTCACGACGGTAAATATCATCACGAAATTCTACTTCCCCTTGAGCATTTGGCCAGGCCGTCAAATAGTGCAGCGCGACGGGAATACGCTGTGGCAGATTAACATTACGATCACTTCCGCTACTGTTAAGCAACGAAGATAGTTGGTGACGACTGCCACTATCTTGAAGCAGTAACTGCGCAAATTCCGTTACGCCTTCAACGCGCACACAACCAGAGCTGAGCGCTCGCTGATCGCGCTGAAACAACCCTCTGGCGGGTGTATCGTGAAGATAGATCATTTCGCTATTGGGAAAACGTACCACCACGCGGCCTAGCGGATTACCGCCACCTGATACTTGGCGCAACATCACTGCACCTGGCCGTTGCCAGTCAATAGCATCAGCGTTTAACCGCTCGCCGGAGGGACTTAACACTTGGATATTTCGCCGGGCTAAATAGCCTGGATCTCGTCTAACCTGAGGTAAGACGTCCTCGCGCATAATGGTCGGTGGAATCGTCCATGACGGGTTGATGGTTAAGTGGCTAATCGCCGAATGAATAATAGGCGTTTCGCGCCGCGGTGTGCCGACTACCACTCTGGCATCCCAGTGCTCACCATTGGGCCGAGTGTAGTGCAATCGATATCCCGCAATGTCAACCCACACTCGCGGTTCATTGGTTTGAGTGGGCTTGATCCAACGCGCCCGCTCTAAGTTGACACGCAGTTGATCGATACGCGAAGTGACCGGTGTGTTCAATGCAAGCCGCGTGCGCTGCCCCACAACACCATCTTCTTGCAACTGATGACGACGTTGAAATTGCTTAACTGCCCTTTCTAACTCAGTATCATAGGTGCGCTGGTTGCTAACCGCAGATTGAACCTCAATCATTGGGTAGGCATTGCTATCCGCCGCCAGCAAGTTGGTTTCTCCCCAATAGGCCAAGCGCTGTCGCAATACCAGCACATCCTCATTAGTATCACCTGGGCGTAATGCCTCATCTCGACCGGCCAGGTAGGGAACATTGCCTTTTTCAGCCAGCGTACGGTATTGACGTAGCGCATCACGTAGCTGAGCGTACTCCGTTGATGAGGGCCTCACATAGTCAAGCGCGCCCTGAATATCGTCATTTTCCACCGCATGGGCAATGCGCAGCAAAGAGTAGCGGCGCTCAGGCCTAGGGATATCCCATTTCGGCTCGACCTCGTTTGGATTCACCTTGCCCCGCGAAAGGTGCTCAAGTGCGAGTAAAAGTGCTGTCGTGGCCTGAATATCAAAATCAGCTTGCGCCAATGCCCCTGCTTGCTGGCTAACTTGGAATGCGTTTAGCAGGCTGCCCGCGTCGTAATCACTAGGAGCCAAACCATCATCTTCAAGACTATTTAACGCCTGCACCAGTGCTTCAACCCGGTTGATATCTTGCCAGACGGGCCGTTGGTTTAGCTGCTGGTAAAAGTCCTCAACAGGCAGTAACGCACTGGATTGAGTATCCAAACGCTGAGCTAACGCCTGCTCAAGAGCACCTGTATCAGCTTGCGCGCTGGTAACTAACTGAGGCGCTTGGATCAGCGTCAGACATAGAGCCACCCCTATCGCCCATCGTCTAATTAACGTTGTCTCGTTCATCGCTCCTCCTTGCGTTACTATTCATCGTCGCTATTTATCATTGCGATTCATCATTATTACGCTACATCTATTTATCATAGCCGTTTACATGTCTCCTTCATCGATATCTATTGCAGGATTGCACTCTATGCCTTTTTACCTACGTGCTTCTACCGCCATTTTTTCGCTTCCACTGTTGTTATTGAGCCTTCCCTTACAAGCCGCTAGCTTTTTCTCACAGGTCTCTTCTACAGCGCCTCCCGGCGTTTCGCCCTTGCATCATCAACTGCTCCAACTAGCCCCATCAGCAACGCCAGAGGCGCTGCGACTCGCCGCTCAATCACTTAGCTGTGCTGACCCAACCGCTGAACGCTTAGCCGTCATTGATTACTCGCTTCCGTCTACCGAGCCACGGCTTTGGGTCTTCGACCTACATCGACATAAGCTGCTATTTGAAGAGCTGGTTTCTCATGGGCAAGGTTCTGGCGATGCGTTGGCAGAGGTCTTCTCCAATACCCCCGAGAGCCACCAGTCCAGCATCGGGCTCTTTCGCACAATGAATAGTTATTATGGTCGTAATGGCTATTCATTGCGCCTGGATGGCTTAGAACCAGAGGTTAATGACCTCGCGTTTGAGCGAGCGATTGTGATCCATGGCGCTGACTATGTTAGCGACGACTTTATTACCCAGACCGGCAGGCTCGGACGTAGCCACGGCTGTCCTGCCGTACGCGAAGACATCACGTATCCTCTTATCGACAGTTTGAAAGAGAACCAGTATGTCTTCGCCTACTACCCCGATGAAGAGTGGTTAGCAACGTCGCAGTTTCTGCGCTGCCCAAACGACAATGCTCCCCACTTAGCCCAACGCTGATAATTTTCCCATCAAAATTGGTGAGCGGCGAAGCTGCCCACTTTGTGAGACCAGCCTTAAGGCTGGTCTTTAAAATTCGCCTTTGAGACTAATCTTTGAGACTGACCCGGATACATTAAGAAACATAGTCCTCAAAAACGCAATAGACTGGTTTTCATCATTAATACCAGGTAACTCCGGCACGCACGGCAACCACCTGCAATACTTTGTGACAAAACATCACAAAGCTATTTACTATTTTGCAGGTACTGGCCATGTTTGCTTTTATGCATCCGTATCAAACTATCCATCGCCTAGAGCAAGAAGTGGCAGCGTTGAATGCCCAATTAGAGGCTGAAAAAAAGCGCCACCGCTGTCGCGCGATCAGCTTGATGACGCCAGTTGAGTCGCTCAGCATGCTTCAGGCCAGGGGCGCGGACATGCTTTGCTCATTGAGCAAAGGCGTAGAAGTGCACGCTCAGCACCTTGCTGCCGAGCAATCGACACTTACTGACACCTTCAGCCGACTCCATAAAGCCGAGCAAAGCGCACAAACGTTGCAGCAACACCGCCAACGCTGCCAGCAAACAGACGCTTATTTATCGTCCCCTTTAGTGACTGAGCAAGCCTTCCACGATATACGTCAGTTGAGTGTCGAATTAGGGCACAGCGCAGGCCATACACAAGCGTTAGCCATTACTGCGGCCTTGGAAGTCGCTCACTTTCATGAACAACCGGCAGGCATGCCAGCAATAGTCCAGGACCTGCAAGAGTTATCAAAACACTCTCGGCAATTAGCGCATCAGCTGGCACAGTGGATCGAGCGCACCGCATTGCAAGTAAATGAAGATGCAAAGATCCGTGATTATCAGCAGCAGGAAATAAAGGCCCTAACCAACGCCGCCCAAGCAGCAGAACATGTTATTGAGCAGTTGATAGACCAGTCACGCCATATGTATAAGGTCATACACCACAGTACAACCACGGCTTATTTGCACGCCGCCAAACTCGAGCATGCGGTATGGAAAAGCCGCCTTTATAGGCAACTACTCTCTGCTCATCTGGAAGAGAGTTTAGAAGATCACCAGCACTGCACGCTTGGGCATTGGTACTTTATGGGGGACGGTCATCGCTATAAGTATACGGAGGCTTACAAAGCGCTGGCGGCACCGCATAAGCGTTTTCATGAAAGCGGTTTAGAAGCACTTAAGTTTGCCCGCCAAGGTGATCATAATGGCCAGCTTGCGGCACTGGCTATGATGGAAGAAGCCAGCAGCCAGCTAGCGCTCCAGCTTGATAAACTGATGGAGCATGCTGTTTATGAGGTTCCCCTTTCAAATGGGCGCCCTTCACCATTAGCAGATTCACCTTGATGACGTGCTGTACGCCTGCCTAGCAGACGTACACATATCACACTCTTTTATGCCATGCTGGGTGCGTTACCGCGCTTTTAATCACTCACTCAGCAGGGAAAGCAATGTCGCAGATCAAAAAGCTAGATCTCGCTTTACAGGGCGGTGGAGCCCACGGTGCTTATACATGGGGTGTCATCGACCGCTTACTTGAAGATGACCGTATCGAAATAGAGGGCATCAGTGGCACAAGCGCTGGCGCAATGAATGGTGTGGTCATGGCAGACGCCCTCACCCGCGGTAACAAAGATACGGCTCGCCAAGCGTTACACCAGTTTTGGAAAGCGGTTAGTCGAGCGGGTATGGCGAGCCCAATTCGCCGCTCGCCACTAGATGTACTTACCGGAAACTGGTCCCTCGATCACTCACCGGGTTATGTGGCTATGGACCTTTTAAGCCGCTTGGTATCCCCCTACCAACTGAACCCTCTGAATATTAATCCATTGCGTGACATTGTCGCCGAACATATTGATTTCGAACGTGTAAGACGTTGTGAGCAGCTTAAGCTATTTGTGACGGCCACTAACGTTCGTACTGGAAAACAGCGCGTCTTTCGCCGCGAAGAGATGAGTGTAGATGCAGTCATGGCCTCTGCTTGCCTGCCATTTGTATTTCAAGCGGTTGAGATAGAGGGCGAAGCGTACTGGGATGGCGGTTATATGGGTAACCCAGCGCTGTTCCCTTTAATGGAGGAGTGCAGCGCACGCGACATTCTGTTGGTGCAGATTAACCCCATCATCAGAGAAGAAGTCCCCACGTCTGCCTCAGCCATAATGAATCGACTAAATGAAATTACCTTTAATTCAGCCCTGATTAAAGAAATACGCATGATTGCGCTGCTTAAGCGCACACTGGATGAACAGGGAATCGAAAACTGCTATCAGCAAGCGCTCTTCCACCGTATCAGTGGCGAACAGGCGCTAGAGGATCTCTCGGTATCCAGCAAAATGAACTCAGAATGGGCGTTTCTATGCCATCTGTTCGAGCAAGGGCGCGATGCCGCCGAACGCTGGCTAGAAACTCACTTTGAAGCGATAGGTGAACGTTCAACACTGGATATTGACGCTGTTTATTTGCACGAATAACCAGCACTCAGGTGTCGCACGTCTTCACCGCAGATGCGCCACCTTGGTGCATTACCAGCCTACTGAAACTCTCCACCTATTAAACAAACACACATAAGAAACTGATTTTAAAATTAAAATAATCTTATGGCGAACTAATTGCTTCACTCTTACTGAATGATGGTAGGCGTGGACCAGGCCCAACGGGTACGAGTGCGTCGAACCTGCTCTTCAATGGCGAAGGCATGTTCTCGTTAACAACATAGCGCCTTTCCAAGCGCCATGTTTTGACCCACTCGTATCGTGCTCTGTGAGGCCATCCATGGACATTCGCAATAAAGCTAACCGCATTCGGCTATTAAACTTCTCTACCCCTCAAATGCGTGCGTTCCACTTCTCCTGGTTCGCGTTCCATATCTGTTTTTTTGGTTGGTTTGGCATCGCTCCACTGATGGCAGTGGTCCGTGAAGATTTATCACTCACCCAAACGCAGATCGGCAATACCATTATTGCCTCCGTTGCTATTACCGTTATTGTCCGCCTGCTCATTGGCGTGCTGTGCGATAAAATTGGGCCTCGTAAAACCTATACCGGTTTGTTGATGCTCGGCGCTGTGCCCGTTATGTGCATAGGTTTTGCCAATAGCTTTGAGACCTTCTTACTCGCTCGGCTGGCCATCGGAGCCATCGGCGCATCCTTTGTGATCACCCAATATCACACCACGATGATGTTTGCGCCGAATGTCGTTGGCACCGCCAATGCGACCAGTGCTGGCTGGGGGAACTTGGGCGGCGGTACGACGCAAATCCTGATGCCGCTGATCTTCTCAGGTCTACTAATGCTTGGCGTTAGTGAAACGCTAGGGTGGCGCTTAGCAATGGTGGTGCCTGGCGTCGTACTGTTTTTTACTGGGATTGGCTATTGGCTGTTTACCCAAGACGCTCCCGATGGCAACTTTAGCGACCTGCGCGCCCGCGGTGAGCTACCTGAAGCCACAGGTGAAAATAGCGCAGTACAAAGCTTTCTGACCGCAGCAAAAGATATTCGCGTATGGGCGCTGTTTATTGTTTACGGGCTCTGCTTTGGCGTCGAACTAACCATCAATAATATTGCCGCTATCTACTTCTTCGACAAGTTTGACCTGACCCTGGCAACCGCTGGTTTAATCGCTGGCTTATTTGGCCTAATGAATATTTTTGCCCGTACCCTTGGCGGCGTTTTTTCAGACCTGTTCGCCAAACAAGGCGGTTTAAAAGGGCGAGTTCGCTGGCTGTTTATCGCCTTGGTATGTGAAGGAATAGCACTCATTGCCTTCTCACAAATGCATGTCTTAAGCCTCGCAATTGGCATCATGCTGGTCTTTAGCCTGTTTGTTCAAATGGCCGAAGGAGCAACATTTGGCGTGGTGCCCTTTATCAATAAAAAAGCACTGGGGGCTGTTACCGGTATTGTGGGGGCGGGTGGAAACGTCAGTGCCGTATCCGCCGCCTTTCTGTTCCGTAGTGAAAGTCTTGGTTATCAACAAGGGCTTTTTTACCTTGGCATTACCGTATTAGTGCTCGCTTCCTGTGTACTGGTAGTACGCTTCAGCGATGCCACAGAAGCCGAAGAAGCCACCGCCTACCGTGATGCGGTTGGCGGCGACACGAGCGCAGGCGCACTCTCGCTGCGTTAGTATTCACTTACCCCTCTGTACGCTTTATCCGCGACGATTTTTTACGACACGTTTTCGCGACACTTATCGCAACAGAGGGGATTTCATCTCAGGCGGGGAGTAAAAGGAAATCACTATGTCTTCAGCCCAACAGCTACTCTTAACCGCCCTTCGATGCGATATCGATAGCCTGCACCACTTAGCCACTACCTCAGAGATCGTTGGCGACATTAGCGGTTTTATCCATGCGCTCCAACGTGAACGAGGTGCCTCGACGATTTACCTTGTCTCGAAAGGTAAACGGTTTGCTACTCGGCGAAAGGAATTTGTACAGCATAGCCAAGAAGCCGAGACCGTTATGCGCCAGCGACTAGAAGCACTTGCCGAAGAAGCACGGCCGCAGGCAGCGGCACGCTTACTCAGGCGGATCGCTGCGGTGTGGCTTGCCCTGGATGACCTAAACACGTTGCGGCAAGCCATTCTTTCGTTTGCGATCTCTCCTGATGCGGCAACCCAGGCCTTTAACCACTTAATTAGTGGGCTTCTCGCCATTGTGTTTGAAGCAGCAGATACTTCAGTAGACCCGGATATCACTCGCGCACTGGTGGCTATCTTCCACCTTATGCAAGGCAAAGAGCTCGCTGGGCAAGAACGTGCCTGTGGTGCCTTTGGCTTTACCCATGGGCATTTCGACGACGCTCATCGCGAATTGATTCACCAATTAGTACGCGATCAGCAGCGCTGCTTCGACACCTTTGAAGAGTTTGCCTCACCTGAAGCTAAGCTTGTTTGGCAGCAGACTCTCTCGCCGCGAACACTCGCGGGGATTCAGCAGCTTCGTAACATTGCTTACCAACGTGCCTGCCAACACTCTCATCAAGAAGACCGCGTAGACAAAACGCTTAGTGAAACATGGTACGACCTAACCACATTACGCATTGATAGCATCAAAGCCGTTGAGGACACCCTAAACCGCCAATTAACGGCGCTATGTCATCAAAAAATCGCTCAGGTGCATTCGACGTTAGAGCAGGCTAAAACACCTCCTAACCAGCCAACTCTTGCTCCCTGTGAGCAGCTTCTTGCCTTAAGCGATACACAACCATTAGGAGAGCTGACAGCTAGCGCTTTAACCTCTCCATTAGGACGTTCACTGATTGAGCTTGCCCATGCCCAGTCGAGCCACCTTCAAGGTCTTAGCGATGAGCTGGAAAATACCCGTAAAGCCCTGCGTGAACGTAAGCTCATCGAGCGCGCCAAAGGCCTTATCATGGCCCACCTGGAGATGACCGAAGAAGAGGCTTATCGTTTTTTACGTAAAACCTCGATGGATCACAGTAAAAGCATGGCCGATATGGCGCAGTCGATACTCGACCTTTCATCTATGCTCAAACGCAAAGACGAAAACACGCACACAAGCTGAAACAGCTCATTTGCAACACGGTGGGCAATTAGCCATTCTTATATCTCCCCTTTCTGAATGAGCTAGGAGCACACGCTATGCAGCACCGTGTCCTAATGATTACAGGCGCCTCAAGCGGAATTGGTGCCGCCACCGCGCGAGCAGCCTCACGTGAAGGTTATAAGCTGATACTTGCCGCCCGCTCTACCGACAAACTTACTGCACTATCCCAGGAGCTTGGCCCAGAAAACGTGCTGACATGTGCGTTGGATGTCACCGACATGGCGCAACAGCAAGCAATGGTCGATCAAGCGATTGAAACATTTGGGCGTATTGATGCAGTCTTTGCAAATGCTGGGCGCGGTGGTTCTCCCGGCGGTTTTAGCGGTGCAGATCACGACGCTTGGCGTGAGATGATCCTGACCAATATTTACGGTGTAGGGCTAACGCTTCAGGCATGCCTTCCCGCGCTAAAGCGGAGCAAAGGGCATGTACTATTAACCGGCTCAGCTGCTGGACGAACTACGATTCCAGGCTCGATGTATAGCGCCACAAAATGGGCAGTGACCGGTATAGGCTATAACTTGCGTGAAGAGCTACGCGGAACGGGCATGCGCGTTACCTTGATTGAACCGGGCATGGTGGATACCCCTTTCTTTGATAAGCCACCAGAACATGCGCTTGAAGATCGCGATATTGCCAACGCCGTGATTTATGCACTTTCTCAACCATCACATGTCGATGTGAACGAGATTTTAATTCGGCCAACGCCACCCACTGATTAATCGACGCTGCGAACGGACAACAATGGCACCTTGCATTTCTTCTTACCTGCCCACATAACACTGGAATACCTAGCGTGCTAATAAATCACGCCGTAAATTTAGCCGCCCATACGCTTTTTAATGCAGGTGCCCCATGAGCCAACTCGCCAATACCGCCCTTTCCGTGCTCGATCTAGCACCGATTCGTCAAGGTGGTAGCGCTGAAGAAACATTTCGCAACAGCGTGTCCCTAGCGCAACGGACAGAACAGCTCGGCTATACGCGTTATTGGCTGGCTGAACATCACAACATTGCAGGCATCGCCAGCGCAGCAACTGCCGTATTAATTGGTCATGTTGCTGGGCAAACCTCCACTATACGCGTGGGCAGCGGTGGCATCATGCTACCTAACCATCCGCCCCTGGTGATTGCCGAGCAGTTCGGCACCTTAGAAACACTTTACCCAGGCCGGATTGATTTAGGACTGGGCCGTGCGCCCGGCTCAGATGGCGCCACTATGCAGGCGATGCGCCGCAATGCTCAGGCGGGCGTCGATGACTTTCCACAGCTGCTTAATGAGCTACAAAGCTACTTAGCGGATGCGGATCCACAGCAGCGCGTGAAAGCCGTCCCTGGACAAGGTACCCACGTACCTATCTGGCTACTCGGCTCTAGCGGCTATAGTGCGCAATTAGCCGCAAAACTCGGGCTACCCTTTGCATTTGCGGCCCAGTTTGCGCCGGGATACTTATTTGAAGCATTGCGGCTTTATCGTGATAACTTCCGGCCGTCGGAGCACTTAGACAAACCCCATGCCATGGTAGGGTTACCCGTTATCGCTGCTGAAAATGATACCATGGCGCATTACTTAGCAACGACCTCCCAACAGAAATTTCTTAGCCTTATCCGAGGCAAGCCGACCCAGTCGCTGCCCCCGGTTGAACAGATGGACTGGACCCCGATGGAGCGCTCCCAAGTAAGCCAGTTCCTAGGTGCCGCCATCATTGGTGGGCCCGATACGGTCAAAGCTGAGCTAGAGGCCTTTCAGGCGCGTACTGGCGCTGACGAGTTAATGATCAATAGCGACTTTTATGATCATGCCGACCGCTTGCGTAGCTATGAAATTGTGGCAGATGTCGCTCGATAACCCATTAACTAAACGCTAAAACCATGACCACACTTAGCTTTACACCCATGACGCAAGAGGACTTCACGGTCTTCTGGCCTACTTTTCAGTCCATCGTTAGCGCTCAAGAAACGTACGCTATCGATCCTGATATTACCTTTGCAGCAGCTTATGCATTGTGGTGTCAGCAGCCCAAAGCGTCATTTGCGGTAAAAGATAGCCAAGGCGAGTTACTGGGCACTTACTATCTAAAAGCCAATGCAGCAGGCCCTGGCCAACACATTTGTAACTGCGGCTATATGGTAACGCCTGCTGCTAGGGGGAAAGGTGTCGCCCGCCAGATGTGCGAACACTCGCAGCATGTAGCGCGTCAGCATGGCTTTGAAGCGATGCAATTTAATGCCGTGGTGGCCACAAACCAAGTGGCCGTCGCCCTGTGGCAACGGCTGGGGTTCGCAATTGTCGGCACGATTCCTAACGCCTACCGGCACGCATCCCAGGGGTTAGTCGATAGCTATGTAATGTATAAAGCGCTTTAGTGGCCACTTGATAAAATGGCACGCTTTACTGGTAGGGCGTCATAGGTCACCGGGTTACTTAAGGCAGCGTTGTAGAAGCTCTTCAGCAGCGGCGCTGCCCAACTCGGTTAAATGGGCAATATTTCGCTCTGGGATTTGTTCCGTATCACCGTAAAAAGCAATCGCTTTTTCGACACTGGCCTCGCGCAATAGATGAACCATCGCGTAGGGCGAGCGGTTAGTGTAATTCGCTGCGTCTTCAGGCTCAGCATCGGCAAAACAGTAATCAGGATGGAAGGTTGCTAGCTGATAAACACCTTCATACCCCAGGTCTACCAGCAGGCTTTCGGCCAGTTCGACATAATCCAGGTAGTGATCGAAGCTTTTAAACAGCGTGGGAAACACCAGCAGCGTGGTTTCCGTTTCCGGATGCTCGTTCAACCACTCTACTTCGGCTATTAATTCCTCCAATGCCACGTCGATTTTTTTCGAGCGCACCACCTCGACCCGAACGTTACCGCCGTCAAGCTCGCGCTTAGCAAACGGGCATATATTGTGCTCCACAATAAAGCTGCGTACCCACGCTAACGTCTGCTCTGCTATCTGATTATCCGCCTCTTGCATCACGCCTACTACCTTACATTAGAGTGGCTACTACCACGGCTAGGACCTGCCCGTGTACCGGTAAGAAATAGTGTACCTGCAAGAATAAGCAAATGCTTCAGGTGTGCGCCTGGTACCGTGCCAACGCTACTTCATAAGACTTATGAATATGATCATCCATTAGGGCCCGAGCCGCTTTTCCATCTCTGTTTAACGCCAGTTCCACCAATTGATGGTGTTGCTCGTCCAACTCTTGGCGAATAGAGGGCATTTTGGGCCCCAAGCGGCGATAGCGATCAAACTGATCGTGCAGCTGCTCTATAAATCGCAGCAACCACACCGACCCACAAGGCGCCACCAGAGTGCGATGGAACTGAGTATGTAGACGTTCCCACTCCTCCCCTTTATCGAGTGATACATCCGCACGTTTTAAACGATGAGCCGCCGCTAAAAGATCGGCTTCCCATACCGCATCGCCGTGGGCAATGGCACGCTCAAACGCCATGCCTTCTAGTTCAGTGCGCAAGCGCGCAATGTCATCCAGCTCCTCCCTCGACAGCTTCGGAACCCTGAAGCCACGTTGGTTTTCTTGGATTAATAAGCCGTACGCCGCCAGTTTATTTAATGCTTCACGCAGCGGGCTTAGCCCTACTTGGTAATGCTCTTTCAGCGCATTAATGGCTAATTTCTCTCCAGCCGCAAAGCGGCCACCGACTAAATCTCTGCGCAACGCATCATAAATAGGACTAGAGGCAGTATCAGCAGGAGGTGGGATGTGCTTGTTCATTCCATGATCCTTTTGCGCATCTTCGCGAACGCGTCTGTTAACGGAGATTCTAGAGCTAGGTGTTGACGTCTCACAATAGCCTAACCTATATTCTATTTTATTCAGAAAAATCGATTTTAAATAAAATAAACGATGAAGAGGCAAAATTGATGCTTTTAATTGAGATGCCGCTGCTAATGGCACTGGGCATATGAAACAGTCGGCACTCTTTTGGGCTTTCTTGCGTGTTGGCATCCTCGGCTTCGGCGGGGGGCCTGCCATGATACCGCTAGTACATGCTGAAGTTGTGACGCGGCACAAGTGGCTAACCGATGAGGAGTTTGCCGATGTACTTGCCATCGGCAACACGCTGCCCGGTCCTATCGCGACCAAGATGCCCGGCTACATCGGCTACCGGGTGGGCGGCGTCAGTGGCTGCATTGCGGCGGTTATTGCCGTGATTGTGCCTATGATTGTGGCAATGATTGTCATGCTCGGTATTTTTAGTCGCTATCGCGACGTTGCCTGGATACGTGGCATGGGGCAGGCAGTTATTCCTGTCGTTATGATCATGATGGGGCAATTAACTTGGGATTTTTTCGACAAATCTCAAGCTGCTCTTGGTTGGCTAGCAAGCGCGCTCATGGCAGTCATTGCAGGTGGATTAATTTATTGGCTGGGTGTCCACCCTGGCTGGGTCATTGGTGCCATCTTGCTAACAGCCATGCTGCGCCCAACGGGTAAAAAACGCGTGGAGGGCTCGGCATGATCTACTGGGAGCTTTTCTTAGCGTTTTTCATTCCTAACATTATTGGCTATGGCGGCGGTCCCGCCATTATTCCTCTCATCGAGGCCGAAGTGGTTAGCCGTTATGGCTGGATGACCTCTCAGGAGTTTGCCGAGACCCTCGCCTTGGGCAACGCCCTCCCCAGCCCTATCGCGACTAAAATGGCGGGCTACATTGGCTATGACATCGCCGGCATTGGCGGCGCATTTGTAGCTGTTTCCGCGACGGTTATTCCTTCTTTACTGCTGATGCTGGGGGCACTGGGGCTACTTTATCGTCATCGTGACTCTCCCCGTGTCAAGCGTATGAGCCAGTGGGTACGCCCGGTAATCGCCATCATGATGGCGTGGTTAACCTTAGGCTTTCTACTCGAAAGCCTTAACACCAGCGGGGCTATCCATACGCTGATTATCGGCATAGCGGCTGCTATCGCCTTGTTGCGCTTCAACATGCACCCCGCCTTTGTGGTTATCAGTGCAGTAATTTACGGCGCTCTTTTTATTAGCTAACAAAAAATGCGAGGACTGGCATGCACACTGATCCACACTATTACCCTTCCGCTTCACGTCGCATGGTTACCTTTGGCAAACGCGGGATGGTCGCGACATCTCAATCGCTTGCTGCGCAGGTAGGTATTGATATTTTACGCAAAGGCGGCAATGCCATTGATGCTGCCATTGCGACAGCAGCTGCTTTAACCGTTGTTGAGCCGACCTCGAACGGCATTGGTAGCGATGCCTTTGCTTTGGTATGGGTAAAAGGTGAGCTACATGGCCTCAATGCTAGCGGCCCTGCTCCCAAGGGTATTTCATGTGATGCCGTCAAGGCCCTGGGCCATGAGAAAATGCCTGCCCATGGGTTAGTGCCGGTCACCGTGCCTGGTGCGCCTGGCGCTTGGGCTGCTCTTTCAGAGCGTTTTGGTAAACTGCCGTTTGAGCAGTTGTTAGCACCAGCAATAGAATTAGCCGAAGAAGGTTTTGCTGTATCTCCAGTAGCGAGTCAACTATGGGAAAGCGCCTTAGAGCGCTATGGTCAATACAAAGCAGCAGAGTTTATCCCCTGGTTTACGCACTTTACTTCCAATGGCCAGGCTCCCAAAGCAGGTGATGTTTGGCGTTCTCCAGATATGGCAAAAACGCTGCGTGAAATTGCCAACAGCCATGCGGATGCGTTTTATCAAGGAAGTCTAGCAGATGCGATGGATGCCTTTTCACGTCAGCATGGCGGCTTCTTACGCAAAGAAGATTTACAAGCGTTCAAGCCAGAATGGGTCAAACCCATCAGCGTCCGGTATCGGGGCCATGATATTTGGGAAATCCCCCCCAACGGCAGTGGGTTAATTGTGCTTCAAGCGCTGGGGATTCTTGAGTCACTAGATGACCAATCGACAGATCCGGTGGAAACCCTTCACCGCCGTATCGAAGCAACAAAACTGGGTTATGTAGATGGCTTACGCTACATCACTGAACGCTGCGCAATGCAACCCAGCGTTGAGCAAATGCTATCGAGTGATTACCTCTCGCAACGCGCAGGTCTTATTGGCCAAGACGCCATTAACCCGGTCCATGGCAACCCGCTAAAAGGCGGCACCGTCTATCTAGCAACAGCAGATGATGACGGTAATATGGTGTCATTTATTCAAAGCAATTTTGAAGGCTTTGGCTCTGGAATGGTCGTGCCTGGCACCGGTATCAGCCTGCAAAACCGGGGTTGGTCATTCTCCCTTGATCCACAACATCCCAACGCGTTAGCCCCCGGCAAACGCACTTACCACACTATTATCCCCGGCTTTATCACCAAAGATAACCAAGCCGTTGGGCCCTTCGGCGTGATGGGTGGCTACATGCAGCCCCAAGGTCATGTGCAGGTAGTAACAGCAATGCTAGAGGATCACCTAAACCCACAGGCAGCACTGGATATGCCACGCTGGAAGTGGACCAACGGCAAAACAATTGAAGTCGAAGCCGATTTCCCCAACCACTTAGCACTTGCCCTAGCCCGCCGCGGGCATCACATCGTAAAAGTCGCCGACTCCATTACTTTTGGCCGGGGTCAAATCATTCTACGCGACCCTGACAGCGGTGTGCTCCAAGGCGGTACCGAGCCGCGCACCGATGGCGCGGTACTGCCTCTTTAAACTTTAGTTCACCCAACGTTCACCACGACCTTTCAATATCCGCTTTGCAATATGGTTTGATCTCCACCTACTGCTGGGCAGTTTACGCACTGCACAGCAGTAGGCTGGCTATCAACGCCAAAGCGTCGCATCATGGCACTCTTTCTTGCTAGGTACTTGCCTGTCCCACTATGCCGCCATTACCGTCCGACACTGCCTCTCCTTCACCGCTGAGCGGTCTCTTTAGTGTGTTCCGCTATAGCCGACGTGCACTTGCACTAGTGTGGGAAACCTCGCGCTGGATGATGCTGGGCTTAGCGTTATGCACCTTAGTCGCTGGGGTTCTACCTGCCGTGGCCGCTTGGGTCGGCCAACTGATTGTGGATGGCGTCGTGGCGGCGATGGAAAGCTATCAGGCGGCGAGTTCGCCCAACCTCTGGGAAACACTAACGCCTGTATTAGGCTTAGTCGCCTTGGAAGGGCTGATTATTGCGTTTATTGCCCTAGCACAACGCGGCCTTTCGGCCCAGCAATCGCTACTGCGTGCGCTGCTGGGCCAGAAAGTTAATGTGATGATTCTAGAGAAAGCGGGCACGCTGTCACTCAGCCAGTTTGAAGATTCAGAATTGTACGACCAGCTCACTCGGGCACGGCGGGAAGCGTCTACGCGCCCGCTCGCGCTGGTGAATAAAACCTTTGGCTTGCTACAAAATGCTATTTCACTGGCTAGCTTTGGGTTTCTACTGGTGCAATTCTCCCCCTGGGCGTTACTCATTTTAGTGGTGGGGGCATTGCCCGTGTTTCTCTCAGAAGCGAAGTTTTCCGGCGATGCCTTTCGGCTATTTCGCTGGCGCTCACCGCAAACCCGTATGCAGATCTATTTAGAAACAGTGCTTGCTCGGGAAGACAGTATTAAAGAGGTAAAGCTCTTCGGCTTAGAAGGTCTGTTTCTCCAGCGTTACCGGGATATCTTTACCAAACTATTTGCCGAAGACCGCCGCCTAACGTTACGTCGGGAAGGCTGGGGATTTATTCTTGGCTTACTGGGCACGCTGACATTTTACGCTGCCTACGCCTGGGTAGTGATTGAAACTGTCGCGGGCGCGCTTACCCTTGGTCAAATGACCATGTATTTGATGGTATTTAAACAAGGCCAAAGCGCCCTTTCAGCAAGTTTGACTGCTATTAGCGGTATGTACGAAGACAACCTCTATCTTTCTAATCTTTACGAATACCTAGAGCAACCCACCGAAGGTGAAGAAGGCCACCTCACCAAAGGTATAGCGCCAGGTGATGGGTTACGCTTCGAACACGTCAGCTTTGCCTACCCCGGTGGCAGCGACGTACTGCACAATATTTCGCTACATTTAGCGCCGGGCAAAAGTATTGCATTAGTCGGGGAAAACGGCTCGGGCAAAACCACGTTGATTAAGCTATTAACGCGGCTCTACCACCCGACCAAAGGACGCATTTTGCTGGACGGTAGTGATCTAAAGCACTGGGATACCCAGGCATTACGGATGCGGGTTGGGGTTATTTTCCAGGATTTTGTGCGTTACCAACTCTCTGTTGGCGAAAACCTTGGGGTTGGCGACACTCAAGCCTTTGATGATCAAGAACGCTGGCAGCAAGCCGCTCACGATGGCATGGCGGATAGCTTTATCGACCGCATGCCACATGGCTACCAAACCCAGCTAGGGCGTTGGTTTAAAAATGGCCAGGAGCTATCGGGCGGTCAGTGGCAGAAAGTAGCGCTTTCACGCGCTTATATGCGTCACAATGCCGATATTTTAGTATTGGATGAGCCTACCGCAGCGATGGATGCCGCAGCAGAAGCCGAAGTATTCGCCCGCTTTCGCGAACATAGCCGCGATAAAATGACGATTTTAATCTCCCACCGTTTTTCGACGGTGCGCAGCGCCGACCAGATCATTGTGATTGACCAAGGGAGTATTATTGAGCGCGGCACCCATGAAGAACTGCTTACGTATAATGGTCGGTATGCTTCGTTATTTCATTTGCAGGCAGAAGGCTATCAGTAGCGATAAGTAGCTTGACCGCAGAAACTGAGCAGCAGCTTCTCCTGCGTTGACGCAGCACACCACGCCTCCCTTGACCTAATGATGAAAAGCGAACTACATATAGCTTCTAAACCACCAAAACATTAGTGCCTCCATACACGCCCAAGCGGGAGTCTTTCTAATAATATTGGCTCATCTGATCACTTTATATGGATACAATCGGCGCTTTCGCTCTCCGCTGGCAACTGAAGGCGTTTTTGCATTGCTCCACTCGGCAATGCGCTAGTACACGCGCAATAAACTCGATAAAAAGCGCCGTGTTCCAACGTGTGAGGCCACATTATGCTACCTAGTGCGTTAGTCGTGGACGATGACGTCGATATTCAACTGCTGGGCAAAATGCTGCTAAGCAGCCATGGGTTTGACGTAGCCACTGTCGGCTGCTTAGGAGAGCTGGCACGTAAGCCTGCCCTGCTTAACACCAACCTGATCATACTTGATTATGATCTGAGAGATTTTACCGGGCTGGACATTCTGGATTATCTTTACGACCTGAAAATTAGCGCGTCTATCTTGCTATTAAGCAGCTGCTCCGGTGAAACGGCTGCCCATGCGATTGCAGAAGGTAAAGCCAAGGGATTAAAAATGCTGGGTTTTTTACCTAAGGCAAAGCTGATGACTGGCCTGAGTGATTTTATCGAGCAAGTTGAGGCTTCTCCGAAAGCGCCCGCTGTTGGTGAGCTAGCCCAAGCCATTAAACAAAAACACATCTGCCTCGCGCTACAACCCAAGGTCACCCTTGCAAACGGCGCAGTAGTGGGCGCAGAAGCCTTAGTACGTTGGGAAGACCCAACCCGAGGAACCATCTATCCTGATAACTTCATTCCCCTCGCCGAGCGAAGCGGCCTCATGATACCGCTGACGTGGTGTGTGTTGGAGTTAGCACTTACACAACTGGCCGCTTGGCACACAAGCGCACTTCCCATAAGCATCGCCATTAACGTGCCAGCTGAGTTCATTAAAGCTGAAAATATGCTGACGATGTTCGATGCGCTTTGTGCCAAGTACCCCATCGATATGACTAAGATCACGCTAGAACTGACGGAATCCGTCGGCGTGGAGTGCTTGGGCTATGCGCGACACGTCTTGGATGAGCTGCGTAAACGAGGCTGCAAGCTAGCGCTTGATGACTTTGGTACAGGTTATTCATCTTTGACTCAGCTATATCGCCTGCCGTTTGATGAGTTAAAAATAGACCGTAGCTTCGTTTCTCTCATGGATAATGAGCCCAGGGCCCACACCATCGTTCTCTCCATTGTGGAGCTTGGCAACCGCCTTGGCATGAGCGTCGTATCCGAAGGTATCGAAAACGACGATCAATACAACACGCTTAAAGACGTATGCTGTCCTGTGGGTCAAGGCTACTTTATATCTCGCCCGCTGTCTCCAAAAGCATTTGATGCCTGGTTAGAAAGCCGAGAAAATATAGAAAATTGACCTAAACACTTACTCTATAGAATAAAAGCAGCGATGACCTCGCTGCTTTTTTCATATCTGCTCGAACCTCTAATAAGAATACACCGAACTCTCCTTAGACCTCACTTATAATGTCGGCATTTATTCGCATAACGCAAAAAAATTGCAGTTTGCAATTCAAAACTTGCAAATTGCAAGAGAGAGTTCAGCGAATCAACTTATTAAAACCAGCCTACACACCAATAAAAACACGCAATCAACTGATAAATATATAAAAATATAAACATGGCATCCCTCCTGCTATTAGTTATACAACAACAGGAGGAACCAGACATGAAGTTTCCAACTCCCCACAAGATCACAGCCGCCATTGCATTAAGTGCTTCTATTAGCGGTTGTGCTTCAATTGGAACTGATCCTATCGCACCGCGCGAAGGCTCTCCAGTGATGTCAAATCACACGCCCTACAGCCGTTGCTTAAGTGCTCTCAGCCAACAGCCAGGTATGAATCTGCCCACTGTTAGTGTTGGACAAATTCTCGATCAAACGGGCCAAGTCAGCTACTCCACTATTACTGATAGCCGCACACTAACGCAAGGCGTATCAGAAATGTTGATTAGTGCACTCTATAAAACGCGCAAAGTTAGGCTGGCGGAACGCCTAGATATTCGCATTCCTCTGGCTGAGCGTCAGTTGCAAGATGCCGGGGCAATGCAAATACCTGCGGCGCCACTGAATGTACAGCCCGCTAACTTTGTCATTCTGGGGGCACTCACAGAACTTAACTATAACATTCTCACCCAAGGTGCCCGTCTTTATGTCGGTTTAGTGGGCGCCGGCACGCGAGAAGCGGTGATTAATGTGGGATTAGATCTTCGGGTCATAGACACCAACACATTCCAAACCGTCTATGTCACTAGTTTACAAAAGCAGATTGTGGGAAACCAAGTAGAGGCCGGTATTTACCGCTTCTTTGACAATCAGCTTGTTGAATTCGATGCCGGGTCGGTGAGGAATGAGCCTCTTCAACTTGGTGTTCGATCCGTCGTGGAAATGGCTGCCTACCAGATCCTGACGGAAGGTCTCGGCCTGCCCATTGCTGACACTGAAGAGTGTCAAGTGGCAGACGGGCATTATCCAGCGGCTTACTAAAAGGATGCCGTCATGAAAACTCTAAATAAAACTGCACTGTCCGTAGCTATCGCCTTTGCTGGCATCACTGCGGTATCAAGCGCTCAAGCTTTTGACTCTGTCACTTGGGTATGGGATGCCACCGTTAACAGCACGGTAGACACATCAGCACTATCTGATGTCAACGTCACACCTGCTGGCTTAACACAAACCGAAAACGATCAGATCGCATATGGCGCGATGACCTCCACTAGCTTAGTCACCGTCGTGGATAACCTGATTATCCCAGTGCTCAGTGGTAACTCCATTGATGACCTTGCATCCGTAGAAAGTGCGGCTACGTCTGTCGGTAATAATGGATCTATCACCTCGGATGTATCCATGCAGACGGATAATAGCCAGCTCTACGCAGGCGTAGGACTAAGCGTTGACCCATTAATTACCACAGCACTCGTACCTGGAGCCATCCTCGCATCGTCATCAGTGCTGGGTGTCACCAATGCCACCGTGGATAGCTCTGCTACTGGCGTAGGTAACAACTTGAGCTTAGATCTCACCACGATCTCTGATCAGGATGCCTTCGCCATCGCCAACAATGAGCAGCTAGCCGTTGCCCTAGTGACTAGCACCTCTACGGTTGACGCAGTGCTGTTCGATGGTATCAGTGGCATGGGCAACAACACTAACCCCGCCGTGTCGTCAACTGCTACCTCGGTCGGCAACAACCTGTCTGTCAATGTGGATGGCAATTTCTGAATATCATAGCAACAGATGGGCGCCCATGCAGCGCATGGGCGCCAAGGAGCAATAAGATGAATGTCCTCACAGTGAATGCACAACAGGCAATCAAATACGTCACCGCTGTAAGCGCAAGCTTACTGCTAGCCATGGCATTGACCAGCCCTGTTGAAGCAAGAGACCGTGACCCGCTGATAGGGCCATATCCCTACGATTTTCCTGAACGAGCGAATACGCAGAGTTCACTACTGTTACAGGAAGCACGCTGGAGACAAGCACGTGAACGAAACAACGCCATGCCTGCTGCCAATAGAGAAAACACAGCGGCTGGCGGTTTAGATCCCGTAGCGAGCGAGTCGTCCGAGGACATCCTTATTGTCAATTCGTCTACCTCCATTGCGGTGGGCAACTGGCAGCAGATTGAAATGACGCTGGGTGATGGCGCTGAAGGATTAATCATGACGGAAAACCACCAGACCAACCAAGCAGAAGCAAACTCTCTGTCAAAAATAAGAAACCTGCTCAATATGCAAGATGACAGCAATGACTTAATACTTTTAGATGAAAGTATTGCTGAATAACGTCATGTTAATTAGCGACACTCCATGCAATACAAATGTTAATAAATGTCTCTTCCCATGCCTGCCCAATAAATGGTGATATGCTGAAATCAGGGTTTGTATTTATCCTGGCAGTTATCGATAGGGGCTCCGGCATGGGCATGTATTCTTCTAAGCAAAAAAATCAACAACCTATTGGACACACACCCAGCGATGGCGCTATAGAAAATCAAGCCAACGCACAATACCTAGTGTTAATTGTAGAGGACGATGAAGATACTGCTTCGCTCTACCATGCGATATTGAAACTTCACTACCACAACGTAAAAGTAGCAAGAAATGGTTGTGAAGCGGTCTCTACGTTGGTGGAGTACCAGGGTCCAGCAGCAGTAATCTTGGATTATCAATTACCCGACATGACCGGAATCGATGTCATGACCACCTGCCGAGATCTTGACCAACCTACTGCGTGTATGGTGATTTCCGCTAACGATCTCTCCGCAGAAAATGCGTCCTGTGGCGAGATCGTTCGTCTTGTCAAACCTCTAGGATGCAAAGCATTACTGGATTGGACTGGAAAATTGATTGAAAAGCTTCAACAGCAATTATCACAATCCAACCTTAACGATGCTTCTCCCGAGACATTGCTGCTGGGCGAAAGCAAGGCGATGCATAGTTTACGCCAGCAAATTCCCTTGTTGGCCCTCTCTCATGCACCGCTCTGGCTTCACGGAGAAAGTGGTACAGGAAAGGAGTTAGTCGCCCGTAGCATCCACTACTGCAGCCCTCGCTCAAATGAACCATTCATTGCCGTTAACTGCGCTGCTTTTCCTGAGTCCCTGATTGAGTCCATGTTGTTTGGGCACATCAAAGGCGCGTTTAGCGGCGCTACACGCGATCAAAAAGGTTTTTTTGAAGCGGCCGATGGCGGAACGCTGTTCCTAGACGAAATAGGCGATATGCCGCTTGTGTTTCAGGCAAAACTGCTACGAACCTTGCAAACAGGCACCATCTTGCCCGTTGGAAGCACCAAGCCAGTGACCGTTGATTGTCGTATTGTCAGTGCCTGTCACCGTGATCTCTCTGCGGCTGTACAGCAAGGCGAGTTTAGAGAAGACCTGTATTACCGACTCAATGTGCTCAGCATTGAGCTTCCTCCATTAAGGGAACGAGGCAACGATGTCGTCCTCATCGCCAACCGTTTGCTCTCTAACATTACCAGTGAAGAACACACGCTGCCCTGTCGGCTTTCAGATAGCGCGGTCAGTTTTTTAACCGACCATGCTTGGCCAGGTAATGTAAGGGAACTGGAAAACACGCTTAGACGGGCGGCAATTCTTCACCAAGGAGTCGATCTGCATAAGCAGCATCTGATTTCTTCAAGCATTTCATACAGCTCAAAAACTGCCCCACCAAAACCCGACATTATGTCTTTTGGCACTATCAACACATCAGGAAAAACATTGAAAGAAATAGAAGAAAGCGTTATTGAAAATACGATTACGGAGCATCAAGGTTGCATCGAGTCGGCAGCTAAATCATTAGGCGTAGCACCTTCTACACTGTATAGAAGGCGTAAAAAGACGGTGTAGTAAATCTCACACCTGCACCTTCAACTATTTCACCCCCAGTAATCCGTAAACCATCAAAGCATCGATGGTTTTTTCTTTAACAACCTCCAAATCATTAATTAAAGATAGTAGGTAACTCCCACCATCACTCGCTGGCTTCTCTATCTTTTCAGCACAGTCAGCAATAGCGGCACACCCTAAAGAGGCAGCGGCCCCTTTGAGTGAATGAGCTTCTTTTCGTAGCAACTCGTAATCTTCCGTCATACATGCATTTCTCAGCTTGGTCATTCGTGTCTCCAAGCGACGTATAAAATTATCAACTAATACATCCAGAGCTGCCGTATCGAACATTTCCTTTAACTCATTACATATTCTTTCATCCAACACACCACTTTCTTGAACTTCAGATAAGCCAACATCTAATTTTTCACACACATTAGGCTGGAGCTCTTCATCCACACAGGAATAGGGCTCAGTGGCAATATACTGATGAATTAAGCTCTGCAATTCCACACGTGTAAAAGGCTTATTAATCATATTATCCATGCCACTTTCATAACAGCGTTCACGATGCTCAGGCATCACATTAGCGGTCATAGCGACAATGGGTAATCTATCCAGTGAATGCTCGGCTTCGAAGGCACGCCACTGCAGGGTCGTTGTGGGACCATCCAAAATTGGCATTTGCATATCCATTAACACAAGATCGATCGACGAATACTCTTCTTGGAGATGCTGTAATGCTAGCTGGCCATTGTCTGCGATAGTGACGAGTAGGCCCAGCTGCTCAAGCATCACCTTAGCAACAGTCTGGTTAATCGGATTATCTTCAACAACTAATATATGATGATTCGCTAACAACATCTCTTGTTCGCGATGCAAATAACCATCAATGCACTCGGTCTCGGCTAAAGGAACTGAGAACCAAAAGCGGCTACCTAACCCCACCTGGCTAGTTACACCTATTTCTCCCTTCATAGCCTGCACAAGCCGTTTACAAATGACAAGCCCCAAACCTGTTCCTTCATGGCGGCGCGCAATGGATGTATCTACTTGAGAAAAAGCTAAAAAAAGGCTCTCCTGATCTTCAGCAGCAATGCCACACCCCGTATCGTGCACCTCAAATAGAAGCAGCCCATCTAAATCTAGCGACGCGCGGAACTTAACAAAACCTTCTTCTGTAAATTTTAATGCGTTATTAATCAAATTCATAATGACTTGGCGCAGGCGTGCAATATCTCCCACCACATAATGGGGTAGCGACACATCAATAGAGTAACTAAACACAACAGGCTTGGTATTTCCCTGAAGTACATACCCTGTGCACAGTGCTTCGATACACTCTCTTAAATCAAAAGGCTTCGCATCCAAATCAAGTCGACCACTCTCAATCTTGGTATAATCCAAAATATCGTTGATAACGGCGCGCAAACTATCAGAGCTGCGCTTGAGAGATGAAAGGTACGCTTGGCCCTTAGACGTATGCACCTCCTCACTTAACAAGTCTGCCATTCCTACGACGCCATTAAGCGGCGTGCGAATTTCATGACTCATTACTGCCATAAACTCAGACTTAGCTTGGCTAGCAATTTCTGCACGCTTAGCGGTCTCTCTTAGCTCTATACTCTTTTCTTCCAGCGCTAGAGCTTTTTGAAGACTGATCTTTCCTTCCCGAATTAGCGCTCTTACCAACAACCCTCCTGAGAACATCAATAAAAGTAAGATCATCAATGCCACTGCGTACAGCTGCGTCATTGTCTGGCGTTCAGATGTCCTTAGCACAGCGACACTGGCGTTCGTATCTATTAAAATATTTCCAGTGTAGCGCTGTAACTCAATCACTTGGCTCAGTAGCTGCTCAATCACGGCCTCATTAACAGTGCCCGAACTCGCCCAAAGGGGTTCAATGATAGCGTCTATCTCCTCAATTAACGTACTCGCTTTTTCTACCAGTTCGTTAATACCTTCAATCTTCGAAATAGCCAGATAAATATCACCGCGCTGAAAAAGAGCTTTTCTACTGTATAAAATTTCAAAACGTAGTAGCAGATCATCAACAGACGCATTATCAATTTGCATATCCACTAACGTAATGTGTAGCTCCCTAACCTCTCTATCAAATTGATAGCCTGTCCATACCAAGTTTTCCAGCAACCTATTTTCAATCGCATGTTGGCGCTGAAAAATAACGCCACCAATAATGATGGCGGAAAGAAAAAAGAGGATTGCTGAGAAAGTAGCAACCCTTACGCGACGCGAAAAGTAATGCTTCAAAATGGGCAACATGGCGTCTACCTAGTGGTACTACCCGCGCTATTTGACCTCTATCCGTTTTACTTGCCATACGGAACGCGTGAGGATCTCTTCATTCAAAAGCGAAGGATTTTCATCGAAGGGATAAATAATAAACAGCGGCCCGTGATCTCGAATTCTGAGTGGCTGACCATTCGCACGCATGGCTAAAATGACCTCGTGGTCGTAAA
The DNA here is from genome assembly GCF_016107625.1 of Vreelandella alkaliphila. Classification (GTDB taxonomy): domain Bacteria; phylum Pseudomonadota; class Gammaproteobacteria; order Pseudomonadales; family Halomonadaceae; genus Vreelandella; species Vreelandella alkaliphila. The sequence goes on from NZ_JABASV010000001.1 coordinate 263,419, forward strand.
AATCACTGACAGGCACCATCGAAGAGTAGTCATTGAGCGCTACGACGTTCATCTGATCCCCTTCAGCGCCAACGGCTTCTAATAACGCCCTTCCTAGCGGGCCCGAAAAGTTGACGACACCATCATGCCAAGGCGTGCTGGTCTGCGTGCTCCGCTGCGTTAGCGCCTCTAGCATGGTTTTATCGAAGTGCGCTTCATTGTCCACGTTGGTGTGAGTAATGTTGCCCGTCACTTCGAGAATAACGTGGCCTGTTGGCGTTTCCAGTGCCAGTGCGCTGTGGGCAATTAGCGCACTGGCAATAAAAAGAACTGCATTATTAATCAAATACTTAATCATGGCCTAGCCTCCACATTGGTTAACGTAGTATAGCGCCATGATCTCAGCGTTAACTGTGAACCTTTGTGTCGCTTACTTTACTTCAACTAGAATCAAAATATGCGTTTCCCGGCAGTAGTGTGGAGTTGATCACACGATAAGATAGGTAACTCACTATGCATATCGGCGTGCTTGAAGATGATCTCGACCAACAAGCGTTTATCGAGCTGTGCCTGTCGTCCTCGGGGCATCAGGTATCGCTCTTTGGCAGGGCAAATGAGCTAAGGCGCGCAACGCAAGAGCAAAGTTTTGACTTCCTAATTATCGACTGGCGATTGCCTGATGGTTGCGGTATGGATGTCGTAGGACATTTGCGCCAACACGATGGTTGGAGAGGTCCGATCCTGTTCATCACCGCTAGCCAAGGTGAGGACGACGTCGTGCAGGCGCTAGAGCAAGGCGCCGATGATTTTTTGGCTAAGCCCCTCCGCCCTAAAGAGTTTTTAGCTCGCGTGAGCGCTTTAGGGCGCCGCGCAGGTTACGACACACCTCGACCTTCAGCCACGTGCCCCACCGCTTTTACTCTTAATACGGAAGATCATACAATCAGCATCGAAGGGCGAATGATTGATTTAACTGAGAGGGAATATCGTCTTGCGACCCTCTTCTTCTCTAAAATTGGTGAGTTACTCAGCCGCCCCCATATACTTGAGCTAGTATGGGGAATTAAGGGAGACGTCCCCACACGCACGGTGGATACTCATGTCAGCCGCCTGCGCCGCAAGCTGGAGTTAGACGGCCGCCACGGTCTTCGGCTGCGCAGCGTTTACCAGTCAGGCTATCGAATGGAAACGTCATCAACCTCCCCCTCATCAATACCTACTAAAAAAGCCGACCCAATAGGTCGGCCAAGCTGATGAGAGTTGCTCGGTAAAAAGGCCGAGCAATAAGATGCCTGGGGAAGGCATCGCCAAAACGCCTGCTCAAGCGGCTTGGCGATACCCTCTCCCGTCACTCTTACCTTTACGGGAGTAACTACCCTTACCTTTTTTCGGTGTTTGCTGCTGCATTTTGAACATAGGCGTTCGCAGCTGCGCTTTCAGTGCGTTATCGCGTATCTTGCCTTTTTTCACGGTGTACTCCTCAGTCTTTGAAAAAAACAGTCTTTGAAAAAACAGACATTAACAAACGCTTGTCTGGCAGCGCAGTAGTTTACCTAGCCCCACTATGGCCGCCGTCCTATTGGTTTCGCCGCTTGTATGACCCAATGAGATTGATCAAGTTCCCAATGCCTTACGATGACGTTTGATCACCATAAGAGGCTAACGTTCTCGCGGCAGGGCTTTCCGCCACCATGCTCACCACGCTGCCCACCATAATCAAGCACGGTGAGGGTAACGGTTGAGCAGCGAGTCGCGCGGGCATGTCCGCCAACGTGCCCACTAAGGATTGCTGTTCAGGCTGGCTAGCATTGGCTACCAACATAATGGGCCACGTATCCGGCAGGCCCGCTTGGCGAAGGCCGTGGCAGATAGCGTCTACTTTGGAAAGCCCCATATAGAACACTAGGGTTTCATCTTGACGGGCAAGGGTTGCCCAGTCCGGCGTGCCACCTTCCCGGCACAGTTGCGCCGTAATAAAGCGCAGTTGCTGGGCATGGCCACGATCAGTTAGCGGAATACCCATCCCCGCAGCGGCCGCCGAGGCAGCGGTAATGCCTGGCACTATTTCAGCAGATATTGAGGCATTCGCTAGCGCCCCCAGTTCTTCACCCATACGCCCAAATACGCCTGGGTCGCCACCTTTCAAACGCACAACCGACTTACCCGCCTGGGCAAGCGAGACGATCAGCGCGCCTATCTCATCTTGAGGCACGCTATGATGCCCGCTTGCTTTTCCCACGTAATAGCGTTCGGTGCCTGACGGTATCAGCCCCAGCACATCGTCACCCACTAAGCGGTCATAGACTACCGCATCGGCCTGCATTAACAGACGCGCTGCTTTCAAGGTGAGCAGTTCCATATCTCCACTGCCTGCACCGACTAAATACACTGTCCCAGAACGGCATTCGCCGCTAAGCGGAAGGCTTAAGCGCGTGGCTGATTCGCGGCCAAAGGGCGCTAACACCCGCTGGCTGAGGCGCATAAAGACCTCAAGCCATTTCTGGGTGAGTTGTTTGCTTAGCGCACGCATTTGGACGCTCCTCTTCAAGTAATGATTTTAATTCTGGAATACAGCTGCCGCACTGAGTGCCGCAAGCTAGTCGGGCGCCGAGGGCTTCAACACTGATATCGCCCCCACGAATTGCCTTAATGATAGTGGTTTGTCCTACTTGATGACAGCTACACACAACGGGGCCCGCATCTACCGCACCATCATCGCAACCTGCCAGTAGCCGTTGGCGATGGTGAAGGTCTAGCGTCGCGTCGTTAAAGCGCGCCTCAAGCCAAGCAAACCCCGGTAATTCTTGCGGTGGCCCTACCATTAGCCACCAGCGTAACTGGCCATTCACTATTCCTGCTGCGCGCAGTCTGCCGCTACCACTATCTTCGCACCACAGCGACGCGGGTACATCGAGCCAAGCCTCCACCGTTGCCAACCAATCGCTGACCGGGGCCCTATCAGCGAGCTGCCAGCGCTCGCAGTTACCCATAGGAATACGCGACCAATAAGTGTTTTCACACCAACTGGGGGTATCCGTACTGGTTTGGTCGTTGGCCACCAGTAGCGTTGCTTGCCAATCAATGGGCAAATTCGTTAATGCTACCGCCCCTTGCTTGGTTTCTGGCTGGCCAGACACAGGGTCGGTATAGCCAGTGATCAGTGCGCCGCTTCGGCCCTGCTTTGTAAAGCAGTCGGTCCAGTGCATAGGCACAAACACTTCCCCTTGCCGCTGGGCGTTTGAAATACGTACTCGCCCACGGTACTCACCTTCAGCTGCCGTCAGCATCGCAAGCCCTTGGTCAGCTACGCCCGCGTTGGCCGCATCCACAGGGTGCAGTTCAATAAACGGCTCTGCCCGATGATTCATTAACCGCGGCGCTCTGGCGGTGCGGGTCATGGTGTGCCATTGATCGCGCACGCGCCCAGTATTCAGTCGCAGCGGATAGGTCGAACTGAGCGCCTGTTCTGGCAGCCGCGGCGTAATCGGCAATAGTTTGGCTCGGCCATTGGCCGTGGCAAACACACCCTCTTCAAACAGCCTTGACGTGCCCCGCGGCGCAGATTGATTAACCGGCCACTGAATCGGCGAGAGCGCATCATAAGCGGCCTGCCCTTTGCCTGCCAGTCCCGAAATATCAAACAACCGCTTGCTCGTGCCACAGTTTTCAAAACCGGAGAGCCGTGCGTGCTCGTCGAAAATTTCCCATGGATGGGAGTAGCTAAACGCTTCAGCAAACCCCAAGCGTTTAGCAACTTCGCAGATAATCCACCAATCGTGTTGGGCTTCACCAGGCGGTGTCAGCATGCCGCGCTGGCGGGAGATTCGTCGTTCAGAATTGGTGACCGTCCCATCCTTTTCCGACCAACCTGACGCGGGTAGCACAATATCGGCATAGGGCAGCAGATCAGTGTTAGCAACGCATTCCGAGACAATTACCAGCGGACACGCTGCTAACGCGCGGCGTACCTTTGCGCCATCCGGCAGGCTAACGGCGGGGTTGGTTGCCATTACCCACAGCGCCGTAATCTCCCCACGGTCAATGGCATCAAACAGTTCAATCGCTTTATGGCCGGGAGCATCTGGCAGCGTAGGAATTAAACGTTCAGTGGCCCAAAAGCGGCTGACCAGATCAAGCGCACCGGGGGTATGGTAGTCCATATGCGCCGCCAGTTGATTGGCAAGCCCACCCACTTCTCGCCCGCCCATCGCATTAGGCTGGCCAGTGATTGAAAATGGCCCAGCACCCGGCAGGCCAAGTTTACCGCCTGCCAAGTGGCAATTAATGATGGCATTGCACTTATCGGTGCCGCTGGTGGATTGATTAACCCCTTGAGAATAGAGCGTGACAACATGCAGCTGGCTGGCAAACCAATAGTAAAAAGTTTCTAAGCGCTCGGGGTCGACGTCACAGGCTATTGCGACATCATTCACGCTGCTGGCACTCTGCTGAGCAGCGTTTAATGCCTCGCTAAACCCTTCGGTATGCCGTTCAAGGTAGAGGCTGTCTAGTCGACGGTGTGCTGACATCCACGCCAGCAGCCCGTTGAACAGATAAGCATCGCTGCCCGGTCGAATACCAAGATAAAGATCGGCAATTTCACAGCTATCGGTCACCCTAGGGTCGATGACCACCACACGCATCAATGGGTTGCGCTCTTTGGCAACTTTCAGGCGCTGATAAAGCACCGGATGATTCCAGGCCAGATTAGAGCCGACCAACACTACCAATTCCGCTTCTTCCAAATCTTCATAGCTACAGGGCACCGCGTCGGCGCCAAAAGCGCGCTTGTAGCCCGCCACCGCTGACGCCATACACAGCCGCGAATTGGTATCCAGATGCGGCGTGCCTAAAAAGCCCTTAAACAGCTTATTTGCCACATAGTAATCTTCCGTTAACAGCTGTCCCGAAAGATACGCGGCAACCGTATGATTGCCATGCGCGTTACGCTGCGCCTGTAAACGCCGTGCCGTTTCGGCTAACGCCTGCTCCCAGGAAACGTCTTTTCCATCCACCCTAGGGTGTTGCAAGCGGTCATTCGCGCCCAGTGTTTCATGCAGCGCCGTGCCTTTAACACACAAGCGCCCGTAGTTAGCAGGATGTTCACGATCTCCTTCCACAGCGATGACGTTGCCACTGTCTATCGTTGCTTTCACTCCGCAGCCAACGCCGCAGTAGGGACACGTGGTGCGGATATCGCCTTCAGCGAGCCGATTAGGCTTTGGCATTGCGTTTTCCTCCGGCGTTAAAAAGCAAAAAGCGCCCAAGCGAGCTTCTCAAAAGAAGCCTGCCTGGACGCCGTTGTCACAGGGGCACCCACTTTGGTGCCATACTCATCAGTGGTTTGCTGCAGTTAGTGTTGTTCGTTGCTATTTGTCATTGTGTTTTATTTGGCTAATACACTGCAATGAGCCGTTATTACTTGTTATCAACATTACTGCAATCAATAAGCCCAACTCCCTACAAAAAACAAAATAACATTCAAAAACAAAATCTTATAAAAATAACCAAATCATTTGATAGCACATTCAACCCCCGCTGTTTGCCCACTAGCGTTCTATGACCGTGCGCAGCACTCGCCAAACGCACCAATAGTGTGCGCTTACTTATTTACTCAGGCGAGAGCTTGTGGGCACATCAAAAAACCAAGCAACTGATTAGAAAGAATTAATTCATATCAAGGGAGTAGCTGGCTAATTTTTTGCTGCGTATTAAACATATGAGACAACTCGGCAGCCAACGGCGGTTGCACAGCGTGCTCATCGACGTGACTTAACGACGCTAACGGGCAACGACGCCCCTGACACACCTTTCTTAACGAAGGGCAGTGTCAGGGGCGTTTTTTTATTGCTCGACACACATGCTGAATGCAAGGAGCCACCTATGGAAACCGCTTCCCGGTGCGCATCTATCGACCACCTAATTATCATTGGCAATGGCATGGCCAGCCATCGCCTAATTGAAGCGCTGGTGCGCCATCCACGGCGCCCAACGTGTATCACTGTTATTGGTGAAGAGCCTGTACCTGCCTATAACCGAATACTGCTTTCCCCCTTATTGGCGGGTGAGCTCGCCACCGATGCGCTTACTTTCCGTGACCAAGCATGGTACGCCGAACAGGGCATTACCCTGCTTCTCGACGAAAAAGTAGTAACGATTGATCGCGACAACTGCCGTATTACTACGGAGAGCGACCGCTGCCTGGATTACGATCACTTAGTGATCGCGACGGGTTCACTACCAACGATACCCAACGTTTCCGGCATTGAGCTAGCCGGCGTCCATAGCTTTCGCGACTTGAAAGACGCCACCGCCCTAGAAGCCATCGCCCAACGTGGCGGCAATGCGGTTGTTATCGGCAGCGGCCTGCTGGGTCTTGAAGCGGCTGAAGGACTGCGTAAACGCGGCAGTGACATCAAGGTGAGCGTGCTCCAGCGCAGCGAGCGGCTGATGAACCGCCAGTTGGATGAAACCGCCGCCTGCCTGCTCGAAAACACCCTGAGCCAGCGCGGCATCCATATCGCAACAAACGCTTCGCTTGCTGTGCTGGAAGATAACGGCCACGGACACGTCCAGGCGGTCATGCTGAGCGATGGCCGCCGTTTACCCGCCGATAGTGTGATTGTCGCGGCGGGCATTACGCCCAATGTGGAGCTGGGGCAGCAGGCGGGGCTTCGCTGCGAACGTGCCATTGTGGTTGACGCGCACCTGACCACGTCTGACCCGCATATCGCAGCCCTGGGCGAATGCTGCCAATTTGATCAGCACACCTATGGGCTAGTGGAGCCGATTTGGCGTCAGGTTGACGTGTTGGCAGCCGTGCTGTGCGGCGAAACAACCGATGGTTATCAAGAAGTCACCACTGCTACCAAATTGAAAGTCAGCGGCGTAGCGCTCTTCGCATTTGGCCCTACCGAAGCAGGCCACGAACACGACGTATTGCGCTACCGCGACCCAGAAAGCGGCGACTACCGTCGCCTGCTGCTGCGCGATGGCCAACTTGAAGGGGCGGTGCTCTACGGCGATACCCGCCACGGTCCTTGGTATTTCGAACAGGCATTGGCAAGTGCTGACCTTACGGCTTGCCGCCAAACACTACTGTTTGGCCCTTCCGATGCCGAGGTACTGCAAACCGAGCACGCTGATAACGCGAACAGTCCTGCTTCCTCATCATCGGCTTCTCCATCCTCTTCTCATCTACCGACCTCAGAGGTGGCATAATGTCTACCCAAAAACTGGCAACTCCCGAACAGCTTATTATTATTGGTAACGGCATGGTCGGCCACCACCTGGTCGAACAGCTCGTCGATAACGCTGCCCTTGAGCGCTATCAGGTCACCGTATTTGGCGAAGAGCGCCATCGCGCCTATGACCGTGTACATCTCTCTGAATACTTCAGCGGCCGCGATGCCGATTCGCTCGCACTTTGCGAAGCGGATTACTACGCCACCAGTGGTGTGGAACTGCGCACAAGCGAAGCCGTCATTGAGATCGACCGCAACTCACAAGAGGTGGTCACCGAACAAGGCCGTTACCCTTACGACCGCCTGGTGCTGGCTACCGGCTCTTTCCCCTTTGTGCCGCCGATTCCCGGTAACGACCGCGATGGCTGCCTAGTGTATCGCACCCTGGACGACCTAGACGCCATTCAGGCCGCCGCCGAAAACGCCACAACTGGCGTGGTGGTTGGCGGCGGTTTGCTGGGCTTGGAAGCGGCTAACGCTCTGCGCGGCCTGAACCTGGATACGGCCGTGGTGGAGTTCGCCTCACGCCTAATGCCTATGCAGGTAGATAACGAAGGCGGTGAGCTACTGCGGGAAAAAATTGCAGCCCTGGGCGTCCAGGTGCTTACCGAGCGAGCTACCCAGCGTATCGAACCTGGCGAGACCAGCCGCCTGCGCATGGTGTTCCAGGATGACAAAGTGCTGGAAACCGACCTGATTGTGTTTTCAGCAGGCATTCGTCCACAAGATACCTTGGCACGCGAATGCGGTTTAGACATTGGCGAGCGCGGCGGCGTGGTAGTGGATAACCAGTGCCTCACCAGCGACCCGGCCATTCTGGCGATTGGTGAAGTGGCGCTGTGGAACCAGAGTATTTTTGGCCTAGTCGCCCCCGGTTATCAAATGGCCAAAGCAGCATTTTCGACGCTAACCGAAGGCGATACCCAGTTTGGCGGCGCGGATATGAGCACCAAGCTCAAGCTGCTGGGCGTGGATGTGGGCTCGATAGGTGACGCCCATGGCAATCAAAACCCCGGCGCGCGCATGTTTCGCTACTTAGACCCGATCAAGCAGGAGTATCGCAAGCTGGTGGTCTCCAGCGACGGTAAAAAGCTGCTCGGCGCCATGCTAGTGGGCAATAACAGCGTTTACGACACGCTGCTGCAGTACTACTCCAACGGCATTGAGTTGCCCGACGAGCCCGCCTCATTGATTCTGCCCCAAAGCAGCGGCGCCGCACCCACTCTCGGCCCCGGTGCGCTGCCGGAAACCGCGATGATTTGTTCATGCCATAACGTCACTAAAGGTAATATCTGCACCGCCATTGATGGCGATGCCACTGACCTTGCCAACGTCAAAGGGGCGACCAAAGCCAGCACAGGCTGTGGTGGTTGCACCGCATTGCTCAAAAGCGTGGTCGACCACGAGCTAGAAGCCCGCGGCGTAGAAGTTGATAAATCGATTTGCGAGCACTTCGCCCATACCCGCCAGGAGCTTTACGATATTGTGCGCGTGGAAGGCATCAAAACCTTCAGCGAATTGATCGAAAAACACGGCAATCAAGACACCCACTGCCTGGGCTGCGATATCTGCAAGCCCGCTGTGGCGTCTATTCTGGCCTCCTGCTTCAATGAGCCGATCACCGACGCGGCGCATATTCCTCTGCAGGACACCAACGACACCTTTATGGCCAACATGCAGAAAAATGGCACTTACTCGGTGGTGCCGCGTGTGGCCGGTGGCGAGATCACCCCAGACAAACTCATCGTGCTGGGCGAAGTGGCCAAAAAATACAGCCTCTACTCGAAGGTTACTGGCGGCCAGCGCATCGATCTGTTCGGCGCCCGCCTGGAAGACCTGCCAGATATCTGGGGCGAACTGATTGCCGCAGGCTTCGAGACCGGACACGCCTACGGTAAATCGCTACGCACGGTGAAATCCTGCGTAGGCAGCACCTGGTGCCGCTACGGCGTGCAGGACAGCGTCGGCATGGCGATTCAACTGGAGAATCGCTACAAGGGCCTGCGTTCGCCCCACAAGATCAAGTTCGGCGTTTCCGGCTGCACCCGCGAGTGCGCCGAAGCCCAGAGTAAAGACATCGGCATTATTGCCACCGAAAACGGCTGGAACCTCTACGTGTGCGGTAACGGTGGCATGCGCCCTCGCCACGCTGAACTGTTCGCCACTGACCTGGACGACGAGCAGCTCTACCGCACTATTGACCGCTTCTTGATGTTTTATGTACGCACCGCCGACCGACTGCAGCGCACCTCCGTATGGCGCGAAAACCTCGACGGCGGCCTGGAGTACCTCAAAGAGGTGATTCTGGAAGACAGCTTAGGCATTAATAGCGAGCTGGAGCGGCAAATGCAGCATGTTGTCGATAGCTATCAGTGCGAATGGGCCAACGCCATCAGCGACCCAGACAAACTCAAGCGCTTCCGCAGCTTTGTCAACGACGACCGCCCTGATCCGTCAATCATTATGACGTCCGAGCGTGGCCAGCTACGTCCCGCTTAAACACTAATGCCCTGCTTAAACACTACATAATCGCAAACCAGACAACGTTAATGAGGTAACTGATGACCGCGACCGCACTCAAGCACACCGTAAGCACCGACACCTGGCAGCCGCTCTGCACTAAAGCTGACTTAGTGGCATTTTCCGGCGTCGCTGCTTGGTTGAACACGTCAGAAGGCCCAGCCCAAGTGGCCATTTTCTACTTACCGAGGCAGCGCTCCCAAGGACAGGAGAAAGAACTCTACGCCCTTGACCACTTTGATCCGTTTTCTAACGCTAACGTCATTGCCCGCGGCATTATCGGTGATGTAAAAGGCAGCTCGGTGGTTGCCTCGCCACTCTATAAGCAGCACTTTCGCCTTGAAGATGGTCAATGCTTAGAGGATGAGAACATCAAGCTGCGTACCTGGAAAGTCGCGTTTAGGGGCGAGGAGGTATGGGTGGAGGGGTAACTGACAGTGGCTTTACGATGGCGTCACTCCCGGCGAGGAATAGCGCTCGAATAGGTGTTCAGGCTCAAGAAATGTTCATCTGCCCGCTGCAACGCATCGAGTGCCTGTGGTCGGTCATCTTCTGCCAATAAGGTGCACAGTACTTCGGAGATGGCTAAGGCGGGCGTTAACGTATGGAAAAAGCTGTCGCTTTCCGTGGGGCAAAAAATCGTCTGATCTGACAGCCCTACCAGTGGCGATACTTCACTATCGGTGATCGACAGAATCGTCAGCCCCTTGTCTTTTGCCAACTGCGTCAGTTCCAGCGTCGCTACTGCGTAAGGTTTGACGGAGACAACCAGCAAGGCATCTTCGGGCGTGGCGCGAATAAGCGCATCGCCGCCGGTTCCCGCCGGTCCATCCAGGTGAACCGAGCGGTCCCCCAACAGTGACATAACGTAATGGAAATGCCACGCCACGGAATGGCATGAGCGCAAGCCTAGCACATACACTTTTCTTACTGATTTCAGTGTATTAGCGATGGCTTCCAACCGTTGTAGTGAGTCAGGCTCACAGAGCCGGGAAATCTGAGCACTCAGCCCATGCAGCATATGCGCGGCGATATTGCCGTCGGCCGAGGCTCTAGCGCCCTCGTTTCGCTGGCGAACCTTGGCAGCAAAGCCATCACTTCCCCGCCGCAGCGCTGCCACATAGTGCTCGCGAATATCATCGTATCCTTGCTTCCCCAGGAACTTTGCAAGCCGCGTCATGGTGGCAGGCTGCACCGCCGCATGGCGCGCCAACTCGCGCATAGAAACCAGTGCCACCTCATCAGGGTGTTCCAGCACGTAGCGGGCAGCCTGCTGGAGCTGCGGCGACATGGCATCGTACTGAGCGATAATCTGCTCCCTTAAAGGGTCGCGCTGCGGCATGTGTGTTGCCTCTTATACGGCTTGTTAAAACAGCCGCCGATTTAAACGTTACTGTTGTAAAAAAACAATGATCTATATGTTTTACTAAAAACACAAATGATTCAACTGTTGCATTCATAAACCAAACTGTGCCAATCTTCTCCTTATGGCGTGCTCACATCGCTAAGTGACCCTAAGGAACCGTTTCCATGACTCGTATTCTTCATCGCAGTATCGGCCCAACACTCCCCCATGCCGCGTCGGCGCAAGGCGTCTACATTACAGACACCTCTGGGCGCCGATACCTAGATGCCTCAGGAGGCGCTGCGGTCACCAGCGTTGGTCACGCCCATCCGGAAGTACTGGCGGCGATGCGCGCTCAAATTGATAACCTCTGCTACGCACACACCTCGTTTTTCACCACCGACGCTGCTGAAGCGCTTGCTGAAAAACTCGTCAATTTGGCACCTGAAGGATTGAATTACGTCTATCTCGTGTCAGGTGGATCAGAGGCCGTTGAAGCGGCGCTGAAGATGGCTCGGCAGTACTTCGTGGAAATTGGCGCCCCCCAGCGTAGACACATCATTGCTAGGCGTCAGAGTTACCATGGCAACACAATTGGTGCGTTGGCAACCGGTGGCAATGCGATGCGGCGTAAGCAGTTTCAGCCTATCCTGCCAGAAACTCATCATGTCTCCCCCTGCTACGCCTATCGCGAAAAAGGCGCCGATGAATCGCCAGAGGCTTACGCTATTCGGCTTGCCGACGAACTCGAGGCAAAGATTCTGGAACTCGGCCCTGAAGAAGTCATGGCGTTCGTTGCCGAGCCCGTCGTAGGCGCCACACTCGGTGCTGTCGCCCCTGTCGCGGATTACTTTAAACGTGTACGTGCGGTTTGCGACAAATATGGCGTACTACTGATCCTCGACGAAGTGATGTGCGGCATGGGTCGCACCGGCACGGTCTTCGCCTGCGAGCAAGACGACGTCATACCGGATATCGTCACCATAGCCAAAGGCTTGGGCGGGGGTTATCAGCCGATCGGCGCAGTGATGCTGTCCGGCAAAATTTACGACAGCTTCGCCAACGGTTCTGGCCTGTTCCAGCACGGGCATACTTACATCGGCCACCCTGTTGCCGCGGCAACCGCTAACAAAGTGGTTGAAATCATTGCGCGCCCCGAGACACTTGCCAATGTAAACGCCATGGGCGCGAGATTACAAAGCGGTTTGGAAGACGTTCTCGGTGCATCCCCTTATGTCGGCGACATCCGGGGAAGAGGCCTGTTTCGTGGTATCGAGCTGGTGGCGGACCGGGACACTAAAACCCCTTTCGATCCGAGCCGAAAGATCCACGCCAAGATTAAGCGACAAGCCATGGCGCGTGGCCTGATCAGCTACCCTATGGGCGGCACCATTGATGGTATTCACGGTGATCATATCCTGCTGGCACCGCCTTATATTATTTCCCCGAATGAAGTCGACCTAATCATTGAGCGTATTGCCGCCGCCATCAACGCCGCCATCGCCGAGTGATGTCACGTACCCTATCTGAATGGAGCTCACCCATGACGCCCTCTTCTCCCTGCCCGCCTATTGCTGATGCCGATTGGCCAAACGAGATCGCTGAATTACGCGAAGACTTTGCCGGTGCGCTCAATGTCTATCGCACCATGGCTCATCACCCGGCTTTACTCAACGCCTGGGCACCTTTACGCCAGCATGTTGTTAAGGAAAATGCCTTAGGGTCAGAATTAACCGAGGTGGTGATTCTACGCGCTGGCCTGCGCATGGGGTCACGTTACGAATGGGCTCATCACGTTAGCCGAGCACTCGCTCTCGGGTTCACCACTGCACAAATCGAAGCCATTAGAACTCGCCCCGAAGGCGTTGATGGTCTTATCGTCGACGCTGTGGATGCATTGTTTGACCAGCGAATGCTGTCCCCTGAACAAGAAGCAGAACTCGCAGATGCTATCGGACGCAAGGCCGTTATCGACCTAATTGCTATGGTGGGGTTTTATTCGGTATTGGGCTATCTGCTCAAGACTTACGACACGCCGGTCGACGACAACATTCAACAAGAAGCGCAAAAAATGCCAACGCTATTTTCATTAACTTCGTAGACATGCCTGTCCCTGGTGCAGGCTTCAACCTATCCCAGGGCAGACCATTAAGTACTTATGCATACGTTTGCGAGGATTCAGGTCTCATTAACTCAGTGACTGCCCATGATCAGTGCCCGCTTAATTTTATTCAGGCACTCAAGGCTCATCATCTAATGTAGGAGGCCGCTTTTAGCGGGCGATGGCGGCGTAGCCGCCCTTGCTATAACTAGGTAAATCAGTTGAATCATCGTCGAAGTGTCGAACCAAAGCTAAAGTCCTATCTCACAACAATACATTTGTTTCTAAACACTACACATCTGTTTTTTGCATCACCACACAGTCAAGCTTCCGCCCCGCTACTACCGAATACTCAGGTAGCTTTTCCATTACTTCGAACCCAGCTTTTTTCAGTACCCGCTGTGAAGCGTGATTGTCTAAAGAAACAGTCGCCGTAAGCGTATTAATTTGGTAAACGCAACGAACTTCGCTAATCAGATGGTTCAGCGCCTTTTGCGCCAACCCATTACCACACGCATGTTGGGCTATCCGATACCCCACCTTAGCGTAACCATTTTCTATCTCACGTAGGTTGGCGCGCCCAACTATCGCACCTCGATGTTGGATAATAAGCGGTCTCATACGTCCTTGGGCATTTAACGCCAAGTACTCATGAATATGCTGGCTAATACCTTCCGGCGTGTAGAAGTGCTCCGCTCTGGCCTCTATATGCTGCTCAAACCAGTCACGTTCAGTGGCTTCGAACAACAATAGTTCGGCGGCATCTTCCGGAGCAATTTGTCTGAAGGAAAAAGCATCAGCATGGCGCATAAGCACATCTCTCCTTGGGTGCTAAATCAGTGCATCAAAGACTATCTCCATAGCCTTAGAATAAACAAATCACTGACATTGCGACCACTGATATTGCTATGCTTGCCAGCCTCTTGGGTAGGTAATATTGGAGCAAACGTTCGTGAAAACAGAATCCAGCACCTTAGCGTTTTCTGCCTTTATGGCGCTGCTGATTGGGTGTGCAGGTATCACTGCGACACTGGCATCTAACTCCCAGGCTATTTTGCTGGATGGGTTATTTAACCTTATCTACTTTAGCGTAGCGCTGGTCACCATCAAGGTCAGTAAGCTAGCCAGCCGACCCGATAGCGAGTCCTACCCGTTTGGCTACAGCTACTTCGAGTCTTTAGTAAATCTATGCAAAGGTTTATTGATATTAGGCGTTTCCATCTTTGCGTTAGTAGACGCTATCGCTGCGCTACTGACAGGTGGGCGGGAGATCTCAGCGGGGCTTGCGGTTATCTACGCACTGTTTGCCACCGCCGCTTGCTCACTCACCGCTTGGGTAATGCACCGCAGTCAGTGCCATGTTAGTAGCCCGCTGGTGGCTGCAGACAAGCTTAACTGGCTGGTGAACAGCATTATTTCGGCTGCTGTGTTAGCAGCGTTCTGCTTGGTGATGCTGTTTGAGCGCTTAGACTGGCGGGGAATCGTACCTTATGTCGATTCACTTCTGGTGATGGCCGTGGTGTTGCTATGCCTTGGCGTACCGGTGCGTATGGCCTCCCAGGCTCTGCGCGAGCTGCTCAATAAAACGCCCGACGAAGCAATCGCCGAGCCAGTGCGCCAGGCGGTTGCTCGTGGTCTTGCAGATATCGACACCCAGGAAGTACGGGTTCGCATGGTACGCCCTGGCCGCCTGCTATATATCATGGTTCACGTGGTGCTACCCAAAGCGCTGCATGAGTCTACGCTTGCCCATCAAGATGCCCTACGCCAGCAAATTGATGAAGAAGTACGCCGCATTTACTCACCGGTCGTCTGTGATGTGGTCTTCACCGAAGATGATCGTTGGGCAGCGCCTTCATGCGGGCAGTTAGTGAAGAAACACGCTTAATCGCGCCATGCTAAAAAGCGATCCATAGCCCAGTGCCTTATCTGAGTGGGAACGTTGATCTCTGGGTGGGCATAGATATAGCGCGGCCAGCACGGCAGTCAGACACACAGCCACCCTAATCAATCAGCGAGGGTCGATACTCTCGTTGATTCTGGGTAACTAACCGTAGTGTTGTGACAACTCCCCCAAGTAAGGCAACTCCAAACAGCGTTAATGCCGCGCTATGCCCTAGGGCATCTATAAGCACTCCCGTTGTGACCACAGGAATACTGAAACCAATGTAGGCCATTAGAAAATATCCAGCGCTCGCTTGGGTAGAAGATGGGCCAGCGACGGCTAACACGCCACTTAATCCGCCTAGGTAAATAAAGCCGTAACAGGCGCTGCTAGCCATGATCGTGCCTAGTAGTAATATGGGTAAGTGCCCCGCGATAGCTCCCCAAGCAATCAGCCCATAAGCCGGTGGCAGAATCGCAAGTCCCAATAACGTAGACCGATATGACGACAACTTTCTGGCCCAGGGTTGAAACAACACGCCACAGCTACAAATACCGAAAACAGCGAAACCACTCCAAACGCTTAAACCATGCTGCTCTAATGCGGAAGGCAATATGGCAATCACCAACCCCACCGTGGCCCAGGCAATTAGAATCGCAAAGCCAAATCGAATAGCCCCTTTTGGGTAACTTGGCAAACGTAACATGCTGCCTTTCGGCCCACTAGGTATGCTTTTTCGCAACGTCAACACGCCTATTAATGCGAAAGCGCTAATGCATAGATATAACCACAAACTGGGGGGCGTTAAGCTAGGCGTAGTAACGATAAAAACGCTGGTCACCGCTGCCCCTAAACCGAACCCAAGCGCGCTGCTAATCGTGACGTAACTGGTAGAAGCTTGTTTATCATCGCCTTGCCATAATTGTTGCATATAGGCTGGCGCTACCGCAGATGCCAGCGCGGTCCCCACCCCAAGTAGAAAACGCGCCACGCCAAGCATTACGATGCCAGGCGCTATTAGCATAAGGGAAGTGGCCAGCATATTAAGCAGTAACGCAGTGACAATGATGGCTTTGTAACCTACCCGCTCGGCCAAGCCATTAAGCCCCAGCAATACAGGCATCACCCCTGCTACGTAACAGGCAAAAGCAATTGTCGTGGCACCAACACCAACCCCGCCTTGCGCTGCCAACGCACCATATAGCGGTGCCTGCAAATTAACGGCCGTGGTGATCATACATAGCCCGAAAGCAAGGCGGGCTGCGCTGAACTGGTTCATGCATTAACTCACTTGAGATTGCTAAAAGAACCATAAAGCTCGCACGCTTATTCAAGCGGGGTAAGATACACTGGGCCGCTATTATTGAGGCACTGTTCCAACTTTTTAATGAACAGTTGATCCAGCAGGACTATATATGAAGTTAAAAGTTGATCGGCATGCCAATACGCCTATTGCACAGCAACTTGAAGAGGCGATCAGCACTTGGATTAAACAAAACAAACCTGGTAATGGCAGCCGCCTCCCCTCAATTCGCTATTTAGCTGCGACACACCACGTTAGCCGCAATGCGGCCATTGAGGCTTATGAGCGTTTAATCGCGGCAGGGTTGGTCCGCTCAAAACCGGGGGCAGGATTTTTTGTTGCCGATAGTCCACCAAGTGAGCACCAAACAGTTTCCAGCCCACTGCAGGAAGTGACCAACGGGCTTTGGGGGCTTTTTAGTGCTGATGAGACGGCCCTGCCCCTTGGATGTGGTTGGTTACCCAGCCATTGGCGGGAGAGCGATGATTTAACCTATGCGATCCGCCAAGTTGCGCGTATGAATCGCGCGGACATTTTTGAATACAGTACCCCCCAAGGCCCCACGGCGTTACGGCACTTAATACAAGAGCGACTTCGGCTTTTAGCGATCTCGACAAATCATCAGCAAATTGTCACCACCAGCGGCAGCAGTCATTCGCTAGATTTATTGGTGCGCTTGCTTCTCGAACCCGGAGACGTTGTCTTCGTAGAATCACCAGGCTATTACAACTTATTTGGCCTGCTACATCTGCAACGTGTTCGTGTTATCGGCGTGCCTCGCTTAGCCGACGGTCCTGACCTTGAACGCTTAGAAGAATTACTTGCAGAGCATCGGCCGACACTTTTTTATACCAACAGCGTTTTTCAAAACCCCACAGGGGGAACGCTAACGCCCACCATTGCGCATCGCTTATTACAATTAGCCGAGCAGTACGATTTCAAACTGATAGAAGATGATATATACGCAGACTTTCAACATACGCCAAGTGCTCGCTTAGCTGCGTTAGATGGCCTTAGCCGGGTTATTTACTTGGGCAGTTTTTCAAAAAGCCTCTCCTCTTCGCTGCGCGTTGGTTATATCGCGGCGCCTTCGTCAATGGTGCAACGCATTGTCGATATCAAAATGCTAACCAGCATTTCTTCTTCACGCTTTGCAGAGCAAGTCATTATCACCATGCTTCAAAACGGTAGCTACCGAAAGCTGACGGAGCGGTTAAGTGCTAGGCTTTCCAACCACATGTCTCTGGCGCTTGCGATGCTCAAACATGCCAATTGGGATGTTTATACCGAGCCTACCGGCGGGATGTTTGTGTGGGCAAAGCCACCGACAGCGATAACATCTGAAAGATTGAGTGAACTGGCTGATGACTGGAAAGTTACCCTGTCGCCTGGACATTTATTCTTTGCCGATCATCAGCCAACACCCTGGCGGCGACTCAACGTTGCTTATATGCAGGATCCAAGAGCGAAAGGGTTTATTGATTCAATGACCTATCAATCAACTTCAACCACCAAGCTCGGCTCAAATAACGCTGGAGTGAACTCATAGGGATAACCACCTGGATTAGCGATGACACGCGTGCCGTTATATGAAGTATCGACAGGCTCATGGACATGGCCATGCACCCATAGGTCCATCTTGCCCATCAATTGAGGTAGGTGGGAGGCAAAGGCTGGGGACAATGCATCGCCAAGATACTGTTCAGGAATGCAGCTGTGTAAAGGTGCGTGATGGCTAATAACAACGCGTGACCCGTCAAAGGGTTGCTCAAGCTCGTTACTAAGCCAAGCAAGTGCTTCAACGTGTAATGCTTGGCTAGCTTGAGGGGTAAAGACCTGACCTGGAGCTGTTGTCACTATGCTAAAATCGGGCATATAGCGCAGTGCTTTAGCGCCGGTCTCTGCTGGGTTGTGCGTTGGGTCATCAGCATAGAGGTTAAAATCAGTCCATAACGTGGTGCCATAAAAACGCACTCCCCCGATAGTCACCGCTCGATTATCCAGCAACTCAATATTGTAGCGCTTGGCTTCGATGGCGAGCTCTTCACGAAGTAGCGGCATGCAGGTACCGTAAAACTCATGGTTTCCCGGCACATATAAAATAGGCATTTCTGGAAACCGCTGCCTGGCCCAGGCAAGGCCTTCCGTTTTCTGATGAATATCGCCCGCCAAAATGATGAGATCGGCCTCTACCTCTGGCAATTCGCGGTCTCCATCAAAAAACTCCAAATGAAGGTCGGATAAAATTCGCAAGCGCATAGTATTCCTCACTTTTCCCTGTGTAACGGTCGTTTTATGGCGTAAGCCGCTCAATAAATTCTCTAACATAGTGAACAACCACAGCTTCCACTTCACGGTGGGGCACATGCCCAACGCCCGGCAGTATTTCACTGTGTGCAGAACCTCGGGTATAGCGAGCGATGCATTCAGGTTGGCGGTGCGAACCATATTCATCGTTTTCACCATGAAGCACTAGCGCGGGGCAGTGAACGCGGTTAAGGGCGGGAATAAGCGACCAGTGTTCAAATGCTGGATGTAACCACGTGTCTATCCAGCCATTCAGTACCCAACGAGCTTTATCACCGTGATACTTTTCTAATTTGGCAAATTGTTCCGGCATTTGAAAGGCGGCCCGTGCCTCTTCAATACCTTGTCGCGTACGCGGCTCATTTAACGCCTGCGCTGCAATGGTAATCACTCCTTGGCACTGCTCTACATACTGCCCTGCACAGTGCACCGCCATACAACCGCCGACGCTATGTCCCAGCACAATAAAATGCGTCAACTGAAACGCGTTCTGAAGTGCCGCAAAGCTAGTAGAGGGTTCATCGTCGATAAAGCTCAGCAGTGGCGGCGCCAGGCACGCATCGGAGCGCCCAAACCCTAGACGGTCATAAGCAATCACTCGTCGTTGGGTCGCCGCACATAGCGCTGCGGGAAAGCTACGCCATAAATCCACACAACCTAACGAGTCATGGAGCAGGACAATAGGCACGTCCGAGCAAAAATGAGACGTTTCCCAAGCACGAGTAAACAGGCGACCACGTGGAGTTGCTACCCAGCGGTCTTGGAAGATAGGTTCAGGATTGAGGGTGTCAGAATCGGGAGTTTTTGGCGCCATGATATAACTCGTTGTTTTATTGATTAGTTATAGGTATGTCATCAGCATACCATTCTAGGTACATAAGATTGTGCACCGCTTATTTTGTTAACAATGGTTAAAATGCTGCACCGCAACAAAAATAACCTATACTCTAGGTGTGTCCCAATAGGAGGACCACCTTATGATCTCTACATTCGGATTATCGACACAAGATGACGAGGTACTTACTTTTTGGCACCGTCAAGCCCATTGGCAGCATGCTGCTAATGAAGCATTAGCGGCCTATTTCGGCTAAAAGAAGTATTTTTTATCGCCATCTCTCCCCTATAGACGAAAAGATAACGACACAAGCCGACTTTTTTAGTCGGCTTTTTTATATTATGAAAATCTTTTCCATTCAAGGATATAGGTGATCAGCTATTGATTTTGTAAGCCATTTCTTACACGTCATGGCAATTTTCCTACATCTTTAGGACTAGCTTTAAGGGCTGAAATGCGCATAGACTTTAACCCGCAGCTAACTTGCTGCGTCGCACAAAGCAAACTATGTATAACTAAACTAGGGTCACTAGAGCCCAGGATGGCTGAACCGTCCCTCAACCTCTGAATTAGGAGTACTCGCCATGTCATCTTTCGCTGCTCAAGGTCAGACAGTAGAAGTGGATGTGATGCAGGTTTGGGCTAACCGTGCCCAACAGCAACGCGCAGCCTTTGACGCCATCGCTGCTTATATGAGCCAGCAGTAAGTAACAACGCCTCAGCCCTTGGATAGTTTTCAGCCTGAGGCGTTGTCGTTCTGATCAATATTTCATCACAACACCTTTATGCAGCATTGGATTTGGCGACCATTCACGGCTTATTTATTAAGCCAACTGCGCTAAGTAAGTGTCCTGCAAGATATACATTCGCTTCACATCGCGGTATTTGCCGTTGATGAAAAACTCTTCAACCAAATGCCCCTCCTCTATGAAGCCGCTCTCCTCGTAGAGATGAATCGCTTTGACGTTTTCCACCGCCACAATCAGATATATTTTGTGTAGGTTTAAAATCGTGAACGAGTAGTGCAGCGCTTGACGGATCAATGACCGGGCAAATCCTTTGCCCTGGTGATCTGGCGTGATAATGATCTGAAATTCACCGCTACGGTGAATGTAGTCGATTTCAATCAGCTCGACTAAACCAATGGCATGCCCATCGCTGTCCTCTGCCACAAAGCGCCGCTCGGCGTTGTCATGAATATGTTTGTTATAAAGCTCCTCCAGCTCATCAAATGATTCGTAAGGCTCTTCAAACCAATACGACATGATGCTCTGGTTATTATTGAGCTCGTGAACAAAGCGCAGATCGTTGCGTTCCAGGGCACGGAGCTTTAGATCGGTGGCGAGCATGACTCTGTCCTTTCTCTACGTATTGAGGTTTCGCTTTTCGCGCTTATTAGACATGCAGTATGCTCGAAAAGAGTTTTTTGTCATCACAGGAGTTTCGCATGATTGACCTACGCAGTGACACGGTGACTCGGCCTTCCCCCGCCATGAAAGAGGCCATGATGGCTGCTCCAGTGGGCGATGATGTATGGGGTGATGACCCAACGGTCAATACGTTTCAGGAAAAGCTAGCTGAGCAGGCAGGCAAGGAAGCGGCGCTGCTATTTCCAAGCGGCACACAAAGCAACCTAGTGGCACTAATGGCCCACTGCGAACGCGGCGATGAATACATTGTGGGGCAGTCAGCCCATACTTATCGCTATGAAGGCGGTGGCGCAGCGGTGTTAGGCAGCATTCAACCGCAGCCAATTGAAAATGCCGCCGATGGCAGCCTGCCGTTAGAGAAAATAAGCGCAGCTATCAAAGCCGACGACTTCCACTTTGCGCGCACTAAGCTGCTAGCGCTAGAAAACACTATTGGCGGCAAAGTGCTAAGCGCAGACTACGTAATCAAAGCCACCAACCTGGCCCGCGAACGGGGATTGGCAACGCACTTAGACGGTGCGCGGCTGTTTAATGCCGCGGTAGCTACGGACACCTCACTGAAGCAACTCTGCTTGCCGTTTGATAGCGTGTCGCTGTGCTTTTCGAAAGGCCTGGGCGCTCCCATCGGCTCTGCCTTAGTGGGCTCGCAAGCCTTGATCGACCGCGCACGGCGCTGGCGTAAAATGGTTGGTGGTGGCATGCGCCAATCAGGCATTATCGCCGCCGCCTGCCAGTATGCTCTGGAGCATCATGTCGCTGACTTAGCCGACGACCACCGTCGTGCAGCACGCTTGGCGGAAGGCTTAGCGAAACTGCCTGGCGTTGAGATTACCGCTCAGGCAACCAATATGGTGTTCGCGCACTTTCCCGACGAACACGTAAAGCCGCTCTCTGCTTGGCTGAAAGAGCATGACATTTTGATTGAGCTACTTTATGCCACGCGTTTTGTTGTCCACCGTGATATTGATGATGCCGATATAGATAAAGTAATCGCCGTTATGCAGAGCTACTTCAGCCGTCTCTAGTCAGCCTTGAGACCTGTCAGAGCAACGTAGACCCCAGCGCTAAGTGTATGGCGATGACCGCCATCATCAGGCCAATTAGCCCATCAATGGTACGCCACGCTACCGGGCGGGAAAGCCAAGGCGAAAGCGCGGCACCGCCCCACGCCAGCAGGCTGAACCAAAGAACAGAGGCAGTCGATGCACCTGCAACGAACACACCAGCACTCTCCTGCTGAGCACCAATGGCAGGAATTAACAATAGAGTGTCCAGATACACTTGAGGGTTCAATACCGTAACGGCCAAGGTCGCCAACAGTACTCCACGCAAGCTGCGCGCTTTTACGCTACCGGCCTCCAATCCTGCGCGCCCACTAACAGCCCGCAGTAATGCCTGAGCAGCCAACCAGCTTAAAAACGCTACGCCTACCCAGCGCATGGCTTCCATCGCGTTCGGCATTGTCAGTAAAAACGCGCTGGCACCAAACATACCAGCGGTTAGCAAGATGATATCCGCGCTCATACACAGCCCCGCCGACCACCAGTGATGCTCACGACGTACGGCCAACCCCAGCACGTAAGCATTTTGCGCCCCGATAGCCATGATGATACCGCCAGATACTACCAAGCCCGTTAAGTAACTTTCCCACATTGCCCTGCCCCCAGTACCAGAATTAGCATCGCTTTAAAGAATCGTGGCACTAAGATAGCGGGCAACCTTAATAACTAAAAATCATCCTGCTAATGGGGCATTAGTTTTGCTTATATAGAAACCGTATTGATGGTTTGGAAAATGACGCAGAGTGATCGTACGGTGTATTAGTTAGCTACCCAGTCACCCTCGCCACCGCATCGCGGCTGGCCGCTTCTCGCTGTTCGCCGGTGAATTCAACTAGTTGCCCACCGCGCATTTCCAGCAGATGATCAGCTTGTCAAAGTAGTGGTCATCATGGCTAAGCACTACCAGCGTCTTACCCAGCGCTCGTAGCTGCGGCAGTAGCTCGCGGCAGTAGCTCGCGGCAAAACACTCGGCGGAACTGAGGGTCTTGATCGGCGGCCCACTCGTCCAGCAGCAATAGGTCGCGCTGTTCAGCGACCGCCAACAACATCGCCAGGGTGGGTTTCTCGCTGCCGTTACCGCCAATTAGAAACACCACCTCGCCGCGCTTTAAGGTCACAATGGCAAAGCTTGGCCGTGCCTCTTCAGCGGGGTAACGATAGCAGACCTATTCCAGTGCTAGCACCTGCCAGTCTTGGCGCTGTGTGTCACTATCAAAGGTATCGCGGTGTTCTGCTAGATCGAGCGCGCTGACTTTCTCGAACGCCACTCGATCACCGACTGGTAATCCGCGTAGAGACGACCCTGTATGTCGCGCAGTTTGGCCATATGCCGATAGACCCAGGCCACCAAACGCATGCAAATTAAAAAAGCTAGCGTTGGCGTTTGGCCGGCTTATTCTCGGGTTTCAGCGGGCAACCGCCACACAGCGGCTCGCCGGGTAGCCGATATTTAATGCAGCATAGACGCCGCACTCGAGCCGGGGTTTCACCGCCCAGTTCCAGATAGCGCACCGGTTGATAAAGCGGGTTGCGCCGCCCGTCAGGCAAGGTCTTGGTATCGAGATAATTCAGCAGCGGCTCACCCGCGCCAGTGAAGTCTGGATGCCGCGAGCAGGTCTTGCCCACGAACTCCACGTAGTGACCAAGGTTGCTCCAGAACACTTTGGCAGAAAGCCCGGAGACCTCGGCCAGCGCTTCGATAAGCGACGCGCAGTGGTCATCGAATAGGCCGCTAAAGCGTGACTGGAACGCTTTTGAGGCCAACGGCACGCCACCATGCGGCAGCCAGATGCGCGCCGTCTGACCGTGATCACCTAACGCCAGCCGCAGCTCACCCCCGCCGACCGGCAGCTCATAGCCCAACAGCAGGTTGGCCACCAGCGTCGGAATCGCGACACTGCTGAAATGAAATTTCGACCAGATTGAAGCGGCCGCCAGAAAGTCGGCGTCGTCACCGTGGTACCGGCGGTAACGCGAAAGCTGAGCGCCTAGCACCTTATGATCCAGCAGTTCAGAAGCTGCCAGCGTCGGTATATTAGGGCGACCAAACGCAGGTGCCTTTAAGTTATCCAACGGCGGCTGGCGGTAGAGCGCCAACAAAGCATCTGCTGGATTCGTCGCTACCGGTAGCACGCTCGCCGCTTCGCTCATAGCCGCCGCAGCCCCCACATAAAGTAGGCACCGCCAATCAAAGATGCGACCAAGCCCGCGGGCATCTCATAAGGGAAGATAATCTGACGACCTACCCAATCCGCCAACACCATTAATAACATGCCGATCAACGCAGCACCCAGCAGGTGCTGCCCTGCCCGAGAGAAGCCGACCAAGCGCGCCATATGTGGCGCCAGCAGACCAATAAACGACAGCGGCCCCACCACCAGGGTGGCGCAGGCGGTTAGCAGTGCCACCAGTAACAGCAATGCCAAACGGGCACGGTTGAGGGTTACCCCAAGCGCCTTGGCCGTCGGTGCGCCTAAGGGCAAAATATCCAACCAGCGAGTAAAGGGCAGCGTGACCAGTGCCAATACCGCGGCAATGCCGCCGACAACAATGGCATTGGTGACATCCACGTAATAGGTAGAGCCCGCCAGCCAAGCGATCACCTGCTGGCCCCGAGGATCGCCACCCGCCAGCATAACGCTACGCACCGCATCAAACAGGGCGCTGACGGCTACCCCAGTAAGCAGCAAGCGCTCGGGGAGATAGCCGCTCTTGCGGTTGATGCCCACCAACACCAGCAGCGTTGCAAAAGCCCCCAGGGTCCCCACACCAATCAGCATCATATTGGTGGGCGCGGGCAGTAAGAAGATCCCCAAAATTAGCGCAATGGCACAGCCACCGCTGATACCCAATACCTCGGGGCTAGCCATAGGGTTGGCGGAAAGGCGCTGAAGAATCGTCCCGGCAATTGCCAGCATTAGCCCACTCGCCGCTGCAGCCATTACCCGCGGCATGCGCCACTGCATCACGTTCCAGTTATCCGGCGACAGTAAGTACCAGCCATCGACACCCTGCCCCACCAGCAAGCCAAGCAATGTGGCGCCTAGTAGCGCGAGGAGTAAACCAGTCGCCAAACGCGACGGCGCAGGATGGCGATGAGCAAAAACACCCGCCCCTTTCGGCGGCTGATCTCCCCGCAGCTTCAAACGTGGAATCAGCCACATTAACAGCGGTGCCCCCAGGGCACCGGTAATCGCCCCAGTAGGAATAAAGGCTGCCACCATGCCACCGAAATGTTGCAGCAGCAGATCAGTGGTGGCTAACAACACAGCCCCTAGTAACGTCGACCAAAGCAGCCGTGGCCCTAAGCGCCGCGCACCGGCCATACGCACAATATTGGGCGCTGCCAAACCGATAAAACCGATGATACCCACCACGCTGACAATGCTACCGGTAATAAATACCGCCAGCCCCATCCCCGCAAAACGCAGATAGGTCAGCGAGACCCCCAGGCTTTTAGCACTGGCATCGTCCAATTCCAGCACCGCCAAAGGGCGTAGTAGAAACCAGGCTGCCACGCAGCTAATCGCCAGCCGTGGCCAGAGAACCGCCACGCCATCCCAACCGTTTTGCGCCAGCGAACCCGCGCCCCAAATCAGCAGTCCTGAAAGCGCCTCGTGGTTAAACAGCAGCAGCGCTGTAGAAAGCGCCCCTAAGTACAGATTAACCACCAAGCCCGCCAGCACCACAACGATCGGCGCCAACCCTCGCCGCCACGAGAGCAGGAAAACTAACCCAACCGCCAGCGCTCCACCCGCTAAGGCAACCCATTCACGGCCCACTACCAATAGCCCTGGGGCCATAAGAGTGGCGGTCATCAACGCCAGGTTAGCGCCCGATGCCACCCCTAGGGTGGTGGGCGAGGCCAACGGGTTGCGCAGCACTTGTTGCATCAGTACACCCGCCAACCCCAAGCCGCCCCCAGCTAGCAGCGCGATCGAGAGACGCGGCCACCACGCATAGTGAAGCAACAACTCGTCGACGTTCTCAAAGGAGGGCGCCACTAACGCCTGCACCCCCAGCATAAAACCGCCCTGTCCCTGCAGACCTACCCAAAACAGCACCACCATCGGCAAGCTAAGCAGCAGGCAAGCTTTTGCAGGCGACATCCCCCCCATTCGCTGGGTCAATTGCGCAGCGCTTAGCATAGCGAACAACCTCTTGTCATAGCCGGGCAGATCGCTACACAGGGCCTGATAAGCAGCAGAGTCATTTCTTAGCCTTACTCTTTTCTGGAGTTGGTGGTTGAATTATCCGTAACGATTCTAAATGATAATAATTAGCACTACAATTAACACCATTTATTAATGGAGACAGCTACGATGGCGGCTAAACAGACCTACCAGCTTTTCGATATCACTCTCGCTCGGCGGACCCAAGTCAGCGCCTCATTAGTCAGGTTCACCTTTACTGGCCCTGCCGTCAGCCAAATGGCGACCTACGCTCCGGATCAGCGCGTCAAACTGTTCTTCCCTGAAGGCGGTGGTAGCCTCGATCCACTGTTTGAGATTGCCAAGCTGGCAGAACACGATTGGTACAGCGCCTATCGCGCACTGCCAGATGCCCAGCGTCCCTCTGGGCGCACCTACACCATTCGTGACCTGCGCCCAGAGCAGGCTGAGGTGGATGTAGAGTTTGTGCTCCACGGAGACAATGGCCCTGCCTCACGCTGGGCAATGCGCGCCCGCCCAGGTGATCGGCTAGCCATGACAGCCCCCGACGCTAAAGCGGAAGGCCCCAAGCAGGGCTACGAATGGAAGCCGCCCCAAGGCGTGCGCCGTATTCTGATTATCGCCGATGAAACCGCTCTCCCCGCTGCGGCCGGTATTCTAGAAACCCTTGATGACCTGCCTCTCAAACCCAAGGTCGAAGCACTACTCGAAGTGCCTCGCCGCGACGATGTTCAACCGCTACCCCAGTCCGCAAAGCTGCGCTGGCTGGCACGTGACGCTGAGCCCGGCTGTCAGCATGGTGAGCTGATGATGAGAGCCCTGCGCGATATTGATTTACATAAGGAAATTCAAGCGCTAGGCGGCACGCCTACTAACGTCACTACCAGTGCCACGACCAACGATGAAAGCGACGATGAAGACGCCCCGCTCTGGGAACCCGCCACCTTGGATGATAGCGCGCCCTTCTACGCTTGGATTGCCGCTGAAACCAAGGTCGCCATGAAGCTGCGCCGCTACTTAGTCAACGAGTGCGGGTTACCCAAGCAGTACGTTACCAGCATGGGCTACTGGCGACTGGGCAAGGCCAATGGTTAAAGGAACGGCAAATAACAAGGTGTTAAACAGTGACTCCATAAGCAAGCCA
Source organism: Vreelandella alkaliphila (assembly GCF_016107625.1). Taxonomy (GTDB): domain Bacteria; phylum Pseudomonadota; class Gammaproteobacteria; order Pseudomonadales; family Halomonadaceae; genus Vreelandella; species Vreelandella alkaliphila. The sequence continues at coordinate 290,745 of NZ_JABASV010000001.1, forward strand.
GCTCTCGTGACTGCCCCAGTTTGATAGGGACGACACTCATACACCAAGAGCAAGCCACCAAACCAAGACTGCCCACTGTCATCGCCACGTCACGAATGGTTAGTTACCTTTATCAAACGATTTGATAACAGCCATACAAGCCCCCAGGAGAAACCACATGCTTGAGAGCGAAAACAGCTTGCTGGAAACAGTTAAGCAAGCAGCCTATGAGGCTGGCGCGCTGTTGCGCGAGGGGTATTCGCAAAAGGGACGGATTGCATTTGAGCAAAAGGGGACATCTGACTTCGTTAGCTACTACGATACGGCAGCCGAGAGTATCATTATCGACTGCATCAGCAGCGCTTTTCCCGATATCGCTTTCCTTGGTGAAGAAAGTGGCCTGACGCCCACCGATAGCGACTATACCGTGATTATTGACCCCCTTGATGGCACCAGTAATTTTCTGCATGGCGTGCCTCACTTCTCGGTGTCTATTGCGGTCACCAAAGGTGATGCGCTGATCATCGGTGTTGTCTATCAACCACTCCTTGATGAAATGCTTTGGGCAGGCCAAGGCGCGGGTGCCTTTCTCAATGATCGCCCGTTAACAACACCAGCCCCTCGCCCGCTAACCGAGATGCTGGTGAGCACTTGCCTGCCTTACCATGCCAAAGGCGACTGCACGACAGCGCTAAATCAACTCGCGGCATTAATGCCTCATGTGGCGGGCATCCGCAGCCCGGGCTCAGCGGCGCTCGAGATCGCCTACCTTAGCCTCGGCCGCTTCGATGCATTTTGGTCTCAGGGTGCTGAGCTCGACTTCTGGGATATCGCCGCGAGCATTGTAATTGCCCGAGAAGCTGGCTACACCGTCACAGACCTCACTGGAGAGCCCAATCCAGCTCAATGGAATAGCCTAATGGCAGCGCACCCTGAGCGGCATAGCCAACTGCTAGCATATTTAACCTCTTACTGAAAAACGGCCAATGTCACTGCTGAGCTTCAACATTTTCCTATTTGTTGAGGCATACAAGCAGCCGCTGTAAACAACCCGCTTATTTTTTTGCTTTCTGCCCTGTCGCGTTTTAAAGAGCCGCCCGCGACATTTTGACCACGAGGCAATCGGGATGGCGGTTCGTGGCTGAGTACTTAGAAAGATTCACACACCGGCGAAAATCTTTTTATTTTTTATTAAAAATGAGAACCATTAGCACTAGAATGGAGCCACTATTTATCCTATCGCCAGGAGTGATTCATGTTCGAGGTCAAAGGCGCCACCTTTGAAATCAATGGTAAGCAGATTTTAAATCCCATTGACCACAGCTTTCATGAGGGCAAGGTTTACGGCCTGATTGGCCATAACGGCTCGGGAAAGTCGACGCTGATTAAACTCATGGCCCAGCAGCAACCTACTAGCCAGGGAGAGATTCACTTCGACCAACGCCCACTGAGCGACTGGGGAAACCGCGAGTTCGCTCGTCAGGTGGCTTACCTGCCCCAGCATTTGCCCAGCGCTGAAAGCCTGACTGGGCGCGAGCTGGTGGCTTTTGGCCGCTACCCTTGGCACGGCCTGTTGGGTCGCCACAACCAGAAAGACAAAGACGCCATTGATCGCGCCATCGCCCTTACCCACACAGAGGCCTTTGCCGACCGCTTAGTTGATACACTCTCCGGCGGAGAGCGTCAGCGGGTGTGGCTAGCCATGCTACTCGCCCAGGGCAGTCGTTTCTTGCTGCTCGATGAGCCGCTAGCGGCACTGGATATCGCTCACCAAATTGAGGTGCTAGCGCTGGTTCGCCAGCTATGCGATGAGCTGAACCTTGGCGTCATTATTGTATTGCATGATATCAATATGGCGTCACGCTACTGTGATGAACTGATGGCACTGCATAGCGGTCGCTTGCTGGCCCATGGCAGTCCGGATGATTTGATGAGTTGCAGCACCTTAGAAGCGATTTATGGCCTGCCCATGCAGGTGATGAAACACCCCAATGGGGAGCACAATATTGCCGTGGCCCAATGAGATTACCTTGGCCGCTGGCTTTTTCGCGCTTTCGACTGTCGGAATGAATGCTTTTCGCTATTTAAGTCAACGTTAAGTACCTATCAGGTCAGATGGTTATCCCAGCGGAATTCCTGGGTGACGAGCAACTCGGGCACTGCCGTGTCAGGCGTTACACGGTAGAGCCCGCCCTGGCCGGAGGAGACCAGAAAGCCGCCGTTACCATCACAGCGGGCCCCCGCAGCGTCAGGTAACTCCAAGTTAGCGTTCAAGCGGCCTTGTTCAGCATCCAGCAGCAGCACCCGATTGCCGCGAGGTGCGGTCACCAGAACAGTTGCCGAAACACGGCTAAACGCGACACTAGCGGTGTAGTGCCGCAGGCTGGCGGTGACCTCATCGGGCAGCGCCAGCTCAGAGAAGTCTCCGGCAGCATCCAGACGACAAATCAGCGGATAGGATTCCCACTCAGGGCCTTCAAATTGGTATCCGGCGATCACCGTGCCGTCCGCTGCCACGTCCAGATGGCGGCAGCTAAGCTGGTGGTGCGAAGGGGCATGGCGGGCGACTACTTCGCCACTGTGGCGATTCATAAGCATTAGCGCCGGGGCCATAGTGTCCAGATTGAGCTTTACCCGGCCGTAGTCAGGGTGAGTCTGGATTCCCCCCAAACCAATCACCAGAGTGTCGCCATCTGGCATCAGCCGCAGCTCATGGGGCCCGATACCACCCAGCGGCATATCACGGACATGGGTGTAGTCGTTGGCAGCATCGTAAACGCGCACTAGCCCGGCGCTGTCCTCCAAACGATTAGCGGTGACATACAGGTAGCGCCCGTTCAAGTCGAAAACGCCATGCCCGTAGAAGTGATAGCCCTCCCCGGCCGCAATGGTGTGGGCTAATTGGCGGCTGTCCCCATCGATCACATGCATCCGTGTACCGGGACGGCGAGCGAACAATACTGCCTGGCGGGAATCAGGCCGTAAACAGCCGCCGTGACAGCGCTCGGGCACTTCGATCATAAAGCGGTTTTTACCATCCAGTGCTACCCCAGCGATGTAATGCTTCCCATCAAGACCATCAACCGCGCTAAACAGCCAGTCAGCATTTTCGCGCCCTGGCATCGCCCAGCTCAGCGGTGTTAGTGCCATTACGACACTTCCCAGGCCAGCTTTCAGCACCTGCCGTCGCTGCATAGCTCAATCTCCATCGCTAGAATTAAAGCCACGCACCAGGCCAAGCTCGGCCGCAATTTCGGTCCCCAGCAGATAGTTCAACTGACCAATATTGAGGTAAAGCGATTGCTGGCCACGAAATGCCTCGTCGTCAAGTGACGTTGTCAGCCCCGGTGGCAGATCACCCGTCTTGGCTAACGTCTTATCCAGTTGATCACGAAATGCCTCGGCGAGTGGCAGTGCATCGGCTTCACGCAGCAACGCCGAGAGCCCTGGAAGAAACCCCGTCCGCAGCCCTTCAAGCGTACTTTCCACCAAACGAATGGAGTTACCGCTACGCCAGGCTTCCGCTAAATAGCGGTTAGCGGGCGATCCTTGCAGGCCCATTGGCTCACCAAGACGTTTCTGTTCGAGGGTTTCGAGCGCTTGAATAGCGTTAGCCAACGTGGTTTCGGTGTAACGCGGGGTATCACGATAGTGCACGCCAAAGGCCTGCCAGTCGCGTTCCAGCGCGTTACTAGTGTCTGCGAGATGGGTAGAGATAGCCTGCAACAAACCACACATCGCCGGCTCACCAAGTGGCCAGTCACTCATGGCGTCGTCATAAAGCAAGTACTCAATAGCCGGAAATCCCTGAATCGCGACGCTATCGCTAGCGATGTCTTCAACCGTTGGCGTGGTGCCAGCTTGCAACCACCCTTCTACCTTGCTACCTACTAGGTTCTTGCGGTCTGGCCAAAACTGAAGTTGCCAGCCACGGCTGTTCTGCTCAATGGGTCCAAACTGGACAAAGCGCACCGCCTGCCAAGCTTGATAAGCACCCAGCCAGTCGCTTTCAAGCCGCTGTTTAAGCGATTCATCGGGAGCTTGGCAAAAACGCGTTGCGCTAGCCTCCAGGCGCTCAGAGGCATTACTGAGTTCGGCATACTGCTGCGCTATCGCGCTATGCCAGATATCACGCGGTGTATTGGTGTCCGCATCAGCAGAAACCAATGCAGAAAGGGGGGCCGCTAAAAACGCAACCGCCACCCCCAAACGACGAAGAGAAGCAATCACATAAACTCCTTACCAATAGTCGATAGCAGTAACAGAGGCGTCGCAAAGCTCACAGAGACTCAAGAAAGCGAATAAGTTCCGCGCGCTGGTCAGTCGGTAGATGTCGATAGGCTTTGGTGGCCGCCTCTGCTTCGCCACCATGCCAGAGAATCGCCTCTTCGAGCGTGCGGGCACGGCCATCGTGGAGAAAGCCAGCTCGAGGATTCACCGTTTGTGTCAGGCCAATACCCCACAACGGTGGGGTGCGCCATTCGCGCCCATCCGCTTGGAATTCACTACGATGATCGGCCAAGGCTTCGCCCATATCGTGGAGCAGTAGATCGCTATAAGGCCATATTTCTTGATTCGCCAACGCCGCTCGGGGGGCATCCGAGGCGGTACGATGTCGAGGGGTATGGCAGCTTGCGCAGCCCAGTGCGTTAAATGTCTCGGCACCCTGTATTACCTCAGGATCATCCATGTTGCGGCGCATCGGTACTGCTAGGCTAGAGGCATAGAAGGTGATGAAGTCTGCAATTTCATCGCTGACTTCAGGCGTTCCACCCTCAGGAAAGGCATCGCACCCCTGACTATCCATACAATCAGTTTGTGGCACTAAGCGAGAAGTTAGCCCCATATCGCCGGCGAAGGCGTGCATGCTCTGCTGCTCAATGCTGGGTTCACCCGCTTTCCAACCAAAGCGCCCCATCACCGTGGTGCCACTGCGTACATCCCAGACTTGGTTATAACGCCCGGAAATACCATCGCCATCGGCATCGTTGGGGTCGGCTGCAGCCATCAGGTCTGCTTCAGGAATCGCCTCCAGTAGGCCCAGACCAATCATTGGTGGCGCCAACCGCGGCGACGTCAGCAGCGTATTTGGTAACTCACCGTAGGCAGGTTCGGCAATTGAGTAAAGCGGCTCCTGCAAGGTAACGCTATGGCCGTCGGCAAAGCCTACTTCCCGCGGACGGTACTCAATGATTAGTTTGCCCTCCGGCTGCACGCCAGGAATCGCAGAGGTTTGTAGCTGCAAGCCGTAGTTGGGTACCGGCAGCGCGCCCCGTTGCTCTAGAGTTTCCGGCTCCGCCTGATCGGAAGGCAGCGAAAGACGCAGGAACAACGCGATGGGGGTTTCATCTCCCATCGGCGGATGGCCACGCCCATCCTTGAGATGGCAGCCTTGACAGCTATTGGTATTAAACAACGGGCCCAGGCCATCACGGGCCTCAGTGCTGGCAGGTGCGACCACCCAGGGGTTGCGGAAAAAGCTATTGCCGACGCTGAAATCAAGCCGCTTGGTCATCGACATATTACGTAGCGGTAATGAATAAGCGTTGTGATCAAATTGCTCCACTGCCCCATCGCCACCGCTCATCGGCGACGATTGAATGGCGGGAGATTCAGCCGCCTGTAAAGAGACCACAAACACAGAGGCCGCCAACAGTGCTAAGAAAAGGCAGCATTGAGCGAGTCGCCTGAAGGCAAAAAAGCGAGATAGGTGGCACATAAATATACCTTGAGACAAACGACAAAAGCCGTCCGACAGCCAAGCTGCCGGACGGCTCATAAAATCACATGAATGATTTAGAAGCGATGGCCTGCATCATCCGGCTGTAAAGAGGTAACTCCCAGCTCACCGGCTGCTTCTTCAAGGGATGCCGTTTGCGCCACCAGGGCGAAAATGGCGTCGTTGATCAACTTACTCCCTTGCTCGTTGCCGGGTGCAATCATCATATCAAACGCCATCGGCGAGCTTTCCGCTTCAGCCTCTTGCTTGATAGCATCGAGCTTGGCCATGGTTGATTCAAGTTGGTCACTCAGGCTATCAGCAAGTGCTTCATTTTGCTGCGACAGCAAGTTTTCCAATGATGGGCCTTCTAGGATACTGCCATCCAATCGCTGATAGGTGCCCGTGTAAATATTCTGAATCCCCTGGCCGTTGTAGTAGTGAGAGTTGTGGGTATTATCGCTGAAGCAGTCATGCTCATCTTCAAAAGAGTTAGCTTCAAGCGCGACTTTTAAGCGCTCCCCCGCTAGCTCACCCAACGATAGCGACCCCATACCAAATAGCATACGGCGCAGGCCTTCCTGATCACTTTCAGCTAGCAGTTCCTGACGATAGTTGCCTTCAACTTCCGGCGACCACTGGGCAACCATCCACTCAAGATCACTGACCAGCAGGTCCGACACTGCATCCAAGTACGTCCGGCGACGATCGCAGTTACCATGGGTGCAGTCATCGCCAGTTTGGAAGTCACTCACCGGACGCTCACCACTGCCTGCTTCGAAGCCATTAAGATCCTGCCCCCAGAGCAGAAATTCGATGGCGTGGTAGCCGCTGGCGACGTTGGCTTCTGAGCCACCCACTTCGTTAAGGTCAGCTAAGAGCTCTGACGTAATATCACTGACATCCAGGACTTCTCCCCCTATCGTGATACGTTCGTTGGCAATGATATTAGCAGTGGCCCCTTCATTACCCAGCTCATGTTGATAGCCATCGCTTTCGACATAATCAATCATGCCCTCATCCAGAGGCCAGGCGTTCAGTTGCCCTTCCCAGTCATCCACCACAACATTGCCAAAACGAAATACTTCGCTTTGCTGATACGGTACCCGTGCTTGCAGCCAGGCTTGCTTCGCTGCGTTAAGAGCCTCTGCTGTGGGGTTGGCCAGCAATTCGTCGATACGCTCGTTCAACACCTCGGCGGCATTGAGCGCATCGGTGTAATTAGCATGTGCCAAGTCGGCATAGTGATGGACCACAGCGTCGGCGCTAACGGCATCGTCAGCGGAAACGGCCAAAGGCATCAGCGCGCTAAGCGCAACGAGACCTGCAAGAGGGCGACGGAGCATGATGACAGGCATTACAGTGTCCTTTAAGCGATGGCATTAAGAGGTTAGTGTCGTTTCCCTGCAGTTTAATGTAATTCATTTACTTATGACATTCAATCTCACTTGCATAAAGATATGGCGCTTTTATTTGTTAAATACGCGCCTTTTGCATAACGTCATTACTTTCTTATCCTGGGAAGACGGCCATGTTGGATTACAAACTTCTCCATGCCCTGGCCACAGTAGTGGAGTGCGGTGGTTTTGAACGAGCAGGCGATGCATTAGGACTTTCTCAATCAGCTATCTCTCAACGTATAAAAGCACTGGAAGTACGCCTAGGCCAGCCAGTGCTAATGCGTCACCCCAAGCTTTCACCTACACCGGCTGGTCAGCGGCTGCTCACCCACTACCAGCAAGTACAGCTGTTAGAACGCGACTTACAGCAGACACTACCTACGCTAGATAACGCAACGACCCGACTAAGAATCGCTATCAACGCAGACAGCGTAGTGACGTGGTGGGCAAACGCAGTGGCAGATATCTGTCAAACCGAGGGCGTATTGCTCGATTTAGTTATTGAGGATCAGGACGTTGGGCTTAACCGTCTGCGAGATGGCGATGTCGCAGCCTGTCTTTGTTCTACGCCAACACCCATCGCGGGCGCTCGCTGTATTAAAGTAGGCGAGATGCGTTATCTCCCGCTAGCATCACCTGCCTACGTGCAACGCTACTTTCCTGAAGGCCTTTCTCCAGAAGCTTTTCAGCAAGCCCCGGTAATTGTGTTCGGCCCTCATGACCAGCTTCAGCATCAGTTTCTTGCTCAGTGCGGTTATCACGGCCATTTCCCCTACCACCTGTGCCCTTCATCAGAAGGATTTGTGCGTCTCGCCACCGCAGGCATTGGCTACGGAATGGTTCCACAACTACAGGCACTAGACCAACTGCAAAAAGGCCACCTTGTCAGCATCGCCCCCGGTCACTCGCTGACAGTGCCACTTTATTGGCATTTTTGGCGCCACAGTGGACAACTAGTCCAGCGCCTAACTAAAAGTCTGATCTACATCATGCTTTAGACCCAATGTCGGCCACTCGCTTTGAAAGAGGTCTACACTTCGCCTAGGAGCAAAACCCGCCCAAGGCAGGCAAGGGATCCTAGGCACTAAGACCTAGAAGCGATAAAGCCCAACGCAAAAATAACCAAAATAGCGATATTTATGGATGCTTACTGTTGGTTAAAGCGCCTTCCGGCTGGCTTGTTAGTGCTTATTATTAGCTGGCATTCCCAAACAAGTGCAGCGGCTACCATCGTCGTCTCTTCCGAGCAGGCGCGTTACGATTTAAATGAAGTAAGCGGTTACTGGCATACGTCAAAATCGCTAAACCTGCGTGATATTGTAGCGTTATCCCCCTCATTTCACCCGGTCCGTCACGCCTCTGATTTGCATTTCGGCTATACACAAAGCGATGTCTGGCTAAAAACGCAAATTCATAATGCATCGCCCCTCCCGGCTACCTGGATGGTTAAATTCGAATACCCATTTTTAGACCATGTCACTCTGTATACGCTGAGAGAACACGCTAGTGACGTTCAGCACAGCGGGATCGCCGTGCCAATTGACGAGCGATCAATCGCCCACCGACAGGCTGTTTTTCCGGTGATGCTGCTCGGCGGGGAAACCGTGACGCTTTATACCCAGGTAAAAGCCACGGGCAGTAAATTTCTGAGCTATAGCTTAATGACGCCAGAGGCTTTTTATACTCAGAATGACCAGCATAATTTCTGGCTGGCGACTTACTTCGGCATGCTGCTAACATTAAGCGTTTACAACCTGCTGCTATTTTTTGTGCTTAAAGAGCACGTATTTCTCTACTACGCTCTATTTGCCTTCGGGTTTACACTGGCAAGTTTGACGTTCAATGGTCTTGGCACGCTGATGTTTTGGAGCTTCCTAGGCGATAACACCGCGCGCCTGGTAGCGATTGGCTTTACGTTTGCTTCTGCGATGGGAGCCCTATTCACTCAAAGTTTTCTTAATACAGCCATCTACTGCCCACGCTGGCATCAAATCATTACGCTATTTCGCGGCTACTGCTATATAGCGCTGGTAGCAATGATATTTTTGCCAATTCAACCCGCCCTACGCTTAATGGATATAACAGGGTTTGCTGCCTCACTATTAATGCTCGTGTGCGGTATTTATTGCAGTTTGCGCCGCGTGCCTAGCGCCCGTGTTTTTGTGCTCGCCTGGTCAATATTTCTACTAGGGGCTAGCGTATTCGCACTTCGAAATCTTAGTATTCTACCCGCCAACTTCCTAACCCTTCATGGGATACAAATCGGCTCCGCCATTGAGATGTTGCTGCTATCTTTCGCACTGGCCGCACGTTTTAATAAATTAAAATGGCAGAAGGAGCGCGCCCAGGCAGAAACCGTCGCAATGCTCAAAAAGCAGGAAGCTGTTCTAGAAGCAAAAGTAGCTGCTCGTACTCAGGCACTAGAGAAACTAGCCAACCACGATATGCTCACCGGCTTGCTTAACCGCAATGGGCTGACGCGCTGTGCAGAAGCGGCTCTTGAACATTGCAAACAAACGCATACATCTTTAGCGCTAGTCATGTGTGACCTTGACTGCTTCAAACCAATTAACGACCAGTATGGCCATGAGATAGGCGACTTCGTGCTTCAGCAAGTTGCCAAACGTCTCGTGCACGTCGCACGTGGGAGTGATCATTGCGCGCGCTTTGGCGGCGACGAGTTTATTCTCTTACTAGAGGGGATAACTGATCAGACTGCGTTAGAGGAGATGCGTAACCGTATCGAACAGACCGTTCGCTCACCTATCAAGCTACCTGATGGCACGTTAGTTAGCGTAGGCGTCAGCATCGGTATTTGTATTAGCCATGACGGTAACGATACGTTAGCCAGCCTGCTTCGTGAAGCGGATAGCCAGATGTATGCCGTCAAGTCACGCCAAACCACCCGTTACTATGGCTATGGTTCAGCGTGATCATGATGGATAGAAAACTATATCAGTCAAACAAGCTCATACGTTTCATAACGTTATCGCGCTTGATTCGCCAGTGAAATAGAGCACCCGCAATATGCAGCGTAATAAGCACAACTAACGCCCACCCTAAACGCTCATGCCAAACAAACAGCGTTTGCGAAAGCGCTTCGTTTTTGCCCAACAACCCCGGCAAATGCCATTGAAAAAACTCAACAGGAAAGCCGCCGGTAGCAGTGGCTGTCCAACCAATCAGTGGCATAACCAATAGTCCCGCATAAAGCAAGTGATGCACGCTAGTACTGATAATTCGCTCGAAGGCATTGAGCGGCGGCTCGTGGTCGGGCACAACAAAAGCTAGCCGCGTAATAATCCTCAGCGTCATTAGCAACAGTATCGTCACGCCTAAGGTTTTATGGCTAGTGTAGAGCACGTTGGTAAGCGCATTCCCCAGCAAAGCAACGGCGCGTTCATACCCCAGGAAGCCAAGCGTCAGGCCACTTAACAATGACAGCAACACGGCGACTGCCACTAGCCAATGCAACACTCGGTGAGGATAAATATAGTGATCTAGCTCGTGCATTCAGAACTCCTGGCTCATTCGCGTCATGGTAATTAGCTTAGTTCAGTCAGGTTACGTTAGAAAAACTAATTATCGAGTTCCTCACTGAGCAGTATCACGATCAACCCCCATTTGGCCGCCTTTGGACCAATTTTCCCGCGTTACTTCTTGAAAAAACACCTGCACGCTCACCGGGTCGGTACCATACACATCGCAGAACGCGTCAGTAATACGCTTTGCCAATTCTCGCTTTTGCGCAAGATCACGGGGGAATTGCTGGATAGTGACTATAGGCATCTTAACTTCCTATCAAAGAACACGTTAAAGCAACACCTTATAACGCTTCACTAGGTGCCGCTAGCTGTTCGCGAATCAATTCCCCTAAACGCCGCGCAGGTTCAGAAGGACGGTGTGGAGCACGATGGAGCGCTAGCTCAATCATTGGCAAGGCCGGAAGACCACTGCTGTCATCCAGCGGGCGCAGCGATGGGGTTAACATACTACGCGTTACCACAACAACGGCTAACCCCGCTGTTACGATAGGAGCAAGACCCGCCATTGACTGGCTGGTATACGCAACGCGCCAATCACGCCCAGCCCCTTGTAACGCCTGCTCGGCAACCTCGCGAAAAACATCAGCGCCGGGTGAATAAAGCGCTAGCGGAATAGGGTCACTTAGCGAAGGCTGCTGATTTATCCCTACCGCCCATATCAGCGGCTCACGACGAATCACATCGCCTCCTGGCGAGTTTCGTTGGCGAGTCACCAGCGCTAAGTCCAACTCCGCTGCTTTGACCTGTTCGACCAAGTGAGCACTGGTGCCACACTTTACGGTTAGCCCCACCGCAGGATACAGCTGGTGAAAGTACGCAAATACTGACGGCAATAGCGACGCATAGTCTTCAGGAATACCCAACGTTAAATCGCCCGTTATCTGGCGCGCCTGCATATCGCTCCACGCGTCGTCATTAAGTGCCAATAGGCGGCGCGCGTGAGCCAGTAAGCGATCTCCTTCTGGGGTGAAACGCAGCCGTCGCCCAGCTCGCTCATGCAAACTCACATCAAGCTGCGTCTCTAAACGCTGTAACTGCATGCTCACTGTTGACTGGGTATACGCTAGCCGCTTTGCCGCTGCCGTGACGCTCCCGGTATCGGCAATCGCGACCAGCGTACGCAACAGAGTTAAGTCAAACGTCGGCGCGCGCATACATCACCATTATTGATAATAATGATCATACAAGATCGATATTGTGATGAGGTGTTTACTGAGTATGCTGCGCGTCTCAGGTTTAACGCAAGGAGAGATGCCATGCATCCCGTTCATTCCCCGGTTGTCATATCACCCAGGTACAGTGTATGCGCAGCACTTGTGGCGGTGATGTTATGGAGCATAGCGCCACTATTAGCAGAGTTGGCGCGGGATACCTCTCCGCTTCAGCTCACCGCACTTACGCTGCTGGCAGGTGCACTAGCGACACTGCCACTCAGCCGTCGCGTTAACGTCGCGGCTTGCCGTCTGCGCTGGCAAATTAGCGTATGGCTTGGTCTACCACTGTTGATCGTCGGTGCTGTTAGCAGTTACTACATTGGCATGCGTCTAGCACCTGCCGCAGAAGCCGCGTTGATCACTTACACCTGGCCAGTGCTGTTTGTGCTATTAAGCCAATGGAGCCGGTTTGGTCGTCTGCATATCGCAAGCGTAACAGGCGCGCTAATTGCTTTTTCGGGTGCCACTATTTTGTTACTGCCGCAAGCCTTAAGTGGCGGCTTTGGTGGGGCTGCTTCAGGATATGGGTTAGCGCTACTGGCGGCTTGTTGCTGGGCGCTCTACTCCTGGCTCGGGCAAGTAGCTCCTGTATCGCTGACGCCATTGCTCCCGCGGTTATTAATGGTCGCCTGCGCTGTTGCAACCTGCGCCAGCTTGATAGTGGAAGGAACCTTCATCATGCCGCAGGGCGAAGCTCTGTTGGCGGGCATCGCGCTGGGGCTTGGGCCGTACGGCATCGCCATGGTGGCCTGGGATAAAGCACTACGATTTGGCCAAGCCAGCCTAGTCGGCAGCCTTGCCTATGGTGTACCGATCCTAGCGGCACTGCTACTGGTACTGGCAGGCGTCAGCGTGTTCGACTGGCGGCTACCAACGGCCGCCTTGTTGGTCGTTATAGGCTGCTTAAAAGCGAGCCGCTGAAGCACTACTTACCTAAATAGCGAGGCTTTGCGATACCTTCCAGCGCATCAAGGGATAACGTCAAGACAGGTTGGCCGGCTGCATAAGGGGCAATTTCATAGACGTTATATTTAACTTCCCAGGCAGTTGCTAACGGGGCTATGTTGCGGCTCTCGCTGAGCGGCCAACTTAGGGCAAACTGCTCATCATGGCCCATCTCCTCTATCCAGCGCTGGTGGGCCTGATCGAGCAGTGCTTGAAAAGCGCCCTGCTGGTCTTCCAACAGCATATCGTCTGGATCAACCACACGCTGCTGACGCTCGTCTATCACCATAAACTCAGTCATTGGCAAACCATGCGCTTGCCCCGCGTGATAAACGTAGCTACTTAGTTCAAGTATCAATAAGTCGTTGTGCTGCCCATAAACCTTAGCTTCTAACATCGCCTCGCTAGTCATTGCTCCAGGTGAGGTGCGATTATCTTCCTCAGCTAGCTCAAAAAAGTTTTGTGCAAAGGCATCCCAGCTATCAGCTGGCAATGCATCCTCCTCAGTAATGCCCATTGCAAGCGTTAACAGCCGCTTTCGTAGCTGCTCCGTTAGCTCTGCAGACTGCGGAAACGCAAGCGCAGACACGGTAACGGTAGAGCACTGTTCAGCTTGACACTCAGGTGCTATGTACTCTTTTTCAACCGTTTTTGAAACAAGCGCAAGTGACTCTTCAGAAGCATTATCCGACGACTGACAACCACTTAATAACAATAAACCAATCACCGTTAAGCCGAATGAATAGCGCAGCATAAAACCTCCTTGTGAATAACGTAGCCACCTTCAAGCCACGTAAATAGTAATACAAAAGCAAACGCCCCTGCTGTCACCAGCAAGGGCGTAGTTAATCATACAACGTGCGCTAAATTACGCGTCAGGCTGCATTTCTGTTGGCTCTGCATTGACTTGCAGCTCAAACATACCACTGCCGCTAACAGCGAAACCACGTGCAATAACGGTGTAGGTGCCCGGCAAAAGCGCCTGCTCTAAACGCGAGTTAGTGCCACTACCGCCGTCATCATCACTGTAAGAGTCGCTTTCTCCATGAATCTCTAAATACGTATCAAAGTCACTTGAACGCATATTAAGCCTGACCAAAGAGCTTTCTTCTAAGGTGAGTTCATAGGTCAACGGCTCACCGCTATACCAGCCATTGAGCGTTTCATTGGGTGTTAACTCACCTTCATTACGCAGCTCTACACCATCCGGTAATTCACGCGGCTCTACTGACAGCGTAAACAAACCACTGTCGGAGCCATACGCCGTGCGTGCTGTTAACTGATAACTACCCGGCGCCAAGAAATCGGCAATACTGGCGTCCAGATTGCCAGCACTGTCGTCATCTTCGCGGAAATATCCATTAGGCCCCTCCAGCACAAGATATGAATCGATATCGCTTGAACGCATATCGATTTGATACATACCCGCTTCTTCGATCTCTAGCTGATAACTCAGCTCCTGACCACTCAACCAACCACTAAGCGTATCACTAGGCATAACGCTACCATCGTTGCGTAGCTCACCATCGCCCGGCAACTCACGCGGTTCAGCACTCAACGTGAAAAGGCCACTCCCTTCGCCGAAGGCAGACCGTGCGGTGACGGTATAATCACCAGGAGCAAGGAAATCTGAAATACGTGCATTTAAGTTGCCCGCACCATCATCATCTTCACGGTAGTAGCCGTTCGGGCCAGATAGCTCTAGATACGCATCAAACTCATCAGCGCGCATCTCGATTTGATACATGCCTGCTTCTTCGACGGTTAACGATACCTCCCGAGAGGTTCCATCTAACCAGCTATCCATCGGCTCGCCAATGGCCAGCGTGTCAGAGTCGCTCAGCTCAACCGTGCGGCTATTAAGGGTGAATGGGCCATAGCCACTTGCATCCGCCCCACTGACAATCACCAGATAGTCTCCAGTTTCTTCGACATGGTGACGAACTGTCTCAGCACTCTCTAACAGCTGTAGCTGATCGTCATAGAGCGCTACCAACCCCTGCAAGGCGCCGCTAAGAGAAAGTTCTACTAACGAACCTTCTTCAAGGCTGATCGCATAACGCAAATAGCGACTACCGTCATTACCGTTTAACTCACCTGCCGAGGTAATTTCACCTCTAGCACGCTCGCCAAGCGTGACGCTATCAAGCCCTGCTAATGCCGAGGAAGCCTGCCCCTGTTCTGAGCTGGCAGACTCTTCAACGGGGGCCGGTGTCGTAAAGCTCGGCACGGCCTGAGCAGCTAAAAAACCAACAGCAACCCCGCCGACAGCAACCAAAATCAGCGTTAGAGAAGAAGACTTAGCCATAGGTGCATCCTTGTTTATTGGCAAACATTTAAAACCTAGCGAGCGTTAATTATATGATGCTTACCTGATTAAAGTGAGCCTTTATCTAAAATTTATAATAGACACGATACATTGCTTAGTTACATCGACCACACTTCTTTAACTTGCTGAATTACAAAGGCACTGAAGAAAGTTGCAAAAAATCTTAATTTAGAAGCCAATTGCATCGATCTTCTTAAAGCTTGCTGTATCAAAATAGCCACGTTACTATCGGCAGATATGTCGGTAACATACCGATACGTATAGAATCAGCACTATGCAAACTGAGGCACTCCAATGGGAGCATCTAAACGTTTTATCCGAACGAGTTGTGCAGCGGCATTACTCATTTTTTTTACAGCTAGTCATGCGTTTGCCATCGATATTGAAATTCGTGAAGGGGTTGCATCCTTCTACAGCGACCGTTTTCAAGGATCACCCACTGCCAGTGGTGAACCATTTGACCAACAAGCACTGACGGCAGCTCATCCAACGCTTCCTTTTGGTACCAAGGTGCTAGTTACCCGCCCAGATACCGGACAGGAGGTTGAAGTACTGATCAATGATCGCGGTCCCTTTGTTAAGGGACGTATTATTGATCTATCAAAACGGGCAGCTCGCCAACTCGGCATGATTCGACGTGGCGTCGCACCCGTCATGATCACCCTGGTCGATTAACGGATAGCACACCCGCAAGCGTGTGATACCCCTTAAACAAACAGCGTTGAAGAAGATTCAGCTTAATTGAAAGCGGCTCACCAGGGCCGCTTTTTTATTGCACTACAAATTAATTCTTTGACGAACTTGAAAGCACGCTAATGGTCTCTATGCTGCAAGGAGATTTGTTTAAATCACACATGCAGGAGGCACCCATGCAATCTCGCTTTTTTACCTTAACTAATTACCCCACAGGCTTACCAAAGCGCGAATTATTTTCACTGGAAAGCCAGGAACTCCCCGACCTTGACGAAGGTGAAGTCAGGGTTCGCAACCATTGGCTGTCCGTTGACCCATATATGCGTGGACGAATGACAGGAGTGCGCACCTATGTCGCCCCTTTTGAGCTGGGCAAGCCGATGGAAGGTGGCGCAATTGGCGAGGTCATTGCGTCTAACCACCCTACCATTAAGGAAGGCGATAAAGTCAGCCACATGGGCGGTTGGCGAGATATCGCTCAAGTGCCAGGCGACAGTGTTACTGCACTACCAGACAGCGACATACCAGAACAAGCTTATCTAGGTGTATTGGGCATGCCAGGCATGACGGCATGGACAGGCTTGAACCTTATTGCTGAGTGTAAGCCTAGCGACAATGTACTGGTAAGCGCTGCCAGTGGTGCTGTTGGTTCGCTTGCTGTACAGCTGGCGAAAGCCAAAGGTTGCCACGTGGTTGGCATTGCTGGGGCTGCCCACAAGCTTGCGTGGCTTGAGTCATTGGGCGTTGAGCCGGTTAGCTACCAAGGCCGTAGTGCACAGGAGCTCAGCGACGCTATTAAGCTTGCTAGTCCTAATGGCATTGACGTGTATTTTGAGAACGTTGGTGGTACCTGCTTAGAAGCAGCGCTAAGTCAACTCAATGACGGTGCACGCATTGCCGTATGTGGCATGATTGACAGCTATAACGCCGAAGCACCAACACCAGGGCCGAGCAACCTTTCCCAGCTGGTGGTACGCAAAGCTAAGATGCAGGGATTTATTGTCGCCGATCACTGGTCTAGCTATCGCTACTTCCTCAACGAAGTCTCTCCTCAGGTAGCGAAAGGCAATATAGCCTATAAAGAAACCGTCAAAGAGGGTCTTGAAAGCACACCGGATGCCTTTTTAGCGCTTTTTGAAGGGGGCAACACCGGCAAAATGCTGGTGAAGCTCACTGACTAAGCCATGCTTACGTCAAGTTAACCCCACATTGCCTACCTCACTATTTCCTACCCCAATAACAAGCCGCGCTACGGTAACAGGCGCGGCTTTTTGGTTTATAGCACTACTTAGCAAGCAAATGATTAGACCAAAAGTGAATTGATTATTAAAATTACCCATAATCAATGTGTGTTTTAACCCATCATCACTGCCAATGGGTTAGGGCACGTTGCAGATCTGTCGCTTTTCTAATTTTACCAAGCGGCTTCAATTCGTTGTTAATAGGGGTTTTCTCATGGATGGACACACGCGTGCCCACGGCAAATGGCCAGCGCTACTGCTTGGCCTGCTACTCGCGGTAGCTGGTGTTGCACTGACCATTGGCGGCGCTAAGCTGCTTAGTTTAGGTGGTAGCGCCTACTACTTAATCGCTGGGGTCAGTATTTTTGTTGTCGGTGTACTGCTGGCAATGCGCAAAGGCATAGCCTTATGGCTTTATGCAGCGGTACTTTTTGCAACGCTGCTATGGGCACTCTGGGAAGTTGGCTTAGACTGGTGGCAGCTGGTCCCCAGGGTTGCCATTGTCTGTTTAATTGGCATCATTTTACTGCTTCCCTGGTGGCGAAAACCGCTACACTCACGCGGCGGCAGCCTAGCGCTAGTGGCAAGCATTGTCGCAGCGATTATTGTGGCAATTGCTAGTCAATTCACCTATCCAGGTACTGTGGCAGGCACGATGGAGTCTGCCAATAATAAAGAGGTTAACCCAGCCCAGGCTGCAGGCGATGACTGGCCTGCCTACGGCGGCACTAATGCAGGGACGCACTACTCCTCGCTTAGTCAGATTACTCCTGAAAATATAGGCGAACTGGAAGAGGTGTGGCGTATTCAAACCGGTGATGAACCCGGCCCCAATGCACCGCCTGAAATCACCAACCAAAACACGCCGTTAAAGGTCAACGATAGCCTTTATATTTGCACATCGCACAGCCGTGCGATGGCACTGTCGCCCGAAACCGGCGAGACTCTGTGGGCGTTTGATCCCAACATTAGCACCATGGGCGCAGAGGACTTTTCCGGCTGGGCGCATATGACCTGCCGTGGCTTGGCGTATTACGATGCAGCTAACTATTTCAGCAGTTCTGAAGATTCCACCATCGATAAACCAACACTGTATGCCGATGGCAGCCAGTTTGAACTCGACCTATCCTTCTCGCTCACCTCTGAAGAAGACTCCACTTCTGAGTTGTTAAGCGCCACCGATGTCATGTGCCCACGCAGACTTTACCTACCCACCGCCGATGCCCGCCTGATTGCACTCAACGCCGATACCGGAGAGCGCTGTGAAAGTTTCGGTGAAAACGGTGAGATCGATCTGACGAACAATATTGGCGAGTTCAGACCAGGGGGCTATTACTCAACATCGCCCGCTACTGTTACTGAAGACTTGGTGATTTTGGGTGGCCACGTTACCGACAACAGCTCAACCGACGAACCTTCTGGCGTAATACGCGCTTTTGATGTGCACACTGGCGAGCTGGTGTGGAACTGGGACAGCGGTAATCCCGAAGACACCACACCATTAGAAGAGGGCGAGACTTACACACGTAACTCACCCAATGTGTGGGCGCCGATTAGCGTCGATGAAGAGCTTGGCCTCGTTTACCTGCCCATGGGTAACGCTACGCCGGACCAGTACGGCGCTAACCGCTCTGAAAATGATGAGACCTATAGTGCAGGGCTAGTAGCGCTTAATTTGGACGACGGCCAAGTGGCCTGGGTGTACCAGTTTGTGCACCACGACTTATGGGACATGGACACACCCGCACAACCCGTATTAATTGACTTGGCGACGACAGATGGCAGCCAGCCAGCTGTCATTCAGCCCACTAAACAAGGCAGCTTGTATGTATTAAACCGTGAGACTGGCGAGCCGATTGTGCCCATTGAAGAAGTGCCCGCTCCTCAAGGTGCTATTGAAGGCGACTGGACGGCAGAAACTCAACCTCGCTCAGCGCTGAATTTGCTGCCACCGCCGCTGACTGAGCGCGACATGTGGGGCGCATCACCCTTTGATCAGATGATGTGCCGCATCCAGTTCCGCTCGCTGCGTTATGAAGGCCAGTACACACCGCCTTCGCTGGAAGGCAGCATTATCTACCCCGGCAACGTTGGAGTGATGAACTGGGGGGGTGTTGCGGTAGACCCCGAACGCCAAGCACTGTTTACCGGCGCGAAGTACTTAGCGTTTGTTTCCAAGCTGATTCCACGTGATGAAGTTGAGGATGGCCAAGGATCCGCTAGCGAGCAAGGTTTGCAGCCCAACACAGGTGCCCCTTACGCAGTCAAACTCGGCCCGCTGCTATCAGTACTCGGCCTTCCCTGCCAAGCACCCTCTTGGGGGGATGTGGCAGGAATCGACCTACAAAGTAACGAGATTGTGTGGAAGCACCGCAATGGCACCACCCGCGACAGCATGCCCTTTGATCTGCCGATTGGTCTGAACGTCGGCGTTCCTGCGCTAGGTGGCCCGCTAACGACTGCGGGTGGCGTTTCATTCCTAAGCGGCACTCTGGATCAATACCTGCGCGGCTACGACATCACCACTGGCGAAGAGCTGTATAAAGCTCGCTTGCCTGCAGGTGGCCAAGCAACGCCGATGACCTACACCGGTGCAGATGGCCGTCAGTATGTAGTCGTTACCGCCGGTGGTCACGGCACCTTCGGCACCAAAATGGGTGACTACGTGATTGGTTACGCGTTACCGGAATAGCCATCACTCAGCGTAGTAATAAATGAGAACGGGCGCCCCGATGGGGCGCCCGTTTTTTGCTAAGGAGCCTCTGATTAAAAACTCAGCTCCACGCCGCCATAAACACTTCGCCCTGGGGCTGGCTCATAAAAGCGGCCAAAGGTGCCGTTTAAGCGCACATTGGCATAGTGCTCTTCATCAAGCAGGTTGCGCAGACCAAGATAAGCGCTTAGTCGCGTACCTTCACTTAACTGCCAACCATCACCCACTCGGAGGTTGAGCAGCCAATAGCTATCTACCTCCGTCGCATTAGCGTTATCCGCTACTAAATCACCGATGTATTCGGTTTCCAACGTGGCGAAACGCTGATCAAGGTTTTCCCAGGTTAATTGATTGACCCACGTCTGCTCTGGCAACCCAGGAATCCGGTTGCCATCAAAGCGTTCACTAGGTGTTGCAAACTTATCGAATTCATAACGCGCGAGGGTTAAAGCGCTATCCAGACGCCACTGGTCGGCAAGCTGCCAGCCCAGCGCCAGTTCTAGGCCATCGCGATTTGTGTCGCCTGCATTCTGATAGAAGGTACGGCCACCCTCATCATACGGCACCAGCTCATCGCGAACGCGGACCGAAAATAGTGCGAGATCGTAATCCATCGCCAACGGCTCAATGTAGCCACGCAACCCTATTTCGCGATTCCATGCTTTTTGCGGCTCAACAGCGGGGTTGAAACCACCGCCGGTCGGGTTGGCAAACTCAGAAAACGTAGGCGTCTCAAACGCGGTGCCGGTATTAATATACGCTTGGTGCTGCGGACGATAGCGATAACTTAGCCCCGCCGAGCCACTCCACTCGTTAAAGGTACGCTTCCCGCTTTGATCTCCATCATCAAGAAACGTATCGTCGACGTCTAGCGCCACCCGGTCAAATCGCGCGCCCAACGAGAGCGTGACCTGTTCCGAGAGCGCTAAATCCCCTTGGGCAAATACGCCAGCGGCAGTCGCCGTTTGGGTTTCATCCGCTAACTGCTCGCCGACAGTCCCTTGGGCATCGACATCGTTACGAAAACGCTCATCCTCTTGGCGCGCCACATCCACCCCAACGATATAACTCAGCGGCAGGCTCCCTAACGCCACCCCGTGATGATATTCAGCGTTTGCGCCCATATAGTCACGCTGATAGCCCAAACGACTACTACCTACAAAAGGCAGTTGCTGTTCAAAATCACGCTGAGCAATAAAGCCCTTGAGATACAGCTCGCCATCACCCGCCGCTAAGTCCTCGTACTGCAAACCCAACAGCTGCTGATCGACGTTTTGCCCAGCATCTAGCGCTAGCGAATTGGGCGCGGCCTGATCGCGCCCAGCGGCAACTTCACGGGCATTAAGTGCACCGGGATCTTCCGAACGGGGGTTATCCAACAGATTAATAATCGCGGTAACCGCCTGCCCACTACCGAGTTCTCGACGCAACTTTGCATTCAGCAAATACTTCTCGGTTGAGCTTTGTTCACGATAACCATCAACGTTAAGCGCCGTCAGACTGATATGGTGAGACCAATTGCCCTGAACACCGCCATTTTGCAGTGCCACTTTTTGATAGCCATCACTACCTGCGCCCAACCGCAGCCGAGTACCAGGATTATCACGTCCATCGGCAGTGGTCACATCAATCACCCCGCCAGCCGCATTACCGTAAAGCACTGAAGACGGCCCGCGGATCACCTCAATGCGCTCGGCGCTATCTAAATCAATAGCATCCAGCTGGGCTTGACCATCTGGAAGCGTGTACGGAATGCCATCTACCATAACGGTAATTCCACGCACACCAAATGGAGCACGCGCGCCAAAGCCGCGAATAGCGATTCGCTGTCCTTGAGCGAAATTATCGCGGTTTTGTAAAAACACCCCCGGCACTCGGTTAAGCGCTTCATCCAACCTTACCCGCTGCTGACCTTGGGCAATTTCTTCACGCTCCAAGGTAGAAACGGCCGCTGGCGTGGCATACAGCTCGCGGGCTAAGCGCGGAGCGCTCACCTCTACTGTAGGCAGTACCGCGTCCTCACTGCTGGGTGCCTGCGCCCACGCAGAGCTGGCTAGAACAACGCTCGCGAGCAGCAGTGATGGCGGTAGATAGTGACTCATGGCGTTCCTTATTCATCTGTAGTCGATGGGCTTTCGCAGCCCTAATTTCTTGAAGATCTAATTTTTTGAAAACCTAAGTTCTTGAATACGCCTACCTAAGCAAGTGAACGATAGCCCAAACACGAGGTCGTACCTAAGTCGCACTGATTCGCCAAACTTAATCATTGCGACTACGTTACGCTCAATCGCTGAACCGCACTGTTGCTAAAAGGCCAGCATTAGCAATCAGCGCTAAAACCGTTATTGATATCTACATTCTAGAAACCCACGTTATTAACCTGTTCGTTATTAACCGACAGACTGTATAAGCAAAGGAGGCTGCATGGCGTTTACCGCAACTGACCCGATCAAGATGATCTTTGCCATTCTTCTACCCCCACTAGGGGTGTTTTTTGAGGTCGGTTTCAAAGGGCATTTCTGGCTAAATATCATTCTCACGCTGTTTGGCTTTATTCCAGGCATCATTCACGCCTTCTATGTCATATTGAAACACTAGGCATATTGAAGCACCGATGCTCTTTTTTGCATCGATTTAACAAACGCCGCCTTGACGAGCACAAGGCGGCGTTTGTCTTTATGGGCCATGCATTGCTCACCCAGTCTTGCCGGACAATTAATACCCAACCCTTCAAAACCCGGCCCTGACGTTATGCGTGCAAGCGGCGATGCAAGGCATGGACTTGCTCGTCCAGCCCAGGCACTGGGCCATCAACAGTCAAACCAGGTACCACCTCATTAATCGATAGCGGAGCGACAGGCGGTGGCGCTACGCCAAGTGCAGCCAACCATACTCCCAACTGCTCAGAAGAACTGACGTAAACGATACGACCTAACCCTACCCACCCATGAGCCGCTGCACACATTGGGCAGTGCTCTCCAGAGGTATAGACGGTCGCTTTAGAGCGCTCTTCAGGCGTCATATGATTCGCTGCCCAGCGGGCCAGCGAAAACTCTGGATGCTGAGTAGAATCTCCACCGGCAATGCGATTTCGATCCTCGGCTAATACCTTACCTTCAGCATTTACCAGCACACTACCAAATGGCTCATCCCCTGCACTTAAAGCCTCCTCTGCTAAAGCCACAGCGCGCTTTAGATATGCCAATTCATGTTCGGCAATCATTGGACTCTCCTCGTTTTGATAACGTGCCTTACCGACCGGGTTGTCGTTTCAAAAGTGCTGCGCCAAAGATACCATTTTTAACATTGAAGATCTGACTCACCGTAAAGCCCCAAGCACCTGAAAAGTGGGGTGGAAGTAACCGCAGTCCTGACACCACCCCCAGAAAATATTCATAAAAAAGCTTTGACCCGAAGAAAAAATCATGTCACTGTAGCGTCAGTTGGTTAGCAAGCAGCATGGTTTCAGAAGTGTACGATCTATTTCGGCAGCCTGATATTGTATTCCTTGTTTCACCCGCTACTATTCATCTGGGTAATACCAGGAACTTTATTACGGCGCATTAGCGCGAAAGGATCTACATAATGGCAACTGGCACAGTTAAATGGTTTAACGACACTAAAGGTTTTGGTTTCATCGCTCCTTCTGACGGCGGCGACGACCTTTTTGCTCATTTCTCTGAAATTCAGTCTGACGGTTTCAAAACCCTTCAAGAAGGTGCTAACGTTTCTTTTGACGTTACCCAGGGTAAGAAAGGCCTTCAGGCTTCTAACATCAAGCAAATGTCCTAAGCCTTAACGGTTTAAGAGTTTGCTCGAACCTTAACGGGTTCGGATGACAAGGCCCGCTTATGCGGGCCTTGTTGCGTTTGCATGTTGAAAATGAAAGACAAAGTGAAAGGCAGTTGTAATAAAGATGCAGAAAGAGAGTATGGTCGGATTTTTACCCCCCTATTTACGCTCATACACCATTAGTTTGGCATCCACCGTCAGGGTAAGCTCATCAAGTGCCGCTGCACGTGCCCGCCCCTCCTGACTGGCACGGTAAAGATGGGGCGTCATCGTTAATAGATCACCAATTAATGCCTGCCCTTCCAGCGTTATTTGATAGTTAAGTGACTCGGTGTGCAACTGGGTAAAGCCCTCAGGCACTTCCCGTTCACTTGTCGTGTCTGGCTTAAGCGTGGGATAAATCACCTCCCTCAGCTCACGCAAGTGCCCCACTCCTGCCTCAACCTGCACCAACAGGCCACCCGGTTTTAATACCCGCGCAAATTCGTGATGCACCGGAAAGCCAAACATACACAGCACGCTGTCGAGCGTCTTCGTTTGAACTGGCAAGTGCGCATTGCTCCCGACGACCCAACGACAAAGCGGAGATTTTTTATCATCTTGCCTGGCCGCCGACAGCACTGCCCATTTGGAAATATCTAATCCCAGCAGTGAAAGTGGCCGCGAATTCGATACAGCACGAGATAGCTCACGCAAGTAATAGCCTTCACCGCAGCCAGCATCCAGGCAGCCAAATAGCGAACTAGCAGGTTGAGCCTCAGCATGGCTTAACAGATGTTTGCTTACCGCCTGAGCAATGGGCTGATAGTAACCAGCCCCAAGAAAACGCTGTCTTGCCGCCACCATCAGCTTACTGTCACCAGGGTCAGTGGAACGCTTTTGCTGTACCGGAAGCAAGTTGACGTAACCTTGCTTAGCAACATCGAAGCTATGCCCAGCAGAGCAGCGCCAAGTACTGCCTGCAAGATTAAGCGGCTCGCCATCTAACGGACAGGCTAGTAATTGAAAAGGAGTGCTATTCATAACAATGTGAACTCATAAAATATATGCCCATAAAACGTTGGTTTATAAAATTTTCTTTTGCCTATACGACCCGCGGGCGACATCTTTAAACAGCGTTGACTGCCACTGACGCACAGCCAGTACCGAGGTGGTGCCAAAGCGCTGATGAATGGGCAGCCCACTTTCTCGTTCACACAGGGCGTGAAACTCTTTTGCCAGCCGCTGCATTGTTTGTTGCCATTCAGCATTACCTGCATGAGAAAGCAGGCCATTCAGTACCATCAGCTTTTCGCTGTCGCTATCGAAACGGGAGTGAAAAAACTCTGTGGCAATATATTGCTGGAAAAAACGCTGAATGGGGCCGCCAGGCCGCCAACGAAAATTCGCAGCCACACGCCGCCGGATTCGATTACCCGGCAGTAGGTCAATCAACTTTAGCCGTTCTAGCGCCAGCAGTTGCCGAGTGCACTGCGCCTCGCTGAGCTGGTACTGGTGATGAATTTCATCAAACCGATAGCCGTTAATCACACACACAGCGACCAAAAATAGCTCACGATCATCGACAATACTCTGCTCCTGCGCCTGGGTCAGCTCCTGCAAACGGTGCTCTTCCTCTTGCATGGATTGCACCAACTCAGCAAATTCCAGGTTAAGCTGATCGCAAATACGCTCTAGCCGCTCTAGGGTGATGTGCTGCTCAGCGAACAATCGCTTGACCGAGGCCTCGCTCAACCCAAGCCATAACGCCACATCAGCGTAGGTTTTCCCCTGGGAGCGCAGCTGGCGTTTTAAGGTATCAATAAGCGCGCTTGTCTGAGACACACAACCTCCAGACATATAAAGTAGCGTATAACGATACCGTAAAGCCCAAATAACACAACTTGAACCACCAGAGTTGCAACATTAACCCCATTTACCGAAAGTGCCCTAACTTCTGGTTTATAAGGCGTCATTTCATGCAACCTTTACTACGCATCACGGGTGTTTGGCCCTATCTGATTGCCATTTTCTTGAATGCCTTTGTGGATTTAGGACATAAAATCGTCATTCAAAACACGATTTTTAAAAGCTACGACGGCGAAACCCAGGTGGTACTGACGGCGTTGGTCAATGGGCTTATCCTTTTGCCGTTTATTTTGCTGTTTAGCCCCGCAGGTCATGTGGCAGATAGCTACCCCAAAGTTCGCATTCTCCGGGGTTCCGCCTGGGCCGCTGTCGCTGTTTCACTGGGCATCACCGCCGCTTATTACCAAGGCTGGTTTTGGCTGGCGTTTGCCATGACGCTAGTGCTGGCAATTCAGTCAGCCTTTTACTCCCCCGCAAAGTATGGCTTGGTGAAAGGGCTATTTGGCAAACCCCGCTTGGCAGAAGCTAACGGACTTATCCAGGCCGTCACCATTGGTGCCATTTTGGCCGGCACCGTGGCCTTTACCGCGCTGTTTGAAAGCTGGATCTTACCCAGCGCCCAAACACCCGGCGAGCTATTGCGCAGCATTGCGCCGCTGGGTTGGCTGCTGGTGTTGAACAGCGTTATACAAGTGATGGCACTGTATCGCTTGAAACCGGATAACGCACAGCCCTCGACGACCCCGCTCACCTGGCAGCGCTATATCAAAGGCAGCGCACTTAAAGACAACCTGAGCATTCTGGGCCGTCAACCGGTGCTGCGGCTGTCAATTATCGGTCTTGCGACTTTCTGGTCGGTGGGCCAGGTGCTGCTCGCCGCTTTTCCCGCCTATGCCAAAGATGCACTCAGCATTGATAACACCTTAGTGCTGCAAGGAATTCTTGCCGCTAGCGGTATTGGGATTGCATTAGGGTCATTGCTTGCCAGCAAACTGTCGCGTAACCGTATTGAAACCGGCTTGATTCCATTAGGCGCTGTCGGCGTTGCGGTGGGTCTGTGGTGCCTGCCACTGCTCACTACCCCCATCAGCCAAGCGCTGAACTTTGTATTTATTGGCATGATGGGCGGGTTATTCATTGTACCGCTCAATGCACTGATTCAATTTCATGCGGCAGACCATGAGCTAGGCACTGTGCTTGCTGCCAACAACTGGATTCAGAACCTGTCTATGCTGGGCTTCTTGGCGCTTACCGCGCTGTTTGCCCTGGCAGGTGTAGATAGCCACTACCTGTTGTTGCTCGTGGCGACCGTTGCCATGGTGGGCGGTGGCTACACTATCTTCAAATTGCCCCAAAGCTTGGTGCGCTTTCTACTCAGTTTTCTGCTCACTCGCCGTTATCGTGTTGATGTTCATGGATTAGAGCACCTGCCTGCCCAAGGCGGCGTGCTGCTGCTTGGCAACCATATTAGCTGGGTAGACTGGGCAATGGTGCAAATCGCCTGCCCTCGCCCCGTGCGTTTTGTCATGTTGAAGGATATTTATCAGCGTTGGTATTTGCGCTGGTTTTTTAAGGCGCTGGGCTGTATTCCTATCGAACGGGGCGCAGGAGCCGATAACGCCCTAGCCGCCGTTGCCGAACAGCTGAATAACGGTGAAGTGGTATGCCTGTTCCCCGAAGGCGCGATCAGCCGCAACGGCCAGCTAGGCGAGCTGCGCCGAGGCTATGAACGCGCCTGCAAGCTGGCCAACCCAGAGGTACGTATTGTGCCGTTTTACTTGCGCGGCCTGTGGGGTAGCCAGTTTTCTCGCTCATCCAGCAAACTCAAAGAGCTGCGTAACGCGCCTCTCCATCGCTCAATCGTCGTTGCGTTTGGCAAGCCGCTGCCCAAAGACACCCCTGCCGACGTGCTCAAACGGCGCATCTTCGAACAAGCAACTAACTCGTGGCAACATGCTATCGATGAACTGCCCTCGCTGCCGGACGCCTGGATTCGTAGCGTGAAGCGTAACCTTGGCGCACAAGCACTCACTGATACCCTTAGCCACCCGCTGACGGCAGGCCAAGCACTTACCGCCAGTCTGCTTATTGCAAAGCGCATCCACACGCTAACCCCTGGGCAAAACGTGGGCCTACTGCTGCCTAATAGCAGCGTGGGTGCACTAGCCAATATGGCA
Source organism: Vreelandella alkaliphila (assembly GCF_016107625.1). Lineage (GTDB taxonomy): Bacteria > Pseudomonadota > Gammaproteobacteria > Pseudomonadales > Halomonadaceae > Vreelandella > Vreelandella alkaliphila. The sequence goes on from NZ_JABASV010000001.1 coordinate 318,340, forward strand.
ACACTTCTGGCTGGAAAAACACTGGTTAACCTCAACTATCATTTTGACGACAGTCCCAATGGCACCGCGAAAGAAGACACGTTTTCTGCGGCACTCGCCCAAGCCAACATCGACACGGTGTTTACCTCGCGCCACTTCGTCGAAAAACTCCAGCAACAAGGGTTAAACATCAGCCAGCGGCTAGCAAATACTCGGACGATTTACCTGGAAGATCTGCAAGCCAGCATCCGCCGTCATGAACGCGTCAGCACTTGGCTTGCCGTTCGCCTGCTGCCTACGTGGCTGCTTCAACGCCTTTACTGCCGCAGTAGAGATGCCAATGCCACCGCCGCCATTGTGTTTCCAAGCACAAGCGAAGGACAGCCTAAAGGCGTCATGCTTAGCCACCGCAACCTGATGGCCAATATTAAGCAGACCTCCGATGTGCTTAATACCCAATATGACGATGTGGTGATCGGCTCGCTGCCTCTGTTTCATGCCTTTGGTCTCACCGTTACCCAACTGCTGCCACTTATCGAAGGCCTGCCGTTGGTCTGCCACGCGGACCCCAACGACACTGCTGGTATTGCCAGCTCTGTCGCCAAGCACAAAGCCACCCTGATGTTCGGCACATCAGACTTTCTACAGCACCTAAACCACAGCCCCAAAGTGCACCCACTCATGCTAGAAAGCCTACGGGCAGTCGTTGTCAGTGCCGAAACATTGGATGAGCAGGTATGCAGCGACTTCGTCCTAAAATTCCATAAGCCTATTTATAAAGGTTACGGGGCAACCGAAACCGCTCCTGTGGCATCGGTCAATCTACCGGATTCGTTGGGCGCTCATTACCAAACAATACAGCAAGGCAGTAAAGCGGGTACCGTCGGCATGCCGCTCCCCGGCACCAGCTTTAAAATCGTTGAGCCGGAAAGCTTTGCGGAACAGCCTAGCGGAGAAGCAGGCATGATTTTAATCAGCGGTCCTCAGGTGATGCAGGGCTACCTAAACGACTCGAAACGCACAGCCGCCGCCATTAAAGAACTCGATGGCCAACGCTGGTTTATAACCGGCGATAAAGGGTTTATCGATGAAGACGGCTTTTTGACACTTTGTAAATAAACACTGAGCGATAGAACTGATAAAAGCAGCGGCGCTTGCCGCTGCTTAGTTGCCTTCTATTCAGGCGGTTTACCCGCAGAACTATCCGCGTCCTGCGAACGCTTGCCTTGCCCTTCTCCGCGTGCAATATCCTCATGGCTAATAACCATGATTTCCCTTGGCCACCACTCTGGATGGTTATCGCGGATAAAGGCCAGCAGCTTCTCGCGCAGGTTCATCTCGGCCGTCCAGCCTGCCATGGGGTCAGATGTCATTAAATAGCAGGTGATAGTCTGGGCCGTCCCCGTTTGTGCCGTCACGTAACAGAGCAGCTTATGGTGTTCAACAACGTTCTCCTCCTCTTTGGCGAATTCGAGGAATTTATCTCTTAGCAGCCCTATATCGGCACTGAGGTGAAGCGTCAGCACCAAGGATCGGTACATCTTGGTACTCTTCACTGACAAATTATCGAAAGGCTTGGAGGTGAAGTAGGTTACGGGCACTATCAAGCGTCGTTCGTCCCATGATCGCAGTCGAATATAGGTATAAAAGATCCCTTCGACATAACACCACTCCCCTTCAAAGATCACCAAGTCGCCGATACGGATAGGCTTGGCAAGCGATAGCTGAAACGAGGAGAGAATATTGCCAAGAACCGTTTGCCCCGCCACACCCACTAATACTGCCAATACGCTGGCAGACGCCAAAATAGACAAGCCAAGGGTTTCGAAAAGCTGAACTTGGCCTAGGATGTAGATAGATACACCGGTCACGGTGATCAGAATAATGGCCCGGCGCAATGCGTATAGCGAGGTTAGCAGCCGTCGCTGATCTTTAGGCTTCGTGTCGTCAATTTCCCCTACCAAGCGTCGCGTTAAACGCAGCATAATCGTGTCAACAAAACGCAGCGCAATAGTACCTGCGCCCCAGGCCATGATAGAGATCAACAGCACGCGGAACGTCGTCGTCGCAATAGCGGAAAACGATACAACGTAGTCCAGTAACATCTGTGTTACCAGCGACATAACAATCATCGCCATGGGCACGCCAATTTGATCGGCAAAAATAGTAGACACGCCAGAGGGCAGGATGCGTGCCACTAGCCCAACAACGTAGTAAGTAACCACCCCCACCGTGCCAATGGCGATTAAAAAAATCGGAATCGCTAACCATTCCCAGATTTTTAGCATGCCAAACGACGCCTTTAACCGCTCAGGGATATAGCGTTCCAGCATTGAAGGCCCGTACTCTTCGTAGAGAGCCGGAATAAACGACACGCTTTCTGGCATCACTAACCACACAGGGTCTTCTTCACCTACGCGGTAGCGCCCCAGTCGAACATCGTAGGCTTGGCCCTCTACCTTTAGGGCAGCCAGCTCAATATTGCGCTGTGGCTCTCCTGCCAGGGGGTTCTGTCCGGAAGGATCTTCTATCACAGCATCTTGACGGCCAGACATATTAGACGCATTCAACCATTCACCACGTTTTAGTACCTCCGCTAACTGCCTAGCGAGCTCGGCGCCCTGAGACTGCTGCTCGCCTGGGTCAATATCGTTGAGGTTCAGCATATGCGCCGCTGTGGCGTAATCTTCGCTTTCGGTGAACGCTAAAAAACTGCGAACCATTTCCCGTGGCGACATCCGCCCAACCTCTTCGGGCACATCGCCTAGCCCTGTGTTAAGCGAGTCAATAGCGAACCACCGCTCATTTTCGCTCTCATCTCCTTGAGTTTGCGCTATGCATGCGCTGGAAAACACCAGAGTGACAACCAGCGCAACCCGCACAAGCCACGAGCTGTTCTTTTTCATACCAACCTTGTCATTTAAAGTAAGTGAGCCAAATAACCAGTCACCAACTGGCGAAAAAAGCCGCCAGCCCAGCGCTGAACACTGAGCTTCCATGTCAGTGATTGACCAAAGTACAGTCTACGTTCTTCAATCAAGCAAGCACCTAGCGTTCCAGCACTGCAACACTGAGTCTCAGCTGCACTATCTATTACTTGCCTCACCTAACACGTACCCTTCTTAACCAGCAACGTACTCTTTAAGGAGAAACGATGAAAAAGTTAGTAGGTGTTACCAGCGCTCCACGCCCTCACTGGGTGGGTGACGGCTTTCCGGCGCGTTCGCTGTTCTCCTATGGCCCACGCTCCGAGCAGTTGAGTCCCTTTTTGTTACTGGACTATGCTGGGCCCGCCGACTTTACTCCCACCACGCGGCCACGCGGTGTCGGGCAACACCCGCACCGAGGGTTTGAAACCGTCACGATTGTCTACCAAGGAGAAGTGGCGCACCGCGACTCAACGGGCAAAGGCGGCGTAATTGGCCCAGGCGACGTGCAGTGGATGACGGCGGGTGCGGGTATCCTGCACGATGAGTTTCATTCGCCCGCATTTACAGAGCAAGGCGGCACACTTGAGATGGTGCAGCTGTGGGTAAACTTACCCGCCAAAGACAAAATGGCCACACCAGGCTATCAGGCAATTTTTAATGCCCAGATTCCTGTGACAGCACTACCTGATCAAGCTGGGAGCGTCCGCGTGATCGCCGGCAGCTATATAGATGACAACCGTAAGGCTCACTCGGGCCCAGCACAGACGTTCTCACCGATGAACGTATGGGATGTGCGGCTAAACGGTGGTAAGACAACCACGCTGACGCAGCCGGATGGATGGACAACCCTGCTGGTCGTGCTAAAAGGTACGGTTCAAGTCAATGGCGAAGAGGTACTGCGTGACGCGCAAGTAGCCGAGCTTTCTAGAGCAGGTGACGCACTGACGCTTGAAGCCAATAATGACGCAACCCTGTTGCTGCTAAGTGGCGAGCCGCTCAATGAGCCAGTGGTAGGTCATGGGCCGTTTGTGATGAATAGCGAACGTGACATCATTGAAGCGATAGAAGACTTTAACAACGGCCGCTTTGGCCACATGCCAAGCTAATGACATCGCTATTTAAGTAACAACTTTTCAAGCAACTACTGTTGAAGTAACAATAGGGCTGGCTTAATAGCCAGCCCTTCCACTACGAATTAATTACGCTGCTGGCCTGGAAAGGGAATGAATTCTTCATCGTCCCCCGGCGGCAATTTAAATCGCCCATGCTCGAAGTCACCTTCCATCCACGCCTGCTTAGCAGCCGCTAATTTTTCCCGGGAAGATGCCACGAAGTTCCAAGAGATATAGCGTGGCCCATTGAGCGTTTCGCCGCCGAGCAGCATTAGCCGAGCTCCGCTTTCGCCCGCGGTTACGGTGATGGGATCACCCGGACGGAAAACCATCATTTGTCCCGCATCGAATGTATCCCCTGCAATACTAACGCTACCCGACGTTACATAGAGGCCACGATCTTCGTGACCATCGGGCAAAGGAAGCTTAGCGCCGGGTTGGAGTACCGCATCCGCATAGAACATCTCCGAAAAGGTCTGTACAGGCGCCTGTTCACCCCATGCCGTACCAAGAATCAAGCGAATCTCTTTACCCTCACCTTTAAGCAGCGGCAATGTCTCCTGCCCATGATGCGCAAAGCTGGCGGGTTTATCTTCGTATGCTTCAGGCAGTGCCACCCACGTCTGAATACCAAACAGGGAGTGCTTATTCTGACGTGTAGCGGGGCTAGTACGCTCGGAATGGGTCACGCCATTACCAGCAACCATCCAATTAACCGCCCCAGGATGAATCATCTGATTAGTCCCCAGACTGTCACGATGCTGGAACTCTCCCTGGTACAAGTAAGTGACCGTAGCAAGTCCAATATGGGGATGAGGACGAACATCGATACCATCTTCTCTAAGAAATTCAGCGGGCCCCATCTGATCGAAAAAAATAAATGGACCAACCATCTGGCGCTTAGGCGCGGGAAGCGCACGCCGTACCTCAAAGCCGCCTAGGTCGTGTGCACGAGGTACGATCAGTGTTTCAATATCGTGTAGGTTGCCTGCGGAAGGACATTTGGGCTCAATATCGGGCATCCAGCTCATAGGAGTTTCTCCATAAATAATGGACAGCGGAGCAATGGCATCATCGATAGTTTCTATTTCACAAAGCTATTTATTTTTACAAAGCTACCGTCTAGCCAATCACTTACCTTTAATAAATAGCTCAAAAGTATTAAAAAAACCGGAAGCTCACTCACTTCCGGTCAAAACACGGTTTACTTCTTGTCAGAGTCCTTATTCAGAGCCCTTTGTCAGAGTCCTTAGTCAGAGCCCTTTGTCAAAGTACTGTAGCTATTCATTAAGTTGCGATAGTCGGGGATATGATTAGAGAAGAGCGCCCCTAGGCCTTCAATATCATTTCTCCAATCACGATGAAGTTCGCAGGCAGCACCAAACCAGGTCATTAACTGGGCACCAGCGCCGGACATACGGTCCCAAGCAGCATCGCGGGTAAGTTCGTTAAAGGTACCCGATGCATCGGTGATCACGAACACATCAAACTCTTCTTCAAGTGCGGAAAGTGCCGGGAAAGCCACACACACTTCTGTCACCACGCCTGCAATAATCAGCTGTTTCTTACCAGTCGCCTTAACCGCTTTTACAAAATCTTCGTTATCCCAGGCATTAATTTGTCCAGGGCGTGCTATGTAAGGCGCCTCTGGAAACATCTCTTTTAATTCAGGCACCAGGGGCCCATTAGGCCCATCTTCGAAGCTTGTGGTAAGAATCGTTGGCAGACCAAAGTATTTCGCCAAGTCCGCAAGCGCCAGTACGTTATTTTTGAACCGATCAGGGTCAATATCACGAACTAAGGACAACAGCCCAGTTTGATGATCTACTAAAAGAACGGCGGCGTTATCTTTATCGAGACGAACATAGGGGTTAGCCATGACATACTCCTTTATCTATTAGCTTGGGTGGGCTTTTGGAAAACAAAGATCCAACAGCTTTTGCGCATGCCATAAAGAGTTTAGTAGTTCGCTTACTTGATGATTAGATGGGAAATTAAGACACAGCGTTGCATAGGGAGAACAGAGGGAGAACACATGACGCCCCCTAATCTGAATGATCTTTATTATTTTGTGAAGGTAGTCGACCATGGAGGTTTTTCTCCGGCGGGCCGTGCCCTGGGTATTGCTAAATCAAAATTAAGCAGACGGGTGGGAGAATTAGAAAATCAGCTTAACGTGCGCTTGATGCACCGTTCGACCCGCCACTTCACTCTCACTGATATTGGCCAACGCTACTACCAGCACTGCAAAGCCATGCTAGTAGAGGCCGAAGCAGCTCAACAGTTCATCGAAGAAACCAAACAAGTGCCCTGCGGTACTATCCGTATCAGTTGCCCTACGGGGCTATTGAGCTTTCACGTGAGTGCAATACTAGCGGATTTCATGGTGCTCTACCCAGATGTCCAGGTACACCTGGAAGGAACTAACCGCCGTATAGACCCGTTTGTTGAAGGCTTTGATATTGCGCTCCGAGCCCGCCCTCTTCCATTGGAAGATAGCGAGCTTATTCTGAAGGTACTATCGGATCGCGGGCAATGCTTGGTAGCAAGCCCAACACTGATTGAACAGCACGGCATGCCATCAACGCCCAACGATCTTCGCAAACTGCCTAGCCTAAGCAGAGCAAGGCCAGAGGAAGCTCACGTTTGGCACCTTCAGCGCGACGGTGAAGAGCGCCGAATTGAACATTCTCCACGGTTTATTACCACTGATATGACCGCACTTTATAGAGCCGCATTGGCGGGTGTTGGCATCGTTCAATTACCAAGACTAATGCTGGAGGATTCACTAACATCAAAGGCACTTATATCGGTATTGCCCGAGTGGGAGCCTCGACGGGAAGTCATCCACGCTGTTTACCCCTCTCGCCGCGGTTTACTTCCCTCAGTAAGGGCGCTGCTTGATTTCTTAGCCGAGCGCTATGCGGCAATGGGTATTGAACACTGATGCAACGCATCACCTTTCCATCTCTCCCAAGCGGTTTAGCGATTCATCGTATAGCGCCACTAGCAGTAGCTCGCCGTGCTCGTTGACTCGGAACTGGCCGTAGCGGGCGGGCTCAAAACGCTCGGCGTGTCCTTCCTGAAAGAAAAACGCATCCGTAGCAAAGCGCACGTCCCCATTGCGCAGCCGATAACGTAAACGCCTTTCGTCGTCACCTAGCGGCGTGCCATCATCCAAGCGCTGGAAGTGTGCGATTGATGCGTCATCCAAACGAACCACCACGCTGTCATTGGCTGCCGTTTGCATGGCATTTCCACCCGCCTCTTCGTGGCGATCCATTGCGCGCTGCATGCGAATACGGTTAGCCAACGCAAAGTTTAGCGCCATGTAGTCGCCCTGCATTAACGAGCGCGGATCAACCGGGGCAAGCTCCAAATAAACAATCTCACCTTCGGCCAGATGATGCTCTTTCTGCCAAATAGTCCAGTTAACCACCGCTAGCACAACGACAGTGGCGGCAATTACTAACCAGCGGTGTCGCGTCACGTTACTGCTCATTGGTATCTCCTAGCGGCGCGGGCTTATGCACTGTTAGCCACTGGTTTAGCCACCAACGCTTCAATAACCAGCGAATGGATAACAGTAACGCCCCCATTGCCAGCAACATGAGTGATTTCATCAACAGCGTCACGTCCAGCCAGTAGTAGTAACTGCTAGCCGCCATCAGTAGTAACAAAATACCGCTTCCCATCAGCACCCGATGGCCAATCGTAAATCCGAGCAGTAGTACGGTAACCCCGGCGCCAAGCCCCGGCATATAAACTGATACCACCGTCACTAGCGCGACTGCGCCGTAAATCGCCAAGCGTTGCGCAATGGCAGGCTGAGAATGCTGACGAAATGCCTGAAGGATAACGCACACTAAGGCCAACGCCACCAAAGCAGTGCTCAGCCAACTGGCGAGCCATGGGCCAAACCACTGAGCCCCTGAATCGTAAAGCCAAGCAAGCTGGTTAGAGTATGCCTGCCCTTGAAGCACCAATAACCCTACTAACAGGCCAGCTCCCCATGCCTGAACCGCCCCTATGCGCCCTGGCCAACGACATTCATTCAACCAGAGCAGTGTAAGCACCAGCACCACCAAACCAATCGCCACCGGTGCCAGTCCATTGACTGCCAGCGCCATCGTTAACGCTAGGCTTGCTAAAAACGCCGACATACTACGGTGAACCTGGCTCGGCATGATCAGCGCCAGCGCGCACTGTAGCGCCAGCAGTACCCACCATAGGCTTGCGGAAATACCCCACATTTCGACCGCTGGCCAGGCCACTAATAATTGCCCAGCTAAACTAAACGCCAGCGCCATGTGCTCCAACACATCGCTTCGCGCTGCGCGTAGTAGTGCAAATGCCCCGCCAATCAACAGGCTGCCTACAACAAGAGAAGCCACTGAGCTTTCCAGTACAAATACCACTGCCGTGGCAATAAAGCCCAACAAAAACAGCGCAGCTAACCAGCCGGAAAACGCCTGCAGAACCCGCACGAACCAAGGTGATTCCAGCGGCGCTGTTGATGAAGGCTCATTTAGCGCAATGCCCGCCTGAGTTAATCGCTGCTTTAACGTACTCATAGACTGACTCATGACGCCTCCTCCGCGTTTAATCGCTTCAGCCACATCACCGCTGCCGCCCCCATGGCAAAGACCGCACCTGCCAGCAACAGCAAGCCGCCTTCATTCCATTGGCCTTCCCATAGTACGTAGCGTGCGAGCAGCAATGTGACTACCGCAATCAGCGAGACGCAGCCCCCTGCCAACATAAATAGCTCAAGCCGCCACTGACGATAAACGCCATACAGCACTGCCAACCACACGGGGTAAACCGCCACAATCGGTGTCAACGCATGCGTTTCCCCACTCACCCACGCCATCATCAACAGTGTTAGCGGCACGCCGCTACCCAGCGCCAACAAACAAATTGCCCAACGCCCCGGCCAACCTCGGCGCTGCGCGCCCCACTCCCAGACGACTTGAGCCGCTAAGTTGATCAGCACCAGCCCCCATAAAGCGGCGTTATCAGTAAAGAACACGCTGCCTAAAATACCGCCCCAGGTGCTGCTATATAGCCACACGGATAGGTTCAAAAGCCCTATCCACGCTACCCAAAGTGCATCAAAGCGTGCTGCCCATACCAACGGCAAAGTGAGCAGAGACCAGAGGAAAAACAGCTGCCATGGGTCTGCGCCAGTTTGGTAAACCTGTCCCACCAGCGCCAGTAGTACGCCTATCAACAGAAACGCCGCAGTTAACGCTACGCGAAAAAGCATCACGTTCGCGCTGCCCCACACCGCAATGCCTGCCGACAACACCAGCGCGGCCTGCACTAACGCAAAGTGCGGCAGGCGGCCCATGTCCGACCAATTGAAAGCCACGAAGAACAGCACCGCGCAGGCCAGTGCCAGGCCACCCAGCCACAGCAGCAGCCGGTCAATCAACAGCGCCCAGGCGTGGGCCGACGGGTGTAGTCCCGCCACTTTAACCGCTAACGGCACTTGTTCAGGAGGTATCACTCCCTGCTCGATTAACGACATGAGTTTACGGCGTGTAGTAGCCATGGGCGCTCTCCTTGCTGAAACACACTTATTGAAATAAGGGGAGGCGTTAATGCAGACATCGCCCTATCGTTAGAGTCCCCGTGACACATTTGTGAACTTTGCGCGATACACTCTATATCACTCCGTGACACCCCCGTAATGGTGTACATCGAAGATAGTCTCGAATCTTCCGACCAATGAGTAGGAAAATATCACCAGCATCCAAGCGCCTAGAGCCATAAGGCAAAAGCACAAAAGAAGATAATGCGACGACCTATGACACGAAACGTACTGATTATTGAGGATAACCCGGGTATCGGTGAGCTCGTCCGCATGCATGTGGCCGAGCTTGGCATGAACCCTATTCTTTGTGAGCGGGGTGATACCGGGCTTGAACGTTTTCGTGAAGGGGGCATCGACCTTGTAGTTCTCGACCTGATGCTGCCCGGCTTAGACGGGCTATCGATTTGCCGCGAAATCCGCTCCGGCCCAGGTTACGTTCCGGTACTGATGCTTACCGCTAAAAGCACTGAGCTGGATCGAGTGCTGGGCCTGGAAATGGGGGCGGATGATTACCTCACTAAGCCCTTCAGTGTGGCTGAACTATCGGCAAGGGTGAAAGCCTTATTCCGACGCGTAGATGCCATGGCATCTGCCACCGTCACGCAACCCAGCCAGCAAGAATTAATCACCGATGGGCTGCGCATTGATCCGCTGCGTCGGCGGGTGTTTATAAAGGATCAACCAGTCGAACTCACCGCTAGGGAATTTGACCTGCTTTGGCATTTTGCCACGCATCCCGGGCGAGTATTTAGCCGTGCCCAACTGCTTGATACCGTGTGGGGCTACAGCCACGAAGGTTATGAGCATACCGTCAATACCCATATCAACCGCTTACGGGGCAAGATCGAAGCAGATCCCGCTGACCCGGCCTTTATCCAAACCGTTTGGGGGGTGGGCTATCGCTTCCGCGAATAAGTTATGCTGAAAACACTCTATACTCGGCTAGCCTTTGGCTTGTTTCTGTTATTGCTCGCCGTCGGCCTGCTATATACCTTCATCAGCCTCTATTCGCTGCGTGAATACAACGCTTCGGTCAATCAGGCGTTACACCAGAATCTGGCCAAAAATCTAGTATCAGACAGAAATCTGGTCAGCAACGGACAACTGGATAGTAGCGCTCTAGAAGAACTGTTCGCACTCTACATGGCCATTAATCCCAGCATCGAGATCTACCTGCTAGGACTGGATGGCACCATTCTGTCTTATTCAGCAGACCCAGCGAAGATTAAACGCAAGCAAGTCTCGATGGCTCCTATACGCAGGCTGATGGATGACATGAGCCTTTATCCGATACTTGGCGATGACCCCCGCAGTCACGATCGGCAGAAAGTCTTTTCCGTTACCCCGGTGCCAACAGCAGACAACCCCGAAGGGTACCTTTATGTGGTATTGCGGGGTGAAGAGTACGACGCAGCGGAAACCATGGCCCGTGGTGGCAAACTACTGGAAATGAGCGCCTGGGCGTTGCTGGTCAGCCTAACCGTGGCGATGCTCGCAGGGCTAACCATTTTTCGCCTGCTTACCCGCCGCCTGAGATCATTAACACGCCGAGTAGAAGCGTTCGAGAACAGCGACATGAGCCAGCCCCAACTCGACAACAGATGGCACGACAAACAGTCTGTGGTGCGCGATGAGATCGATTATCTGGACGCTACCTTTGACGACATGGCCCATCGAATTGCCACCCAGATCGAACAACTGACAGAAAAAGATGCCCAGCGCCGTCGTTTGATCGCCCAGGTATCCCACGATCTGCGTACTCCACTAGCCTCCATGCAAGGCTATATCGAAAGCCTGAAATTAAGGCGTGATCGTCTCAGCCCCCAAGAACAGGATCGCTTTCTCGACATTGCACTCAAAGAGGGCCGTCGGTTAAGCCGCTTAGTGGATGAGCTCTTCGAGCTTGCTGCACTTGAGGCAAGAGAGAAACAGCCCGTGCCAGAACCCTTCCCGCTAGCGGAGCTGGTCCATGACGTGGTGCAGAAACACGACCAAGCTGCACGCGACAGCCACTTGGCGCTAACGTTAAGTGGCAACCCAGCATTACCAACCGCGTATGCCGACCTAGCGATGACCGAACGCGTGCTGGACAACCTAATCAGCAACGCCATTGCCTACAGTCCCGCTGGCGGCCACATCAACGTTGTGCTTAGTCAAACGAATGGAGAACCACAGGTTTGCATACAAGACAGCGGCCCAGGTATTGCGGAACAGGACCTGCCGCATATATTTGACCCGTTTTATCGTGGCGAAACCTCTAGTGGCGCTGGCCATGCTGGGCTAGGGCTGGCTATTGCGCGCAGAATCATGACGCTTCAGGGCGGTGATATCGGTGTCGAAAACCTAACCAGTGGCGGAGCATCGTTCTGCATACGGTTACCCACCGCCCCCTCGCCCTCCAACGTTATAAATACGTAATAACCTAGGGAGTTGGTTGTGATAACTCTCATGCAAACTGGTCACAGTATTTATCACCCTTTCCCCGTAGCGAGTGGAGACACCACATGCTTATAAAGATTGCCAAACCGAGTGATTTACACGAATCCGATGTAACACCGGAATCTATTTACCTCTCCCGACGGCGCTTTATGGGCGGCATGGCGGGCCTAGGCGCGGGGCTTGCCCTCTCCGGCCACGTCCGCGCCAACGAAGATTATTCTGATGTGCCGGAAGGCGATGCCCCAGCCTGGCTGAAGGAAAAAATCAGTGACACCCAATGGCGAGCCATCACCCCCAGCGACCCTGATAAAGATAAAATCGCCCCCTTTGACGATGCCAGCGGCTACAACAACTTTTTTGAGTTTGGCACCGATAAACGCGACCCCGCCCGCCATGCAGGCAGCCTGGAAACCCAGCCCTGGAGCGTGGTGGTCGATGGTGAAGTAAATAACGGCGGGCGCTTTGCCCTAGAAGACTTCGCTAAGCCTTCGCAGTTTGAAGAGCGCATTTACCGACTGCGCTGCGTAGAGGCGTGGTCGATGGTCATTCCCTGGCTTGGCATCCCCCTTGCGGAGGTGATTCGACGTGCCGACCCCACTAGCAAAGCCAAGTACGTGCGCTTTGAAACCCTGGTGGACCCAGAACAAATGCGTGGCCAGCGCTCTTCGTTCTCAATAATCGACTGGCCTTACGTGGAAGGTTTACGCCTAGACGAGGCTATGAACCCGCTAACACTGCTCGCCATGGGCATGTATGGCCGTGAACTGCCCAACCAAAACGGCGCACCCTTGCGGCTGGTGGTGCCCTGGAAGTATGGCTTCAAAAGCATTAAATCGATTGTGCGTATCTCACTGGTGGAAGAGCAGCCAGTCAACTCCTGGCAACGAATCGCCGCCGATGAGTATGGTTTCTACGCCAACGTTAACCCACAAGTTGACCACCCACGCTGGAGCCAAGCCACCGAGCGGCGGCTTCCCAACAGCCTGTTCAACGCTAATACCATTGATACCCAGATGTTCAACGGCTATGCCGACGAGGTTGCCGAGCTATATGCTGGTATGGATTTAAGGAAGCACTACTAATGGCTGCGCCACGGGTATGGTTACTGTGGCGGATAGGCGTTTTCCTGGCGGCGCTCGCGCCGCTGGTGTTCTGGGGCTGGCAGGTAGCGATTAACGCCGCAGGCCCCGAACCAGGCAATTACCTGCTGCTGAACATCGGCATTGGCGGGCTATGGATGCTACTCCTCACGCTAAGCCTTACGCCGCTCACCAAGCTCACCCGCTGGAAAGGCTTTGCATTGATCCGTCGTCAGCTTGGTCTATGGACACTCGCCTACGCCACCCTGCACATGCTCAGCTACGCGCTGTTTATTCTAGGGCTTAACTGGGCACTGTTGGGTAGCGAGCTGGTCAAACGGCCCTACATCATTGTCGGCATGATCGCACTGATCGGCCTTGCCGTATTGGGTGCTACCTCTAACCGCTGGTCAATGCGCCGTTTAGGCAAACGCTGGAAGCCGTTACACAAATTTGCCTACGTTATTTTAGGGCTAGTACTGCTGCACTTCTTTTGGGTGGTGCGCGCCGACATGCAAGAGTGGGCCATGTATGCCGCCATTGCCACGTTAGTCATGGCAACCCGTTTGCCGCCCGTCGCTCGCACACTGCCAAAGTTGCGCTACCGCTTGAGTCGGTGAACATATGTCGGTAAAAGTTAAACGGCACGGCTAACATAAAGACACCCTCATTAGGACACCCTCATAAGGACAATGATGATGCCCAACGCCCGCTTACTTATTGCCTCAGTTGGCTTTTTGGCTGCTGGCTTCGCTGCCAATACCCACGCACAAGATGACTCTTGGCGTTTCCAGCTAACCCCCTATGTGTGGATGGTAGGGCTGGCTGGCGACGTGCGGCCACTCTCCAACGCCCCGACTATCAGCACCTCACGCTCTTTTAGTGATGTATTGAGTGACCTAGAAGGTGCTTTTTTTATGGCCGGCAGCGCCCGTAAAGACCGCTGGGTATTGTTTGGAGATGTTACCTGGGCATCACTGAGCCATGAGAGCACGCTGCTACCCGGCGTTGCGATAGAAGGCAACCTACGTCAGCGTTCGATAACTGCAGCAGCAGGCTATCAAGTGCTCAACACCCCGACCCAATACCTAGATCTATTAGCGGGTGCACGGGCTTGGCGAATAGAAGCTGACGTGAGCGTGCCCGCCTTAGGCGTTAGTGCCAGTCACACTGAACGCTGGGTCGATCCGCTTTTAGCTGCCCGACTGCGTTCAACGTGGACACCTAAGTGGTCAACGTTAGTACATGTTGATGGGGGCGGCTTCGGCATAGGTGCCAGTAGCACATGGCAAGCGGTCGCCACCGCGAATTACCAGGTAAATGATGCTTTTCACCTTTCAGCAGGCTTTCGGCACTTGGCAGTAGACCGCGATGAAAACGGCACCCGCGTTGATGTATCGATGAGTGGCCCATTACTAGGCGCGACCTGGATGTTTTAGTAACACGTCTCCCACGACATAACGCCCCACTCGTCGTGGGAATAACACCTAACAGGCCTCAGCGGTTGACTTCCCACCTGAGACTAGCGATTTTTCTGAAACGCATCACTTAATGCCGCCGCTAAAATCCCCGTGGGCATCGCGATAATCCCGATGCCCGCCACCGCCGTCAATCCCGCAAAAAACTTACCTAACCCAGTGATAGGAACCATATCGCCATACCCTACCGTCGTCAGCGTAGTAACACTCCACCACAGCACACGGGGCACGCTGCCAAAAGCATCCGGTTGAGCTGAGGCTTCCGCCAAATAAAGGCAGAAAGAGGAAAGTAGCAGCAATAGCATCGCCAAACCCGCACTCAGCCACAGCTCATGAGAACGAGACTTCAGCGCCTCTGCCAGTGCAGCCCAAGCCTGGCTGAATCTACCTAAACGGGTTAGCCGCAGCATTAACCCCAAACGCAACATGCGTAGTAAGAAGCCGTTGTTTTGAACCATAAATCCCAGGAAGTAAGGCAAAATCGCCAGTAAATCCACCATGGCCCAAAACGAAAACACATAGCGCAACCGGCCTTTTATCCCGCGGTAACGAGGATCTTCACCGACAACATACAGACGCAATAAATACTCACCGATAAAGATCACCACAAACACAGTTTCTAAGGTAGGAAAAAGGCGTGGTGAAAGCGCCCGCAGCATTGGCTCCGTTTCCAAAATAGCCACCAGCGATGCCAGCAAAATCAGCACGCAGATGACTCTATTAATGGTCGACAACCCCTGCCGCAGGTGCGTTTCTAAGGCTAACTGCCGGTAAAGCTCAGCTCTATTTATGATCATTTCTTCAAAAAACTTATTAGTGAATGCAGCGATCTAAAACCCCAACAACCGCTTACGTATAGGACGAATAGAGAACAGGACTAATGCGCCTAAAGCCAACCACTCGACAGATGCAGGTAGCAGCTCCTGAACTTGGCTGGCCTGCTGAACCGGATCCCATCCCGTCATTGCTAGCCCTTTATCAAACACCCAGCCGATCAACACCGTCACCAGCAGAATGCTGACGAGATAAACCGCTAACGCTTGGTTTCCAAACTCACGCCGCAGAATAGCCAGGGTGGCTAGGCTCGTTACAGGACCAGCAAGCAGAAAGACTAACGCCATTCCCGGTGAAATGCCCGCCAATAGTAAACCAGCAGCAACGGGGGTGGCTGCAGTAGCACAGATATACAAGGGAATGCCGATGACCGCCATAAGGATTAGCGCCAACAAACCACCCGAAAAACCTACCAGAGTTTCTGGCGGCACAAAGGTAACCAGCACCCCCGCCAACAATAAACCGGCAAACATCCAGCTACTGATGTCATCCAATAAATCACTGAAGGCATACTTCAATCCTGCAATTACCCCCGTCGACTCAGTGGCATGTGCGTTAGCGCTGTCAGCGTCACAGCCTTTTGATGCACAGCAACTGCTAACAGGGGTGCTTTTCGGCAGCGCTGCTTGGCCGGTAAAGCCCACTAAAATGCCCGTTACTATCGCAGTTACCAAGGCTCCCAACACTCGCGCCAGCGCCATTAAGGGGCCTAACAGCACACTGGTGATGAGCATTGAATCCACCCCAACGCCAGGTGTGCTAATCAGGAAAGACGTGGTTGGCCCACGGCCCGCCCCACCCCGATGCAACGCCAGCGCGGTGGGAATCGCCCCACACGAACACAGCGGCAACGGCATACCAATCACCGCCGCCCGGGTAATGCTACCCAGCCCGCGGCCACCCATCCAACGCTGTAATAAGTGTTCCGGCATTAAAGCCTTAATTAATCCCGCAATCACCAACCCCAGCAGCAGCCAAGGTGCGGCGCTTAACGCAATACTCAACAGCTCATTGATCAAACTCATCGTCGGTTACCTGCTTGTTAGTCAAGAGAATAACGACTAGCCTAAACCCTGTAATCGTTACAGGGTCAAGCTTATGAAACGCTACTATCGTATCGGGGAAGTTGCCAGCCAAACCGGATGCTCGCCGGAAAGCATTCGCCATTATGAAAAGCTGGGATTACTGGCACCGCCACAGCGAGGAGAGCAAGGCTACCGGTCTTATGATCAAGCGGCATTAGAACGCATTGGCTTTATTCGCCATGGTCGTAGCCTGGGGTTAGATCTGCACAGTATCCAGGAGTTGTTAGCACTTTCCGACAACCCCGACACCGACTGCACCGCCGCCGATAATATTGCCAGCCGTCATCTAGAGCACTTAGAAGAACGCATCGCTGCCTTACAAGCACTGGCAGGCGAACTGCGCCAAGTGGTTCACCAATGCCGAGGCGGCAAGGCGGCTAACTGTCAGATCATTCAAACGCTGTATGACCACCAACCCACCTGCACCGAGCGGGGATGCGGAGAAGTAACGGCGTAAAGGCTGCCCCCTGCAATATCGCAGTTCAGTATCGTAAAAAAGGAACACCGCATGATTGAGACAAGGGAACAACTCGATGCCATTAAAAAGTCATGCTATTCGATGGTGACCAAAAGCGCAGGGATTTCGGCGGGCACCGCTATCATTCCCATACCTGGGCTGGATATCGGCTCTGACGTGGCTATCTTGATGCGCATAATTCCCAAAATTAACGCTCAGTTTGGGTTATCGCCTGAACAAATCGAAAGCCTAGATACCGAAACCAAACTCTTTGTGATGACCGCCATTTCCAATACGGGAAGCAAGTTAGCCGGAAAATACATCACCAAGAAGTTAATCATAACGCTGCTGAATAAGATGGGCGTTAAAGTCGCCGCCAAAGGGGTTACTAAGTTTGTTCCCTTTATTGGCAGCGCCGTAGCAGGCACTATTAGCTTTACCGCCATGAAGTACATGGGCAACAGCCATATTGAGGATTGTTACAAGATTGCCTTGGCAACTCTGGAAAACAAGCAGCTACCTCCAGTGGCAGAGCCTGCGACCTTTATCCCGGCTGACGATTCCGCTAATTCTCATTAGCGGATTATCGACTGCACCAGCCCTGGCCTGGCCTGGCCTGGCCTGGCCTGTCCTGTCACTGCGATGGCAGCGTAATTACCCCTTTCAAGTAAGGCGCAACGCGGCCTTTGATAATCACGCGGTCGCCTTCTATCTCACAGCTCAGCGCACCTTTTCGGGCTCCACCCTGGCGTGCTGTAAGCTGCTGTTTACCCAACTTTTTCGCCCAATAAGGCGCAAGCGAGGTATGCGCCGAGCCAGTAACGGGGTCTTCTTCCACACCGACTTTGGGGCCGAACCAACGAGAGACAAAATCTACATCGCTGCCTTTCGCAGTAACGACAATGCCGCGCCCTGGAAGGCGCTTCAATTGCTGCATGTCCGGTGCTAGCGATTCAATCAACTGAGCATCGTTAACCACCACTACGATATCGTCAGATATCAGCAGCGCTTCGATCTCGTTAATCCCTAACCCTGCCTTTACCTCAGTTTCCATCGCCAAGGGTTCGACTATCTTTGCGGGAAAGTCCATCGCCAGTTCGTTGCCGTCACGCTGCACTAAAAGCTGCCCACTGCGGGTCTCGAACTGCAGTGTTTCAGCGCTATCGCCCAGCACATTAAAGATCACCCACGCCGCCGCCAGCGTGGCATGACCACACAAATCCACTTCCACTGAAGGGGTAAACCAGCGCAGGTGATAGCCAGACTCAGTCGGCACAAAAAAGGCGGTTTCAGAGAGGTTGTTCTCCGTGGCGATTGCCTGCAACAACGCATCATCCAACCACGTTTCCAGCGGGCAAACCGCCGCAGGGTTACCTTCAAACGGCTTAGAGGCAAACGCATCTACCTGGTAAAGATCAATATTCATTACAGCCAGCCTTTTCTATCGTCATGGATCATTATGTTTTGGATAACACGTGGCTTTTGGCAAGGGTATTTTAGCAACAAGTGAGTAGGGCCTGGCCTAGTCCGCCTCAACAGCGGCCCGCCCTTTGATGATAGAACGGGCAAGCATCAGGTACGCCACCGAGCCACAGGCGGCCATGGCCAGGATGACCGCTTCAAGCGTATGCGGCAACATGGCAGACAATGCGCTCAGCAGCCCGGCAACACCGAACTGGGCGGCGCCCAAAAGCGCTGCGGCCGTCCCGCCACTGGTGGGAAAGTACTCCAAAAAGCAGGCCTGAATATTCGGCGAGATCGCCCCTACCGCACCGATGGTCAGCATCATGGCGGGCAGGAAGGCGTACAGCGGCCACTCCATAAAGGCAGCCACCACCAATAACAGTATTCCAACACCCTGACAGCCCGTTGCCAGCTGCAGGATACGCAGTGACGATAGCCTGGAAAGCAACACTCGATTGAGAATATTGAAGATAAGCATCGCGACGATATTCGCCGCAAACAGCATTGAAAAGGCTGATGGAGATTTACCGAAATGCCCCTGATAGATAAATGATGCATAGGTGATAAACATCATCAGAGTAGAAAATGAGGCAGCCTGCCAAACGATGAACGGCAGGGCCGGCTTTGTCGACAGTACCATTTTGTAACGCGCCAGCAGGCTCATCTTAGGGCTTTTCGCTCGAGACACCTTGCCCGTACCGGTAAAAAGCACCCGCACCAACAACGGCACCAGCAGTACCGCGTATATCGCCAAAGCGAAAAAGATATAGTGCCAGGAACCCAGCGCCAGAATCGCGCTGCCCACGCTCGGCGCAATGCCAGGCGCCAACACCATGATAAAGCCCATCATCGAAAACAGTTTCGCGGCGTCGCGGCCCGCCACCCGGTCGCGCACCAGCGCCGGCACAGATACCAGAGTAAAACCGGCGCCAAGAGCCTGAACTGCCCGCCCGACGAGCAGCGTGTTCAGAGAATCCGCGATACCAATGACAATGCTTGAAAGCGCAAAAATCGCCAGGCCGCTCATCAACACCCGCTGGCGCCCGAATCGGTCTGAAAGCGCACCGCCGATTAACTGACCAAACGCCATCGCGAAGACATACACTGAAACGCTCAGCGACACCGCCTGCTGAGAAACTCCCAGCGATTCGCCAATAACCGGAAAAGCTGGCAGGTACGTATCCATGGAAAACGGGCCCAGCATCATGGTCAATGCCAAGCTCAGCACCACAATGAACGGCGTTTTAGATTGGGTCATAGAAGCTCGCGGTAAAGGGGCGTAATGATGGACAACACCCACAATATGATACCGACAGTTGCTATCAAGGCAATCGAATAGGTTGGTGGCTTGCTAATGGGGCTTTAGGAGCTGGGGTTCGAGAGTAAGGTTATGAGAGCAGGGGTTTGAGAGTAAGTGGACAGCGCCCAACCAACAACAGGTATGATTGCATAGCGCATTTAATACCCACGAGGAGAGCCGAATGCCCGCCTACATCGTCCTAACCCGTGAACACACTCACGACAACGAAGAAATGAAGCGCTACAGCGAAAAGGCCAAAGCCGCCCGCGAAGGCCACGACCCACAACCACTCGCCTTTTATGGTGATGTTGAGGTGCTAGAAGGAAGCGCCATGGAAGGTGCGGTGATTCTACGCTTCCCCGACATGACCGCCGCCCGCGCCTGGTACGAAAGCCCCGCCTATCAGGAAGCCCGCAAACACCGTTTCCAGGGTGCCGACTATCGCGTTTTTCTAGTGGATGGAATAGAAGAGGCTTAATGGGCAAAGCCCCTGCGGTCGCCAGCGAGGGGTACAGCTATCGCAACAAGATGAAATGTTCGATCAGCCGAATCATCAACGTTTTCTGATCCGGTAGGCTTTCTGCCACCAATAGGGCCAGGGCCACTAGGGTATTGTCATTAATCAGTTGCTCTACTGGCTTTGCCAGCAACGCGGCGTTGCGGCGCAGGTACCACAAGAATAGAAACGAGCCGCAGCGTTTGTTGCCATCGGCCAGAGGGTGATTCTTGATCACAAAGTAAAGCAGGTGCGCGGCGCGAGTGGCGACGTTAGGGTAAAAAAGCTCATCCCCAAAGCCTTGCTCAATAGTGACCAGGGCGGACGTCAGACCGTCACCCCGCAACTGACCGAATAGCTCGGTGGCCTCCCCCTTGCCAATCAGGGTCTGTTTCAACTCACCGATGGCCTGAAGTGCCTCTTCCAACCCTAAAGGCTGCATACCCGGCTGTTTGATACCCACTTCCGCCAACTGCTGCTCATCGTAGCCCTGTAGCAAACTCCAGGAGCGGGCGTAATCGCTAATCACACGGGCAACCGCTTCGCCTTCGGTTGAAACCAAGCCTTGATTGGTCAGGGTTCGGCTGAGCAAACTCACCGCCTGCTCAAACTCTATGCCACGCTCAGTTAGGCGGCGTTGGTTAAGGGTGTAGCCTTGAACCAAATGGTCTTTAAGAACCTGAGTGGCCCATCTACGAAACTGGGTGGCACGCTTGGAACTGACCCGATACCCAACGGAAATAATAGCATCCAGATTGTAATGCTTGATGCTGCGTCGAACCTGCCGTTTACCCTCTTGGCGAACTACTAAGAAATCCTTAGTAGTTGCCTGCTCACTCAATTCATCGTCTTTAAAAATATTCTGTAGGTGCATGAGAACGTTTTCGGGCGTAGTTGCGAACAAGCCCCCCATCTGCGCCTGGCTTAACCAAACGGTCTCTTGTTCCAGCGTTACCTCGAGGTGTGATTGCCCATCTTCGCTGGTAAATATCTGTATTTTCTGATCATTCATGAGTACTGCCTCCCAGGTTTACATCAAACGCCTTATTTCTTCAAAACAAGCACCTCCCAAGCAAGCAGCACTCAATACGACAGTAGTCACCTTTCCATACTAAAAAAGAGAGTCAAACGCGCTCGCAATCAGAGATTAAGTAAACATTACCACAAAAACTGTTCATACATACAGTTAAAAATTACCATGATTCTGCCAAGCAAAATTAGACGCTTCAACGCACAAAAACCATCACCACCAGCACCATGGTTAGCAGTAGCAGGTATACCCTGGCATGAATACGGTCAGGAATTCGCCCGATCCAGGTCGACGCCAGGCGGATACCGAGCCATGAGCCCACGGCGAGTACCAGCAAGGCGCGCAGATCCACATAACCGGCATACCAGTCCCCCAGCGCAGGGTGATTTGACGACAGCAACACATACGTCGCGGTGCCACTCACCGCCATGGGCAACGATAGGGGATTGGCCATGGCGGTGGCTGCCGTCATGCTCGCGCCTCTCCGGCGCATAAGCGGAACGGTCATCACACTGCCACCAACACCCAACAAGGCGGCCACCGCACCAATCAATGTCCCTGTCATCGCTGTTACCCCACGCCCCATAGGATGCACGTCGCTCTCCGCCTGATGCAGAAAACCGGGCCGCAGAACGGCATCCGCAATCGTGAGACCCAAATAGCCGATAAACGCCCAGCGCACCCACTCGCCACTTAACGACACGGCCGCCGCCGCGCCCAGCACAGCCCCCATGGCGATATAGCCCACTAGCGGACGCACCAGATGCCACTGCACAGTCTGCCGTTGATGATGACGCCATGTGGACAGCGAAGCAGCAAATACCATCAACGCCGTCGAGGTAGCCACCGCGATATGCATGGCCGCCTGACCGATGCCACTATCCAGCCCATGGAGGGCAATCAGCAGGGTATACAGCAAAGGAACCACGACAAACCCACCGCCGAAACCGAACAACACGGTGGTCACTCCGGCCAACCCGCCACAAAGAAGCAATA
Source organism: Vreelandella alkaliphila (assembly GCF_016107625.1). Classification (GTDB taxonomy): domain Bacteria; phylum Pseudomonadota; class Gammaproteobacteria; order Pseudomonadales; family Halomonadaceae; genus Vreelandella; species Vreelandella alkaliphila. The sequence continues at coordinate 340,618 of NZ_JABASV010000001.1, forward strand.
CGCTATACACCGGCACTCTCCTGATGAAACGAAACAGCAGGCACTATATGCTGGCGAGAATTGGCCGACATTCGTCATTCGGACAACCATCAATGCGTTTCAGCCAGGTTAACGCTAATGCTCAATACGCCCCTGTCAGACGTGGATCATGTGGCACGGCCCATCGTGGCCATCGGTACTGACTACCGCCCCGGCACCCTCCTCGATTTTCATACCCATCGGCGTGCCCAGTTTCTCTATGGCATGAGCGGCGTGATGGAAGTCAATACGGATGACGGCACCTGGATGGTGCCGCCTTATAGCGGCGTCTGGCTGCCTGCGGGCAAGCGCCATCAGGTGCGCATGAATGGGGTGAGCACCCGAAGCCTGTATATCGAGCCCCACGTCGCGCCACGCGCTTCGCCCAGCTGCGAGGTGCTGGTCGTAACGCCTCTCCTGCACCACCTACTGCTGGCTTCCGCCCACATCCCCGCGCGCTATGACGAAAACGGCCGCGACGGTGCCCTGGCTCAACTACTTCTATACGAACTGGAGCAGGCTCAGGCCCTGCCACTGTTTGCGCCCCTGCCCCACGACCTTCCACTCGCCAACCTGTGCAGAGCGTTTCTCAGCCAGCCAAACATTCACACGCTGCCTGACGAATGGGCCCGACAGTTGCATTGCAGTCAGCGCACCTTCAGCCGCTTGTTCCGTCAGCAGACCGAGCTCTCCTTTGGCGTATGGCGCCAACAGGCCTGCCTGATGGCGGCTATTCCCAGGCTGCTCTCCGGCAGTTCCGTTACCCAAACCGCGCTGGAGCTCGGCTACGACAGCCCGGCCGCTTTCTCCAACATGTTTCGCAAGGTGCTCGGCCAATCTCCCAGCGCTTTCGTCCGGGCGGCGTTAAAAGAGGACGGCGCCTTAAAATGATATATTCGAATCACAAATTGAGCCGAATAGGCTTTTTATTCGGCTCAAGGATGAAATAGCCCTGCGCTGCTTATTCCTGTTAAGCTGTTAATGTCGTTAAGCCAGTCATGAAGCACCGATATATGGATTCAAAAAAGTCAGACCACTAAGCCGCAGCAACACTGCTTTCTCGTTGTTGCGGCAGCCTGCTTAAACCACTTCCTTACATGTAGGCCGCCGCCAAATCATCTTATTTGCGCGGAGATTTTATCGTGCCTATTAAACATCCCCGGCTGTGGACTTACAGCCTTCCGGTAGCGCTGGTTTTACTGGCTCCTTTTAATATTTTAGCGTCGCTCGGCATGGATATTTACCTGCCGATTGTGCCCGCTATGCCAGCGATTCTCGGCACAACGCCCGAGGTAGTTCAGCTAACGCTTACTCTGTACATGATTATGCTTGGTGTCGGTCAGATTATTTTTCGGGCCGCTTTCAGACCGCTTTGGTCGGCGCCCGATTCTGATTGGCGGGGTCTTCGTATTCGCGGTAACTTCATTGGCACTCGCGGTTACCACGTCAGCTTGGCTTTTCGTTTTCCTACGACTAGTACAGGCTGCTGGGGCGGCTGCGATGCTAGTGGCCGTTTTCGCAACGGTGCGCGACGTTTATGCGGATACCCCCGAAAGTGCGGTCATCTACAGCTTAATGAACGCGATGTTGGCTTTCGTTCCCGCGCTCGGCCCCATTGCAGGAGCCATAATTGCGCGTTATTTCGGCTGGGAAGCCATATTTCTTGCTCTCTGTATCTCAGCACTCATAGCACTTCCCTTCGTATTACCGAAATGGCATGAGACACGACAAAGCAGAGAACACTCCAGCAGAGCCGATTTTAGCGTAGTGCTTAGGAACCCTTACTTCTGGGTTTATACGCTGGCTTTTGGCACTGCAATGGGCTCGTTTTTTGTGTTTTTTTCTACCGCACCACGGGTACTCATCGGAGGGGCCGACTTCTCTGAACTGGGTTTTAGCGTTGCCTTTGCCACGGTAGCTGTCGTGATGATCGGTACAACGCGCTTCGCCAAGCGCTTCGTGGCACGCTGGGGAATCCCTGGCTGCGTAACCCGTGGCATGCTAATGCTACTTTTCAGCACGACCTTACTTGGGGTGGGCGAGATATTCCTGGCACCCAGCATCTGGTCTTTCGTGTTACCCATGTGGCTGGTTGCGGTCGGCATCGTGTTCACAACATCGGTGACAGCCAATGGTGCGCTTCATGAATTCAGCGAGATGGCAGGTACTGCTGTTGCCCTGCACTTCTGCGTTCAGAGTCTTATCGTCGGTGTGATAGGCACAGGGGCAGTGATAGCAATTGATGGAAGCAGCGCTTGGCCACTTATCGCCTATACTGGCGGCATGGCAGCGATGACACTCGCTATGCTTATAGGACTAGCGCGATATAAACAGCAGAGGTAGATTGACTCAATCAGCCCTAACGCCAATGCAGGTTTGCGGCAACTCTCCCTGAAGCACTGCTTATCTTTTCAGGCCATTCGTTCCAAAATGAATGGCCTGAACCGTTATCTCGCCCACCACCATCGGTAGCTTTCTCACTTCGAGTGTTACTTCGAGCGTGCCGATCATGATGGCGAGCGCCTAGTCGACGTGTGTCTTGTTAGCCGGCATAAGGTGCAACACACCCACCACTACTGAGCCCACCAGCAAGCCAACCACCGCAGAACACAGCGTATTGAAACTCCAGCCCAGCAAACCGCCCAAGGCACCGGTTGCCTCAGCAATGCCATGCTCCACATGGTGTACCCACGCATAGGGCGCGTTGAACCAACCCGTGCCATCGGCGCCCAGGTTGGCCATCAGAATATGCCCACCTACCCAGAGCATGGCGACGGTGCCCACCACCGAGATGGTCGCTAGCACTTTGGGCATAGCAGTCACCAGACTGCGGCCCAGGGCCTGAATTCCCGAATTATTCCGCTGGGCAAGTTTCAGGCCGATATCATCCATCTTGACCAACAGCGCCACCACGCCATACACCAGAAGTGTGATGACAAACGCGACCACCACCAGGCTAGCCATCTGTGACCAGAACCCCTGATGGGAGACCGTGGCCAGCGCGATCACCATAATTTCAGCAGATAGAATCAGGTCGGTGCGAACGGCACCACTCACGATCTTTTTCTCGGCTTCCGGCCCCTTCTCTACCGCTGGTTTATCGTCGTCATGCTTACCGGATAGCTTATGCCAGACCTTTTCCGCGCCTTCAAAGGCCAAGTAGGTGCCGCCCACCATCAGGATGATCGGCAAGAGCGCGGGCAAAAAGTAATTCAGCAGCAGCGCTACCGGCAGGATAAAAATCAGCTTGTTGCGGATAGACCCCAGCGCGATCTGCTTCACAATCGCCAGCTCACGCTCCGCGGTCACCCCCTGCAAGTATTGCGGCGTCACCGCCGTATCATCCACCACCACCCCGGCCGCCTTCGCCGTTGCACGCCCAGCGGCGGCACTCACATCATCCAGTGATGCTGCGGTCAACTTCGCCAATGCGGCAATGTCATCCAGTAATCCTATCAAACCACCTATGGCCATGAATGCTTCCTCCGTGAATAACAGGTGCAGATAGTAAAGCATACAGCGGGTGAGTTACCTTCAAAGTGCCTTGAGGCAAAAGCATTCACTTGCTATAGGTCGATTTTCATTGCAAGCGATATGGCCTCACTGACAAAGTCCACTACTTACTGCGTGCCTTCATAAGCTTGCCTAAGTAACACCGTATAGCGCGTACTGCGCCCACCGCCGGGAAGCTTGGAAAGGCAGCCTTTTTCCAGCAGCTCGGCCAAATCCCGCGTTGCGGTGGCTTTACTCACTTTGGCCAACGATTGGTACTTACGAGCATTGATGCCCTGCTCAAACTCTTCCTCTGCTGTATCCAATAAGCGGTTCAGCACCTTGATTTGCCGTTCGTTCAGCACGGTGGTGGCATGGTGCTGCCAGAAGGTGGTTTTCATTAACACACGGTCGATTCTTAACAGCGCCTGCTCGAGTGCCTCTTTCAGCGTATCCAGAAACCACAACAACCACGGCGTAATATCGAGGCTGCCTTTCTGAGCGCTTTCGAGATGATCGTAGTAAGCATTGCGGCGCGACATAATGGCCGCGCTCAAGGAATAGAACCGGACGGATTGACGCTCTGCTTGCGCAAGCGCCCGGTCGGTGACTGCACGAGTGACGCGCCCATTGCCATCATCAAAGGGGTGCAAGGTAATCAACCATAGATGGGTTATGCCAGCGCGAACCAGCCCATCAAGCCCCTGAGGCGGCTGGTTGAACCAAGTAATAAAGGCATCCAGCTCAGCCTCCAACTGCCCACGGGGCGGAGCTTCAAAATGCACATTAGGTTGATCAAGACGCCCCGACACCACTTGCATGGGGTGATCCCCACGCAGCTCGCCTACTCGTACATTGCCAAGCACGCCGGGGCCTTGCACAAAAAGCATGGATTGCCAGAGGCACAACTGTTCGCGGGAAAGCGGCTCACCCAATTGATGCGTGGATTGCAGCAATAGCTCGACCAGCGCTTCAGATTCAGGTGTTGTTCTAGCAGAGACACCAGCCTGCTCTAAACCTAGCTGGCGAGCAACGGAAGACCTCACGGAACCAACATCCAGGCGCTCACCTTCAATTTCGCTGGTACGAATAGCATTCTGGATCAACGCATCCATCTCCACGTCCAGGTCCGCCTGCCCAGGCGCAGCCTCAGTTTTACCCAGCACTCGGCCCTGCAGTAACCGCAAGGCATCCAACGTAGGCCGAAGAACAGATTCATCCCACTCAAAGTGCGGCCAGTTGCGCTGTTCCCAGATATACATGAGCCGATTGCCCCACCTATTCAGATCATATTATGAGCCGATTATGATTTATATTCGGCTCATGGGCTAGTGATGGCTAACTGCGAGCGAGGAGACATTAAAGGATGGCTGGTCAACTGGATCACAAATTCCAACCGAAGCTGACCACATAGCACTTTCTATCAACGAAGAAAGGATGCCAAAGAGTAAATAATAGATATTACCTGCTAGTGGCTAAGACTATTTCTTCGTATTCATAGCGAAGGGTTTCGTAATACTTGCTTTGCAATAAGCGCTTACCATCCAACTCAATAACATGAGCATCTTTTTTGTACGAGGACAAAACATCACTATCCATAGCACACAGTATCACTTGGTATCCATTTGGAACATTTTCTTTAATTACCTCAAGGACTTTCTTATATCTGTGCTCTGCTTGCTCCTGTTGATTAGGAGTATCTATTACAAAAGGTGCTAATTCACAATGTCCGGCATATTCAATTTGGCGCAATATCGCGAGTTGGTATGCTAATGTACCACGAGTTCCTTCAGCCGCTCCTCCTCCAAGGATTTTTTTGTAGTCTACGGGAGACTTTACACCGTGGAGGTTCACACCTTTAGCAGATATTTTTTCGATATTTTCTATTAAATTACCCATAAAAAGTTCGTTCAAATCATCTTTATCTTTCTTTTTTAGAAGCTTCCGCTGATCTGCTTTGAGTCCCTTCTGTTGCTCTTGGGCTAGCTTAGATTTTAATTGATAGCTTTCTTTATTTTTAGCGACGTTTTGACTCACTTTCTTTTGAGATACAGCGTAAAAAGCTTGCTCAAAATCTACTTTATCACCATTTTCTACATCATCATATTGAGATAAGTATTTAGCATTTATTCTCTCAATCTCATACGATACGGAATTAAGCTTTTCAACCAACAACTCTCTACATTCATACTTATCTTTTAAAATATCTTTAATATCATTTGCTTGTTGCTCAAGAGCTTCTTTATCAGCTAGAAGCCCTGCTCGACTTATAAGAGAGTTGTCATGTTGGACTCCACACAGAGGACACTCTAAAAAATCAGAAGCAACATTTTCTACAGCAAATATATAGTCTTTATTTAGCTCTTGTGATGACGTAACCGTGATAAGATGTTGCTGCTCTAAGTCGTGTATTTCATTAGCCAATAAAGACTGCTGCTCGTATAGGTTAAATTGTTGGATTGTGAACTCTTTAAGCTCACTTTCAATCTCTAACTGAATTATTTCAAATTCCGACTGAGTGATCGCAATCGTTTTTGTGGGTGCAACCTCCGCAAGAATTTCTATTGCAGCGCCGATACGGCTAACCTTCTGATTGGCAGCATCCTCTTGAGCCTTTTGCTCATAGACTTCCTCTTCAATTTCAAAATATTTAGGAGATAAGTAACCACAAAAGTATTTGATAAGATTTCTTCGAAAACCACTGTATTGAGAAAGATTTTCAAATCCATTCCAGGGTTCATTCCAGCTTTTTTTCTGATCAATATAGAAAGCTAGAAAGTAAAAAGCAGGAGGGGGACAATCTAGACCAGCTTGTTTGTTTGCCAGAAGCAGGTCAAAGCCTGTAACTTTTGCAAAATCTTGAGAAAATTCTCCAGTAATTTTAGAATATTTTTTTAATGGCTCGCCTAGCTCTCCAAAAAATATGGTATTTTGATAGCGGCTAACGATATAATTGAAATTATTAATTTTAAAATAAAGAATGGCCTTTACATCATTTGATTTCCACTCTTGATCAAAGTGTGGATCACAGCCAATTGCCCAAAATAAGCTCTTAACAAGCGTAGATTTACCAATGCTATTATCGTTTCCGGTAACGAGATTGAATCTCTTCGGAAATTCGAACTGATTCGCAAGTCTTTTCGAATCTGACAATAGAACTAGTCGTTGAAATTGCAAGCCTTTCATTTTTTTGACCCCTAAGATTTCTAATCAAGAGCTTATAATTATTTTTCATTACTCAGCCTTTAATAAGCAGTAGATAACCTCAATTAGAAGTTCATCTTGATCTTTAACGTTTTTCAGCAGACCATCTTTAATGGCCTGCTGCACTAAAGCATCAACGAACTCCGCATCACTACAAAAGTCATCTTCATTGACTTTGCCATGAGAAACTAAAAATGAATTAGCAACATCAATATCTAATGCACTCATGAAACCTGCTCTTCGAAGAGCTAATAGTGACAATCTTCGTTTAATATTACGTTTCCTATTAGACCTCCAACCCAGATCATTAACCAAGTCATCGAAGTCATTTTTAATATCATCAACACACGGATGATTCGAATGCAGCGTAATAACTTGATGTATACTTGTCGAAGTTAAAGATTTTTTTTCGATGAGCCTAGCCCAGTCTTTGTAGTCATACTCCAAACGGCCAATTCGGCCCATTTCGTCAACTACTGCCCGATAGATTGAAACTGCATTACACAATGCTCCCGGAAAAAGCTTATCTACGAGTCGTGCAAAATTTGATAGCACATAGTCTTCTTGATTTTTTAGTTGTATTTCGGGAATAATAAACTGCAAATGCTCTGGCAGTACAACTATACCCAACTCATTATGAATATTCTGAGTCAGCACTGCTAATTCATCTTCAGCAATATCCCCCATCTTGATAACATCTAGCTTTAATTCTTTTTCCAAATTAAAACTAAATCCGCCAGATGAAACCAAGCCAATTGTTGTGATACGATCTTCATATTGTTTATTAAGACAAGAACCAAGCAGTTTCCCTAGAACCGAGCTCTTTAGTGCTTTTTTAGCGCCTTTTTTGCGTTTAGTTAATGAATCCGCTGTAAACGTTGCTGATTGGTTTTTCACCTGATAAAACTCAAATGTCGCTTTATCAGCTTCTAGGGTATTCGCAATCACTACATCCTCATGATACTCGATGAGAATAGCGTACTCTTTCTGCTGCTCATGCTTTTTGATTACTTCGCATAAAGCCCAATGGAATTGAAAATTGTATTTTCCGAAGGTGCTAGCGCCTGCGGACTCACGCTGCGCATCTGCAAGAGGATTATCTACCATGTGCCTTATTCCAACTAAAGATGAGTTTACTTATCAACATATGTCGAGTACGTAGATTATTTTTATAGATTGACTCATAAATGCGCATTTGCACTGGCCTCTGCACTTTTCCAAGGAGTCTGCAATATAAGCCAATTTCTCATTCTTTAGCTAACAACGTGTTGTGCTCTTGAGTAGTTAATATAAATATTTTATTCTATGGAAAAGTGAACTAAAACTTCATCATCAAGCTTGTTTATAGCGCATATTGGGCCTTTACTGTTCCATATGAGAGACCTATTTTTATCCTCTATAATTTGGTTATTCTCGTAGTCAAGCCTTATACTTTAGGATGACCATCCTAAAAATAACTAGTTATTGACGATAGCACATAGAACTCTTGCCTGCTAGCTTCAGCCTCTTAAACATAAAAAATATGTGACAGATTCAGCGACTCATAAATCTAACATGCGGCTATTCCCTGAGCTACTCTTGCTACTAAACATGAATTGAAAGTGAATTTTGAATAAACAATTGAATCAACAAATTAATCTGCCAAAGTAGCCATATATCAACCAAACAGTTTGATGATAAAAAAAACCCGTCTTTCGACGGGTTTTGCAAACAAAGCTCTCAAGAAAGCCTCACTCCCACTCAATAGTAGCAGGCGGCTTGCTGCTAACATCATAAGTCACCCGAGAAACCCCTTCCAACTCATTGATAATCCGGTTGGAGACCTTCTCCAGCAGCTCGTAGGGCAGGTGCGCCCAGCGGGCGGTCATGAAGTCGATGGTTTCGACCGCGCGTAGCGCGATGACCCATTCGTAGCGGCGGCCGTCGCCAACGACACCTACCGATTTCACCGGTAGGAACACGGCGAAGGCTTGGCTGGTTTTTTCGTACCAACCGGCGGCGCGCAGTTCTTCGATGTAGATGGCATCGGCATCACGCAGGATGTCGGCGTACTCTTTCTTCACTTCACCCAGAATGCGCACGCCTAGGCCGGGGCCAGGGAACGGGTGGCGGTAGACCATATCGTAAGGCAGGCCGAGTTCGAGGCCGAGTTTGCGCACTTCGTCTTTAAACAGTTCGCGCAGCGGCTCGACCAGCTTGAGCTTCATGGTTTCCGGCAGGCCACCAACGTTGTGGTGGGATTTGATCACGTGCGCTTTGCCGGTTTTAGAGGCGGCGGATTCGATCACGTCCGGGTAGATGGTGCCCTGGGCCAGGAAGTCGACGCCGTCGATTTTGCTGGCTTCTTCATCGAACACGTCGATAAAGGTGTTGCCGATAATCTTGCGCTTGGCTTCCGGGTCATTTTCGCCCTTCAGCTTGCCCAGGAACAGCTCTTCGGCGTCGACACGGATCACCTTCACGCCCATGTGCTTGGCGAAGGTTTCCATCACTTGGTCGCCTTCGTTTTTGCGCAGCAGGCCGTTATCGACGAATACGCAGGTCAACTGGTCGCCAATGGCTTTGTGCAGCAGCGCTGCTACAACTGAGGAGTCGACACCACCGGAAAGACCGAGTAGTACATGGCGGTCGCCCACTTGCTCGCGTACGCGCTGTACTTGGTCTTCGATGATTTGTGCAGGCGTCCAGAGTTTTTCAGCGCCGCAAATATCCAGTACGAAGTGCTCAAGAATGCGCTGGCCTTGCAGAGTGTGGGTCACTTCCGGGTGGAACTGTACGCCGTAGAACTGCTTCTCTTCCCAGGCCATGGCGGCAATCGGGCAGCTCGGTGTGGAAGCGGTCACGGTGAAGGTGTCAGGTACCTGGGAGACCTTGTCGCCGTGGCTCATCCATACGTCTAGCAGGCCTTTGCCGCTATCGGTATCGATGTGGTCCTTGATGTCTTTGAACAGCGGGGTGTCGCCGTCGATTTGAATCTGGGCGTAGCCAAATTCGCGCTGGTTAGAGCCTTCAACTTTGCCGCCAAGCTGCTCGGCCATGGTCTGCATGCCGTAGCAGATACCAAACACCGGCAGGCCCATTTCGAACACGCACGCCGGTGCTCGCGGGGAATCCAACTCGGTCACCGATTCCGGGCCACCAGCCAGGATGATGCCATTAGGGTTGTATTCGCGAATTTCTTCTTCGGTGATGTCGAAGGCGCGGATTTCGGAGAATACACCGATCTCACGCACACGGCGGGCGATCAGCTGGGTGTACTGGGAGCCGAAGTCGAGAATCAGGATCTTATGGGCGTGAATGTCACTCATGGCGGGGTCTCGGTTAAGCGGTGTGGGTGCCGCTGTTAAGGCCAAAAAGCAAGCGGCGGGGCAATGCCCGCCGCGCCATTTAACTAAACGTGCTGGTTAGCTCACCCGGTAGTTGGGAGCTTCTTTGGTGATCTGCACGTTGTGAACGTGGGATTCGTTAAAGCCAGCGCTGGTAATTTGTACAAATTCCGGCTTGGTACGCATTTCTTCAATACTGCGGCAGCCGGTGTAACCCATGGAGGCGCGCAGGCCGCCCATCAGCTGGTGAACGATAGCGCCCATCATGCCTTTATAGGGTACGCGGCCTTCAATGCCTTCCGGCACCAGCTTCTCGGCACCTTCGCTCTTGTCTTGGAAGTAGCGGTCGGCGCTGCCCTGGCTCTGAGACATGGCACCCATGGAGCCCATGCCGCGGTAGGCTTTGTAGGTACGGCCTTGGTAAAGCTCAACTTCACCCGGCGCTTCTTCGGTACCGGCCAGCAGGCCACCGACCATTACGGCGCTTGCGCCAGCGGCGATGGCTTTGGCTAAGTCACCCGAGAAGCGAATGCCGCCGTCGGCGATCAGCGGAATATCGAACTCTTTCAGCGCTTCCGCCACGTTAGACACCGCGGTGATTTGCGGAACGCCAACGCCTGCCACAATACGCGTGGTGCAGATAGAACCGGGGCCAATGCCCACTTTAACGGCGTCTGCGCCCGCTTCAGCCAGCGCTTTGGCGGCAGCGCCGGTGGCAATGTTGCCGCCAATCACTTGAATGTTGGGGAAGTTCTCTTTGATCCAGCGTACGCGGTCGATAACACCTTTAGAGTGACCGTGGGCAGTATCAACAATGATCACATCGACACCGGCTTCGGCCAGCGCAGCAACGCGATCAGGCGTTTCCGGGCCAGTGCCCACGGCAGCACCTACCAGCAAGCGGCCGTCGCTGTCTTTGGCAGCCATCGGGTAAGTGCGGGCTTTTTCGATGTCTTGGAAAGTTACCAAACCGCGCAGATGAAACTCGTCATCCACAATCAGCATTTTCTCGATGCGGTGTTCGCGCATTTTGGCTTTGCTGGTTTCAAGGTCGGTGCCTTCCTTGACGGTAACCAACCGCTCGCGGGGGGTCATGATGTCCGCTACGCTGTCGCCGTGGTTGGGCTGGAAGCGCATATCACGCTCGGTCACAATACCCACCAGGGTTTCGCCTTCTACGACGGGAAAGCCTGAGAAGCCGTTCTCACGCGCCATCGCCAGCAGGTCATCCAGCTTCGCCTTAGGGCTAACGGTGACCGGATCTTTTACAATCACGCTTTCGTGCTTTTTAACCTTACGCACTTCAGCAGCTTGCTGACTCATGGTCATGCTCTTATGGATAATGCCGATGCCGCCTTCCTGAGCCATCGCAATTGCTAGACGCGCTTCGGTAACGGTATCCATTGCAGCGGAAAGCAGCGGGATATTGAGTGAAATATTGCGGGTCAGGCGGGTTTTGAGGCTGACATCCTTGGGCAGAATATCGGAGAAGCCGGGAACGAGGAGTACGTCATCGAACGTAAGTGCTTCTTGGGCCATACGTAGCATAGCGGCAACACCCTGATAGAAGAGGAAGTGGGGCGTGGAAAGTTAATCCCCTATTATAGCGTTTTGAGGGCCTTTCCAGCAATGTGAAGAAGGTTTTCAATCCAGACCAATGGCTAATAAGCTAGGATTCTTGCGAAAGCTACCCGCTCGCTCATTCTCTTTTTAAGGTTGCTCTATGCCCGATACACCACAAGCGCTTTCTGTTAGTCAGTTGAATCAGCGCGCCAAACAGACCCTTGAGCGCGATGTGGGCGAAGTGTGGGTAGAAGGCGAGCTTTCCAATGTTTCCCGCCCGGCGTCTGGGCATATTTACTTCACCTTGAAAGATGACCGTGCACAAATTCGCTGTGCGCTGTTTCGCCAGCGGGCGCGTTTTGTGGCGGCACCAATGCGTGATGGCGATCAGGTAAAACTGCGCGGTAGGGTCTCGCTGTTCGAACCGCGCGGCGACTATCAGTTGATTGCCGACGCCGTACAGGCGGCGGGCTTGGGGGAACTGCTGGCGGCATTTGAGCGCCTCAAAGCGCAGTTGGAAGGCGAAGGCGTGTTTGCCAATACGCGCCCCCTGCCCTTTCCTCCCCGCAAAATTCTGATTTTAAGCTCCGCCAGCGGCGCAGCCATTCGCGATGTGCTGGCGGTACTGGCGGCGCGCTGGCCACTGGCAGATGTCACGCTGATCCCAGTGCCTGTACAAGGCGCCGAGGCCGCCCCTGCGATGATTTCGGCGCTGGGGTTACTGAACCGACAGGCGCGCTTAGACCCTGACCAGGATGTGGTACTGATCACCCGTGGCGGCGGTAGCTTAGAAGACCTTTGGGCGTTTAATAACGAGCATCTGGCACGGGCGATTTTTCACTCCCGCTTGCCAGTGATGTCGGCGGTGGGTCATGAAGTGGATGTCACCCTGGCGGATTTCGCCGCCGATATGCGCGCCCCTACCCCATCAGCAGCGGCCGAGCGTTTAGTGCCTGACCAACATGCACTTAAGCAGCAATTAAAACAGCTAGAAAACCGCTTACAGCGTGCCATGCAGGCACGCTTAGAGCGGGATAGCCAACGGTTGGATACTTTGCGCGCCCGCCTTCGCCACCCAGGCGAGCAGCTTGAGCGTCAACGCCAGCACGTTACCGCCCTTTGCCAACGGCTGCAGCGCGCCATGCAGCAAACCGTTCAGCAGCAGCAAGTGCGGGTCACCCAGTTAAGCAAACGCTTAGCCAGCCAAGACATGGTGCGCCTGCACCGCGCAGAGCAAGAGCGTGTTAGTCAGCTCCAGCGCCGTTTAGCCAACGCTATGCAGCGAGCGATGGAAGTGCGTCAGGCGCGCTTGAGTAGCGCCGCCCGTGAACTAAATGCCATCAGCCCGCTTGCGGTGTTGGGGCGCGGCTATGCCATTGCCCAGGATGAAAAAGGCCATGTCATCCGCCGGGCAGAGGACACCGCGCCAGGCCAGAAGCTCTCGCTAAGGCTAGGCGAAGGCAGGCTAAACGTGGAAGTAAAACGGCGCTACAAACAGTAGCGCCGCAGGAATAACGCATTGTTGAAGGGCGGTTACTCTTTCTTAGAAGGCGAGCTTTTGGAAGACGAGTCGCCGTCGCTATCGGGATTGACATGATGCGTGTCGGGCATCGGATTGGCGTCGTCTTGGTCGTCGTCGCGTTGATCTTTCTTCTGCTCTTTCTTTGCGTCGTCTTTATCGGGCTGCTGCATAGTGCCTCCTAATCCTTGGTGGTCGCCGTAGGAATCACGTCAGCTGCTAACGTGAACAGGCCTCACTCACTATAGTCGCTAGCCGATGACTTACCATGGTGTAAAACTGCTAACACCAGCGCTATCTCACCACTTTGATGCAGATAAAAAACAAAACAATCACTTGGAGGCTTTAGCTCTTAACGCATTTCAATATCTAGCTCGGTGATAAAGCGGTCCCGTCGCGAAATTGCCTTACCTGCTTCATCTCCTGACAGCGTGGCACAGGCATTAATCAGGCACTCCATGGCGGCAAAATAAGCCACCATGCTGTTGGAAATAAAGCTGCTTTCATGGGGCACCAGGATAGATACCTGGGCATACTCGACCAATGCGGAGCTGGCGTAGTCGGTTACGGCCAAGGTTTGAATGCCATGAGCCTGCGCCATCCGGCACACATCCACCACTTGGCGCGTATAGGGCTGGCAACTGGCGGCAATCAGCACGTCACCTTCCGATAACGACGCCAGCCCTTCCGCAACCCCATTGGTGGCGTCGCTAAGCAGCGCTACATCAGGGCGCAGCATGCCTAACCCGTAGGCTGAGAAACTGCATAGCGCATGAAACTGACGTACTCCGTACAACCGAACCCTGGGCGCACTGATCACTGTTTGGGCGAAAGTTTCAATATCATCATGCTTCACCCCTTGCAGAAAGCGGTCGATATTGTGCTTATTTTCAGCGCATAACTGCTCCGCCTGGACATGCAAACTGTGCTTGTCTGCTGCCAACGCGCTGGCAGCATGGTCGCGGTAAAAAGAGGCAGAAGAGGTAAAGTTCGCGCTCAACAGAACTCTTTGTAGATCGCTGAAACGGGCATAACCGAGAGAGCGTGCCAAACGAGAAATACTCGATGGGTTGACCTCTAGCCGACGAGCTGCCGAAGAAATAGACAGCAGCACCTGATCCCCTTGAAGATCGATCAGGCGTGCCAGCACTTCCCGCGACTTGGGGCCAAGCCGTAGCTCGCTCTCGCCCCGGGCAATGCTAAGCGCCAGTTCACGCAGACCATCAACGGTTTCCGGGGGCTGGCACTCAGCTATCGAGTGTTTAGAGGGCGAAGATTCAACTTGCGAAGAAGAGTTTTCCGTCATAAGCCGGTGGCGCTCCAGGGCGATCATAAAGTTGCCATGCTACACCATCCACTTCAAGACGCATGACCGCCGTGACCAGAGTATTCTCGTGATCAGGGTCGTCAGCGCTCAGTCGCAGAATGGGCAGACCGCTGGCTTGTTGATCATGCAAGATGGCCAACGGCGCAGTCTCTCCTTCCGCTAGCAGCTGATCTCCACGCTGCTGTCGGTCTCGTGAGGAGTCAGTAATCCATTGAGATGCCAGACCACTGGGGTGATACAGCGCATGATTAGCATGCACGCTGGGGGCATTGAGTACTAGCTGGGCAGCTTCCCCACCACCAAACTCAATACTCATCACCTCTCGCTGCCCGCATTCGGCCAGCGAAAAATGAAAGCCACCGCACTCATTGTAACGCTGCAACAGTGCCACGACGCCGGCCACATTGGGTTGGCTTAATGCCGCCCGTCCTAACACCATTCTTGGCACCCTGGGCGTAACATTAAGCAAACGCAAATTATTGACCGCCTGCACCCAGCCCTGGCGGGTAAACGCCAGTGTGTGGCCCGGTATCGAGCCGGGGTAGCAGAAAGCGGTAAACCCCTCTCCCATTGCTGATGTCACTTCAGCCATAAAACAGTGGCCACGGAAGAATGGCAGGCCATCCTCATTATGCGCCACCAGCGGTGTTTCTCCGGGGAGAACCAAGGTCGTGCAGCCGTCCGGTGCATGGGCCAACAGGTCACCCCGGCAGTTCCAGGCAAATACCGCTTCAATGGGCAGGTTAAGTCCTTCCGCAAGTCCCTCTAGCTCTTCCCACACTTGAGGGAAATCACGCTGCGTATTGGCGGCCATGGTAGCAACAGCGTTCTGGTGAATTGGGTCGTTAATTTCAGCCCAGATAGCGCTTGGCAGCAAAAAGCGATGCACCGCATCGCGGCCTGCACGCCCAAGGGCAACGCCGATGTCGCGTGGCTGCCCATTGATAATCTGCCAGCCAATAGAGCTCGTTTGTTTAGACATGGCGCAGAAAATCCTTCATCCGGTCATTAGGCGGGTTATCAATGACATCAACAGGGTTGGCATCAACCGCAATTTTACCGTGCTCCATAAAAATCAAGCGCGTGCCAACCTGCTTGGCGAAGGACATCTCATGGGTCACCACCACCATGGTCATCTGCTCTTCTGCCAGTTTCTGCATAACATTCAGTACTTCCTGCTTAAGCTCAGGGTCAAGCGCTGAGGTAGGCTCATCAAACAGCATTACTTTGGGTTTGATCGCCAACGCCCGAGCAATAGCGACCCGCTGCTGCTGCCCACCAGAAAGCTCATGAGGATAGTGTTTCGATTTATCCCCCAGGCCGACTTTTTCCAATAGTTCCTGGGCACTATTATCAGCCGCCTTACGTCCCATTTTGCGCACATGGCGTTGGCCAAAGGCCACATTTTCCAGCGCTGTCATTTGTGGAAATAGGTTGAACTGCTGGAAGACCATGCCCGCTTCCTGGCGAATTTCGCGTAGCGTTTTGTTGCCACCCTTAACGCTCATGCCGTCAACGAGAAGGTCACCCGAAGTGATCATTTCCAGCCCGTTAATACAGCGCAGCAAGGTGGATTTTCCAGAACCGGACGGTCCTATTAGCACGACCACTTCGCCACGATTGATATCCAGGTCAACCTTATCAAGTACCTTAAGCTGGCCAAAGTGCTTGGACACATTCTTGAACTCTATGATGGCGCTCATAAGATCCTCATCCGCTTCTCAATGATACGCAGCAGCAGCGACAACGTGCCGGTCATAATCAGGTAGAACACGGCAACTGCCGTCCATATTTCGACCGCGCGGAAGTTAGCCGCCATGATTTCCTGGCCGGTGCGCGTCAGTTCGCCAACACCGATCACAATAAACAAGGAGGTATCTTTCAGGCTGACAATGCACTGGTTACCCAGCGGCGGAATTAAGCGGCGAAAGGCGAGTGGACCAACGATATAGACCACCACTTTCCAGCGTGGCAAACCAATGGCGCGTCCTGCCTCGGTTAATCCTTTTGAAATTGATAGCACTGCGCCACGTACAATCTCAGCAACGTACGCCCCAGCATTAATGACAATCGCAAGGATTGCTGTCGTCATCGGGTCAATGCGGATATCCACCAGCACCGGCAAGGCGAAGTACAGAAACATCACCTGTACAACAATCGGCGTGCCTCGAATGATTTCGACGTAGATAAACGCCAGTGTATTGAGAATATATCCACCGTAGGCGCGCATCAGGCCAATAACAGCCCCCAGTGCAATACCACCGATCAACCCCGTTACGGTGATATACAGCGTGATTTTTGCGCCATTGAGCAACGCGGGCAAAAATCCTATAACAATCGACCAATCGATATTCATCTAGACTCTCCTGGCAATGCAACGTCAGCGGAGGAAGCCCTCCGCTAGTAAATAAAACTTCAGGAGATTATTTGCTGGGCGCTTCGCCGAACCACTTCGCATAAATTTCGTCGTAGCGGCCATCTTCCCGCATAGCCGCTAATGCTTGGTTAACTGGCTCGACCAGCTCGCTTCCCTTGGGGAACGCAATGCCATACTCGTGCGCCATCATCTGTTCACCCACGGCTTTTACCTGGCCGTCACCAGCGGTGGCAATGTAGTAGAGAACATTGGGCGTATCATGCATCGCGGCATCAACGCGGCCGGTGCGTAACTCCAGGTAGGCATTGTCGATATTGGGGAACTGGCGTAGCTCGGTGTCGGTGAAGTTTTCCCGTGCATAGTCAGCAGCAGAGGTGCCGGTGCGAACGGCCAGCATTTTACCTGCTAAGTCTTCTGCACTTTCGATATCACTATCAATTGGCACCATGATGCGGAAGCCGCTTTCGTAGTAGCCATCCGAAAAATCAATCACCTCAGCACGGTCTTCACGGATAGTAATCCCCGCCAGGGCAACATCTAACTGGCCAGTCTGCAGGCCGGGAATAATGCCATTGAAATCCATTGGCCTTAGTTCGAAATCCAGCTCAAGCTCTTCGGCAATCATTGTCCACATATCGATATCAAAACCGACATATTCACCGTCTTGAGCAAACTCAAAGGGCACAAAGGCAGTATCAGTGGCAACCACTAGCTTGTCTGCGGCGGCAGTCGCTGCAGTGAGAGAAAATGCAGTAGCAGCCATTAACGTGGTTAGTGTTTTCATGGAGAAATCCTCGTGACGTCGATGTTATTGGTTATGTGTGAGTGACGTAGCGTGTAGATAACGGTGTTGTTATTGGTTTGGTTTAGATGGGCTTGGATTGGCTTTGCCGAGTTTATCTACAAGCGCATCTGCAAATATAATTGCACAAATTAATAAAATGACCAAATATTTGCATTTATTTTTTACACGCATGCGAAACCGGGTGTCGCAAAGACACCCGGCTCATCTAGATATTTCTCTTTAAGTAAGCGTTTTTAGGCTAGATTTTTCACCAACACCTTGGATTTTCGGGCGTGGTTGTAGGCTTCGCGTTTTAACGGCGGCAGGTCATCTAGGCTAGCGGGACGGAAGCCGTGTTCGACAAACCAATGGGCCGTGTGGGTAGTTAACACAAACATTTCGGAAAGCCCACGCTGCCGGGCGCGGCGTTCTAATGCTTCCACTAAGCGCTCGCCGCGCTCACCGCCGCGATAGTTACCGTGCACCGCGACACAGGCCATTTCCCCCACCGTGGTGTCTGGAAAAACATGCAATGCTGCACAGCCAATCACCATGCCGTCACGTTCGATGACCATGTAGTCGTCGATTTCGTGCTCTAGTCGTTCCCGCGAACGAGCCACCAACATGCCACGTCGCTCCAGCGGCTCCAGCAGCTCTAGTAGGCCAGCGACGTCATTCAACGTGGCTGGGCGCAGTTGCTCGTAGCGGTGCTGGGTGATCATGGTGCCAACGCCGTCACGGGTGAATAACTCCCCTAGCAGTGCATCATGGTTACGCCAGGAAAGCAGGTGGGTGCGCGCTACCCCTTCCCTGGCGGCGGTGCAGGCGGCGTTCAAGTGGCGTGCCAACTCACTGCCCGGTAACGCCTGTTGCAGGCGCGGCTCGGCCTCTGCCGGGGAAAGCTGGCGCAATAGCGCGCCCTGCTCGTCTTCAAGCCCTTCCGATTCGCCTAATAGAATCAGCTTATCCGCTTTCAGCGCGACGGCAGCATGTTGTGCGACTTCCGAGGCATCTAAATCAAACACTTCACCTGTGCTGGAGAAACCCAGCGGCGGCAGCAGCACTAGCGAGCCTTTTTCCAACAGCCCTTCAATGGCGCTCGAGCGCACTCGGCGTACTTCACCACTGTGATCAAAATCGACGCCTTCGCGCACTCCTAATGGCTTAGCGGTCACCAAGTTGCCGGAAATCACGCTAAGCTCTACACCGTGTAGTGGCGTGCTAGGCAGCCCCAAGGAAAGACGAGCTTCTAGCCATAAGCGCTGGTGCGCGGCCACCTGTTCCACGTGGGTCATCACCGCTCGGTCAGCTACCCAACGGCCATCCACCCGTGTTGGCTCGACACCGGCAGCCGTCAATGCGTCATGCACTTGTGGGCGAATACCAAACACCACAACTAGCCGCACCCCCAGAGTGTGTAGCAGCGCTAAATCTTGAATCAGCTGCTCTCCTCGGCCAGACGCCATGGCTTCGCCCTCAATTAAGATGACAAAGGTTCGTCCCCGGTGCGCGTTAATGTAAGGGGAAGCATTACGAAACCAATCAACAAAAGGGAAGCGTGTGTCCAAGGGCCGCTCTCCGGCAGCAGGTGAATGAAAGTATCAGCGTTTACTTTAACAGAGCATAAAAAACAGCGGCACCTTCTTGTGAAAAAGAAGATGCCGCTGTGCGTTTGGCCAAGCAGTAACGTATTGGGCGGGGTTACCCCTTGCTGTTAACCAAACATGCCTTTGAACATAAAGAAGAACAGAATAGCCAAACCAGCCCCGGCAGGTAGCGTAATCAGCCATGACATGGCGATGGTGCCAATGACACGCAGGTTAAGTGCCGCCATACCCCGAGCAAGCCCTACACCTAATACCGCCCCTACCAGTGTATGGGTGGTTGAAATCGGCAGACCCGTACCGGAAGCTAATACCACCGTGGTCGCTGCTGCCAGTGTGGCAGCAAAGCCACGGCTGGGAGTGAGTTCAGTAATACCGGTTCCCACGGTGGCAATGACTTTGTGGCCGTAAGTTACTAAGCCCACCACGATGCCACCACCGCCCAGTACCAATACCCACCAGGGCACTAGCGCAGAGCCTTCAATTTGGCCGCCAGTTTGTACCACGCTAATGACCGCCGCAAGCGGACCAACCGCGTTCGCAACGTCGTTAGAGCCGTGAGCAAACGCCATGGCACATGCAGTAAAGATCATTAATACGCCGAAGACGCGCTCAACGTTGGCGTATCCAAAGTGGTCGTTGGCATTTTTCTCGAACTTGATACGACGCTGCATCAACAGGCCAATACCCATGATCACAAGCCCTAACAAGATCGATAGCAGCAGGCTTTGACTAAAGGTCAGGTCCAGCCCAACGTGAGATAGGCCTTTGGTTAGCGTGACCATCGCCACAATAAAACCAACCAAAAATACGTAGCCCGGTACATAGCGTTTGGCAGCAGCAAATGGATTATCATTTTCAAAAATCAGGTGATGCACTGATTTAAACAGCACAAAACCGATAGTACCTGCCAACAGAGGAGAAACGACCCAGCTTGCCGCAATGGTGCCAACAGCGCCCCAATCCACCGTAGAAGCACCCAATCCCGCTACGGCAAAGCCCACAATGGCACCTACAATGGAATGCGTCGTGGAAACCGGCCAACCTTTCATCGATGCTGCCAGTAGCCAAGTACCCGCTGCCAGCAACGCTGCCAGCATACCGTACACCAGTAACTGCGGGTCTTCCTGGAGCAACTCTGGGTCGATAATGCCTTTACGAATGGTGTTGGTCACTTCACCACCCGCCAGCCAAGCACCTAAAAACTCAAAGACAACCGCAATTATAATGGCTTGTTTGATGGTGATCGCTTTTGACCCCACCGAGGTTCCCATCGCATTGGCAACATCATTCGCACCAACGCCCCAAGCCATAAAAAAGCCAAACAAACAGGCCAGAATGATAAAAATTTCACCGTGCTGGGCAATAATCTGCATAGGTATCCCTTAGCGTGCGGTCAAAATCTGTAGGCGGCTGCCCACGCGTTCAGCGCGATCAGAAACTTCACCGACCCACTCAATGATTTTGTAAAGGAAAATCACATCAACAGGAGGAAGTTGGCTTTCAAGCTCAAACAGCTGGCGACGTATCGCGATCTGCTGGCTGTCAGCTTGGTGCTCAAGTGTGTGCAGCTCACGGATCATATTCTGCATAACATCGGAAACATTGCGTCCAAAACCGGACTCAAGCAGCTCTTTCAGCTCTTCAAGCGCTTGGCGAGCCTGGGCCACACACGCCACGCTGGTACGCATATAATCGCGCATGGGATCGGCCAGCTCATCGGGTACGCGCATTTTACGCCCCAGCATAATGCCGGTAATGTCGCGCACCTTGTTGGCGATCTTATCCTGCACGCTGATAAGGTCGAGCAAGTCGGACCGCGAGACGGGAAGAAACATCGTATTGGGCAGGTTAAGCCGAAGCTCTGTTTTCAACGTGTCGGCGTCATGCTCTAAGCGGGTAACGTTTTCACGCAGTACAGCTGCGGTATCCCAATCACCGGCAAGCGATGCCTCGAAGAACGGCAACAGTTGGTCGGCACATTCATTGGCCTTGACGATGTGGGCCAGCAGCGGCTGGAATGGCGAGCGGCCAAACATCGCGGAAAAAGGGTTGGAGGTAACCATATAGCCTTTAGCCTGTTTTCGGGGAGCCTGGAAATGGCGGCGCCAGTATAAAGAGTGCGCTCGCCGCCGTCATGAAAAGTTCACAATGTCATGCAAAATTAATTGAAATGTCACAATATAAAGGTGGCTAATGTCATGAAAAATTCAACATCTACTTCTGATTCTGTTTCAGCGCCTACCGAAATAGAGCTTAAACTCGCCCTTGCGCCAGCTCAACTAAACACGCTGCTGTGCCACGCGGCACTAGCCGAAACACCCCAACGGCAACATTTGTCGAACACCTATTTCGATACCCCTGCGGGCGATATGGCGAATGCACGGATTGCCGTGCGCTTACGCCAAGTTGATGATCGCGTGCTACAAACGGTGAAAACCGCCGGCCATGGTGGTGGCGGCCTTTCTACCCGACAAGAGTGGGAGTGGCAAGTTCCTAGCCCACAGCTTGACCAGCATGGCTTGGCTACCCTACCGCCGTTCAAAGGTTCACTAGGCACCGTCATTTCCGCGCTACGCCCTGCGCTGCGCACCGACTTTACCCGGCGCAGCTGGCAAATCGACTGGCAGGGCAGCCATATCGAACTAGTGTTGGACGAAGGAGAGATTGTCAGCTGTGGTGCTCAAGCGGCTATTTGCGAGGTCGAGCTGGAACTCAAAGCGGGTGAACCAGAGGCGCTTTGGGCGCTAGCATTAACGCTCGCGGAAAGCGTACCGCTGCGCCCTTCTGATACCAGCAAAGCCGCTCGCGGAAATGCGTTAGGCGTGCAGCAGTGGGTACTACCTGGAGCTGACGCACCGGCTGAGTGGCTACACAGAGCCACAGTGGCGCTGGACGCCTACCACGACAGTGGCCTTGCGGAACACTTAACCATCGCACAGCAGGCGTTAGCCACACTGGCGACCCACCCACAGTTGGATGAAAGCTCCCGCCGCGATGCTCAAACACTGACCACAGCACTGACTGGAAATGGCCATCCAACGTCCGCTTATGGCGCTGCTGCGTTAACTCTGGCGCATCGCTTCGCCTATCAAACCACGTTACGCTAGAAACATTCAGCCCACTTCAGGATGTCGCGATGAGTTTTCAATTAACTCCCGGTGCGGAAGGACTGCGCACACGGCTTTTCCATATTATCTTCGAGTCTGATACGCCGGGAGCCAAAGGGTTTGATATTGCGCTGATTATCGCCATTCTAATCAGCGTGGCGGTCATTTTGCTGGACAGCGTAGATAGTTATTCCGAACGCTACGGGCACATTTTCTACTATGCAGAATGGCTATTTACGCTACTTTTCAGCATTGAACTGGCGGTGCGGATTTACTGTTTAGAGCGCCCAACGATTTACCTCAAAAGCTTCTACGGCATTGTCGATGTGATTGCGATTATCCCTGCTTGGTTAGTACTGCTGGTACCCGGTGCGCACGGACTCGTCATCGTTAGGATACTGCGGGTACTACGCATCTTTCGGATTCTGAGATTGATGGCGTTTATCGGCGAGGGGCGTTTACTGCTCGATGCGCTTAAACGCAGTCTTCGTCAAATCCTGCTGTTTTTTAGCAGCATCATGATGGTCGTCATGCTGTTTGCGGCGCTGATGTACACCATCGAGTCGCCTGAAGCCGGCTTTACCAGCATTCCTATGTCGATGTATTGGGCGATCGTTAGTATGACCACAGTGGGCTACGGCGATATTGTCCCAGCCACGTCGTTAGGCAAAGCGATCACGATGATCCTGATGCTGTTGGGGTATTCGATTATCGCTGTGCCTACCGGGGTATTTTCCGCCCAGGTTATCCGCTCTATTCGCGAAGACCGTTATTCAGAAGAAGCCTGCCCCGGCTGTGGCCATGACCGCCACGAAAAGCGCGCTCGTTACTGCCTGCGCTGTGGCACCTGGCTGGATGAAGACAGCGAAGACCCGCGTAAGAAAGAAGCAAACAAAAAAGATAGCCACGAGGGAGACGAAGACACAAACACGCCCCAGGACAGCTAAACAAAATAGCCAAACCTAGGGCGCGCAGCATTCATTTAGAAGGGAGTTGCGTGGTTAGCTAGGCCGCTACGTTGATCAATCGGTGCTCAGGTCGGCCTCGATAATAAACAGGCGGCCGCCATCCACAGTGTTGGCGTCCAGCATTTTCTGCTCGAGTTGACCCTCAGTAGACCAGGTGGCGAAGTCATCGTCGTTTAGTACCCCCAAGCGTTGGTCATCAATCACCCATAGACCTTCCATTTTATCGTGGGGATAGTTGACTTCCGCCACCATATCCACCACCAGAGACTTGCTCACTGGCTCAATTCCAGCGCTGGCCAGAGCGCTCCAGCCCTGCTCTAGAACCACCTCTTCCAAGGTTTTGCCAGCCAACGTTAGCCCCAACTCGGCGTCCTGTTTCAGGTCACCGTTGGTTGAGACCGTTTCAAGATTGGTGCCCGAGGTAAGGTCAATGCGATAAACCTGCTTCTGAGCATCGGGTGTCGCTGCCTCAGTGCCATCAGGACCACCGTTCAGAAAACGGCCATCTCGTTCAAGCACCAAAAACTCAGTGGCGCTCAGGGCAACAAGCTCTGAGTTGGAATTCTGGTTTTGCTCTTGGCGGTAGAGATACTGTCCAGTCTCGCCCGAGTCCATGTCCACTGTGACGATGCGGGTGATATCCAGGTCTTTCACCGTGCTGCCCGGGTTGTACAGAGTGGACTGCATAATACCTACCAGCGTTTCCTCATTCGGCGTGATAGCCAGCCCTTCCATACCTCGGTTAGCACGCCGGTTGGCAAACTCTGCTGGCAGGTTCATCTCGACCCGGTCGTCGTCGGCAAAGGGGTTGATACGGCCGATTTCACGACCTTCAGCATCGAAGTGGACCATGTGCGGGCCATACTCATCGCTAACCCAGAAGGTGCCGTCCGAGAGTGCCACCAGCCCCTCGCCATCCAGACCATAATCATCCAAGCGGATCGGATTAGTAACTTCATTATAGGGCTGGCTATCGTCCACCAAGATCGGTTGACCATTGGCATGGTAAGGAGTTTCACCCGTTCCGCCGAGTGCCAAACTGTTAGGCAGGCCACTGATCTCGGTTCCATCGGGGCGCTTGAGCAGAATGGTAGTAACCTGTTCGATCACACCGTTCGCTTGAACCTCAAACAAGCCGATACGGGGCGTATAGTCCGGTGTCGGAAATATTTTTCCCTTGCCATAGTCACCAACAAAATTGGCATTGGGGCCGCGGTCAGTCAATACATAGAAGCGCGTTGAATCCGTGGGATGAGCCGTCATTGCCGACCCAAAGCCACCATTACGGATCTCAAAAGCCTGCTGAGATTTGCCATCTAGTAGATCATCCCGTAATACGCTGTGGGGAAGAAACACACCAGCGGCGGGGAAGTTGTCGAACACGGAGGCATTGGTATCATCAGCGTTAGCGTTATCACCGCAGCCCACCAGCAGAGAGGACGTCAGTAAGGATGCCATAAAAAGCTTATGACGGTTCATTGGTTGGTTTCCTTATTGAATACAGGTTGACGCCCGTTGGCGTCTCAGCCGCCTCCACAGGCACAATTTCCACCGTGACCCAGGGCAAGGCAAGTTAAGAAAAGTCTAGTGGCAGGAATATCCAATGGGGGTGGAGCCGTCACGGTTGTCTTAATGAAACGCGCTCACACCGACAAGGTTCGATTTGTTATGGCATATCGCTATGTTCACGGCCACCAAGATAATTTAGTGACAACCAATGACAGGTGAATGACATGTTAGTGACTAGCGGCACGGGGACAACTTGCGGGGCTAATAAGGAAAACGCCCTGGCTATTAACCAGGGCGTCTCCTATATAGTAACGGCACGATGGAAGTGGTTACATTTTATTCGCTTTCAAACGGAGCTTCCCACGCGTTAAGCTCCGCGTCGCTCCAGCTTCCGTAACTGGCATTGGGGAAAACAATCCAGTCTTGACCAAAACGCTCAGCGTGGTCGTTAACCAGGTCGCGCTGCTCTTCAAGGCTTGCGCCGACAAAATCACCCGAGAAGTCATGCAGCGTATCGCCCAACTGCATCACTAATGTATGACTGTCTTCGACGATAGCGCGGCGCTCGGTCTTCGGTGGGCCAAGTAGCATGACGCGTTCGTCAGATACCTGGGGAAGCTCTAATGCTTCCATAGTGGCCAGCGTGTCCGCTTTATTTTCTTGGTAGCGATCCGACACATAGTAGATCGACACACCTTGCTCATCGGCAAATTCGAGAAAGTCTTTTGCCCCTGGGATCAAACGTGGCTCGCCCTCGCGCTCCCAATGCAACCAAGTATCCCAAGTAGTGAAGTCGTGGCAGGCCTGCATATCGCGCACTAGCAAAGCGCTGTTATCGATGAGCGTCTCATCCACATCGGTAATGATGGCCAAATCGGCACCCTCACCATGCGCCTCAATCTGTTTTTCCAAGCGATAGGTCGCCAGTTCAAAGCCTTGGCGCTGTAAAGCAGTTATTTCTGCGGATTGCTGTTGGTAACGAAGCCCCATGGCGTACTCAACTTGATCACAAGCGCTAGCGTCGTCGGCTACTGCGTTCCCTGATAAAGGAAGTAGCGCCAAGCTTGCAAATGCGGTTGCAGTAGCAGCGTTGCGGTATCGAGATATCATCATTAAGCAATCTCCTGTCAGTGATGGTTATTAGGTTAAGAGGGGAATCCCACACCATCCATCATTATTAATTATCAATAGTAAGCATAATCATCATAATTTATTTTTATTGATCATTCAAATAAGAAAGATAGCGCGCTAAATGAATAAGTTGATACGCATATCATGTTTAATGTTTTTTGTGGATTTTGGGTGATGGAGAGACAGGCGGGACGACAGCAACCCCCTCGAGACTTTTCACCAAGGGGGTTACCAATACCAACTAGAGAATGGTGTTAACTCGTAAACGGCGTAATATCGCCGCGGCCTTCCCGCACAATTTTGGGCGGCAGCTCGCGTAGGTCAATCACACTCGTGGGGTCAAGATGGCAGGCACCGCCGTCGATAATGGCATCAAGGTGTGCCCCGAAGCGGTCGCGAATCTCCTCAGGATCGCTCATTGGCAGGGTCTCTCCTACCGGAATTAACGTGACGCTCATCAACGGCTCACCTAACGCATCAAGCAGCGCGTGGGTAATGTGGTGATCAGGCACACGCACGCCAATGGAGCGGCGCTTCGGATGCAGCAACAGGCGCGGCACCTCTGTGGTAGCATCCAAAATAAAGGTGTATGGGCCAGGGGTATGAGCCTTCAGCAGCCGAAACACTGCGTTATCCACTTTCGCGTAAGTGCCAATCTCGGAAAGATCCGAACACATCAGCGTGAAATTGTGTTTATCGTCTAACGAGCGCAGCCATTTGATCTTCTCAATGGCTTTCTTTTCACCTAAGTGACAACCCAGTGCATAGCCCGAGTCCGTCGGATACGCGACCACACCACCTTTGCGGATAATATCTATCGCTTGATCAATCAAGCGTTTCTGCGGGTTTTCGGGGTGAATCTGAAAATATTGACTCATCGCTTGCTCCTGCCCTTGGGCATATCGTTGTCCATTTAGTTTCTAGGTTAGCCGATATGCGGTTTAAGACCCAGGACCTAACATACCACTGGGCGCATCGCGCAAATGAACTAAGCGCGGATGCTGCCAAATCGGCGGCGCAGCAGTGCGCGGTATTAAGCTCATACTGCCGGGGGCGGCGTGGCTGCCAGGAAAATGAAAATCGCTGCCCATGGAGGCGTATAAGTCACGCTCCACTAATTGCCGAGCGAGATCGCGAGTGCTGTCTGGATTCTGCTGACCACTCACCAGCTCAACGCTCTGCCCACCGGCGGCTTGAAAGGTATCCATCAGCAAACCTCGCTTGCGCCGGGTAAGCCCATAGCGCAGCGGGTGCGCCAGCACTGCCACACCACCTGAGGCCACCACCCAGGCTACTGCATCACTGATTTCCGGCCAATGAGCTTTTACATCGCCTTTTTTACCACTGCCTAAATAGCGCTTAAACGCGCCTGCCCAGTCATCAACCACTCCTTCAGCGACCAGCGCGCGGGCAAAGTCAGGCCTGCCTAAGGGGCGGTCGCTGCCTGCCTGGGCGCGTGCCTTTTCGAGCGCATCAGGTAAGCCCATTTTTTCCAACCGCTCGGCGATCACTTCAGCACGTTTGATCCGTGCTTCGCGCTGCAGTGCAAGCCCTTCGACCAGAGGCCCTTGCAAGCCGCCGGGCATAAGCGCCACTACATGGATATTAATTCCCTGCCAGCGCGTGGATAACTCACAGCCAGGCACCAGGCAAAGCCCAGCTTGCTGAGCCGCGATGCCCGCTTCTTCAATACCTTCCATGGTGTCGTGGTCTGTCAGCGACATGTGGGTAAGACCACGTGCAGCGCACAGTTTTACCAACTCGGTAGGGGTCAGCGCGCCATCTGACGCGGTAGAGTGCATGTGTAAATCCACCGTATAACGCTGGTCGGCATCAAACACGCGGGGCAGATGGTTTACAGGAAGATAGTTCGCAGGAAGTAGGGGCATAAGCATGACGCCGTGTGGCGAGTTTGTCAGAATAGGGTGGTGTGAATAAAACAGGCACCCTGTTTTCCCTTAACGGTATACAGGCGCTCACCATGGTGCGCGCTTACAGGGGCGCGGTCAATTCAGTACGGAACAACCGCCCTAGCATTCAAGGAGTTATCCCCATGCTTTACGCTATTATCAGTGAAGATGTATCCAACAGCTTGGAGCGCCGTCTAGCGGCACGCCCGGATCACCTTGGTCGCCTGGAAAAGCTGCGTGATGAAGGCCGTTTGGTTCTGGCTGGCCCCCACCCCGCTATTGATACCGATAACCCAGGCGATGCAGGCTTTAGCGGCAGCTTAGTCGTTGCCGAATTTGACAGCCTTGAGGACGCGCAAGCCTGGGCTGACGCCGACCCATACATCATTGCTGGGGTCTATGCCAAGGTAATTGTTAAGCCATTTAAAAAAGTAATGCCTTGACCGATAGAGGCGAGTGTGAAGAGTCCGCCTTCTTTTTCACAGAGCCTGTGGAAAACTCTGTGAAAACTCGGCGGACGCTTTCCCCAAAGCTAGAGCTGATGCCCTTATCAACAAGTTGATCAATTTTTAACCTATCTTTAACACAAACTTCATCAGTACGGGGATACCCGCGTGACTCAACGCTCTACTGCCCTGCCCCCGCTCGCGGCGTTAACGGCTCCTTTACTCACTTGGAACGAGGCATCCCCCCATTCAGAGGCCTTCGACGATGTGTATTTTTCCAGGGAAGATGGCCGGGCTGAAACCGAGCACGTTTTTCTGGGGGCGAATCACCTTCCTAAGCGCTTTGCGGACTGGCGACACAGCCGCGCTTTTGTGATTGGCGAAACAGGCTTTGGCACCGGGCTTAATATGCTGTGCGCGTGGGACTGTTTTGAACAACACGCACCGAGTACTGCACGTCTTCATCTGTTATCCACCGAGAAATTTCCGCTTGACCGAGTATCTCTTGAGCGCGCGCTAAGCGCCTGGCCTTCATTAGCACACTATGCACAAGTGCTATGCGCCCAATGGCCTGAAGCCGTCAGCGGCATTCACCGCCTTCATCTCAACGAGCGAGTGACTCTCGATCTGCACTTTGGCGACACCACCGAACGACTGAACCTACTCGACGGTCAAGTCGATGCATGGTTCCTAGATGGCTTTGCTCCTGCTAAAAACCCCGAAATGTGGCAGCCTGAGCTGTTCGAAGCCATGGCAGCACGCTCTCGCCCTGGGGCAACATTTGCCACGTTTACCTGTGCCGGCGTCGTTAAACGAGGGTTAAAAGCAGCAGGGTTTAACTGGCAGAAGGTGCCTGGGTTTGGGCGCAAGCGGGAAATGTTAGCAGGCTATATCGACGCACCGCCCAAAGACAATCGCCGCCAGTCAACACCATGGTTCACGCCGCCTGCGGCAAGGCCAGCTAACCATGTGGCCGTCATTGGAGCAGGCATGGCCGGTTGCAGCGTGGCCGCAGCGTTAGCCAAGCGTGGGGTTCAGGTAACGGTCATTGAACGCGATACCCCTGGTGCCGGTGGCTCCGGTAATCGTCAGGGAGCGCTGTATGTAAAATTAGCTGCGGAAACGAACAACCAGAGCCGGTTCTATTTATCAGGCCTTCTCTACAGCCAGCGCTGGCTTAGCCAGCGGGCTTCAGCAACACCACGGGAAGCGCCGCTGTGGCAACCATGTGGCGTGGTACAACTGGCGTTAAGCGACAAGGAGGCTGTTCGCCAACAGCGCTTTATGGCACGCCACCCGCTGCCAGAAGCGGTGGTGTCCGCTCAAACCGAGACGCTTGGCGAGCTGGTGGGTGTTCCGATCACAGCGAGTCACGGACTGTTTTATCCCCAGGCAGGCTGGGTGCACCCCAAATTACTCTGCGAACAGCTACTACAGCACGCGAATATCACCTTGCACCAGGGGGAAGTAACAACCCTTCAGCCCGACGGTAAAGCTTGGCAGATCGTGTTGGCCAACGGAGAAACGCTGACCGCTGATCACGTTGTGGTAGCCAATGCGTCTCTGGCTAACCGCTTTGAACAAACTGCAGCGCTACCGCTACAGCAGGTTCGCGGCCAGGTGAGTGAAGTGAAGCTGCCCGAGGGAGTTCAAGGCCCGCAACGTGTGGTATGCGCTGGTGGCTATGTGTCGCCGCCAGTGGAGGGCGTACTGACGTTTGGAGCCAGCTTTGTGCCTAATAACGCCACGAACGACGTTACGACAGCAGACCATCAGCGCAATATTGATGAACTACGCCAAACACTGCCTGAATGGGTCGCCACCCTTGAAACGGCGGGCGTAACGCTAAGCCCCGACACGCTAGCAGGTCGTGCTGCGGTAAGGGCAGCCAGCCCTGACAAAAGCCCCTACGCGGGGCCTGTGCCCAATGCCGACGCATGGCAGCAGGATTACGCGGTGCTGCAAAAAGATGCTTCGAACGTGCCAGATACCCTAGGAGAGCACCATGCAGGGCTGTGGATATCTAGCGCGCACGGCTCTAGGGGCCTTTCCAGCGCTCCGCTCTGCGCCGAAATCATTGCCTCGCGAATGTGTGATGAGCCGATGCCGCTAGAGCTATCGTTAGTGGATCATTTACACCCTGGGCGACGGATTATTAGTGCGCTAGTACGCGCTCAGTAATCGCCCTCTTCCTCATCATCGGCAAGATCTCGCCCAAAGGAACGCCATTGGGCGAGCGTCATCACCTCGGTCATTTCTAACTCAAGATCGTGGGCAATAATCAGCTCGTGACGCTCAAGCTGCTGTTTAAGCTCGACTACCCAGCCGCTCATACCTGCGCCGGTATCGGTTGTATCGTATCCTTGGCGTGTCACAAATGCTTCAAGCAAAGCATCCAGCGTTTCCGGCGGCAGCATGCGTGCTGGCACTTCAATAAAACGGCTCATTCACTCTGCTCCCAGGCAGCTAGACGCTCAATAAAGGTGGCTTCATCGATCACTTCAACGCCCAGTTGCTCTGCTTTGGTTAATTTACTGCCTGCGGCCTCGCCCGCTACCAAGCAGGTGGTTTTCTTGGAAACACTACCCGCCACTTTAGCGCCTAGCGCTTGCAGCCGCGCCTTACCTTCATCGCGGGTCATGGTGTCCATCGTGCCGGTAAGCACCCAGGTCTGTCCCTCTAAGGGCGTCGGGCCTTGCGTCACTTCACTCTCTTGCCACGTGATGCCAGCATCAAGCAGTGCTTTCAGCGTTGCCAGATTATGGGGTTGACGGAAAAAAGTGTGAACATGGGCGGCGACAATCGGACCAACATCATTCACCGCTTCCAGCGCCGCTTGATCAGCTTCTTGCAAGGCCTGAAGTGTACCGAAGTAGCTGGCTAAATTTGCCGCTGTGGCTTCGCCTACTTCGCGAATACCCAAGGCGTAAATAAAACGAGCCAACGTGGTGTGCTTAGCCTTATCCAGGGCATTTACCAAGTTGGTCGAGGACTTTTCCCCCATGCGTGGCAGCGTCTGAAGCTGCTCAGCTGTGAGATGAAATAAGTCTGCTGGCGTTTTCACCCAGTCCAGGTCCACCAACTGCTCAATCAGCTTCTCACCCAGCCCATCGACATCTAGCGCTTTACGGCTGGCGAAATGCTTCAGCGCCTCTTTACGCTGCGCGGCACAATAAAGCCCGCCTGAGCAACGAGCGACCGCCTCGCCTTCCAGCCGTTCAATATCCGAACCACACACCGGGCAGTGCTCGGGAAAGGTAATCACGCGCGCCTGGGCAGGACGCTTGTCGATATCCACTCGTACCACTTGGGGAATCACGTCGCCTGCCCGACGAATGGCCACCGTATCACCAATCATCACACCTAAGCGGGTGATCTCATCTGCGTTATGCAGCGTAGCATTTGATACCGTCACACCAGCAACGGTGACAGGCTCTAGCCTAGCAACTGGGGTAATCGCGCCAGTACGGCCTACCTGAAACTCTACATCGTTAAGGGTCGTGACTTCTTCCTGAGCAGGAAATTTAAATGCTACCGCCCAGCGTGGCGCCCGTGCCACAAAGCCAAGCTCTCGCTGGTGGCGCAGATCGTTTACTTTAATCACGACGCCATCGATGTCGTAACCCAATTGGTCTCGCTTTTCACCCAATTGCTCGCAGTAATCAGCCACCAGCTCAGGGCCATTGACAGTGCGGAGCTCCGTGCTTGAGCGAAAGCCCCATGCTTTGAGCCTTGCCATTTGCTGACTATGAGTTGTCATTGGGCTACTGCTAAGTGCGCCGTCGCCAAGGTTCGTCATATCGAGCCGGGCAACTTGATAAGCATGAAACTCTAATGGGCGCGTTGCGGTAACCCGCGGATCGAGCTGTCGTAGGCTGCCAGCCGCCGCATTACGTGGGTTAGCAAATACCTTGCTGCCTTCTTCTCTAGCTCGATCATTGAGCGCTTCAAAGCCCGCGTGGCGCATAATGACTTCGCCGCGTACTTCTAATAACGCTGGAATGTTGTCGCCCATTAGCTTTAACGGAACAGACCGCAAGGTGCGCAAATTCGATGTAATGCCTTCTCCGGTACGGCCATCGCCACGGGTTGCGCCACTAACCAATACGCCCTGCTCGTACACTAAAGAGACTGCAGCACCGTCGAGCTTTGGCTCACAGCTAAACTCAACGCTACTCGCCTGACACTCCAAACGTTCAGCGACACGCTCAGCAAAGGCGGTAATATCATCACGGCTAAATGCGTTATCCAAGGAGAGCATGGGAATCGCATGAGCAACTTCAGGGAACCCTTCCGCTGGCGCGGCCCCTACCCGCTGGGTAGGGGAATCCGGTGAGACTAAATCGGGGTATTCGGACTCCAATTGCTTCAACCGCTGCAGTTTGCGGTCGTAATCTGCGTCGGTCAGCTTAGGCTCATCTAATATATAGTAGCGGTAGTTTGCATCATCAAGATCGGCGCGCAGTTGGCTAATCTCTTCCAGAAGTTTTTTCTCAGGCTGACTCATTCAGATGTTCCGGCATACAAAAAAACAGGTGTTTAGTAACAAAAACACCCGCCTTCTTTGGGAAGGCGGGTGTTAACGAAACGCGACGCTTAACGCGCTTGCAGTTGGCGATGCAAGCGATGGCGACGTTCAAAGTCATGAACGCGCTGCCTTGCAAACTCAATGGTTTGCGCCGTCATTACGCTACGGTTTTCATCTTTAAGCTCACCGCCCATATGGCGTACGACAACCATCGCCGTTTCGACCATCGCTTCAAACGCTGCTGAACTATCTTCAGCGCCGGGCAGCGGCATCAGGAACGTAATACCAGGGGTCACAAACTCATCCATTTCTTCAATGGGGAACGTACCAGGCTTAAGTACATTCACCATTGAAAATTGCAGTTCGCTATCGAAGCTTTCTGTTTCAAAACGGTGAAAGACACCCATTTCACGGCTATATCGAAGACCGCAGGCCATGATTAGCTCAAGCAATTTACCGCCATCAAAACCTTCAGGCTCCCGCGAAAGCACACTGATCACGACCATTTCAGAAGCGTCGGTGAGCGCATCTCTAGCCCGCTCACTATTAACATCGTGGCGTAACGCTTTTTCTAACGTGGGGTGTGTACGTACAACGTTATCCCTATGTCCCGTTTCAGGCACATAATCATCGTAGTCATCAACATCGTGATAACTCTCATCGTGCGCAGAAATCGTCGGCTCATTATATTGCGCAGCCTCTCGCTCCGCGGCAGCGGTCATTGCAGCGGCCTCACGCGCTTCGGCTTGCTCTTGAGCAATACGCGCTTTTTCAGCGTCGGCTGCCTCTTTTGCTTCACGGCGCTGCTGCGCCTCAAGCGCTTTACGCTCGGCTTCAAGTGCTTTACGTTCTGCTTTTTGCTTGGCTAGTGCTTCCGCACGTTTCGCCTTCTCTGCTTTCTTACGCTCTTTCTCTTTACGACGCTCAATCAAGCGACGTTTAAAGGAACGCCCAATGCCTTCGAAGTCGACCAAGCGGTATTCATCAACCTCATCGTCATCTAGCTCTCTGTCTCCACCGGCGGTATCAGAACGCAATTGACGCCGCCTGGGCGTGTCAGCTGCATGTTGTACTGCATCTTCAGGTTCAACTCTTAGCGTCGGCTCTGCTTCTGCAGTCGGCTCAGCTGCAGCACTGGGTTCTTCTGACGCTTTTTCGATTGAAGCCTTTACGGTTGATGCAATTTGTTCATCAGTTCCAACTGATACCGCCTCTAGGCGGCTGTTAGCTTCAAGATTAGCAGCGTCTTCGTGTTGAGCCGTTGGCTGTTCTTTCTCAACATCAACTTGCTGACCGCTAACGCCTGACTCGTAATGCTCGGTGGGTTCAGGTACTGACTGTGAATCGTGGCTGTCAGGGCGACGGGCTTCAGTTGTAGAGGCAGGCTTGCTACTCGTCATTTGGTGAGTAGCGTCTGTGTGCTGAGTTTCATTGCTAACTGTATTGCTGGGATTCTCATCAGCCATAAATATGCTAGGCTCCCGGCGCTCGGGTTCAGGAATTGCAGACATGCCTAACGTGTGCTCGGCTGAAGCAGTATCTGGCTGAACGGATGTATAGCTCGTCGACGTGGGATGCCCGACAGCAGAAGACTGTTCATGTTTTCGAGGCTCATTTTTACGAGACCACGAAAAATGTGCATTGGCTTTTGACTTGGCCGAACTGGCAGAGTTGGAAAAAGAACGTCGAAAATCAGACAGTACTTTGGAAGGCCCTGGGTGCTCTTGGCGTTCCAACTTAGGTTTTTGACCAAGGTTGCTGTAGTCAGCAGGCTTGACGACCCGGGCACCACCGTTAGGCAGTTCCCAGTTTATTTCCGCTTCTTTGACTTCATCATTAAATTCTTCGAATTTAGCGGCTGGCAAGTCTTTAACTGCTTGATCCAGACGGGGCACACGGCGTTGGCGCTGAAGCCTTCGCACACCGTCAACTACGATGAGCGAAACCAGTGCCAGTCCTAGAATGATTAACCACTCTCTTAATTCCATGTCGAGCATTCCATGGGTCAATATACCGGTTGCAAAGGCGCAATGCCTAATGACGTAACATATCCGAAATTAGCTAATTATCATCAAGCATAGCGCGGTTGCTACGAAAAGGGCCACTTTTTGCAGATTTTCACGCTTTAACACTCCTACAAGGTGGTTTTAGGCCAAATCTTTGACTATATCAACCAAGAAAAGTGCCATTTTAGCGCTAATTTATCCCGACAGGACACATCGTCACATCATCGTCTGCTTTCTATAGGGAGAAATTTCGCTCCCTTGGCTCGCCTTCTCACACCGTAACATGACAAGCCCACATTCAAACTTACGTAACGAAACGCCACTGCTCTTCTGCCAAATTGCCCAGCCAACTGCTGTTCGATCAAAAGCTATTCTGTTACAAACCTATCTGTTACAAACATATCTATTACAAACCTATCTATTACAAACCTACGTCACCAAAAATTCCGTCGTAACGAATAGTATTTAATAGCTAATGAAATCATAGCATATATGTTTTAAACCCTTAACTAACGCTATACAAAGGTAATGAAAGTTCACATTTCAGATTTGTCAATTTTAGATAGATGAACATGCTTAACTGCACGATACGCTTTAGCAGGAGCAGCCCTCAGCGCCCATGATCAAAGCAGTTAATCAGAAACCTAGAATAAATATAAATCATTGATAAAAAAGGAATTTTATAATAAAAAAATGAAGAAATAAACGCTATCAATAGCCACTAATGAACCTAATCTGGGATAGCTAAGCAAAAGCAGAAGGACTCACTATCGGTTCAGCACACAACCCGTCACAGGCTTGCTCTACCGCAATTTTTGCATATTTCATAAGGCTTTTAATGGGTGAAAACTCGTTTAGTTTGCCACCATTGAAGGCACCGCATTTGCCGATAAAGCACTTAATCGACCAGTGCTGCAGCCTCATCAATACCTACCGAAACAAGCCTAGACACACCAGGCTCCTGCATGGTGACACCCATCAAGCGCTCAGCAGCCTCCATAGCAATTTTGTTATGGGTGATATAGATAAACTGAACGCTTTCCGACATTTCTTTAACAAGTTTGGCGTAGCGGCCTACGTTGGCATCATCCAGCGGGGCATCGACTTCGTCCAACATACAGAAAGGCGCAGGGTTCAACTGGAAAATTGCGAAAACCAACGACAGTGCAGTTAACGCCTTTTCTCCCCCTGAGAGTAGGTGAATAGTACTGTTTTTCTTACCTGGCGGCCGCGCCATAATTGCCACACCAGTTTCCAGCAAATCATCCCCGGTAAGGGTTAGCCAAGCAGCTCCCCCACCGAAAACCCGTGGAAATAGCGTTTGTAGACCCGTATTAACCTGGTCAAATGTTTCTCGAAAGCGAACGCGCGTTTCCTGATCGATACGTTTAATCGCACGCTCTAACGTTTCCAATGCTTCCGTAAGCTCTGCATGCTGAGCTTCCAAGTAGTTACGCCGTTCGGCTTGCTGATCGTACTCTTCGATCGCGGCAAGGTTAATGGCGCCTAAACGGCGAATCTTATCTGTGGTGTTTTCCAACCGCTCCTGCCAAGCAGCTTCACTGGCGTCGCTAGGCAGGTGCTCTGCTAAAGCATCGGGATCATGGCCTAGTTCTGCTAATTGCTCATCTTGGGTTGCCGCTTTCAGCGCCAGTGCTTGTACATCCATACGGCGCTGTTGTAACTGTTCACGGCTTTGCTCCAAGTTGCGCTCGTGCTGCTGGCGAGCCAGCTCGTCGTTGCGCAGCTGCTCTGCCAATGCCTGAGCCTGCTGACGGGTATCATTCAGGCGCCGCTCCTGCTGCTCGCGCTGGTGTAGCAACTCCTCTAATTCTTCAGCAGCCAGTTCGTCTGGCTCTACCAGCATTTCCCTGGACTCTTCTAACTCAGCAATACGTAGCGAAAGGCGCTCTTCACTATCGCTACTACGGCTTTGTTGGGCTTGCAGGCTATTCCGCTCAGCATTCAATCGCTCTCGCTCTAGCGCCAACGCCTGCTGACGCGCCTTCATGGGAGCATGCTGTTGATTTAACTGGTCACGCTGCTCACGTTGGCGACTGCGATGTTCAGCGCTGGTTTCACGGGCTTCGGCAGCAGCTTCTAGCTGTTCCATAGCAGCATGCCATCGAGCACGCTGCTCTTCTAAAGTGAGCGTTAACTCCGCCTCATCCTGTTGTAGTTGGGCGAGCTCATCATCCAACTCGGTGGCGCGGCTCTCTAAATGTTCCAGGCGTTGAGCTAGTCGCTGCTCTTTCACCGCAAGCTGTTGGAGCGAAGCAGCGTGGGCACGCTCTTGCTCGGCCTGCTGCTCACGGGTTTGCTCTAGCACTTCAATGGCTTCGCTAGCGGCTTCGCACTGCTCATTCAGCAACGCTAACGCGTCTTCATCCTGGGTAAGACGGGCGTCTAATTCGTCAAACCGACGGCGTGTCACCAACAGTGCATCAACACCTTCACCATTGGCCTGTTGGTGCAGCCAGCCGCGTCCACGCCATACGCCTTCCCGGCTGACAACACTCTCTCCAGGCGCCAAATTACCTAGTAGCGTCTCAGCATCTTCGTTCGTTTCTGCGAAGTGAATACTTGCTAACCATTCGCCTAACGCACCTGCCCCAGACACCAGCGAATCCAAGCGCTGCGCGGATGTCGCTGGCCGCTCAGCTTGGTCAATTAAGCACCAATCAGTGGCTAGGGCATTAGGTAGCGCGTTTAGCTGGTTCGCTGACACTAAACGGGCGTTTAACCACGGCGCAAGCAGCCAGGAAATCACTCGCTCCCAGCCAGATGCAACACTAATCGCTTCACCAAGACGTAGCGCATCGGCTAAGCCGTGAGCCGCTAATGCATCGCTCAGATCTGGGTCGTGATCAGCCAAGGCGGCATCAATTAACGCCTTCAATGACGCGAGTTCGCCTTGATGTTGACTTAGTTCAGCACGCTGCTGATCACGCGCCTGGGTGGCCTGCTGATAAGCGGCTTTGGCATCGCTATAGCGCTGCTGCCAAAGGTCACGTTCGGTTTGAAAGGCTTCAGCACGCTGCTCAGCCTCTTCCCGCTGGGCTTGGCATTCGGCGTGTTCATTGCGCAGTTCAGTGACATCGGCAAGTTCGCCACGCTGCTGACGGCGGCGCTGGTTCTCCGCCTGCATGCGCGCAATACGCTGCTCTAAATCGCGTAATTGGTCTTGGCTACGGTCCGCTTCCCGACTAGCATCGCGCCAGTGATTTTCTGCATCGGCCCACTGCTGTTCGGCAGCTTCAAGAGCGGGGGTCGCATCCGCTAAGGTTTGCTCAAGCGTCTCTAGCTGCTCTTCAAGGGCTTCATGCTCTGGAAGCAAGTCCTCTAAACGAGTCTCTATCGCGACAAGTCGCTCTTGATCGCCTTCGCTGACTCGGCGCTGCTCATCAAGGTCGCGGCGCGCCGTTGCTATATCGCTCGCCAATTGAGCTTCACGACTGCGGCGGTGCGCTTGATCCTGCTCCAGGCGGGCAATACGGGTGGTGGTTTCAAAGAACTGTTGCTGGTGGCGTTCTAGCACATCGGCAAGTTCATCGTGCTGTTCACGCGCTTGTTCCAGGCGCGTTTCACACTGACGTACGCCAAATACGTCTTTCTCAACCGCAATTTCCAGCTCGCGCACTCGGCTTTCTTGGTGAGATTGCTCAGCACGCAATGCGCGTCCGCGTACTAACGCCAGCTCACCTTTTAGCCGGTACTCCTGCTGCTTTAACTCTTGGTAGCGCTTGGCTGCTTCTGCCTGACGCTTAAGGCGTTCGAGCTGTTTGTCCAACTCTTCACGGATATCATCCAGGCGTTCCAAATTCTCCTGGGTGCGGCGCATACGGTTTTCGGTTTCTCGGCGGCGCTCTTTATATTTTGAAATACCCGCGGCCTCTTCCAGCGTGGCACGCAGGTCATCGGGGCGTGCTTCGATTAGCCGTGAAATCATCCCCTGGCCGATAATGGCGTAAGAACGCGGGCCTAAACCAGTGCCCATAAACAGATCAGCGATATCTCGCCGACGGCACTTTTGACCATTAAAGAAGTAATTGGATTGGCCGTCGCGGGTGACTAAGCGCTTTACCGCAATTTCTGAGTACTGCGCGTAAACGCCCCCCATGCCTCCATCGCGGTTATCGAACTTGAGCTCGATAGAGGCTTGGCTGATCGGCTTACGACCGGTGGAGCCGTTGAAGATAACATCGGCCATCGATTCACCGCGCAGGGTTTTAGCTGAGGATTCCCCCATTACCCAGCGCACCGCATCGATGATATTAGATTTGCCACAACCGTTTGGCCCAACGATGGCGGTCATATTGCCATCGAAGGGCACCGTTACTGGATCGACAAAAGACTTGAACCCAACAAGACGAATAGAGGTTAAGCGCATTACGACCCTTAGCTGCGGTTGTTTGCGTGGACGTTATTCAAAAACGCGGTCAATAACAACATTTGCCGCATCATCCTCACTAATAGGTCCAACGCTTACGCTCTCTAGATCGCCAAACAGATCACCAGGCTGAGGGGTTGCCTGACCAGATTGCGAAACGCGAACAACTAAGCGTGCTTCGCGCACCTGGGAGATTTGCGCTTGGGGTGACATAGCCGCGTTGTCATCCAGCACAACAGTCATGGGAAGCTCTGACACTTGGGCACGAATAACAGCCAACGGCGGCAGCTCGCCTTTCATGTCTCGAGCAGTGATAAACACGCTAGCATCGTCACTGACGTTATCCATCAGTGCTTCGTCTAATGAGACAGTCACACGCACGCCCTGGCTTTGGGCGGCCTCAACCGCCGCTGCTTCAGGCTCTACCCCTAAACGCTCTTGAGCAACGCGAATACCTTCGCGCAAGGAAGATGCCGTTTCGGGATCTTCTATGTTTGCGACAGCACGACGCCAGCGGTCAATCGCTGTTTCATAGTCCCCATTATCAAACGCATGGATACCAAGCAAACCGAGCACTGTGGGCTGGCGTGGGTCTTGCGCTAGCGTCTCATCCACTAGCGACTGTACTTCGGGAGTCAGTTCGCGTTCCGCCATAAAAAAGCGCAGTTGAGCAAGTTGCGCTAACAGCGGAGGAATCCGCCCTTCAATAGCAATCAACCGCTCTAACGCATCGACAGCCTTGTCGGACTGACCAGTTTCACGGTAAAGC
This sequence comes from Vreelandella alkaliphila, assembly GCF_016107625.1. Taxonomy (GTDB): domain Bacteria; phylum Pseudomonadota; class Gammaproteobacteria; order Pseudomonadales; family Halomonadaceae; genus Vreelandella; species Vreelandella alkaliphila. The sequence goes on from NZ_JABASV010000001.1 coordinate 380,599, forward strand.
GGAAACAGTGAACTCCACACATTGGGGTTATTCGGCTGACGCTCGGCTTCTGCTTCCATGCGTTCTAAATACATGGCCAGTGAGCCATCGGGATCGTTTTGCACTTCTTGCTGAATAGCGTAAAGCGTTAAATCGCCTTCCGCGCCGTTTTGCTGATACCAAAACGTACTCGCCCCCACCACGGCTACCATAACCAAGGGAATAGCAAGCCTGCCCGCCGTCGCCGTTTTTAAGGGACGCTTAGTACGGCTGGCAGTGTCTTCCAACAGGCTACGCTCTAGCTCCAGACGGTCTTCTTTAAACCGCTCCTCATCCATATCGCCACGTTCGTGAGCAGCTTCCAACGAGGCCAAACGACGCTTAAAAATCGCCACGTTTTGCTCATCAGCGGTATCGTTAGCTTCGAAGTGATCTAGCTTGTCGCGTAGCGTGCGGGCATCGCGCATCGGCGCTATCAATAACCAAAGCGCGGGGAGTAATAGTAAAGCAATCGCAATCCACAGCGGTGTCATGAAGACCTCTCGCGGTTAATCAGGGCATCCAGGCGGGCACGTTCTTCGGCGCTAAGCGCTTTCGCTGAGGCATTACGACGAGCGCGAACCATCATCACGACGACCACTACACCGAGCAGCACTAACCCTATCGGTAATCCCCACAACAGGTAAGTACGGTTTTCTAAACGCGGGTTATAGAGAATGTACTCTCCAAACCGCTGCACCATATGGTTAACAATCTCGATATCCGATTGACCATCCTGGAGCAATTGATAGACACGCTCACGCATATCAGCGGAAATTGGCGCATCAGAATCATCGATTGCTTGGTTCTCACATAAAGGGCAGCGCATCGAGGCAGTGAGATCATGGTAACGCTGCTCCATAACAGGATCGTCGAACTCACGTATCTCAATACCGCCGGCCAACGCGCCGCTAGTCAGTGTCAGCAGCGCGACGGTAAGCATTAAGCGTATTAGCGCCATTTTTCCACCTCCGGCAGAATGCGTTCACGAACGTCTTCCGGCGACACGTAACCTTTGTGGTGGTAGCGAATGACACCGTCAGCATCAACCAAGAAGGTTTCCGGTGCACCGTAAACCCCCAGATCAAAGCCAAGGCTACCGTCTGGATCAAACACATTAACTTCGAAGGGATCACCAAACTCGCTCAAGAACTCCAGCCCTTTTTCGCGAGTATCTCGATAGTTAATGCCGACCATGCGAATGCCCTGATCAGCCAACTCCAGCAACTGCGGCATTTCCTGCTTACAAGCGGGGCACCATTCGCCCCATACATTTACCAGGGTGACATCGCCAGTTAACAGGGTTTGATCAACTTGGCGATTTTCATCGCGCAGTGTCGTGGCTTCAAACGTAGGAAACTGCCTGGCCATTAGCGCCGAGTCGCGGTGCGAAGGGTCGCGCCCTAGCCCTTGATAAAGGAATAAGGCAATCCCCAGAAAGCCAATCGGTAGTAGTAAAAGCAATAGACGACGTGTCATACCATAGCTTCCTTCGACGTTGCAGACTCAGACGTTGCAGAAGCCGGGCTAGCAGGCGCTTTGCGCGATACGACACGACGGTACCGCTTATCAACTATCGCCAGAATGCCACCGAAAGCCATCAACAACCCACCGAGCCATAACCAGCGTACAAACGGTTTGTATTGAACACGCATCGCGTAGCTACCATCGCCAAGGTCTTCCCCCATGGCGACATAGAGGTCGCGGAAAAGCCCGGGACGAAGCGCCACCTGGGTCATGGGCATTCTGGTAGCGAGATAGAGGCGCTTTTCTGGGCGCATCACAAAACTGCGTCCGGAGTCGCCGCGCTGCACTTGAATGATGGACGTGTCCGCCAGGAAGTTCGGGCCGCGGCGATTGGTCAGTTCCGTCATGGTGAATTGATACCCCGCCACTTCAACAGTCGTGCCCGGTGACATCCGCACGTTGCGTTCGATGTTGTAATTGGAAACAACCGCCACGCCAACAATGGTAACCGCAATGCCCACATGACCAAGCACCATGCCCCAATACGCTAACGACAGCTTGCGCAGCCCAGCCAAAAAGGAGCTGGCATGGCGGACTTTATCGAGCACGTCACGCACGATAGGCAGTACGATCCAGAGCGCCGAAATAATGCCTAAAGAGACCCACAGATTCCATTCGCCGCCATATAGCAACGGCATAGCACTTCCCAGGACCAGCGCAGCAGCGCCTGACAGCCAAAGCTTACGCCACAGTTCACTGGCATTCATGCTTTTCCAGCGAGCGATCGGACCAAGTCCCATAAACATGCACATCACCACCGTTAGCGGTACAAAAAGTGCATTAAAGTACGGAGGCCCTACGCTGATTTTACCTAACCCAAGGGAGTCCAAAATTAGCGGGTAGACCGTCCCTAACAGTACGGTGACCGTCATAATGACCAGTAGAATATTATTGACCAGCAACAACGAATCACGGGATAACCAATTAAAGCCGACTTTGTGGCTCACACGGGGCGCGCGCAGCGCAAATACCAGCAGCGAAAGCGTTACGGTAATCGCCAACAGCATTAAGATAAAGAAGCCGCGGGAAGGGTCGTTAGCAAACGCGTGCACTGAGGTCAGGACGCCTGAGCGCACCAGAAACGTGCCCATTAATGACAGCGAGAAGGTTGAAATAGCCAGCAGTACTGTCCAGCTTTTAAACGAACCGCGCTTTTCAGTGACCGCCAACGAGTGCACCAGCGCCGTTCCTGTTAGCCAGGGCAGCAGTGAGGCGTTTTCAACCGGATCCCAGAACCACCAGCCGCCCCAGCCCAGCTCGTAATAAGCCCACCAACTACCTAGCGCGATGCCTACGGTTAGAAATGCCCAGGCCACATTAGTCCAGGGACGTGCCCAACGGGTCCAGGCAGCGTCTAAACGCCCACCTAGCAACGCAGCAATGGCAAATGCAAATACCACCGAGAAACCGACATACCCCATATACAGCATCGGGGGATGCACAACCAACCCGAAGTCCTGCAGCAGTGGATTAAGATCAGCCCCGTCTTGAGGCATATTCGGCAGTAGCCGCTCAAATGGATTGGAGGTCATCAAGATAAATAGTAGGAAGCCAACGCAGACCATCCCCATGACGCCTTGCACTCGCGCTACCATATCGCGAGGCAAATCACCGGAAAATACCGAAGCGGCATACCCCCAACCAGCCAGCATTAAGCTCCACAATAAGACCGAGCCTTCATGATTTCCCCACACGGCACTAAACTTGTAGTACCAGGGCAGTAGCGAGTTAGAATTGTTGGCGACGTTAGCAACGCTGAAGTCATCCAGCAGGTAACTGGCCGTTAGGCACAAATAGGCAATGGCAATAAAGAAGAACTGCCCTGTTGCCATGGGCTTGCCATAAGCCATCCATAGTGGACGCCGAGTAGCTGCCCCCGCCAGCGGCATCACAGCTTGTATCACGGCCATTAAAAGGGCAATGACCAGAGCAAAGTGGCCGATTTCAGGAATCATTTTGATGAACATGCGCGCTCCGAATTAGCAGTGGGCATAACCGCCTGCTTGACACGATAAGACATTAATAATCGCTTGCTTGGGGGGTGCCTTCCTGCTCCAAACGCTTACCCACCTCAGCCGCTTTTGCCTGATAATCTGCCGGGGAGTAACCTGCCTCTTCTAATGCTTGCGCCACTTCGGGCGGCATATAATTTTCATCGTGGCGGGCTAGGACTTTATCGGCATATAAGCGCCCATCTGTCTGAAGTTCTCCTACCACGACCACCCCCTGCCCTTCACGGAAAAGATCCGGCAGAATCCCGCTGTAGTAGACCTCCAAATCATCGACGTAATCCGTCACGGTAAACTCAACATCAAGGCTTTCAGGATCACGCGACACTGACCCCTCTTTAACCATTCCGCCCGCGCGAATCTGGCGTTCCATGGGTGCGTCGCCCTGAGCAATTTGCACCGGGCTAAAAAATAAATTGATGTTGGAGCGCAGCGCATAAAGTGTCAGCCCCACCGCTATCGCGGTTAATGAAACCAACCCTAAAATAACGAACAGCTTCTGTTTACGTTTAGGCGTCATTACGAACGTCCCTTTGAGCAGAGTTAACCGGTGCTTGCGCGGCCTGGGGATGGGCATTTTGGCGGCGCACACGGCGCTTCACGCCTTTCAGCAGTTGGCTGCGCTCGAGGCGCGCATGCCAAACTATCACCAGCATCAACAACGCAGTAATGCCCCAAGCAGCCCACACATAAAGCCCGTGGCCACCCATGGCAAAAAATTCATTAAGTGAGGAAAAAGCCATTATCTCACCTCCTCTACTAGCTCTTGCACCCAGCGCTTATTGGTTTCACGGCGCAGTATTTCACTGCGCGTACGCATCAGGGTTAACGCTATAAAAAAGCAGTAGAAACCGAGTACCATAATGAGCAGCGGTGCCCACATTTCCATGGGCATTGCCGAACGTCCGGTAATCGTAAACGAGGCAGGCTGGTGCAGGGTGTACCACCAGTCCACCGAATATTTGATGATCGGAATATTAATCACGCCCACCATCGCCAGCACTGAGGCTGCACGAGATCCGCTATCGCGACTACTGAAAGCGCCGCGCAGTGCAATGACACCTAAATACAAAAACAGCAAAATCAGCATGGACGTTAAACGCGCGTCCCACATCCACCAGGTTCCCCAGGTAGGCACGCCCCATACTGCGCCTGAAAAAAGTGCTACAAAGGTCATCGCCGCACCTAATGGCGCCATCACGGTGGCAGCCATATCGGCTACTTTGATTTTCCAGACCATAAATACCAAGCCTGAAATTGCCATTGAGACAAAAATGGATTGTGCTAGGAAAGCGGCAGGAACGTGGACATAGATAATCCGAAAGCTATTGCCCTGCTGATAATCCGCGGGAGCAAATACCAGCCCCCAAACGCTTCCCAGCAGTAACAGGAGCACCGCCGCTGCCCAGAACCAGGGCTGAAGCTTGGCGCTAATCGCGTAGAACCACTTGGGTGATCTCAGTTTATTTATAAAGGCCCACATGGTGTTTTCGTCCTTTAACCGTTGATGCTGATGCGTAGCGAGGCGGCAATAGCCCAAGGTGCTAGCATTAACGAAATCGCTAAAAGTGCGCCCAAAATAGCCAGATGCGCCGCGATACCATCGCCTAAAATAGCGGCCTGCACGGCGCCAGCACCAAAAATAAGCACTGGAATATAGAGCGGCAGCACCAGCAGTGACAGCAATACACCGCCGCGAGCTAATCCGACGGTCAGCGCGGCGCCAATCGCACCAATCAAGCTGAGGCTTGCGGTTCCTAATGCCAGCGATAGCGCTAAAACCATGTAACTACCGGCAGGAAGTGCCAACATGATACCTAAAATCGGCGCCATAAGTGCCAAAGGCAGTCCTGTCAGCAGCCAGTGAACAGCAACTTTGGCAAGGCTAAGCGCCGCCAGCGGCTGAGGGGCTAACAGTAGCTGCTCCAAACTGCCGTCGTCGTAGTCGCTCCGGAACAGACTATCCAGAGAAAGCAATGCCGCTAGCAATGCCGCCACCCACAGCAACCCAGGCGCTATTTCTGCCAGTAACTGGGGATCAGGTGAAATGCCGATCGGAAAGAGCGTAATCACTAAGGCAAAAAACACCAATGGGTTAAGCACTTCACCACGACGACGTAGCAACAGCGTTAGATCTCGCTTAAAGGTGGCACTAATGGCAACCATGAGCCCACCGGAGGGCGCATGCATCGACATTTCTGGGATGCCTGTCGTGGCGTGTGAGCTTGGCAACACTGTCTCCTTCTACCCCAGTTGAACGCGCCTAAGCACGGATGATGCGGTTAACTCATGATGTGTCGTCACTAACACACAGCCTCCCGCGTTGGCATGCGCAACAAGCTGCGCTTCTAGTGCTGCCACTCCGTGGCGATCAATTGCTGTAAAAGGTTCATCCAGGACCCACAATGCCCGCTTAGTAAGCGTCAGTCTCGCAAGGGCAATTCGCCGCTGCTGTCCAGCAGAAAGCTGCCCTGCGGGTACATCCTCAAAGCCACTCAGCCCAACCTGTTCCAGCGCTTTTTCACGCTGACAATCGTCGCCTTTTTCGCCGCTAAGCGCTTGGTACCACGCTAAGTTTTCCAGCGGAGAAAGACCCGCTTTTATGCCAGGGGCATGTCCTAAATAGAGTAGATTGGCGAGAAAATGTTCACGCACCTTGCGCATTGAGTCGCCATTCCAATAAATGTCGCCATGGTAGTCGCTCAACTGGCCTGAGAGAATTTTCAACAGTGTCGTTTTTCCGCTCCCGTTAGGGCCTTCGATGCGCACTATTTCGCCACGTTGAATATCAAGATCTAGCCCCTCAAACAGCCAACGATCATCGCGTTCACAGGCTAGCTGTCGGGCTTGTAGGCAGAGGCTCAAGGATATCTCCAGGCACGTAGATTTTGCGTCGAACTCTACACGGAAAGCCCCTTTCTCGCCAGTCGCTCTCTGCGGTCTGGGGTCGCATCACATTTCAACCAATCTTCGCTTAAGAACAATAGACAATGCAGAGCACTAGCACTGTATGCAAAAACAGGTCTATACTACAAACACTGTATGAAAAAACACTACCGATTATAAACACAGCAATCTGCTCAATTACACGCCTAGGGAGCGGGCGCTGCATTGGAGAAAACTGCATGACGATGACAATGCCAACACCCTTGAACATAACTCAACATGCGCTATCTCAAACAGCGTCGAATACAGGTCGCCCTATTTATTCGGCACCTCGTGTAACGCGGCGCAACACGTATGCGCTTCGCGTGCGTGGCAACAGAATGCGTGAATGCAATCTATTCGACGGCGATGTCATCATTATTCGCCGTTATCAGCACGGTAGCCATCAAGAAACCGCTATCGCGACGATTAACCAGCGAGAAGTTGCCCTAAAGCAACTTTCAATTAGTCGACTTGGCGTTCACTTATGGCCCGAAGATGCAGCCATGCCTGCCGTCTTCCTGCATAATTGTGATATTCAAGTGCTGGGAATGGTGATGGGCGTCGAGCATGGCGCTAACAACACTCGGCACCACTAATTCGCCACCCGCTTTAGGGAGCATCGATTGCGTTACCGAGTTCCAGACCTAGCACCCGCCACATGGCATACCGCTGAAATTGAGGTTGAAAAAAGTCGTTTCCTCACGTGGATATGCCATGCACCCAGCACAGCTGACTATTATGCAATGCTGCAGGCAGCAAAAACCGCTCATCCCAACGCAAGTCATCACTGCACGGCCTTTATTGCGGGCCCGCCAGGAGAGCAAACGCACATAGGGTTCTCTGATGATGGTGAACCCGGCGGCACAGCAGGCAGACCCATGTATCAAGCCTTGCTCGGTAGCCAGATGGGTGAAATAGGCTGCGTGGTGATTCGTTACTTTGGCGGCACCAAGTTGGGCACTGGTGGTCTTGCCCGGGCTTACGCACAGTCGGTTAACGCTGGGATTGAAACATTACCTACACGCGAAGTCGTCGAACGGGATAACTACCAACTGCGTGTCAACTTTGCCCATGAAGCAGTCGCGCGCGCTTGGTGTGACGAGCAGAAAATCCCCATCCAACAGGCAGAGTACGATGGCAGCGGCGTATGCCTCACGATTGGCTGGCCAAGAGATGAGGCCTTAAATTTCGCTACGCTTGAAAATCGCCTAAAGACAGCACTCGATATTCAAAAAGTGCCGCCACAATAAGATCATTGGTATCTCTGACAAAAAAACGCGACTTACGCGAGCAATTGCTCGGTAAGCCGCGTTTTAGTCGCTAACCATCACGTAACAATAACTGCGCAATGGCACTGCTAGCGGGTTCTAACCTAAATATTTAATCATCACACCCGCCGCAACGGCAGAACCGATAACACCTGCCACATTAGGGCCCATGGCATGCATCAGCAGGAAGTTATGCGGGTTCGACTCCAAGCCAACCTTATTAGCCACTCGCGCGGCCATCGGCACTGCCGAAACACCTGCGGCACCAATCAGCGGATTAATCGGCATTTTGCTGACCAGGTTCATCAGCTTCGCCATCAACACGCCTGCGGCCGTGCCAATACCAAACGCCACAATACCCAAGCCCAAGATACCCAGCGTTTCGAATGCCAGAAAGCTATCTGCCATCAGCTTGGAACCAACCGATAGTCCTAAGATAATCGTCACGATATTGATCAGAGCGTTTTGCGCTGTATCCGATAAGCGCTCAACCACACCGCACTCTCGCATCAAATTACCAAAGCAGAACATCCCTAATAGCGGCGCTGCATCAGGCAGGAAAAGCGCGACGGCAATCAATAACATCAGCGGGAAAACGATCTTTTCCAGCTTGGATACCGGACGCAGTTGCGTCATCTTAATTTGACGCTCTTTCTGGGTGGTCAGCAGACGCATAATCGGGGGTTGAATCAGCGGCACCAACGCCATGTAGGCGTACGCCGCCACTGCGATAGCACCCAGCAACTCAGGAGCCAATACGCTTGATACATAAATAGACGTTGGACCATCAGCACCGCCGATAATACCAATGGCAGCCGCTTGATTAAGCGAAAAGTCCATCACCCCCAGCGAGGTCAGCATCACAGCACCAAACAGTGTGGCAAAAATGCCAAACTGAGCAGCCGCTCCTAAAAAGAGCGTCCGCGGGTTAGCCAACAACGGGCCGAAGTCGGTCATGGCCCCCACGCCCATAAAGATAATCAGTGGCGCAATACCAGAGGCAATCGCTACTTTGTAGAAGTTATAGAGCATCCCATCGCTATAACCTACGCCAACCGCAATATCCTTTGCCGCACGTAATTGATCGGGAGCCGCTGCGTCGTGGGCAATCGCTTTAAGCGACTCTCGCCAAGCTTCCACACCACTTAATGGATCAAGGGTAGCGCCCAGTACGGAAGCTATCTGCTGCAGCACAGCAGGTTTTGCCACCTCAATCGCTTGGTCGAGCGCTGAGATTGCCAAGCCCGCCTCAGGGATATTGGCAAGAATGCCGCCAAACCCAATTGGCACCAGCAGCAACGGCTCAAACTTCTTGTGAATGGCAAGATAGAGCAGCCCAAGCCCTACCAAAATCATGGCCGCCTGACCAAGCTCAAGGTTATAAAGCCCCGAGCCCTCCCATAAGGTAATTAGTTTTTCCATTGCCAAATGCCCTTAAAGCTCGATCAGCGAATCGCCAACGGCGACGCTGTCACCCTCGCTGACGTTAACTTTCGATACGGTACCGGCACTACTGGCGCGCACTTCGGTTTCCATTTTCATGGCTTCCAAAATAATCACCACATCGCCATCCGCTACTTGGTCACCAGGGCGTACATTGACCTTGAAGATATTGCCAGCAAGCGGTGCATCAATGCTTTCTCCACTAGGTGCAGACGTTTCCTCTTTGGGTGCGTTAGTACTCACTGCCGCCTGTTCCTGCACCGCGCCTATCTCGCCACCTTCAGACACTTCCACTACAAACGCTTTGCCATTGAGCTTAACGGTGTACGTTTCCGGGCCACTCGAGACCACTGGCGCTTTGCTTTCGGCTTTTGCTGGTACGTTAGTGCTTTTCGCTTCAGCCACTTGGGGGGCAGGTTCGAAGGCATCCGGGTTGTCACGGTTTTTAAGGAATTTCAGACCAATTTGCGGGAACAGTGCGTAGGTCAGCACGTCGTCTACTGTCTGCTCGCCGCTGGCAATACGAATGCTGTCTGCGCTCGCCTTCTCTTTAAGCTCGGTCGCTAGTCGGTCCATTTCTGGTGACAGGTTATCTGCCGGGCGACAGGTGATCGGTTCACCACCTTCGAGCACGCGTTTTTGCAGCTCTGCATTAAACGGCGCGGGCGCGGAGCCGTACTCACCTTTTAGCAGCGCCTGAACTTCTTTGGAGATGGACTTGTAACGCTCACCCATCATCACGTTCATCACTGCTTGGGTACCCACAATCTGGGAAGTTGGCGTCACCAGCGGAATAAAGCCAAGGTCTTCGCGTACGCGGGGGATTTCATTCAACACATCGTCAAGCTTATCGCCGGCGCCCTGCTCTTTAAGCTGGCCTTCCATGTTGGTGAGCATGCCGCCAGGCACCTGGGCAATCAAAATGCGTGAGTCAATACCGCGCAACGAACCTTCAAACGCCGCATACTTTTTGCGCACTTCACGGAAATAGCTGGCGATATCTTCCAACAACTCCAGGTCAAGACCGGTATCGCGATCGGTATCTTTGAGCATGGCCACGACAGATTCAGTCGGACTATGGCCATACGTCATGGACATGGAAGAGATCGCAGTATCGACATTATCGATCCCCGCCTCGACGGCTTTCAAAATTGTCGAGGTCGACAACCCAGTAGTAGCATGACAATGCAAGTGAACGGGAATAGACAGCTCTTTTTTCAACCGCGTGACAAGGTCATAGGCAATATAAGGCGTCAGAAGCCCCGCCATATCCTTGATAGCCAGCGAGTCAGCACCCATTGCGGCAATGGTTTTAGCAAGCTCTACCCAGCTATCCAGGGTATGTACCGGGCTAACCGTATAAGAGATAGTGCCTTGCGCATGTCCACCTACTTGGCGAACCGCTTTGATGGCACGCTCAAGATTGCGCGGGTCATTCATCGCGTCAAATACGCGGAACACATCAACCCCGTTGGTCTTGGCGCGCTCGACAAACTTATCAACCACGTCATCGGCGTAGTGGCGATAGCCTAATAAGTTTTGGCCACGCAACAACATCGCTTGAGGTGTATTCGGCATAGCTTCTTTAAGTGCCCGAATACGCTCCCAAGGGTCTTCACCCAAATAGCGAATGCATGAATCAAACGTTGCTCCACCCCAAGTCTCTAATGACCAATAGCCAACATTGTCGAGTTTTTCGGCAATCGGTAGCATGTCATCAAGACGCAAACGGGTGGCAAACAGCGATTGATGGGCATCGCGAAGAACAACATCAGTGATCCCCAGAGGACGTTTTGTTTCATTCATGGTCGTGGCTCACAATTTTTACGTTATGGATTTGTAGTAAATTTAACAAAATAATTAGCAATTGAGCGGTAGGATAGCTACAAAACTAGGGCCTTACTTGCGGCGCGAAGAACGATAACGGTGCACTGCAGCACTAATCACTGCCATGACTTCATCATCCTGGCCTTTCGGTGCAGATGGTTTTGCATTATTTCGGCCGCTTGGCGCTGCTACAGGAGCAGGCTGGAAACGGCTAATCAACTTCGACATTAGCGTAACGCTAATTACCAAAACCGTAAGAAAAACAAACACAAAACCCATACCCAACCCCATAAGGGCAAGCCCTTCCTGGAGCAACTCTGACTCTTGCATACCGCACTCCCCCTCTTTCAAATGCTTTTCGGCACACCAATAGCCTCTAAAGGCGCTTGGCGCAGTGAGGCTAATACACTAACCTGCCACATCCAGGATAGATTGCAATCGCGCCATAGTGGAAGTCATGGTTGTTAATTTACTACATAAAGGCAGGATAGGCCTAGCGCCTATGGAAGGTGTCATCGACGCCTTAACGCGTGATTTACTGACTCAGCAGGCAGGTTTTGACTGGGCAGTGACTGAGTTTGTCAGGGTGGTCGACGCACGACTCCCACCTCGCGTGTTCTATAAACATTGCCCCGAACTGTCAGCAGGCAGCGTCGCCACCCCTAGCGGCGTTCCTGTGCATTTACAGCTTTTGGGATCAGACCCTGTGGCACTAGCCAGCAATGCGCAACAGGCACTCTCGCTGGGCGCTATCAGCATTGACCTTAACTTTGGCTGCCCCGCCAAACTGGTCAATCGTCATGATGGTGGTGCATCACTACTTCGCCAGCCAGATCGCGTTTATCGCGCCGTAAAAGCGGTCGCTGAAGCATTAGACGGCGAAATTCCAGTGACGGCTAAAATCCGCCTTGGCTTTTCTGATCGTCGCTTAGCAGTCGCTTGTGCCCAGGCCACAGAAGCTGGCGGCGCTGCACAGCTTGTTGTCCACGGCCGCACACGAGATGAAGGCTATCGCCCGCCTGCGCACTGGGAGTGGATTGGCAAAGTTCGCCATCAAGTATCGATCCCTGTCGTTGCGAACGGCGATATTTGGACATTAGAGGACTACTGGAAGGCTCGCACTCTATCAGGTTGCGAGGATGTTATGCTTGGCCGTAGCGCCCTCTCGGACCCATGGCTTGCAGCTCGCATACGCCACTGGCAGCGCACAGGAGAGCGCCTCCCTGACACTACCTGGACAATGCGCGCCAACGTTCTAAAGCGATACGCCGACTTACAGCGGCGACAACTGCCAGATCGAGTAGTCGTGTCACTCGTCAAGCAGTGGCTAGCACAAATGCGCCAAGGCAATAGCGAAGCGAACCAACACTTTCATCGCCTGAAACGCCTTACGGATCTCGACACGCTGCTTAACAACCTGATTCCCAGCACATCACTTTGCTGCGAGCCCGCATAAGTCGTTTTCGGCATTAGGTTAGTAGCACAAAAAAAAAGCGCCCGGCCGCTGTGCGGGGACGCTTTAAACGATCTCAAGACCAAAGCACGAGCTACTATGGTCAGGCTAGAAATAAGAAAACCCGCTTTCTGTTGAAAGCGGGTTTTTCGAATTTGGCGCGCCCGGGAGGATTCGAACCTCCGACCCCCTGATTCGTAGTCAGGTACTCTATCCAGCTGAGCTACGGGCGCTTAACAGTTTTTAACATCACTTACGTGAGCAAAAACATAGTAACATCAATAACTTCTAAATTCAAGCTGGCGCGCCCGGGAGGATTCGAACCTCCGACCCCCTGATTCGTAGTCAGGTACTCTATCCAGCTGAGCTACGGGCGCTTAACAGTTTTTAACATCACTTACGTGAGCAAAAACATAGTAACATCAATAACTTCTAAATTCAAGCTGGCGCGCCCGGGAGGATTCGAACCTCCGACCCCCTGATTCGTAGTCAGGTACTCTATCCAGCTGAGCTACGGGCGCTTATCCAAATTGATGTTGCTTTATGCAGTTGGCGGAGAGAGAGGGATTCGAACCCTCGATAGGGCTATAAACCCTATACTCCCTTAGCAGGGGAGCGCCTTCAGCCACTCGGCCACCTCTCCTCAACGGCACGGCGCGAATATTACCGATTTTGATGACTGCTGTCCAGTCTTATGCCGATTTTTTTCGCACCGCCCCGCAGTTACCGCTTAAGCGCCCTGTAATGAGCGCAGCACAAACGGCCATTTACTCAGATTCGCTTTCGCTGTTGCGTTCACGCTGAATGCGCTGGTAAATCTCTTCGCGGTGAACCGCCACGTCTTTTGGTGCGTTAACACCAATGCGCACTTGATTACCTTTCACACCTAGCACTGTAACGGTGATTTCATCACCTATCATCAGTGTTTCGCCGACACGGCGGGTTAGGATGAGCATGGCTGATCTCCTTCTCAGACGTTTTATACAACGGGATGTGTCCGCTCAAAGCGGCACCACGCTATTATGCGGCATGGTGCCGCCACCACCAATGGCTCAAGCCCCTATGACACCTTAACCTCCCGTTGAAAGGAAGCTCACCACCACACGGCAGCAAGTCCTCTTCAGCGTAGAAGGTTTAGCGCATAATTGTTATTCAGATTCGATATCAGACTTATCTAAACCGAATGCTTTGTGCAAGGCGTTAACCGCAAGCTCCATATGCTTTTCATCAATGACAACGGAAATTTTAATTTCCGAGGTTGAAACCATACGGATATTGACGTTTTCATCTGCCAAAACACGAAACATTTTAGAAGCAACACCGGCATGAGAGCGCATACCAACCCCTACAAGCGATACTTTTGCAATGTTGTCATCGCCACGTAGTTCGCCGCCGCCCAAGTCAGGAATTACTGTCTCTTCAAGCAATTTCTTCGTTGCTTTGTAATCGCCTTTGGCTACCGTAAAGGTGAAGTCAGTGTAATCACCAGCAGGTGCTACGTTTTGCACAATCATATCGACTTCGATATTGGCATCGGCGATAGGACCAAGAATACGCGACGCTACACCTGGCACATCAGGCGTATTCAACAGGGTTAATTTAGCTTCATTTTTAGTAAAAGCGATACCGGAGATTAGCGGTTCTTCCATAGCGTCCTCGTCTTGGTCTGCGTCTGCAACAATTAGGGTGCCGGGGCCATCTTCAAAGCTCGACAGCACGCGAAGTGGTACGTTGTACTTACCAGCAAATTCGACGGCGCGAATCTGTAGAACTTTGGAGCCTAGGCTTGCGAGCTCAAGCATTTCTTCGACGGTAATGCTCTCAAGGCGCTGAGCCTTGGAACACACGCGAGGGTCAGTGGTGTAAACACCATCAACATCGGTGTATATCTGGCACTCATCAGCACCAAGCGCTGCAGCAAGCGCAACACCCGTGGTATCTGAACCACCACGTCCAAGCGTCGTAATGTTGCCGTCTTCATCAACACCTTGGAAACCAGCCACCACAACTACTTTCCCGTCATCAAGATCAGATTTCAGGTCATCAGTTTCAATGCGCTGAATACGCGCTTTGGTGTAGGCGCTATCGGTATGAATGCCGACTTGGGCACCCGTATGGGAAGTGGCAGAAACTCCAATTTGCTGAAGCGCCATTGCCAACAGCGAAATAGTTACCTGCTCACCGGTAGAGAGCAGCATATCCATTTCGCGTGGTGCTGGGTCTTCATTGATTGCGTTTGCCATATCGGTCAGGCGATTGGTCTCTCCGCTCATCGCGGACACCACCACTACAACTTGGTGGCCTTGGTCGCGAAAGCCTTTAACCTTTTCCGCCACGGCCTTGATACGGTCGACAGAGCCCACCGAGGTGCCGCCGAACTTCTGTACGTATAATGCCATATGCCGTTTTTTCCTATAGGTTCGGGAATGGAGAGTGAGTATTGTTATTACTATTTAACAAAAAGCCGGTAGCAAATAGTGCCACCGGCCTTTGTAATTAGCTAAGCGTATTTTCCAACCAAGCCGGTACGCTGCTTAATGCCGCAGGCAAGGCATCAGGTAAACTTCCACCCGCTTGAGCCATATCTGGGCGGCCACCACCTTTACCGCCTACTTGCGAAGCGACATGATTAACTAGCTCACCTGCCTTAACGCGACCCACTAAGTCTTGGGTAACCCCGGCAATCAAGCTCACTTTACCTGCCGCAGTATCCGCAACCCCAAGCAAGATGACGCCAGAGCCAAGCTTGTTTTTCAGCTGATCAAGTACGCCACGCAACTCTTTACCGGAAACACCCTCAAGTTGGGTGACTAGTAAATTAATACCGTTAATTTCTTGCACCTGGCTAAGCATGTCACTGCCCGCAGCGCTTGCCAGCTTCGCTTTCAGTTGCTCAAGTTCTTTTTCCAGCGCACGGTTACGCTCAACCAGTGATTCAACCCGAGCTTCCACTTGCTCGGGTTTGGTTTTCAGTCGCTCACCTAACCGCTGAACACGCGCCTCCTGCTCACGGAAATAAGCCAGCGCATTTTCACCGGTAATCGCCTCAATACGACGCACGCCAGAAGCGATACCCACTTCGCTCACCACATGGCAACAACCAATATCGCCGCTTCGGTTCACGTGAGTACCACCGCACAGCTCGATAGAGAAGTCGTCAGCACCAATGGTCAATACCCGCACGTTATCAGCATACTTTGCTTCAAACAGCGCGGCAGCCCCTTTGGCTTTTGCTTCTGCGAGGCTCATCTGCTCTGTCTTGGTCGGTGCATTCGCTAAGATCTGCTCATTTACCAGACGCTCAACTTCCGCTAATTGCTCTACGGTCATCGGCTCGAAGTGGCTAAAGTCAAAGCGCAGGCGCTCTGCGTTTACCAGTGAGCCTTTTTGCTGAACATGGTCACCCAGCACCATACGCAGTGCTTTATGCAGCAAGTGAGTCGCCGAGTGATTACGGATGGTCGCGCTACGCAAGCTGGCATCCACCTCGCCTCGCACGTTAGCGCCGACGCTCAGCGCGCCATCGACCATAATCCCCTGGTGAAGGTGGTGGCCACTCTGTTTCTGCGTGTCGGTTACCTGAAAGCGACCGCCATCAACATATAAGTAACCGGTGTCGCCCACCTGGCCGCCCGATTCTCCATAGAATGGCGTACGGTCCAGCACAACGGTGCCTTTCTGGCCAGCTTCCAGAGCCGCTAACGCATTACCTTCGCTATCCACGATGGCAGTAACTGTCGCTTGGTCGGCCAGGTGTTCGTAACCGGTAAACTGGGTTTCCCCCTCCAGGTCAATAGCAGCGCTGTAGTCAGCGCCAAACTGGCTGGCCGCCCGCGCACGTTCACGTTGCGCTTCTAACTCGCGCTGAAAACCGGCTTCATCCAGTGTGACTTCACGCTCACGGCATACATCCGCCGTCAGGTCGAAGGGGAAACCGTAAGTATCGTAAAGCTTGAAGACGGTTTCGCCAGGTAGCACGTCACCCTGTAGCTCTTCAAGCGCCGCATTCAATAGCCCCATGCCGTGGTCCAGCGTGCGAGCAAACTGCTCTTCTTCTTTAAGCAGCACGCGGGTAATTTGTTCACTCGCTTCACGCAATTCAGGATAGGCGTCGCCCATCTCAGCATCTAGTGCGGTTACCAGCTTGTGGAAAAACGGCTCGGAAGCACCCAGTTTATGCCCATGGCGAATCGCCCGGCGAATAATCCGACGTAGCACATAGCCGCGCCCTTCGTTGGAAGGCAGAACGCCGTCTGTAATCAAGAAGGCACAAGAGCGAATATGGTCGGCAATCACGCGTAACGAAGGCGTCGTGGTGTCACCATGGCCTGTCGCTTCAGCAGCAGCTTTCAGCAGGTTTTGGAACAGGTCGATCTCGTAGTTGGAGTGAACGCCCTGCATTACAGCAGCCACCCGCTCCAAGCCCATTCCCGTATCGATGGAAGGCTTAGGCAGCGGATTCAATGTTCCAGCGGCATCACGATCGAACTGCATGAACACTAGGTTCCAGATTTCGATGTAGCGATCGCCATCTTCTTCAGGGCTGCCAGGCGGGCCGCCCCATACTTCCGGACCATGATCAAAAAAGATTTCAGAGCTGGGGCCACAAGGACCGGTGTCGCCCATTTGCCAGAAATTATCTTCATCAAGCTTTGAGAAACGCTCAGGGTCAATGCCGATATCATCTTTCCAGATACGCTCTGCTTCGTCGTCACTGATATGCACCGTTACCCAGAGCTTCTCTTTGGGCAGGCCCAGCGTTTCCGTCAGAAATGTCCAGGCAAAGCGAATGGCATCACGCTTAAAGTAGTCACCAAAGCTGAAGTTACCCAACATTTCAAAAAACGTGTGGTGACGCGCCGTGTAGCCAACGTTATCTAGATCGTTATGCTTACCGCCAGCACGCACGCAGCGCTGGGCTGACGTGGCGCGCACATAGGGTCGCGGGTCACGGCCAAGAAAAACATCTTTGAAGGGCACCATGCCTGCATTGGTGAAGAGCAGCGTCGGGTCATTGCCCGGCACTAGAGAGCTGGTGGGCACAATAGTATGCCCCTGCTTTTCAAAAAAAGATAAAAAGGCCTGTCTGATCTCTGCGCTTTTCATAGGGTATCCGTGACAAGAAAGCATGATGCCCCAGGGCGCTATCGCCGCCACCCGCTGGGGTCGCAAAAGGGGCATTATAACGCAGTTGTCAAACGACTAAAGCCGCAGTTAGTGGCAGAACTAAAACAGTGGGTGAAAAAACACCCGGAGAAGGCTTATATAAGGGGAGCTACAAGCAAGACAACGCGTAGCGGATTTGCTCAAAATTAAAGCCGCGTGTGGCGAGAAAACGTTCGCGTTTAGCACGCTCTTTGGGAGTATCACCTGGCGAGGAAAAGCGCCGAGCCAAGGTATCACGGGCTAGCTCAAACCAATCTACGGCTTCGCGCTCTTCTACTGCGGCAAAAGCCATCGTTGACGTTTCTTGATCTACGCCCCGCTGGCGCAGTTCACCCTTAATGCGAATAACCCCTTGCCCACGAAGAATCCGCGAACGTATAAAGCTTTCAGCAAAACGTTCATCGGACTGTAAATTCTGCTCTTCTAAGCTATTCAGACAGACATCAATCTCATCAGGCTGAAATGATTTTTGCTGCAACTTGCGCGCTAGCTCAGCGCGAGAGTACTCGCGCCGAGACAGCATTTGAATCGCCACTTCACGCGGCGTTAACTCACTACTGGGGGGGAACATACTGTTCTCTCAACGGTTAGAAGAGTGCGTCAATTCGCTCACTGATCAATGGCCAATTGGCGTCCTTTTCGGACACGACTGTGGGCGGGATAGGCCATTCGATCGCGAGACGCTCATCATTATAGCGCAAACCGCTTTCAGCCTCGGGATGATAGGCAGCCGACACCAGATAGCTAACTTCAACATCATCGGTCAGCGTCTGAAAGGAGTGCGCAAAGCCTGGCGGCACATAAAGCTGATACCGATTGGCCTCGGTCAGCTCGAACAGCTGATAGTGCAGGTAGGTTTCTGAGTCTTCACGAATATCCACAATGACGTCAACAATGCTCCCCCGGAGGCAGCGCACCAGCTTGGCTTCAGCGTGCGGCTCTCGCTGGTAATGCAGCCCCCTCAGAGTGCCTCTCTTGGCTGAGAACGAAGTATTCTGCTGTACAAAATCGCCCAGCAAACCATGGCGCTCAAACTCCGCGCGGCACATAGTCCGAGCAAAAAAACCCCGCTCATCACCATGAGCCTCAAGCTCTATCAGCTTGGCATCCTTGAGTTTCGTTTGATGAAATAGCATGGCTTACTCCACAAAAGTAGCGGCGGTGCCAGATAGGGGTTCCAAGGCAAACATGGCTTCTTGTTCAGCATACAGACGATCGATCAAGCGCAATGGTGGAATAACCACATCATCGAAGGTCAGTGCCTTGTCCTTTTCCACACGACCAGCCACCTGACACCCTAGTGCTAGACCGATAGGTAGTAGCCGTTCACGCCTTATCACCTCTATATTTTCAGCCATGCCGTAGACCTCGAATCCGCCGAGCTCTTCGATTTTATCGCCCTCATGCAAGGTCTTCTTGGCCATAGCGATCACACCCACCCTTGAGCCGCCTAAAGGAGATAAAACCGGATCACGGAACAACACTGCTCGCGCAACGGACGTAGGCACTTCAAAATGACAAAGGTGATAAGGCGTTGAAAAGCAGTAATACGGCCCTTCTCCCATTTTATAGAGCTCGAGATAATGCCGCTGACGGGGATTATCGATGGTACCCAGCACGAACACACCCGGCCCAGGCCGTGCTCCCACAACGTAATCCACCAGCCCCGGCCCTGCCGGATCAAGATAGGGCTCAAACGCTGACATCGTCTCCTCGATAGGTACTAAGGGTCCACCAGGCACACCACCGGAAAAATCAGGACCAAGCATGCCGCGTTGAGCGACTCGCATGCCGGTACCATTGGCGACAATCGCCTGTTCAAACGAAATCTTGGTGCCATCGGCAAAAGACGCCACCATCGCCGCCTTCTGTCCCCAGCGTTTAGCAAAACTTTCCTGGGTAGCCGGATTGCGATAAGGGTCATGCAGTCCCTTGATGTTGCCACACAGCACAGGCTTGACACCCAGCCCGGCGACAAAGCGATAGAGATTCATCTGTACGCCTGGTTGGTCACCATCGGCAAAACTATAGATAACGCCTGCAGCATCAGCCTTCACTTTTAAAATAGGGCCGATCGTGCCGTCGAGTTCCGCATTCATTTGAATGACGTCTTTACCACTTTCAAGTGCCGCCAGCACGACATGTGCGGCGAACTCCAACGAACCAGTTACCTCGATGATCGCATCCAATCCTTCCGCGCGAGCCAGAGCCACAGCATTCTCAGTAACTGCCGCTCGCCCCGCTGCAATCGCCATTTCAAGCTCCTGCTGAGTGTCACAGACGATTGGTTCAATATCGGCTTGTTGATAGACCTTGACCGCAGCATCCAGGTGACGATTGGCAATAGCGCAAAGACGCATTCCCGCTGTTGCCGTCATAATCTGTAGGCCGATCCCCCTCGCTTGGAACCCGGCGCCTATCATTCCTACTCGAATGGGATTGCCTTGAGCTTCTCGCTTGGCAAGTGCTGTATCAACGATAATCATCGGAGATTCATTCCTTCCAAAGCTTCCAGGGAGCGCTTTCCGCCCAAGCGGCCTCAAGCACCATCTTGTCCCGCAGAGTATCCATGCTTTGCCAGTATCCGTTGTGATGGAAGTATCCCAACCTGCCCATTTCAATCATTCGCTGCATGGGCTCATTTTCCCATACGGTCTGGCTATCGTTAATCGTCTCGAATACTTCCGGTTCACAGACGAAAAAGCCGCCGTTGATCAGGCCACCATCTATTTCTCCCTTTTCGCGAAAGCCTTCCACCTGATTGTTGCCTTCTTGCAAGCGCAGCGCACCATAGCGGCCCGGCTGCGTTACTGCCGTCAGGGTGCACCAATTTTCTGAGGCCAGATGAGAATCGATCAATGCTGTAATATTTAGGTCGCTCAGTCCATCGCCATAGGTCAAGCAGAAAGGCTCATCCGCCAGTAAATGCATGGCCTTCTTAAGCCGCCCACCTGTCATGGCATCGGCGCCGGTATCCAGCACGGTGACTTTCCAGTCATCGTTCACGCTTTGAAGCCAGGCGACTTTGCCTGTTTTCAGGTCAATGGTGTAGTCGGTTCGGTTACCGCGATAATTGAGAAAGTAGTCGCGAATATACTCAACCTTATAGCCACCCAGCACGACGAATTCCTTCAAGCCGTGATGGGCATACATTTTCATGATATGCCAAAGAATCGGTCGCCCTCCTACTTCCACCATAGGCTTTGGACGAATCGCCGTTTCTTCACTCAAACGCGTGCCAAACCCTCCCGCAAAAATTGCAACTTTCATGGCTTAGCCTCCATTTCAGGCATCGAAGTGACCGAGGAAGAGCCCGGCGAAGCAGTGGGAGTCACTCCATTACGAATTTGCCAACTCAGGTTCTCGGACAGGCGACCCTCGTCGATATGCGCTTGTAGCGCGTGCAGGCGCACATAGCGTGAGGTTCGGAATTGGGCATCAGTAAACTTCATGCCTTTTAGCCCATTAACCACCCCCATTATCGAATCCAAAAGTGTCATTTTTGGCTGATGTTCAGGTGCTAACTTAGCGAATAGACTGAAATCTACTTGGTAGGAACGGCTGTCCGCCGGTGCTTGGGTATTGATACTCAGAGTGGTACCAGGAATTGCCTGGGCAACCGCCGTCGCTAGATCCCGCACCTGATGATTGCGTTCGTTAGAGCCGGTATTGATATTGAGGATGCGCCCCCCATTTTCGGGCTTACGCTGTATCGCCCAACTAATGGCCCTTGCCATGTCGGAGACATCGATCAAGGGTCGCCAGGGTGACCCATCGCTAAGCACGGTAATATGCTGCTGGCTAAGCGCGCAGGCGACAAAATCATTGAGCACTAAATCCAGGCGTAGACGTTCCGACATTCCACAAGCAGTCGCAAAGCGTAAACTAGTAATCACCATGTCCCCCTCGATGCCCGCCAAGGCTTCTTCTGCGGCAATTTTCGAACAGGCGTAGGCGGTAACCGGAGCCACAGCATCTGCTTCACAACGCGGCGCACCGAGAGCAATGCCATAAATACTGCAACTCGAAGCAAACACGAAGTTTTCTACTCCCGCTTGAGCCGCTGCTTTGGCCATGGCCACCGTAGCGTATTGATTGACTTCAGCCGTTACGGCAGCGAAACGGTCTCCCATAGGATCATTGGAGATAGCAGCCAGTTGCACCACGGCCGTGTAGCCTTCAAAAAAACCAGCAGGAATATCCCTAACGTCGCCCAAAAACTGTTGGGCGAGATAACGCTCAGGAAGGAAATCTGCTCCCGTGAGGCAGTGCGCGAAATAGGCATTGTCGTAACCATGAAGAGTGGCAGATGGATAGCGTGCGGCTAACTCTCTTACCAGTACGGAGCCGACGTACCCCATATTGCCCACGATCAAGATTTTCAAAATATCACCCCATCATTTAGCGCCTGAGCGTCATTAAACCAAGTGTTTTTATGACCCTGTCTTAAAGCTGCTTTTATTTTTTATCCTGGTTTTTTTCTTCACGTCAGCTTGCTCTTGGCATAGCTGGTCTAACCTCCACGTGGAAGTTTGCATTTTTTCGATAGGTGTATCTGCAGCTTCAGGCTCAGGATAAAACCACAAACTTTCTAACATTCCATGCAGAACTATCTTGGCCTTACGGATTTCACCTCTAAATAAAAGTATAAAAAACAACCGAGAAACTCGATAAACCTCTGAAATCATAAGGTAGCGATAATTAGGGAAATGGCGATACTTACGAGCGATATAAATTTTATTTCGAATAAAGTACCGGTATAACCTAAAACGCGCTGGATTAGTTTCATTAAGAATACTGATAGGACCATTTTCTTGGCGTAAATGTTGTACTTTACTCATACCAACAACATAACCGGGGCTGTCTTGAGTGACTCTTAAGGTAAATTCACTATCTTCCCCCCAGATGAACATCGCGGTTATTGGCAGGCCATGTTGCGCCAAGGTAGTCCGCGGCAGCAGTATTGAAACGAAAGTAGCGCGATGCACAGCCACTACACCCAGTTCAAGCAACTCGTGCCAGTCTCGATAACCAATGGCATTTTTCAAAGGACTAATAATAGGAGTATTAGTAACCAGCCCATTTTCAGTGAAGGCCTGAGAAAGAAGAAAAGCTGGTTTTTTTCCTTTATCTTTAAGCGCTTCATCGGCTAATAACAAGAAGTGAAGTGCGTCTGAATCAGGTATGACATCATCGTCCATTGTCCAAATAAAATCGGCACCCTCTTGATAGGCGAGATGCATACCTGCATTAAATCCCCCAGAGGCGCCAATATTATCCTTAAGCACATGTACCATAAGACCAGGGTAACTGCTTTCGGACAACATCTTTTGGGTACCATCACTGCTTGCATTATCAATGACGATGACACGATCGCAAGAGCGGCACTGGGAATACACTGCATCGAGACATCGCTTCAGTAGTTCCTTTCGATTATAAGTAAGGATTACCGCGAATACTTTATGCATAGCACACTTCCCCAAAGATGAGCTTTTTCTTTTCGCGATAAAGGTTAGCCTTTAAATTTAACCACCAGGCTCTCCATCATATGAAAAGTTATATTTCATTCTTTTATAATTATATAAGCAGCCCCTAACCTACAATCACCGAACGCTCCGTCATAGAAACGTAGTAGCAACGGCAAAAGTTACAATATGAAACCTAACGACATTAAAAGTTACATTTAAAAATAAGCGACATGTTTTTTTCTGTCAAGCGCATGGCCAGATCAAAAATCTAGTTTGCAGTACCATTTTTCTCATGCAGAAAAGCAAAAGGGACACCTTTTTAGGTACCCCTTTTTTCATGCTAAAAACACAGGCTAGGCTTTCGCCAAATTTAGCTTGCTACTGCAGGCAGCAAGCTCATCAGGCTGAAATGTTTTTTTTGGTGTAACTTGCACACTAGCTCAGCGCGAGAGTACTCGCGCCGAGACAGTATTTGAATCGCCACTTCACACGGCGTTAACTCAACAGCTTAAAAAAACAGCATCATAAAGAGGCTTACAGCAAATCATCATCGCTCTCAGCTGCAACATCTGCCTCTGGGGCTTCTTCTTTTTTTGCATCCGGCGGAGCAAGCAGCTGAGCTCGGATTTGCGCTTCAATCTCTTCCATGGTCTCAGGATGCTCTTCTAAATACTGAGCTGCATTGGCTTTGCCCTGACCAATCTTTTTGCCTTTGTAGCTGTACCACGCGCCCGCCTTGTCTACCAAGCTGCACTGCACGCCCAGGTCGATCACCTCGCCCGCATGGTAGATACCCTTACCGTAGAGAATTTGGAACTCTGCCTGACGGAATGGCGGCGCCACTTTGTTTTTAACTACCTTCACACGGGTTTCGTTACCAGTAACTTCATCACCCGATTTTACTGAGCCTGTACGCCGGATATCCAGGCGCACGCTGGCGTAGAATTTAAGCGCGTTACCGCCGGTCGTGGTTTCGGGCGAACCGAACATTACGCCGATCTTCATGCGGATCTGGTTGATAAACACCACTAAACAATTGGCGTTTTTGATATTACCGGTAATTTTACGCAATGCCTGAGACATTAAGCGTGCTTGAAGACCAACGTGGGAGTCGCCCATTTCGCCTTCGATTTCAGCACGCGGCGTTAATGCAGCCACGGAGTCGATCACGATCACATCTACCCCGCCAGACCGTACCAACATGTCGGTAATTTCCAGCGCTTGCTCACCGGTATCAGGCTGGGAAACCAGCAAGTCGTCTAGATTAACCCCTAGTTTTTCTGCATAGCTTGGGTCCAGAGCGTGCTCTGCATCGACGAACGCACATACTTTGCCCTGTTTTTGCGCCTGCGCAATGACTGACAGAGTCAGAGTCGTTTTACCCGATGACTCTGGGCCATAAATTTCACATACGCGCCCAAACGGCAACCCGCCGATACCAAGCGCGATATCAAGCCCCAGTGAACCGGTGGAGACAGACGGCATTATCACGCGCGGTGCATCGCCAAGGCGCATAACAGTCCCTTTACCAAACTGGCGATCAATCTGGCTAAGTGCAGCATTTAGCGCTTTGGTGCGGTTGTCATCCTGAGCCATGCAGAAATTCCTCATTACAAACTGTATAATTAGCCAGTAGTATGCCAAAGATTAGCGGCTAAACAAATCCTCAGCACCATATTTAATGTTTATTTCTTTTCACTGCCTTGGGCCTGGGCCATCAAGCGCGCAACTAGGCCTGCCAATGCTTCACGTACGGCTTGTTCGCGTACCGCCTGTCGGTCGCCGTGAAAGTGGAAACGCGCTGCCTGTTGGCTTTCTGCACTGCCCCAGGAAAGCCATACGGTACCAACAGGCTTCTCTTGACTGCCACCATCAGGACCAGCCACTCCACTGACGGCAACCGCTAAATCAGCACCACTTGCTAAGCAAGCACCTTTAACCATTGCATTAACTACTTGCTCGCTGACCGCGCCATGGGCTTCGATAAGCGCCTCGGGCACATCCAACATACGCGTTTTAGCAGCATTGGAGTAGGTCACATAGCCTGCTGTAAAATACGCAGAGCTACCTGCCACAGAGGTAATTGCGCTGGCGATACCGCCGCCTGTACAGGACTCTGCTGTGGAAACTTCCACCCCAAGCTGCTGACACAGCCTTCCCAAGCGTTGAGCGAGCAGTGATAGGTCAAGATTCTTCAGGCTTGAAACGCTAGGTGCCATGGTGACTCCTTCATGTGAGACCTCAGTTCAGCGTAGAATACCGTGTTTAACTTTCTCAAAGAAATTGCTCAAAGAAATTGCTCAAAGAAATTGCCCAAAGAAATTGCCCAAAGAAGTCGTTTAAAGTAACTGCCAAAGAACATGCCGCAAGCTGAGACTGCTTGCGCAACGCTCAACCAGGACGCCCATGTCACAGGCCAGCCCCGCTCATACGCCAATGATGGCGCAATATCTTAAGATCAAACGCGATCACCCAGAGGTACTTCTGTTTTACCGGATGGGGGATTTTTACGAGCTATTTTTCGATGACGCCAAGCGCGCCGCAATGCTGCTGGATATCACCCTTACCCAGCGCGGCCAGTCAGGTGGCAAACCTATTCCTATGGCAGGCGTGCCCTACCATAGCGCTGAAGGCTATTTAGCCCGCTTGGTGTCAGCCGGTGAATCCGTCGCTATCTGCGAGCAAATCGGCGACCCTGCCACCAGTAAAGGCCCCGTTGATCGACAAGTAGTACGCATTGTCACCCCTGGCACGCTTCACGATGAAGCCTTACTGGATGCTCGCCGAGATAACGTGCTGGTCGCCGTTGCACCCGGCAAAGACGGCTGGGGCCTTGCATGGCTGGAGCTTTCCAGTGGGCGCTTCAATGTTTTGGAAGTAGAAAGTGAAGCCGAGATGCAGGCAGAGCTAACCCGCCTGTCGCCCGCCGAACTGTTAGTGCCCGAAAGCTTAACACTGCCCGACGCATGGTCACAAAAGCGCAGCCTGCGACGCCAAGGGGAGTGGCTGTTTGACTTAGACAGCGCCACGCGCAGCCTATGCGATCAATTTGAAGTCCAGGATTTACGCGGCTTTGGTTGCGCGCACTTAACCACCGCACTCATCGCGGCGGGTGTACTAATCGATTACGCCCGAGACACCCAACGTTCACGACTGCCCCACGTAACGGCCATTAGCGTCGAAAACCGTGATGATGCCGTAGTGATTGACGCGGCCAGTCGGCGTAATCTGGAAATTGATATTAATCTCGGCGGCAACAGCGATAACACCCTGGCCAGCGTGTTAGACACCTGCACCACCGCGATGGGTTCGCGATTACTAAAGCGCTGGCTTAACCGCCCGCTGCGCCAGCGTAACGTCGTGGAAGATCGTCACGCGGGCGTGGCGTTGCTCTCTATTGAAGCAGCCTACCTGCCGCTACGCGATACGTTGAGTGATGTAGGCGACGTCGAGCGCATCCTGGCTCGCGTCGCACTGTATAGCGCACGTCCCCGGGATTTGGCGCGCCTGCGCGACGCCCTGGTAACGCTACCCGCACTTGAGCAATTGCTAAGCGAAATTGATAGCGGTAGCGCTATCGATAGTCTTAAACCTCACATTCGCCCCTACCCAGAAATAGCCGATACCTTAACTCGCGCATTGGTTGAGAATCCGCCCGTGGTGATTCGCGATGGCGGCGTGATTGCGAACGGCTTTGACGCCGAGCTAGATGAACACCGTGGCATGGCTGAAAACGCCGGTGAGTACTTAGTGCAGTTGGAGCTGCGCGAGCGCGAACGCACTGGCCTGGCCAATTTGAAAGTCGGCTATAACCGGGTTCATGGCTACTTTATTGAACTGCCTCGCTCTCAGGCTCAGCAGGCACCCGCCGACTACATCCGTCGTCAAACGCTAAAAAATGCTGAACGCTTTATTATTCCAGAACTTAAAGAGTTCGAAGACAAAGCACTCTCGGCCAAGTCCAGGGCCCTCACGCGTGAGAAATGGCTCTACGAGCGCCTGATGGGCGAGCTCAACGCGGCGCTTCACGCACTGCAAAACACCTCGCGGGCATTGGCTGAACTTGACGTGCTCTGCGCCTTTGCCGAGCGTGCAGAGGCACTCAATTGGGTAAGGCCTCAGCTACGAGATGCCACTGGCCTTAGAATTACCGCTGGACGACACCCTGTTGTCGAACATGTCAGCGACACACCCTTTGTACCCAACGATGTCACGCTAACACCTGATCAGCACATGTTGATTATCACCGGCCCCAACATGGGCGGTAAATCAACCTATATGCGCCAAACCGCGCTCATCGCACTGTTGGCTCATAGTGGCAGCTTCGTACCTGCTGATAGCGCTGAAATAGGCCCTGTAGATCGTATCTTTACCCGCATAGGCTCGTCAGATGATCTAGCGGGTGGTCGCTCTACATTTATGGTGGAAATGACCGAAACCGCTAATATTTTGCACAATGCTACTGAGCATAGCTTGGTATTAATGGACGAGATTGGTCGTGGTACCAGTACTTTTGACGGCCTTTCACTGGCCTGGGCAAGTGCTGAGTACCTAGCCGAAGCAAAGGCACTCACCCTATTTGCCACGCACTATTTTGAAATGACCGCGCTGCCGGAACAAGCAGAGGGTGTGGCAAACATTCACCTAACCGCCACTGAGCACGGCGACAGCATCGTGTTTATGCACCGCATCGAAGCTGGTCCTGCGAGCCAGAGCTATGGCTTACAGGTAGCCCAGTTAGCAGGTGTTCCCAACCATGTGATACGCAGAGCCCGTGAAAAGTTAATGGCCCTCGAGCAGCGCGATGTGGATGAGTTGCAGCGCCCAAGCGGCATTTCTACAGCACCGCAACAAAACGACTTGTTCGCCAGCGCACCGCACCCCGTGGTGGAAGCGTTAGGCAAAGCCGATGTAGACGATTTAACACCCCGCGAAGCGCTAGCGCTGCTATATCAGTGGCGAGAGCTACTGTAATGGTATGAAAGGAAAGCCATGAGCGCTTGCCGCCGCGTAAGGGCACCACTAGAATGTCGCCCATACTGTTTTATCTTATAAGAAACGGCCGATTTATAACCATTAACTATTGACCACGACCGGGAAGCTCCCGGTCCCGCAAGAGGGATAGCAAGATGACGTTTGTCGTTACCGAGAACTGCATCCAGTGTAAATACACCGACTGTGTTGAAGTCTGCCCGGTCGACTGCTTCTACGAAGGCCCCAACTTCCTGGTCATTCACCCAGACGAGTGTATTGACTGCGCCCTGTGTGAACCGGAGTGCCCCGCAGAAGCTATCTTCTCAGAAGATGAGCTACCGGATGGCCAAGAGCAGTTTATAGAAATTAATGCTGAATTAGCCGATGTATGGCCGAATATTGCCGAGAAAAAAGATCCGCTGCCCGATGCAGAAGAGTGGGACGGCAAAACAGGTAAGCTGGAAAAGCTCGAACGCTAATCTTAGAAGCCACGCATTTTCAGACCAGCGTTCGCGCTGGTTTTTTTGTGTGCCACGGGCTGTGCACACAAAAAAAGGCGGCCCGTAGGCCGCCCGCTCCAAGCACTTCCTCTGACCTCTCCCTGTGTCAAACTCCTCAGATACCATCCTTGCCAGAGCCCACATCACTGTGTCACCTAGCGTATCTGACCTGCATCCCGTTGCATCCTGCCTGAAGCATCCTTGCCTCCCCTGTCCTGAATGCATTGTGGCACAAAGCCATCACAACTCAAGCAGACCAAAACGGCAACGGGCGAGCCACTGCGGCTCGCCCGTTACAAAAAACCATAAAAATCAAAAACATAAGATAAAATAAAAAAGCATTTGAGCGATTAGCGCCGGCATTTGTAAGATATCTCTTACAAAATCTTGAGACATCTCTTACACGCCGACGCTCATTTTCGCTTACTGCCCTTTAATGGCTTTCAAGCCAGGGTAAGCCACATCACCCAATTCCGCTTCGATGACGAGCAGGCGGTTATATTTCGCGACGCGGTCAGAACGACACAGAGAGCCCGTTTTAATTTGGCCTGCACAGGTGCCCACGGCCAAATCGGCAATCGTCGTATCTTCAGTTTCACCACTACGGTGTGAAATAACCGCGGTAAAACCAGCGTCCTGGGCCATTTTGATCGCATCCAGCGTTTCAGACAGCGAGCCAATCTGGTTGAATTTGATCAGAATTGAATTACCAATTTGCTCGTCTATACCACGCTTAAGAATCTTGGTATTGGTAACAAACAAATCGTCGCCAACCAGCTGTACTTTGTCGCCCAGCTTGTCAGTCAGTGCTTTCCAGCCCGCCCAGTCTGATTCATCCATACCATCTTCGATGGAAACGATCGGATAGTCCGCACAAAGGCCTGCCAGGTAATCGGCAAACCCTTCGGCATCGTAGCTTTTACCTTCACCGGAAAGATTGTACTGGCCATCTTTGTAGAACTCGGAAGAGGCACAGTCTAGCGCCAAGGTAACGTCTTTACCCAGTGCGTAACCGGCATCAGCAACAGCTTGCTTAATGACCGCCAGGGCATCTGCGTTAGATGCCAAGTTAGGGGCAAAGCCGCCTTCGTCACCCACGGACGTAGAAAGGCCTTTAGCAGACAGTACTTTTTTTAGCGCGTGGAAAATTTCCGCACCCATGCGTAGGCCTTCACGGAAGTTTGCCGCGCCTACTGGCTGTACCATGAATTCCTGGATATCAACGTTATTATCGGCGTGCTCACCACCGTTAAGAATGTTCATCATCGGTACCGGCATGCTGTACTGCCCCGGCTGGCCATAAAGCTCGGCAATGTGCGCATATAACGGCACACCTTTAGCATTGGCAGCGGCTTTAGCCGCAGCCAGCGACACCGCCAGAATGGCATTCGCACCCAGATTCGCCTTATTTTCAGTGCCATCCAGGGCTAACATTGCGTCGTCCAGCCCACGCTGATCACGCGCATCCATTCCTAACAACGCAGCACTGATTTTGCCATTCACGGCCTCAACAGCTTTTAAAACGCCTTTGCCAAGGTAGCGTGTCTTGTCGCCATCGCGCAGCTCGAGCGCTTCGCGGGAGCCTGTAGAAGCGCCGCTTGGCGCACATGCTTCACCTACGGCGCCACTCTCCAGGCGAACCATGGCCTGAACGGTAGGGTTGCCGCGGGAATCGAGCACTTCTAGTGCGCTGATTTCAACAATTTTGGTCATAACAGTGTCCTTTGGTTGTCAGTCTAATGGATGATTGTGGGTCCAATGTATACCATATTTGCCGTCGCGGTTAACGGATGGTCAAAGGCGTAAACCCCTTCACCAAGGCATCTAGCTGCGAAAGCTGAGTCAAAAATGGCTCTAATTGATCTAATGGCAGTGCGCAGGGTCCATCGCACTTAGCATTATCTGGGTCAGGGTGAGCTTCTAGGAAGATACCCGCCAAACCAACGGCCACACCCGCACGGGCCAACTCTGCCACTTGGGCACGACGGCCATCGGCACTGTCCGCACGGCCACCCGGGCGCTGTAAGGCATGGGTGACATCGAAAAACACCGGGTAACCGGTCTGTTTCATATCGCCAACGCCTAGCATATCCACCACCAGGTTGTTGTAGCCGAAGCTAGTACCACGCTCGCATAGCATCAGACGGTCGTTACCGGCTTCCTGAAACTTAGTGAGGATATGGCGCATTTCGTGAGGTGCTAGAAACTGCGGTTTTTTGATATTAATCGCCGCACCGGTGTTAGCCATCGCCACCACTAGATCGGTCTGGCGGGCAAGAAACGCTGGCAGCTGAATTATGTCAGCGACTTCAGCCGCAGGCTCTGCCTGCCAAGGCTCATGAACGTCGGTAATGATGGGCACGCCATAGCGCGCTTTAATATCCGCTAGAATCTGCAAACCTTTTTCTAGCCCAGGTCCACGATAAGAGTGGATAGAACTACGGTTCGCTTTATCAAAGCTTGCCTTAAAGACATAAGGCATTCCGAGCTTTTGCGTCACATTAACGTAGGCCTGCGCCACTTCATCAGCAAGCGTCGCTGACTCCAGCACATTCATGCCGCCCAATAACATTAGCGGCAAAGAATTGCCGGCGGTTAGGCCGGCAACGTTAATATGACGCTCTGGAAAGGATGATTGAGAAGTCGAAGACATATTATTCGCTCTCCCTCTTATTCCTGAGTCGTTGTATGAGCGCGCGTACGTGCCGTTTTGTGCTCTAAGGCAGCATTAACAAACCCAGAGAACAACGGGTGTCCGTCACGTGGTGTCGAGGTAAATTCCGGATGGAATTGACACGCTACGTACCAAGGGTGGTCAGCCAGCTCGACGACTTCTACCAAGGACTGATCGACGCTCTTGCCAGAAATGACCAGACCTGCCTGCTCTAACTCATCAATAAACTGGTTATTGACTTCAAAGCGGTGGCGATGACGCTCGACAATCTCATCAGCACCGTAGGCTTCGCGAGCTTTGCTACCGGATTTCAAGTGACAGACCTGACCGCCTAGACGCATGGTGCCACCTAAGTCAGATGCAGCGTCACGCAGCTCGATCTTACCTTCAGCGTTAATCCACTCGGTAATCAGGCCCACCACAGGGTGCTTGGTGTCGTGGGTAAACTCGGTAGAGTTAGCATCTTCCCAGCCAGCCACATTGCGGGCAAATTCGATGACCGCTACCTGCATGCCCAAACAAATACCCAGGTAGGGAATGTTGTTTTCACGCGCGAACTGAGCGGTAAGAATTTTGCCTTCCACACCGCGCTCGCCAAAGCCACCAGGTACTAAGATGGCATCTTTGCCAGCTAGCCGCTCGGTGCCGTGATGCTCGATATCTTCGGAGTCGATATAGTCAACATTGACCTTAATACGCCCTTGAATGCCTGCGTGAATAAGCGCTTCGTTGAGCGACTTATAGGCGTCCAGCAGCTCCATGTATTTACCGACCATGGCAATACTTACCGACTTCAGCGGATTCAATTTGGAATCCAGCACTTTGACCCATTCGGAAAGGTCGGCAGGCTCTGCTTCCAGGCGCAGCTTATCGCAAACAATGTCGTCCAGACCGTGCTCGTGCAGCATCAACGGAATCCGATAAATAGTATCGGCATCCTGTAACGGTACAACGGCACGCTCTTCCACGTTAGTGAACAGGGCGATTTTACGGCGCTCGCTCTCTTCAAGCTCTACTTCGCTACGGCAAATCAAAATATCCGGCTGGATACCAATCGAGCGTAGCTCTTTGACGCTGTGCTGAGTCGGCTTGGTCTTGGTCTCGCCTGCCGTCTTGATATACGGCACCAGCGTAAGGTGCATGTAAATCGCTCGACTAGCGCCAAGCTCACTACGAATCTGACGAATAGACTCTAAGAACGGCAGTGATTCGATATCCCCCACCGTGCCACCGATTTCTACCAGCGCCACATCAAAGCCTTCACCGCCAGCATAGACGCGCTGTTTAATTTCATCGGTAATATGAGGGATGACCTGAACGGTACCGCCCAAGTAATCACCACGGCGCTCTTTGCGCAGTACATTTTCGTACACGCGCCCCGTCGTGAAGTTGTTCCCTTGGGTCATTTTGGTGCGAATAAAACGCTCATAGTGCCCTAAGTCCAAGTCCGTCTCGGCGCCATCTTCGGTGACGAACACCTCGCCGTGCTGGAAAGGACTCATGGTGCCCGGGTCCACGTTGATGTAGGGGTCGAGCTTGAGCATGGTGACCTTAAGGCCGCGGGCCTCTAGAATCGCCGCCAGCGAGGCCGACGCGATGCCCTTGCCAAGAGAGGACACAACGCCGCCGGTCACGAAGATATATCGTGTCATGGAAAACCTGTCGAAACGTGATCAAAAGGCGTAACAGAAAGCCACACCAGGATGGGATGACAGAATAGCAGAGTACGCCTAAAGGCTCAATTTGAACTGCAGGTGGCAGAGGGGCGAAGACGCCCCTCACTATCAAAACTAAACGCCTAGGTAATCCAAAATCCCCTCAGCAGCTTGGCGGCCTTCGTAAATCGCGGTGACCACCAGATCAGAGCCGCGCACCATATCGCCACCAGCAAAAATTTTCGCATTGCTGGTTTGGTAGGCGTACTGGCCATGCTCTGGCGCTTTTACGCGATCACGCTCATCGACCTGGATATTGGCGCTATCGAACCACGGTGCCGGGCTTGCCTGAAAACCGAAAGCTACCACTACTGCGTCGGCGGCAATAATTTCTTCAGACCCAGGCACCACTTCAGGACGTCGACGGCCGTTTTCATCGGGCTCACCCAAACGGGTACGCACGACCTTAACCCCTTCGACCTGCTCTTCACCTACCACCGCAACCGGCTGGCGGTTGAACAGAAACTCAACGCCCTCTTCTCGCGCATTAGCAACTTCACGGCGGGAACCGGGCATGTTTTCTTCATCACGGCGATAAGCGCAGATCACGCTGTCGGCGTGCTGGCGAATCGAGGTCCGATTACAATCCATCGCCGTATCACCACCGCCAAGCACCACCACACGTTTACCTTCCATCGAGATAAAGTCGTTAGGATCTTTTTCAAAGCCTAAGCGACGATTAACGTTGGCGATCAGGAAATCGAGCGCTTTATACACGCCAGGTAAATCTTCGCCGGGGAAGCCACCTTCCATGTACTTGTAAGTCCCCATACCCAGGAAAACAGCATCGTACTCCTGCAGCAGCGTATCGAATTCGATGTCGGTACCAATTTCGGTATTCAGACGAAACTCGACGCCCATCTCTTCAAAGACGGCGCGGCGACGCTCCATCACGTTCTTTTCCAGTTTAAATTCTGGAATACCGAAGGTAAGCAGACCGCCAATCTCGGGATACTTATCAAATACGACGGGTTTGACGCCATTACGTGCCAGGATATCAGCGCAACCAAGACCCGCAGGCCCGGCACCTACGATGGCGACCTTCTTATCGGTCCACTCCACCTTAGACATATCCGGACGCCAACCCATCGCAAACGCGGTGTCGGTAATGTACTTCTCTACCGACCCAATGGTAACCGCACCAAAGCCGTCGTTCAGCGTACAGTCGCCCTCACACAAACGATCTTGCGGGCACACGCGGCCACACACTTCCGGCAGCGAATTGGTTTTGTGTGAAAGCTCGGCTGCTTCAATAATATTGCCTTCCACCACTAGCTGAAGCCAGTTGGGAATGTAGTTATGTACCGGGCACTTCCACTCGCAGTACGGATTGCCGCAGTGCAGGCAACGGTGCGCCTGACTCGCCGCATCGGTGGGCTTAAAGGGCTCGTAAATTTCAGCGAACTCTTTTGACCGTGTGTGTGCGGCTTTTTTCTGTGGGTCTTGACGACCCACATCTACAAACTGGAAATCGTTATTTAAACGGTTAGCCATGATCTCTCTCCTCGAAGCGTAGGCTCTGGCGGGTTATTCCGGCTGACGCCGAGATTGATTCAGCAAACTACCCAAGCTCGCCGCTTTTGGCTTCACTAGCCAGAAGTGGCGCGCGTAGTCGCCGAAGTCTTCCAGAATCGCCGCGCCCCGAGCGGAGCCTGTCGCCGCAACGTAGGCTTCGATCATTTCACGCAAATGACGGCGATACGCTTCCATCGCTTCGGTATTGACCCGGTGGATTTCGACCAGCTCGTGGTTGTACTTGTCCACAAAGGTACGGTCTTCATCCAGGACGTAAGCAAAACCTCCGGTCATGCCCGCGCCAAAGTTAACGCCCGTTTCACCCAATACGCAGACCAATCCCCCGGTCATGTATTCACAACAGTGGTCACCTGCGCCTTCAATAACAGCAGTAGCCCCAGAGTTACGCACGGCAAAACGCTCACCCGCAGTACCTGCGGCAAACAGCGTGCCGCCCGTCGCACCATACAGACAGGTGTTACCGATAATGGCGGTTTTGTGACTTTCAAACTGGCTAACCTTGGGCGGCACAATCACAATGTTGCCACCGTTCATGCCTTTGCCCACGTAGTCGTTGGCATCGCCTTCGAGATAGAGGTTTAAGCCACGGGCGTTCCACACTCCGAAGCTTTGGCCAGCTACCCCGGTAAAGCGCGCAGTGACCGGGGCTGATTCCAAGCCATCTTCACCGTAGCGTTTGGCAATCGCGCCAGAACTCAATGCACCTACGCTGCGGTCACAGTTAGTGATGGTGAAATCAAACTCTCCGCCAGACTGACTTTCAATGGCCTCTTTTAGTGCTGCCAGCACTTCCTGGTTCTTAGCGCCTGGATCGTGGGGCACATTACGACTCACCTTACAGAACTGCGGTGCATCTGCAGGCACAAAATCATTCGAAAGCAGCGGGGTTAGATCCAATTTACGCTGAGCGGCCGTATTGCCTTCCAACACTTCAAGCAGATCGGTGCGGCCAATCAGGTCCGTCAACTGGCACACCCCTAGCATCGCCATCAGTTCACGCACTTCTTCAGCAATAAAGCGGAAGTAGTTTTTCACCATATCGACAGTGCCGCGGAAGTGCTCGCCACGCAGGAAATCATCTTGCGTCGCTACGCCGGTGGCGCAGTTATTCAGGTGGCAAATACGCAGGTACTTACAGCCCAGCGCCACCATCGGCGCCGTACCAAAGCCAAAGCTTTCAGCCCCCAGAATCGCCGCCTTAACGACATCCAGACCCGTTTTGAGACCACCATCGGTCTGCAGGCGAATCTTGTCGCGCAGGCCGTTAATACGCAGCGCTTGGTGCACTTCGGGTAACCCAAGCTCCCAAGGGGAGCCCGCGTGCTTGATAGAGGTCAATGGGCTTGCCGCGGTACCACCGTCGTAACCAGAAACAGTGATCAGATCCGCATAGGCCTTCGCCACACCAGTGGCAATAGTGCCAATACCTGGCTCAGAGACCAATTTTACGGAAACCTGGGCATCTGGATTGACTTGCTTAAGGTCGAAAATCAGCTGCGCCAAGTCTTCAATCGAGTAGATATCGTGGTGTGGCGGCGGTGAAATCAGCGTCACACCAGGCACCGCGTAGCGCAACCGGGCAATCAACTGGTTCACTTTGCCGCCCGGCAGCTGACCACCTTCACCGGGTTTGGCACCCTGGGCAACTTTGATCTGCAGTACTTCCGCATTGACCAAATAGGCCGGGGTAACGCCAAAGCGGCCAGAAGCAATCTGCTTGATTTTCGAACTACGGATGGTGCCGTAGCGAGCAGGGTCTTCCCCACCCTCGCCGGAGTTGGAGCGCCCGCCCGACTCATTCATTGCTTGGGCCAACGCCTCATGGGCTTCCGGAGAAAGCGCACCTAGCGACATACCGGCGCTATCAAAGCGCGGAATCAGTGCCTCAATCGGCTCAACATCCTCTAACGGAATGGGCGTTGCAGCAGGTTTGAGCTTAAGCAAGTCACGAATAGTGGCAACCGGACGCTCGTTGACCAACTGAGCAAACTTTTTCCACTTTGCGTAGCTGCCTTCTTGCACCGCCGCCTGGAGCGACTTCACGACATCGGGGTTGTAGGCGTGATATTCGTAGCCATGAACATACTTCAGCATACCGCCTTGGGAGATGCCTTTGCGGGCAATCCAGGCATCCTTCGCCAGCAGCTCTTGCTGCATTTGCAGCTCAGCAAAGCCAGCGCCCTGAATGCGTGATGCCATGCCGACAAAGCAGGTATCCATGATCTCATCGGATAGCCCCACCGCTTCGAACAGCATAGAGCCGCGGTAGGAAGCTAACGTTGAAATACCCATCTTCGAAAGAATTTTGAACAACCCTTTCTGCAGACCTTTGCGGTAATTCTCACGAGCATCAGCAGGGTTGCCTGTTAGCTCACCGGTGCGATGCATATCCGCCATCACTTGGTAAGCAAGCCACGGGTACACAGCCGTTGCGCCCACGCCAAACAGCACTGCCATTTGGTGGGCATCCCTTGCATAGCCGGTTTCCACCACAATGTTGGCGTTCGGCCGCAGCGCCAAACGACCAAGATGAGAGTGAACGGCTCCCACTGCTAAAGCCGCCTGGATGGGCAACTGTCCTTTGGGAAGGTCAGCATCGGTCAACACCAGAATCACTTTGCCCGCTTTTACCTGCGCTTCAGCTTCTTGGCAAAGTAAGGTGACTGCCCGCTGCAAACTGGTGTGCTCCGGGTCGTACCCGAGTGACAGCGTGTGGCTAGCAAAAGCAGGATCATCCTGGCTGACCAGCGCAGTAAATTTACGTGGTGACAGCACCGGCGTTGTCAAAATCAAGCGGTGAGCATGCTCAGGCGTTGCCTTAAAGACGTTCAGCTCCGCACCACAGCAAGTCTCCAACGACATAACAATCGCTTCACGCAAGGGGTCAATCGGCGGATTGGTCACCTGGGCAAACTTTTGACGGAAGAAATCAGTTAGCAGACGCGGACGGCTAGACAACACCGCCATGGGGGTATCATCACCCATCGAGCCAACCGCCTCCTGGCCACTTTCTGCCAACGGGCGCAGCACCTGATCACGCTCTTCAAAGCTCACCTGAAACATTTTCTGCTGAACATTAAGCGCGTCAGTGTCCATTGTCTGGAAACGCGCAAGCTCAGTCAGCGCTGACTCTAGGTAATGGGCTTCCTGCTTGAGCCAGCGCTTATAGGGATAAGCTGACTTCAGGCGGTTATCGATATCCTGGGTGTGCAGTACTTCGCCAGTCTGAGTGTCTACCGCCAGCATCTGGCCTGGGCCAACGCGTCCCTTAGCGACGACATCCTCAGGGCGATAACCATAAGTGCCAATTTCAGACGCTAGCGTGATGTAGCCATTCTTGGTAATCACCCAGCGCGCGGGGCGAAGGCCGTTGCGATCCAGCATACAAACAGCTTGGCGACCGTCGGTCATTACCACACCGGCCGGGCCATCCCAAGGCTCCATGTGCATGGAGTTGTATTCATAGAACGCGCGTAACTCGGCGTCCATGGTCTCAACGTTTTGCCAAGCAGGCGGCACCATCATGCGCACCGCACGATGCAGCTCCATACCGCCAGTCAGCAGCACTTCCAGCATGTTATCCATGCTTGAGGAGTCTGACCCAGTGGTATTGACGATTTCGTCAAGCTCAGCAATATCAGGCAAGCGCTCGTTAACAAAATTGGCTTTACGAGAGTTCGCCCAGCCGCGGTTGGCTTCAATCGTATTGATCTCGCCATTATGAGCCAGCAGGCGGAATGGCTGGGCCAGCGGCCAGCGCGGTGCAGTGTTAGTAGAGAAACGCTGGTGGAACACGCAAATGGCGGTTTCCAGACTTGGATCATTTAGGTCTTTGTAGAATGCCGGCAAATCTTCCGGCATGACTAAGCCTTTATAGGAAACAACTTCTGATGAGAGTGAAGCAACATAAAAGTCTTCATCGCTACGTAGCGCTTGCTCTGCATAACGGCGCGCCATAAACAGATCAACATCGAAGCGATCACTGCCTGAATTTCCACTACTAGCTGGCTGAACAAACAGCTGCTCAATGCGCGGCAGACAGTCCAGCGCCATTGGGCCACATACACTAGAGTCGGTGGGCACTTCGCGCCAGCCCAATACATCTAAATCACGGCTGCTTAGTTCGCGCTCAAGGGTTTCTTTAGCATGAGCGGCACGCGTATCGTCATCTGGCAAAAAGATGACGCCTACAGCAAAGCGCTCGCCAAGCTCCGCATCAAGCGCTTGCTTCGCGGCAGCGCGCATGAATTGCACCGGCATTTTCAGCAGTAAGCCGCAACCGTCACCGGTTTTGCCGTCTGCCGCAATACCGCCGCGATGGGTCATGCAGGTAAGTGATTCAATAGCAGTTTTCAGCAAGTCGTGGCTGGCCTGCCCTTCCATATGGGCAATAAGGCCAAAGCCACAGTTATCGCGAAACTCGCCAGGCTGGTGAAGACCTCTATTCATGGGCGTGCCTCTAGTCAGCGTATTTATTTAGCAGCGTTTTCATGTTATCGTCACGGGTTTTTCTTATTTTTGACTTCTTACTGCCCATTAAAAATAGGGCATTTCCCGCTTCCACCGCTTCAAGAAAAGGTCGCTCAGCATAGCGATTTGCCTGCGTGTAGCGCAATCACCCAGAACCAGCCAATCCTTAAAAAACCTTGTCAAATCTTACATTTGCATTCGCGCTTAATAAAAAAACATATTAACTTCAACCACTTGCAAAGCAACTAAACGATATTTAAACGATTAGAATACATAACTAGACTTTAGTATCAATTGGCTCAAAAAACCCATGCCGATAGCGCATAAGGCATACGGATTACATACAGAACGATCATCACTTAACGACCAGACAACAAAAAACCCACGCGATGGTGGGTTTTCTGTGCAGCTTTGTTTGTAAAACTGTTTAGCAATACGGTCTATCAGTACTATTTATAAGCACTGTTTATCAGTACCGCTTATCAGTACTGATTCCCCATACTGGCTTTTGATTGTTTATAGCCAATACGCCTAGGCATTTAGTCGCGCGGATAGTGATGAAGTAGCTCACGCAGCATATCAGGCGGCGTGGCGTCACTTACGCAGGCGTCACCCAGGGCATTGAGCAGCACCAAACGTAGACGAGTATCAATATTCTTCTTATCTAGCTTCATGCGGGCTAAAAAGTCATCTACAGACATTCCGGCAGGTGCGGCTAGCGGTAGTCCAGCGCTTTCAACAACCGCCTTAGCACGCGCGAGTGCATTGCTATCTATCCAGCCAAGCTGATGCGAGAGCGTTGCTGCCATCGCCATACCTGCACCCACGGCCTCACCGTGCAACCAGTTGCCATAACCTTGATGAGCTTCAATAGCATGACCGAACGTGTGCCCCAGGTTCAGCAACGCGCGAACGCCCTGCTCAGTTTCGTCATCCGCCACAATGTCGGCTTTAATTTGACAACTCTGAGCAATCGCTTCAGCAATCACTGCAGGCTCAACACTACGTAGTGCCTGCATATGCTCTTCTAACCAGCTTAGGAAGCGCTCATCACGGATTAACCCGTACTTGATCACTTCTGCCAAGCCTGCGGAAAGCTCCCGGCTAGGCAGAGTGGTCAAAGTGTCGATATCCACGATGACGGCTTTTGGTTGCCAAAAAGCACCAATCATATTTTTACCCAGCGGGTGGTTAACACCGGTCTTCCCACCCACCGAAGAGTCTACCTGGGATAATAACGTAGTAGGCACCTGAATAAAGGCAACGCCACGTTGATAAGCTGCCGCCGCATAACCGACCATATCGCCAATCACACCTCCCCCTAAGGCAATCAGCGTACAGCGACGATTGAAGCCTGCCTCTAACAGCGCATCCCAAATCCGGCTTACCTGCTCGATGGTTTTATACTGCTCCCCGTCAGGCAGCACTACCGTGCGAATGTCTAAATGACCAGGCAGACCGGCGCAAAGCGTTTCTAAATAAAGCGGTGCGATAGTCTCATTGGTGACTACCATCACCTGCTGACCCGCGAGATACGGCTCCAGCATATTGGCGCGCTTTAGCAGCCCAACACCAATATGGATCGGGTAGCTACGCTCACCCAATGCGACGGTTAGCGTACGCTGGGCACTTGTCATTTCAGTCATTGTGATACCTTTTTACTTTGAGCCCGCGCAATTTCCAAAGGGTCCACCATGCGATGGACACGACGCAGAATTTCGTTGACCACCGCACGTGGGCTGCGCCGATCCGTGCGCACCGTAATATCCGATGTCGCTCGATACAGCGGATCTCGTGTGGCGAACATGTCGTTCAGCACCTGTTCACGATTATCACACTGTAATAGCGGTCGATTTCGATCTTTGGCAGTGCGCTTCAGTTGCTGGTCAACGGTGGTCAGCAAATAAACCACGGCGCCTCGCTCACGCAGAGCACGTCGATTCTCTTCGCGCAGCACTGCGCCACCGCCGGTAGCCACTACCACACCAGATAACTGAGTGAGCTCGTCAATCATCTGACTTTCGCGCTGACGAAAGCCGGGCTCACCTTCAACGTCAAAAATCCAGGGGATATCCGCACCACAGCGGTCTTGTATGGCGTGATCGCTGTCAAAGAACGAGCGCGACAACTCAGCCGCGAGTAAGCGGCCTATCGTGCTCTTGCCAGCCCCCATGGGGCCAATTAAAAAAATATTGGGTAACTCTTGCATCAGCGAACCGCCAAACCATCATCAAGTAGTCGTGGAGTAATAAAGACCAATAACTCTACCTTTTCATTGCTCTCTTCGGTATAGCGGAATAGCCGCCCAAGCCAAGGAATATCTCCTAGCAGCGGTGTTTTCGCTATTTGGCTCAACTGCTCTGTTGTCAAAATACCGCCTAACACTACCGTTTGCCCATTATCGACCAACACTTGAGTCTCTATCTGGTTGGTATCAATCGGCGGCTCACCACCA
This sequence comes from Vreelandella alkaliphila, assembly GCF_016107625.1. Lineage (GTDB taxonomy): Bacteria > Pseudomonadota > Gammaproteobacteria > Pseudomonadales > Halomonadaceae > Vreelandella > Vreelandella alkaliphila. The sequence goes on from NZ_JABASV010000001.1 coordinate 422,030, forward strand.
AACTCACTTTCCCGGAAGCTATCGTTTTTAATCACCAAATCCATAATGATGCGGTTATCCGGAGTAATTTGTGGCGTTACCTCCAAGGAGAGTTCAGCCTCCTTGAACTCTGTATCTGGATTCCCTTCTGTATCTACGCTCTGAAAAGCCCGCTCTTCGCCTTGACGAATAATAGCTGTTCGTTGGTTAGCTGTGATTACTCGGGGCTGAGAAATCGTCTGGCTTTTGCCCTCACTTTCCAGCGCTCGCAGCTCAAGATCTAGCAGCACATCCCCTGATAGATAACCAAAACTAAACCCCGTGTTGGCAGCAGCCACTGAACCTAGATCTACTGCGAGGCCACCCTGAGCACGGTTAATGTTGTTAGGGTTAATATTACGCCGAGAAAACGTGCCATCATCGTTTTCTAAAAAGCCGCGAGTACTCGACGCGCCCCAGTTAATCCCTAACTCCCGAGATGCAGTATCTCGGGCAATGACAATTCTTGCCTCAATTTGCACCTGACGGACGGCGACATCCAAGCGATCTAAAGTGCCGATAATAGCGCGCACCTGCTCTGCAGTATCTTGTACCAGTAACATATTAGTACGCTGATCAATACTGACTCGCCCTCGGTCAGTTAACAGCCCAAAGCCATCGCCACCACGTAACAGCTGGGCAAGGTCTTCGGCGCGGGCATATTTTATTTCAATAAACTCAGTGACTAACGGCGCAAGCGTTTGGCGTTGGTTGCGTGTTTCTATCTCTTGCCGCTCAAGAGCCGCTAGCTCGCTGGCAGGCGCCACTACGATCACATTCCCCTGCTCCCGACTTGCCAGTCCCTGGCTTTGTAAGATCAGCGCTAGCGCTTGATCCCAGGGAACATCGTTCAAGTTAAGCGTAATGCGTCCAGCAACGCTATCACTGGCCACTAGGTTTAGGCCAGTAAACTCTGCCAGAGTAGCCAGCACTGCACGCACTTCAATATCTTGAAAGTTCAGGCTTAACCGCTCTCCGGTAAAAGATATTCCCTGCTGCTCTCGCTGCTGTTGTGTAGCTTGACTCACCGGCTGCACTTCAATCGTCAACGTACGCCCGCTTTGCGATGAAGCCATCGCGATGGGGCCGTTCGTTTGTAGCTCCAGCCGCACATCACGCTGTCCAAGATGAGGGGTAATACGGGTAACCGGCGTCGCAAAATCTGTGACATCGTAAACCTGGTTAAGCGCATCAGGCAGCGCCACATTACGCAGCTCCGCAATAATGCTGCCCTCACTACCTTCATGCACATTAGCGACCACACCAGCACGATCAAATGTCACCACGACACGCCCTGCACCATCACCTCCACGCCGGAAATCAATATTTTCAACACGCGGCCCCTGGATGAACGGGGAAGTCTGGATAGCGTTAGCCGCTTGGGGTGCCGGCATAGATACAGAACTACCTGATGCTAAGGTGACTCTTAACTGCTCACCGACTACTTGAGCGGTATAATCAAGGGATTCATTCGAATCAACCACGAGACGCGTCCGCCCACTGCCCTCTAACACCGTCACTTGTTCAACAACACCACTACTGACGCCGATACGGCGTTGGGCAAGCGCACTTTGTGTATCTGCCAAATCCAGCGCTAGACGAGGAGGTGCATCTAATCGATAGCCACTTAGCTGGGCAACGCCGCCACTGAACTGCAGCACTAGCTCAACGTCACCGCTATGAGTTTGGCGCACATCGACATTAGTAAGCACTGATGCCATGCAGACCGATGGCACTACCGCAATTAATAACAGCAACGTTCGATAACATATAGCAGCCATAAGCGATATCCATATCTGATAGCGAGTGAAGAAGCTATTCCTCAAGGGTGAGCGTTACCTGGCGTTGCTGCCACCCTTGCTGAGGGCTAAAAACACGTTCAACAATAGTGATTCCTTGTGGTTCAATCTGGTTAATAAGGCCATGGTTGGTGCCTAAATAATCACCTTCTCGAACACTAACAACCTCCCCTTCGGGAGGCTCAATCAATGCAACTTGCTGCGCCCCCATACGTAGCGTACCCACTAAGCGCAACGTCTGGAGTTGAAAACGCTCTAAAGGCTCTTGAGCGCGCTGCTGTTCGGGGGCAAACTCGCTCACTGCCTGCTCCACTTGCAATACGTTTTCGCGCACATCCTCCGGTGCTAAGAAGGGACTGCGCGCATCGCTAAAGCGATAATCGAGCGACTGATACGTTGGCAATTCCTCCACTACCTCGGGCGCTTTCCCATCAGCAGTACGGCGTATTTCTGCAAGGGTTTGATCTAACTGCCCCAGCTGAGGGTCACTGCAGCCAGCTAAGCCAGCAATACACAGCAGGCCTACCAAACGCTTCATGGTGCAGCCTTTTCGCTGTAAGTGCGTGCAAGCAGCGACATGCGTAGCGTGTCGCCACTCTGATCAACAGGCGCTAGTGTTAAATCGTGCTGGGTAATAATTCGCGCCAAACCGCTAATGTCCGAAACAAACTGCGCCAATGCATGGTAATCACCGCGTACCTGTATATCTAAGGGGTGCTCTATATAGTGCGTGTTACTCACCGTAGGTCGCAAACGGATAGTTTCAATGGTTAGTCGGTTTTCGATAGCGGCATCACTGATGCTATCTAATAAAGAAGGAATTTCTGCACTGGTAGGCAGCATCGCCTGCATCTGCATCATTTGATTTTCAAGAGCAGCCAACTGACTGCGAATATCCGGCAGAAAAGCGGCTTCAGACGCTTTGCGTCGATACTCGACCAGCAGACGCTCCTCTTGACGCTGCTCTGCTGCAAGCGAATCGCGAGCCTCCCCCACCAGCCACCCGTTGATAGCTAATAGAGCAACTAAAAAAACAAGTACCGCTATCACGGCTTTAAGCAGCCAAGGCCATTCACCTGCTTCTTTGATATCCAACGATTGCCATTCAACGCTGCGCAGACGCAGCCAATCATTTTTTATGCGTTCACGGATAGGCGTCATGGTGCCGCCTCCATGGAAACGGCTTCTTCAGGAGACAGTTGCCTTACTTCAAACTGGAAAACACGCCGACTGTCATCTTGGCCACTAGCAACCTCGGAAAACAGCGGTACGCCTAACCCTGGTATAGCTGCAATTTGGCGTAGTTGCTCAGAGACCTGACGTTCATTACTGGCAACCGCTGAAAGACTGATTCGCTGTCCGCTACGTGACAGACGCTGATAGACAACCCCATCTGCGACGCTAGCAGCAATATCGTTAAACAGCCTCACTGTACTCATGCGTTCGTTATTAAGCGTGTGGAACAGCGCCAGTTGCTCTTCCAACCGCCCGATATCGCCCCGATAGCGTTGTACATCAGCGATTTCATTGTCTAACTGCTCAATACGAGTAGAGATATGGGCATTGCGCTGCTGCTGGGCAGCTAACTGCTGTTGATATACGTGCAATACCACAACGCCACACGCCACGCCCAGAAGCAACATAAACAACATAACACCGTAAAATTGCCGCGTCCGTCTCTCTCGCCACCCCTCACGCCAGGGTAAAAGATTAATATTAATGCTCATTGGCTAACTCGCATCGCCAACCCACCCGCCGTTAGCATCGCTGGGGCATCGTTTCTTAACGCTTCTTCACTTAGCCGTTTGTTAATGCGCAAACGTTGCAATGGGTTGGCGATACTCACCGACATACCACTATCATCAGCAATACGCTCAGCGAGGCCTGGAATGACACTAGAACCACCCGCGAGTACAGTATGTTGCACCTCATACTGACGACCCGCGGTGTAATAAAGCTGCAGCGAGCGTCTCCCCTGCTGCACCACCGTTTCTAGAAAAGGCGTGAGCACTTTCTCTTGGTAGTCGCTAGGTAGACCACCACGCTTTTTAGCCACTCCTGCCTCTTCTATGCTCATGTGGTAATACTGGCGGATGGCATCTGTTAGCTGGCGTCCGCCAAACGCCGTATCACGGCTATAAACAATATGCCCACCCCGCACGACATGGAAGGCGCTCATATTGGCCCCGATGTCGAATAGCCCCACACAAGCAGTTGAGTCGTTTGCCATGCTGGATTGCCTACGTAGCTCGGCCAATACGCGCTCTAAAGCGAACGTCTCTACATCGACAGCGGCAGGTTCCAGCCCCGCACGCTCTAGCGTTTCGGTAAGCAGAGTCACGTCTTGCTGACGACACGCCACTAAAACAACTTCTTGCTGACTCTCATCGAAAGGAGCAGGACCTAGGCACTGAAAATCAAACGCCACCTCACTGAACGGAAAAGGAATATAGCGGTCGGATTCGGCGATTATTCGCTCTTCGATCTCCTCTTCGCTTAACGAAGCAGGAAAAGTAAGCGTTTTAGTAATGGCAGCGCTCGCTGGGACGGCCACTGCTGCTTTACGAGTAAAGGGCTTTGCATGCTCGACAGTACGCCGAAGCACACTCGCCACTTCATTAATGTCGCGGATGCGGCGCTCAACAACTGCACCTTCGCGCAGCGGTTGAACAGCGTAGCTGTCTACTTGGTAGTTATCGTTAGACTGTTTGAGCTCTAACAGCTTGACGGTCGCCGATGTAATATCGACTCCAATCAACCCTTTACCGGGCTTGAATAAACGCATCCTGGGTTCGGCTCCGCCTGCCTATCGTGCGAATTTTGAGGTTACATGATTTTTAGTGAAGTCACACGCGAATGGCATTACGGCATATCAACACTGGTGACTGCTGCCTCGCCTTCCTATAATGGCAGCCAATTGCGTGATACGGTCGTTTAGTTACCGTGTCTATTCTCCTTTTCACGGGTGCACTCTGTTCATGACGTTTTTTCGAACCCTCATCCTGTCACTTTTTTCGCTAATCGTTGCGCTCATTGGCGCCACCGTGTTGGCAGTGGTGGGCGCCGCTATCTATTTTTCACCTGGCCTGCCTGATGTACGCCAGTTGCAAGATTTCGAGCTACATACACCACTTCGCATCTTCACCAATGATGGCAAACTCATTGGTGAATTTGGCGAAGAGCGCCGTATGCCCGTCGACTTCGCTGATATTCCAGAGGACATGATCAACGCGCTGATCGCAGCGGAAGATGCCAGTTACTTTGATCATGCAGGCGTTGATCCTCGTGGTATCGCCAGGGCGGCGGTTGAACTGGTCCAGAGTGGCGGCTCCATTCAGTCTGGCGGCTCGACCATTACCATGCAGGTTGCGCGTAACTATATGTTGACGCTCGACCAGACATTCACGCGGAAAATTCGCGAGATTCTGCTTGCCCTGCAAATGGAACAGATTCTTGATAAAGATGAAATCTTCGAGCTCTACGTCAACAAGATATTTCTCGGCCATCGCGCCTATGGCATCGCAGCCGCATCAGAAACTTATTATGACAAGCCATTGGCTGAATTAACGCTGGCTCAAACAGCAATGATTGCGGGACTGCCTAAAGCACCCTCAGCCTTTAACCCACTGGCTAATTCAGAACGCTCGCTTATTCGCCGCAACTGGATTCTGTTCCGCATGCGCGAGCTAGGACATATTGATAATGATGCTTATCTAGCGGCTGTACAGGAGCCGGTGACAGCCCGTCGGCACTACACCCAAACCGAAGTAGACGCGGCTTATGTTTCAGAAATGGCTCGCCAATATGCTATCGAACGATTTGGAGATAAGGCGTATACCGGTGGCTACCGAATTTACACCACGATTGATAGCGAAATGCAGCCCTATGCCCACCAAGCATTAGCAAATGGCCTGCTAGCTTACGACCTTCGCCATGGCTGGCGCGGTTCAGAACAGCAAGATATCGCAGCCAGCTTGGTAGAAGCTCAAGAGCAAACCGCTACTCAAGGGCTTGAAGAGGAACTTTCAGAATCACCGGAAATTCGTCAAACCGCTCGCCAAGCAGCTGAGCGTAGCCAAACACAAGTTGAGGGTGTCGATGGTGACGTCAGCAACTGGTTGCAAGTATTAGAGCGCACGCCCAACTATGGCCTGCTTCAGCCAGCGATTGTGGTTAAGAGCAGCGGCCGTGAAATGCAGGTACTTACTCGCGGTGGCGAACTGCAAACAATTGCCTGGAGCGGCCTAAACTGGGCACGCCCCTATTTGAGCCCACGCAGTCGTGGTGCCGAACCAAGTAGCGCGGATCAAATTGCTGTTCGCGGCGACTTAGTCCGCGTGATTGAAAACGAAGACGGATCTCTACGCTTGTCGCAGCGCCCCGACGCCGAAGGCTCTTTGGTTGCCCAAGATCCTCGCACTGGCGCTATTTTGGCCTTACAAGGCGGGTTTGATTTTAATGCCAGTAAGTTCAACCGTGCCATCCAGGCTCAGCGTCAATCCGGCTCCATCTTTAAACCGTTCATCTATCTTGCAGCCCTAGAAGACGGCGGCATGAACGCAGCAAGCGTGGTCAATGACTCCCCCGTCGTACTAGATGACGGTAGTAATTCATTATGGCGCCCAGTCAATTCAAGCCGTGACTTCCTAGGCCCGATGCGCTTGCGCCCAGCGCTTGCTCGTTCGCGTAACTTGGTCACCATTCGTGTGCTTCAAACCACTGGGTTAGACCATACTATTCGCTATCTAGAAGGGTTTGGCTTCTCTCCCGACCGCCTACCACGCGGGCTATCTCTCGCCTTGGGCAGCGCCAGTTTAACGCCCATGGAAATGACCAACGCGTATTCCGTTCTTGCCAACGGTGGCTTTCAGGTCGCACCATGGTTTATCGAACGCGTCACGCGTAACGATGATGAGGAGCTTGTGGATGAGGCAACGCCTCAGGTTGCTTGCCCTAGCTGCGCTGAAGGGCAGGAAACAGTTGAAATCGACGGCAAAGAGTACCCAGTGGCTACTCGGGTAGCTGACCCAGCTGCAGTCTATATTCTGCGCGACATGCTGCGTGACGTCATCACGTCTGGCACCGGCCGTGGTGCTCTTAGCCTGAACCGCGACGATATCGTCGGCAAAACGGGTACCACCAATAGCCAGCGTGATGCCTGGTTTGCAGGCTTTAACAGCGACTTAGTGACCACAGTATGGGTAGGCAAAGATAGCAACGACTCCATCGCTGAATATGGCTCTAACGCAGCACTACCTATCTGGGTTGACTTTATGGGCGATGCACTAGAAGGCACCCCCTCAGCACTCCCCGAACGCCCGGATACTGTTGTTAGCGCACGGGTAGACCCCACCACCGGATACCGCTTGGCGGATGGTCAGTCAGGGGGTATTTCTGAGCTCTTCCACCGTGACCATCTTCCCGGCTACCAGCAACGTCGCATTAGTCGTGAACTGGAAGAAGCTAGTGGCTCGCAAGGGTCTGGTACCGCAGAGTCCATTTTCTAAGCCGTACCTGCACAAAGCAAAAGCCCGGAGACCTAATGGTCTCCGGGCTTTTTTTATGGCGCACATTAACGCCCTACGATTAGCCGCCCATAGGCAGACGTTCTCGCTTGCTGGCAAACCAGTTAGCACCAATCGCGGCAATCATCACCACCACGCCAGCCATTTCCGTTAGTAGATTTGGGTAGAAAACCCCGAAAATGGCAGCGCCAATCGCCAAGCGCGGTAACCAAGACATCTTGGTAAACAGATAACCTTCAAGCGCGGCAGCAAATGCACACAGCGCCAAAATAGCAATCAGCGCATTCCAAACCACCACGGGCACAGGGCCACCGACAATGATTTCTGGATTAAACACCATAAATAGCGGAATTAAATAGAGACCTTTGGCAAATTTCCAAGCTTGGAAGCCAGTCTCCATGGGTTTACTGCCTGCAATTGCTGCCCCCGCAAAACCGGCCAGGGCGATAGGCGGTGTCACATTGGAATCCTGGGAATACCAGAACACCACTAAGTGAGCAATCAGTAGCGGCACTCCAAATTCAGCGGTCAACGCTGGTCCCACAAGTACAATCAAGACAATATAGCTCGCGGTAACCGGCAGCCCCATCCCCAAAATCAAGCTTGCCAGCAGCACCATCACCAACGCCAACACTAGGTTGCCGCCAGAAAAAGCCAGCATCATTGAGGAAAACTTCAATCCTAGCCCTGTCAGGCCCACAACGCCGACAATAATCCCAGCCACGGCACAAGCCATAGAAACTGCAACGGCATTCCGCGCACCCAGCTCCAACCCCTGAACCAACTTAACGAGCCCCGCCCACACCACACCTTTGGTGCGGCTCATGGTTACCGGCTGACCTTGCTTAGGAGCAATAAAGAAGTACCAAAGCGCATAGCGAAGAACCGCCACAGCGATGATGGTGACCACGGCGTAATACCCCACGCGCATTGGCGACATACTCATCGCTAGCAGCCACACTAGCACCGCTAGAGGAAGCAGGAAGTGCCAGCCATCTTTCATGACTTGGCGCATTTGCGGCAACTCGCTTTTCGCCAACCCCTGCATTCCCTGCTTCAATGCAATGATATGGACAAATAGATACACCGTTGCAAAGTACATAATCGCCGGCAGAATGCTGATTTTAACGATTTCCAAATAGGGCGTATTGGTATATTCCGCAATTAAAAATGCCCCCGCCCCCATTAAAGGCGGCATAATTTGTCCACCAGTAGAGGCGGCTGCTTCTATTCCTCCCGCCTGCTTTGGCTGATAGCCCAGCTTTTTCATCAGCGGAATGGTAAATGCCCCGGTGGTCACCACGTTGGCAATCGCACTACCCGAAATAGAGCCCATACCGGCTGAAGCCAGCACGGCAGCTTTCGCAGGGCCGCCCCGCTGGCGGCCAGTGGCAGCATAGGCCATATCAATAAAAAACTTGCCAGCGCCAGTGCTTTCCAAAAAGGCACCAAAGAGTACGAATATAAAGATGTAGGTCGCCGCAACTCCCAAAGGCAAACCAAAGATGCCTTCTTGTCCTAAATAAAGCTGCCCTGCGACGCGCTCCAAGGTATAGCCACGATGCTCTAAAATGCCGGGCATCCATTCACCTAGCCATGGCAGTTCACCCCTAGGCCCTGCAAATGCGTAGATAATGGCAAGCAGGCCGATCACCGTCATGCCAAACCCAACGGCTCGACGACTTGCTTCCAACACGGTAACCGTCGCAATACAGGCCACTAAAATATCGGTGTCACTCCAGAAGCCGGCTCGATTGATAATCTCATCTAAAAAGAGCACCAGATAGCCACCGGTAGTCAAAGCCCCGGCAAAGAAAATCAGATCAATGCCCCACCCCAGCACTCCACGTTTGCGCGTTGGCCCAAACACAGGAAACATCAAAAATGCCAGCAACATAATCAACGCTAAGTGAATACTGCGCTGATAGAAAAGCCCAAGGGGCTGGATACCAGCAGAATAGAGCTGGAAGAGTGAGAGCCCCACCGCAACCACGGTGATACACCACAGAACCATGCGGGGCTGCATCGCATTCGCGCCGGGCATCACAACCGGCGGTGGAGTGGATTCGTTCATGAACGTCCTCGGAAGCGTTAACTACTATCGTTTTTATTCACGCGGAGCGGTGCTAGGTGATAATAATTGGATAATCACACGTTGCCCGGCTGCGTACTTACTTAAACTCACCGGTGAATGCTCACCATTCGGCCACACCACTTGGTGATTGACGGCAGAAGAACCGACTCTTAATGCATAACGGTTATTTGCTACGGGCTCATCAATAGCATTAATCCAATAACCGCCCTCACCATCTGAGACTTGTTCTCCACGGCCAAAGATATGACCAAGCCCTGCGGCAAAGTCTGGTTGATGACTACGCTCAAGTTGCATAACGCCTGCCGCATTGCGATAGCAATCCAGTACCGTAAAGTGCTCAACAGAGTGTTGCCACTGGATACACCAGCGCCCTTCTGAAGGCACCAGCGCATCCACTAAAACATCGCCTTGTTCAGTCACCACAGCTAAACGCATAGACGCATTCACCGAAGCGGGGGAAGCCCCCACTTCGGTGAGCGGTAGACATGCAAAAAGTAGCGCCATCAGTCGTTGTTGCCACTGCATGGCAATATCCTTATGGCAATGTCTATGGCAAGACCCTTTAACCGTTAAGGGCGCAGACGATCAGGAATATCCGCTCCTACTTCTTCAAAGTAGCGAATCGCCCCCGGGTGCAACGGCACAGGCGTAGAGTTCATGGTGAACTCAATGGTGGTGTCGTTGGCGGCAGGGTGAACAGCAATTAACTCATCGGTGTTTTCAAACAGTAGCTGAGTCAGCTGGTAAGCGAGCTCTTCGTCCATATCAGAATTCACCACCAAGACGTTAGGAACACCGATAGTCTGAACGGACTCGTCCATACCGTCATACATACCCGCTGCCAGCTCGTAGGGCGCAAACACTGCCTCCGCTTCCTGTGCATTGGCAACTTCTTCATCGGAGAGGCCAATTAAGCGGATATCACGGGTAGCGGCAAGGTTAAGAATAGAACTGGTGGGGGGCCCAACGCTCCAGAAACCGGCGTCGATATCACCATCACGAATGGCATCTGCGGTTTCGTTAAAATTGAGTCGCTGGGGGGTAAAATCTTCATAACTAATGCCGTTGGCTTCCAAAACGGCGCGTGCATTTAGCTCGGTGCCACTGCCTGGTGCACCCACGGAAACACGCTTCCCAGCCAGGTCAGCGATGGTCTCGATATCCGACTCAGCCAGCGTTACCAACTGCACCGCATTCGGGTAAACAGAGGCCAGAGCACGGGTATTTTCAATCTGACGGCCGTCAAAGTCGCCGCTGCCGTTATAAGCCTGATAAACCGTGTCGGCCAGCGCTAATGCCAAATCGGCGTCGCCACGCATAATCAGCCCCATATTTTCAACTGAGGCACCAGTAACCTCAGCAGTCGCCTGAGCGCCTTCAATATGGTTATTAATCATTTCAGCGAAGCCACCGCCGATCGGATAATAAACCCCGCCGGTACCGCCGGTCGCGATTGAAAGCTGTTGCGCACTGGCTGGAAGTGCAACAGCCAACATGGATGCTGCCACTGTATATTTTAGAGTTCGCATAAGCGGTTCCTCCGTCCTGTTTGGACTTATAAGTATGGTTGACGATAAGGAGGTGTGAAGTCCCAGCCTCTGGTTACCGTAAACGGCAAGCAAACGCGGTGCAATGACGTTAGCACGGCTTTAGCGTGAGATGCTAATGCAACGCTATTCGCCGATAACCCACGTATAAATGTCGTTACCTGTGCTAAATGTCTAAAATTTATTGATAATAGCGATTAGTTAATGCAGATCGCCACGCCTAACGTTGGCCTAAGGAGATATCATGGAGCACGATGCGCCGCGCCCGAACCTAGCCATCAGTGCCTATCGCGCCCTGAAGCACGACATCATTCGCGGCCGTTATGCGCCTGAAGAGAAGCTTTTAATGAGCCGCCTCAAGGAGTATTACGGCGCCAGTACCGGTCCTCTACGCGAAGCGCTTTCCCAATTAGTTGCCGACCGCTTGGTGATTGCGATTAGCCAACGTGGCTATCGCGTTGCCCCCATGTCGCTGGCCGAGCTGAACGATATTTACGACGCACGCGCTCAGTTAGAGGGCCTGATTTTGCGCCTGGCCATTGAGCGCGGCGACGACGACTGGGAAGCCAACGTACTCGCCACCGCTCATCGGCTAGCTAAAGTGACCGAGGTAAGCTCCCCCGATGAGCTGCTTGATGGCTGGGATTTGCGCCATAAGGCATTTCATACCGCCATTGCTAGCGGCTGCAACTCGCCACACCTGTTGCAGATGCGCGACACGCTGTTTGATCAGGTAGAACGCTACCGCCACCTGTGGCTGCAGGAAACGGTGATGTCCCCCCAGGCACTTGAAATCAAAAGACAAGAGCATGCCGCCTTGGTAGACGTCATCCTGGCTCGTGATACAGAGCAAGCGGCCAACCTCATGCGTGATCACTTAATGACGCCTGTCCCGATTATTACCCGTGTTCTCAAGGAACGTGGGATCAATTAAATTCTTTATTTTAAAATGTAGATATTTTAATAAAACGACGATACATTGGATCGTATCAAAATGACTATGTAGGAGTTCACGCCATGACCCGTTTCAACTGGGACGACCCGCTGCTGCTCGAACACCAACTCACCGATGAAGAGCGCCAAATTCGTGATGCCGCTCACGACTACTGCCAGGAAAACCTGCAGCCACGTGTGCTGAGTGCTTTTCGTGAAGAGCGCTTCGATCGTGAGATCATGAACGAGATGGGTGAGCTTGGCCTGCTGGGTGCAACTGTCGCCCCTGAATATGGCGGCTCAGGCGTGAACCATGTGGCCTACGGACTCATTGCCCGCGAAGTAGAGCGCGTTGATTCAGGCTACCGCTCAGCCATGAGCGTGCAGTCATCACTGGTGATGTATCCGATTGAAGCCTATGGCTCTGAAGAGCAGAAGCATAAATATTTACCTAAGCTCGCCAGCGGAGAAATGGTCGGCTGTTTTGGTTTAACCGAACCTGACCATGGCTCAGACCCTGGTTCAATGATCACTCGGGCAGAAAAAGTTGACGGTGGCTACCGCTTAACCGGTGCCAAAATGTGGATTACCAACAGCCCGATTGCCGATATTGCGGTGGTTTGGGCAAAGTCCGCCGCCCACGACAATCAAATCAAAGGCTTTATTGTTGAGCGCGGTACCGAAGGCTTCAGCACACCCAAAATTGAAGGCAAGGTGTCGCTTCGCGCTTCCATCACCGGTGAAATCGTACTGGACAATGCCTTTGTCCCTGAAGAAAACCTATTGCCTAACGTTAGCGGTTTAAAAGGTCCCTTCGGTTGCTTGAATAAAGCTCGTTATGGCATTGCCTGGGGCGTTATGGGCACCGCTGAGTTCTGTTGGCATGCCGCACGCCAATACACCTTAGACCGCAAACAGTTTGGCCGCCCACTGGCTGCAAATCAGTTGATCCAGAAGAAACTCGCAGATATGCAAACCGAGATCACCCTGGGCTTACAGGCAGCGCTACAGGTAGGTCGCCTAATGGATAGCGGCAATTGGGCACCGGAAATGGTCTCACTAATCAAACGCAATAACTGCGGTAAAGCGCTGGATATCGCTCGCCAGTCTCGCGACATGCACGGCGGCAACGGTGTTTCCGATGAGTACGGTGTTATTCGCCATATGGTGAACTTGGAATCGGTAAACACCTACGAAGGCACTCACGATGTACACGCCTTAATCTTGGGTCGTGCCCAGACCGGTATTCAGGCATTTTTCTAAATAGCGACAAGTGAGGCACCTAATGAGCACAGCAGCCAAGCCACTAGCAGGCATCAAAGTACTCGATATTTCACGTGTACTGGCTGGCCCGTGGTGCGGGCAAATGCTCGCAGACATGGGGGCTGATGTGATCAAGGTAGAGCGCCCCGTCAGCGGCGATGATACTCGCCACTGGGGCCCTCCATGGCTCTCTGGCAGTTCAGAGTCGGCCTACTACCTCTGCGCCAACCGAGGCAAGCGCTCGGTCACCGTCGATATGGCCAAGCCTGAAGGCCAGGCATTGATTAAGCAGCTCGTCGCCACCTCCGATGTGTTGCTTGAAAACTTCAAAGTGGGCGGTTTGAAAAAGTACGGCCTGGACTATGAGAGCCTGAAGACACTGAATCCTCGGCTTATCTACTGTTCAATCACCGGCTTTGGCCAAGAAAGCCCTTACGCACACCGCGCCGGTTACGACTTCATGATTCAGGCAATGGGCGGCATTATGAGCCTAACCGGCAAGCCTGATCATGAGCCCGGCGGTGGCCCCGTCAAAATCGGCGTTGCCTTTACCGATATTTTCACCGGCCTGTATGCCGCCAATGCCGTGCTGGCAGCGCTTTACCAGCGCCGCGATAGCAACGTTGGATGTCATATTGATATGGCATTGATGGACGTTCAGGTGGGCGTACTGGCGAACCAGGCGCTCAACTACTTAACCTCCGGTCAAGTACCTCAGCGGCTGGGGAATGCACATCCCAATATCGTTCCATACCAAGCGTTTGCCACTGCTGATGGCCATATGATTGTTGCCGTCGGTAATGACGAGCAGTTTAAGCGTTTCTGCCAAGTGATCGACCAGCCAACGTTGCCGCTGGACCCAAGGTTCGCCACCAACGGCGCACGGGTGCAGCACCGCACTGTATTGGCTCCTCTACTGGAAGCCGTATTACTAACGCAGAAAACTGATGGATGGCTGGCTGCCTTTGAAGCCGCCGGTGTGCCTAGTGGACCCATCAACACCTTGGATCGCGTCTTCGACGACCCCCATGTCAAAGCACGTGGCTTGAAGCAAACGCTTCCCCACAGCCAAGCCGGTCACGTCGACTTAGTCGCGAACCCTATCCGTATCAACGGCGAGTCAATCAGCGCCCAGACTCCCCCTCCCTCATTGGGTGAGCACACGCAACAGGTGCTTGATGAGCTTGGCATTACCAGCGAACAGCGCCACGCTCTGCAACAAGCAGGCATTATTTAACGCTCGTTATCCTCCCTCTTTTCATATCTCTACTAACGATTCATCTTAGCGCCCAGTTGGGCGCTTTTTTTGTCGGCTCAGCGCACCCAATAATTTCTATACAAAACCTATACGAAAAGTTAACAAGCGACTAAACTGTTTTCGTCTATGATTAGATAGTTAAAAAAAATTTAAATTAACCGGCAATGGCTAACGTAAATCGGCCAGCGGGTAACTTGGCGCACTGCTATAGGGGGATTTCATGGGTCACTGCGCACGGGTAGACGGTAGCTGTAAACGATGCGAGGGGGACCTTCCTTTTGATTTCACGATGGCCTTTCAACCTATTGTGGACGTGTCACTTGCTCGCGTGGTGACACATGAGGCGCTTGTCCGAGGGATTAATGGCGAATCTGCCTGGAGTGTTATTTCTCAGGTGACTGACGACCTACTGTATCGGTTTGATCAAGCTTGTCGTGTTAAAGCGATTGAGATGGCAAGCGCTCTGAATATGCCAACGGCATTATCAATCAATTTTTTACCCAATGCTGTCTACGAACCGGAAGCGTGCATTCAAGCAACGCTTGATATTTCTCGACGCGTTGGATGGCCAATGGAGCGGCTAATTTTTGAAATCACTGAAACCGAACGCGTACGAGACCGCCAGCACCTGCGCAATATCATCGAAGCCTATCGCGAGATGGGCTTTAAAACGGCCATTGATGACTTTGGCAATGGCTATGCCAACCTGGATCTGTTGACTGGTCTAACACCGGATAAGCTCAAAATCGACCGCGAGCTGGTGATGAACTGTGACCATGATATGCGTCGCCAAGCGCTGCTCAGCTCCATCATTTTGCTAGCTAAAGAGTTGAACATGACGCTCATTGCTGAAGGGGTAGAAACACGCAAAGAAGCATTATGGCTAGCGCGGGCGGGCATTGCTCGCCAACAGGGCTTTTTCTACGCCAAGCCAGCTATTAATTCCTTAGGCCCAGATCTAACCTCTCGATTATTAGACTTAAGAGAAGAGGTATATGTAGGCTTAGAAGCATTAAGCTACTGATGCAAACCTATTACCTGCTGCCTATTGCCGATTGTCTTTTAACTACTCTCCATTAACTACTATCTTTTAACCACCGTCTTTTAACTACTGTCTGTCGCCTACTGTCCATTACCCCCGTTTTATCGTCTATATAACGAATTTGAAACAATGACGACCGAACCTGTCACATAAGCAGTGACACTGCACATTTCTCACAGGCAACATCCAACATCCAAAGGAGTTGAGCCATGAGCAACGCCGAGCTAAACGAACTGAAGCAGAAGTATGTCGCGGCGGGCGCCGCTAGCCCCGCCACTGCTTTTGCGGATCGCGCTGAGAATGCTGAGATCTGGGACGCCGACGGCAACCGTTTTATCGACTTCGCGGGCGGTATAGGCGTTTTGAACGTAGGCCACCGTCATCCTAAAGTGGTTGCTGCGGTGAAAGCCCAGTTGGATAAGGTCATGCACACCTGCCAAACAGTGATGCCTTATGAAGGCTATGTAAAAGTTGCTGAAAAACTTAGCCACCTCGTACCGGTTCGCGGCCACGCCAAAGTAATGCTGGCTAACTCCGGTGCAGAAGCGTTGGAAAATGCCGTTAAAATTGCCCGCGCTGCCACCGGCCGCTCTAACGTCATTTGTTTTGACGGCGGTTATCACGGCCGAACGTTCTACACCATGGCCATGAACGGCAAAGTAGCCCCGTATCAAACCGATTTTGGCCCGATGCCTGGCACGGTATTCCGCGCGCCTTATCCGGTGTCCTACCACGGTGTCAGCGAAGACGAAGCCCTTCGTGGTCTGAAAATGACCCTGAAAACCGACGCCAACCCAAAAGACACTGCCGCGATTGTCTTGGAGCCGGTGCTTGGCGAAGGCGGTTTCTATCCTGCATCGAAAAGCTTCCTGGAGAAGATCCGCGAAATTTGCGATGAGCATGGCATGCTGATGATCATCGACGAAGTGCAGTCTGGCTTTGGCCGAACCGGCAAAATGTTCGCCATTGAGCACAGCGGCGTTGAGCCGGACATCATGACCATGGCGAAAAGCATGGCTGACGGTATGCCGATCTCTGCGGTTGTCGGCACCGACAAGGTTATGGATGCCTCTGGCCCCAACTCTTTGGGCGGCACCTATACCGGCAGCCCCACCGCCTGCGCTGCAGCACTGGCCGTGATGGAAGTATTCGAAGAGGAAAACATTCTTGAGAAAAGCCGAACGCTGGGTGAAAAGCTAGCGGCTCGTTTTGGCGAGTGGCAAACCAAGTTCGACTGCATTGATAATGTGCGCAACATGGGCGCTATGGCGGCATTTGAACTGGTCTCGAATAAAACGGATCGCACGCCCAATCCAGAACTTGCCGCAGCGCTGTGTAAGAAAGCCCGTGAGGAAGGGTTGATCCTGCTCTCCTGCGGCATGTACGGCAATACGATTCGCTTCTTGATGCCCGTCACGATTGAAGACAGCGTCCTCAACGAAGGGCTGGATATTATTGAATCCTGCCTGGAATCGCTGGTTTAAGGGGCTCTGATTCAAAAGGCCTATAACAGCTCGTAGCGGGGGTCTTTTGCCATGGCCGGAAAACAGTTCCCGACTTTTCCGGCATTCCCACCATCCTTGGTGGTCAGATGGCAAAAGTAGCGCCCAGGGATGGGGTTACAGCGCCCCCGCCCAGGGCTGTTTCGGCCATGCCAGCTCTCTACTTACCGAGGGCGTCGATCGCCTTCGAGGAAATTAGCTGTAAAAACCGCTTTTCCATGAGTCTCAAACGACCACTTCATCACATCGCTTAAAGCGGCCATCACCGCATCGAATTCCCCGAACACCTGGGTACTCATTCGATTAGGGTGAACTTCTAACCCTGTGGCTTCCAAACGTTTTACCACCTCTTTCACCACTGGCTTAAAATCATCGGCCAGCGGGTAATAGCTTAGCTGTACGGAAAGATACATCCTGCCTCCTTATGCGCTTTATGCGCGCTTACTGGCTCCCTGTGAAAAGCGCTGCCATGCCGCCAATATGGCCGCCCGCGTTTCATCAGGATGCTCCATAGGGAACATGTGAGTACCGGGAACCTCGCTGATAGCTAACCCACGACGCTGAAGCCGCTTGACCCGTGTGGGAGTGAGTAAATGCGACTCCTTCCCTGCCACCAAGTGGATCGGCACACCGACTCGACGTGGCAATCCCGACAGATGATCCGGCAGGTGGCGAAATATCTCCACCTCAATACCTGGGTCAAAGGTTAGCTCAGCGCTACCGTCATCCAGCAAGCGCGTGCCTGCTTCAATGTAGTCGTTCAATGCCTCTGGGGTAAAGCGGCGAAATAACCCACGGCGGCGCAGCGAGTCAGCCATGGCTTCTCGACTAGGCCACACACTGCGCCGCCCCTGAGTTTTACCAGCAGGGGTGATGCGGTCCATAAAACCAAATCGCTTCGCCGCTTTCATCACCCAGGCATCCGGCCCCAGCATCAACGGAGGGTCAAGCATAATGACGCCGCAGAAGCGTTCTGGCTGTTTATCTGCCGCCATAGCCATCAGCGTACCGCCTAACGAGTGACCAACACCCAATAACGGTGTGTCTGTAACCGGCAAGTAGCTCAACAGTTCATCGACTAAATTGCCCCAGTTATGGTTCACCGGGTAATCCGGGTGATGACCCAATCGGTCCAACGGATGGAGGTCAAACGACTCCGCCAGTGGTTCCAGCAGCGTGCGATAGCTTAAGCCAGGAAAGCCATTCGCATGGGCAAACACTAAACGAGGGCGTTGGGTGGCATGGGCAGACATGGTTAGCTCGCAGGGTAAGAAGACAGGAAAGCAGCGTGGCAGCAGCACCCACGCTAGCTAGCAAGTAAAAAAACTATCATACGTCTGTTTTAACGCGCCTTTGTATGAGCGTCAATCGACATAAGTATTAACAGGCTAATTAAAACAAAGAGAGTTGTTGAACCGTGGCTTCTTCTGCCAAACGATAGCCCACGCCTAATAGCCGAACTGGCCTCTCCCCTCGCGCCCAACCAATAGTTAACAGGGATTCGAATTGATCCAGGTTAGGTGCGGGGTCGGCGTGTTCAACCGTGGTTTGGGTAAAGTCGTTAAATTTTACCTTTACCATTAACCCGCGCACGCCGGGCGCTGGGTCTAGTCTGGCATAGCGCTGCTCTAAGTCGTTGAGTAGGTCGGGTAATTGTTGGCGACAGGCTTCCAGGGAGGGTAAGTCTTGGGAGTAGGTTTGCTCGGTGCTGATCGATTTCCGCTCACGATGGGTTTTCACTGGCCGCTCGTCGCGCCCAAAGCTAAGTTCGAACAGTCGATGACCGAAACGGCCAAACTGCTCAACCAGCTCAGTGAGCGGGCGAGCCCGCAAATCCGCACAGGTTTGGATACCCAACCCCGCCAATTTTTCAGCCGTGCGTGGCCCTACGCCGTGGATTTTCTTGACTGGCAGTTGCTGTACAAAGCCATCGATATCGTTCGGCGTGATCACAAACAGACCATCGGGCTTACGCCAGTCACTGGCAATTTTGGCAAGAAACTTATTGGGTGCGACACCTGCCGAGACGGTAATGCCTACTTCTTGTTTAACCCGTTGGCGAATCGCTTCGGCCATGCGGGTAGCGCTGCCGTTGCACAGGGAAATATCAGTAACGTCTAAAAAGGCTTCATCTAGCGAGAGCGGTTCAATCAGTTCAGTCACATCGCGATAAATCGCAAATACTTGACGCGCCACCGCTTTGTATTTGGCCATATCACCACGGATCACGGTCAAATGTGGGCAGCGTTTGAGTGCCTGCGCCATGGGCATGGCCGAGTGGATGCCAAATTCGCGGGCGGGGTAGTTACAGGTAGCGACAACCCCGCGCTGCTCAACGCTGCCGCCTATCGCAATAGGCACATCGTTAAGCGCTGGGTTATCGCGCATTTCAACCGCTGCGTAGAAGCAGTCACAGTCGCAATGAATAATTTTGCGCACAGGTTGCCCTTGCCTCCGCCCTTACCTGTAAATAATCACAGCATATCACAGGAGAAGCCGAAGTTACGTACCGCAAAACGTTCTTAATACCTGCTCGTTTTCCGTTGCGGGAGCTGCAAGGCGGCGTGCTTCTGCGGATTCATCAAAGGGCTGGGTGACCACAGCAAGTAAGCTGTGAAACGGCGCAAAGTCGCCCTCGTAAGCCGCATTGATAACTTCCTGAATTCGGTGGTTACGGGGAATCACAACTGGATTAGCACGCCGCATGGCGGCTAAGCGCTCGCTGTCTTGGCTGGCAACCTGTACTGCTTGCCACTTATCTAACCATGCCGCCAACTCATTGGGTTGGGTGGTCAGCGCCAGCAGTGCTTCCTTATGCGTTTCACTTGAGGTGCTGGCGAAGTGTGTCAGCGCATCAAAGGTAGCGGTCATATCCATCCGCCCCTGGTGCATCTGACTTTCCAGCGCTTCCATTAGCGTTACCGCTTGATCGCTGTCTGCTGCAAGGCCGAGCTTATCCGCATGCAGGCGGCGCTGCTCGGCATCAAACAGCGGCTCAAAGCGGCGAATGATCTCGGTAGCCTGCTCGACGACGGTATCGCCCTCTTCGCGCATCAGCGGCAGCAGCGTTTCGGCAAAGCGGGCTAGGTTCCATTGAGCAATGGCGGGCTGGTTATCAAAGGCATAGCGCTTGCCTTGATCAATCGAGCTGTAGACTTTTTGCGGGTCAAACTGCTCCATAAAGGCACAGGGGCCGTAATCAATGGTTTCTCCGGCAATGCTGCAGTTGTCGGTATTCATCACGCCATGAATAAACCCAAGGCTCATCCACCGCGCCACTAGCGCCGCTTGGCGAGCAACCACCGCCTCTAACAAGGCTAAATAAGGATCATCTGCACTAGCGGCTTCGGGATAGTGGCGCTCAATCACATGGTCGGCCAGCGCTTTCAGGGCAGCTTCATCTCTGCGTACCGCAGCAAATTGAAAGGTACCCACACGAATATGACTGCTTGCCACGCGGGTAAAGACTGCGCCGGGCTCAGGTAATTGGCGCACGACTCGCTCGCCGGTAGAAACGGCGGCTAACGCACGGGTGGTAGGTACGCCCATTGCGGCCATAAACTCACTGACCAGATACTCCCGTAGCACCGGACCCAGCGGCGACCGACCATCACCACCACGGGAAAATGGCGTGCGGCCGCTGCCCTTGAGCTGAACATCGCGCCGTATCCCGTTCTGGTCGACGACCTCCCCCAGTAACAATGCGCGGCCATCGCCCAACTGCGGTACAAAGTTACCAAACTGATGCCCAGCGTAGCCCAGCGCCCGTGGCTCTGCGCCGGGTGGCAACTGGTTGCCACTAAACCATTGGGCAAGGGTGGCATCATCAGACTTACTCTTCAGCCCTGTCTTAAACCCCAGCGTTTCTGCCAGGCGCTCATTAAATACAATCAGCGCGGGCTGGCTCACTGGCGTGGGCTGACAGGCCATCCACAGTGGCTCGGGAAGCGTTGCAAACTGGTGTTCAAATGACAGCACGGGCGACTCCGCTGTTGGTAACAATCGTTGCCTAATACCCTAGCACTTTAGTCAAGTAAACGCTGCTGCAAACAGCCAACAGCGTGCTCTAGCACCGGTGTTAACGGCGCACGCCACTGATGGGTTAATAGTGCATCGGCGCGGGTGACGCCCAACGACAGCGAGGCCACCGGCAAACCCATGGCGTGGGCATCACGGCAGAACCGGTAGCCGGAATACACCATCAACGAGGTACCCACAGCCAACACGGCATCGGCGTTTTGCAGCCCTGCTTGGGCAGCCAAGCGCCGCGCTGGCGGCACCACATCGCCGTAATAGACAACCTGGGGCTTTAAGATGCCTTGGCAGCGCGGGCAATCCAGCACCTTAAACGTCGAAAAATCGGTTTCTAAATCCGCATCGCCGTCGGGCGCATGGTGGGCATCTAGCGCTGCAAAGCGCGGATTCATCCTGGCCATTTCGCTGTGCATGGCGTGACGCATGAGTTGATAACCGCATGTCATGCACGCCACCACGTCTGCTCGTCCATGCAGATCAATGACCTTGCTGGAACCCGCCCGCTGATGCAGACGGTCTACGTTCTGTGTCACCAGCAGCTCCACGCGGCCCATGTTTTCAAGCGCCGCTAACGCCCGATGCGCACCGCTCACTTGAGCTTCACGCATAGCTTTGAAGCCGATCAACGCCCGCGCCCAATAGCGCTGGCGCACGGCAAGTGAGGCCATAAAATCGCCATGCTGTACCGGCGGCGGTCGCTTCCACTGCCCGTCGGCATCGCGGTAATCAGGAATGCCGCTGTCGGTGCTTACTCCCGCGCCAGTAATCACCCACAGTTTAGGGTGGCGCTCAATAAACTCCGCCAGCGCTTCCCCCGCCTGTGCGATGCTATTTGTCATTTCCACGGCCTGCGTCAATGGATCACCCTATGCAACACTGCGACAAGTAACCGATACTGTATGACAATAAAGGGTCATGCAATATGCCCTCGTTATTCAACGTAAGGAGTGTCTCATGCAGTGGGATCACGAGATTATCATTGTCGGCGGTGGCATGGTGGGTGCCGCGCTAGCGGCCCGTTTAGGCCATACCGGCATGTCGGTTGGGCTGGTAGAACGCGGCAGCGCCCCCACCCCGCTTAGCGGCGATTATGACCTGCGTATCTCCTCACTTAATGCCCGTTCGCTGGCGTTTGTAAAAGCGAGCGGCACCGTGCTGCCCGAAGAGCGCTGCTGCCCGTTTCGCCATATTGATGTCGCCAACCAGGATGGCTCCGGCCATTCGCTGTTTTCTGCCCAGGACAGCGGCATGGACGACTTCGGCATTTTTATCGAAAACCGCACCCTGCAATATGCGTTGTGGCAGCGCTTAGAGAATCTTCCCAGCGTGACCTGCTATACCCAGTGCGCACCGCTCAGTACCATGGCGGCCAGCACCGGCCGCATGCTGGAGTTAGATAATGGCAAAACCTTAAGCGCCCGTTTGATTGTTGGCGCAGATGGCGCGCATTCGACGCTACGAGAACTTGCTGGCATTACCGTTAGTAGCTACGACTACCATCAGCGGGCGATGATTATTAACGTGGAAACCGAGCTCCCCCAACAGGATATTAGCTGGCAGTGCTTCACCCCCACTGGCCCGATTGCCATGCTTCCCTTACCAGGCCATCGTGCATCGCTGGTGTGGTATGACAGCGACGAAGCCACCAAAGCCCGTGAACAGCTCTCCAACGACGCCCTAAAAACGGCCATTGAAACAGCCTTTCCCAAGCGGCTAGGCAAGCTAACCCGTGTGGTAGCAAAGGCGAGCTTTCCAATTAGACGCCAGCACGCCAAACGCTATATCGGCAAGCGCTTAGCCCTGATTGGCGATGCCGCCCACGTGGTGCACCCGCTGGCAGGACAAGGGCTGAATATTGGCCTGCACGATGCCGATACCCTGGCAGAGCTGATCATCAAAGGCCGCGACCCAGGTGACTCTATCAGCCTGCACCGCTTCGAATGCCAGCGCCGCTTGGCCAACCAAGCCATGATTGCCGCCACCGATAGCTTCCATCACTTGTTTACCGGTGCAAAACCGCTACGCCAGTTGGGTGATCTCAGCCTACATCTTGCCGAACGCGTACCGCTCGCCAAGCGCATGATGATGCAACAAGCTAACGGGCTAAACCCATTTAAAATGCGCTAAAGCCGACTACGCTATGAGGGTGGCAACGCAGCCGTTGCCCACAATAATCATAACAATCCCTCATTTAAGGAAGGCATATGGTTCTCAAGCAACGACACTCTTTATTGACCGTGGTGACAGTTACCAGCCTCGGATTACTTGCAGCATCACCGCTACTGGCCTGGGATGGTGTCGTCGAAAAACAAACCTTCGAGATGCAAGACTTCACTACCCAAGGCGGCGAAACAATTCCCGAACTTGCGGTGGGTTGGGAAGCCTACGGTGAATTAAACGACGCCCGTGACAATGCCATCTTAATCACCCATTTCTTCTCTGGTACCAGCAACGCAGCAGGCCGTTATGATCCAGATGGCGAGCCAACCGGCTACTGGGATGCCATCATTGGGCCCGGCAAACCACTGGATACCGACGAGTACTACATTATTGCGTCCGATACGCTGGTGAACCTCAACGCCCACGACCCCAATGTCACCACCACTGGCCCCGCCTCTATCAATCCAGACACCGGCGAACCTTGGGGAATGGATTTTCCTGTGGTAACGATTCGTGACTTTGTCGAGGTACAGCGGGCGTTGTTAGAGAGCCAGGGCATTGAATCGCTACACGCGGTCATGGGTGCCTCGATGGGGGCGCTTCAAGCGTTTGAATGGGCCAGTGCTTACCCTGAAAAAGTGGATAGGTTGATTCCTGTTATTGGCGGCGGCGTTGCCGACCCCTGGTTACTGGCAACGCTTAGCGCCTGGGCAGCGCCCATTCGCTTAGACGCCAACTGGAATGAAGGCAACTACTACGATGGCGAGCCACCCACCGATGGCCTAAAAGAAGCGCTCAAGCTCGTCACCCTCAATGCCAATCACTGGCAGTGGGCCAACGAAACATTCAACCGCGACTGGGCCGATGACGAGCGCGACCCCGCTCAAGATATCAACGCCCGCTACGCCATTGAGCAAACGCTGGATGACATCGCCGCCGCCCGCGCCGAGCTTTCCGATGCCAACCACCTGTTGTATTTGGTTCGTGCCAATCAACTCTTTATGGCGGGCCACGGTGACTCGTTAGAAGAAGGATTGGCCGCCATCGACGCCCCAACGCTGATGCTGTATAGCGAAAACGACCTCGTCTTTGCCCCCGAAGGCGTGCGCCGCACTGCCGAGCTGATTGAAGCGGACGGTACCGAGGTGACGCTTGAAACCCTGGAAGGCAACCGCGGCCATTTAGATGGTGTTGTCGCTATCGACCAAGCCAGCGAAACGCTGCGAGCGTTTTTAAAATAACGAAGTAAGCACTGGCTTCCCTGGAAGCCAGTGCTACTAAGCGGCTTCAACGTCAAACAAGTGGCATCTTCAAAACGCAGCCGATTGTCAAAACCAAAGGCGTACACTATCCTGTACATGAACAACATCATGAGCAGAAATTACCTATGGATGCCATTAGCTACACCGCGGCTAGAACCAATCTAGCGAAAACAATGCAACAGGTCTGCGAAGATCACGCGCCCATGATTATTACCCGTAACAAGGCACAGTCTGTGGTCATGATCTCTTTAGAGGATTATGAGGCGTTGCAAGAGACCGCCTATCTGCTGCGCGTCCCCAAGAATGCTCAACGCTTGCTTGAGTCGATTGCCGAGCTAGAGCAAGGTGGCGGCCAAGAGCAGGAGCTTTTGGAATGAAACTCATCTTCGCTGAGCATGCCTGGGAAGATTACTTATACTGGCAGAAAACGGACAAAAAAGTGCTCAGCCGTATCAATAAGCTAATCAAAGAAACCCAACGAGAACCCTTTGGCGGCGTTGGTAAACCAGAGCCTCTTAAACACGGCTTGGCCGGTTACTGGTCTCGACGCATCAACGAAGAGCACCGAATGATTTACAAGGTGACTGACGATGCGTTGCTGATCGCCCAGCTTCGGTATCACTACTGATACACGCGCGGAAAAACTACTCGCCCACCACCTCAGAAAAGTAACCCGTTTTTTCCAAGGTGTATTCGCCAAAATCCCGCGCCAAGAAAAGCGAGCCTGAATAGGCACCCTCAGCCTCTTTGCGGATATCCTCAATGGACGGCGACGCATGGGAACTAAACTGATAACGAGGGCTGAAGTGCGTCAGCACCAAACTAGGTAGCTTTATCGATTCGGCAAAAGCAGCAACAAGTTTGGCGTAGCTATGCCCCACATCGCCGGCCTTCTCGGCCATCTCTTCGGTATAGGTGGCCTCATGTACCAGCACCTGCGCCTCTGCACACGCCTCGCTCAATAAGTCAGGCTGATCATTATCCCCAGCGATCACTACTTTCCTAGGCGTGTTCTTGAAGATTAGGTAGTCCTGGCTTCTTAACGGCTCACCTGCAAACTCAATATCAACCCCTTGCTTCAACTGCCCCCACAGCGGCCCTCTTGGAATCCCCTTTTGCGCTAGCTTTTCCATGTCCAGGGCAGCATCAATCTTTCGCTCCGTAAATGTATAGGCATAAGACGCCACCCGATGTGAAAGGCTGAATGTCTCAACCGCGATGTTCTCAAACTCAACGCTTGGCAGGTCGTCTGAGGCGATAAACTCCAAGGCAAAAGGTAAGCATAGCTGCGTAACCTCGCAGGTTGCCTCCAACCAAGTTTTGATACCTGCGGGCGCAACAATAGTCAGCGGCGCTTTCCTGCCACCCATGGCCGCACTCGCCAGAATGCCCGGCAGCCCGTAGCAGTGGTCGCCGTGCACATGGGTAATAAAGATGGCTTTTAGTGAATGAAACGACAGCTTGGTATGCAAGACCTGATGCTGGGTACCTTCACCACAATCAACCAGATACCAGCCCTTCCCTTTGCTTTCACGCAAAGCGATCCCGGTGACATTTCTTGTTTTGGTGGGTACACCGGCGGAGGTGCCGAGGAAGAGTAGGTTCATCGCTTATTCTGAATGGTCTCTGAGATAGTCTGTGGAAGGCCCGAATCTAATAGTGATAACGACACAAAATAATCGTAATCGCATTATCATCAACTGCGTAGACTAATCGATTCGTATCATCTATACGTCGCGACCAAAACCAGCTAAGTTTTCCTTTAACGGCGCTGGTTTGCCAGTGAAGGGAATCGCTCCAGGATTCGTCAGTCCATGACAGTAATCGGCGACTCATCCATCAAGTCTCTGCGGGTTACCTTACCTGCTTTGAATTGTTCAATTGAGCGATTCAAATGCTCAGAATTCGCCGATGAGCGCAGAGCGCCGATAGTTTTTACGCAGCAAAGCAGATACAAAGGCATCCGAGTGCCACGCCTGGTTTAATGACTACCGTTCACCTTCAAGACCATGCCATACCCGGAGAACAATGATGGCAGTGGCATGGACTGAATATCGAACGGCGTATTTTCCGAAAACCATATCTCGAACAGAGTCAGGCACCGGTGCCATTTCAACCGGTGCGCCCATATTGGGGAAGCCTGGAAGTAATTCGATTTTGCCAACAAGCTCGGCGGCAATCCTGGCCGCCGCAGACGGGTTGTGATCCGCAATGAACTCTCGGAGGCGTTTCAAATCGTCAATGGCTTCGGCCGTGTAAACCAGTTTCACTTACCTGACCCTGGCGCATCCTGCTCGTTTTCGGTTCCCCAGCTATTAAGCCAGCTGTGAACCTCGCTGGCATCAACAACCTTGCCTTGGGCAGCAGACTCCATTGCCTCTAACGTTTGTTTCCACCGCTCTTGCTCAAGCTGCTGCTTTGCTATGTATTCCGACAATGCCTGGTTGATCACCCAGCCTTTGCTCCGGTGTAACCTGCTAGCGATTGCTTCCAGGTGTTGTTCAACGTCTGCTTGAAGGCGGACTGTGGTGACGCTCATGACGATACCCTCAAATTTGGCGACTACAACGTATTACATCATAGTCTGCGAGGATGGAGCAAAAAACTTAACGCTGCGCTAATTCGCGCCGTTTTGCGGCGACGAATTGAGCGATTTGTTAGACGACTTGCCCGGTATGACTTCAACTTTTAATTCCTGAATCATAGGCCGGACCTTCGTCATTCGAGATTCTAGCTCTAGGGCATGAGACCGATACTCCTCAAGCTTTACCGGGTCATCGGGGCTATCATCGCTCAGCCACTTTAGCCTGCCAGGGATAACTGCCGCATACCGCGCCAACTCCTGCTCTATTTTGTCTAAACCATCAGGGAATCGGTACTCTTCACCTTCGTAATTGATGGCCATTGTTACAACTTGGTGAAGCTCACGCACCTCAAAAAGAACGCCGGAAAGAATAGTCCTGACATGCGTCCTTTTCTCTGCAGCAGCAGTTCTCCTGGCCAGTCGGGCTGAGTCAAAGCTGACCCAGAAGCTTCCCAACGATATTAGGAGTGCAAAAGCGGAAATGATGAGTGACATATACCTACTCGTCTAACAGTTTATTAATGCGCATGCGTATTTTCCTAACAACCAGCAGCCAAACCATCTACCTGCCATACATTGAAATTTATAAAAAAGCTCGCCTACGCGATACGCTTTGCTTAAAAATGGTTGTTGTCGCCCTCACCTGAATCTAACCCATTAATTCCCTTTAGGGAAAAGCCAATGTTGGCAAACTATCCAAACGTCGCGTATTTGCGAACTCGTTAACGGCCAAGTAAGGGAAAGCGTAAA
The DNA here is from genome assembly GCF_016107625.1 of Vreelandella alkaliphila. Classification (GTDB taxonomy): domain Bacteria; phylum Pseudomonadota; class Gammaproteobacteria; order Pseudomonadales; family Halomonadaceae; genus Vreelandella; species Vreelandella alkaliphila. The sequence goes on from NZ_JABASV010000001.1 coordinate 449,803, forward strand.
ATAGCGGGGTTGAGTGGCAGCCCTAAGGCTGCTTTTAACTGAGTGATATACACACAAACTCCCCTCCGAACCATTGCTGTTTTAGCCCGCGCTGCTTTTCCAGCAGGGCTAAGTACGGGCGTAGGGGGTGGTGGCTGGGCAGCGTAACGTTCCGTTGGCGTAGGCGGCGTTGGAATGGCAGCTGTTCAGCGGGTTGGTGCAGGGGCGTGACGTGCTGGGTGAGCCATTCGATGCCAGGTAGTAGCAGGTGCGTGGCGCCGCTGTCTAGGGCTAGGGTCACGCCTTTGGCGTCGAAGTCACCGGCGTAGAGGTGTGGCCGATTGGTTTTGCGCCATGCTTTTGTCAGTTCGGCAAAGCCGCCGCCGTAGTGGCTGTCGCCACGATAGACCACCAGCGGGTTAGCGTAGCCGCTAAGCGCTGCTATCTCTGGCGAAAACGCGTAGAAGCTATCCAGGTTTTCCACCTGAACGAGCGCGCCAAACACCGCCAGCTTCAAGCCGCTTACATCAACATCGCGTATGCTGCGCGGCTCTGGAGCAAGCCATGCAGAGGGCTGCGGCGGCAAGTTGATCAGCACGCGTTTTGCACGAGGGCCTTCGCGGCGGCTTTTATCCTCCTCAACGCCTTCAGCTGCTTGAGCGGCACTACTTAAACCACTTAACGAGCGCCCTAGCGGTGCCAAACGATCACTCTCCAACATGCTGTTGATTTGCGCCATGAGCGTGGCGTCAAAGCGCAGCGCTTGGTTGGAAATCCGCATGGTTAGATCAATATCTTGCTGATGGCACCATGCCACTACATCTTCGACCCATTTACCTCGGGATTTTTCTACCACGGGCTGGCGGTTAAGCTCTCGAACAACACTGTTAAGCCCGGCACGGGCGCGGCCTGATAACGTCATACTGCCACCGCCAGTGCAACGTCATGAATCAGGCGCAGATCGTTAAATGGGCTGGCCGGTGATTCGTCTTGGTGTAGGCGAAACGCCTGCTGCTCGCTACGCGGCAAGCCCTGGTATTCGGAGATAACCTGAAACAGCCAAATTTCATCGGGCCAGTCGAGGTGGCTGTCATACAGATAAGCGAGGGCGCTAATCGGCTCGGCGGGGGGCTGATCTAACACCGCAAGATAAAAGCGTTCCACATCTTGCTTAAGCGCCTGCTGGCGTGCAGCGGCGAGGTTATCTTCCGGCGTGAACGCAGGCACGGCCGACTCAACGGTTTGCGCGGCATGGCGTGGGGTTGGCAATTCATGCAACAGTTCTGCCAGCACGCGGCTTTCCAGCGCGCGATCTAACGCTGGCGCAGCGGCGGCATTTAACGGCGCAGCATGGTTGAATAACGCTGGTACATCGCTGCGTTTGGCGTAATTACTCGGCACAAAGCCTGGGTGTTCGCGCATAAACGCGACCATGCCGCTGATCAGGCGGCTGCGTGCCTGCTGTTTGCGAAAGCGTGCCATTAGCTCAATTAACCGCCGCTGCACTTCCCGCAGACTGGTGTAATGGTGGCTTAAGCGCTGCTGCAGCTGGCTGATGAGTAGCTTGCGCAGGCTGCCATCGCTGCCTACTAACGCAATTAGCTCGTCGAAGTCGATCAGTGCCAGGCCATCCAACAACCTAACAATCTGCTTCTGGGCGCGGTCGTTCTCGCGGATCTTATCGCTCAACTGGCTCACAAAGCCGAAATCGCTATTGAGCCGTTGCCAAAGGCTATCAATAGCATCGGCAAAGCGGCCGTTTAGATCGTCAACTTCCTGACGCAGGCGCAGCAGTTGCTGCTCCTGTCGCCAATGCTCACCTCGGCTGCGGGCTTCACGGTAGCTGTGCACCAACGAACGCACCAGCTCAAGGGTTTCCGCAACATCGGCATTTACATGGCGGCGGGTTTCATCGGCCAGCATTTCAGCGATCAGTTCGCGCACTTTAGGAGAGAGCTTTACGCCGCTCTGTTCATCTGGCCGCCATAACACCCGAGCGGCCAACAGCTTGCGCAGCGCACTGTCGTTGAGTCCGTCTAGCGGCACGTCATCACGAGTGTAGCCCTGCATCAGCCGTTCGGCATGCTTGCCCAACAGCGCCAGCCGTTCAGCGCCGGTTTTGAGCAGGCGACTTTCCAGTTCGCTCACAGCAGCGCCTCCTGGGCACCCTCTTCCCGCTCCGCATCGATGGGCAAGTTTTCCTCATCGCGGATAAAGCGCACCACCTCGATTAGGTAATCAATTTTACCGGTGACCACAAACACCTGACGCTCAGTGTGGGGCTGAAGCAAGTAACCATGCTCTTTCAAGCGTTTAAATAACTGCTTTACTTGGGCATCCAACTGGTCGCTCTGGGAACCAAAGAAGCTGTCTGTGGCTAGCCGTTCCAAACGCTCACGAAGGCTTTGGTTGTCTTCGCACTTAGCGCTGAACTCAGCGGGCTTGAGCACATCGCCTGGGGCCGCCAAGGTGTCGCGGCCTAGCGCCTCTTGAACCAGCTGCAGCCATTCCAGCAGTGGTAACAGACTGTTGACCGTGTCACTCAGCTGGCGCGATAGCTGCTCCCGAGCAGCTTCATTAAGCTGTCGCCAAGCTAAAAAGTAGACACTGCCTTCATCATTGCTCGCCAGCCTGCGGTTGAGCGGGCGCAGGTAGTCATCAATCGCGTCGCGGGTCTCGTCATTTGTCAGGTGGCGGAAGGCATTGTCATCACTGACGGCGCAGACAAACTCGCCAGCAAGCAAGCGTTCCAGTAGCGGGCCGTGTTCGATCATGCGGTCACCTCTTGCTGACGCTCCTTAATCCGCTGTGCAAGCGGGCTAAGGCGCGGCTCAATACGTTTTAGCAGGCGCTGGTTGGGCTGGTTAGGGTCCCGCTCAATCAGGTAGCGATTAGCAAACAGCAGCAGCACATCCGATTCCGGGTTGGGGAAGGCACCGACAATGTGGATACGGTTGCTGTCACAAGCGTCGAACAACTTTTCGACATTGTGATAGGCCAGCGTGCCAATTTCATCAATCGGCCAATGGATAGCAATTTGCGCATCCCCCCGTAGCAGCCGCGTAAACGCCAGCAGAAACTTACACAAAATCAGGTAGGCCATGCCATGGCTGGAAGACTCCAACAACTGGCGGTCGTTTTTGATCACCAGGTCAGTGCCGCCTTCGTTTAGGTGCAGTTCAAGGCGCAGCAGGCTTTCAAAGCTGTACTGCTGGTCACTGCGCAGCAAATCGACCACATCGGCCAGCGCATTAAGGTAATCGTCGCTGGGCAGCATCTGGCCAGATTCCCGCCACGCTTTGTAGCGCTGGGCAAACAGCTTTAAAGGCTCCCAGAAACCCAGCTCATCGATCGTCGATTGAATGCGCACTTCCGCTTTGCTGATGCCTTCTAAGCGCAGGTCATCCGCCACTTCGTCGGAAAGCCGACGGCTTTGCGCACTGATACGGCGATTTAAGTCTCGGAAGACAATAAAGAATTTATCCAGGTCATCGCTTAAATTGCGCCCTTCCTGAATCAGCTGCTGCTGTTGATCTTCCAATAGTTTTAGCATGTCGCGCAGCAGCGGCAACACTAGTCGCGGGCTGTCGTTTGGTAGCTTCTCGCGTTCACTTTGCAGTGCATCGGCAAAGCCGCTACTGGCATCTTTAATCAGTTGGCTTTCTACCTCCAGGCAGCCCCGGCGCAGCTGCTCAAGCTGCTGATGGCGGCTGGTTAACGCTTGGCGCGCACGCTCTATGCGCTCCTCCATATCACCCACGGCCTCCGCTAAGGGCGACCCCTCTGCAACGATGTCCAAACTTTCTAACTGGGTCAGCAGCGGCTTAAGGGCTTCTACGCTGCCGTGGGCATTTGCGCGCTGAATTTTTAGTTCATTAACCGCTGCTTGATGCGCTTCACGTGCGGCATGGAAGTCATTTTTGAGGCGCGCTTTTTCGCGCTTCAACTGTTGATCAAGCTGAACCAGTTCCGCTTCCTGAGCCACTAGCTGGGGCTTGTGCTGGCTCCACTCCACGCGCATAAAGCGTTGATACTCGGTTAGTTCTTCCTGGCGAGCGGCGATTTTACGAATGCGTTCACTCTGCTGCTCTAAGCGTTTCTTCGTTTCCTGAAGCTGCGCGGGGTCCACGCCCTGCTCGGCAAGCTCCTGGCTGAAGGCGGCTTCCAGCTCACTACGCTGGCGCTGATGCTCAGCGTTGGCGTCGTTGAGCTGCTGCTTGTACTGGCGTAGCTGCGCATCCAGGCTATTCAGCTGGCTTTGCGCGTCGGCTTTTAACTCCAGCAACTGGCCCTGATGGGTTTCGGCAAGCTCGGCAAGCGCCTGGCGTTTCTCTTCGCGCAGTTCGGCCTGAGCCTGCTCCTGACGAGCCAACGCCGCTTGGTGCTCCGCTCGGCGAGCCTGCTGGCGCTTGGTATGGCGCTCTTGCTGCTGGCGGCGAGCCTCAAGGGCATACTCCACTTCCTGTTCGGCCCGCTGATACCCCATGCGCGCCTGATCTTGGGCCTCGTCGGCCTGTTGCACCCGTTCGTTGTGCTGCTTTAGAGCTTTTTCGGCAGCGGCACACTCGGCTTGGGCGCGCTGTTTAGCGCCATCCGCCTCTTCAATCGCCACCAGCAAACTGGCTTCATCCTGGGCGTAATCCGGCAGTGCAATGGCGCTTAGGTCCAGCGCTAACCCGAACAGGTCGTCGCTGGCTCCTTCAGCAAGCTGCGGGGCGAGGTCTCGGCGTTCAAGCAGTTCTGGCGCAATAACCTTACCGAGTTGCTGCTCCCAGCCGGGGCGGTGGTAACGCAAGAAGTGGCGCAGGCTGCCTTGTTCAGGGTCGCGCTGTTGATAGAGCGCATAGCAGTGCTGTTCGGCCCGCTCACGCTGCTGACGACACTGCACCAGTTGCTGCTCGGCGGCATCGCGTTCACGTTTGTGGCTTTCAAGCTCGCGGCGCAGTGCTTCCAAGGTTGCAGCGGCGGCGCTGCGTTCCTGCTGTGTTTGGTCTAAACGCGCTTGGGCAAGCTCGGCTTCCTGGGCTTCTTCAGCAGTTTGGGTGGGCATCGCCAGCTGCGCTTTTAGTTCGGCAAGCTGCTCAACACCCAGCTCTAACTGCGCTTGATACTCACCTTCTAGCCGCTGGCGCTCTTGCTGATAGCGCTCGTTATGCTGCTGTTCGGCTTGCCACTGCTGCTCTCGGCGTTGCGCTTTTTCCTCGACCAGGGCATCTATAAATTCCTGGTTTTCTTGGGTTTGCCGGGCAAGTGCTTCAGAAAGCTCGCGCAACCGACCATCTAAGCGCGCCTGACTCTCTTTTACCGCATCTTGCATAACTTGCAGGTGCTGCTGAAGCTGATCACGCTGTTCACGCCACTGGGGTAAGGCGTTGATGTCTCGCTCAAGACCGGTCATGTCGGCATCAGCGTAGTGCTCAAACTGGGTTTGCAGATCATTCAGGCGGCGTTGAGTGTGCTGCAAGTCGCTCGCGACTTCACTGTGGCGGTCGTTCAGCTCATCACGCTGCTGAGTGTAGGCATTTTCACGCTGTTGGAATTCGCGCTGGTGGCGGTTTAACTCACCATCTAGGTCCGCAATGCGCTGTTCTGCCTGTTGATGATCGGCGCTTAGCTGGGGTTTCAACTGCCAAAGCGTGGTCTCTAACTGGGCCAATTCGCGATCGATGCCACCAAGCTTAGTCAGCGAGGCTTGCAGCGGCTCCAGGCGCATGGACTGACGCATCTGGGCAATCCACTCCCGCGCTTTGGCACTGCGAATACGGGTGACCGGCAGCTCGACTCCATCCTCTTCGAAAATTGCCGCCAGCATGGTTTTGAGGGTATCCATCTTGCCCTCTTTCGCATGCACAGCAGAGACCAGTTTTTCGATATGACGGATACGCCGTTCAGGGTTAACCAGGCTAAACTGCGCCGCGATTTGGCGCAGCTTTAGGCCATCGCGACTATTACCGTGCAGCTGGGTAAAGTCGTTTTGGATCACCGAGCGGAACTCGGAGGTAGCTCCCAACTTAGAAGAGACAGGAATCCCGCTGCGGCGCAATCCGCTAGACCACTGTGGGTACTCCAGTGCCAAGGGGCCTTTTTCAGTTTCGATCAGATAGTCTTCTGGCCGATAAGGGGCACCGACAAAACGGTACTCCACGCCGCCTTCTTGCTTGCGCGTCAGCACTACTTGGCAAACATTGCCTGCTTCGCGGCGATATTCGTAAACGAGATAGCTTTGACGAGTGGGCAAATAGAAGGCATCAAACTTCATGCGGGTTTTCGGCACCACCTTATTGGGCAGCTCGCCGTAAAACACCGGCACTAACCGCTGAAGCGTGGTTTTGCCTGACGCGTTGGTGCCGCAAATATTGGTGTGGCCATCCACATTGAGTTCAACCACCCCTGACAAGTGGCCGTGAATCATAACGATGCGTAGCAAATGCGCCATGCCGTGTCCTTGATCGTCAAACGTCCGAAAACGCTATCTTGCCAGACCTAGAGCAAGGCGACATCTGTTCAGGTGTGAACTATTGATTTATCTAATGACAATGCACATTTAGATCGACTGCTAACACCATTTGTATTCCTACCTCTCACTCCTTCATGCGCTCTCTTAGTCACTCTCCCACGCTGCTCACCACAAAATCCCTAGCAACGCCTATATGGTAATCAATGGCCTCACGGCAAGCCTCGGAACTGCCGCTACCCAATGCATCTAGCAGCTTAAAGTGGCTGGTGGCAATGGTATCGGGGGCTTCGTGGGTTTTGGTAATCAGCGTAATGCACAGACGAAGTTCGTGAGTTAAGCCATCAAATGCCCGCAGCAACCGCTCATTGCCCGCGTAATGAATCATCAAGCGGTGAAACTGCAGGTCTTCTTCAATGCGGCGTGTTCCATCATTGCTGGCGGTCGCTTCGCATAAAACCTCTACCTGCTGTTTTAGCGCGCGCTCAGCGTCGCTGCTGTAGCGCTCCGATAAGCGCTGGATAGCATGGCGTTCAAGACATAGTCGCAAATCGAAGACATCCTCTAATTCAACGGCATTCAACGCCCTAACAAAAAAGCCGCGTCTTGGTTTTGAGATTAAAAGCCCACGACTTTCCAGTAAGCGAGCAGCTTCGCGAACCGGCGCGCGGCTGACGCCTAAATCTCGAGAAAGCTGCACTTCTGAAAGCCGCTCACCGGGCAAAAAGTGTTGCTGGATAATCGCTTGCGTCAAATAGTCGGCCACCTGTTCAACAAGGTTTTGCTGTTGAATAAAGCCGCCAGGAGCCACTGGGGAAGAGGCCATAGAGTTTACTCTTATTAGGTATTACGTACTTTTAGTATGACGCAAAAAAACATTCTGTCGACGGCCGATTGACGACTGTCGACAGTTTTACAAACCAATGCTATGTTCAAAAAGGCCTCATATAACGATCTATAACCACAATCCATAACAACAACTGGGCTGTTTTGTATCACGCCTCGCTCGCCTAACAATAACGTAAATCCATTACGTGACAGGCTTTGGCCTAGTAACCGAGGAGCAGAAACAAAATGAGAACACCTTTGGCTTTGGCAATTTCCGCTGCAGCACTCGCTTTTTCGTCGGCCGCCCTGGCAGACGACCCGAAACAAGGTGGTACGGTTAACACTATTATTCAACCAGAACCGCCAGGCTTAGTGCTGGGAATGGTGCAAAACGCGCCTACACGCACCGTGGCAGGCAATATCTATGAAGGGTTGCTGCGCTACACCACGGATCTGGAACCCATGCCGCAGTTGGCTGAATCATGGGACGTCAGCGACGATGGCCGCACCTATACTTTTCACCTAAGGGAAGATGTTACCTGGCACGACGGCGAGCCCTTCACCGCTGACGACGTGGTATTTTCTGCCGATGTTTTCCACCGCGAACTGAACCCCAGTGCGCGGGCCGTTTTACAGCATGTGGAAAGCATCGAAGCAACGGATGACCACACGGTGGTATTTACCTTAACCGACCCCTTCGGCCCATTCCTGATCTCCTTTGAGGCAGGCACCTTCACCATGGTGCCTGAACACCTGTATGCGGACACCGACTTCCGCAACAACGAACACAACGATCACCCGATTGGCACAGGCCCTTTCAAGTTTGCTAACTGGGAACGCGGCACCGTTATCGAGCTGGTTAAAAACGATGACTACTACGAAGACGGGCTCCCCTATCTGGATGGCGTCAACTGGCACATCATCCCAGACGGTGGCTCCCGTGCAGTTGCCTTTGAGAATGGCACCATCGATGTACTGCCAAGCGGCACCGTTGAGAACTTCGATATCCCGCGTTTATCCGCGATGGATAACGTCTGTATGACAGAAGAAGGCCACGAATATTTCAGTCCCTTCGCCATGCTGTGGATGAACAACCGTGAAGGCCCCACCGCCGACAAACGATTCCGCCAAGCGGTGATGTATGCCATGGATCGTGAGTTTGCCAAAGATGTGCTGTGGAATGGCTTAGGCAATGTGCCGCTCTCCGCCTTTGGCTCCAACGCGCGCTTCCAACATGACGGTTTAGAACCCTACGATCACAACCCAGAGCGCGCTCGTGAGCTGTTGGCAGAAATGGATTACAACGGCGAAGAGATTACTATCCTGCCGCTTCCTTACGGCGAAACGTGGACCCGTTGGGCTGAAGCCGTACAACAGAATCTGCGCGAAGTGGGTATTAACGTAAGCACCCAAGCCACCGACGTGGGCGGCTGGAACCAGCGTCTCGGCGACTGGGATTACGATCTCGCCTTTACCTACCTATACCAGTACGGCGACCCGGCGCTGGGTATTTCACGCACCTACCTTTCCGACAATATTGCCAAAGGCTCGCCCTGGAATAACGTCGAAGGCTACGAAAACGAGCGTGTCGACGAGCTATTCAACGAGGCCGCTACGGCTTTCCCCGACGAAGAGCGCGAAGCGCTTTACAGTGAAGTTCAGGAAATCCTGCACGAAGATGTGCCCGTTGGCTGGCTGATGGAACTGGGCTTCCCGACCCTGTTCCGCTGTGATGTGCAGAACCTCGTCACTTCCGGTGTGGGTGTCAACGACGGCTTTAAAGATGCTTGGCTAGATCGCTAAACCCAAGCCACCCAGGTAGCGAGAGCTACCTGGGTTTTTTAGCTATGTCTTGAAGGTATTAGCCAGGAAACGACTTATGGTCTACGCGCGCCTCATTCTGATGCGGCTGTTTAAAGCCGTGATTGTGCTGTTTTTAATCGTTATTTTTAACTTCCTGCTGATTCAGTTAGCCCCCGGTGACCCGGCCGCGATTCTGGCTGGCGAAGCGGGTGCCGCGGATCAGGAGTTTCTTAACCAGCTGCGCGAGCGGTTTGGACTCGATCAGCCGATGTACGTGCAGCTGTGGCGCTACGTGTCGGGTATCGCCATGCTCGACTTTGGCTACTCCTATCGGCTTGGTGTGCCCGTCTTTGATCTGATTATGGATCGTTTGCCCGCCACGCTGCTGCTAACCGGCACGGCGTTTGTGCTCTCGCTGGTACTCGGCATTGTGGCTGGCTCCATGGCGGCGGCGCGGGTTAAAAAGCCCTCTGGTTCACTGATTATGGCGCTAGCCCTGGTGTTTTATGCCACACCGCTGTTTTGGGTAGCGCTGATGTCGGTAGTGGTGTTTTCCGTCTACCTCGGCTGGCTGCCCGCTTACGGTCTTTACACCGTTGGCGCGGGGCACACTGGCTTTGCGCTTGTGCTCGATGTCGCTACGCATTTAATACTGCCTGCCACTACGCTGGCGCTATTTTTTATGGCGATTTATACCCGCATGACGCGTACTTCGATGCTCGATGCAGCCCAGCAGGACTTCGTTAAAACCGCCCGTGCGAAAGGGTTAAAGCCTAGCGTCATTCAGCGCCGACACATTCTTCGCAATGCCTTACTGCCGATTATCACTCTGGCAGGCTTACAGGCAGGGCAGATGGTTGGCGGCGCTATTTTGACGGAAACCGTGTTTGCTTGGCCGGGTATCGGACGGCTGATGTTTGAAGCGCTACAACAGCGTGACTACAACCTGCTGCTGGGTATTTTCTTCTTCTCGGCGGCTTTAGTAATTGTCTTCAATATTCTTACCGACTTGGTTTACCGCTTGGCTGATCCGCGCATCAAGGGGGCCTCATGAGCTTTTTCGCACGCTTTGCGCAAAACCGTGGCGCCCTGATAGGGCTGATTATTCTGCTGCTCATTATCGTCATGGCGATTCTGGCGCCGCTGCTATTTCCTGAATCTCCCTGGCGCATGGTTCAGCGGCCCTTTTTACCGCCGCTTTCCCAGGATGGCTATCTGCTCGGCACCGATACCATGGGGCGCAACGTCGCTGCAGGATTAATGCATGGTGCCTGGGTGTCGTTGCTGATTGGCCTGGTATCCACCAGCGTTGCACTGCTGATTGGCGTGCCACTGGGGGCGATTGCGGGGTACTACGGGGGCCTGATTGACGACGTACTCATGCGCTTTACCGAGTTTTTTCAAACCATCCCCAACTTTGCCCTGGCAATAGTGCTGGTAGCGATTATGCAACCCAGCATCACCTCCATTGTGCTGGCGATTGCACTGGTCAGTTGGCCCCCGGTTGCCCGTTTGGTAAGGGCAGAGTTTATGTCGTTGCGGCACCGTGAATACGTTGAAGCGGCTCGCTTAGTCGGCCAAACCAACAGCACCATTATCTTGCGTCAGATTCTGCCTAACACGCTGTCGCCGATTATTGTGCTGGCCTCATTAATGGTCGCTACCGCTATTTTGCTGGAATCGGCGCTGTCGTTTTTAGGCTTGGGCGATCCTAACGTGATGTCTTGGGGCTACATGATTGGCGCGGCACGTACGGTTATTCGCCAAGCCTGGTGGCTAAGCTTTTTCCCTGGTGTGGCGATTCTACTCACCGTTCTGGCGTTGAACTTAGTCGGTGAAGGGCTAGACGATGCGCTTAACCCCAAACTTTCCCGCGAGCGCTAGGAGCCCTTCATGACGGTCACTATTGATTCTAAAAAAGAGAATCCATCAGTTGAAACAGTGCTTAGCATTCGTGACTTAAGCGTGGCACTGCCCAAAGGTGCCGACCGTGCCTTGGCGGTGGAAAACGTTAGCTACGACGTTAATCGCGGCGAAATCATGTGCGTAGTCGGGGAATCCGGCTCGGGTAAATCAATGGCCGCTAACACCGTGATGGGCCTGCTCCCTAAAGGCGTACGCCCCGTTCAAGGTGAGGTTAACTTTCTCGGCCAAGACGTCATCACCCTAACCGAGAAGCAGCATCGCGCCCTGCGCGGCCTTAAAATCGGCATGATTTTTCAGGAACCGATGACCGCGCTTAATCCGTTAATGCGAGTGGGTGCCCAAATCGCCGAGGTGTTTGAAGCGCACGGTCAACTGACCCCGAAACAGCGTCAAGAACGTGCCTTGGAGCTGTTGATTGAAGTGGGTATACCACAGCCAGAAAAAGCCATCAGCGCCTACCCTTTTGAGCTATCCGGTGGTCAGCGGCAACGCGTCATGATCGCCATGGCATTAGCCCTAGAGCCCGTACTATTGATCGCCGACGAACCCACTACGGCGCTGGATGTGACTACCCAGGCGCAGATTCTCGAGCTTATTCGTGACCTAAAGCGCCGCCGTGGTATGGCGGTGATGTTTATCACTCATGATTTTGGGGTCGTGGCTGAAATTGCCAACCGCGTCTGTGTCATGCGCCATGGTAAGATTGTCGAAATCGGCGAAGCCAAAGAGGTGCTGGAAAATCCGCAAAACGCTTACACAAAAGCACTGATTGCCGCCATTCCCAGCAATGCAGTGCCGCCCCACCGTGAAACAAGCCAGGTGGCTCCGCTACTCGAGATCAAACAGCTTAATAAAGTCTTTCGTTCACGCGGGGGCTGGTTTAAGCCAGCCCGAGAAGTCCGCGCACTGGATGATATCTCGCTAACTCTGGCCCGTGGCGAGACCATGGGTATTGTTGGTGAATCGGGATCGGGGAAATCCACCCTTGGCCGCTGTGTGGTGCGCCTTGAACACCCAGACAGCGGTGAACTGTTGCTGGATGGCGTTAATCTTTCACAGCTAAAAGGCGACGCGCTGCGTCGTGAACGCCACCGCGTGCAGATGATTTTTCAGGACCCCTACGCCTCGCTTAACCCACGCACTCGGGTCGGCATGGCGATTGCGCAAGGACCTATGGCCAATGGCACACCCAAAGATGTGGCACTCAAGCAGGCAGGAGAACTACTTGATCTTGTGGGCCTTGGCGCAAGCGCCGTGGAGCGCTTCCCCCATGAGTTTTCCGGCGGACAACGCCAGCGCATTGGCATTGCCCGTGCGTTGGCGCTAAACCCTGAACTGATTGTCGCTGATGAAGCTGTTTCAGCGTTGGATGTGTCTATTCAAGCCCAGGTACTGGAACTGCTTGAAGAGTTGAAGCAACGGCTTTCGCTTTCACTGCTGTTTATTACCCACGATTTACGCGTCGCCGCGCAAATTTGCGACCGCATCGTGGTGATGCAGCATGGCCGTATTGTTGAACAAGGCAGCGCTGAACAAATATTCCTTCAGCCGAAAGAGGCCTATACCCAGTCACTGCTTGATGCGATTCCTGGTCGTCAAGCGCCAGTGGCGGCTACCGCCTAATCGCTGAATTTCAACCTATTTACCAAGGAACACCCATGCAGATAACCCTGGAGGCGCTGCGCACACTTGTTGGTTCTGCCCATGTGCTCACGGGCGATGATGTCACTAGTCGCCGTGTTGACTGGATGACCGGCGCGCCCTGCCAAGCAGGCGCCATCGTGCGTCCGGCAGACACCGAACAGTTAGCGGCTGTCATGCAGGCATGCCATGCGCTTAAACAGCCCGTCGTGACCCACGGCGGCTTAACCGGTTTGGTCCATGGCGCGGAGGCGAGCCCAGAAGAACTGGTCATTTCCCTGGAGCGCATGACCGCTATCGAAGAGATTGATCAGGTCGGCGGTACGATAACGGTGCAAGCGGGCGCCCCCCTTCAGCGGGTTCAAGAAGCCGCTAACGAGGTAGGTCTGCAGTTCCCGCTGGATTTAGGCGCACGTGGAAGCTGTACGATTGGCGGCAATATCGCCACCAATGCTGGCGGTGTCAGGGTGATTCGCTACGGCATGATGCGCCAGCAAGTACTAGGGCTTGAAGCAGTGATGGCCGACGGGCGTGTTGTCAGTTCCATGAATCGCATGCTGAAAAACAATGCAGGGTTTGATTTAAAGCAGCTATTTATTGGCAGTGAAGGCACCCTGGGGATTATTACCCGCGCCGTGCTGCGGCTTCAGCCGCCTACCCCTAGCGAACAAACGGCACTGGTGGCGTGCCACTCGTTTGACGCGCTAACCGGGCTATTAAGCCATATGGGCAAAGCGCTTGGGGGTGGCCTGGGGGCGTTTGAGGTAATGTGGCAAAACCACTATCGCCTGCTCACCGAAACACTGGCGAGGCACACGCCCCCGATTCCACCAGAGCACCCCTTTTATGTGATTATCGAATCACTCGGCAACGATGAAATTCACCATGCAGAGCAGTTCCGCGAAGCGCTTGAACAGGCATTTGAACACGACTTAATCGTCGATGCGGTGATTGCCCAATCAAGTGCACAAAGCGATGGTCTCTGGGCGATACGAGAAGATATTGAAGGGCTCATTAAGGGGTTGGCCCCCATCTTCACCTTTGATGTCAGCCTCCCCATTGCCGATATGCAGCGCTATACCGATGCATTAGAGAAGCAACTGGTACAACGCTGGCCAGATGGCCGCCTAGTGGTATTTGGCCACCTTGGCGATGGCAACCTGCATATTTCTGTTAGCGTTGGCAGCGATGCGCCAGAAGAGCGCCACGCGGTAGAAACACTGGTTTACGAGCCACTTAAAGCGCTGGGAGGCTCTGTTTCAGCAGAGCATGGCATTGGTTTGGAAAAACGCCCCTGGCTTAGCACCTGCCGCTCTCAGGCGGAAATTGAATTAATGCACACACTGAAGCAGGCGTTTGACCCACACCAGTTGCTTAATCGCGGTAAAATTTTGAGCTGAAAATTTTCACTATTAGGATATCGATATGCCCTCCTACCCCCATCATCTTACTGGTGAAGGTCCCCTTAATCCGTTTCCTGGGATTAAAGTTTTGGAGCGCCGCATTGGCCGCGAAATCCCTCATCGATTGGGCTCTAATGAAGGGCTGGACATGCCCCATCGTGCGCTACGTGAACATTTTGGCGATGCTGTCGCCGAGCATGTGTATTGTTACGGCGATGCGGAAGCTCTCGGCGTTCGTCAGCGACTAAGCGCCCAGCAGGGTATACCACTCGATCACTTGCTGGTGGATGCCGGCGCCGATAGCCTAATCGCGTTAGCGCTACGCACCACTTGCACACCGGGCGACACCGTGGTTAGTACGGCGGGCACTTACCCAACCTTTGGTTACTTTGCGAAAGGCCAGGGTTGCCACTTAGTAGAACCTAGCTATGTTGAAGCCCCTGGCCTACTGGCCCCTGATTTGGAAGCGTTAGCGGCAGCAGCACACCAGGAAAATGCCCAGCTGGTTTATTTAGCCAACCCCGATAACCCTAGCGGCCATCTGCATAGCGACAGTGCCATTCTCAAGCTGCGCGACGCACTGCCGGACACCTGCTGGCTGCTGCTGGATGAGGCGTATGGCGATTTTCGTGATGACGCCAACAGTGACTTCGCTGCCAAGGCACTTCCAGGTGTCATTCGCCTACGCACTCTGTCAAAAGCCCACGGTTTAGCAGGCTTACGCATTGGCTATGCGATTGCTGACCCTGATGTGCTCGCCTTGATGATGAAGGTGCGCATTCACTACGCGGTATCCACCTTTACCCAGGCAGCCGCAGAAATCGTGCTCGATCACCCAGCTGAAGTCCACCAACATATTGCGGAAGTAAAAGCACGCAGGGAACAGTTAGCGGCTCATTTCCAAGCACTGGGTGCCGACGTACTGCCTAGCGCCACCAACTTTATCGGCATTCGCTTACCAACTGCCGAACTGGCCGAGCGGGTAAACCGTGAGCTACTGGAAGCAGGCCGTTTAATCGCCCGCCCCGCTCACCCGGCACTTGGTCATGTCTTACGCATTACCGCCGTCGCGGATGCTCTGGAACCAGGGCAGCTAGCGATTCTTGAGCAGGCCATTAAAGAGAATGCCTGACGGCTGTCAGGCATTCTTCAAACGTTAGCGAATAGCGGGCAATAAACCTAAGCGGGCGTTAACCAGTGCTTGAACGCGGCCAGCTCGCCACGCACCGCTTGGCGATACAGGCGCTGCAAGCGCGCGGTCACACTGTCGTCCGGTATCGGCGCGTCAACTGCCAGCGCACCCGCCCTTACCCCGATGCGGCGGCCATCCAGTTCACGCAGAGGAAGAATTTCCGCAGCGGTACCGGTTAAGAACGCTTCATCAGCGGTATACAGCTCATCGCGAGTGATGCGCCGTTCGCGCACTTCAATGCCCAGCGCCTCGCGGGCTAACTGGATCACGCTGTCGCGGGTGATGCCCTGCAAGCAGGACGTTACTTCAGGCGTGTGCAGTACACCATCGCGCAATAAGAAAACATTAGCGGCGGATGCTTCGGCCACATAGCCTTCCGGATCGAGCATGATGGTTTCATCAAACCCTGCTTTCACGGCGGTATTCAGCGCCAGCATCGAATTCACATAATGACCGCTGGTCTTGGCACGGCACAGGCTGATATTGACGTGGTGGCGCGCCCAGGAAGACGTCAGCGCACGTAACCCACAGCGAGTTGCCTGCGGCGACAGATACGGCCCAAGGTCCCAGGCAGCAATCATCACATGGGTGCTTAATCCTTTGGCCCGTAGGCCAAGGCCTTCCGCGCCAAGAAAAACCGTTGGCTTGAGATAAGCGTTCGTTAGCTGATTTTTACGCAGGCACTCCTGCTGAGCTTCGATCAGCGCCTCTTCGCTAAAAGCGATCGGAATATCTAAGGAGTGGGCGCTCTCTGCTAAGCGGCGGGTATGCTCAGCCACGCGAAACAGTGCCGCTCCTTGCTCCCCTTCATAGGCGCGCACACCCTCAAAGCAGCCCATTCCATAGTGCAGCGTATGGGTAAACACATGAACCTTGGCCTCTCGCCACGCCAGCCATTCACCATCCTGCCAAATCCAGCCATCACGATCATAAAGCGGTGTCATTGCGTAACTTGCTCCCACTGTTGGCGCCAGCCGTCGACTAGCGCTTGCTGGTGCGGTTGTAAGGCTTGATATCCCCAGGCAGCAATTTCATCGTTTTGCGGGTCGGGGACACTAATGGTGCTACCTGCCAAGGTTTGAATAACGCTATGTCCGCATAGCGGTACATAGCCTTCTGAGTAACCACCTTCATGGACGAAGACCAGCTTCCCCTGACAGCAACGGGCGGCAAGTGCTTTTAGCTGTGCGGTCATTTCGGCAAACGCGGCACTGTTGAGCAGCATCTTGCCTAGCGGGTCTTTGGCACAGGCATCATAGCCACAGGCCACTACGATTAAGTCTGGGTTAAAAGCTTCCAGTGCTGGCAACACCAGCGACTCCATCGCATAACGATAAGCGCCCAAACCACAGCCCGGCGGCAGCGGCAGGTTAAGATTCGCCCCTAGCCCCTCGCCTTCTCCCTGCTCTTCAAAACTGCCTGTATCAAGGGGATAGTTCGCGGCTTGGTGAACGGAAACGGTGAACACCTCAGGCTCGGCGTAAAACGCCGACTGCTGGCTATTACCGTGATGCACATCCCAATCAAGAATCGCTACCCGCTTTACTTGCCCCAAGGCTCGGGCACGCATCACCGCTACCGGGATATTGCCCAGCAAACAGAAACCACGCCCCTGATCTGCCTCGGCGTGATGCCCCGGAGGGCGGCAAAGCGCATAAGCGTTATTAACATGCCCAAGCGCCACGTCCTCTACCGCTGCGACGGCAAGCCCCGCGGAGTGCCTTGCGGCGGCCCAGCTGCCAGGTGTAAAGGGCGCGCAGTCACCGCCATTGCCACCGCCACTCGCATCGGCTTCCTCAAGCATTTGCAGGTAACGTGGGGTGTGAAAGCGCAGCAGGTCTTGCTGCGCGACAACGGGTGGTTTGACCACCCTCAGTTCATCTATCAGACCGCTGACTTCAAGAATATTCTTCAGTCGCCGCTTGCTTTCGGGGCTTTCCGAAGCAGGCTGCGGCTGCAGAAATTCACCGGGAGCAGAAAAAACACCAATGGCACCCTGGTCGTGCCAAAAGCAGCGTTCGTGCCAGTAAAACCCTGTCTTACTCATTGAGCATCTCTCAACTTCTCTGATAACCGCGCATAAAGGCGGCAAGGTTAGCGCTTAGCTGCTCAGTCGGATAGCCGCCCTCTTGAATCACCACGGTGGGCTGCGACAAACCGCTCAACAGCTCACCCAATGCCACAAAGGCTTCGGTTTCCACGCTTAACCCGGCAAGCGGATCATCCTTGTGGACATCCAGCCCCAAAGACACCACGACCGCCTCTGGCTGGTAACGGTTGAGTTGCTCAATCAGCGTGGCCACCGCGTTAAGATAGGTCTCGCCATCACTGCCCAAGGGCAAAGGCAAGTTGACGTTGGCACCTTCACCCTCTTCGCACCCTATCTCGTCCACGCTCCCCCAGAAGAAGGGATAAAAAACGCTTGGGTCGACGTGTACAGAGCCAGTCCAGACATCCCCGCGGGAGTAGAAAATATCCTGAGTACCGTTACCGTGATGCAAATCCACGTCAATGATCGCTACTTTGGCAAATTTCTCACGCAGCACGCTGGCAGCCAGAGCAGCGTTATTCAACAAACAGAAGCCCCCCGCGTTATCCGGCCCCGCGTGATGACCCGGTGGGCGGCATAAGGCATAAGCGCGAGGGGGATAGGCGAGCGATGCACCACTCATCACTTCCTCCGCTGCAGCCACGGCTGTCGCAGCCGAGGCTAATGCCCCTTGGAAGCTTGTTTCGCTTAATGGGCAGGCCATATCGTGCAAATGCCAGCCCGCCTGGCCAACTGGGTGGCTCGGGTAGTGGCTCGCACCACCGCAGGGGTGAACGTTCGGTGCCACCAGCGCCGCTGCATTAGGCAGTGCTTGCCAACGCTCATAAATCGTTTCCAAAAAGCGTAAATAGCGCGGCGTATGAATCTGCTCAAGACGTTTACGCAGCATCGGCGAGTCAGTTTCACTAGGTGCCGTCAGGCTCAAACCAGCCGCGGCCAACCCTTTGCTTAGCAGCTCAGCGCGCACCGGCCCTTCCGGTGATGGTGCTGGCTGTCCACGCAGCAGAAAGGTCGGCGGCGCATGGTAGTCCTGGTCAGGGTGGTAGAAGCACTTCATGTGTTGCACATCCGCCTTTTAAAGTAGTGAGGGAATCCAGGTTGAAAGCGCTGGAAATGCCGCTAACAGCACAATAACGCCAATAAAAGCCACATAAAATGGTAGTGATGCCACAATGGCCCGCTCATAAGGCACTTCGGCTATTCGGGCCGCCGTCATCAACGTCATCCCCACTGGGGGCGTCACATTGGAAACGTTAAGCACCACAATCATCAATATGGCGAAATGCAACGGGTCAAAACCCAGCTGAATCATGGCTGGCACAAGTACGGGCGCAACCACTACGAGCGCAGGTAACACGTCCATTACCGTACCAATCACCAACAGTAGTAAGCACACCAGCATTAACTGTAGGAAGGCGGCATCACTGAAGGTGGTAATAAGCCCGGCAGCGTCTCTGGCAATCCCTGAGCGTGTTACAAACCAGCCCAGTACCGCCGAGGTGGCAAGCAAGAAAAACACCACCCCAGAGAAGCGTACGGTCACGACCAGCGCATCCCAAATTTTTCGCCAAGTGAGATTCCGATAAAATACGACGCCAATCACGATGGCATACACCGCCGCAAACCCAGAGGCTTCAGTGATGGTGGTTAAGCCCGACAGAATGCCACCCAGAATAATCAGCGGCACCACCATGGCAGGCAGCGCAACCACAAACGACATCAGCGCTACTTTAAACGGCGTGGGCGCCTGTTTGGGATAACCCCGTTTCCAGGCTAGGAAAAAGCTCACGCCGAGCAGCGCTAAAGCCATCAACAGCCCAGGTACAATGCCACCCGCGAAAAGGTCGATCACCGAAATATCACGCAGCAACGTTGCATACACCACCATCACCACACTGGGTGGAATAATCGGCCCAATAATCGATGAACACGCCGTAACGGCGGCCGCGTACTCGGCGTCGTAGCCCTGCTTTTTCATTTCGGGAATCATGATTTTGCCGATTGCCACGGTGTCAGTAACAGCGGCACCGGTTAACCCGGCAAAAAACACCGATACCGAAATATTGACGTGGGAAAGTGCACCACGAACACGGCCAAATAACGAATTATTAAACGCAATCAGCTTATGGGTTAGTCCGCCCTGATTCATTAGTTCGGCGGTAAAAATAAAATAAGGCACCGCAATTAACAGAAACCCAGAGACCCCTGAAAACATTCGGTCAGCAATGATGCCGAGCATGCGTTCTCCACCCAGGGAGAAACCACCAGCCAGCCCGGACATGGCCATGACGACCGCCACGGGAGCCCCAATAAACAGCAACAGCACAAATACAATAATCGTAGGCGTCATGGTCGGGTCTCCCCTTCAGAACTCTCAAGAAGCTCATCGATCACCTCATGCTCGCTTGTAAAGTGCTCAAGCAGTGCAAAGCCATGAACGAGATGCAGCAACATAATCAGGCCGCTGATAGGAACAACAATGGCCGTCACTTTGCTAGGAATGCGGATTTGATCCGACACCATGTAGACCTGAGTCGCGTTGGTGAAGTAGCCCCAGCCATACCAAGTAAGCATGAGTGCAAATAAGCCGAGGACTGCCAGACACATCACCGCCGCTATTTTCACCATGATTTTGGGCAGGCTACGCACTAGCAGCGTCATCGCTACATGCTCGCCATAGCGAAGTGAAATGGTCATGGAGAGAAAGCCTATCCATGGCAAAAAAAGCCGAGCCAGTGAATAGGTCCAGCTCAGCGTGCTGCCGGTAAACAGCTTGTAGAGAAAGGCGGTAAAAGAAATACCCAACATCGATAAAATACAGCCAACGCACAATACAATCGCCGCCTGATTGATGTGATCGCTTAGGCGGCGTAACGGGGGTAAAACGCTCATGGTGATTCCTCACGCTGAGGCAGCCTTTCTACCCCAGCGTTTGTCCGTCGCTAAGTCTTACTGGCCGTATATGCGCAGATCATCATCTGCAAGCTGCTGACCAACCCGCTCGACTTCGTCAAGTAGCCCCTGCACTCGGGCTTCATCCATACCGAAGTCATCGACAATCCACTCTTTCCAAGCGGGTCGAGCAACCTCTGCCATGCGTTCCCGCTCGGCATCAGGCATCAGGTAGCAAGCTTCAAAACGTTCGCAGGACTCTACCCAACTGGCGGTGGCAAGCGCACCAGACATACCGTGGCTCAGTTGAATCGCTTCGCGGGCAGAGCTGATTAACGCCTGTTGATGCGTTTCCGGTAGCGACTGATACCAGGATTCACTGACGACCCAAGGAGCACTGTTGTACACATGCCCTGTCAGGGTGGTGTAGTCCGTTACCGCATCAAAGTTGAACGTGGTATTCAGCACAGGAGCGTTGAACTGGCCATCCGCTAGCCCCGTTTCAAGGGCAGTAATCAGCTCACCCCAAGGGAGGGGCGTGGCAGAAGCACCAAGTGAGCGCATGATAGCCACGTGAGCGGGGTTCTCTTCGGTACGGATATTGAGCCCTTCGAGATCCTCCATGGTCTCAATCAAGCGCACGTTGTTAGTGAAGGCCACAAAACCACCGCCATCATCGAACGTACCTAAGTAGCGCATATTGGCATCTTCAACGGTGCCGGACATGAAGTCAGCAAACCATTCGCTGTCAAAGAAGCTCCACGCTTGGCGCCAGCTGGTAAACAAGAAGGGTGCCGTTACCGCTTGGTAGTCGCCATAAAACGACGACATTGCACCCGCTGACATAATGGTCGATTGCAGGGTACGACCACCCTGCACTTCTGAGCCGTTTTCTACTTCAGAACCTAACTGACCACCACCAAAAATAGAGACCTCAAGGTCTCCATCGGTGCGCGCTTCCACAAGGTTTTTGAAATGCACCAGGGCAGGATAGATTTCGTTATTCTTCATATCCTCTGGAAGCTGTGTGGCGATGACCATTTCATAGGACTGCGCCTGGGCGGTGGCACTGGCAATAGCCAGTGGCAGAGCCGCCATGGCAGCGAATAAAAAAGACTGTGTAGGTTTCATAACTTACCTCGTTTTGGTTATTAGCTGGTTTGCGTTATGACTGGCGTTTCCACTCGTAAGCGATCGTTTTATTATCGTTATTGTTAAAGCCGTAGAAGGCGAACGTGACGGCTCCCTGTTAGCTACTCGGCTCTCTGTTAGTTACTGGCTGTTAGCTACTGGTTAATGGCCTCCCACACTTCAATGGCCGCGGCTAAGTCTTCAAGCGATGCGCCAACTGACTTAAACAGCGTGATGGCCTCTGCAGAGCGCCGACCTGGCTTAGTTCCCGCAAGCACCTCAGCAAGCTCTGCCTTGATATCCTCGAAACGGAACGCGCCTTCATCGATTGCCTGAAGAATATCGCCGGCTTCGCCCTTAGCCCCTGCATAGGTGTCCACAAATACGACAGATCGACGCAGGCACTCAGCATCGGTTTCGCGCATTTGGGGGCGGAAGGCGCCGATAAGGTCAACATGCGTGCCCGGTGTTAACCACTCACCTTTAATTAGCGGCTCTGTGGAGAGCGTGACGCAGCTGACAATATCAGCCTGTACAACCGCGTCTTGCAGATCACTAACGACCTGGGTGTCAAATCGGTCGGCATAGGCCTCGGCGATAGCAGAAGCCTTTTCAGGGTTCCTGCCCCACACCAACACACGTTTGATTGGTCGAATGCTGGCATGGGCTTCAATGACCATAGGGGCCAACTTGCCAGTTCCCACCACCAATAGCGTTTCCGCCGCCTCGTTGGCTAGTGCTTGTGCCGCCAAGGCAGAGGCAGCAGCTGTGCGGCGGCGCGTTAGTTCGCTACCATCAATGCACGCTAGTGGTTGGCCGTGTTTACCTTCACTAAGCAAATACAGCCCTGAAATAGCAGGAATATTGTGCTGGGCGTTCTGAGGAAAGACGTTGACCATTTTGACGCCGATATAGCCTGCTGGCTCCCAGGCAGGCATCAGCAGCATGGTGGCTTCACCGTCGGGGCGATGCATCGCGTGATGATGGCGTGGCGGAGATTCAACGCCGTTCACAAAGGTGGTATGTAGCCGCTTAATCAAACCTTCCCAGGTTAGATAGCGTTCCACTTCCGCCGCAGACACAACCCGCATATCAAGCCTCCGGCAGCGCAGCAACAACCATGATTTCTACTTTCCACTCCGGCTTGGCAAGCTTGGCTTCAATCGCTGCACGTACAGGCGGGCGTCCAGGCACTACCCAGGCATCCCAAGCAGCATTCATTTGGTCAAACTCGGCCATGCTGGTGACCCAAATTTGCGCCGAGATAAGCTGCTCTTTCGAGGTGCCTGCCTGGGCTAACAGTTGGTCAATGCGCGCGAGCACTTGCTCGGTCTGGCCACGCATATCAGCCGTTGCATCACTGGGCACTTGGCCAGCGAGATAAACGGTGCCGTTGTGAATCGCGACTTGGCTCATGCGGGCATTGCTGTCTTGATAGGTAACGCTCATGGTGTCTCTCCAAGGAAAATGAGGTTCCTCTTGAGACTACGATGATGATGAGCGACGTGCTTGCCCGAAACTCTGGCAAATTTGCCCGTAAGTGTTGTAACTCATCGAGCTATGATTTCTGTTTGCCAAGCTAACGGTCTGAGGAGGGGGCAATTTCAAAGTAACGCCGATAGGCGCGAGAAAAGCTTCCTTGGTCACGGAAGCCAACCAGCATGGCAATATGGCCCAGGCTTAGTGCGCTGTGCCGAACCAACGTACGGGCGTGTTCAAGCCGTCTGCGCTGAACATATGCTAATGGCGTCACACCGGTTAGGTCACGAAAACAGGCATGAAAATGCCCAGGGCTTAGCGCACATAATGCGGCTAATTGCTCAACCCGAATATCGTCCGCCAAGTGCTGATCCAGCCACGCATCCAGCCTTTCCAGGTCAAGCCGTTCGCTGATACAGCGAACACCGATCTGGTCAGCAACTTGCTTCGGCTCATCTTGAAGGTACATATACAGCGCTCGAAGCAGCAGCACGGCAATTTCATTTTGCAGCGCGGGGCACTGCTCCAACTGGTTCGTTAAGGCATGGGTCAGCTGATTAAGCGCCGGAGGTACGGTAAAAAAACGTGGTTTGTCGAATAGCCGCTCGATTTCACTGCCTTTTTCCAACACCGCCAAGTGCTTAACAGGAATGTCCAACACCAGCGTGCGGTTACTGCCATCGCCTTGGTACTCATGGTGTCGAGAAGACGGGATCAAGCAGCCACGGCGTGCCGTGACACGCTCGCTCTGCCCTTCCATAGCAAGCTCAGTCACGCCACACGTTGCCAGAATTAACTGGTGAAAATCGTGTGAGTGGGATACCTGTTCGGGGGCTAAATTACGGTTATGCAGCTCAAACTGGACCATGGACGTACCGTTTGGTTCTACGTTGACGATTGCACTATAAAACGGCTGACCATAGAAAAGCGAGAGAACGCTAACGCTTGGCTAACGCTCTCTTTTTGCGTAAAGCAATTTAACTAATGGCTAGTTACAGATAACTACGCTGATCTGTAAAAAGCGGTAGCTGCTAAGCTAGTCCAGTACCGCTTTGGCAATGTCATTAGGTCATCGTGTTGTAATTGGTATTCCAGTTAACGTTGTCAAAGTCGCCAAGATTAATAGCCTCGAACGACGCTAGCGTGTCTGTATCAAACGCACTGTTTGATAGTGCTTCCACACGCTGCAGCAGCGCATCATCGGCGATGTCTGGCGTATTGCCATCTCCGGCTAAGAGATACACCACGTCACCGGTTTCCAGGCCAAGTTGATCAAGCCAATCAACACCGCTTTCAAATTCAGCGGTCGTGAACACGGCGAAGGCGTCATTAACGTCTAGCGCTTGCACCTCTTCGCTGATCACAAGTCCAGTCCCCTCGCCGCGCAGTGCTGCGAACTCATCGGCGGTCAGGTCAACGCGTAACTCGTCAGCACCTGGCACATCACCGACGCGGAAGTCGGTGATGCTCATCACCTCGCCACCAGGCTGACCATCCACCGTAAAGGTTTGGGCAAGTTGATCAATGCTTCCTCCGACTTCAGCACCCGGCTGATGCTCGTAGCCATTGACCGTAAAGGCAATATTCAGATCCTGCTCATCGTCACTGTTAAGCGGGTCATCAATGACGACAATGCTTGCGGCATCATCGACTAGAAAATCAGCAGGAACCCCACCATTGCCTGCGACATTAAGGGTGTAGATATTGCTGTAGGTATCCTGCACTACCCATGAGGTTAGCGAGGAGAGAGGCACGTCGTTATTTACCGCGCCGTCCAGCAGTGTACTGGCGGTATCAAATAGCTCCTTCGCCGCGCGAACATCCAACAATCCAGCATCAAAAAATGCGCTTTGATCGGTCTCTAACGCGTAATTTTCAGGGATGCTTCCCCCGCTGATGGAGCGCTGTACCAGATCCGCTAGGGGGTAAGACACTGTTAGCCCTGTTTGGTCAAAGTTCTTTAGCTCGCTGAGCACTTCAAAATCTTGATAACCGATCTCATCAGTATTGACGCGTACACTGCTCGCCGCTAATAGTACGTCACTATCGATAGCGTCCATGAGCTGCTGGACACTATCTTCCACCACCCAGTTCAGCAACGTTTCGCGGTCCAGCTCAGCGGCATTGTTGGCACCTGCCACAATGGAGGCGACGGTGGCTAGCAGTTGCTCACCTTCCGCGACGGTTAACGAGGAGGCATCAAAAAGCTGGTCAGCCAGCACTTGGTAGCTACCCGGGCGCTCATCGGTGCTGGCAGGCAATACCTCTCCGGCATTTATTACGGCAACCGCTTCTTGTAAGGAGTAACCCACTTCCACGCTATCGAGCGTCACATTGCCTAGCGCGACAAACGCCTCGTACTGCTCGGCGCTCAGGAGCTCATCAGCTCCCAACTCCAAGCCGATAGTAGTAGCGCCCGTTACCCACGCTTCATCACTCGCCGCTAATAAATCATCCGCCTGAGCCCTGGTAATACTCCACGTTTGCAGCACTTCCACACTGACATCACGGCTGTTTAGCGCACCATCGACAATTGCCTGAACCGACTGATATCGGGCTTGTGCATCAGCAACCGTAGCAAGTGAGAAATTGGGTAGCTCACCACTGTTTGGGGAGATTTCATAGCTATTGGCAATGCTTTCAATCTGATTCAGCGTTAAGTTACTGGTTAAGATAAATCGCACGGGCGTATCGCCAAGCTCAAAATTATCTAACCGTTGTAAACGCTGTAAATCAGCAATCGCTAGAATGTCGTTATTAACTGATACCTGCTCTGCGCCAGTGATATGCAACGGGAATTCAGTGCCAGCCTGAGCCTCTAGCAAGGCAGCTGCCGTATCAACAACCGTCCATTTCAGTAGTGCATTTACTGCTGGCGTGGGCCCATTGGCATTTGCCAGTGCAGATAGTGCTTTATCCACCAACGGTTTAACGTCAGCAGCGGTGAAGGTACCCACGGACAGCTCTTCATCAGCAATGCGATAACCCACACTGTTATCGCTTGGATCTTTATTGAGACTTTCAACACCCTCTTCGTCAATGATCTCTAATGCTTCTTCTAGGGTATACAGCACCTCAATGGGGTCATCGGCATACTGATAGTTACCTAGGGTCGTCAACGACTGATATTGCGCGTAGGTGATTTGATCATCCGTAATCGTGACATTGCCAGCCAGCGTTACGTGGCTCTGATTGATCGCACGAATAACGTTGTCAGCTGTGTCGCTTACCGTCCAGTCAAACAGGGTTTGAACGGTTTCATTGTTATTTTCAAGACCGTTAGCCGCTTCCAATACCGTGCGGATATTTGCCAAGGTGTCGGCGGAGTCTACGACAGTTAAGGTTTCCACCCTGGCTGTCGTGTCATCTAGCAGACTAAAACGCCCTGCTGGTGCGAGCAGATCGGCCTCTTCGGCACGCAGCGCATCGCTAATATCGGCATAGGTTACTGCGGTCGTATCACCTAAGCTAAAGTTGTTCAGCGTCGTATCCAAACGCTCATATTGTGCTGCGGTTAAGGTGAGGTTAGTGACTTGAATGGTATCCGCAAGCTGCAACCCTTCAGGGAGATTAGCCCTTAACTGCGCCTGGATATTAGTGTAGCTATCAAGCACGCTCCAGGTATAAACGCTGCCGAGGTTCGGCGCGTTTTCGGCGCTATCTAGCAGTTGGCGCACAGCGGCCAGATCATTAATAGCAGACTGTGCAGTCAATGGCTGCGGGGCAAATAACGCGCCAGTACTGATGATGTAATTAGCCACGACATCGTCGATACCGACGCTAAACGCCTGTGCTAGCGTGTACTCCACCTGCTCGTCGCCACGCAGGTAGCCGACATTATCGCTTTCAATCGCTAACAGCGCATTGTATTCGCCGATGCTAATCGTTGGGTCGGTGACACGAAGTTCGTCAGCAAGGGCGATATGCAATGCACCCTGCTCAACGGCTAAAATCGCCTCAGCAGTATCATTAATCACCCAGTTGAATAGCTCGTCAGCGTCTAGCCCATCGGCGTTATTGGCGCCGCTTATTATGTCTTCAACACGAGCAAGCTCAGAACTAGCACCAGCAACGCTGAGCTCTCCTGGGCTGTAAACATCTGGTGCAATTTGATAGTTGTCCGCTAGTTCAATGTCGGTACTGATAGCACCTTCTAAGGTATAGCGAACAACCGTGGCGGCCAGTTCAAAGTTTTCTAACATGGCCAAGCGTTCGTACTGGGATTGATTAATTCCTACATTGGCGACACGCACCTGATCCGCCAACATCACGTGATCTTCAGCAATATCACCAATGATAGTATTGGCGTTATCGACCACTACCCAGCTAAATGGCAGGTTTTCGCTCAGTTCAGCACTATTTTCAGCGTTTTTCGCCAACTCGACGACCTGGGTATACGCGTCACGTGCGTCTTCCACGGTGACTTCGCCAGCCTCACGAATCGCCTCTAGATTGATCGCATAATTATTGAGCAGCGAATCACTATTGTCAGCAGCAATGGCGCTTGAAAGGGTGTACTCAACGGTTTCTCCGCTGCGTACGTAATTGCTCTGAAGTCCTGTTAGGGCTTCATACTGTGCCAAGGTAATCACACCATCGCTAACGTTGACGGCATTGGCACGCAGTAAATGGGCAACATCACCCGCATCCAAAATAGCGTCAACCGTATCAAGCACTGTCCAGTTGAAGAGTTGATCGACATTGGGCGTTTCTGGGTTCAGCGCATTCGCCAGAATGTTTTCTACGGTCGCGAGCGTATCTTCTGCTTCCAACACACTAACACTGCCCGCATTAAAGGGCGGCTGTTGGGCGATTTCGTAGTTATCGGCAAGCACGTCAGCAGCGATTGCTTGTGCCAGGGTGTAGCCTACAACGGTGTCGCCTAGCTGGAAGTTATCCAGCGTATTAAGCTGGTCAAACTCATCAACGGTTATCGCACGATCACTAATCGTGACGGGGTTAGCGCCAGCGACGTGGCCATCGTTGATATCCGCAATAATGGCACTAGCACTATCACTGACGGCCCATTGAAATAGCGTCAGTGGCGGTTGATTGTTGGCACCTTCCAAAACACGCGAAACATCGGCAAAGGCTGAAGCGGCTTGTGCGACGGTCACGGTACCGACATTAAGAGGAGCATCGAGATCAATGATGTAGTTGCTGGCCAGCGGTGCTGCATCAAGAGCTTGTGCAAGCGTATAACCTACTTCTGTGGCACCTAGCTCGAAATTGCTCAGCGCATCGAGCTGCTTAAATTGCTCTGGCGTAATGACGGCTTCTGTGACACTGACACGGCGGGCCTCATTAAGCTGCGGGTCAGCACTGGAAGCGTTTATCACGTTGTCAAAACTATCGAGGATGGTCCAGTTCAACAACATCTCACGTGTTAAACCATCATCCCCAGTGTTCAGCGCGCGATCCGTTAACAGCCGTGTTTCATCAATAAGCTCTGCCGCTTCACGCAGGCTTAATTCATTATTAACAAACGGCGTTTCTGGATCTAACGTGTAGTTTGCGGGCATTTCTGCCGTTTTCAGCGCCTCTTCAAGCGTGTAAGGCACCACGGTGCTGCCAAGCACAAAGTTATCCAGCGTATTCAAGTCTGCGAACTGGTCCGGCCGGACCGTTTCATCCGTTAGCGTAACGCGCTCAGCACCTAAAACGGCGGGGCGCTCCAAACCGCCGGTCACCAACACATCTTCGACGCTAGCGCGAATTGACCAAGTGTAAATGTCGGAAAGCTCGATAGGCGCCGTTCCAACATCGTAATCACCTGCTAAGATCTTCTCCACCAGCGCCAAGCGGTCGGCGGCAACGGTCAATCCCAACGTACCCGCAGAGAACGCCTGATCAGGGTTGATCAAGTACTGAGAGGGCAAGTCTCCTTTTTGCGCAAGATTAACCGCGGTTTGAAGCGTGAGATAAGGAAGATCAGCGCGAACATCAATCGTATTAGAAAGATCGCTGTTGGGGTTTTGAACCGCTTGTTGAGCATCGCGAAGTGGGTTGCTGTCGCCGTCCCGATAAGCATCAAGATTAACGTCTGCCCCGGCGTTATCAATAGCGTCTAGCGCTTGTTTTACCTGACCGGCAATAGAAGGCAGCCCTAATGCATCAGCCATTTGCTGATTGGTCAGCTCACGCCCCGCTTCATTGGCTTGATTGAGTGCGTTGGCAAGTAGTGAAAGCGCGTCGCTACTGCTAATGCCCGCACTGTCGGCCATCGCTAGCAAGCCAGCAACTTTAACACCCGCGACAAGCAACTCAACGCTAGCGGATTGATCGCCCAGTGGATCGGTAGTCAGCAAATCAACGCGTTCATCTAATCCCAATGCAGTTTTAATGACACTTTGTGATGTGGCGTCGTTAATATCGAACTGCGCTGATAACTGAACCATCATGGTGGTCAACGGCGTGATCACCGTGGCATCTTCTGGCGCTCGCAACACCCCGTTGAACGGCAGCCCAGTGGCAATATCAACGCCACCTGTGGCCGTCAAGATACCGCTGCCCTGCAGGCCACTGAAGAAACCGCTATTGTCGGTTTCCACTTGATTAGCATTGACGGCACGAGTAACGGTGGCACCAGCAATATAGCCATCAATCACATAGCCGCTGGTCGTAGTTGGTTCTGGTGCAGGCGGTGTTGAGGAATCACCACCTCCCCCGCCGCCGCCGCCACCTGCTGCGGCCGCACCTAACGCCAACGCCCCACCACCGAGGTAAAGCCAGGGAGGAATATCGCCAAAAGAGCTAACTGGGGTGCTGCTACCGCTTGTGGCATTTGCATTACTTGGCGTGGTTTCGCTGCCGCTAACGCTAGGTGAAAAAGACGCACTAGGCACAAAGAGCAGCGTGCCAAAGTCAGTGCTTTCTGCCACACCTTGCTGCAACGCACTGCTCGGGCTGATTAACAAAAGATCACCCTGTTGAACCACGGCGCCACGCTCCACGAGCAACAGCGAGCCATCTGCGCGGGTAATCATTACATTACCATCAGGCAACAGCTCCCAGGTCTGCACATTGGGCAACTGGCTTAACGGCACAAGAAGGCCGCTGTCGGCATCCAACTTTTCCATGAGCGCTGTGATATCGACCACCACACGGCCGCCCTCAAGTTCAACATCAGCAGCCGCTAGATAAATACGTTGGCCGTTATCCATTACCAATGTCAGGCTGCCATTAGGCTGGCGAATAACCTCATCAACCCCTTGCAGGTCATTAACAGCGACCATGTCATCAGCCATCGCCTGCTGAGCCATCAGCGGCAGTACTAGCGTTGCCGCCATTCCACCACGCTTCAACACTTTTTGGTTTTTCGCCATCCAACGGCGAACGAAAGCAAGGCGTGCCTGCGGATCAGTCGGTATTTCTATGCGCGCCACACCCTCTTGGGTGTCAGCGAACGCTTGCCAGTCGCCCTGTGAGTCCACTGAACTCACCCTGACGCCATTGAGCAGGTGGCCGTTCATCACGCCAGGCTGGGTCGACTTAAGAATATCGGCTGATGATATCGCCATTGAGCACTTCTCCACTGAAAGTTCGCAGGCGCTTGGCGCCTAATCGTTTTTATATCTGGTTGGCGTATATCGCCCACACGCCTGCACGTACACTGTGCTTATCAGACGCATTAGAAAAATAGGCCTAAGTATTCCACAAAGAAGTATTAGCCAAACCCTGAAAAAGGCTGGTTATATAGCGGTAACAGAGCATTAGACGCATCGCCACCACTGAAACGCGGTAGCACGCAATGGAATCAGCCGAAAAGAACGGCCAGATGAAAAGAGATCGTAAAAAGCAGACTTCCCCCCCTCATTAGCTCTCAGCCCGCTGCGATATGCTTTTGGGGAAGCGAATGTCGGCTTTTCAATGGGAGCTGTATTCAGCAAGCTTTCATGAATTACTATGCAGTAATGGCCAATTAACTCCGAGAGATATCGTCAATCACTAACCTGATTTGATCTCGCAACCAACTCAGTCCGACATCCTTGTCCGTCCATATCGCCCAATTCATAGTTACCGGTGGGAAATTAAGTGAAATCGGCATTTCACAAAATGCAAGCCCGAATAACGGTGCATACTGCACGGCAATCCTTCTAGGCACTGTTGCCACGACAGGTGCATTGCGTGCTGCAGCAAGCAGCGGCATAAAATCAGGCGCCGCTAAGATGACATTGAGCTCTATTCCCAATGCTTCCAAAGCATCACCAACACAGCCCGCGACATTTGCCGTCTGGGACAGAACAGCATGCCGTGCGCCAAGATAATCGTCACGCGATAATGGCGGTACCAATCGACAGAGATCGGCATTAAAGCAGCATGCTATGTTAGATTCGAACAGGACCTCTCCTAGATGACGAGACTGTTTACAGCCAATAGCCAAATCAATTTCGCCCGAATCCATCATCATATCCACTGTTTCGACCGTAATCGCACGGCTTAGCAGCCGAACCCCCGGTGCCGTTGATTGCAACCGATCCATCAAGGCAGGTAGCAGAACCATCTCCATTTCACCGGCAATACCCACCCGAAAAATCCGGTCTGCTGTTTGCGGCTCAAAACTATCCGATGACTGAAGCGCATTTTGCGCCTGTGTCAACGCTACTCGCACCGGCCCAGCCAGCGCTCGGGATTTGGCCGTTGGCTGCATTTTCTGCCCGACACGAACGAAAAGATCGTCCTGCAATAACATCCGCAGTGTCGATAAATTATGACTCATTGCCGACTGACCAATACGGAGTTTCTCGGCAGATTTGGTGACACTCAGCTCTTGCATCATTGCGTCAAACGCGACCATAAGATTGAGGTCGAAGGAGCGTAAATTGAAATGATCAATATTATCCATGATTGGCATCGATTTGATTGCTGACCAATGGGAATATACCTTTTCCTCATGGCGTTACAAACCGCCGGTTGAATTCTGGCCTGTTGATTGATTGAGAGAGGGTGTTTTTATGCTGTCACGCAGAGATATGCTTAAAGGTTCGCTTGCTGCTATGGCCGTTGGTGCAGCCGCCAGCACCGTTTTCATCCCATTACACGCTGCAGCCAGTGCACCGCTAGTTGGCACGCAGGCGCCAGGCTATTACCGCTTAATGGTGGGTGATGTCGAAGTCACCGCACTCTCGGATGGTACGGGCCTGTTTCCGATCGCCGACCTTTACCTGAATATCACCCCCGAACAGGCTCGCACAGCACTTGCCAATGCGTTTCAAGGCACGCCAACCCATCTGTCAGTTAATGCCTATCTGCTGAATTTCGGTGATCGGCTGATTCTTCTGGATGCAGGAACCGGTGATCTGATGGGCCCAGCCTTGGGCAAACTGACAAGCAATATCATCGCATCGGGCTATCATCCCGATCAGATCGATGATGTGGTAATTACCCACATTCACCCCGACCATGTCGGTGGACTTGTCCTGAATGGCAACAAAGTGTTTGCCAACGCGATGGTCCATGTACCAAAACTGGATGCGGAGTATTGGCTTAGTGCCGAAAATCGTGACAAGGCCCCAGACGACGCCAAGCAGTTCTTTGATCAGGCGGTCTCGTCAACCAAGCCCTATATCGACAGCGACACGCTTAGAACCTACGACACGGATATGCCAGCCATTCCAGGCGTGATTAATTCAACCCATCGCCCAGGCCATACCCCTGGTCACAGTGCCTTATGGTTTGAAAGCAAAGGCGAAAAATTCGTCTACTGGGGCGATATCACGCATGGCGATGTCATTCAATTCGACGAACCAGGCGTGGCGATTGCCTTTGATGTTGACCCGGACCAGGCTGTCATCACTCGCGAAGCGGCCTTTGCCGAAGCGGTAGCGGAGAAGTACATGGTAGCTGGTTGCCATATCGCATTCCCAGGCATCGGATACGTGGTCGAAGACAGCACGATGTTTGACTGGGTGCCCGTCAATTATCGCGCAGACGTCTGATCTATAGCCATTATTTGCCCATGCACGACAAACGATTGGACGGCGCTGGGCAATGCGGTCACTGCTAAATAATTGCGATCATGCCCTAACCACAACGGTAAACAGACACAAAAAAGGGCTTAGCGATAAATCGCTAAGCCCTTGAATTTGGTGCCGGTGGCCAGACTCGAACTGGCACACCCGTAAAGGCGGCGGATTTTGAATCCGCTGCGTCTACCAATTCCGCCACACCGGCAATGGCTGCGCATTATACGTAGATAACCTCACAGGTCAATCACATTGACTGACTTTATCTATCTAAAGCGCTATCCTATGCCGCCTGTTTGACCACTGATAAGAGCCATTTCCATGCAGCGCGCGGATTTTCATTTCGAGCTACCCGACGAGCTAATTGCTCGCTACCCTTCTGAGCAGCGCAGCGACTGCCGTTTGCTATGCGTGGATGGCCAGAGCGGCGCGCTTGAGCATCGCCGGTTTCCTGATTTATTTGAACTACTCGAACCCGGCGACTTGCTGGTATTCAATGATACGCGCGTCATTCCAGCACGCCTGCACGGCCACAAAGCTAGCGGCGGTAAAGTAGAAATGCTGCTGGAGCGCCCGTTGGATAGCCACCGTGGTTTGGCGCATATTCGTTCGAGCAAATCGCCCAAGCCAGGCACCGAGTTGATCTTTGAAGGCGACATTCATGCAGTGGTTGAAGGCCGCCGCGATGCACTGTTTGAGCTGCGCTTTTTAGGCGACACACCAATGATTGCGCTGCTTGAAAAGCACGGCCATATGCCACTGCCGCCCTATATCACCCGTGACGATGAGCTGAGTGATCGGGAACGCTATCAAACCGTGTATGCCCGCCGCGACGGTGCAGTAGCAGCGCCTACCGCGGGGCTTCACTTTGACCAACCGTTGCTGGATGCCCTGGCCGAGAAAGGCGTTAACAGTGCCTTTGTGACCTTGCACGTCGGCGCTGGCACCTTTCAGCCAGTACGCGTCGACAACATCCTTGAACACCATATGCATAGCGAGTGGATTGAGGTGTCTGAGACCGCCTGTCAACAAGTGCGTGACACTCAGGCTGCGGGGAAACGGGTCATTGCCGTCGGCACTACCAGCGTGCGCTGCTTAGAAAGCGCTTGCCTGAAAAGTAGCGACGGCCAGATCGCCCCCTACAGCGGCGACACCGATATCTTTATCTACCCTGGCTACGAATGGCGCTGTGTGGATGCTCTGATAACTAATTTCCACCTGCCCGAGTCGACCCTGTTGATGCTGGTCTCTGCATTTGCCGGCTATGACCACATGATGCGGGCATACCGCACGGCAGTTGACGAGCGCTACGCGTTCTTTAGTTATGGCGATGCCATGCTGCTGACCCGCTAAACACGATACGTCCAGCGCCTTAACCGATTATTGACGAGTTATTTAGATGCGAAACGAATGTTTTATGCGCTTTGAGCGCCTAGCCGACGATGGCCGTGCGCGCCGGGGGCGCCTGCACTTCCCCCGCGGCACTGTCGAAACCCCGGCCTTTATGCCGGTGGGTACCTACGGCACGGTGAAGGGCATGACACCAGACTCCGTGAAAGAGATTGGCGCAGAAATCATTCTCGGCAACACCTTTCACCTATGGCTGCGCCCAGGCACCGACGTAATTGAAGCCCATGGCGACTTGCATGATTTTGCCCAATGGGACAAACCTATCCTGACCGATTCCGGCGGTTTTCAGGTTTTTTCCTTAGGCGAAATGCGCAAAATTACCGAGCAAGGCGTTCACTTCCGTTCACCGGTTGATGGCAGCAAGGTGTTCATGGGGCCGGAAGAATCCATGGCCGTGCAGCGCTCACTGGGCTCTGACGTGGTGATGATCTTCGACGAGTGCACACCGTACCCAGCCACCTTTGAAGAAGCCGAAAAATCCATGGAGCTTTCGCTACGTTGGGCGAAACGCTCACGCGATGCTCATGGTAACTCACCTTCAGCGCTGTTCGGCATTATTCAAGGCGGCATGCACCCTGAACTTCGCGAACGCTCACTAAAAGGGCTGCTCGAGATTGGCTTTGATGGCTTGGCCATTGGCGGTCTGTCGGTAGGCGAACCCAAAGAAGAGATGATCAAGGTGCTTGATTATCTACCGACGTGGATGCCGGACGACACCCCTCGCTACCTGATGGGCGTTGGCAAACCAGAAGACTTGGTAGAGGGCGTACGTCGCGGTGTCGACATGTTCGATTGCGTGATGCCTACCCGTAATGCGCGCAACGGCCACCTGTTTACCTCAGAGGGTACGGTCAAGATCCGTAACGCCAAGCACCGCTTCGATACCCAACCGCTTGATGCCGAGTGTGACTGCTATACCTGTAAGAATTTCTCACGGGGCTACTTGCACCACCTAGATCGTTGTAACGAAATGCTGGGTTCCATGCTCAATACCATCCATAACTTACGCTACTACCAGCGGGTAATGGCTGATTTGCGCGCGGCAATCGAAGCGGGTACATTGACGACCTTTGTGGAAGGCTTTTATGCCCAGCGCGGCCTGCCAGTGCCTCCCCTAGCGAATTAATCGCCATCCGCCATTGGCGGGTGGTTTAATCGGTTCACCCATTGAGTTTTCTAACCCAGGAGTTCTCTGCAATGCTGGATTTCTTCATCTCACCAGCCCATGCCCAAGAAGCCGCTGCCGGCGGTGGCATCGCGCAAATTGTCATGCTGGTTGGTTTTGTGCTGATTTTTTACTTCCTGCTGTGGCGCCCCCAGGCAAAGCGCGCTAAGCAGCACAAACAGCTGGTTACTGGCTTGGCCAAAGGCGATGAAGTCGTCATCGGTGGCGGTCTTGTTGGTCGTGTTACCAAAGTTAGTGATGAGTTCCTAACGCTGGAAGTTTCTGAAGGCACCGAAGTTAACGTGCAGAAAAATGCCGTTGCTGCCGTACTTCCTAAAGGCACTATTAAGTCCATCTAACGCCTGCATCTCCCCCCTGCCGATCCAGTGCCAGCCACCCCGGCAGGGGTGACATGGTAGCCACGATGGTGAACTTTGCTGTGCGCGGTCTGTCCGTGCACAGCAATTCCGTTTGTAATTGAAGGCAGGGCTTGCATGCTCAACCGTTACCCCCTGTGGAAGTATCTGCTGATACTGGTCGTCCTGGTGGTTGGCCTTATCTATTCGCTTCCCAATTTATTCCCCGCAGATCCCGCCATCCAGGTTAGCGATGCCCAGGGCGATTCGCTGGATGAACGGCAAATATCCCGCGTTGAAGAAGCGCTCATTGATAGCGATATCGGCATTAAAGCCATTGAAGAAACGAATGGCCAATGGCTGATTCGCCTTCAGAGTGATGATGATCAGCTAGACGCCCGCGATATTGCCGCAGATGTATTGGGTAGTGACGCGACTGTCGCACTCAACCTCGCTGACGCCACCCCTGGTTGGCTGCAAGCCTTTTCCGCATCTCCCATGACACTGGGCCTCGATTTACGTGGAGGCGTGCACTTCTTACTCGAAGTAGATATGGATGCCGCCCTTACCCAGCGCTTGGAAGTGAATGCCAGCGCCATGCGTGAACTGCTACGTGGGGAGCGCATTCGCTATCGCAACACCACCATCGACGAGCGTTCGCTGTCAATCAGCTTTGGTAGCGCTGAAGACCGCGATACCGCTCGGCGCTTGATTAGCCGCGACTTCCCTAATTTTGAGTACAGCAATGAAGGCGATGGTCGTGCTTCCAACCTAGTCATGACGCTCAGCGACCAAACGGTTAACGAGATTCAGGACTATGCGATCAATCAAAACTTAACCACGCTGCGTAACCGCGTTAACGAGCTGGGCGTCGCTGAGCCGATGGTTCAACGCCAAGGTCCTAGTCAAATCGTGGTTGAACTGCCCGGCGTTCAAGATACCGTGGCTGCAAAGCGTATTGTGGGTGCAACGGCAAACCTAGAGTTTCGCCTGGAAGCTCGCAACGATACGCCTGACACGGAAACCGAACGTCTAGAGTTCCGTAACGACCCAACACGCTCGGCAGAGCTGATGCGCGATGTCATCATTACCGGTGATAGCGTATCCAGTGCCAGCAATAGCTTTGATGAAAATGGTCGCCCACAGGTCAACATTAACTTGGACGGCACCGGCGGCACGTTAATGAACCGCGCCACGCGGACCAACATCGGTCGCAATATGGCGGTATTGTTCATTGAACATAAAAGCGAAGATCGCGTAGAAATCGACCCTGAAACGGGCGAAGAAACGATTATTCGCGAGCCCTACGTCGAACGCGGCTTGATCAGCCTTGCCACCATCCAAAGCGCACTGGGCAATAGCTTCCGCATTACCGGCTTAGACTCACCGACTGAAGCTGCTGAGCTTGCCCTTCTGCTCCGCTCTGGTTCACTGGCCGCCCCTATCTACTTTGTCCAGGAACGTACTATTGGACCAAGCCTGGGTGCCGAAAACATTGAGCGTGGCCTGCTATCGGTACAAATCGGCTTGTTACTGGTCGTGCTGTTTATGCTGGTGCGCTACAAAGTGTTTGGGGTATTTGCCAACATCGCCCTAGCGCTAAACCTAACGCTGCTCGTCGCGGTTATGTCGATGCTGGGCGCTACGTTAACACTACCAGGCATTGCCGGGATTGTGCTGACGCTAGGCATGGCAGTTGATGCCAACGTGCTGATATTCGAGCGTATACGTGAAGAATTGCGCAACGGCATGTCGATTCAGCAAGCAATCCATGCGGGCTACGAGCGCGCTTTCACTTCTATCGTGGATGCCAACATCACCACGCTGCTGGTAGCGGTGATTCTGTTCTCGATCGGTACCGGCCCAGTGAAAGGGTTTGCCGTTACGCTCTCCATTGGCATTTTGACATCCATGTTCACGGCACTACTGGTAACGCGCGCCATGGTCAACCTGACCTATGGCAGCAAGCCCGTCAAAAAGCTGTGGATTTAAACACATGGATCTAAATGGCATAGATTTGAAAAGCATGGATCTGAACCACGTGCTTAGCCCAGAATTTAAGAGGTGGTAATGAAACCCCTATCACAACTGCGAATCGACTTTATGGGGCGGCGCAACCTTGCGTTTATCGTCTCTGCCTTGATGCTAATCATCTCGATTGGCGCGATTATTTTTCAGCAGCTAAATCTCGGACTGGACTTCACCGGCGGCACCCTGGTGGAAGTGCGCTACGGCGCAGTCCCCTCCTTAGACGCGATTCGCCAATTGCTCGAAGACAGTGGTTTCCAAGACGTGTCGGTGCAAACGTTTGGCGCATCAACAGAAATACTTATCCGCATTCAACAGGCGTTCGATGCGGATGTCGGTAACGACGTTGTCAGTCTGCTACGTGCCAATGGCGATAGCGTTAATCTTGTGCGGGCCGAGTTTGTCGGTGCACAGGTAGGCGACCAACTTCGCGACCAAAGCGGCTTAGGCCTTCTAGTGGCATTGGGCGTGGTGATGCTTTACGTTGCCTTCCGCTTTCAATACAAGTTTGCTCTTGGTGCCCTGCTAGCCTTGCTGCACGATGTCATCATTGTTGTTGGCGTCTTCGCGCTGTTCAAGTTGGAGTTCGATCTAACGGTTCTGGCAGCGATTTTGGCCGTTATCGGCTACTCGCTAAACGATACGATTGTTGTCTATGACCGTATCCGCGAGACTATTCGAACATCGCGTATTGATGATATGCCGCAAATCTTCAACGAAGCGATCAATGCCACCCTGTCCCGCACGCTCGCCACCTCTGGTACTACGGTGCTGGTATTGCTGGCGCTGCTGCTATTAGGCGGCGACATGATCGAGAACTTCGCTATTGCGCTGTTAATTGGCATCGTGGTGGGTACGTTCTCATCAATTTATATCTCAGGTGCGTTACTGATTCCGCTCAAGCTTTCACGGGAAGACCTTATCCCCACCAAGAAAGAGACGGATGAAGAGGAAGAAGAGCTGCCGTAAACCAGCAAAAGTAATCCGCAACAAAAAGGCTCTGCCGATAAAATCGACAGAGCCTTTTTAATGCGTGGTCATCGAGCAGACTGTATCAATCGCTTTTACCACTTACCACTTACCACTTTTACGAACTTAAAAATGCGGTGCCAATTGTTTAATCAAGGCTTTGTACAGACGCGGGCCAGCGGCCATCAGTTGACCTTCAGCGTTCACTGTCGGCTTGCCGTCAGGCGTGCCCATCAACGCACCGGCCTCTTTCAGCAATAGCGTTCCCACCTGCATATCCTGCTCTTCAAGGCCCAGTACAAAAACACTGTCCACACGCCCACAGGCAAGCTCGCAAATATCCAGCAGGCCGCTGCCAGATGCCAACATGGCTTCCACTTGGGGGGCTAATTGCTGAGTAATGGTCAGGTAAGCGGGCAAATGACTTGGGCGCAACCAGGTTTCTGGCAGGCTCATCGCTATCCGCGTACCGCTAATGGCGGTAGGTTTGCTTACACGCATGCGCTTATCGTTGTGCTGAGCACCGCGGCCGCGGCTGGCGATATACTCATCGTCAGAAAACGGACAGATAATTACCGCGTGTTCGGGGCGATCTTTGACGAGACACACCACTGAGAGAGCAAAGCCCTTACCTGCCACCGCTAAATTGGAATAGCCGTGCATTGGTTCAATTTTCCAGACGATATCAGCGCCTTCGCCTTCACCCGCTTTATGAGGCGTATAGCGGCCACTGAAGCCGTGCAGGGGATACCCACGCTGCAGCTGCTGAACAATGGTGGCCTCTGCTTTGCGAGCGGTGTCTTCTAGCAAGCGGTCGAGGTTAAATTCATCGTGAGCATTTTCAATGCGTTCACGAACACGTAAAAAGTGTTCAACAGCGCCACGCGCAGCGCGCAGCGTAAATTGGACCATAGGATTCATGATCGGGCCTTGTCACAGTGATGTTAAAGAACGGAGGCAGTGGCAGGACTGCTTTGGCGCGCAATTCTAACAGAGCCCCCTCGGGCATGCTATCGACTCATGCTAAACTGCGCGTTTTCCGTACTTGATTACCGAGCCCATTATGCTTGAGCGCATCCGTATTGTTCTTATTGGCACTAGCCATCCTGGTAATATTGGCGGCGTCGCCCGCGCCATGCACAACATGGGCTTAGCAGATTTAGCCCTGGTGGCGCCGCGCTGTGAAGTGATTACCCAAGACAGCATTTCCCGCGCCTCGGGAGCCGACCACCTGCTTCATCAGGCAAAAGTCCACGCCTCTCTTGAAGACGCCGTTGCTGACTGCACGCTTGCCGTGGGCGCTAGCGCTCGTTCGCGCACGCTGCCCTGGCCAATGATTTCCCCACGCGAGCTAGCAGAGCGCTTGCCCAGCGAATGCCAGCCCGACAATGCACGTGTCGCGCTGGTGTTTGGCCGCGAGGACAGCGGCTTAACCAATGCCGAGCTGCAGCGTTGCCATGCCCACGTGCATATTCCCACCAATGCAGATTTCAGCTCGCTAAATCTGGCCGCTGCCGTTCAGGTGATTGCCTATGAGTGCCGTATGGCATGGCTAACCCAACAGGATAGCGCCACCGCTGAAGAGACGGATGATGCGCTGGCTACCCATGCCGAACTAGAGCGCTACTTTGAGCACTTGGAGCGCACGCTGATAGCCATTGAGTTTCATGACCCCGCACAGCCGCGCCAACTGATGGCGAGATTGCGTCGCCTGTACCTACGTTCTCGTCCTGAAAAAATGGAGATGAATATTCTGCGTGGCATTCTTTCGGCAACGGAAAAAGCAGCGGACCAACGGCAGCCATAGCTTGGCATGCCGGTTGAGCGGCAATGGCCTAAACTTGAAGTCACGCTCATGCGCCCCAACATCGCCTTCTTAACAACCGCTTCGCACTAACGATATTCCATAGCATTCGATACCCAGAGCATCCATGACTGCCGCCCTTTAACGCCCAAGGATCACCCATGTTTCAACGCCTGCGTGAAGACATTAATAGCGTATTCGACCGCGACCCAGCGGCACGTAACTCTCTTGAGGTGCTGACCAACTATCCCGGCCTGCACGCCCTGCTGCTTCACCGCTGCAGCCACTGGCTATGGAAGAAAAATTTTAAATGGTTGGCGCGAACGCTATCGACGTTTTCCCGCTGGCTGACCGGCATTGAGATTCACCCAGGCGCCACTATTGGCCGCCGTTTCTTTATTGATCACGGCATGGGCGTGGTGATTGGTGAAACAGCGCTAGTCGGCGATAATGTGACCCTTTATCAAGGCGTTACCTTAGGCGGCACCAGTTGGAATAAGGGTAAGCGTCACCCTACGTTAGAAGATGGCGTTATTGTTGGCGCTGGCGCTAAGATTCTTGGCCCGTTCACCGTTGGCGCGGGGGCTAAAATTGGCTCTAATGCCGTGGTCACCAAAGAAGTGCCATCCGGCGCTACGGTGGTGGGCATTCCTGGCAAAATCGTTAAACGCGCCGACCCCGATGTCGAGGAAGCATTAGATGTCGACCCGGCTCGTCGCGAAGCGATTTGCCAAAAATTTGGCTTCGATGCTTACGGTGTTAGCCAGGACATGCCCGACCCTGTGGCACGTTCGATGCAGGCGATGCTTGATCACATGCACGCCGTGGATGAGCGCATTGAGCGTATGTGCTCGACACTGCGTCAATTGGATGCCAGCTATCGCGACGGCCAACTCCCGGCTCTGCGCGATGAAGATTTCGCCGACATTCTTGATGAAAATGACACAGGCTGCCCAGGTGTTGGCAAACACAGTTCCGAGCCAAAAGCCAACGC
Organism: Vreelandella alkaliphila; assembly: GCF_016107625.1. Classification (GTDB taxonomy): domain Bacteria; phylum Pseudomonadota; class Gammaproteobacteria; order Pseudomonadales; family Halomonadaceae; genus Vreelandella; species Vreelandella alkaliphila. The sequence continues at coordinate 491,272 of NZ_JABASV010000001.1, forward strand.
CGAGGCAACCGAGACAGCAGCCGCCAGTACGCAGCAAACCGCTCCTGATTCAACGGCTAACTCGCCATCTGATGCAGCGGCTGATTCAACCTCTGACTCAACGACATCGCGCAATAGTTGACCAAAGCACTCAGGATTTCCATAATGGCGTTACATTTGCCGTAAGTGCGCTGAGGTTCAGCGTCGAGGTGCCTGTCATGCGCTTGACCACTAAAGGCCGTTACGCCGTTACCGCCATGCTCGATTTGGCGATAAATACTCCCCAAGGCCCGACCAGCTTGGGGGATATTTCTCAGCGTCAGGAAATTTCGCTCTCTTATCTCGAGCAGCTATTTGCACGCCTGCGCCGAGCGGGTCTAGTTAGCAGCGTGCGTGGTCCTGGTGGAGGCTATTTGCTGGCTAAACCAGCCGAAGACATCAGCGTTTCCCAAGTGATTGATGCTGTTAATGAGACCGTGGATGCAACACGCTGCCAAGGGCTTTCAGACTGCCAACAAGGCGACACCTGCCTAACCCATCACCTGTGGTGTGATCTATCAGGGCAGATTCGCAATTTCCTTGATGACACTAGCCTTGCACAACTGATGCAGCGCCCCGATGTTATACGCATTGCCTCTCGGCAAAAGCAGCGCGTAGAAGCTGGCATTCTCGCCTCATCCCCTTAACGGCTTTCACTGCACGTTGGACTCTATGACGATGACCTCCTCCCCTTCGCTGCCGATTTATTTGGACTATGCCGCGACCACGCCGGTAGACACCCGTGTGGCCGACGTCATGCAGCGCTATTTAACCGTTGATCAGCTGTTCGCCAACCCAGCCTCGCGCAGCCACATGTTAGGCTGGCAGGCGGAACAGGTGGTAGAGCAGGCTCGCCGTCAAGTCGCCGATACGATTAACGCAGACCCACGTGAGGTGGTTTGGACCAGCGGTGCCACTGAGGCCAACAATCTAGCGCTGACCGGCTACATGCGCGCCAATCGTGAGCGCGGCATGCATCTGGTAACGTCCACCATTGAGCACAAAGCGATAGTGGATACTGCCAACGCCCTGGAAAGCGAAGGTTTTGAAGTGACGTGGCTCACGCCTGGGCGAGACGGGCGTACCACGCCAGAACAGCTGCGCGCTGCCATGCGAGACGACACGGCACTCGTGTCATTAATGGCGGTCAATAACGAATTGGGTAGCATTAATGATATTGCCGCGCTGGCAGAGATTGCCCATGAATTCGGGGCTGTTTTTCACACCGATGCAGCCCAAGCTGTAGGACGCATTCCGTTAGATGTGGTGGCGCAACAAATTGATCTAATGTCGCTGTCTGGGCATAAAGTTTATGGCCCCAAAGGCGTTGGTGCGCTTTACGTCAAACGCCATCCAGATATACGCATAGAAGCACTTATCCATGGTGGCGGCCACGAGCGGGGCATGCGCTCTGGCACACTTCCGACCCATCAAATTGCCGGCATGGGTGAAGCGTTTGCGCTAATGCAACACCATCACCAGGAAGATCAAGCCCATATCGCCCAGCTACACGCGCGCTTCCTAAAAGGGCTAGAAGATGTTGATGACGTCTTCGCCAACTCTCCGCTGGAAAATGCCGTTCCCAATATTTTAAACCTAGCATTTAAAGGGGTAGACGGTGAATCTCTATTGATGGCGCTGCGCGATGTTGCTGTGTCAACTGGGTCTGCTTGTAACTCTGCTAGCGTTGATCCTTCCTACGTTTTATTGGGAATCGGCACACCGCGCGCCCTTGCACTCTCATCGCTACGTTTTAGTTTTGGGCGTTTCACCACTGACGCCGACATTGATCATGCGCTGACACTACTGCGCCACGCGTTGAGCGGACTACGCTCAACGCGTTAAACGGCTGATGCCACTGTTGGCAATCAGCCTACCGACTTCTTGAAGGAGGACGCCCGATGGCAACTCTCAACATTACCCCCGCTGCTGCTCAGCAAATCCGTCACGTTCTCGATGAGCGTGGCCAGGGGCTTGGGCTGCGCGTTTCTGTAAAACCTAGCGGCTGCTCAGGCTATAGTTACGTACTCGACTTTGCCGATGACGTAAGCGATGACGAAATTCGCTTTGAAGAGCACGGCGCCAGCGTGTATATCGCGCCAGACGCGCTAGAAATACTCAACGGCAGTGAAGTGGACTATGTAAGCGAAGGGCTGAATCGCTTTTTCCGCTTCAACAATCCCAACGTTAAAGATGAGTGTGGCTGTGGCGAAAGCTTCACGGTCTAAACGTTTAGCGCTGCATCACCGGTATTCATCACCCCCTTGAGGCGCTATAATCGCGGCCACTCGGCAATCGGTAATGCACAGCAGCCCTGCCGACTCTTTTTTCCTGCGCCGCCTCGGCTTTCCGGGGCGGCACTTCTGCTTTATGCCTCTTAAGGAGATTCCACCATGGCAATTGAACGTACTCTTTCTATTATCAAGCCTGATGCCGTTGCTAAAAACGCGATTGGCGACATCATTTCTCGCTTTGAAAAAGCAGGCTTGAAAGTTGTTGCTGCGAAGATGGTTCATCTTTCTGAAGAAAAAGCAGGCGGTTTCTACGCCGAACATAAAGAGCGTCCTTTCTTTAAAGACCTGGTTGGCTTCATGACCTCTGGTCCGGTTGTTGTGCAGGTACTGGAAGGCGAAGGCGCTATCGCTAAAAACCGTGACCTGATGGGTGCTACTAACCCGAAAGAAGCGGCACCCGGCACTATCCGCGCTGACTTTGCGGAAACAATCGACGCAAACGCTGTCCATGGTTCTGATTCTCCGGAAAGCGCTGAGCGCGAAATTAGCTACTTCTTCGGTAACGACGAAATTTGCCCGCGCTAAACCAAGCGTGCCGCCGATTCAACATCCGTTGCCGGCCATTTTCGCGGGGGCTATGCCCCCGCCTTTTCTCTGAACGCTGACCGCCATGACCACTACCGTAGCTCAACATACGCCTACCTCTATCTCCTCGACCGAAAGCGAACCTGCCGCCACTAACGCGCCAGAGCGCCAGAACCTGCTGGGCATGTCTCGCGAGCAGATGGAGGACTTCTTTTTGTCGATTGGCGAAAAGAAGTTTCGCGCTGCCCAGCTAATGAAGTGGATTCACCAGGAAGGTAGCGATGATTTTGCTGCCATGACGAATCTATCCAAACCGCTGCGAGAAAAACTGGCTCGGCTGGCTGAGATTCGTGGCCCTGGCGTCGTCTATGAAGGCACTTCCAGCGACGGCACACGCAAGTGGGTCCTGGAAGTAGAAGATGGCAGCTATGTGGAAACGGTGCTGATTCCTGCGGAAAACGGCAAACGCCGAACGCTATGCGTCTCTTCACAGGTAGGCTGCTCGTTAGACTGCAGTTTTTGCTCAACGGGCAAACAAGGCTTCCAGCGCAACCTGACCGCTGCCGAAATCATCGGCCAGGTTTGGGTCGCCCAGCGTAGCGTAGGCCCGCGCCGCGATACCGCTAATCGTCCGGTGACTAACGTAGTCATGATGGGCATGGGTGAGCCGCTGCTCAACTTTGATAACGTCGTGCCAGCAATGAAGCTGATGCTCGACGACAATGGCTATGGACTTTCCAAACGCCGCGTCACGCTTTCCACATCCGGCGTTGTGCCGATGATAGATAAGCTTGGCGATGAGATCGACGTGAGTTTAGCCATTTCGTTGCACGCTTCTACTGATGAGCTACGCAACGAGCTGGTACCGATTAACCGTAAATATAATATCCGCGCGCTTCTGGATGCCTGCCACCGTTATCTATCCAAATGCCCGGATAACCGTCAGGTGACTATCGAATATACGCTCATTAGAGATGTGAATGATCAGCAGGAGCATGCTGAGCAACTGGCGGCGCTGTTAAAAGAGCTACCCTGTAAAATCAACCTGATACCGTTCAACCCGTTCCCTAATTCAGGCTACGAAAAGCCCTCTCGTAACCAAGTGATGCGCTTTCAGCAATGGCTATACGATCTGGGTTATAACGCTACCGTACGCATTACGCGGGGCGATGATATCGACGCTGCTTGTGGCCAACTGGTAGGAAAGGTGAAAGACCGCACTAAGCGAAGTGCACGCTATATTCAGTCCGTACAGCTTGACGCAGACTAAACCGTTGTTATCTTGACTTCCATCGAGCGCGGCGCTTTGATGGACACATTTTCAAACCGCCACATACGCAAATGTTGTCACATAACAACGCGTCAAATCACTGCAAAATGGTTGTTATAAGAGGGTGTACATGATCAGTCACCGCTGGCGCTTTTACCCACCCCGGGTTCACATGCTGTGCGTGCTAGTAAGCAGCATGTTGTTAGCTGGCTGTGCCACGTCAGGCAGCACGTCTTCTCAGGCTGACGATGACGCTGCAGACGCTTACACCCAACTAGGAGTTGCTTACCTAGAACGCGACAACCTAACCCGTGCGCTCAGCGCGCTTGATCGTGCGCTTGAAATTAATCCACGCAATGCCGAGGCACTTCAGGCGCTTGCGCTGGTCTATCAACAGCAGAGTGAAAATGAGCTTGCAAATCACTATTTTCAGCAAGCGATTAACACAGCACCTTCTTTGACACGTGCGCGTAATAATTACGCGGCGTTTTTATATCAGCAGGGGCAGTTCAACGCCGCTTGCGAACAGTTAGAAATAGCATCTCACGATGCCCAATATGCCAATCGTGCCCAGCTATTTACTAACCTAGGGCAGTGCTATTTGGCAGCCGATGACATTGATGAAGCGCGCAAACGCTTATTGCGCGCAGTGAGCATTGATCCACGTAGCCTGCGTGGATATTTATTATTAGCCGAACTTGAAGTTTCACAGGGCAATTATGGTCAAGCCTGGGAGCCGCTGCAGCGCTACTTGCAGCTGGCCGGGCAAGATCCAGTCGCGTTGGAAATGGCGATCGATATCGCCCACGCCCGTGGTGATCACGCTGCGGCTGCGAACTACCAGCGCTTATTGAATATTGACTAACGGTGCCCTGACCACCTAATTATTGAAGGATGCTCAGCTATGAGCGATACACAATCACACGATAATGTTACGACCTCTAGCCCAACCGCAACACCTGGCGAGCTTCTCTCACGCCAACGCGAAGCACTCGGCGTACCGCTTACCGATGCCGCACGGGCGCTTAATTTACGCCCAGCGGTTGTCGACGGTTTAGAACAAGATAACTACGAAGAAATCCCTGTTGCCGCTTATCGCCGAGGCTATTTACGTGCTTATGCAAAATACCTGGGCATGGATGATCGTCTAGTACTTGAAGCCTACCAAGCTAACCATGGGAGTACAGAGACAGATCGTCGGGTGGCTCCAGTGTCAGTCACCCGGCCACCATCCCGTATTGGCGCTTGGTTATTTAAGCTAGTCACCCTGCTAGTGATTGTTGCCTTGATTGCCGTCACGGTCATGTGGTGGCAAAGCCGTGGCGGCAGCGAACCCCCCAGCATGGGAAGTAACCCTTCTGTAGAAGATGAGGGTGGTTCCATGGGTACGCCAGCCGACAATGCAACACCGACTGAACAAACGCTGGTTGCCACACCTCAGCTTCCTAGCACCGCAACGGCACAACAAACCGGCACAGCCGAGGGAGTCGATGAGGGAGCGGCTAACGCCGCAACGGCTGCCATTGAATCGGCATCTGAGCCGTCTACGTCTTCCGAAGGGGCAGAAGCTGCTGAGCTCACCTCTGCAGATACAGCTGAACAAGCGGACGCCGCCACTGACAGTGAAGACAACACAACTGAAACAGCGCCCGCAACAAACCCGAACCTGCTTGAACTTACGTTTAACGAGCAGTCGTGGACTGAAATTTTTGATGCCAATAACCAACGGGTGTTCGTTGGTCTGCAAACGCCTGGCACCACAGCAAGTGTTGAGGGCGAACCGCCTTTTCGTTTAACTATCGGCAATGCCACCGGCGTAGAGCTGCGCTATGAAGGCGAGGCCGTTAACCTTGTCCAGCGCGCCGGTGCCAATAATGTTGCCCGCTTTACCTTGGGAGAGTGACCCGTCTTATGCACGCCCCTTCTCCGATTAAACGCCGCTTCTCGCGTCAAATTCACGTTGGTAATGTGGCCGTAGGTGGTGATGCACCTATTGCCGTTCAGAGCATGACCAACACAAATACGCTGGACGTCGATGCCACCGTGGCACAAATTCAGCAGTTAGAAAAAGCGGGAGCCGATATTGTCCGCGTTTCGGTACCCGATATGGACGCCGCTGAAAGTTTTGGCAAAATTAAGCAGCGTGTCGATGTCCCACTGGTGGCAGACATTCATTTTGACTACAAAATTGCCCTGCGTGTCGCCGAACTAGGTGTCGACTGCTTGCGTATTAATCCAGGTAACATTGGCCGCGAAGATCGCGTACGTGCGGTTGTTAATGCTGCCCGCGATAACGGCATACCGATTCGTATTGGCGTCAATGCCGGGTCGCTGGAAAAAAACCTACAGAAAAAGTATGGCGAGCCTACTCCCGCAGCGTTAGTGGAGTCGGCCATGCGCCATATTGATTACCTGGATCGTCTTGATTTCCAGGAATTTAAAGTCAGCGTCAAAGCCTCAGATGTGTTTATGGCGGTAGCAGCGTACCGCGACCTGGCTACCCGTATCGAGCAGCCACTCCATCTAGGCATTACCGAAGCCGGCGGCCTGCGCTCTGGTACGGTGAAGTCATCGATTGGCCTTGGCATGCTGCTAATGGATGGCATTGGCGACACGATTCGCGTATCGCTCGCCGCCGACCCGGTAGAAGAAATTAAAGTCGGCTTTGACATGCTTAAAAGCCTGCGACTGCGGGCCAAAGGCATTAATTTTATTGCCTGCCCCAGCTGCTCACGGCAGAATTTTGATGTTATCAGCACCATGAACCAGCTAGAAGAGCGGCTTGAAGACGTCATGACCCCACTGGACGTATCGGTGATTGGTTGCGTCGTTAATGGCCCAGGTGAAGCGAAAGAAACCGATATTGGCCTAACCGGCGGCTCTCCTGCCAACTTGGTGTACATCGATGGCAAACCTGCTAGCAAGCTGCGTAATGACCACTTGGTGGATGACCTTGAAAAGCTGATCCGTGAGAAAGTACGCCAAAAACAGCAGCAAGAAGACGACATGATTGCGCGCAGCGTTTAAAAAAGCCGAGCAAGTGATACCCAACCTGGAGGCGGGCATAACCTTTTCCCCGTCCCCAGCGTTGTCTCCCATACAAGGAGTTTTCATTGAGCAAGTCCGCCGCAAAAAAAATTCAAGCTATCCGTGGTATGAATGATTTATTGCCCAGCGAAAGCCCCCGCTGGCAATTTTTTGAAGCCAAGGTGCGTCAGTTGATGCATCGCTATGGCTTTGATGAAATCCGTACGCCCATTGTTGAACAAACGGCGCTATTTGCTCGCTCTATTGGTGAAGTCACCGATATTGTCGAAAAAGAGATGTACACGTTCGACGACCGCAACGGCGACAGCCTGACGCTGCGGCCCGAAGGTACAGCTAGCTGTGTACGGGCAGCGATGGAACATGGCTTGCTGCATAACCAAACGCAACGGTTGTGGTATCAGGGCCCGATGTTCCGCCACGAGCGTCCGCAAAAAGGCCGCTATCGTCAATTTCATCAGGTAGGCGTAGAAACGTACGGCTTTGATGGACCGGATATCGATGCGGAAGTCATTCTGCTTTCAGCGCGTCTATGGCAAGAGCTAGGCTTACTGGAGCATGTGACGCTAGAGCTTAACTCTCTAGGCTCCACAGAGGCGCGCGCGGCCTATCGCGATAAACTCGTCGCTTATTTTGATCAGCATCACGACGTCCTTGATGATGACTCTAAGCGTCGCCTCACCAGCAACCCACTGCGCATTTTGGATTCCAAGAATCCAGCGATGGCGGAAATGCTCAACGGTGCGCCGCAGTTGATGGATCATTTGGACGATGAGTCGCGGACACATTTTGAACAACTCAAAGCAATGCTGGATGCAGCAGGCATCGACTACGTTGTTAACCCGCGCTTGGTACGCGGTCTTGATTACTACTGCCGTACGGTATTTGAGTGGACGACCACGGCCCTAGGCAGCCAAGGCACGGTATGTGCAGGCGGCCGCTACGATGGCCTGGTCGAACAACTAGGCGGAAAGCCCACGCCAGCCGTTGGTTTTGCCATGGGTATCGAGCGCTTAATATTGCTGCTGGAAACATTAGACCTGATTCCAGAAGAAGCGCTAGGTGGCTGCGATGTGTATCTGCTCCCCATGGATGACAACGCTACTATTGTCGCCCTCACCCTGGCTGAAAAACTACGTAGTGAGCTGCCAACCCTTAGGCTGCAGTTGCACTGTGGTGGCGGTAGTTTTAAAAGCCGTATGAAAAAAGCGGACAAAAGCAACGCACCTGTTGCAGTCTTATTGGGCGAAGATGAGCTAGCAGAGCAAGCCGTAACGCTTAAGTTCCTGCGTGATGATCGCGAGCAGTTGCGTGTGTCTCAGGCTGAGCTCACCGCGACACTGCAAAACCTAGTGCCCCACTAACCTTACTGCCTACTCTATTGGCAGACGAACACTCGCCAGCCGCCCTTGCGGCTGAGCTAAAGAACAGGAGGCCGCCCGTGGCGGAGCTGAGAAGCGAAGAAGAACAGCTAGAGGTAATTAAACGCTGGTGGAAAGAGAACGGAACCTCTCTCATAGCAGGGGCTGTTCTTGCTGCGGCGGGTGTGTTTGGCTGGAATGCATGGCAAAACTATCAAGAAGGCCAAGCAGAAGCCGCCTCCGTGCGATATCAGCAACTCGTCAACATGACCGCTGGTAACACTTTGGCAGATGATCAGTTAGCCAATGCCCGTGAGCTCATTGATGAAATCACCAGTGACCATGGCAACACCCTCTTCGCAGAGTTAGCACAGTTGCTGGAAGCACGTTTAGCCGTTCAACAGGGTGACCTTGATGCAGCAAAAAGTGCGCTTGAGAACGTGGCTAGCAACTCCTCTCGCCGCTATGTGCAAAGTCTTGCATGGCTGAGATTAGCGCGCATTGAGATTGCAAACAACAATCCACAAGCAGCCCTGAGTTTGTTAGATGAGTCGATTACCGATGCTCTGGCAGCTCAACAGGCCAACGTGCGAGGCGACGCTTACGCTGCGCTAGACCAAACAGAACAAGCGCGAGACGCTTGGCAAACTGCGCTAGAACTGGCTCAAACCCAGAATCAGCCGCTTTACGGCGTACAGTTCAAGCTTGACGATCTCGGCGTCGAAGAGGTGACACAATGATCATGACCAGTCTTCCCAAATCGCTATTTTCAAAGCCGTCTGTGCGCATTACCGTCGGAGCCGTGGCACTCGCCTTGCTAGCAGGCTGTGCCAGTAAAGGCGAACCGGCTTACACGCCTAAAGAGCTGCGTAGTTTTACAGAAACCTCTACGCTTGATGGCGTATGGAGCAGGAACGTAGGCGACGGCCTTGGTCGTGCCCGCTACCCCATTGCTCCGGCTCGCGAAGGTGACACCGTATTTGCTGCGGATGCCAATGGATTGGTCGCCGCCTTTAACGCCAATAACGGCAATCGCGAGTGGGAAATCGAGCTGGATACGCCTATTTCAAGCGCGCTTAACGCTATTGCAGGTCAGGTTTATTTAGGCACTCGTAACGGAGAAGTTATTTCCCTGGATCAGCGCGACGGTAGTGTCAATTGGCGCTCACGGGTTTCCAGTGAAGTGCTGGCAGCACCTCAAGCGAATCAACAGCTACTACTTGTGCAGAGCGTTGACGGCCAAATCACCGCACTCGACCGCGTCACTGGCGAGGAGCGTTGGGTATATGCCAGTTCACAACCTTCGCTCACCCTTCGTGGTACCGGCACGCCAATGGTCATTGATCCTGTAAGCTTTGTTGGCTTTGCTAACGGACGACTAGCAACATTAGACAACCGCAATGGTCAACCACTGTGGGAGTTACAAATTGCTACTCCCCGCGGACGTAGCGACGTCGACAGGTTGGTTGATCTTGCCGGTCAGCCGGTAGTAACTCCTGATGGCCGACTTTTCGTTACTAGCTATAACGGTAGCGTCGTAGCGTTGGAAGCAACCCGCGGTGGCGTTCTATGGGAAAGCAACTTATCTAGCCGCCATACCCCTATTTTGGTAGGTAACATTCTGCTAGTGGTCACTGATGATAGCCACGTCGTTGGCCTGAATGCCGACAACGGACAGGAATTGTGGCGTAACGATGACTTGGAAGACCGCCGGTTAACAGCACCTGCGTTTGCAGATGGCCGCGTGGTCGTCGGTGACTTCGAAGGCTACGTTCATCTACTTGATGCCCGCGAAGGCACGTTAGTAGGCCGTACGCGCGTGCACAAATCTGGCATCAGCGTGCGTCCTGCCACTGAAGGCAGCACCATTCATGTCCAGGCCAATAATGGTCGCCTGGAAACCCTGGAAGTAACTCCATGACACCCGTCATTGCTTTAGTCGGTCGGCCCAATGTGGGCAAATCGACGTTGTTTAACCGCCTAACCCGCTCACGCGATGCGCTCGTAGCGGACTTTCCTGGCCTTACCCGAGACCGTAAATACGGGAACGGAATGCTAGGCGGCAAAGCGTATACGGTGATTGATACCGGCGGCATCAGCGGTGACGAAGAAGGGATTGATGCGGCAATGGCCGAGCAGTCCCTGGCCGCCATTGATGAAGCCGATATTGTACTGTTTCTAGTAGACGCGCGCGCAGGGCTTAACGTGGCTGATGAAGCCATTGCGAACCATCTGCGCGTTAATCAGAAAAAAACCTGGCTAGTGGTCAACAAAACCGATGGTTTGGAAGAGCATTCGGCCATGGCCGACTTCTGGACCTTAGGTCTTGGCGACCCATGGCCGATTGCTGCCGCCCATGGCCGCAATGTCTCACTGCTCATTGACACAGTGCTGGAGCCGTTTCCCGAGCGCGATCCCAGCATTCCTGGGGATACCGGCACCAAAGGCATTCGTATCGGTGTTATTGGCCGTCCCAACGTGGGCAAATCCACATTGGTTAATCGGCTGTTGGGCGAAGAGCGCGTTGTTGTATTCGATGAGGCGGGCACTACCCGCGATGCGATTGAAATTCCGTTCGAGCGTCGTGGTAAGCCCTACGTATTGGTTGATACTGCGGGTATTCGGCGGCGTAAGAACGTTCGCGAGATTGCTGAAAAGTTTTCTATTATCAAAACCCTGGATGCTATCAAAGAGTGTCACGTCGCCGTGATGGTACTCGATGCACGCAGCGGTTTAGTTGAGCAAGATCTCCACCTGCTAGATTACGTGCTAACCACTGGCCGCGCGTTAGTACTGGCCATCAATAAGTGGGACGGACTGGAAAGCGAAGCGAAAGAGAAAATGCGCGCAGAAATTAAGCGCCGCCTGGGCTTTGCTGAGTATGCCGAGATGCATTTTATCTCCGCCCTACACGGCACCGCTGTGGGTGATCTTTATCCTTCGATCGAACGAGCTTTCAATGCCGCGAACGCTCACTGGTCGACCAACCGATTGACCACGCTGCTTCAAGATGCGGTCAGCCAGCACCCGCCGCCCATGGTTAACGGCCGGCGTATCAAACTGCGCATGGCACACCAAGGTGGTAGCAACCCACCTATCATCGTAGTGCATGGCAATCAGACTGAATCACTGCCGGAAGCCTATCGCCGCTATCTAACCAACACCTTCCGCAAAGTGTTGAAGGTTCGCGGTACGCCAATGCGCTTTGAGTTCCGTTCGGGTAGCAATCCGTTTGACCACATGGCAGGGGCAAGCGATAAAGAGAAAGCCAAAAAACGCGAGCTCAACCGTACTAAAGAAGCACGTAAAAGCCGCCGCTAATGCTAGCTCATTAATCTACCAAACGCCTGCTGACCCTCATCAGCAGGCGTTTTGGTTGATGGCCCCCATTATCGAGTAAATCTGCTTGACAGCTACCCGCACGAGCCCTCAAATAGCCGCGTTTTTCGGCAATCGCCACTCTGACATTTTGCACCTCTGAACCTTTGCCCTTCTTAGGAGGGATATTAATGCACTACGCAATTAAACGCGGGCGCGGTTTGCTCTTGCTGCTGATGACAAGCTTGCTAGCAGGTTGCCTTGCCCTGCCCCAAACAGGCTTATTTGCCTTTCGCTTGGCGGTAACATCGCTGGGCATTGAAGAGGTGCGTATTGGCCCTTATAACGTGCAAGCAGGGCTTGATACTAGCGACCTGACAAGTTTGCTTGCGTCTAGTCTTGGCGCTGGCAGCTTGCCCGTTCAGGCCACCTTAGCGATGGGCCTTGGTTTACCTACCGGTATGCCCGCTGTTGAGATGTCAGGTTTCCGTTGGATGCTCGATATGCCGGGAGTCGATCCAGTGCAAGGCCAATATCAAGAGGATGTAACGCTAACATCAGGGGAAGACTCAACGTTACGTCTACCGGTAGCGTTTGACATCCTGACTACCGACACTCAGCGTATGATGCCAATGCTAGAACTCGCCAGTCAGTTAGCCACCCAGGGCTCACTACCGCCTGGCAGTGAGCTTGCTATCACGCCAGGAGACCTGCGTGGACTGGGTATGACATTACCTGCAGGGCTTTTAACGCCGACCATTCGCCTGAACGTAGGCGCCGACGGCCAGTTAACGCCTGTGCGTTAAGCCTGACGACTTCCTTCATGAAGCCGTTTGCGGCCCACCCACTGGGCTGCAAACTGCCAAGCCGTTCGGCCACTGCGCCCTCCTCTTAGCGTTGCAAAGCGAACCGCTTCTGCCCGTGCGGCATCACTCCAATCCTGCTTATCACCTATACGAGCTACCCAATGCTCACAGACCTCTAAGTAAGTCGCTTGGCTGAAAGGATGGAAACCTAACCATAAGCCGAAGCGATCCGACAATGAGATCTTTTCCTCAACAGCGTCACCGTGATGCAGCTCTTCACCCACAAGACGCGTACCGCTATTATCGTCCATGGATTCCGGCAGTAAATGGCGGCGGTTAGAAGTGGCATACAACAAGACGTTTTCCGGCGGCCCCGTTAAGGCGCCGTCTAAGACGCTTTTTAACGCCTTGTAAGCATCATCATTACCTTCAAACGAAAGATCGTCGCAATACACCACGAAACGATGCGGCGTATCGCGCAGCTGTTCTACCAATATCGGCAGACTACCTAAATCGTGGCGATCCACTTGAATCAAGCGCAGCCCATCATTCGCCAACGAGTTAAGCAGCGCACGAATCACCGATGATTTCCCGCTGCCACGTGATCCCCATAGCAAACCATGGTTGGCGGGTAGCCCCTGCAAAAATGCACGGGTGTTATCAACTAAGGCTAATTTTTGACGCTCGATACCTAACAGGTCATCCAGTGTCATCGTGTCGCGTGGTGGCACGGGAACTAAGCGACCACCTAACGGGTGGCGCTGCCAAATAGCCGCCACATGCTTGTCCCAATCCACCTGGATCGGTGCAGGCGGCAACCAATGTTCTACGTGGTCCAGCAACCGCGTTAAGCGTTGGCTCAATTCAGCATCCATGATTGTCCTCAGAGTGCGTTATGATATGAGTTGATTTACCACTGACAGTGGTTATCTTGTGTGCAAAGATCCCTACTCGTCTATAAGGAAACCGCTTATGCGCTGGCTTCGCCCCCTGGCTGTTGCTGCACTGTGTGCTTCTGTCGCAGCATGCTCCACGTCACCTACCGGCCGCTCTCAGTTGCTGCTGCTTTCAGATGATCAGCTTAATCAAATGGGCCAGCAAGCCTTTGCGCAGTATCAACAAGATATTCCCACCGCAGGTCAGGCAAGCCACCGCTATGTACAGTGCATCGCGGATGCCATTGTAGAAGTATTGCCAGCCGAACAGCGTAATCTTGATTGGCAAATCCGTGTCTTTGAATCTGAACAGCCCAACGCCTTTGCTCTGCCCGGTGGCTACATGGGTGTAAATACGGGCATGCTTGATATCGCCACCAATCAAAACCAGCTTGCCTCGGTTGTCGGCCACGAAATTGGCCACGTCATTGCGAATCATGCCAACGAACGCGCCTCAACAAAAAGCGCAACGTCACTTGGTTTATCGGTACTTGCCAGCACCTCCGGCATGCAAACCCCGGGTGGCCAACAACTGATGGGGGTACTGGGGATGGGAGCGGAATACGGTATTGCGTTGCCGTTCTCCCGTAGTCATGAAAGTGAAGCCGATGTTATCGGCCTTCAGTTAATGGCCCAGGCAGGTTTTGACCCACGGGAAAGCGTTACCGTTTGGGAAAATATGCAGGCGGCCTCCGGCGGTGGCGCCCCACCCGCCTGGATGTCGACGCACCCAAGTGAAGGCCAGCGTATCGAAGGGCTTCAAGCCAGCATGAATAACGCCATAGCAAGCTACGAACAGGCGCGTAATAGCGGCCGCACTCCCAACTGCCCACGCCCCTAGGCACCTTAATATTGAGGTTTGAATGATTCGACTTGGTTTATTGCTGCTTGTCTTGCCGATTTTAGTGTTGCTCGGCGTCTATTTCTGGGAGCTTGGTGACGTACGCGCTTGCCAGCTCGACGGGGGGCATTGGGACTACCTGACAAATGCGTGCCGTGACACGCCGCAGCCCTTTGTATCGTGGCTTGAGCGCTCACCGCTGCTAGTCAACGGTGGCATGCTGGTCTCTGTGGTTGGTCTCGTTATGTGCATGATTGGCTTTTACACCAAATCTCGCTAAACACGAGAGAACACAACCAGCATTAACCGAAAAAGGCAGCCGCAAGGGCTGCCTTTTGCTGTCTTATCTTCAGAGCGTATGGAAACGCTCGCTATCGCTAGTCACTGGCGACGTTCAACGATTGCCTTAATAGTGTACGCACCGGGGCGGTTTCAGGCCGCAGGTTACGCCATAAAAAGAAAGATTCGGCGGCTTGCTCGACCAGCATACCCAGGCCATCGAGCAACTTGGCGCCGCGTGGCCCTGCCCACTGCAAAAACACCGTGGGCTCCGAGCCATACATCATGTCGTAGGCCCAAGCACCCTGGTTAAATAGGTTATTCGGTAACGGCGGCAAATCACCCGTAAGACTGGCACTGGTACCATTGATGACCAAATCAAACTGGCCTTCTAACGTCTCAAACCCACCGCCATGAAGGGTGCCTAAGTCGGCAAATGCGTCTGCTAATTGGACGGCTTTTGCCGCCGTTCGATTGACGATAACAACGTCACGAGGTTGCTCTGCAAGCAGCGGTTCAAGCACGCCACGCACTGCACCACCGGCACCGATCACCAGCACGCGTTTATCCTTAATGGGTACGTGATGGTATCCAAGGTCACGCACCAGCCCAATGCCATCCGTGGTATCACCGTAGGTACGGCCATTGCCGCCGACAATTAGTGTATTCACTGCCTGAGCACGCTTGGCACGATGGCTCAGGGTATCGCACAGCGCAAAGGCATCGCCTTTGAACGGTACGGTCACGTTCGCCCCTCGACCACCCGCTGCCACAAACTCTCGCCAGGCACTGGCAAAACCTTCCACCGGTGCAAGTTCGGCGGTATAGGTCATAGGTTGCTGAGTTTGGTTAGCAAACTCTTCGTGAATTAATGGCGACTTAGAGTGCTTAATCGGGTTTCCAAAGACACAGTAACGGTCGGTCATACAGGTTCCTTACACTTTACCTATCTGGGTGGCTTCGGCTAGCCAATCGCGTGGCACCAAGTACTCGTGCAACTTAGCCTCTCGGCTGCCCTCGGGCGGTGTAAATGCGTACTCCCAACGGGCTAGCGGCGGCATCGACATCAAGATGGATTCGGTGCGCCCACCGCTTTGCAAGCCAAACAGAGTGCCCCTATCCCACACTAAGTTAAATTCTACATAGCGGCCGCGGCGATAAAGCTGAAAATCACGCTCTTTTTCACCCCAAGCATCACCCTTACGGCGCTCTACAATCGGTACATAGGCGTCCAGAAAGCTATCGCCCACCGCACGCTGAAAAGCAAAACAGTCGTCGAAACTGCCTTCATTTAAATCATCGAAAAACAGTCCACCAACACCACGCGTCTCGTCGCGATGCTTAAGATAGAAGTACTCATCGCACCACGCTTTGTAGCGCGGATACACCTCTTCGCCAAATGGCACGCAGGCAGCCTGGGCAACCCGATGCCAGTGCACAACATCTTCAAACACCGGGTAGTAAGGCGTTAGATCAAAGCCGCCACCAAACCACCATACCGGCGCTTCACCCGTTTTTTCAGCAATAAAGAAACGGACATTTCCGTGGCTTGTCGGCACATTAGGGTTTTCAGGATGGAGCACCCAGGAAACACCCACCGCATGAAAGCTGCGTCCGGCTAGCTCTGGTCGTGCCGCCGTCGCCGAGGGGGGCAACTGAGCCCCGTAAACATGCGAGAAATTAACACCGCCTTTCTCGAAAACAGCGCCTTCTTCGATGACCCTTGAACGTCCGCCGCCGCCTTCTTCACGCTGCCAGCTATCTTCTTTAAATGTCGCTTTTCCATCAGCAGCGGCAAGCCCTGCACACAACCGCTCCTGCAGATCCAGAAGGTAATGTTTAACGTCGTCTAGGTGCTCGTGAGCCACAGTAACTCCAAAGAGGTCGAGGATAAGTGTGATTGGTAAGTAGTCAATGACAGAGACAGCTCAAGGCGCCTCGCTATGAACGCATTACTTTGCCCGTCACCAAGTCTTTGATGGTGCTGGGTTTTGCGTTACCCCCAAGCTCACCTGCTACAATCGCGGCGACCTCCTCACCGAAAATGGACGCGACTTCGTCAGCACTCATGGCGGGTGGGTCACCCGCGCGATTAGCGGAGGTAGAGACTAGCGGGCCACCAAAGGCCTCACAGAGCGCCTTCATCAGCGGATGGTCGGTCACCCGTAGAGCCACACTCTGATGGGCACCGCGCACTAAACCATGACTACGGCCATTGTCAGGCACTAGCCAAGTATTAGGGCCAGGCCAGCTGGCCGCTAAGGGCGCATGCAGTGCAACTGGCAGTTGGTTTAGCCAAGGCTGAAATTGCTGAATATTCGCAGCAACAAGAATCACCCCTTTGGCGGGATCACGCTCTTTCATACGCATCAAATGCGCCAGCGCTTCATCGTTATCTGGGTCACAGCTCAGCCCCCAGACTGCTTCGGTGGGGCAGGCGATAACGCCCCCCTCTTTTAATGCTCGTACCGCTTCTTTAACCTCAACAGCCGATTTCATAGATGCTCCTCGTTACAAACGCGGCCCCTCATCACCTGAGATTGATACATCTTCAGTAGATGAAAAACGGTTACTTACATCCTACCATGGCCGCGTCAAACGCACCCAGCCGCCCGCTTGCTGCGCTACTTTGCCATCAAGTTCCAGCATCAATAACCGTTGTTGGCATTCACTGACCGTAAGGCCCGCGCTCTGAACCAATATATCAATTGGCGTTGGCGTTGCGCCCAGCGCGCTTAGTACATTGTCCTTGGGCTCATCGTCCTCGATTGGCAAATCAAGGCTTGCGTTGTCAGTGATAGCACGTGGACCGGTTGGCATATAACGTTCAGCCCAGTGCTGCAACTCTTCTAAAATATCGTCCACATGACGCACCAGCGTCGCACCGCTACGTAATAACTGCAGGCAACCACGAGCCTGCACGTTATGTAGCGACCCGGGCAGTGCAAACAGCTCACGGTCTTGCTCAAGGGCTAATCGTGCGCTTACCAACGAGCCGCTCTTCTCAGTCGCTTCGACCACTAACGTACCTAATGAAAGGCCGGTTACAATTCGATTACGTCGGGGAAAAAAGGCTGGTCGAGCAACGGTTCCTGGCGGATGCTCGGATAATAACAAGCCTCCTGGCACGCTACTTAGCTGCTCATGTAAATCACGGTGACGGGGCGGATAAATGACATCAGCGCCACAGCCAAGCACCGCAATCGACTGCCCGCCTGCCGCTAACGCTGCGCGCTGTGCAACCCCATCAACCCCGAGAGCCATGCCGCTGACGATGCACCAGCCGCGATTAGCAAGCTCTCTGGCAAACGCCTGAGCATTACCGCTTCCTTCAGCAGTGGGACGCCGAGTGCCCACCATGGCCAGTTTTGGGCCATCTAGTGCACTAAGATCACCTTGTGCCCAAAGCACCACAGGTGGGTCCGGCAATTGATCGAGCAACTCAGGCCATGCGGGATGATTGCGATGGAGCAAATGGCGATTAGGCGCAGCCGCTAGCCATGCGAAGGTATGGTCGACTGCCTGCTGCAACGGGCTGCGCTCTGGCTGCGCTAGCCAAAGCCGCAGCGCACTCGCGGCATTACTGGGCAGCCCAGCAAGCCAGCCATGGGGCCATTGCGGCTGTTTGGCGGCCAGCGCTGCGGTGCGAAGCGCCCCCATGCCCGGTAGCTCATTCACCACTAGCCACTCCTTGGCATCCATACCTATCCCCTGTTAGTTGCGCGGTGTTTAGCGTATCGGCGTGTGTACCCGGTCTCCAACCGCTAAAACGTTCGATGCCTGCATCACCAACGCATAGCTCATCAGGCTATACGGCTTTACCACCATGACTCTTCCCGCCTCAGTGGCGGGTAGTTGCAGAAGCTCCTGGCTACGCGGGTCATTAACAAGTTCGCCCTGCTGGCCAACATGTAATACATGACCGGGCTGCAAGCCATCCTGAGTACCAATATCCAGTGCCACTATTTGTAAGCGTCCAATAAAGCGCACTCCGCCAGGTACCGCAATAATCTGGCCAGCGACATCGTTCAACGGTAAACGAGGCTGAAAGCTATTTTCTGACGACTGAGATTCAAACAACGGGGCGTCAAGCGGCAGCAAAATATCGTTATTACGCACTTCCTGGTAAGCACTGAGGACTTCTAAGCGGGCAATATCTCCCTCTCTGCTGAGCTGGCGCGCTTCGCCAATATTGATTAACTCCGTACCTAACGGGATACCCTCAGCGGAAACATAACGCTCGCCCAGACGATAAATACCTAAACGCACTCTGGACGGCAGTACGCCGCGCGCATACAACGTATCGCCTGCGCCACTCATCAAGCGTTGATTCTCACCGCCGACAACGTAGGCCAGTTCCCGGGTAGGCGTGTCCGGCTCTGCGACTCGATGTTCTCGCAAAAACGCCCGGATCGCTTCCATCGGAAGCGGCGCCATTGCCTGTTGCTGAGGAGCGGCGCGCATCTGGGGAGAAAGCTTTACCACCCGCTGCGGAGATTCCCACGCCAATGCGGCGGTCGTCATAAGCGTCAAACATGCCAACGACACGCTATAATAAAGAAACCTTTTCGCCACTGCCCTTTTCACCACCATCCTGTGCTCTCTTGTCAGTTATGGGTGAAGCCGTTGAGGGGAGCTGCATGGCGTTGTACGTGCCCAGGAACGCTTACAGCATGATATAGTGGCCGATAGTAAAGCACTTAGGCCTGCCAACACAGGTGGCAAGGCCTGCTCATATTAAAGACTCAGCATAACGGTGATTGTAACGCCATGGCCAAACTTCCTATTCTCGAATTCCCCGACGAGCGCCTGCGCACCAAGGCTGCACCGGTGGAAACCGTTGACGATGAGGTCCGCCAGCTCGTCGACGATATGTTGGAGACCATGTACGACGCGCGCGGCATCGGCCTTGCAGCGACACAAATCGATGTTCATCGACGTGTCGTAGTAATGGATGTCAGCGACGATAACTCGCAGCCGCTAGTACTTATTAATCCGCGCTACGAGCCGATTGGTGACGAAAAAGAGCCGCTTTCTGAAGGCTGTCTATCGATTCCGGAATACTACGCTGAAGTCCCGCGCTATTTAAAAGTAAAGCTGAACGCGCTAGATCGTAGTGGTGAGCCCTACGAGTTAGAAGCCGATGGCTTATTAGCCCACTGCATTCAGCATGAGTATGACCATTTGGAAGGCGTGCTTTTTGTTGACTACTTATCACCCCTAAAGCGTGACCGAGTGATGAAAAAGATGCAGAAACGCCACAAGCTATTACACGACGCATAAACCGACCTACGCCGTGTTATTGCTGGCCGAGCTGACACGCTGCAAACGCACAGAATGTTATTCCTGGTGCGTTGTAGCGTTGCTTCTCGGCCTTTATTTGTTTCCCCCACGGCACACGATTACTTTCCCCCTTCAATGCTAGGTAGTCATCACCATGTCACAGTTGCGCGTTGTTTTTGCTGGCACGCCGGATTTCGCCGCTTCAAGCCTTGCTGCCGTGCTCGAAAGTCAGCATCAGGTGGTAGCGGTATATACTCAACCTGACCGCCCAGCTGGCCGCGGGCGCAAGCTCACCCCAAGCCCCGTCAAGCAGCTTGCTGTTGAGCATGGGCTACCTGTCTACCAGCCCGTCAGCTTAAAAAGCACTGATGCCCAAGCGGAACTGGCTGCATTGAACGCCGACGTAATGGTTGTCGTTGCTTATGGGCTACTACTGCCACAGGCCGTGCTCGATATTCCCCGCTTAGGCTGCATCAACGTGCACGCATCGCTGCTACCACGCTGGCGAGGTGCCGCCCCCATCCAACGCGCTATTGAAGCCGGTGATAGCGCATCAGGCGTCACCATTATGCAAATGGATGCGGGTCTGGATACCGGTGAGATGCTGTATGAAGTGCGTACGCCGATCACCTCGCGCACCACGGGCGGGGACTTGCATGATCGGCTGGCCATTCAAGGGGCGAATGCACTGATTAACGTGCTGGATGCGCTGGACAGCAACAATTTAAAAGCAACACCGCAGCCTGACGAGGGCGTCACCTACGCCGCCAAGCTCAGCAAAGCGGAAGCCGAGCTGGACTTCCATCAACCTGCCGAGCCGCTAGCGCGCAAAATACGTGCGTTCAACCCGTGGCCAGTGGCTTGGTGCACGTTAGGCAATGATCGCTTACGTTTGTTGATGGCCAGTGTTGAACCAGGTGAACAGCCTTCCACTACGCCCGGCACACTACTCGAACATGGCGAGGATCACCTACGCATTGCCTGTGGCGAGCAAGGCCAAGAAGTACTGTGCATTAGCCATGCCCAGTTACCTGGTGGGAAAGCGATGGCCGTGCGCGACCTGCTTAACGCCCGACAAACCCCGCTTATCGTCGGCGCACGCCTTGGGCACGCCGCCGCTCATCAAGGAGTTAGTGAATGAGCCAGAATCGCCCACCCAAAGGCGGCAGCGGCCAGGAAGTTCGCGCCGCGGCCGCCCGCGCGCTAGTACCTGTTTTGACTGACCAAGGCTCACTAGCCGGGCTAGATGAGCACAGTGTGATTGCCCGCGACCGCAGCCTGTTAAAAGAGCTGTGTTACGGTACTTGCCGACGCTTGCCGCGCCTGGAAGCGTTGGCTGGCGCACTGCTCAAGCAGCCTTTTAAAAAGCGCGATAGTGATGTTCACGCCTTGTTACTGGTGGGAATCTACCAGCTGCTTTATATGCGTATTCCAGCACACGCAGCGGTTGGCGAAACCGCTGGCGCCGCTCGCCTGCTAGGCAAAGAGTGGGCTACCCGAGTGCTTAACGGCTGCCTGCGCCGCCTACAGCGTGAATCCGAAGCGCTTCAAGCCGCCGTTGACCTAGATGAGAGCGTTGCCCTGGAGCACCCGCCCTGGCTGCTTAATGCGTTGCGCAGCGCTTGGCCTGAACAGTGGCGCGCCATTGCCGCAGCGAACAATGAACCAGGCCCCATGACGCTGAGAGTCAATCAACACCACAACGACCGTGAAGCCTATTTACAACAGCTGACTGAGCAGGGACTAAGTGGGCACCTATGCCTACATGCGCCGGATGGCATTACCTTGGATGCACCCTGTGATGTCTCCATACTTCCCGGCTTTGAAGAAGGTCATGTCAGCGTCCAAGACGAAGCGGCTCAGCTTTCTGCCGCGCTGTTAGGGCCTGCATTAGCCCCCCGCCCAGGCGCCCACGTTCTCGATGCTTGCTGTGCGCCTGGCGGTAAAACTGCCCACCTATTAGAGCAGTTTGATATTGCTCTGACGGCCATTGATAGCGACAACCAGCGCCTAGGCCGTGTAGACGATACACTGAACCGCCTAGGCTTAACGGCAGAACTGCAGCACGCTGATGCTACCCAGCAAGACTGGTGGGACGGCGCGCCTTTCGACGCGATTTTGCTTGATGCGCCCTGTTCTGGCACGGGCGTTATTCGTCGTCACCCCGACATTAAAAAACTGCGCCGTAAAGAGGATATTCGCCAGCTCGCTAAGCTACAGCGCCAACTGCTGGATAACCTTTGGCCACTACTCCGCCCAGGCGGCACCTTGCTATACGCCACCTGTTCAGTGCTGCCCGAGGAAAACGCTGAGCAAATCAAGGCATTTCTTGACCGCACGCCCGATGCAGAAGTCACCACGCCAAATGACGTAGCCTGGGGCGAACCGAGTGGCCAAGGACGCCAACTGTTTCCCGCGCAAAGCAGTCATGATGGCTTTTTTTATGCCAGACTAGAGAAGCGTACTGCTTAACATACCGCCCCTACCGGGGCGGTAAACCGATGACAAGGATGGAGACACTATGAGTACCCACACTTATAAGCATATCGAGCTAACCGGTTCTTCTGAAAAGGGAATTGAAGAAGCTGTGCAAAGTGCCCTCGCCAAAGCATCAGAAACCATTCATAACTTGCGCTGGTTCGAAGTCACCGACACTCGTGGCCATATCGAGGACGGCCGTGTCGCTCACTGGCAGGTCACGATAAAAGTTGGCTTCACACTCGAGTAATCCCGACCTGCTTTTCGACGGCGGCTGGTTTACACTGGCCGCCGTCTTTATTGCAGCGCACATATCTCTTGCCGAGAACGCGCTGGCGCTTACAACGGAACCGATGCTTAGCAATGAAAATCATCATTCTCGGCGCCGGCCAGGTCGGCGGCACCCTAGCGGAGCACCTTGCCCGCGAAGAAAACGATATTACCGTCGTCGATACCGACGCCGCGAAACTGCGCGAACTGCACACCAAACTGGATATTCGCACCGTGACGGGCGCGGCTTCGTATCCTATTGTGCTGCGTCAGGCGGGCTGTGAAGACGCCGATATGTTGATTGCGGTGACCAACACCGATGAAATCAACATGATCGCCTGCCAAGTCGCCCATACGCTGTTTCGCACGCCTACCAAAATTGCCCGCGTACGCTCAACCGCCTACCTCACCCGTAAGGGGTTGTTCGCCCACGAAGCGATTCCTATTGATGTACTGATCAGCCCTGAACAAGTGGTCACGGATCATGTTCGCCGCCTGATTGAGCATCCCGGTGCGTTGCAGGTGTTGGAGTTTGCCGGTGGTTTAGTGCAGCTGGTGGCGGTCAAGGCGTTCTACGGTGGCCCGTTGGTGGGACAGGATTTAGCCTTTTTAGCCAAGCACATGCCCAATGTGGAAACACGCGTGGCGGCCATTTACCGCCGCAATCGGCCGATTATTCCCCGTGGTGATACGGTGATTGAAGCCGACGACGAAGTGTTTTTCCTGGCTGCACGGCGTGATATTCGCGCGGTAATGAGCGAACTACGCCGCGTTGAACGGGATTTCCGGCGGGTGGTGATTGCCGGTGGGGGCAATATAGGTGAACGCTTAGCCGAACACCTGGAGCACAGCCACCAAGTTAAGATTATCGAGCACAGTTTAGAGCGCTGTACTGCGCTTTCCGAGCGGCTTGACCGAACGGTGGTGCTCCACGGCAGCGCCACCAGCAAACGGCTGTTGGAAGAAGAGAACATCGAAGACTGCGATATCTTTTGTGCCCTGACCAACGACGACGAGGTCAATATTATGTCGTCGCTGCTGGCCAAACGCTTGGGCGCCAAGAAGGTACTGACGCTGATTAACAACGCTGCCTACGTGGACTTGGTTCAGGGGGGCGAAATCGATATCGCCATTTCCCCCCAGCAAGCGACCATCGGCAGCCTGCTCACCCACGTCCGCCGCGGCGATATTGTCAACGTGCACTCACTGCGCCGTGGCGCTGCGGAAGCCATCGAGGCGATCGCCCACGGTGACAAGCAGTCGTCCAAAGTGGTGGGCCGGACCATAGCTGAGATCAATCTGCCTGAAGGCACCACCATTGGTGCCATTGTGCGAGGCAAAGAGGTCATCATTGGCCATGGGGATGTAATGGTAGAGAGCGGCGACCACGTCATTCTATTCGTGATTGATAAGCGACGCATTCGTGACGTGGAGCGGCTATTCCAAGTGGGATTAACGTTCTTCTAGGCAATGGCCTTCTAGGCAACGCTCTTCAAGAAAACAGGCCACCGCTATGAGGCAACCACTGCTATGAGTTTGCGGGTCATACTACGCATTTTAGGGCTACTGTTGATGCTATTTAGCCTCACCATGTTGCCACCCATGCTGATATCACTTTGGTTTCGCGACGGTGTTTGGCATGCTTTCATGAGCGGCATCGCCATTTCAGTGATAACTGGCTTACTGCTTTTCCTACCCAATCGCCGCGCCCACAAAGAGCTACGAATTCGCGACGGCTTCATTATTGCGGCGATGTTTTGGACCGTACTGGCACTCTTCGGCTCGCTACCACTGATGCTGTTTGGTGAAGGCTCGCTCGGTATCACCGATGCGGTATTTGAATCGTTTTCCGGGCTAACCACGACCGGTGCAACCGTCATTACTGGCATCGATTTTCTGCCAGAATCCATCCTTTACTATCGCCAGCAGTTGCAGTGGTTAGGCGGCATGGGGATTGTAGTGTTAGCGGTGGCCATTTTGCCCACCTTGGGTGTTGGGGGAATGGCCCTGTACCGCACAGAAATTCCTGGCCCACTCAAGGATTCAAAGCTAACACCGCGAATTACCGAAACCGCCAAAGCGCTTTGGTACATCTACGCAACGCTAACGCTGGCCTGTATGGTCGCTTACATGTTGGCGGGGATGAGCTGGTTCGATGCCTTGGGACACAGCTTTTCGACCGTCGCGATTGGCGGATTTTCGACCTATGACGCCAGCATCGGCTACTTTGACAGTGCCGCCATTGAGCTGATTTGCGTTGGCTTTATGCTGATCTCAGCATTCAGCTTTAGCCTGCATTTTATTGCTTGGCGTGAAAAGCGCTTGCTGCACTACTTTCAGGACCCCGAAGCGCGCTTTTTAATGATATTTCTTGCTGGGTTAACCACGATCACCGTGATTACTTTGTGGCTCACGGACACCTACGACGATTTTGAAGGTCTGAGACACGCGCTGTTTGAAGTCGTCTCTGTCGCCACCACTGCGGGCTTTGCAGTTGCCGACTTTTCAGGCTGGCCGGGTGCGTTACCATTTCTGTTATTTGTCGCCGCGTTTGTAGGCGGTTGTTCCGGATCGACGGCGGGCGGCATGAAAGTAATCCGCATCATTCTGATCTTGAAGCAGGGCATGCGTGAAGTCATGCGCCTTATTCACCCCAACGCAGTCATTGCCGTTAAAGTGGGCAAAGTTAGTGTTCCCGACAGCATCGCCCAGGCGGTATGGGGCTTTTTCTCAGCCTACGTCATGCTATTTTTCTTGATGCTAGTAGGCGTTATGGCAACAGGTGTTGACCAAGTTACCGCTTGGTCCACGGTTGGTTCTGCACTGAACAATTTAGGCCCAGCATTGGGCGAAGCTAGCAGCCATTACGGCGACTTGCCCAGCCTAGCCAAGTGGATTTTGGTGCTAGCGATGCTGCTGGGCCGCTTGGAAATTTTCACGGTACTCGTGCTATTTACACCCGCCTTCTGGCGTCGTTAAACACGTATCAATGCTTTCTATTCAAATTGAGACACATTAATGATCCATGACGATGCAACACCGCTGGCGCAAGAACCCAACGCGCAGCCTAAGACCAGCGGCCCGTTAAAAACCGTCACCGTTGGCGGCACCCGTTACACCCTGCTCGGCACCGCTCACGTCTCTGCCGAAAGTGCCGATGACGTTCGCCAATTAATCAACAGTGGCACTTTCGATGCCGTTGCCATTGAGCTATGCGACGCACGTCATCACAGCATGGACAACCCCGATGCCATGGGGGAACAGGATCTTTTTCAGGTATTTAAACAGGGCAAAGCGGGCATGGTAGCGGCAAGTCTGGCGCTTGGTGCGTTTCAGCAACGGATTGCTGAGCAGTCAGGTATTCAGCCTGGCGCTGAAATGCGTGCAGCAGTAGAAGAGTGCCGTACCCACAAGCTGCCTTTAATGTTGGTCGATCGTGACGTTGGCATTACATTAAAACGCATTTACCGCAATGTCCCTTGGTGGCAACGCTTCTCGCTATTTTCGGGGCTAATTGGCAGTGTCATGTCGCGCCAAGATGTTTCCAAAGAGGATATCGAAAAGCTCAAAGAAGGCGATATGCTGGAAGCCACTTTCAGCGAATTTGCTGCCGAATCAGAAGCACTCTATACCCCGCTTATTCGCGAACGCGACCGCTATATGGCACTGCGCTTAGCTGAAGAAGCACCACCTGGGCGCTACCAAAACGTGTTAGTGGTGCTGGGTGCCGGGCATTTAAAAGGCACCGGAGAACACCTGGAAGCAGCGCTTCCTGAAAACCCTACCACTGAGCGTGAATCGCTGGAGGCAACGCCGCCACCGTCTAAACTCTGGAAAGCTGCCCCTTGGCTGATTACCGCGCTGGTTATCACCGGTTTTGTGATCGGCTTTTCGCGCAATACTGAGCTTGGCTGGCAGTTGGTCATTGAGTGGTTTTTAATCAATGGAATTTTATCCGGCGGCGCGACAATAGCGGCCCTTGCACACCCAGTGACGGTGATTGCCACTTTCTTTGCCGCCCCACTGACCTCGCTTAACCCCACCATTGGTGCAGGCTTTGTCGCCGCGGGGGTCGAACTCTATATGCGCAAACCGAAGGTGCGCGACTTTTCGACACTGCGCCATGATGTCACCGAGCTCAAAGGTTGGTGGAAAAACCGTGTCTCCCGTACGTTGCTGGTGTTTATTTTGGCAACATTAGGGTCTGCGGTGGGTACCTGGGTAGCAGGCTTTAGAATTGCCGGTGCACTGTTTGGTAGTGGCACTAGTTAGTTAAGCATTTGCCTCAGTTTGTCGATCTAACAGCCGCTGCATGGCAGCGGTTGGTTCAGCAATTTTGCGATAGTAACGGCTCTCGGCATAGCTATCGTTAAATACATCAAAGTAATCGTCTAGCACATCAGCGGCATTTTCATCACCACTTTGGCGCAGCAGTTCAATGGCAACCTCTGCCGTACACAGGTGCGCTTTTGAGGCGGGTTTGCGTAGCCGGTAGCGTGTTTCCCGCTCAGTGCGCAGCGGCAGTACCGGCAGCGTATCCAGATAAGGGCTCTTGCGGAACATTCGTCGCGCTTGGCGCCAAGTGCCATCTAAAATCACAAATACCGGAATACGCGCCTGCTGCTTCACAGCGTGCACGGCATTAATATCCACCACACGGTCTGCGTAGTCGGGCTGGTCATCTGGGAAGATCACAAAAGGCGCGTAGCGCGGATCTTCAAGCAGCGCGGCTAACTCTTCGTCCGGCGCGGTGCGATACCAGGTAAACACTTTGGTTTGCGTCAGCACATCACCAATTAACCGCCCGGTATTGGTCGGCTTGTAGTGTTCTATAGAGTGGGTCAACAGCCATACCTGGGCGGTGCTATCTGCTTTCACCTGATAAGGGCACAGACAGTTGAGCTCAGGAAGATTGCACCCTTCGCAGCGAGTGACAAAACTGCCCCGTGCTTTAAATTCACGCCGAGGTGGGCGCGGATGCCCCGTAGCAGGGTCGAAGTCAGTCAATGAAGAAGACTCAGGGGGCTGTGACGTAGCGTCAGACATCCGCGCTCCAATTTATAAAGGGCGATTAATAAAGGGCGATTAACAAAAGACGGTTAACAAAGGGCGCCGAGTATAAAGCAGCCCGGCCACCATGACGAACCCCTGCTCTCTAAAACCGCTCGTAGTAAACCAGAACACTCTGAACAGTTGACACCAAAAGCGTAACGCCGCTAGAGTCTCGTCAACTTTCAAAAGAAAAAAGGTTTACCCGTGACCGCCACCGCTTTCAATGCCGCCGCCCCGCGCCACGACTGGACGCTGGACGAAATTAATGCGCTGTTCGCGCTGCCCTTCAACGACCTGTTATTTAAAGCTCAGCAAGTGCATCGCGCCCACTTTGATGCTAACGCGGTGCAGGTTTCTACCCTGCTGTCGATTAAAACGGGGGCTTGCCCAGAAGACTGCAAATATTGCCCGCAGTCTGGTCACTACAATACCCAGCTCGAAAAAGAGAAGCTGCTGGAAATCGAAAAAGTCGTTGCCCAGGCCAAGGCCGCCAAGGAGGCCGGCGCTAGCCGTTTCTGTATGGGCGCGGCATGGCGCAGCCCGCGGGACAAAGATTTACTGCTGGTCGAAGAGATGGTTCGCCAAGTAAAAGCGCTGGGACTGGAAACCTGCATGACGCTAGGTATGGTCGACGGTGATCAAGCCAACCGCTTGGCAGCTGCGGGGTTGGATTACTACAACCATAACCTGGATACCTCCCCCGACTTTTACGCTGAAATCATCACTACCCGTACCTTCAGCGACCGCCTAGACACCCTGGCCACCGTGCGTGAAGCGGGCATGAAAGTATGCTCCGGCGGCATTTTAGGCATGGGCGAAGGCGCGCAAGACCGCAGCGCGCTGTTACAGCAGTTGGCGAAGCTGTCACCGCACCCAGAATCCGTGCCTATCAATATGCTGGTTAAGGTACCGGGCACTCCGCTGGAGAACGTCGAAGACTTGGACCCACTTGAGTTTATCCGCGCCGTAGCGGTGGCGCGGATTATGATGCCGCAAAGCCATGTGCGGCTTTCCGCTGGCCGCGAGCAGATGAGTGAGTCGACTCAAGCACTGGCATTTCTGGCGGGGGCCAACTCGATCTTCTACGGCGACAAACTGCTCACCACCGGCAATCCTCAGGCAGACCGCGACCGCGCGCTATTTGCAAAATTAGGCCTGCACCCTGAACGCCGTAATACCTGCGAAGATGAAGCCACTCACACCGAGCGACTCACCCAACAAGCTCAGCAGCGCGCCCAGGCAGAGCGGGCAGCAGCACTGGCGGTAGATGCCAGTGTCTGAAGCGTGGCTGCAGCGCCTAGCCAGTGCCCGTCAGCAGCGTGTCGATCACCAGCGCTGGCGACACCGCCAGGTGAATACCCTTGGCACGCTGGACTTTGCCGGCAATGACTATCTCGGGTTGGCTCATAATCCACGTGTACAAGCTGCCCAGGCAGAGGGTGCGCGCCGCTTTGGCGCAGGCGCGGGCGCGTCGCACTTGGTCAGCGGCCACTTGGAAGTCCACGACGCACTGGAAGACGCCCTGGCCGAGTGGACCGGACGGCAGCGTGCACTGCTGTTTTCCACCGGCTATATGGCTAACCTTGGCGTGTTGCAGGCGCTCGCCGACTCAAATACCGCTATTTTTCAAGACCGTTTAAATCATGCCTCGCTGTTAGATGGCGCAGTGTTAAGCGGCGCTCGCTCGCGACGCTTTCATCACCGCGATAGCGCTGATCTTGAACGTCTGTTGGCGCGCAGTTCCGCCCCCCATAAGCTGGTGGTCAGCGACGGCGTGTTCAGCATGGATGGCGACGTTGCCGATATTGCCACCCTTGCCCACGTCAGCCAGCAACACAACGCCTGGCTAATGATCGATGATGCTCACGGTCTGGGC
The DNA here is from genome assembly GCF_016107625.1 of Vreelandella alkaliphila. Lineage (GTDB taxonomy): Bacteria > Pseudomonadota > Gammaproteobacteria > Pseudomonadales > Halomonadaceae > Vreelandella > Vreelandella alkaliphila. The sequence continues at coordinate 520,923 of NZ_JABASV010000001.1, forward strand.
GTGTTAGGCGCTAACGGCAGCGGCTGTGTGGAAGGTTTCGATAGCCAAGCGGTGCCTATTTTGGTGGGTACACTGGGCAAAGCACTGGGCACCGCTGGCGCGTTTGTGGCCGGTGACGCGGCGCTGATTGAGCACCTCATCCAGTTTGCTCGCAGCTATATCTATACCACGGCCCAGCCCCCCAGCATTGCCGCAGCGACCCTGGAAGCGCTGGCTATCGTGCAGCGCGAACCCGAACATCGCCAGCGGCTCCAGCGCCATATCAGCTACTTCCGCCAGCAGGCCCAGGCGCTAGGGCTGCCCCTTGCCGACTCTCATACGCCTATTCAACCGCTGCTACTCGGCAACGAGCCACGCACCATGGCTTGGGCGGCTAAGCTCGCCCAACGGGGCATTCACGTCGGGGCGATTCGTCCACCCACGGTACCCAATGGTGCTGCACGACTGCGCATTACGCTGAGTGCCCGCCACAAACCAGAGGATATTGATCGGCTTATTGAAGGGCTGAGTGCCTGTCAGCGAGAGGAAGCAGCATGTCCCGCCTAGACGCCCCTCAACGTCTGGTGCTGCTGTCGGGCTGGGGGATCGATCAGCGCATCTGGCAGCCGCTGGACACCTACTGGCCTGCCCATACTGAGGTACACACGGTGGACTGGCCGGGCTATGGCGATACCCCTGCCCTGGCTGAACCGGCCACCCTTGATACCCTTGCCAGCGCCATGGCCGACAAACTCCCCAGTAACGCTGTGTGGGTTGGCTGGTCACTGGGCGGGCTGTTAGCCAGCGCACTGCTCGATAAGCTGCCTGCGCCACGCGGCATGGTACTGATTGGCACAGGCGGGCAATTTTGTAGCGATGACGGCGTGAGCAAAGCCGAGCTTGCCAGCTTTCAGCGCGCCTTTAGCCGCGACCCCGACGCCACCTGGCGGCATTTCTTACGCTGGCAAACCCAAGGCGAACCTAACGCTCGCCACGCCCACCAGCAGCTACGTGCCATGTTGGGTGACACCCCCAGCGCCACGGCAAGCACGCTGTCCCAAGGGCTCCACTGGCTTGCCACTCTGGATAACACCCAGCGTTTGCAAGAGGCGCCCTGTCCGGTCATTCAACTCGTTGGCGAGCACGATCCGTTAGTAGCTTCCAGCACCCGCGCTCAGGCAATCAACCTTGCCCACGCGGGGCACTGTCCAATGCTTTCCCAACCTGCTCAACTAGTCGCGACCATCGCTTCCCAGGCCGCACTGGTCGCCAAGGAGCACGTATGTACCTAACGGCAACGCCAAACTGGCAGGCAAAAGTCGCCCACGCTTTTTCTCGCGCGGCACCCCGCTACGATGCGCTGGCCAGCGCTCAGCGACAGATAGGGGAAACGCTCTGGTCATCGCTTCCGCCTAGTGCCGACAACATACTCGACCTTGGCTGTGGTACCGGCGTCTGGACACAGCGACTAGCCACTCAATTTCCCCATGCCAACGTCACTGGGCTGGATATTGCCCCAGGCATGCTCGCCCATGCCCAGGCGCGCTATGGCCATCATATTCGTTGGCAGCAAGGCGATGCCGCTGCACTGCCTTTTGAGCGCGGAACTTTTGATCTGATATTTTCCAACCTTGCCATCCAGTGGTGCCGCGATATCGATGCGGTTATGCGCGAGCTTCAACGAGTGCTGTCCCCTGGCGGCCAAGTGCATCTCACGACACTCTTACCCGGCACGTTGGCAGAAGTCGCCTCTGCTTGGCAGCGCCCGGAGGCATTACTGCAAACGCCGAATGCCCAAGCGCTTGAACGCGCCGTTGCCTTAAGCGGCTTAACGCTGGTTGATCGCATTACCGAGTGGCGGCGGTTTTACTACCCCGATCTCACTGCCGTCATGGACTCAATTAAGGGAGTAGGCGCCCAGGTGGCGCGGCCCAAGGCACGTCTTACTCGCCGAGACCTGGTCGCCGCCCGCCAGCGTTTTGAAACGCTACGTGAACCCCAAGGGCTCCCCGTTAGCTACCACTGCATCACCCTGCACCTGGAAAAATCACCATGACCGTCTATTTCGTGACCGGCACCGATACCGATGCAGGTAAGACCCTGGCCACCAGCGCACTGCTATGCGCTGCCAAACAGCAGCAGCTCAGCACGCTGGGGCTTAAGCCGATTGCCTCTGGCAGCCACATCACGGCGGATGGGCTGCGCAATAGCGACGCCTTGGCGCTACAACAACAGAGCGCTCCCCCCGTCGATTACACCACCGTTAACCCGTGGGCGTTTGCGCCCGCTATTGCGCCGCACCTGGCCGCCAGCGAGGCGGGGTGCGCTCTTAACGTCAATAGTGTAGTGGCCTCGCTTACCGCCACCCTAAACGACATGCCGCGCGATTTAACGCTCATCGAAGGCGCTGGCGGCTGGCGTGTGCCACTCAATGAGCACAACGACTTTTCCGATATACCGCGGATGATGCAGCTGCCCGTTATTCTGGTCGTGGGACTAAAGCTTGGCTGTCTTAATCATGCGCGGCTTACCGCGGAGGTCATCGCTGCCGATGGCCTAACCCTTGCGGGTTGGGTCGGCAGTGTGGTGGACCCTGAGTTCGCCGCTGATACAGCGCGCTTTGAGTCCAATATCGCGCTTCTTAAAAACGCCCTTAACGTGCCATGTCTAGGCATTATTCCTCATTTAGCCACCGCCGATGCCACCCATGCGCGCCACGCGCTTTCACTATCTGCACTGCTCAACACTTCAGTTTTGAATCAGGAAGCCGCTTTATGAGTTCTCCCGTTTGGCACCCTTACGCCCACCTCAAAACACAAGCACCCGCCCCTAAAGTGGTCGGCGGCAGCGGTAGCCATTTCACCCTGGAAAGCGGCGAGCAACTGCTCGACGCGACCTGCTCCTGGTGGTGCATGATTCATGGCTATGGCCATCCACGTTTAGTCGCGGCCATTCGTGAACAGGCAGGCGAGCTATGCCATGTAATGCTAGGTGGCCTCACCCATGATCCCGCCGACCAGCTTGCTCGGGAGCTCGTGCGCATCACCCCTGACGGCCTTAATCACGTGTTTTACTCCGACAGCGGTTCAGTCGGGATGGAAGTGGCGATGAAAATGGCCCTGCAGTACCAGGTGCTCATCGGCCACCCCGAAAAGTGCAAGATGCTTTCGTTAATGAAGGCCTACCATGGCGACACCACCGGCTGTATGGCGGTATGCGACCCTGAAGAGGGCATGCATAGCCTGTTCGCCAGCCTGCTGCCCCAACACCACTTCGCCCCCGCGCCCACCGCACCGTTTAACGCCACACCGGAGCAGGTAGCCGACGATTTAGCGGCGCTGCGCGACGTATTGGCGAGCCATCACCATGAGATTGCTGCCCTGCTGATGGAGCCGTTGTTACAGGCAGCAGGCGGGCTGAATATGACCTCGCCTGACTACCTGCGCGGCGCACGGGCGCTATGCGATGAGTTTGGCGTGCTGCTAATTTTTGATGAAGTAGCCACCGGCTTTGGCCGCACTGGCAAGCTGTTTGCCGCCAATCACGCTGACGTAACACCGGATATTATGGTGCTCTCAAAAGGATTAACCGGCGGCTATCTAGGCCATGCAGCGACCCTGGCCAGCGACCGTGTTCACGATGCGTTTGTTGGCGACAGCGCCCACCATGCCTTTATGCACGGCCCGACATTTATGGGCAACCCGCTGGCCTGCCGTGTCGCGCTGGAAAGCCTGCGCGTGTTTGAAGAGGAGCACTACCTGGACAAGATTGCGGCACTCAGCCAACAGCTTAGCCGAGCGTTAATTGACGACTCCGCGCTGAACGCCCACCCAGACGTGGCCGATGTGCGAGTGCTGGGTGCCACCGCAGTGATTGAAGCGCACTCCGCCGAGACGCTGAAAGGTGTCGGGCAGTTCGCCCGCGAGCGAGGTGTGTGGCTGCGCCCAATCGGCCGCTGGCTTTACACCATGCCCGCTTATATCGCTACCGACGCCGACATCACTCAGATTACCGACGTAATGAAAGCATGGTTTTTGAAGCGATAGACAGTTCAAGGCAGCATCAAATTGCCCTGTTTGCGCCACTGGTTTACCAACGCTGGAACGCCCTCTCCTGCGGTGGTATTAATCGCTAGAACGCCAGGCGGTGTTAAGGCATCCGCGTCGGGGTCGACCAGCGCACACGGGGTATCCAAGTCAATATACGACAGCAGCGACGCCGCGGGCATTACCGCTAGGGACGTGCCTACCACCAGCAAGAAATCCGCCTGGCTAACAAGTTCACAGGCGTCTTCAAATAGCGGCACCGACTCACCGAACCACACCACGTCCGGGCGCAGCTGGCTGCCTTTGTCACAAATATCGCCCAGCGCAATGCCACCTTTCGGCAGCGGATAGCGCAGCCGCACATCCACTGTAGAGCGCGCCTTCAAAATCTCGCCATGAAGATGCAGCACATCTCGCGACCCTGCACGCTCATGCAAATCATCAATATTTTGCGTGACAACACTGACTCGAAAGCCATCTTTTTCAAGCGCCGCCAGGGCTTTATGGGCAGCATTGGGCTTGGCCTTACGAATTTGCTCTCGGCGCAGGTTATAAAACTCCAGTACGCGCTGTGGGTCTCGGCGCCAGCCCGCGGGCGTGGCCACCTCCTCGACTGGGTGGTCTTCCCAGAGACCATCACTGGCACGGAACGTTTTAATACCGCTTTCGGCGCTAATCCCTGAACCGGTAAAAACCACTAAGTGCGGTGGTGCTGTCATGTTTTCCTCGACTAAATAACTGCTTACTGTTTCCTAATATACCAGCTGCCCTATGGTCCCCGCGAAGCGCTGCTTATTACGATATGGGTAAACATCAATCACCCGACCATCGACAATGGCCTGCTGTAGCTCCAACCAGTAATCGGGATCAAATAACTCCGGATGCTGTTGCATAAAAATCGCGCGCAGCTCCGGGTTGGCAAACATAAAGGGGCCGAACTCCTCGGGGAAGATATCATTGGGGCCAACGTAAAAACTCTCCCCACCACCTCCTTGAAAGTCATTGCCATACGATTTAGGCATGTGCCGAAAGCGACACTCCGTGAGATAACATACCTCGTCATAATCGTAAAAAATCACTCGGCCATGGCGGGTAACACCAAAGTTTTTTAACAGCATATCGCCCGGGAAGATGTTCGCCGCTGCCATCTGTTTAATGGCGTTACCATAGTCTTTGAGCACCATTACGCGCTCGTCCGCACTGCACTGCTCCAGATAGATATTCAGCGGTGTCATCATTCGCTCGGTATAGCAGTGCTTGATTATTACCTTGTCATCTTTCAATGACACAGTAGACGGTGCTACTTCTAGCAAGTGCTCTAGACACTCTGGCGCAAAGTGATCCTGACGCACGATAAAATTCGAGAACTCCTGGGTATCAGCCATACGCCCAACACGGTCATGGCGTTTCACCAGGCGGTATTTCTCGCGCACTATTGCGTGGGTGACCTCTTTTGCCGGGTCGAATTTATCTTTAATGATCTTAAACACGGTGCGAAAACTAGGCAGCACGAACACCGCCATCACCATGCCGCGCACACCAGGTGCAATGACAAACTGATCCTCACGCTTGGCCACTTGCAGGTTTAGGGCACGGAAAAATTCGGTTTTGCCATGCTTAAAAAAGCCAATCGCGGCATACAGTTCGCCTTCAGGCTTATGGGGCATGAGCTGTTTTAAGTAGTGGACAAACTCCCCAGGCACCGGCACATCGACTTGGAAGTAGGCACGGGTAAACGAGAAAATAATCGAGACTTCATCGGTCTCGGTTAGCACGGTATCCAAGTGCAGGCAGGGGTCGCCGCCCTGCTGCTCGCCAAACCCTTCACCATGTAGAATAGGTAACACTAGTGGCACCTGCTCACCGCCACCCAAAATGCGGCCGACTAAGTAGGCCCCTTTATTACGGTAAAAGACACTTTTCAACAGCTCTAATTGCGCGTCTTCTGACTGCAAAATAGCGGCGGGAAGCAGGGTTTCTAATAGGCCTGCAGCTAGTTCAATATCGCGCTCCAGATCAGCAAAGGCGTTATCAAACGGTGCCTCTTCAAGCGCCCAGGCAAGCGCTTGAGACCAATCACCATTGACGGAATACTGTCGACAAAGCTCAATTCCAGAATGGTGCGCAGCATCTTCTCGGGAGCTGTACACAAACATCCAGTCATTGCGAATATGGCGGTGGTGGAAAATCGAGCAGAATAGTGAGTTAAAAAACGTCTCGGCCAACTCGTAATCCAACCGCTGGCTAATCAGCTGCGCATAGTGCTCACGCGCCTCCCGCCAGGTCTCACAGTACGTAAGCGCCTCATGATCAAAGGTACGCTGCAAACGTGTCAGCGTATCGCCCACTCTCTCTTCATAAAGGTTAATCCGCGCCGCTGAGGCTTGCTGGGCATCACGCCACGCCGCATCACGAAAACGCCGACTGGCGTCAAAGGTAATCTGCTTGAAGCGTGCTCGGTAGCCATCAAATCCATGCAGAATAGTGGCCGCTAAACGATACGCGGGAGAGTGCTTCATGGCGGTGCTCCTGACTATTTCCCCCAGCTTCGCGTAACGGAGCACTACATGCGAGAAGACCTTGGTGGGTAATTCGCATGTTTAAGAACGCAGCTGTCTATTTTAGCACTCATCATAAAAAGCCTCTGGGCCGTTGGGCACAGAGGCTTAAACTGCCTAATCAGGTTAGGCGATTGGGATCAAACATTACAGCTTGGCAGCGGCTGGCACCGGCTCGTCAATGTCTAGCTCTTCTGGGGCAGCAGTCACTAGCGCAAACTCCTCTTCAGCGGTTTTCGCCACCAGCTTATTCTTGCTGTAAAGGAAGTAGTACGCCGCACCAGCAATGAATAGAACAATGGTGTAATTAAACGCGCGGGGGTCAAAAGCATAGACACCGGTAAGCGCGACGAGGGACAAAACTAACGCAACGCCAGAGGTCACCACACCACCGGGTGTTTTATAAGGGCGCGGCAAGTCAGGCTGTTTCACTCGTAATAGAATGTGGCTGAGCGCCATCAATGCATAAGAGAGCGTCGCGCCGACAACGGCCATCCCTAGAATCAGATCACCCTCGCCGCTAAGCGAGACCAAAAAGCCAAATACACCAGGCACAATCAGCGCCAGATAAGGCACTTTACGCTCGCTGGTCAGTGACAGCGGTTTTGGTAAGTAGCCCGCACGAGAAAGCGCAAACACCAAACGGCTGTAGCCATAGATAATCGAGAAAAATGACGCCACCAACCCCGCAAGGCCCAACACATTAACCAGCGTGGCAAGCGTTGGGTTGCCCGCAACGTTAAGCGCATCGACCAGCGGCACACCACTTTGACCAATCATTTCAGCACCCGCTGCGCCTGCCAGTAACACCACGACTAATAAGGCGGTAAATAGCAGGAACAGCATCGCAGCAATAATCCCTTTAGGCATATCCCGCGCGGGATCTTTGGCTTCCTCTGCCGCTAGCGGCACGCCTTCAACCGCCAAAAACAGCCACATCCCAAACGGCAGCGCTGCCCAAATACCGTACCAACCATAGGGCATAAAGGTGCTCGCACCGGCTGCATCGGTGGGCGCAATATCAAACAGATTCGCTGAATCGAAATTGCCAATCAGCGCCACTGCCGTTGCCAAAATCGCAAACACCGCTAGGCCGCTAATCACCATCATCACTTTTAGCGCTTCACCTACGCCGGCTAAGTGAATGCCGATAAACACTGCGTAAAACAGCAGGTAAACCAACGGCCCATTAATGCCCAGCAGCGATTCGACTGCCGAGCCAATGAAAATCACGATCGCAGCAGGCGCAAGCGCGTACTCAATCAACACCGCAAGCCCGGTTAAATAGCCACCGGCTGGCCCCATCGCTTGGCGGGCAAAGCTATAGCCTCCCCCCGCGGCTGGAATCGCTGCGGACATTTCCGCCAATGCTAATACGAGTGCCAGGTACATCATCGCCATTAAGCAGGCGGCAATGGCAAAACCACCCCAACCCGCTTCAGCAATACCGAAGTTCCAGCCGGCAAAATCACCGGAAATAACATAAGAAACCCCAAGCCCTGCTAGTAATAGCCAGCCCGCGGTACCTTTGCGCAGCTGGCGCTTGGCCAAATACGCTTGATCGACAGAAGGTTGTGTCATTGTCATGCCCTTTTCAGTGTGGAACGCAATCGTTGTCAGCGGCGTGCTGAGTCGGGGTGTTGGTTCCATATTGTTGTTAGGAGTGTTGTTAGGAGCGTTTCTATAAGTGTTTGTTATTTATGTATTGTTATTACTCTTTTTAATTACTATTTTAATTACTCTGTTATCTATATGGCGCTGCTTATACATAACGCTTCGCTTCCTGTGCCGCTTATTAATCGGCCACCAGGAAGTTTTGAGTTGTCCCCCCTGTTGCACCGTCTAATACGCTGTCCTCGCTACGATCTTTCAGTTGCACGCCAGACAGTTTCCGCTGACGGGCTTCGGTTAATAGCAACAACAACCGCCGTGCGGCCTCTTCCGGTTTGAGCCCTGCTGGGCGCACGTTTGAAATGCAGTTGCGGCGGTCATCCTTTAGACCTACTTCTGGTTCCCAGGTCATATACAGCCCGAGGCTATCTGGAGAGCTTAAGCCTGGGCGCTCACCAATCATCACCAGCACGGCATCGGCATTAAGCAGCGCGCCAACCTCATCACCAATCGCCACGCGGCCCTGCTCTACGATGGTTAATGGCGCGAGCTGCCACTCCCGCTGATCACTCTCTAAGGCGCGATACAGCGCAGTAAGAAACGGCGCACTGTTCTGCTGTACTGCCAGTGCGGAAAGCCCATCGACAATCACCACCGCTAAATCGAAGCGCTGGCCACTTTGCGCCGCTTGTTGCAGTTGCTCTCGCGAAGCGTCGTCAAGACGACGGCCATAATCCGGACGCTGCAGGTACATGGCGCGGTCTACTGCGTGGCTATGCACATGAATAGGTGTCTGGTGCAAGCTCAGCGCTGTCGTTAACTCATCGGCCAGCGCGTGACACTCAAGAGGGCAGTGAACGGCATCCTGGGCTTGGGCATGAGCCAGTTGAAACGCCAATAGCTGATGCGTGGGCAGACTAATGCCCGCTCGTCCCAGCCCAATGCGAGCATCGGTAAATGCCCTCAGCCGCTCCCATGGGTTAGCGATCACAATCGGTGGGGCTTTTTTCGATTCATTATCAGACATCGCGAGCAGCCTCCGTTGGCAGGTGGCGCAGGCTATTAGCGAAAGCGGCAGGTAGTTGATCATTTAACCGATAGGAGGAAACATCTTGGAAGATTTGCATCTTCGCCAGCCACTGCTCGAACTCCGGGGCGGCCTTCAACCCAAGTACGCGCCGTGCGTAAAGGGCATCGTGAAAGGACGTGGTTTGATAGTTGAGCATGATGTCGTCAGAGCCTGGGATGCCCATCACAAAGCTACAGCCCGCCACGCCTAATAGCGTCAGCAGGTTGTCCATATCATTTTGATCGGCTTCAGCGTGATTGGTGTAGCAAACATCACAGCCCATGGGCACGCCTAGCAACTTGCCGCAAAAGTGGTCTTCCAGCCCCGCTCGGGTGATCTCTTTGCCATCGTACAAATACTCAGGGCCGATAAATCCCACCACCGTATTCACCAGCAGCGGATTAAACTTGCGCGCCACCGCATAGGCGCGGGCTTCACAGGTTTGCTGGTCCAAACCATGATGAGCATCAGCGGAAAGCGAGCTGCCTTGCCCAGTTTCGAAATACATCACGTTGCGCCCAACCGTACCGCGATTCAGCGTTTGAGCAGCCGCCTCAGCCTCTGCCAACGTACTTAAATCAAAGCCAAAGCTGCGGTTGGTGGCTTCGGTACCGCCAATGGATTGAAAAACCAGATCTACAGGCGCGCCCTGCTCGATCGCTTCGAGCGTGTTGGTCACATGAGTGAGCACGCAGGATTGGGTGGGTATTTCGTATTTCTGAATGACATCGTCCATCAGGCGCATTAGCTTGATGCTTTGGGCGACATTATCAGTAGCAGGATTGATTCCAATGACCGCGTCGCCACTGCCATACAGCAAGCCATCCAGAATACTGGCGGCAATCCCGGTCACGTCATCGGTAGGATGGTTGGGCTGCAAACGCGTAGATAACCGCCCCGGCAAACCAATAGTATTGCGAAATGCGGTCGTCACATGGCACTTCTTGGCGACTAGCATCAAATCTTGGTTGCGCATCAACTTGCTAACAGCGGCGGCCATTTCAGGAGTAATGCCAGGGCGAGCCGCGGCTAATACATCGCTGGTGGCATAGTCGGATAGTAGCCAGTTACGAAAGTCACCCACGGTTAAATGCTTCAGCGACGCAAACGCAGCAGCATCGTGCTCATCGATGATTAAACGAGTAATTTCGTCTTGCTCATAGGGGACCAGCACATCATTCAAAAACGTGGTAAGCGGGAGCTCTGCCAGCACCATTTGCGCCACTACCCGCTCTTCTGCTGATTCTGCAATGACACCTGCCAAGCGGTCGCCAGAGCGTGGCGGCGTGGCCTTGGCCATTAATTCCGCCAAGCCATTAAAGCGATAGCGGCGGCTTCCAACAGTTGTGTGATAGGTCTGCGCCATGGGACCTTCCTTTTTTATATTTAAAAGCGACGATTTCTATAGCTAAGGTTTCTATAACTAAGGTTTCTAAAACTACGGTTTCTAAAACAATGGCGCCGAATGCGCGTTGAGGAACAGAATTTACTTGTTTCCACAATAGCGCTATCACTTAATGGGGAGTATCGAGTTTTGGCAAACCTGTCATACTTATAAAAACATTATTAAATACAATAAATTAGAGGCAAGCATGCAACGTGATGGCGCTTTAATCACGTTCACAGGAGTTTTTCATGACGCTGACAAGCCAAGACATTGCACCAAAAAAATGCATTCAAGAGGCGTTTGATGCCGACGAACATGCCCAAAATCTGACCCGCTGGCAGCAGCAATACGACCAACTAAGTCCTGGCCGCTTTTATGGGCGACTAGATGAAATTGAGTTACCCGCCATGCAGGTGTTTAAAGAACATACCGGGCAAGCGCTGCGACAAGACTGCCGAGTGTGGGCTGACTCTCTCTGGCTGGGCATCCCCACTCAGGCACCAGGGTCACGAATTAATGGGCAGGCGCTGGAAGAACATGAGGTGATGTGTCACCCCGGCGGTCGTGATTTTGAGCTGGTAACCCCCGAGGCGTTTGATATCTATGGACTAGTGATACGTATGCCGTTATTACAGGCTGCCGCCCAGCGACAGGGGGTGATACTTGATCATGAGTGGCAAGATTCACCCCGCCGCCGGGTAGCGCCTGAAACTCTGCATGCGGTGTCTTTTTTACTTGAACGCTTACTCTCAAATCAACAAGGCCCCATCGCTGAAAACGTTCATCAAGATATTTTGCTAACAGGCCTAATGGAAGTATTAAAAGCCAACCAAACAAGCCATGAATTGCCTCCCAGCTATCCTCATCGAAAAGCAGTGGTTGACCGGGTGAAGCGCTATGTTGATGAGCACCTGGAAGGTCCAGTCACCATGGAAACGTTATGCGAGCTAACTCATGTCAGTAGGCGTACGCTGCAATACAGTTTTACGTCTATCCTTGGTATTAGTCCGCTGCAATTTTTACGTTTAACGCGGCTGAATAGAGTGCGTCGTGCTCTGCGCAGCGCAGAGCCCCACCAAACAGTGACTGAAATTGCCACCTACTGGGGCTTTTGGCATTTGGGGCAATTTGCTCATGACTATAAGCAACAGTTTGGCGAAAGCCCTTCGCAGACGTTAAACGCGATTCACTGAGCGTGCGCGGCATCCCTTTCGAGGTAAAGATCTTATGTCGAGGCAACGATCCTATATCGAGGTAGAGACCCTATGGTAAATACCACCGCCTGGAATCGCTTGCGCTATAGCATTTACGCACCAATCTATGATCTGGTGGCAACTAAAGCGTTTCGTAAACCCCGAAGGAATGCACTTAACCAAGTTGACTGGGAACCCGGCATGCGAGTGCTGCTGGTGGGTGCAGGCACCGGCTTAGACCTGCCTTATTTACCGCGTGAATTAGAAATCCATTTAACCGACCTAACCCCCGCGATGGTGACGCGAGCCCGTGAGCGAGCGGAACATGCGCAACGTGACGTGGTATGTCGTGTAATGGATGCCGCTGCACTGGACTACCCAGATGAGCATTTTGACGTCGTTGTGATGCATCTTATTTTGGCGGTGATGCCCAATCCTGAACAAGGACTAGCCGAAGCGCACCGGGTACTGAAAAACGACGGGCAGCTCTGTGTTATGGATAAATTTCAACCCGACACCCACATTGCTGGTCCAAGTCGGCGAGCACTGAACGTCATTACTTCATTGATCGCGACCGACATCACCCGCCAGGCGACACCACTGCTTCAACAAGCAGGCTTCAACATCCGCCGCGACGAACCCGTATTGATGAATGGCCTTTTTCGCGCACTTCTAGCAATAAAGTAAACTGTCCTCACAACTGCACATCCCCTAAAAATACCAGTACATCTGAAACAACAACGTCCAATACTGGTACAATTAATAGCAACCCGTTACTTGCAAGCTTCATCAATATGTAAGGTGACCAATGCCTAAAGCAGCTGTGAAACGCTTCCGTCGTTTACCCGAAGAAGAGCAGTCCCGCGTGATTGAAATGGCTTGGGAAGATCGCACTCCGTTTGAAGCGATCGACACTCTGTTTGGCCTAGGCGAGCCGGACGTCATAGAAGTAATGCGCCACCAGCTTAAGCCGGCCTCGTTTCGACTGTGGCGCAAGCGTGTTACTGGTCGCGCGACGAAGCATACGGCTTTGCGATCGCCGGATATTTTACGGGGCTACTGCCCAACGCAATATAAGCGCTAATCACCATTTGCAACGAAAAATCAGAGGATGCCATTCTCTAGTAGGCCTTTTTAATCGCCGAATAAGTGTTATATTATCACATAACATAACGCCGTTTATAAAAACCCGCTTAGAGGTGCATTCACAATGACCGTGTTTTCTCCCCTGCCCGTCACCGTGCTTTCAGGATTTCTAGGTGCAGGTAAAACCACCGTACTCAATCATATTTTGGCTAACCGCGAAGGTCGTCGCGTCGCGGTGATTGTCAACGATATGAGCGAGGTCAATATCGACGGTGCATTAGTGCGTGGCGGCCCTGGCGAGTCCACGTTAGATGGCGAGGTAGCGCTGAACCGTTCTGAAGAGCGTTTGGTAGAAATGAGCAACGGCTGCATTTGCTGCACGCTGCGTGAAGATTTGCTAGAAGAAGTTAGCCAACTGGCCAGAGAAGGTAAATTTGATTACTTGGTGATTGAGTCCACTGGGATTTCCGAACCGCTACCCGTGGCGGAAACCTTCACCTTTGAAGATGAAAGCGGCCAGAGCCTTTCCCACGTTGCACGCCTTGATACGCTGGTCACTGTCGTCGATGGTGCCAACTTTCTTGAGCAGTACCGCGAAGCGCAGAGCCTCGCTGAAGCGGGCGAAAGCTTGGGTGACGATGACGAGCGCAACGTCGCGGACCTGCTGGTCGACCAGATCGAGTTTTGTGATGTATTACTGATCAGTAAAACGGATCTGATCAATAAAAAAGAGCTTGATGCGCTAACGGCGATTCTGCGCTCACTAAACCCTGATGCAGAGCTGGTGCCCATCACTCAAGGTGGCGTGCCGCTAGAGAAGGTGCTTGATACTGGCAAGTTCAATTTTGAGCGCGCCCAGCAAGCGCCTGGTTGGCTAAAAGAGATGCGTGGCGAGCATGTGCCAGAAACCGAAGAGTACGGTATTGGCAGCTTTGCCTACCACGCTCGCCGCCCTTTCCACCCGCAGAAATTCCACGCTTTACTCAATGAAGAGTGGTTTGGTAAAGGACTGCTACGCTCGAAAGGCTTTTTCTGGCTTGCTACTCGGCCACGCTTCGCAGGCCAATGGAGCCAAGCAGGTGGTATTGCTCATCACGGCCCAGCGGGCGTGTTCTGGAAAGCTATCCCCGAAGCTAACTGGCCGGAAGATCCTGAAACTCGCCAGTTCATTATGGAAAAGTGGCAGGAGCCGTTTGGTGATATGCGCCAAGAGCTGGTGTTTATCGGCCAGAACTTGGACCAAGCCAAGATGCGTGACGCACTAGACACCTGCCTGCTAAGCGAAGCTGAGCTATTACAAGGTATGGAAGCGTGGAAGCAGCTACCCGATCCGTTCCCCGCTTGGGAGTAATGCTTTAACTGCAGGAGCTAGCTAAACAGCGCTCTGCCCACTGCCGCACTTCAGGGTAGGCACGCTGCTCAAAGACCGCGAAGCCGTTAAGGCCGCGGGCTTTGAGTGGGGTAAAAATCGGCATAGTTAAACCGCATAAGAAGTGTGCCAGCCGCTGGACATTGGGCGGCTGGCCGAACTGCTCGGTGTGGCGTTCAATCAGCGGTGAGGCATAGCGGATAAAATCATTCTCAGACAGCGCGGGTAATGGCGTCGCATCCGGCAGCCGAACCGGGTTGCCGTAGCATACCGAACAGTGGCCACAGCGGCCCTGCTCGGTACCAAGTGGCCCATCGAAGGTGGTGTCCCCAAAATGCTCAGCTAACCGCCGAGTCAGGCAGCTTTGCGACTCAAACAGTGCCAGCATGGAGTGCAACCGTTCAATTTCGATTCGCTCCCGATCTAGACACTCATTAAATAACTGGCTTGCCATCGCCTCGACCGAAAATTCCGGCTGACAAATTTCATACACATCGGTCATACGCTTACCTTCCAGGGTCAGCCAGCCTTTATCCTGGAAGTATTCAAGCGCGGTAATGACGCGGGCACGGGAAGCATCGATTTGCTGTGCCTGCCCAGCCTGATGCAGCCGCTCAAAATCCACTGTTCCCCAGGTGCGAGCGATAGCGATATTGTCGATCAACAAACGTACAAAGGCCGCCCGCTCTCCTGCAAAATGCCCCACCAAGGCAGTAGGCTCAATGTGGTAGCGCAACCGATACTCGGCTAAGAACGCAAAGCGCGGCGCAATAATGCCGTGCATTTCCAGCCGCACCAGCAACGTTTTTAGCGGCAGCAAACGGATATTAGTATCTCGGGAAAGTGTGTTGAGCAGCACTTCCCACTGACGATCTTGCGCTTGGCCGGCTGATGAAATTTCTTCCAGTAAGCGCAAAATACCCACGTATTCAGGCGTGTCGCCGTAAACGAAGTTCTCCAGCACCCTCAGTCCATCGCGCCCAGCGATCGTCAAGCAAGTCGAAGGCAACCCGTCGCGACCCGCTCGGCCAATTTCCTGGCTGTAATTCTCAATCGATTTAGGCAGATCAAAGTGCACAACGTTGCGGATATTGCCTTTATCAATCCCCATGCCAAAGGCAATGGTAGCGACAATACAGGGCGATTCGCCGTTCATAAACTGGCGCTGAATGTCGTCGCGGCGGGCTGAATCCAACCCCGCATGGTACGCCTGGGCGGCGATTCCATGGGCGGCCAGCGCACTTGCCACCTGCTCGGCAGTTTGCTGCAAGGTGACGTAAATAATCGTGGGCGCTTCGTTGCCAGGCGGCATTTGCGGTTTAAGCCAATCAATCAGCTGTTGCTGACGATTTTCCATCGTGGGAACCACCAGAAGCTCTAAGTTAGCGCGATAAAAGCCAGTGGTAATGACATTTTCCGGAACGATGGAAAACTTCTCACGTATATCCGCAATAACCGCTGGCGTGGCCGTGGCAGTCAGTAGCAGTACCTGGGGAATGGCGAAATCGCGCTGGTAATCCGGCAGTTTGAGGTAATCCGGGCGGAAGTTATGCCCCCACTCAGAGAGGCAGTGTGCTTCATCAACCACTAGCAGCGATATCTGTACTTGGTGTAGAAAGTGCCGAAAACGCTCGTTCTTAAGCCGCTCCACCGACACCATAAGGATTTTCAGCTCACCGTTTTTAGCGCGCTCCATCACATCACGGGTCGTAGCGCGGTCTTGGGTGGAATCAATACTGGCGGCTGCAACACCATGGCGTGCCAAGAAAGCGAGCTGATCCTGCATCAGTGCCAGCAGCGGCGATACCACCAGCGTCAGGTGTGGAAGATGAAGTGCAGGCAACTGATAACAGATTGACTTCCCCGCCCCGGTGGCAAAAATCGCTGCGGTAGAGTGTCCATCCAACACTCTGGACACCACCGCCTGCTGGCCACCACGAAAATCATCAAACCCGAATACTGCCTTCAGCGTCTGCTGCGGTGATAGCGAAGTCATGGCCGATCCCTGGAGTGTCGTCAATACGTTAGGACTAAGCTAACGCGTTCACGTCGTTTTCTCCAATCAACGGTGACCATTAATAAGTAAGGATTGCGGCTCTTCACTCTGTGTGGGAAGAGCCAGTGTCTGCCAAGCCTCATAGGTGGTAAAAAACACTTGCCCTGTTAGCTCGCGGTAAAGCGCTGTGTTTGTTAAGCGATCCATCACTGGGCCTTTCACTTCCGCCAAGTGCAGCGTTGCGCCAGCATCTTTTAACCGTCCGTTAATCGCTTCTAAGCTTTCAAGCGCGGACGCATCAATCACATTCACCGCCTGGCAGGTCAATACAATATGTTTTAACGTAGGGGAACGAGCAGCCAGCGCCATCACGGTATCTTCTAAGTAGCGAGCGTTAGCAAAGTAAAGGCTTTCATCAATGCGCAGCATGGCCACATGTTGATCGGTTTCGACCTCATGGCGCTTCACATTGCGAAAATGCTCGGTGCCCGGCACCCGCCCTACCACGGCACTATGGGGCTGGCTGGTGCGGTACAGGTGCAGCCCTAGTGACAGCACCACACCGCTGATAATGCCGACCTCGACACTGTGCAACAGGGTCAGAAGCAAGGTCGCCACCATTGCCACGCCGTCGCTGCGGGAGTATTGCCAAGTGCGCTTTACTGCTGGCAGATCAATCAATGTGCCCACGGCGACGATAATGGTAGCGGCCAATGTCGCCGTCGGCAGAAATGCCAGCAGACCAGTGAGCAACAGCGTAGAAAGCACAATACCTAAGGCGGTAAATGCCCCGGCCAACGGTGTTGCCGCGCCCGCTTCAAAGTTCACTACCGAGCGTGAAAACCCACCTGAAACCGGCGAACCACCGCTGACGCCAGCGCCCAAATTGGCCATCCCAAGAGCGATGAGTTCTTGGTTAGGGTCGATACGCTGGCGACGCTTAGCCGCCAGGGTTTGCGCCACTGATACCGATTCTACAAAGCCCACTAAACTGATCAATAAAGCGGCAGGCAACAGGCCAAGCCATAGCGACTGATCTAGGCTAGGCAGCGTAATGGCAGGCAAGCCGCTAGGCACAAAGCCCACTAGATTCACACCGTACTGCCCCAAGTTAAAGTGCCAGGCCAGCAGTGTAGTCACCATCACCGCTGAAATCGGTGCGGCTTTGACCATCAAACCAGAAGCGCTAGCCGAGATACCTATAGCCATCAGCCAGGTATTCAAGCGCTTGCGGCAAACCAGCAGATAGCCCCACACCCCTAAACCAATCAGTAGCGTGATGAGATTGATCTGTTGCCACTGGCTGAACAGTGCGCCCAGCAGCTCAATGACGTTATGCCCCGCAGCCTCAACACCTAGAATATGCTTGAGCTGACTAATGGCGATCAAAATACCCGACGCAGTGATAAACCCAGAAATAACCGGATGGCTTAAAAAGTTGACCAAAAAGCCCAGCCGCAATACGCCCATGGCAATCAATATCAATCCTGAAAGCGCCGCCAACACCAGTGCAGCGCCAATATATTCAGGACTGCCTGGAGTAGCAAAGCTGCTTAAAGCCGACGCCGTCATTAACGCTGCCACGGCTACCGGCCCTACCGCCAAGCTGGCACTGGTACCAAAGATGGCGTAAAGCACCAGCGGTAGCATACTGGCATACAGGCCCATCTCTGGCGGCAACCCAGCCAGTAAGGCATAGGCCAACGCCTGGGGCACCAGCATTAGCGTGACGATAACGGCTGCCAGCGAATCTTTAAATAACAAAGCCCGGTTATAGCGCCGCAGCCAGCCAACCACAGGCACCCAACGCTCTATGTTCATGGGGAGTACTCGCTCAGGTAATAGCACTGACTAAGGCAAATCACACCGCACGCCTACGCTGTCTGATTTTCAAGCCCTTGGCGGTGCTCTTCCAAATCAAAACCGGCTGCTTTGGCAGCGGAAAATAGTTCCGCCAGATCGCATTTTTCGGTATGGCGCTTTGCGTAAGCCCAAAGATGGGTAGCACGCTTACCTGACCGACAAAACGCCAAAATAGGCCGAGGTAGCTGCTGCAGCGCCTTAGCAAAAGCGGCGACATCCGCTTGGCTATACTCGCCGGGGGTCACAGGAATGTGCACCCAATGAAGCCCAAGTTCTTCTGCTTTAAAGCGGTAAGCATCCTCTCCAGAAAATTCAGCGCTTTCACCCGGCTTGCAGTTACAGATCACCGTTTTAAAGCCCTGAGCTTTTACGTGCTCAAGCTCCTCGATCGTGAGCTGTGAAGTAATAGCAACGCCCTTCTCTAACGGTTGTGTTTGCATGCATCTCTCCTAGCGTTTCTCACTGCCGTTTTAAGCAGCAGCGCATGGCATAACATACCATTACAACAATGTTATAAACATAGCTTATTTTGGAATATAAGCAATAGCGCACTACAAAAACACCCGGGACTTTTTTTGAGAAAAGATCCGGGTGGCGCATAAATATCGAAGGGGGAAACGTTACGCTATTGAGTGTTGTCGCTGTTAGGGAACCTCTGATTAACGTTATGAGCGCAGGTCAGACAAGGCAAAAATCAACGAAAAAGCGGAGTTTACGGGTTGTAAATGAGCATTTTGATCGGACTCGCGCACGAGGCGACTTTTAACGCAGTATGACCAAGCGCAATAGTTAATCAGAGGTTACTTAGGGAACGCCGGATTAATTAAACACTTTCTCTAACGCAAAGCGCGGCTGTGGCTGGCCGTCTTTGTTAACGCTCTCAGTGAACATTGTAAGTGGGCGCACCCACAGGCCGTAGTCGCCGTAAAGCGCACGGTAGACTACTAGCACCTCTTCATTTTCACTGTGCTGAGCGGTGCCCAGCACTTCGTAAAGGCTGCCTTTATAGTGGCGATATATACCGGGAACAGGCGTAGTCATTCACTTTCCTCTTGTTGGGTCGTTGATGGCATGGGCTTAGCGGCTTTTTTAGCCAGCCTTTCGAGCACTTTTGAGGCAGCGACAAAACCAAACGTACCAGTGACAAAGGTGGCGGCGCCAAAGCCTGAGGCGCAGTCTAGGCGGGTAGCATCACCGTTGCCGGGCTTTTGCAGACAGACTTCGCCGTCAGCGCCAGGGTACACCAGCTGCTCATCAGAATAGACACACTCGACGGAAAAGCGCCGCTTGGGATTACGCGAAAAACCGTAATCACGGCGCAGCCGCGAGCGCACCTTGGAAAGTAGCGGGTCGTGCTCAGTACGTGTTAAATCTGCCACCTGAATGCGGGTAGGATCCGTCTGACCGCCTGCAGCTCCCGTCACGGTAATCGGCAGTTTACGTCGTTTGCACCAAGCGATTAGCGCTGCCTTGGCGATCACACTATCAATGGCGTCCACCACATGATCGGCATCCTCGGGGATACGCTCGGCAAGGTTAGTGGGTGTCACAAAAGCACTGTCAGCTACGACGTTTATCTCAGGGGCAATCAAGCGACAACGCTCGGCCAACACTTCCACCTTTGGCTGGCCAATAGTGCCGTCTAACGCATGGAGCTGACGATTGACGTTGGACACGCATACGTCATCCAAATCAATCAGCGTCAGCTTGCCAATGCCAGAACGCGCCAACGCTTCTACCGTCCAGCTCCCCACGCCACCTACACCCACTACCACAACATGAGCATGGCGAAACGCTGTGGCAGCACGTTGGCCATACAAGCGGCGAATGCCGCCAAAGCGAAAGTCATAATCCGAAGACATGGTTGGCTCTCTATTTTACAACATGCTATTTGACAGCACGGGTCGATTCGTCACGACTACCGCTGAAGTGCTGCAGGCGTTGAAATGGCTGGGGTGCGCACGCTATCTAGCGGCAGATGCCCAGCCCAGCCGAATTGCTCAAATAGGCTTCTCATGGTCGCATCGAGTGCGCAGCTTAGTTGGATGCGCTTATCGGTTAAGGGGTGATCAAACGCTAAATAGGTAGCAGCCAACAGCAAACGAGGAGCATTCAGCTGATCCGCAAAAAAGCGGTTGTGGACACTTTTGCCGTGCTTGGCATCTCCAATAATTGGATAACCACGTCGAGAAAGATGGCGACGGATCTGATGTCGCCGCCCGGTCATAGGCCGCGCTTCCACTAGCGAATAGCGCGCCACTGGATAGCGGTCTACCTGCACAGGCAATTCAACGCTATCCAGGCGACGAATATCGGTCATCGCGGGCATAGCAGGCATCTCGGCTTTGGGGCGCGTGCCATCTTCTTCCCGTAAAGGGTAATCAAGACGCTCTTGCTCCGGCGCTTTTCCCCTCACTACCGCCAGATAGCGCTTTTCTACCTGCCGCTCGCTAAAGCCTTCACTCAACACGGCTGCCGCTTCAGATGACAAACCAAACACCATCACGCCAGAGGTGGGTCTATCTAACCGATGCACCGGATACACTCGTTTGCCAATTTGGTCACGCAGGCGTTGAAGTAAAAACTCTGTTTCTCCACGCGCCAGCGCCGAGCGGTGCACTAGTAACCCAGACGGCTTATGCACTGCAACAAGATGCTCATCCTGATAAAGGATGTTCAATGGCAACATGGTACTCCCCGGTAACGGCAATTGAGATAACAAATCGCGGTGATTTGAAGCAGCGCGCTATTGTCGCGGCTTGACGGCTCAATGTCATCTGCTACTAGCAGCATCAGGAAAGCAAATATCCCCAACGCCCAATCCATTGGCAGAGTTGCTTCGAGGAAGCTACCTTGAAATGGCAACTCGTCTTACGAGCTTCCATGGATAAGGAAAGGAGAATTGCACTATGCGTTATTCACTACCGCTAACAGGTATTGCCGCGGGGCTATTGCTGGCAACCACCGCTCAGGCCAATGAGACGCTCGACGTTGAAATGCACAAGGTCAGCGCTGAAGGAATTGAACAGTCTATTGGGACTGTCGCTATTGAGCATACTGAGCACGGCGTGTTGCTTACGCCGTCGTTAACTGACCTAGAGCCCGGCGTATACGGTTTTCATGTCCACCAAAATGCCAGCTGCGAGCCTGCTGAAAACGATAGCGGCGAAATGACAGCAGCGCTGTCTGCAGGTGGTCATTACGATCCCGAAGAAGCTGGCACCCACCAAGGTCCCTACGGCGATGGCCATCTGGGTGACCTACCGGTTCTCACGGTGAATGAAGATGGCGAAGCTAACCTTCCCGTGCTGGCACCGCGCTTGAGTATGGAAGATATGCCGGGGCGCAGCCTGATGATCCATGCCGGCGGCGATACGTATTCAGATGATCCCCACTTAGGCGGCGGCGGTGCGCGCATGGCCTGCGGCGTCGTTGAATCGTAACGGTTAAAACCCCATCACTATAACGACATACCGGGCAGCACAGCGCTGCCCTTTTTTGTGATGATGATTTCTTGTGTTAATGAAGCCTTATGTTGTTGGTTGCTCTCGCTAGCACCATAGGCCACTAAAGTCTTAAAGCGATTATCCTGATGAGTCGGTACATTCAGCCCGGCCAAATAAGCGTGCTAACAAGTAATTCACTAGCATGCACGACCATCTTAATTCCCCTGAGACTGAGTGCCCTAAATGATCACCTTCATTGTATCGATACTGCTTCTAGTCGTGGGCTACTTCACCTACGGCAAGTTCGTTGAGCGCGTGTTTGTTACTGACCGCAAGCGTCAAACACCGGCGTTTAGTATGCGTGACAATATTGACTATGTGCCGATGAACACCACGCGCAACTCGCTTATTCAATTGCTTAACATTGCCGGTGTCGGCCCGATTTTCGGCCCCATTTTAGGGGCGCTTTACGGTCCTGTGGCTTTTATATGGATTGTGGTTGGCTGCATCTTTGCAGGTGCCGTACACGACTACCTCACCGGTATGATCTCGATTCGCAATCACGGGGCTCATTTGCCTCAATTGGCGGGTAAATTTCTCGGTAAAACCATGAAGCATGTGGTTAACGGCTTTGCTATTTTGCTGTTATTACTGGTGGGCACGGTCTTTGTAACCTCGCCCGCAGCGCTGCTTTCTAATATGACATCACTCTCTTTAACGCTCATTATTCTGGCAATTTTTGCCTACTATCTGGTTGCTACTCTGCTACCGATTGATAAAGTCATTGGGCGTATCTACCCCTACTTCGGCGCTTTGCTGCTATTCAGTGCCGCAGGCATCGGTATTGGTTTGGTTGTTACCGGCGCACCGATTCCAGAACTCTCTTTCCAGAATATGCATCCGGAAGGAGCGCCCATTTTCCCACTGCTGTTCTTAACAATCTCCTGCGGTGCTCTTTCAGGCTTCCATGCCACACAAACCCCCATCATTTCGCGTACGACGCAAAACGAAACCAATGGCCGTAAAATCTTTTACGGCATGATGATTGCCGAAGGCGTGATTGCGATGATCTGGGCCGCCGCCGCCATGAGTTTATTCCAGGGTGAACAGTCGCTGTCCGCTGTGTTGGCCGCCGGTGGCCCCGCAGCAGTGGTCAGCGAAGTATCTATTAGTATGCTTGGCGCTGTTGGCGGCACGCTGGCAGTGCTGGGGGTTATTGTGCTGCCGATTACCTCGGGCGATACCGCCTTCCGCAGTGCACGAATGATTATTGCTGACTATCTCAAGGTTGAGCAGAAGCCGATTATTAAGCGTATTTTGATCGCCCTGCCACTGTTTGTTGCTTCTTACGCGCTTACCCACATGGACTTTACCCTGCTATGGCGCTACTTCTCCTGGGCCAACCAAACCACGGCAGTCATTGCACTGTGGGTCGGCACCATGTACCTAGTGCTATCACGTAAACCTTATCTGATCACCTCAATCCCAGCTGTCTTTATGACCATGGCTACCTTTACCTATTTAGCCTACGCACCGATTGGCTTTGGTTTGCCACTCCAAACAAGCTGTATCGTCGCGGCGCTGGGAACGCTGGTATGTATCGCACTGTTTATGAAGCGTGTACGCCGCTTAAGCCGCGCGACCTTTGCTGTTGATGAGCATGCTGATGCCTTTGATGCAGGCCAAGAGGGACAGACCCAAACACTATCTACTGCTACCAAGTAAGTTACTGTTTTACTGCCCATTAAGAGAAAAAGCGCTGATTAGCTCAGCGCTTTTTTATGGGCGTCTCTTAACTTAATTTCGACCACTTTTAGACTAGCTGTTTTGACTAGTTGTTTTAACCACTGAAACACGCTTTTTAGACGCAGCATTAGCGCATAGATTGATGCCCAACCAACCAATGTTATATCATAACTAAAATATCTTATTGAGCGGCATAGCAAACGATGGTGTCAATGTGCAGCGACCCAGTGTTATCCGTGCGTGATCTGCGCATCAAAATCGGCCAGCTACAGGTTGTTGATGGACTCTCGTTTGATGTCATGCCCGGCGAGCGTGTTTGCCTCTTGGGCGCTTCTGGCTCAGGCAAATCGTTCACAGCTAAAGCAGTGCTCGGCTTGCTGCCACCCAATGCTAGAACTCAGGGAAGCATACGTATTCAAGGCCAAGAGGCGATTGCAACACCTGCCACACAGCGGCCGAAAAACTCACGGGTGTCGATGGTGTTTCAGGATTCGCTCTCGGCACTTAATCCCTTAGTTTCTATCGGTTCCCAGCTGCGAGAACCCTTTTTGCGCCACCATGGCCTATCGCGCTCTGCCGCGAATGACGCCACAGTGGCACTACTCGCGTCACTGGACCTTCCAGACCCTCAACGGTTAATCAAGCGCACGCCAGCAGAGCTTTCTGGTGGGCAACGCCAACGGGTCTGTATTGCCTTGGCTATGGCTTGTAAAACGTCGCTAATGGTTGCCGATGAACCTACGACTGCGTTGGACGTCGTCACTCAAGCCCAGGTACTGCGCGCCTTACATCAACATACCGACAGCTCAGCATCTGCGCTGCTATTCATTACTCATGATCTACACGCGGCAGCACAGCTATGCCAGCGGGCAGTCATGATTGAACGGGGCATGATGATCGAAAGCGGTGAGTTAGACACCCTAATCACCTCCCCGCAGCACCCATTCACTCAAGCGCTCGTAGCGGCGGCGCATAATGTGCAACCGCCTGAAGTAGTCCCAACTGACTATTTGAAGAGTGCCTAAATGCAGAGCCATCCACTTTTCAAGTGCCAGGAAGCCTTCCTCTCAGCAAACGGGCTCTATAAAAGCGTCTCGTTACCCCGCACTGTTTTTTGGCGGGCGGGTGAACGCAAACAAGTCATGAATAACATCAACCTGAGGCTTTATCCGGGTGAACGTGTCGGACTAGTCGGCTTGTCAGGGTCGGGGAAAACGACATTACTGCGCTCGCTGTTAGCGATTGAAGCGCCCGATACTGGTTCGATTACTTGTCTGCATAAAACGGTACGTCCCGCCTCCACGGCCAAGCTTAGATGGTACCGTCGGGCTGTTCAGTATATTCCCCAAGACCCCGGTGCCTCCCTTGACCCTCGTATGAATGTTCGTGCACTAGTGGCCGAGCCATTGATACGCCTAAACGTTGATTGCGACCCTGGAGAACGCGCCCGAGAAGCACTGGAGCAAGTCGGCTTGGATACCCAGTTTTTGGAGCGCCTGCCTCATGAACTCTCCGGCGGCCAAGCCCAACGGGTCGCCATTGCTCGCGCGATAGCCACACGCCCGCGCTTTTTATTGGCCGATGAGCCACTTAGCGGCCTGGATCTACCGGTTCGCGCGCAGGTGATTAGCGTGCTCAAGCAGCTTTGTGATGAAAGTGGCACCGGACTGCTGATGGTGTCCCATGATTTATCGGTGGTCACCCAGTTGTGCCAACGCACGCTGGTCATGGATGACGGCAAAATAGTTGAAGACCGTTCAACGGCAGCGCTTTGGCGCACACCCCATCACCCGACTACGCGCTCGCTAATCAATGCCGTTGCGCAACTACCTACTTGTGCGCATCCAAACTGCAATGCAGCTGAGTTAGAAGCACTCTAATAACGTATCTGTGACTTTTTATTTTTTCTACGCATTTTTCCTGCCCGTCACTTCAACCGGAGTTGTTACGATGTTACCCCGTCCGCTGCGCCTTTCCCTGCCCATTGCCCTTGCCGCCCCGTTACTGCTTGCCGGTTGTTTTGATGAACAGCGTGACACCACACCTTCAGAGGCTGGTGAACGAATCAGCCTAGCGATGCTGCAGCCACCTCGCTCGGGATTAACGCCACTTTCCGATGATGCTTTCAAACTGTCGCGCTGGAGCACGGCGGAAACGCTCATTCGGTTGGATGCCAGCAGCGACCCACTGCCCTTTCTAGCCACCGAGTGGGAGCAACTCGATGGCCATACATGGCGGTTTGTGATTCGCGATGGAGTCAGCTTTCATGATGGCACGACACTGACAGTTAGCGACGTAGTGAACGCTCTCACTGCGGCCACCCAGGCCGCCCCGAAACCACGCATTTTAGATGGCGTGAACATGACCATCGAAGCCGATGGTGATAATGCGGTGATTGTGCGCACCGTTACCAATGACCCGCTGATTCCCAATCGCCTTTCAAGCCCCCAGCTAGCGATTTTAGCCGCCAGCGCCTATGGCGAGGATGGCCGGGTTAACCCCATCAAAGCAGGTACCGGCCCGTTCGTATTAACAGAGATCAACAGTACTAGCAGCGCACATCTAGACCGCTTTGCTGACTACTGGGGCGAGCCCGCCAAAGTGGCCGGTATTGATGCTGATTATGTCCCCGACGGCACCGCTCGGGCGGCAGCCTTAAGAACCGGTGTGGCCGATGTGGTTGAAGCGATTCCGGTGTCTCAGGTGGCGCTGCTTGACCCTGAGTTAGTCCACGAAGTGCCCATGCCACGCACCAATACGCTTTACCTGAATACCGAATCAGGCCCAATGACCGACCCCGGGCTGCGCGCAGCCGTTCGTGAAGCAATAAACCGCTCCGCTATTGTAAATACCGTTTACGAAGGGCGCGCGGATATCGCTGAAGGGTTACTCGGCCCGGCACTAGCGTGGGCAAGCGACTACCGCACCCCGCTTGAAGATCGCACTGCACCCACCGAGCCAAACGGCACTGACATCACCCTGGCGACTTTTACTGACCGCGCCGAGTTGCCCGAAGTGGCTGTACTGCTTGAACAGCAGCTGACCCGTGCGGGCTTTAACGTGAACCAAGAAGTACGTGAGTACGCGCATATAGAAGCAGACGCCTTAGCCGGTGAGTTTGACGCCTTTATTCTTTCGCGTGCCACCGTCCTCGATTCAGGCGACCCGGTGGCCTATATGTTCAGCGACTTCGCTTGTGCGGGCTCTTTCAACATCGCCCAGCTATGTGACCCCGCCGTCGATGAAGCATTAGCCAATGCCGCCATGCTGCCCACAGGAGATGAGCGTCGTCAGGCAATTAGCGAGGCGGAAGCGGCTATTTTACGCACCGATGCGGCTATTCCAATGCTCCACGAGCGCGTTATTCAGGGCGAGTCGGCGCGGGTCTCTAACGCCGAGCGCGACCCCCGTGAGCGTGCGCTGATCACTGAGCAGACAACCATCGACGCCGACAGTGACTCCTAAGGGTACGCCACGCATGACAACCGCAATACCGCTGCGCCTATGGCGCAGCTTGCGTATCACGCCCTTTATTCCGCTGCTCTCACGTTTGGTTACACTAGCCAGCGTGGTGGTGCTGGTGGGACTACTGCCGTGGTTATCCGGCCGGGACCCTGCACTGAGCATTTTGCGGGCACGCTCTGCCGAGCAGGAAGCCACCCCCGAAGCCTTAGCAGCAATTCGTGCTCAGTTAGGCCTGGATCTTGGCCCCTTCGAGAAGTTACAGAGCTGGCTGGTGGGCCTGATGCATGGCGATGCAGGCAATTCCTGGATCTCCGGCGCACCCGTGCTACCAGGTATGTTAAAGAGCGCCCAGGTATCACTTACGCTAATGACCTTTGGCATGCTGGTAGCGTTGGTTACCACTACGCTGATCTGTATCCCCGTGGTACGGCGTGGCTTGAGAGGTCAGGTCAGCCGCTCTTCCGGCGCGATTGGCGCAGCATTGACGGCCCTGCCTGAGTTTCTACTCGCCTCACTACTGCTAGTCGTGTTTGCGGCATGGCTAAACTGGCTACCGCCTTACGGTTGGCGAGGTTTTAGTTATGCTCTATTGCCCGCCTTTGCGCTTGGCCTTCCGGCAGGCGGTCTGTTGGGCCGCTTGTTTAGCGATGGCCTTGCGGCCACCTTCAGCGAGCGCTGGGTCGCTACCTGGAACGTAGCAGGCTTTTCACGCTGCCGAATTGTCATGGCCGCACTACGACGCACCTTACCCAGCCTGATGCCTCAGGTCGGCATGGTGATGGTGGGGCTGACGGGGGGAGCCATTGCCGTCGAACAGGTATTCTCTATTCCAGGCCTGGGTCGAGCAACGCTTGGCGCAGCATCGGCCCAGGACCTTCCCGCGCTACAAACCGGCATTCTGATTCTGCTGATTATCGCCATTATATTAGGCAGCTTGGCCAATATTGGTCGCGTGCTGTTACTGGGCCGTGCTTTTCAGCTTGGGGCTCTGCCCGTGGCGCATAGCGAACAAAATATCCAACGTAGGGCATGGGTCGTGCCCGCCATCGCGATGCTGCTGCTCTTTGTGCTAATCGTAGCGGGGATGGGGCGTGACCCGTTTAGCTCCGCGTTTATGCGCTTAGAGTCACCAAGCTTTGCGTTACCATTAGGCGCCGACGGCACTGGGCGCGATATTTTGGCGCGAGTAGCTCACGGAGCGCTGTCCACCATGGGCATGGCAACGGTCGTCGTATTCTTTTCGCTAGTAATAGGGCTACTGATTGGACTAGCCCCCAAGCTAGCCACTGGCCCTATTGAAATCACCAAGGCAACGCCACCCACCATTGCGGGGTTGATTGTCGCGGGGCTAATAGGGCCAAGTGCTAGCGGCGCGATCATTGCGGTAACAGCCGTCGCTTGGGCTCCGCTTGCAGCGCACACAGCGGCACTGGTGGCGGAAGTGAAAGCCCAGCCCCACGTTCGCATTACGCCGATGCTAGGCGTGGGGCATTTACGCTTAATGAGCCGCTACATCTTGCCGGCGGTGCTTGGCCCCGTGTTTCGCCACGCCATGCTGCGCCTACCCGGCGTGGCGCTGGCCTTGGCGGCACTTGGCTTTCTCGGCCTGGGCCCCCGCCCCCCTTCGCCGGAGTGGGGGCTGATCCTTGCCGAAGGCATGCCCTATATTGAGCGAGCCCCCTGGGCAGTGCTGATTCCGGCGCTAGCACTGATTTTGCTATCGGTACTGGCGGTGTCACTTTCAAGTATTGTGGGCTTGCGCAAGCTACCTCGCTAAGATCATCAAGCGCAAAAATAGAAGACGTAAACAGCCCCAAACAAAACGGGCAGCCATTTGGCTGCCCGTTTTGCTTTAATCCAGTTAAGCGGTGTTACTCTTCGTCAGTCGCCAACTGCATATGTTTTTGCAGGTAGTTCTGGATACCCACTTTATCGATCAGACCAAGCTGCGTTTCGATATGGTCGATATGGCTTTCTTCATCGGCAAGCAGGTCGCGCAGTAGATCACGAGTCACGTAATCTTTAACGCTTTCACAATAGGTAATCGCTTCGATGTAGTCGTTGCGGCCGTCATGCTCGATTTTCAAATCACTTTCGAGCATTTCTTTTACATTTTCGCCGATATGCAGCTTACCTAGATCTTGAAGATTAGGAATGCCTTCAAGGAACAAAATACGCTCAATTAGCTTATCGGCGTGCTGCATCTCCTCAATGGACTCATCGTATTCCCACTTGGCAAGCTCTTTAAAGCCCCAGTCTTTGTACATTTTGGCATGCAAAAAATACTGGTTGATGGCTACCAGTTCATTGCCGAGGGCGATATTGAGATGCTGAATAACCTTGGGATCACCTTTCATGACGTCACCTTTCTTAGTGTGCGATTACGCTAACTAGAGAGTATAGGCCATAAATAGGCTTACTCCCAACGATGCTGGGAGTATATAGAAAATGACTAAAAACTCAAAAAAATCATATATTTGCTAACGATAAATTTAACAATAGTGATTCGCGTCACACAGCGTAAGCGAGACTCATATCCGCTTCGCAACGAGCCTCCTGAACCGCTTCGCGGGTTAGCGATTTAGCAAAACAAGCGCATTTTCCGCACTGGGTTCCGCAACCTGTGGCCTCGCGTACTTCTCGCCAGCTGCGCGCTCCATCGCTAACGTGCTGGCGAATCTGATGGTCGGTTACTCCCTTGCACACGCAAACGTACATGGCAACACCTCATAAAGATCATGAGATGAATGTAAATGATTCGCATACATCTTTTCAAGTAGAAATGGATGCTTTTTGGTATCCATTCGTCTTAATAAAAATGAGCCATATGATAACGCCTTGTCATAGCAATATTTTTAGCAAAACAGGCGGTAAAATTATTTTTTCGGTAGCACCACGGTTTGCGTATTCGAGGCGATATCTGGCCAACTTCTGCGCTGCCGATCAAACAAAACCCACCAGTAACCAATGCCAAACGCGGCCAGGGACAGCCAGGCAGTCACACAGCGAATTAGGCTTTGCTTAAGAGTAATCGCATGACCATCGGTGGTTTGCACCCGCAGCCGCCACGCCTGCATCCCTAACGTCATGCCACCACGCCGCCACGAGTAGATAAAGAATAGCGTGACAAAGAACAGCAACATCAGCCTAAGGCTCCAGATATCAAACGGAGTTGTGCCTATCTCGTCAGCCTGCTGCCCCAACACAAAGCGAAAAAAAGCCAGATGAGCTACTGTCACCATGATCCAAATGGCTGTGACCAAAAATCCGTCGTACAGCATCGCGCCTAAACGGCGGCTTAACCCAGCAGGCCAGACGCTATCTAATTGGGTAAAGCGCCGGGGGCTCGTCACCTTGCTCGTCACTATGCTCATCCTCATTCACGTGTCGCCGCCGCAACTAGCCGTTGCGGTGTAAGAAATAAATACCTACCGCCGCACAGGCAAGAGTTGGCACCAACACCGCCCACACAGGCGAAAAACCAAAAATGGTTGATGCAGGTGCCAGCAGGTCTTGTACATACTTAAATACAAGGCCGGTCACCACGCCATAAAACACTCGCGTACCTGCGGCCACCGTGCGCAATGGGCCAAACACAAAGGAAGCGGCGATTAATACCAGTGACCCCATCGTTAGCGGCATCAGCACCTTTTGCCAGAAATAGAGCAGCGGTTGGTCAGCTTGGAGGTTTTGGCTTTGCAAAAAGTTGGCGTACGCCCACAGCTCACTAGGCGCTTGGCTCTCGATATCACGCAGCAAACGTTCCAATTGGGTGGGCGTTAACGCTGTATCCCAACCCGCGTGTTGCTGATACTCCGACTCTGTATGGTCATCAAAAATACGCGTAGTGGTAACATCTTCCAGCTGCCATGCCCCCTCTTCCCAATGCGCACGATTCGCATGGGTAGCCTCAATTAGCCGACGCTCATCAAAACGATAGCGTGTTAAATCCAGCACCACGTTATCCGCACGAATAGCGCCAAAGCGATACACGCTTTCTCCTTCAAACTGCCAACCACTTCGGCTAGTTAGCAGTGCCCCTTCCCCCTGGCGCTGCTCTAAACGCCATGCCTCGGCAAATTGCTCCGTACGGGGAGATACAAATTCGGCGACCAGCAGTACCACCACGACCACTAATAGCACCGGCTTCATGACACCCCAGACAATCCGCGCAAGCGATCGGCCAGCGGCACGCATGACGGTTAACTCGTTGCTGGATGCCATGCTCCCCATGCCAATCAGAGCGCCAATCAACACCGCCACCGGAGCGTATTGATAAAATCGCCAAGGCAGACGCATGCCCAGATAAATCAACACATCTAACGCGGTATAGTTACCTTGGGTGTCGCCTAAATCACCGATATAGGCGATGGTGATGTCCAAGCCAAGCAGGACGAACTGGACGACAATGATGGCCGCCAACACATTGCGGGCAATATAACGATCAAGACGATCAGCAAGCATGAATTAGCCCCTTCATTAGCGCATTCCTTTACGTTGCGAGTGCCATAGCAGCAGGCAGCCAAGCGCCAAGAACAGCCCGTGTACCGGCCAAACCCCCAGCGCAACTTCCAGCACGCCCTTACCGACCGCATCCACCGCGGCCAATAGCAGGCTTAAATAAGCGACGTAAAGAAAAACGGCAGGCAGTAGTTTGGCAAACCGCCCCTGACGAGGGTTTACTCTGGAAAGCGGCTGGGCTAGTAATGCCAAGACAAACACCATTAGCGGCAACCCCGCTCGCCACTGAAATTGCGCTTGGGCACGAGGACTGGGGTCGTTCCAAAGCTCAGTCGTGGTCGCGTACTCTAATGAATCCAGCTCTTGTCGATTCCGGCTCAAGCCCAGGCGCAATGTGTAGCGCTCAAACGTTAACCGTTCAGCAGCTTGTTTACCTGGCGTTACACCATAGCGCTCGCCATCCTCCAGTACTAGAAAACGGCTGCCGGTTTCCATACTGGTTTCTTGATAACCAGAACCTGCCCGGGTCACGTAGCTATGAGTCTTTTCCGCCCCAGCTACGGGCTGCTCATGAACCAGCACCTCCTGCATTTCAGTGCCATCGCTGCTGAAATCGCTGATGTAAGCGGTACGTCCTCCACCGAAATCTTGGAAACGCCCAGGTGCCAGTACTGACACATCCAGTCGACTGCGCTGCTCTTCAAGCGCAGCCTCAGTTTGTAACGCGCCCGCAGGTGTTAGCCACAAACTACAAAGCCCCACCAGCACCGCCACAACCGAAGCAGGCAACAGCGTTACTCGCAATAGCCGCATAGGGCTCATACCACAAGCCACCATCACGGTAATTTCACTGTTCATATAAAGCTGACCATAGGCCAGCAATATCCCCAGGAAAAAAGATAGCGGTAGAATCAGTTCCATAAATCCAGGCAGGTGAAAAACCATCAGGCTGCCTAAAATAGTGACCGGAATGTCGCCCTCTGCCGCATCAGAGAAATAGCGAATAAAACGGCTGCCCATGATGACCAGCAGCAAAATTCCAGCCACCGCTGACATCGTCAGTAATACTTCGCGAGTTAAGTACCGAAATAAAATCAACGCACTCTCCGGCTAGTAGCGCAGGTTGCAATGCAATGCGCCCATGGCTTGGGTACACTAATCAAACTGCTATCAAAAATTTGTTATCAAAAACCGATTATCAAAACCTAAGTAACGGGGCATTATCCCGAATCACTCGATGCTTGTCTTGTTGGAGACGTCATGGAATTTTCCGTTCAGACCGCGAACCCAGCCAAAGCCGAAACGGCTTGCCTCGTTTTGCCTGTCTTTAAAGGTAGCGACTTATTGCCCGCCGTCGCCAAATTAGATGACGCGAGCGAGAGGCTAATTGGCCAGTTGCTTGACCGTGGCGACTTTGATGCCTCGCTGGGCAATGTGCAGCTTGTCCCCTTTGCGCCGGGCTTAGGCGCCGAACGTTTATTGCTCGTTGGCCTGGGCGAACGTGCCAAATGCCAGGAAGCGGCGTTTATTAAAGCCTTAGACGCCGCCATGGCAGCGTTGACCAAACTGCCCATTGATGAAGCTAGTGCTACGTTTACAGACGTTCCTCTAGAAGATCGCGACACTGCTTGGAAAGCTCGTAAAACACTCGAAGCAGCTCAACGCGCTATTTATCGCTTTGACCAGTTCAAATCATCTCCCGCAAAAGCCCCCAGCCTGGCCAAGCTGAACCTGATTGTCAGCGATGCCGACGAAGCACCAATGGCCAAACAAGGGGCAACACTGGGCACTGCCATTGGCCAGGGTATCAACCTCACCCGCACCTTGGGTAACTTGCCGGGCAACGTCTGTACACCGCGCTATTTAGCCGAACAAGCCGAGCAGTTGGGCCGCGATTCCCAAGGCGCCCTCGAGGTTGAAATTTTAGATGAAGAGGCGCTGGAAGCGCTGGGTGCTGGTTCACTGCTTTCTGTTGGGCGCGGTAGTCAAGAACCAACACGCCTGATCGTGATGAAATACCAGGGGGCGGAAAATTCTGAAGAAGCGCCCCATGTGCTAGTGGGCAAAGGCATTACCTTCGATACCGGCGGTATTTCGTTGAAGCCCGGCGAAGGCATGGATGAAATGAAGTTCGACATGGGCGGTGCGGCGAGCGTATTCGGCACCGTAAAAGCAGTGCTCGCCATTAAGCCCAAGCTAAATGTGGTGTTTATTGTTGCCGCTGCTGAAAACATGCCTGACGGTGCGGCCACCAAACCCGGCGACATTATCAAAACTCTGAAAGGATTGACGGTTGAAGTGCTCAACACCGATGCCGAAGGCCGCTTGGTGCTGTGCGATGCGCTTACCTACGCAGAGCGTTTCACCCCGGCCAGCGTGGTTGATATTGCCACCCTGACCGGTGCTGTCATTATTGGCCTTGGCCACCACGCAACGGGCCTGCTTTCCAACGATGATGACCTGGCACTTGACCTGCTGGACGCTGGCGAAGCGGCTTGGGATCGTGCTTGGCATCTGCCGCTATGGGATGAATATCAGGAACAGCTAGATTCCAATTTTGCCGACTTGGCCAATATCGGTGGCCGCCCGGCAGGCACCATTACGGCAGCCTGTTTCCTATCGCGCTTTGCCGATCACTTCCCCTGGGCGCACCTGGATATTGCAGGTACCGCCTGGCACTCCGGCAAACAAAAAGGCGCTACCGGCCGCCCGGTTGGGCTGCTAACCCAGTACTTGCTTGATCGTGAGGCCGATGCACAAGTAGAAAATAGCGATGGTTAACATCACAATCAGACGATCAACGGTTGCCTTTCGTTGACGTAAACGTTACATCTAAGGGCATTAGCGTGCGTGCTGCTTTCAGGGCGCACGCTACACCATATAAACACCAACACTTGCCCTTCGGGGCCAGGCTATAGCGGAGAGAATACGCCGTGCCCACAGCTTCAGATACCCAACATGGGTCACATTTTGAAATACTGCCGTCCAACCAACCGATGGCCGATGAGATTCGTGACAACATTCTGCAGAATCCAGGTTTTGGCAAGCATTTCACTGACCATATGGCCCACGTCCGCTGGACAGTCGACGCTGACTGGCACGGCCATCAAGTGCGTCCCTATGGTCCGTTAACCCTCGATCCAGCGGCCTCGGTGCTGCACTACGGTCAGGAGATTTTCGAAGGCATTAAAGCGTATCGCCATGCCGATGGCTCTATCTGGACGTTCCGCCCAGAGAAAAACGCCGAGCGTTTTCGCCGCAGCGCCCGCCGATTGGCGTTGCCGGAGCTTTCCGATGAAGATTTCATCGGTTCACTGAAAGCGTTGCTGTCCCAAGACCACACCTGGGTACCTACACCTTCCAGCGATGCCGACGAATGCAGCCTCTACCTGCGTCCATTCATGATCGCTTCCGAAGCCTTCCTAGGCGTACGTCCTGCCCATGAAGTGGATTACTACGTGATCGCCTCACCGGCGGCGGCTTACTTCAAAGGCGGCATTGAGCCGGTGTCTATCTGGCTCTCTTCCCACTACAAGCGCGCAGCCCCTGGCGGCACCGGCTTTGCCAAGTGCGGCGGTAACTACGCAGCCTCTCTGGCAGCCCAGAAAGAAGCCGCCGCAAACGGCTGTAGCCAGGTAGCGTTCTTAGACGCCGCTGAAAACAAGTGGATTGAAGAACTAGGTGGTATGAACCTGTTCTTCGTTTATAAAGATGGTCGTTTAGTGACGCCCCGCCTCACCGACACCATCCTTGAAGGCGTTACCCGCAACTCAGTGCTTACCCTGGCAAAAGATGCGGGCCTAACACCGGAAGAGCGCGCCATCAGCATCGATGAATGGCGCGAAGGCGCTGCGTCTGGCGAGATTACCGAAGTGTTCGCCTGCGGCACAGCAGCGGTAATTACCCCGGTCGGCGAACTGGTCACCGAAAACGAGCGTATTCGTTTACAAGGCGATGGCAACAATGAAATTGCCAAACGCATCCGTAAATCGCTGCTTGATCTGCAATATGGCCGCAGTGAAGACAAATACGGTTGGCTTACCCGATTGGTATAAATCAGTTGGTATAAATCAACGGATATAAACCGGCACCCTACCGCCACTAGCCGCGGTGGTAGGGACGGGTTTTGAAAAAAGCGGGAACCGCTGGAGCCTTTGATGGCACGTATCGATTTTTATATTCTTCCTGACACTACCCTGGAAGCGCGCCTACAGTTTGCTTGCAAGCTAGCAGAAACCATCTACCGCAAAGGCTATCGGTTGCACCTGCACTGCGAAGATAAAGCCCTGGCCGAACAGGCCGACGAGGCCCTTTGGCAGTTCCGTGAAGATGCCTACCTCCCCCACGCATTGGAAGACAGCGATATGGCCGCCAGCGTGCCGATAACGCTAGGCTGGCAGCAACTCCCGGTGCCAACGCAAGAAACCGCTCTACTGAACTTGCACCCCGACATTCCCGACGGCGTGGAGCGCTACGCCCGCATTGCCGAAATCATCAATCAGCACCAACAAGTACTGGTCGCCAAACGTGCCTGCTGGCAACGCTATAAAGAAATGGGTCATGAAGT
Source organism: Vreelandella alkaliphila (assembly GCF_016107625.1). Taxonomy (GTDB): domain Bacteria; phylum Pseudomonadota; class Gammaproteobacteria; order Pseudomonadales; family Halomonadaceae; genus Vreelandella; species Vreelandella alkaliphila. The sequence continues at coordinate 556,765 of NZ_JABASV010000001.1, forward strand.
GGTGCCGCATAAGTTGGGGTAATCTTTCTACCATCTGGCCACTGATGCATAGCCACTTACACTAGCGCCATACATAACAACAACTCAGCGGAAGAGTCACCCAATGCGCTTTCCCACTCGGCTTGCATCCACCCAATCTTCCCATGCTTTTTTAGCGCGCGCCCCGTTGGCGGTGATTGTCATTGCACAGCTGTTTGGAACATCGCTCTGGTTCAGTGTTAACGGCGTTGGGCTGGCGCTTCAACAGGCTGTTGGCTTGAGTGAAAGCGACCTGGGGCTGCTCACCATTGCAGTGCAAGCAGGTTTTATTACCGGCACGCTGTTAATTGCCACCACCGGCCTTGCCGACCGCGTACGCGCCAGCCACTTGTTCGCTATCTCTGCGGTAGCAGGCGCGCTGATTAACGCCGCGTTTATTGGTGTCGCCGAGAGCGTCAGCTTAGCGGTAGCAGCACGCTTTTTGGTCGGGCTGTGTCTTGCCGGTATTTATCCGCTCGGTATGAAATTGGTGGTGAGCTGGACACCCAACAACGCAGGCTCGGCGCTGGGCTGGTTGGTCGGCATGCTGACACTGGGCATTGCCTCGCCCCACTTATTGCGCGGGCTAACGCTGCACTTGCCATGGCAATGGCCACTGTTGCTGTCCTCTGCCCTGGCACTGCTCGCCGCACTGATGATTTTTAAACTAGGCGTGGGGTCACACCTGCCTGCCACAGCCAGCGGCGGACGCCCCTGGGCAGGACTGGCTGCCTTCAGGCAAAAGAACTTTCGCGCCGCGGCGCTGGGCTACTTTGGTCACTGCTGGGAGCTATACGCCCTATGGGCGCTGGTGCCTTTTTTAGTTGCTAGAGAGCTGGAACGCCTAAGCGCAGCGCCGGGCCTTCAGCCATGGCTCAGCTTTGCGGTGATTGCGTTGGGCTTACCTGGCTGCGTTTGGGCTGGCCGCTGGAGCCGCCGAGTGGGCAGTGCGCGAGTGGCCGTTGTGGCGCTAGCGACCTCCGGCACGCTTTGTTTGCTCTATCCACTCTTAGGTGGCACTTCACCCTGGCTACTGCTAACCCTGTTAGGGATTTGGGGTATTAGCTTAATTGCCGATTCCGCGCAGTTTTCCGCGCTGGCGTCAGCCGCCGCCCCACCTGAGCGCCTCGGTGCAGCACTTGCCATGATGAATGCTATTGGCTTTGGCCTAACGATTCCTTCTATCGCTCTAGTCACTGCCCTATGGGCCAGCCAAGGTCCCTGGGTGATCTGGTGGCTCCTGCCTGGCCCAGTGCTTGGATTAATCGCCATGCGTGGGCTCTCTTCAAGTAAATGATTAACGCGTGTTCTTGGTAAGGTGGCCGCCCTAACACCGACACCACAAAGGTTTTCCTATGGCCCACACTGCCCACTGGGTGCCGCTTAACGTTAAGCACCACGGCGGTTTGATGTGGCAACGTTTTACTGCCTACCACTTTGCTCAGCACATTACCCAGGCAAGCCTAGCAGAGGGTGAATTACGTCATGCGGCCGCCAGCTTTCCTATTGGGTTTACCCAAACAGCATCAGGCTGGCAGGCCGTCGCACTACTGGGGCTGCGCGATGAGCAAAATCTCATCGTCGATAGCCAAGGGCGCTGGCGCGCGGCGTATGTGCCCGCCGCCCTGCGAAGCCACCCCTTCGGGCTGCATGCTGAATATCCTGAAAAGCTATGCATCGACCAACATTCACCCTTTGTGGTGGCGCGCCTGGATGCCGAGCCTTTCTTTAACCAACACGGCGAGCTAGCCAGCTTCCCCCAACAAGTACTGGCTTTTCTCCAGCAGCGGGAAGCAGGTTGCCAGCGAGTTGCACAGCAGCTTGATGCATTGGCCAATGCCAAGCTGCTCACGCCTTGGCAGCCAGAAGGCTATCAAGGCAGCGCGCCGCTATATCAAATTGATGAGCCCGCTTGGAAGGCGCTATCCGCTGAACAAATGGGGCTTTTCTGGCAATTGGGTGCCGTTCCTTTAGTGTACGCTCAGCTCATATCCCAACGGCAGCTTGGCGTACTTCGCAGCCTCCTTCAGCGGCCGACAACATCGCCGCCAGAAGCAAACGCTTCCCGCCCCCTTTCCGAGTGGCAAGAAGCGTTTAGCAGCGAAGAACGCTATCAATGGCCGGATCCCTCTTAATTGGGTGCCAAGCACCGACGTTATTCAGGAACGTGAATGTCTTTTAATGTTGATACGCGGCCACGCAAACGGCTATTACTAAGCAGCGTGGCCGCTGCGTTTTTGCTGGCAAGTCCATTACTGGCCGCTCAAACGGCGCTTGATGAACCGCTTCCTGAGGCTGCGCCACTGCCCGCCTCATCGCTGGAAGGCCCGGCATTTTCGCCGGAACTAACGCAACTATTAACGCGCTTTCGCTGGCAAACGGGTCAGCCAATGGAAGCCACCCCTGCGCTAGGTGCGCTACGCCAAAAAATCCAACAGGCGCTAGAGCAACAGCCTCGAATTCTGGCACAACGCTCGCGTGAGCGTGAGTCGGTGCTGCAAATTGACGAAGTGCGCGCCGTACGCCGCCCTCAGGTAAACGCTGGGCTTGAGTACCGTAACGACTTGCAGCGCACTGAATCACTGCCCGACCGCGGCTCACGTGTTGACGCGGTCATTACGCTCAGCCAGCTGTTGGTAGATTTTGGCGCCAGCGGCGAACGCATCCGCGCTGCCGATCTTAGCGCTGAAGCGGCTTACTGGCAGTCCCACGCCAGTGTCGAAGAAGAAGTCCTCTACGCCTTGAATGCCTACTTGGATGTTGCCCGTGTTAGCGCTCAGCGCCAGCTAGCTGAGCACAATCTGCAGCAGCATCAGCGCATTTTTGAAGACGTTCAACTTCGCCGCGAGGCAGGCGCCGGTTCGCGAGCCGATGTACTGCGTGCCCAGAGCCGCTTAAGCGACGCCAACTCGCGGCTAATCTCTTTAGAAGGTGAGTTAGCCAGGGCGATTAACGTCTACCAAGAAGCGTTCTTTACCCAGCCCGACGAGCTGGCCTTGCCCCAAGGCGGGGCGCTACTAAGCGAGACCAGCGCCGACCAACTGCTGGATAACGCCCTTGCACGTAACGCCTCGCTGCGTAGCCAAACCCTGGCCAGCGAGGCCAGCGAAGCCGACGCTCAAGCTACCCGTAACGCCCGCTTGCCTAGCCTGAGCGTAGCCGTGGAAGGTCGTCAATTCGATGTGAATGAGTTCAACGAATCGGATAATGACGTGGCGCTGCTATTTAATCTTGATTACACGCCCTATAGCGGCGGCGCGACCTCATCGCGCATTGCCCAGGCGGTTGAACGTCAGCAGCAGAGCCAATTTGAACGCCAAGCCTTGCATCGCGAGCTGGAGCGGGAAGTGCGCTCTGCCTATACCGACACGCGCACCCGCCTAGCGGAGCTTGAAGCGCAAACCGCCACGCTTGCCGCTGAAGAAGAAGCGCTACTGGCCTACCGCGATCAGTTCGCCGTAGGAAGAAGCAGCATTAACGATTTGTTGGACGCCCAGCGGGATCTGTTCCAAACCGCGCTAGAGCTGATTAATCGCCGTGTGCGCTGGGAGCAAGCTAGCTTTCAACAGCTCGCGGTAACCGGGCAGCTACTCGATGTGATGGAGATTTACCTTGAACGCCGCTAATCCACACACGGATGCCCTTGAGCAATGCCTGACCTTTGTGGCGGCTCGGCTTGAGCTGCCGGTCTCAGAAGCTGCTATACGCGCCCAACGGGTAGGCGCAAACACCCCGCTCACCCCCGACGGCTTTATTGATGCTGCCGAGCGTCACGGCATGGTCGCGGCGCTGGGTGAACATGCGCTGGCAACGCTAGGTAACTCGCTGCTGCCAGCGGTCGCGCTGCTAAAAAACGGGCGCGCCGTGGTGATCATTGAGCGCATTGATGATGAGCGTTTTGCGCTGTTCGATCCGGCATTAGGCAAACAGCCGGTCGAAACCGCGTTAAGTGCCCTTCAAGCAGAGTACATCGGCCATCTGATTGCAGTGCGTGCCCGCTACCGGCCGGTAACGCTGAATAGCGAGCCAGCCATACAAGGCGGCCACTGGTTTTGGAGCGCACTCTCGTCTAATCGTTGGGTGTACACCCAAGTGGTGATTGCCGCTGCGCTAACCAACTTCCTTGGGCTAGCCACCTCACTGTTTATTATGGTGGTTTACGACCGCGTATTGCCCAACGAGGCCATTGAATCGCTCGTCGCGCTAACCGTGGGTGTGAGCATCGCATTGCTGTTTGATTTTGCGGTAAAAACGTTGCGCCAACTGTTTATTGAACGGGCGGGACAAGAAGCTGACCTGCGCATGGGCAGGCGCATTTTTGACCATGTGCTCAACCTACAAATGAGTGCCAAGCGGGGCTCTACCGGTGGGTTTGCCAATACCCTGCGAGAATTTGAGTCGCTGCGCGATTTCTTCGCCTCAGCATCGCTGGTAGCCCTCGTCGATTTGCCGTTTATTTTCCTGTTTATCGGCGTGATTTATCTGATTGGGGGCCCACTCTTTATGGTGCCGCTGATTGCCGTGCCGTTGGTACTGCTGATTGGCCTGGCGGTGCAGCCATTTCTTAAACGCCTTTCCGGCCAAGCCTTTGAAGAGAGCCGTTCCAAGCAGGGCGTGCTGATTGAAGCGGTAGCCGGGCTGGAAACCATTAAAGCCAGTGGCGCTGCGCCAATGATTCGTCAGCGCTGGGAAGAGAGCGTTCAGCAGCAATCTAACGTGGGTCGTAAAGGCCGTGCTATTCAACAGTTTGCTCTTAATGCCACCGCGTTCGCCCAGCAGGCCGCTCAGGTGAGTATTGTGGTGTATGGGGTGTTTTTAGTCGGCGACGGAGTGATTTCCATGGGCGCAATGATTGCCTGTGTGATTCTCACCGGACGGGCACTCGCGCCGCTGGCGCAGCTGGCTCAAACCATGACCCGCATTAACCAAGCCCGCACCTCTTACCGTGCGCTCGACCAACTAATGAATATGCCTTCCGAGCGCCCCGCTGGCCGTCACTACTTAAGCCGCTCTTCTCTGGAAGGCAAAATCAGCCTGCAAGATGTGAGCTTCCGCTACCCAGAGCAAACCACTGCGGCACTGGCCAATATCAACCTGACCATCGAGCCTGGAGAAAAAGTTGCGCTGTTGGGCCGTGTGGGCTCTGGGAAAAGCACCCTAGCGCGGCTACTGCTCGGCATTTACCCGCCCGAAAAAGGCGCGGTACTGGTAGACGACACCGATATTCGCCAAATTGACCCTGCGGATTTACGTCACAATATTGGTAGCGTGTTGCAGGAAGCGTGGCTGTTTTCTGGCACCGTTCGCCAGAATATTGCGATTGGTGCCCACCACCCTACCGATGAACAAATTCTCCAGGCCGCCAAACTGGCCGGTGCCCACGACTTTATCGCCCGCCACCCCCAAGGCTACGACATGCCTATTGGTGAGCGCGGCGAAGGGCTTTCCGGTGGCCAGCGACAACTTATCTGCCTTGCCCGCGCGCTGCTGGGTGCCCCGCCGATGCTACTGATGGATGAGCCGACCAGCGCAATGGATATTCAAACCGAAAAAGAGGTGATCTCACGGCTCAAAGCCGCTAGCCAGTCGCAAACTCTGGTCGTCGTAACGCACCGTACCAGCCTACTAGCACTGGTTGATCGGGTGATTATTGTTGATCAAGGGAAGATTATTTCCGATGGCCCCAAGACCCAGGTGATGCGCCCCGTTGAAGCAGCACCTCACCGCGCGCGTGAAGGAGCAGCATTGTGAGCCGCCCGACGTCCCAGCTTGATTTTGAACACTTTGTTCGCCACGGCCGCGCCAAGCGCCCGATTGGCAGCAGCTTACTCCTGCTCACCATTATTGGCTTTTTACTGATTGGCTTCTTGTGGGCTTATCTCACGGAGGTGGACGAAGTGACCCGAGGGCAAGGCAAAGTCGTGCCCTCGCGCAGCCTGCAAGTAGTAGAAAGCCTGGAAGGCGGCGTGGTGACCGAGATTAACGTACGCCGTGGGGATACGGTCGAACAAGGCGACACGCTGATGGTGCTTAGTGGCGGCACGCTGGAAGGTGACTACGAAGAGAGTTTACAGCGCCTGCGTTCGTTACAACTGCGCTTGCAACGCCTGGAAGCCGAAATCAACCAAACGCCGCTGGCACTCGATGATGCACTCAGCCAAGGCGCACCTAGTGTGGCTGCGAGCGAAACCCGTCTGTTTCATGGGCGGCAGTTGGAGCTAAGCGCCGAACTTCAAGTATTAGAACAGCAGGGCTATCAGCGCAGTCAGGAGAAAGCTGAGCTCGAAGCCGCGTTAAGCACCGCCCGTTCCGGCGTACAGCTGGCCGAACGAGAGCTGGCCATCATTCAGCCACTGGCTCAGCGCGGTATTGAACCAGAAACCTCGCTGCTGCGAGTGCGTCAATCACTCAACGAGCTGCGCGGCGAGGTAGCCCGTCAACAAAGTGCCGTTGCCCGCGCTGAATCTTCCATCGCTGAAATTGAAGACCGCAAAGCAGCCGCTCGCAATGCCTTTGAAGCCGATGCACTCACTCAGTTGGCCGAAGCGACCTCACAGGTCGCAGAGCTACAAAAGACGCTTCCCGGCCGAGCAGACCAGGTGGCACGCACCACCATCCGCTCGCCAGTCGCGGGGGTCGTGAATCAAGTGCATATTAGCACCGTAGGTGGCGTAGCAGGCTCCGGTGAGCCGCTGGTAGAAGTCGTTCCTGCCGATGACGCCTTGGTCGTAGAGGCGCATATTCGCCCCTCGGATATCGCCTTCCTCTACCCCGGCCAGCCAGTAAAGGTAAAACTAACGGCCTACGACTTTGCCCGTTACGGCGGCCTGGATGGCGAGCTGGTCACTATTGCCGCCGACGCTGTTCAGATGCCCGAAAGCGGTGAGTTGATGTACCCCGTTGAGGTGCGCACCGACGGCTATCTCTTCGACGCTGACAATGAACCGCTGACCATAATTCCTGGTATGGTGGCGGAAATCGATATTCTCAGCGGTAAGCGCAGCGTATTGGACTATCTCATGGAGCCCGTGGTGAAAGTACGCGACCGCGCCCTACGCGATTAACCGCTGTGCGGTTTCATCAACGCCCCTGACGCCAGGGGGTCGTTCGCGGTATACTTGCCACCATTTTTTTGCAAGCCGTGAGCCGACTCCCCATGGAAAAGACCTACCAACCCGAACAGATCGAAACCCGCTGGTACGAACGCTGGGAAGCCGACAACCGCTTCGCCCCAACAGGCCGCGGTAAGCCGTTTTCGATCATGATTCCGCCGCCTAACGTGACCGGCAGCCTGCACATGGGCCACGCGTTCCAGGACACCATTATGGATACCCTGACGCGCTGGAAGCGGATGCAGGGCAACAACACCCTGTGGCAGGTAGGCACCGACCACGCCGGAATCGCCACGCAAATGCTGGTTGAGCGTAAAATTGCCGCGGAAGAAGGCAAAACCCGCCACGACCTGGGCCGCGATGCGTTTATCGACAAGGTATGGGAGTGGAAAGAGGAGTCCGGCGGCCACATCACCCGCCAGTTGCGCCGCATGGGCGCCAGCGTTGATTGGTCCCGCGAGCGCTTCACGATGGATGACGGCTTCTATAAAGCCGTGCAAGAAGTGTTCGTGCGCTTGCACGAAGAAAAGTTGATCTACCGTGGCAAACGCCTGGTGAACTGGGACCCTACCCTGCACACCGCCATTTCCGACCTAGAAGTGGAAAACAAAGATCAGCAGGGCAGCTTCTGGCACTTCCGCTACCCACTAGCCGATGGCGTCAAAACCACCGATGGTAAAGATTATCTGGTCGTGGCAACCACTCGCCCCGAAACCTTACTAGGCGATACGGGTGTCGCGGTTAACCCAGACGATGCTCGCTATGCCTCGTTGGTCGGCAAATTTATCGAATTGCCGCTAGTCGGCCGCCGCATTCCTATCGTTGCCGATGAACACGCCGATATGGAAAAAGGCTCCGGCTGCGTGAAGATCACCCCGGCCCACGACTTCAATGACTACGAAGTCGGCAAGCGCCAGAACCACTTGTTGATCAATGTGTTCACCAAGGATGCCACCATCCTTGAGCGCGCTGAAATCTTCGACCTAAAAGGCACTCCCCAGCCCGACGAAGACGCCAGCCTACCCGCCAAGTACGCAGGGTTGGACCGTTTTGAAGCGCGTAAGCAAATTGTTGCCGACATGGACGCCCTGGGCCTTTTGGAACAGGTAGAAGCCGTCAACAACACCCTGCCCTATGGCGACCGCTCTGGCGATGTGATCGAACCGCTGCTCACTGATCAATGGTTCGTTGCGGTAGAAACGTTGGCCAAGCCGGCCATTGAAGCGGTGGAAAACGGCGACATCCAGTTCGTACCGAAGAACTACGAAAACATGTACTTCGCTTGGATGCGCGACCTGCAAGACTGGTGTATCTCCCGCCAGCTGTGGTGGGGCCACCGCATTCCTGCCTGGTACGACGCGGAAGGCAATGTGTACGTTGCCCGTAGCGAGGAGGAAGCCCGCGAGAAGCACGGCTTAGGTGCAGAGGTGACACTGACCCAAGACGAAGACGTGCTCGACACCTGGTTCAGCTCGGGCCTGTGGACGTTCGGCACGCTAGGCTGGCCGGAAAAAACCCCAGAACTGGAAACCTTTCACCCCTCCAGCGTGTTGGTGACCGGTTTTGACATCATCTTCTTCTGGGTCGCTCGGATGATCATGATGACCCTCAAGTTCACTGGCGAAGTACCGTTCAAAACCGTCTATGTGCACGGTTTGGTACGCGACGGTCAGGGTCAGAAAATGTCCAAATCCAAGGGCAATGTGCTGGATCCCATCGACCTGATTGACGGCATCAGCCTGGATGCGCTGCTGGAAAAGCGCACCGGCAATATGATGCAGCCGAAACAGGCCAAAGCCATTGCCAAAGCGACCAAGGACGAGTTTAAAGACGGCATTGAAGCCCACGGCACCGACGCCCTGCGCTTTACGTTCCTTTCCCAGGCAACCACTGGGCGCGATATCAAGTTTGATATGAACCGTCTGGATGGCTACCGCAACTTCTGCAACAAGCTGTGGAACGCTTCACGCTACGTGCTAATGAATGCCGAAGGTGAAGACTGCGGCACAGAGGGTGGCGACGTTGAGCTTTCACTGGCCGACCGCTGGATTATTTCCCAGCTGCAGAAAACCGAAGTCCAGGTCACCAAAGCGATGGACGAGTACCGCTTCGACCACGCCTCCCAAGCGCTGTATGAGTTTGTCTGGAACGAGTACTGTGACTGGTACCTGGAGCTTTCCAAGCCTGTTTTATGGGACGAAAGCGCCAGTACGGAAGCCAAACGTGGTACGCGGCGAACCCTGGTGCGCGTACTGGAAGTGATTCTGCGCCTCGCCCACCCGATGATGCCCTACATCTCAGAAGAGATCTGGCAGCGCGTTGCGCCGCTGGCAGGCACCTTCGTCGGTGATGGCGCGTCGATCATGCTCCAAGCTTGGCCGGAAGCCGACGAAAGCAAAATCGACGAACAGGCCACTCGCGATATCGAATGGCTAAAAGGCGTGATTATCGCGGTGCGTAACATCCGCGCTGAGATGAACATCGCCCCTGGCAAACCGCTGGACGTACTGCTCACCAAAGGCAAGCCGGAAGATGCCCAGCGTCTGGAAAGCAATCGCCACTTCCTCGCCAAGCTGGCCAAGTTGGAAAGCGCCACCTGGCTATCCAACCCAGACGACGCACCGCTCTGCGCAACACAGCTAGTGGGCGATATGGAAGTGCTGGTACCGATGGCGGATCTAATCGACAAAGACGCCGAACTCAAACGCCTGGCCAAAGAAATTGACAAGCAGGATAAGTTGATCGGCGGTATCGAGAAGAAACTCGGCAACGAAGGCTTTATCGCCAAAGCCCCCGAAGCCGTGGTGGAAAAAGAGCGTGGCAAACTCGCTGAATTCCAAGCTGCCAAAAAGCTGCTGGAAGAGCAACAAGTGAAGATCGCGGCGATGTAAGTCAGCGCTGACGGCAGTATCTCAACGGCACCTATTGGGTGCCGTTGTCGTTCATACACCTCTCTACTGACCGCCGCGGCCCCCATCGTCATCGTTTTTTATGACGAACCGTGTAAGGTTGGTCATGATTCTGCCACTGAGTACCAACACTGAACGCTCAGCCCCCGTTTCTCACACTACGGAATGCTCTATGCCCACACTCTCTGAGGCTCGACTGCAGGCATTAGACAACACTCTGCAACAGGCGGAGATCGCTTACCAATCGCTTTCACCGATGGCGGACACTGGGCTTGCCCACGATCATGTGTGGGTGCATCGCGATGGCGATGATTGGGTCGCACGGCTGCCCAAGCAGAGCCAAATGAACTTGGCTCCGGCCGACAACTTGGCATATGAAGCCGCATGCTACGAACGCGCCAGCCAGGGAGGCCAAGTACCCCGCTTGCATGACATCTTGCCCGTGAGCGATGCCCTACCGCGTGGCGGGCTGCTGGTCGATGCCATTGAGGGACGGTTGGCGCAGCTACCGCAGGATTTACCACGTATCGCAGAGACCCTGGCAAGCCTACACCGCTTACCGCTACCTGAGCATCCCGAACCACTACTAGCGCCTGCCGACTCATGGCAGGCCATGTGTGAGGAAGTTAGCCGCCAGGCCGAGTGGCTGGAAAAGGCCGACTTGGAGCCCGATGTCATTGCCCGTGTTCGCGATGAGCTGGAGGCACTGCCCACCACGCTGCCCGATGCCGAGCGCTGCTTGATCAGCTTTGATACCCACCCTGGAAATTTTCTGATCACTGCAGAAGGTAGCGCGATGTTGGTGGACTTAGAGAAGTGCCGCTACGGTCTGCCAGGGATCGATTTAGCCCACACCTCGCTTTACACCTCGACCACCTGGGACGTTAACAGCCAGGCAGTGCTTACTCTGGAAGAGGTCGTCGCTTTTTATCAGCGTTGGCAAGCGCATGCGGGTAAATCACCCAGCGCGGAAACACTGGTCGCCTGCCGACGTGCTACTTGGCTGTGGTCATTAACATGGTGTGCCAAGTGGCGAGCCCAGCATTTGCAACGCAAAGATATCGAGTACCGTGGCCAGGATTGGTCAGCAGAACTCACCGATGCTGACGTCATTGCCCATGTCCGCGACCGGGTCGAACACTATTTGTCACTGCCGATTATTGGGCATGTCCATAATGAACTTCTCCACCTAAAAGAATCTCTATAACCAACTGATTTTAAAAGGTGTACGATGAAACCACGCACCACCCTAACGACCGCTGTCGCCACCGCCATGTTGTCACTGGCGCTGCCCGCCATGGCTGCCCCAGATCCCAATGATTGGGATGCCGTACTGCAAGCTGCCGAAGGTCAAACCGTTTACTGGAACGCCTGGGGCGGTGACAGTCGCACCAACCGCTATATCGCTTGGGTGTCCGAGCAAATGCAGTCCACGTATGGCGTCGATGTAGAGCATGTAAAGTTAGATGACACAGGTAGCGCCGTTGCTCGAGTACTGGGTGAAAAGCAGGCTGGTAACATGGATGATGGCCGCATCGACCTGATCTGGATTAACGGCGAAAACTTCGCCGCCATGCGCGAACAGGATCTCTTATTTGGCCCCTTTGCCGAATCCTTGCCTAACTTCGCCTTGACTCACCCAGATGAAAACCCAGAAGTGGTTACCGACTTTACGTTGCCTACTGAAGGCTATGAATCTCCTTGGGGAAAAGCACAAATCACGTTCTACTACGACAGCGCTCAAACTGAAACGCCGCCGCATAGTATTGCGGATTTGCTGGAGTGGGCCAAAGACAACCCTGGCCAATTCAGCTATCCACGTATTCCCGATTTCACCGGTAGCACCTTTTTAAAACAGGCGTTAATTGAATTATCTAATCAAGATGACGCCCTTTATGCGCCAGTGGTTGAAGCGGAGTTTGCGGAGATCACCGCGCCATTGTGGGATTATTTGGATGAGTTGCACCCTTATCTGTGGCGCAGCGGCCGCAGTTTCCCGGAATCAGGCCCTAACCTGCGCGCATTGATGAGCGATGGCGAGCTCAGTTTAGCCTTCTCCTTCTACCCGACAGATGCCGCTGTCGCGGTGATGGAGTATGAACTTCCAGAGAGTGTGCGCAGCTATGTGCTGGAAGGCGGCACCCTAGGAAACGTTCACTTTGTCGCTATTCCCTATAATTCTCCCCATAAGGCAGGCGCGATGGCACTAGCCAACTTCCTACTCTCACCTGAAGCTCAAGCCCAAAAGCAGTCGCTTAGTATGTGGGGCGATCGCACCGTATTGGCAGCCAGTCGGTTAGATGAAAACGACAAGGCACTTTTCGAACAAGGTGAAATCCATCCATCTGCGCTGCCTGCCGATGCACTTTCCAATACCCTGGCCGAACCTCACCCCAGTTGGATGACGGCGCTACAGGATGCGTGGCTTAAGCGTTATGGCGTTAATTAATTGATCCTGCGGCTAGCCTCTATACTGCTTATTGCACTTTTGGTTATTCCAGTAAGTGCGGGGCTTGGCATGGTGTTGTTGCCTGCCTTTGGCTATTTACCGGTGCTCGGGGCGGACACGTTTCATCTGGAAGCATGGCAAGACCTATGGGCGCACGCTGGTCTCCACCGCTCCGTACTGCTGAGCTATTTTAGCGGTCTGATCACCGCCTTGGTGGCACTGTTTATCGTGGTGCTGTTTCTGGCGGCTAGCCAAGGCACCTGGATTGACCGTGCCATTCGGCGAATGGTCTCACCACTACTGGCCATTCCCCATGCAGCCGTGGCCTTTGGCTTAGCTTTTTTGATTGCGCCTTCAGGGTTGCTGGTGCGCTGGGCGTCTCCTGGGCTCACTGGGTGGGAGCGCCCACCTGATCTGCTGATCGTCAACGACCCGTTTGGGTTGGCGCTAATGGCGGGCCTGATACTCAAAGAAGTGCCCTTTTTGCTGTTGATGAGTTTAGCTGCGTTACCTCAGTTACGTCCTGAACAGCGTGTCACCCTGGCGCGCTCGCTGGGCTACGCGCCCGGCATTGCTTGGCTGAAGTGCGTTTTCCCAGCGCTCTACCCACTGATTCGCTTGCCGGTTTATGCCGTTATTGCCTACGCCACTTCGGTGGTGGATATGGCGTTGATTCTTGGCCCCACTCTGCCACCAACGTTGAGCGTTTCGGTGCTCACCTGGTTTAATGACCCCGATTTAAGCCGCCGCTTTATGGCGTCTGCCGGTGCCGTACTGCAGTTTGGCGTTACCCTGGCGGCACTACTGACTTGGTGGCTTGGCGAACAAGGAATCAAACGTCTCTGCCAACGCTGGTTGGCCAACGGCTCGCGGGCATCAGGGGCAACGGCGATTGCGTTTGGCGGCCGTGCGTTGCTGCTAGCTGTCACTTTGCTAGCGATCAGTGCGCTGGCCGGGTTGGCACTGTTTTCAGTAGCGGGCTTTTGGCGTTTTCCGGATGCGCTGCCGGGCACGTTCACACTGGATCATTGGCAGCGCATTCTGCCCGGCGTGGCAACACCGCTGATCAATACGCTGAGTGTGGGGCTGGCCGCGACACTTATCGCCGCGGTACTGGTCGTGGCAACATTGGAACATGCAGCGCGCCACCACTTGCCTGCACTGCGTGCCCAATGGCTGCTTTACCTACCGCTAATTGTGCCTCAAGTAGCCTTTCTGTTTGGCTTAGTGGTCGCCGTTGAAAGCATTGCCATCCGCCCTCAGCACGCCTTGGTAGTGGCCGTTCATTTGTTGTTTGTGGTGCCGTATCTCTATTTATCGCTGTCAGAGTCCTACCGGCGGCTGGACCCACGCTGGGTACAGGTGGCACTGTCACTGGGTGTTCCCCCCTGGCGAGCTTTCTGGCAAGTGCGTCTGCCACTGTTATTGACCCCGCTACTCACCGCCTGCGCAGTTAGCTTAGCCGTCAGTATTGGCCAGTATTTGCCAACACTGCTGCTGGGTGGTGGTCGCGTACCCACCATCACTACCGAAGCCGTTGCCATGGCGTCTGGCGGCAATCGCAGGCTAGTGGCGGTATTAGCGCTGTTGCAGGCGCTGCTGCCGTTTATTGGCTTTAGTCTGGCACTCATGATTCCCCGCCTTGTATGGGCAAAACGCCGCCAAATGCGAGGAGCTGCATGATCCCAAACCTTCAATCGTTGCACATCAAACAGATGACGATCACGCTGGCAGGCGAAGCACTGCTGGCAATGCACTGTGACATAGCGCCAGGCGAAGTATTAACTGTCATGGGCCCTTCCGGCTCGGGAAAGTCAACGCTACTGGCCTATCTAGCGGGCTTTTTGTCGCCTGCCTTTCAGGCTCAAGGTGAACTCTATCTGGGTGATAAACGTCTAGATACGCTGCCCGCCGAACAGCGTGGCATTGGCCTGCTGTTTCAGGACCCGATGCTATTTCCCCATTTAAGTGTGGCGGGGAATTGTCGCTTTGGCCTGCCACACCGTGCCAACGACAAACGCCAGCAAGTTGCCCAAGCGTTGAATCAAGTGGGGCTGGCGGGCTTTGAAAACCGCGATCCGGCGACTCTTTCCGGCGGCCAGCAAGCTAGGGTGGCGCTGATGCGCCTGCTGCTTTCACAGCCCCGTGCCGTGCTGCTGGATGAGCCGTTTTCCAAACTGGACACCGCACTGCGCCAGGAGATGCGTACGCTAGTGTTCGGCCAGCTTCGCGAAGCGGGCTTACCCACCCTGCTGGTCACCCATGATGAAGCCGATGCCAATGCCGCAGGAGGGCCGATCATTGCCCTTGGCTAGCCCAGATGCTGAATTGCCTAAGCTTAGCGTTGTGATCCCCATGCTGAATGAGGCCGCAGGGATTGAGACGGCGCTATCTGCGCTGCAGCCACTGCGGGAGAGTGGCGTGGAAATCATTGTAGTCGATGGAGGTAGTACCGATGAAAGCGTGGCGCTAGCCACCCCGCTAGCGGATACACTACTGACGAGTGCCCCTTGCCGAGCACGGCAGATGAACCTCGGCGCAGAACGCGCGCGCTCAGCGGCGCTGCTATTTTTACATGCTGATACCCGGCTTCCCGAAGGGGCCTGCAAGCTGATCTCCCAATCGCTGAGCACAAATTGCTGGGGGCGGTTTGATATTCACCTTGAGGGAAAAAGCCGCTGGCTGCCGCTCGTTAGCATTCTTATGAACCTACGCTCACGGCTAAGCGGTATCGCCACTGGCGATCAGGGCATGTTCTTACGCCGAGCGTCTTTTGAAGCGGTCGGCGGCTTTCCCGAACAACCGTTAATGGAAGATATTGAGTTAAGCAAGCGGCTGAAGGCACTTTCTCCCCCCGCCTGCCTACGCACCAAAGTGATAAGCTCAGGCAGGCGCTGGGATCAGTTCGGCGCCTGGAAAACTATTTGCCTGATGTGGCGGCTGCGTTATCGCTACTGGCGCGGTGTCAGCGCCACCCAACTGGCCAAGGAGTATCGCAATGCCCGTTAAGTCACCGGTGCTGCCCCATTTACATCTACTGGCCAAAGCGCCACTGCCTGGGCAGGCGAAAACGCGCTTAATTCCTTGCCTAGGGCCAGAAGGTGCGGCGCAAGCCCATGCCACCATGGTTCGCCACTGCGTTGCCACCGCCTGCCAAGCACTGGGATCGCAAAACGTCACACTATGGACTTCCTTAGAGCATCAGCATCCTTTGTTTGTGGAGCTGCAGTCCCACTACGGCATTTCGCTCGCCGCTCAACTTCAGGGCGATTTGGGAATGCGCGTACGTCATGCACTGAATAGCACTCAAGGTCCGTCGATGGTGATGGGCACTGATTGCCCTAGTATCACCGTTGCCATGCTTAGGCAGTGCAGTTCAGCGCTTAAAGACGTGCCAGTGGTGATTTTACCTGCCGAAGACGGCGGCTATGGGTTGATCGGCACTCATGACGATCATCCTAGCCTCTTTAAGAACATTCCTTGGGGAACCGAGCAAGTGCTCCAAGTCACTCGACAGCGGCTTGAAGCGCTGTCCTTGGAAGCCATCTTTCCCGACACCATGTGGGATATTGACCGCCCAGAAGACTGGCAGCGCTGGCAACAAACACTGAAGCACGCAAACAGCCTGTAAGGATTCCGCTCTTTACGTCACTGTTACTGAACGAATGTTCTGTTTCTACCACCACCTTGCCCCAACGGAGCCTGCCATGAACCGTCAGCGCCTGCTGATTATCACCCTGCTGCTACTGGCCGTGCTCGGCTTTTACGTGAGCGGTGCCCATACGTTCTTCACCTTGGAAACCCTGCAAACCTATCGCAGCGATTTCCAGGCTGCATTCCAGCAATCCCCTTGGCAGGTTGCGGGCATTTTCTTTGCGGTGTATGTGGTTATGACGACACTATCGCTACCCGGCGCGACACTCCTCACACTGCTAGGTGGCGCACTGTTTGGCCTCGGTTGGGGGCTGTTAATTATCTCCTTTGCCAGCACCATCGGTGCAACGCTGGCCTTTTTACTTTCTCGATTCCTGTTTCGACAGCCGATTGAAAAGCGTTTTCCTCGCCAGTTCGATACGGTCAATCGTGGCGTTGATAAAGACGGCGCTTTTTATCTTTTCATCCTTCGCTTAGTACCGATATTCCCCTTCTTTATGATCAATCTGGTGATGGGCCTAACGCGGCTTAAAACAGTCACCTTCTATTGGGTAAGCCAGCTAGGCATGTTGCCCGGCACCGTGGTTTACGTGAATGCGGGCGGTCAATTGGGTGAACTTGAAAGCCTGGGCGGTATTATTTCTCCTGGGCTTTTGGCCTCGTTTGCGCTGCTGGCAGTGTTTCCTTGGATAGCTCGCCGTATTGCGCTACTAGTACAAAAGCGCAATGCCTATCGTGGTTTTAAGCGCCCATCCCGGTTTGATTACGACATTGTGGTCATCGGCGGCGGCTCAGCGGGTCTGGTCACTAGCTACATCGGCAGCGCCGTAAAAGCTAAAGTAGCATTGGTAGAAAAGCATAAGATGGGCGGCGACTGCCTGAATACCGGCTGTGTACCTTCAAAGGCGCTAATTCGTGCCGCCCACGCTGCCCACGAAGTACGTACAGCACATCGCTTTGGCGTTAACGCTAGCGAGCCGGAGATTGATTTTGCCAAGGTGATGGGGCACGTACACCAAGCCATTACTGATATTGAACCCCACGATAGTGTCGAGCGTTACACTAAACTGGGCGTTGAGGTGTATCAGGAACACGCCACTCTGACGTCTCCTTGGGAAATCAACATCGGTGATAAAACCCTGACCGCCCGCCATATTGTGCTAGCCACTGGCGCACGCCCCCGCGTGCCATCGCTTCCTGGTATCGAGCATGCACCACTGCTCACCTCAGAAAACCTGTGGTCACTCACGGAGTTGCCTAAACGCTTGGTCGTACTGGGCGGCGGAGCAATTGGCTGCGAGCTCAGCCAGAGTTTTGCCCGCCTGGGCAGTCAGGTCACGTTGGTGGAGGGTATTCCCCAATTGCTAGGCCGAGAAGACCAAGACGTAGGCGAACACGTGGAGCGCACGCTCACTCAGGAAGGCGTTAACGTAATGACCGGCGCCAACGCCTTGGAAGTAAGCCAAGATGGCCCCGGACATCAACTGGTGGTAGAGCACAATGGCCAGCGTACCACCATCGAATTTGATTATTTGCTCGTCAGCGTTGGCCGCCAAGCCAATGTTGAAGGGCTGGGTTTGGAAGCCCTGGGAATCACCACCACCAACACTGGCACGCTGGAACTCAACGAGCGTCTCCAAACTCGACTGCCCAACATTTGGGCCTGCGGCGACCTAGCAGGCCCCTATCAACTCACGCATGCCGCTGCCCATCAAGCGTGGCATGCAGCCGTCAATGCACTGTTTGGTGAGTTGAAAAGCTTCGCAGTAGATTATCGCTTTATGCCTGCCGTCACCTATATCCAGCCGGAAGTAGCGCGGGTCGGGCTCAACGAAAAAGAGGCCATCGCTAAAGGCGTGGCGTTTGAAGTCACCCGCTATGCCATGAGTGAAAGCGACCGCGCTATTGCAGAAGGCGCGACCGAAGGATTTATCAAGGTGCTTACCGTGCCCGGTAAAGACAAAATCCTTGGCGCGACCATCGTGGCTGAAAACGCCGGAGAATGGCTAGGAGAGTTCACCATCGCCATGAAGCATGGCCTGGGGCTTAACAAGCTATTGGGTACCATTCATCCCTATCCCACCCTTGGTGAAGCTGCCAAGGCCACCGCTGGCGTGTGGAAAAATGCCCACAAGCCCGAGCGTATTCTCACCCTATTGGAGCATTATTTCCGCTGGCGGCGTGGTGCGGAAAAATGATGTCCCCATGAAAAATCTCGTGCTGATTGGCGCGGGCCATGCCCATGCCTTCGTGCTGGAAGCCTTTGCTCAGCACCCAGATCCGTCAATCGCTATCACCGTGGTTAGCGACAGTGCCCTGTCAGCCTATTCTGGCAGCGTGCCAGCGTGGCTGGCAGGGGAATGCACGCTACGCGAAACACAGATTGATGTAGCGGCGCTATCTCAACGGGCAGGCGCTCACTTAATCACCTCGCCTGCGATGGCTATCGACCCCACTAAGCGCCTGCTAACGCTAGCAAACGGCGAGGCAATCCATTTTGATGTGGCCTCATTTAACGTGGGCTCTACGTTAAGGCTGCCTGAACAGCCGTTTCTCGACAAGCATGACGAACAAAGCCCCTACTTGTTGGCGATGCGCCCGCTTAGTTCACTGCATTACCGCTGGCAAGCGCTAAGAGAGAAAGTCGACCAGCTTCCCCGGGGGTCTACACAGCGGGTGGTAAGCGTAGGCGGAGGCGCGGCAGGCTGTGAAACCTTAATGAGTGTGCTGGCGCAGCTTCGTCAACAACGTTCAGATATTACTTGGCAAGGCGCGCTTGTCAGCGCATCAACAACACTGCTACCCGACGTAGGTTGGCTGCCCCGCTGGCTAACCCAACGCGCTCTGCGTCGAGCAGGCGTTACGGTGTTGCACGGTGTCCGCGGCCAGGCGCTAATAGCAGGTGGCGTCCAAACCTCTAAAGGCGAACTGATTGACGCGGATATCGTACTGTGGGCTACCGGCGCCATAGGCCAGCCTTGGCTGCAAGACACCGCTCTGCCGCTGAATCAGCGGGGATTCATCCAGGTGAATAAGACACTTGAGGTAGTGGGCCAGCCGGGGCTTTTTGCCGCGGGTGACTGTGCAGCGTTCAATCAACCACGGCACTCTTCTCCACTGTCCTCTTCTCCACTGCTCTCTTCTCCACTACCCAAGGCCGGAGTTTACGCCGTGCGCCAGGGGCCAGTGCTGGCGGAGAACCTGCGCGCCGCCTGCCACAATGAATCGCTGGTCAACTGGAAGCCACCAAAACGTGTCCTGGCCCTAATTGGTACTGGCGACAGCCATGCGATTGCCAGCAGAGGCGCCATCGGTTTCTCAGGCCGCTGGGTATGGGAATGGAAAAAGCGGATTGATGCGCGCTTTATTGCCCGCTTCAACCCGCCTTTTAAGCACTAGATAACTGCGATCAGATGCTAACTGAAGGCTTAGTTAGCTTCACGCCAGCCGCCTAGTACGCGGCTATCTGGTCCAAAAAACACCAGTCGATCATGATCGATGAGGTAGCGGTAGGCCGTATCGAGCATATCGGTTACCCGCTTGGCGTCTTCCATATTGGGGCAAGCCATGCGTGTCGAGGCGAGCTGGCTAAACTCGATACGTTGGTTCTCACCCAGTTCCACACTGCCGGTAAATCGGTTACAACCATCCGAGCCGCTCACGCTGCCGTCGCGTCCAATTTGAAAGAATGGCGTATCGGGTAAAGATACCCGCTCATCGGTACCTACTAATAATAAATTCCAACGCTGATCGACTATCGCGCCTGACAGCGACGCGCTTTCCGGCGCTGCCGTGCTCTCTTGCTCTGGTGTACTGCTACAGGCACTGATTAATAGTGCGGTAGCCACACCGGCTAGCATTGCTCCAAATTTGACCGTCACTGTCTCATGCTCCTTATTGACAAATTACCAGCTTCCGCTGTTATCCATTGACGCCCATGGCTCCTGAGGGGGCAACGCATCGCCTTTTTGCAGTAGCTCGACAGAAATACCGTCAGGCGACTTCACGAACGCCATATGCCCATCCCGCGGCGGGCGGTTAATGGTAACGCCGTTATCTTGAAGCTTTTTGCATAGCGCGTAAATATCGTCAACGCGATAGGCCAAATGCCCAAAGTTGCGCCCGCCGGTGAGCTCTTCTGGATCCCAGTTATAGGTTAGCTCAAGCTCTGGTGCCGTTAAGCGTTCTGAGCGCGCTTCATCTTCCGGCGCGGCGAGAAAGACCAGCGTAAAACGGCCCTTTTCATTTTCTTTGCGACGCACTTCTTTCAACCCTAAAAGATCGCAGTAAAAATTCAGCGATGCACCTAAGTCGCTTACCCTTACCATAGTGTGCAAAAACTGCATGTCATTCTCCCTCCATCATTACTGGGTATATTCGCTAAAGATAGCGGGGGTGCTGTCGTTGCGGGTCCAGCTGAGAACAGCGTAATCATCAACCCGGCCGGTTTCCATGCCTGGAGAACCATGCGGCATACCTGGCACAGTTAACCCGATAACGTTTGGCCGCTCTTCTAACAGTCGCTTAATATCTGCAGCGGGTACATGACCTTCTATCACGTAACCATCAGCGATGGCTGTGTGGCAAGATGCTAGTTCTGAGGGAACGTTATTGGCTACTTTGACTGACCGAAGGTCGCCGTCACGGTGATGGTTCACAGCAAACCCGGCTTCTTCAAGATGGCTTACCCATGCACTACAGCAGCCACAGTTAGGATCGCTATGCACATCAATCGTAGGCGCTGCCAAAGCGCTTAGCGAAAAGGCAGCAAGAAGGCTGCCCACCAGACCTTTAACTAGACGATTTCGTGACATTTAAAAACCCTCTTCACCGACATGTACAATAATACCTAGCTTACTTGGAATACGGGGCCACCCCAAGGAGACATACGTGGATTCAGTCACACAAGCAGCCCTTGGGGCCGCCATAGGTGGTGCAATATTAGGTAAACGACTGGGTCGCAAAGCCATATTGATGGGTGCACTGCTCGGCACGCTGCCCGATCTAGACGTGATGCTTGATTATGGCGATGCAGTGGCTAATGTGACTGAGCACCGCGGTTTTAGCCACTCCCTATTTGTGCTGACTGGCTTAGCTACGATATTGGCACTGCTGTGCCAGCGTTTCATACCTACTCGTGATATCAGCCTGGGGAGATGGTGGTGCTTTTTTGCGCTCATATTGATCACTCACCCGCTGCTGGATTCATTGACCACCTATGGCACTCAGTTGTTCTGGCCGCTAGATAAGCCGCCTGCAGCGTGGCCTATCGTGTTTATTATCGACCCTTTCTACACCTTGCCACTACTGGTTGCGCTGATCATTGCTGTTGCCGCCAAAAAAGTGCGCAGAGCTTGTACAGTTGGCTTAGCGATCTCCAGTATATATTTGCTGCTGGCGGCAGGCGCGAAATGGAGCGTTGAACAACGCTTAACCCCAGCACTGGCAGACGCTGGTTTACAGGCAGCGCCGATATTAATTCAACCGACACCGTTTAATATTGCACTGTGGCGCGCGACGGTTATTGATGGAGATCGCTATTTTGAGAGTTTGATCAGCGTATTTGATAGTCAGGACGCACCAGCGCTTGAACCTATAAAGCGCAACGTCGCACTTGAGGAGAGCGTGCTAGCCAGCCCACATGGCCAACGGTTGACATGGTTTACTGGCCCCTTTCTACGCTATGACACGCTGTTGATCGATGGTCAGGAAACGCTAATCGCCACCGATATTCGCCTTGGCTTTCCAGGCTTTCATCCGTTCAGTTTTACCCTGGCAACGTGGAGAGATGGTTCTTGGCACCCTGCCGACATAAGCGAGCAACTAGAAACCTCCCAAGAGCCCAGACTGGAAATACTTTCAAGGCTCGCTGCCAGGGCTATCGGTGATAACACCGCACTGTGTGCCAGCGACTTTATTGAAGCACAATGGCGTGCCGAGCCTTTCCTTTACCGTTGCTGACACACCAATGGATTCAAAAGACCGTGCCAACTAGGGAGCGATGCCCTGACCACAGCCTTTGTACTGTTCCCCGCCGATGGTCAATGTGACTCGAGCGGGATACGGCTGGCCTTTCATGTCATCAAAACAGGCTCCCGACTCAATGCGTACGCGGAAAAACTCCTCTGCGTTGGCATTTTCAATCACCACTCTGCCCGCCTCATTGTCCATGACGCTTACCATATAGGGCATCGTTTGCGTCTCGCTGCCGTAGTTCGTTGTCCAGGTCATCACCGGCGCGTCATGAGCAAGCTCAATCGACCAGCCCGGCTCATTGCCACGCCCTAGAAACATCACGCCATGATGATCCGCGCGGGTTGCTGCGACTCGACGCTGCCCCTGTTGGCATTGCAACTGACCACGCGGTGTTTCAACCTGCGCTTGATCGCCACGATTCCAGAAGCTGATCTCACCATCTTGATAGCGCGCACCGCTTGCCACAATCGCTTCCGGTAAACGCCAGGCACCATGTAGTGACCAAAGGCGCAGGTTATCGTCGTTCACCGCGGTGACCAAGTTCTGGTTTGCGGGCTGGCACTCCCAAGCGTCAAAATGGGCCGCGCTGCCTGGAAATAGCGTAGCAGGCAGTAGCGGTGCACTGCTGTGTACGGTTGTTTTGGACACTCCAGCAGCAGAATTAGCAGGCGTTGTCCCAGTACTTGCACAGCCCGTCAATGCAAACGTGGCCGTTAACGCAATCAAACCGGTTAACCGATTAGGTGAGTAAGTCATGCATTCTGCTCCCTGTTGTCATCACTATTGTGACCGCTATTGATGTCATGCCTTTGATCATCATAGGCACTGTCAATGGCGTCTAGTTAACGTTCGGCGTCGTTCTTTTTAATTAATAAATTTCACTTCAGTTAGCGACGCTTAAATGCTTTTAAGTCCTGCGGGTCAAAACTGTCAACCTGGGCTGGCAGCCCCAGCTCTTCGCGCTTTAACTTTATCTGCATTTTTTCAGCTAGGCGTTCAGAATCATCATCGGTAGTACGGCCGTTAAGTTCAGCGAGCTGCGTCATGCCTTGATGGTAAAATGTCACAATATCCAGCGCTACACGATTATCTTCCTCCACGCCGCGGCGCAGTGGCTGCAGGTAGCCACTAATCTGAGAAAGGTGGTGTTTGAGCTGCCATACATAGCGCATTTCAGCCATCCATGGGCGATCCTTAAGCACCGCAAACAGTACGCTGGTGGCCAACAAGCCAAGGAAGACCCCCAGCCCATTGAGCCATAAGGTGCTGCCAAAAGCGGAAGTTAAAAGCATCGAGAACAGTAACCCGAAGACAATTAATTGCCCTGCCATGGCAATACTGATCATTCGTGCCTTGCGCTGGTAACTACTGGGATTATGCTGCTCAAGGGTGAAAACCATGGCCAACCTCATCATAAAAAGTAGTCTCTTATGATACGGGGCTGGCCAGGGCAAACAAGAGATTATCCAACTGCTGGAAGATGACTGGGTTAACTCATTCGCTCAGCAGCGGTTTTTAGCAATCGTTCCGTGGTTTCCCAACTCACACAGGCATCGGTCACCGATACGCCGTAGCGCATCGCGTTAGGCGACAGCGCTTGCTTACCTTCAAACAAGTGACTTTCAAGCATTAGCGCCACCAAGTTGACATCGCCTGCCTTGCGCTGTGCCAACACGTCGAGCAGCACTTCGCTTTGGCGTCGGTGATCTTTGCGCGCATTGGCGTGACTGCAGTCCACCATTAAGCGAGGGTTCTGCCCAGCATCTCGTAAGATATTCACCGCCGCTCGCACATGATGCGCCTGGTAGTTTGGCTCGCCATGACCACCTCGTAACACCACATGCGTATTGGGGTTACCAGCCGTTTCCTGCATGATCGGGCGCCCTTCATTATCCATGGCGAAACGCTGGTGGGAATGAGCCGCTGCCTGCATAGCATCAATGGCAACCTGAACGTCGCCGCTCGTCGCATTTTTGAACCCCACTGCTGCCGCAAGATCACTTGCCAGCTCTCGGTGTAACTGCGACTCAGTGGTACGAGCACCAATGGCGACCCAGCTCAGCAGATCATCTAAGTAGGGGGCTAGCATTGGCTGTAAAAGCTCTGTGGCCACCGGCAGCCCCCGCGAAGCAACCGCGTGCATAAGCTCACGAGAGAGGGTGATGCCTTTTGACATATCACCACTACCATCTAGCCCAGGGTCGTATGCCAAACCTTTCCAACCCACGGTGGTACGCGGCTTTTCTACGTAAACACGCATTACCGGTAATAGTTGCTCGCTAACTTCTTCGCTTAGCGCAGCCAACCGATCGGCATACTCTAACGCTGCCTCTGGATCGTGGACGGAACAGGGGCCGACAACCACTAATAAGCGCTTATCTTGACCATTCAGGATGCGCTGAACCGCTTGGCGCTGATGGGCAATTTGCTCACCCAGTTGGCTATTGATAGCGACACTGCGGCGTAGCTCTGCTGGCAAAGGCAATGGCTGCGATGAGCTTGAGGAGCCGTTCGTTAATGACGCTAGGTTTGACAAGGTTGTGCAAGCAGGGCTGACATGGGCATTCATAACTTAACTCTCCGGAAGCGTGTGACATCGTGATAACAACAACTTGCCACCCTGGCTTGCACGGTCGGAGGTGGCAGCTTGCACCGACCGCGCGTCGCTAAATCGCCAGCCATAGCCATAACCGATATAGTTGGCAATATTGGCGAGCAGATTAGCGAGAGAGTTTGCGCGGTACATCATGATGCAGCTCCTTGATGAAATGTCTGTGAAACCCGAATAGTTAAACCAAATAAACCGTTAAAACGAAAGAAGCCTCGGTTGGGCTACCAACCGAGGCTTCTTTGCATGCGGCAGGCAACCTAGTCGGTGTGCCTGATGACGCGACGCTACTGGTCGGCCAGGGGCACACCGTGGCTAAACCAATAGGCAGCATAAAAGAACGCAGCAACACACGCCCAAGCACTCGCCGCCGATACCGGCCTTGCTTGTGTGTGGCAAGTGCATTGTGCTGTGTGCATGGCTACATCCTAATTTATAAGTCTAATTCACGTTGCGCATCGCAAACGATGACATCTAAGTGTTTAATCCTGCCTGCATAGGAGCAAAATGGCAACCTTCAGCCGCCAAACGCTTGTATCCAACCAATCGTTGCGGGCAGTGCACTCATGCCAACCAGAACCACAACGCCGAGCACAATAGAAAGTAAACCTGATTCATCTTTGAAGTTGTCGTCATGGTGGGCCATGAAAGCCTCCTTTTTTATCGGTATCGGTTATCGGCACATGCCGTGCGTCAGTTATCGGCCGATCATTTTAGTGAGGGCGAGGAGCGTAGGCAAATACATCCGAGAACATTCTCTCACTACTGATGTTTTTTCGCTCGAACACATCAACACAGGCGTAAACCATCCCCGGTGAGCCTGATAGGAAGATATCACAATCGCTGGGCGTCAACTGAGCCCTTGCAAGTTCGCTCTCAAGGGCACTTTCCAGCACTAGGTCAACGCGTCCTTGATGGTGTGATATTCGTTCACCAACCGCCAGCGGCTCGGTAAGCGGAAACTCTGTTACGGCTTGAAAAGCAACATTGGCATACTCTTGTGCCCATTCGCAGGCCAAGTCTTCGGCATACAGATCGCGGTGCTCGCGGTTTGCCCACCATAGCGAAATAGGCCGGGCGGGCTGCTGTCGTAACGCTGCTTCTACAATGGCTTTCATCTGTGCAAAACCGGTGCCTGCCGCGACCAGCAGTAGCGGGCGCTCGCTTTCGGCGTCCAGCACACAGTCACCACTGGGTAATCGTACGGTCAACTGGTTGGCCACCTGCAACAGCTCTCTCAGACGAGCTGAGTTGTCCCGTTCAGGCCAGTGTTGAATATGCAATTCGATAATGCCATCGCCACGTTCAGCGCTGGCAATTGAAAACGGCACCCAGGTGTTATCGTCTAGTTTCAGCTCTAAATACTGACCAGGCGCATGCTGCATGGCTTCTGGCCGCCCTTCCAGAGTCACCCCAAAGACGTCGGGATTTAAATCCTCAACGGCGGTTACCTGGCAGGTTAACGTCTTGCAAGTTGACGTGCTTGCGCTCATGAAAGCCTCTTTATGAAGAATCGTCCGACCTGCGCCACTGGGTTAGCCGTGGCGAGGTGTGGGTAACGGGATATCAATGCCCAGCTCGTCCCAACGCTCGTCAACGCGGGTCTTTATCGAATCGTCCATCACGATGGGTATCCCCCACTCTCGATCCGTTTCTCCTGGCCATTTATTGGTGGCGTCGAGCCCCATTTTAGACCCCAACCCAGACACCGGAGACGCAAAGTCGAGGTAATCAATGGGAGTATTTTCCACCATCACGGTATCCCGTGCTGGGTCCATACGCGTGGTAATTGCCCACATCACGTCTTCCCAGTTACGCGCGTCGACGTCGTCATCCAGTACAATGACAAACTTGGTGTACATAAACTGACGCAGAAAGCTCCAAACCCCCATCATGACGCGCTTGGCGTGACCTGGGTACTGCTTCTTCATGGTCACGACGGCCATCCGATAGGAGCACCCTTCCGGCGGCAGGTAGAAGTCAACAATCTCCGGGAACTGCTTACACAGGATCGGGACAAACACCTCGTTAAGCGCGACGCCTAGAATAGCTGGCTCATCGGGGGGGCGGCCGGTATACGTGGAGTGGTATATCGCGTCCCGCCGCATCGTCATCCGCGTGACGGTAAAAACGGGGAAGTGATCGACTTCGTTGTAATAACCGGTGTGATCGCCAAATGGCCCTTCCGCTGCCATATCGTCGGGATAAATAAACCCTTCAAGCATGATTTCTGCAGATGCAGGCACTTCCAGATCAGCATGGCCGCACTTAACAAGCTCTGTGCGTGAACCGCGAAGAAGCCCAGCGAATGCATACTCGGAGAGAGAGTCGGGTACCGGTGTGACGGCGCCTAAAATCGTTGCAGGGTCTGCCCCCAGCGCCACCGCCACAGGAAATGGCTCACCGGGATGCGCTTTTTGAAACTCAAGGAAATCCAGCGCACCGCCTCGATGGGAGAGCCAACGCATAATCAGGCGGTTTTTAGCAATTTTCTGTTGGCGGTAAATACCGAGGTTTTGACGCTTTTTATGCGGGCCTTTGGTAATCACCAATGGCCAAGTCACTAGCGGCGCCGCATCGCCAGGCCAGCAGTGCTGGATCGGCAAACGATCTAAGTCAACCTCATCGCCTTCAAACGACAGCTCTTGTACCGGGGCCCGCTTAACGATTTTTGGCCCCATACTTAGCACTTGCTTGAAAATCGGCAGCTTGTCCCAGGCGTCTTTTAGCCCTTTGGGCGGATCAGGCTCTTTTAGAAACGCCAGTAGTTTACCCACTTCGCGCAGCGCCTCTACCGAATCCTGCCCCATGCCCAACGCAACCCGTTTAGGCGTACCAAAAAGGTTGCCCAGCAGCGGCATGTCATGACCCTTCACATTCTCGAACAACAGCGCGGGGCCGCCAGCACGCAATGTCCGGTCGCAAATTTCGGTAATTTCCAGATAAGGATCAACTTCGGCTTTAATTCGCTTAAGTTCACCCTGCGCTTCAAGTGCCGCAATAAAATCGCGCAAGTCGTGGTACTTCAAGGCACTCTCCTCAAGGCACTTCTCCGGCTGTCAGACGTTTATCGCTAGTGCTTGGCCGTAATGCAGCGCCTAGCGGCGCTTCATTGCTTCAAAGAACTCCAGATTCGTCTTGGTATCCTTCAGACGATCAATCAGGAACTCTGTAGCAGCCGTGTCTTCCATCGGGTTGAGCAGCTTGCGAAGAATCCACATACGCTGCATTTCATCTTCAGACGCCAGTAGGTCTTCACGCCGAGTACCGCTGCGACGGATATTGATCGCGGGGAACACGCGTTTCTCAGCCAGCTTGCGGTCAAGGTGCGCTTCCATGTTGCCGGTGCCCTTGAACTCTTCGAAAATAACTTCGTCCATTTTCGAACCAGTATCGACCAGCGCAGTGGCAATAATCGTCAAGCTACCGCCCTCTTCGATATTACGCGCGGCACCGAAGAAACGTTTTGGCTTCTCAAGAGCGTGAGCGTCCACACCACCGGTTAGCACTTTGCCGGAGCTGGGCACTACGGTGTTGTAGGCACGTGCTAGACGAGTGATGGAGTCAAGCAGAATCACCACGTCCTTCTTGTGCTCTACTAGACGCTTGGCTTTTTCGATAACCATTTCTGCAACCTGCACGTGGCGGGCGGGTGGTTCATCGAAGGTAGAGGCAACCACTTCGCCACGCACGGTGCGTGACATTTCGGTCACTTCCTCAGGACGCTCATCGATCAGCAATACAATCAGATGGCACTCAGGATTGTTGCGCGTAATGGACGTCGCGATGTTTTGTAGCATCAGTGTCTTACCCGCTTTAGGCGGTGACACCAACAGACCGCGCTGACCTTTACCAATCGGCGCAGTCAGGTCAATGATGCGCGCGGTAAGATCTTCGGTAGAGCCATTACCAATCTCCATGCGCAGCCGGTCGTCTGGGAACAGCGGCGTTAAGTTCTCAAAGAGAATCTTATGCTTGGCATTTTCCGGACGATCAAAGTTGATCTGGCTAACTTTGAGCAGGGCAAAGTAGCGCTCACCTTCTTTAGGCGGGCGGATTTTGCCGGAAATGGAGTCGCCTTTACGCAGATTGAAACGACGGATCTGAGACGGCGATACGTAGATATCATCCGGTCCAGCGAGGTACGAGCTGTCAGCGCTACGCAGGAAGCCGAAGCCATCCTGAAGGATTTCCAGCACACCATCGCCATAAATATCCTCTCCACTTTTAGCATGCTTTTTGAGGATGGCGAAAATGATGTCCTGCTTGCGCGAACGGGCTAAGTTGTCGATACCCATCTCGCGGGCGATATCGAGCAGCTCGGGAACGGTTTTTTGCTTGAGTTCAGTGAGATTCATCGGTGTGTTAGAAAGTTGCTCATGAAAGCTGGGCGACAAGCGCCGGGAATAAGACAGGAGGCGTGGCCTAAATAGTAGGGCTAAGCGCCGAGTGATGCGTTCAGAACCCCATCTAGGCACACACTCAGATACTGAAAGCTGGGCAGTCTTGAAGCAAATGCCAATAAAGGAGTAGCGGCATCAATGACTGCTTAGCGTGAGGGTGCTAATAAACTAGTTAATCTGATCGGCACAGAAAATGCTGTTTCAGCGGGTTATCTGACGACTTGGACATCTGGCTGATGCCATTGGATACGTACTGCTCGGAATACCCGAGTAATACGCCTGTTTAATAGGCAAACAAGTTAACTCGGATCAAGCCAGTAGTTCGATGGTAGTCAAGGCCCGCGATAAACGCAAGTGTTTGACAATTGACAATACTAATAAGGCACCGCAACCTTGGCATAGCCACTAGGAAGGAACGCCCATGCCCAAGGAAATTTCACTCCCTCTCACCGCGCCGTCGGCTGAACTGGATCACACTGAACCGCAGCGCTTAGCCGCCATCGACCTGGGTTCTAACAGCTTCCACCTGCTGGTCGCTAACTATCAAAACGAGCGCCTTCAAGTCGTTGCCAGGATGGGTGAAAAGGTTCAGTTAGCCGCTGGGCTAGACGAGAACGGCTATTTAAACGAGGCAGCCATGCAGCGCGCGTTGGACTGTCTAGGCCGTTTTGCACCCTTTCTCAACGACATTGAGGATGCCAATCTGCGCATTGTCGGTACGAATGCGTTGCGCGATGCCTATAACAGCCAAGCGTTTATCGAGCGTGCCGAAGCGCAGCTTGGCCACGCCATCGAAATTATTGCTGGCCGCGAAGAGGCCCGGCTTATTTATTTAGGTGCCGCCCACGCGCTAGCCGAAACTGGTCGCCGCTTAATTGTTGATATCGGCGGCGGATCGACGGAATTTATCATTGGCGAAGCCTTCGAGCCCAAAGCACTTGAGAGCTTACGCATGGGCTGCGTCACCTTCAGCAGCCGCTTTTTTCCTGATGGCGAACTTAGTGAAAAGCGTATGCGTCGTGCTGAGCTGTCTGCCCTGTCAGAACTGGCCAACATTCAGCGTCCCTACCTACGCCTTGGCTGGGATGACCCGGTGGGCTCCAGCGGAACGATAAAGGCTGCCGCGAGCGTGTTATATGCTTACGGCGATTCGCCCCAAGAAGGTGTTATCACCCGTAGTGGATTGAAAAAGCTGCGTGAACGCCTACTAAAATGCAAACAGCTGGAGAAAGTTGAGCTAGATGGGCTAAAACCTGACCGAGCAAAAGTCTTTCCGGCAGGTATCGCCATTTTAAACGCTATTTTTGAAGCCTTTAATCTTTCCCAAATGCGCTTTGCAGACGGCGCCCTGCGCGAAGGAGTGCTTTATGACATGGCGGGACGGAATAGCGCGGAAGATACCCGTTCTAAAAGCCTAGATGCATTGAAGCGGATTTATGATGTTGACTCTCGGCAGGCAGAAAATGTCGCCGACACTGCCCTTCGCCTATTCAATAAAGTAAAAAAATCCTGGGGATTAACAAAAGAGCAAGGCCACTATCTTGTCTGGGCAAGCCATGTACATGAAATTGGTTTGGCTATTTCTCATAGTCAATTCCATCGCCACGGCGCCTATTTGCTGGAACATTCCGACCTGGCTGGCTTTTCACGCCCTGAGCAACGTTTGCTAGCGTTTTTAGTGCGCGCCCATCGACGCAAGTTTCCGACTAAAGAGTGGCAGGCCCTGCCGGCCTCTCATCAGGAAGGTTGTGCCAAGCTTGCTCGTCTGCTGCGCCTTGCCGTGCTTATTAATCACTCCCGGTCTGAAAATCCCCCGCCGCTACCAGAGATTAACGCAGAGGGTGAAGCACTGCTGATGACGCTACCACCTAGCGACGAACCGACGCTGTTAAGTACCGATATGGAGCAGGAACAGGCCTATATGACAGCGGCTGGGTTTACGTTTTCGGTGGTGTAGATGTAGAGGCAAGAACAACGCCTTCAGCCTGCCACAATACGTTGGCAGGCGGCTGGATAACGCCCAAGCATAACTCACCTTCCATTACTACAATCAAACGCTCACGCTCCCAGGGCGGCACTCCCCGCTCTTGGAGTAAGCGTTTAACATCCCGCCGTCCGCGCTCTTTTAATGCAACCACTTCACCACCACGTCGCCAACGCAAGGTTACGCGGCGCGGCGGCAGCAGTGTTACTTCCAGCCTGCCTAGGGGGGTTATCTTCCCTGGCTCACCCTCCCACTCGGTTTCCCACTTAGGCAGCGGCTTAAGCGGTTCCATGAGATAGAGACGGCGTTGCCAAATTCGTGCGTCTGCCCCTGGCCATGTAACCTTCACCTGGGCGTCATCCGCTGCATCTAATTGCGCAAGCAGGCTTTCAAGGCGTTTTTGAGGGGGTGTTGGGAGCGCTAGCTGCTTACAAAGCGTACGCACCAGCAGCCGCTGGCGAGGTAAGGAGCGTTGACTAAGCAGCGTAGCATCCATGCAGTACTCTCCGCGCATCAGCGTTGCCAGCTCTTCCGCGGCATAGGCCGCCAACAGCTGGTCTGCCTCACCGGCATGCTGGGCACTGTTGGCAAGGGCCCGTGCAGCGCCAGGCCAACGTAGCTGTAATGCTGGCATCACTTGATGGCGTAAGCGATTACGATCAAACGCGATGTCTCGGTTTGTCGGGTCTTCGCACCAACTGATTGATAATCCATGCGCGGCATCAGCCAACGTCTGTCGGCTGACACTCAACCAGGGCCGCAGCAGAGTGAGCCCCTGCCACTCGCGGCGAAAAGGCATGCCCGCCAAGCCACGCACACCACTGCCGCGCAACGCGGCCAGCAGTAGCGTCTCGGCTTGGTCATCTTGGTGCTGGGCTAGCCATAGCGTATCGCCAGCGGGAATATGCGCCATGAACGCCTGGTAACGCGCTCGCCGCGCCGCCCCCTCTATACCTTCGCCCTGAGCGTCGACAGCAACGTTTGCCGTCACTAGTGATACACCAAGCGTATCGCACAGCGTTTGACAATGCGCTTCAAAGGCGCTGGCTGCCGCCTGTAGACCATGGTTAATATGAATCGCCCGCAGCGGACGACGTGCGTCCCGGCAAACCTGAGCGGATAGCGTCAGCAGCAGCGAAGAGTCTAGCCCACCGGAAAGCGCTATCCAAATAGTACGCCCCGGCGGGGTCTCCGCCAGGGCGTCATTCAGTAAACGTAACAGCGGCTTAGGCGGCTGGGGCGCCATAGCTCATTAACCGCTTATAGCGGCGCTCCAGTAACGCATCGCTATCAAAGCTTTGCAGACGCTCCAGACTATTAGCCAAAGCCTCTTTAACGCGTTCAGCCGTTGTCAGCGGATGGCGATGAGCACCACCTAGCGGCTCTTTAATCAGCTCATCAACAAAGCCAAGCTCTTTGAGGCGCTCAGCAGTGATCCCCATGGCTTGGGCGGCGTCAGATGCTTTTTCAGCACTCTTCCAAAGAATAGACGCACAGCCTTCCGGAGAAATAACCGAATAGGTAGAGTACTGCAGCATATGCAGCTCGTCGCACACACCAATCGCCAGCGCGCCACCAGAACCACCTTCCCCCACTACGGTGGAGATAATCGGTGTTTTCAGGCGTGACATCACCGCCAAATTATACGCAATGGCTTCCGACTGACCGCGCTCTTCTGCATCGATCCCTGGGTAAGCCCCAGGCGTATCGATAAACGTTAGGATGGGCATTTTAAAGCGTTCAGCCATTTCCATTAGGCGACAGGCTTTACGGTAGCCTTCTGGACGCGGCATGCCAAAGTTGCGACGTACTTTCTCTTTAACATCGCGTCCTTTTTGATGCCCAATAACCATCACCGGCTGATCATTCAGACGCGCGACGCCTCCGACAAGGGCTGCATCATCGGCAAAGTTGCGGTCGCCGTGAAGCTCATCAAAGTCAGTAAAAATATGCTCAAGATAATCCAGCGTATAAGGGCGCTGCGGATGGCGAGATATCTGGGAAACCTGCCAGGGCGTTAAATCCTTGAAGATCGATTCGGTTAACTTACGGCTTTTCTCTTCCAGCCGAGATATCTCATCGGAGAGATTAACCTGGCTATCGGAGCTGACCAAACGCAGCTCCTCAATTTTTGCCTGAAGCTCGGCAATGGGCTGTTCAAAATCGAGATAGTTAGGATTCATCGGCTCTGCCTGTAAGCTGCCTATAAAAAAAGAAGCCTTGTCGAAACGGGCATGTATGAGGGGCATTATCGCACCCTGAACCTGCCACGCAAGGCAGTACCCTTTCAATTAGCGTGCCGCACCGCCATTTAGCACTCAATTTGACGGTGGCACGCGCACGTTTGTAGCGTTTGTTAGCGGTAACGTAGCTGAACGCCAACCTGCCCCTGCACATCACGAAGGGCCAACAGCAGGTCGTCGCTGGGAGCTACTTTCCATTCATCAGCCAGCGCCAGCCAGCCAACCGCTGCTGAGTGGCGATACTGTAGCCGTACCGGCAACCCGCCGGTATCGCGGTATGGCGCAAGACTCTCACGCAGGCTATCGACTAAACGCCCGTTGATCTGTTCAGCATCTAATGCTAATTCCACTGCTTCGCCATAGCGAATCCGCGCGGTCACCATCGGCGTAACGTCTTTACCCCGCAAGCGCAAACCGCCGGAGAAGTCATCGTTGGATACTTCACCTTCAACGATAATCACTTGGTCAGATTCGATTTGGCCTCGCAGTTGCTCAAATAGTTCGCCAAATAGAGAGGCCTCGATACGCCCGGTGCGATCATCCAGCGTGATAAACGCCATGGTATCGCCACGTTTGGACTTCATGGTGCGCATGGCTACCACTAAGCCAGCCACCCGCTGCGGCTCACGAGAGGCCTTCAAATCACTAATGCGAGTAGAGACAAAGCGCTTTAGCTCACGCTCATATTCATCAATGGGATGGCCGGTCAGATAGAGACCCAGCGTATCTTTTTCACCAGAAAGACGCTCACGATCTGTCCATTCACGGGCGCTCTGATACTCAGCATAAGGATCCGTTTCTTCCTCTTCCGCTGTAAACGCATCGCCAAACATATCCAGCATACCCAGATTTTGGTTGGCATGGTTTTGAGCAGCCGCTTTCAAGGCGTCTTCCATCGCGGCGGAAAGCACCGCCCGGTTAGGGCCAAGATTATCCAGTGCGCCAGAGCGAATCAGCGCTTCTAGCGTTCGCTTGTTCATCCGTTTTGGATCAAGGCGGCGACAAAAATCGAAAAGATCTTTAAATGGACCATCGGTGCTACGGGCTTCAACAATCGCACCAATCGGACCTTCACCCACACCGCGAATGGCACCCAGGCCGTAAACCACGCGCCCTTCCGTATCAACGGTGAACTTGTAGCCACCGACATTAACATCCGGCGGTGTGACGGTAAGCTTGAGGTGGCGGCACTCCTCAATTAGCGGCACCACCTTGTCCAGGTTATCCATTTCCGTTGACATAACGGCGGCCATAAACGGGCCAGGATAGTGCGCTTTCAACCAGGCGGTTTGATAAGACACCAAGGCGTAAGCAGCAGAGTGCGATTTGTTAAAACCGTAACCGGCGAATTTCTCAACAAGATCAAAGATATTGCCAGCAAGATCTTTATCAATACCGTTGGCGGCACAGCCTTCCATAAAGCCTGAACGCTGCTTAGCCATCTCTTCGGGCTTTTTCTTACCCATGGCGCGGCGCAGCATGTCTGCCTGCCCCAAAGAATAACCGGCCATTACCTGAGCAATCTGCATGACCTGCTCTTGGTACAAAATAATGCCGTATGTCGGGCTAAGTACCGGCTTTAACAGGTCATGCTGATAATCTGGGTGGGGATAAGAGACTTCGGCACGGCCGTGCTTACGATTGATAAAGTCATCAACCATGCCGGACTGCAGCGGGCCTGGGCGGAATAGCGCCACCAGGGCGATCATATCGTCGAGGGAGTCTGGCAGCAGGCGCTTAATCAGCTCCTTCATACCACGAGATTCCAACTGGAAAACGGCGGTGGTTTCCGCGCGTTTAAGCATCTCAAACGTTTTGCTGTCGTCCAGCGGGATAGCGTCGATGTTAAGTGGCGCTTGACCGTTTACCCCCCGCACTTTATCGACCATTTCCAGTGCCCAGTCGATAATCGTCAGCGTCCGCAAGCCCAAAAAGTCGAACTTTACTAGCCCAGCGTCTTCGATGTCGTTTTTATCGAACTGCACCACCAGGCCAGAGCCATCTTCATCGCACAGCAGCGGCGAGAAATCGGTCAGTTTGGTGGGCGCAATAACGACGCCCCCCGCGTGCTTACCGGTCCCCCGGGTGGTGCCCTCTAGCTTGAGAGCCATTTCCCAGATCTCTTCGGCTTCGTCGTCATTGCCGATAAACTCTTTCAGTGCTGGTTCTTGCTCTATCG
Organism: Vreelandella alkaliphila; assembly: GCF_016107625.1. Classification (GTDB taxonomy): domain Bacteria; phylum Pseudomonadota; class Gammaproteobacteria; order Pseudomonadales; family Halomonadaceae; genus Vreelandella; species Vreelandella alkaliphila. Next base: position 592,300 of record NZ_JABASV010000001.1, read on the forward strand.
CTTTGGCAAGCGTCATACCCACTTCAAAGGGGATTAGCTTAGAGAGCTTATCGCCTAAGGAGTAAGGCCGCCCCTGAGCGCGGGCCACATCGCGCACCACCGCTTTTGCAGCCATGGTGCCAAAGGTGACAATCTGAGATACCGCATTGCGGCCATAGCGGTTAGCTACATACTCAATCACTTTGTCGCGTTTTTCCATGCAAAAGTCGACGTCAAAGTCGGGCATGGAGACACGCTCAGGATTAAGAAAGCGTTCGAACAGCAGATCGTAGCCAATGGGGTCAAGATCGGTAATTTTTTGCGCGTAAGCCACTAATGAGCCCGCACCGGAACCACGCCCTGGGCCGACTGGCACGTTGTTATCCTTGGCCCACTGGATAAAGTCCATCACGATCAGGAAGTAACCAGGAAAGCCCATTTGGATAATAACGTTCAGCTCAAACTCAAGCCTGTCACGGTAACGTTGATCAATCTCGCGATATGCGTCGCTATCGCGGGGGTACTGTTCAACAGGGAACAGAAAATCTAACCGTTCAGTGAGGCCGTCATGGGAGACTTTGCGGAAAAACTCATCCTGAGTCATCCCTTCGGGAATTTCGAACTCAGGTAGGAAAATTTCGCCCAACCGTACATCAACGCTACACCGCTCGGCGATCATAACGCTGTTCTCAAGCGCCTCAGGAATATCAGCAAACAGTGCTGCCATCTCCTCAGGGCTTTTTAGGTACTGCTCTTCGGTGTAGCGTCTTTCACGGCGCGGGTCATCCAAGGCCTTGCCTTCGCCGATGGCAACGCGGGTTTCGTGTGCCCAAAAGTCCTCCCGCTCTAAAAAGCGCACGTCATTGGTCGCTACCACTGGGGTATTCGACTCAATCGCCAGCTTCACACTCGCGTGAACGCAATCTTCTTCAAGCGGCCGCCCGGTACGGATTAACTCCAAATAAAAACGGTCTGGAAAGGCGCGCTGCCACTCTTCCAACAGCTCCCTAGCTTCGCGTTCATGATCAGACAGCAAGTGACGACCTATCTCGCCTTCACGTCCGCCTGATAGCGCAATTAGTCCTTCGCTTTGCGCTAGCACCCACTGTTTGTCCAGAATGGCTCGCCCTTGGCGCTGGCCATCGGTCCACCCCTTAGAAATCAATTCGGTGAGATTGCGGTAACCAACATCGTTCATCGCCAGCAGCGTAATGCGATACGGATGGGCCTCATCATGGGGGTTGTACAGCCATAAGTCGCTACCGATGATGGGCTTGAGACCAGCGCCCTGCGCCGCTTTGTAGAACTTAACCAAACCAAACAAGTTAGCTTCATCGGTTAAGGCCAGAGCCGGCATCCCGCGCTCAGCGGTGGTACTGACCAGTGACTTGAGTTTTACCAAGCCATCAACCAGGGAGTATTCACTGTGCAAACGTAGATGAACAAACGGAACCGTCATGGGACTCTCAGCAACAAAGCTAGATAAATAGAAAATGCTTACAGCAGCGCTAACTGACGCTGAACCGGCGCAAAGCTCCGGCGGTGTTCGGCAAGCGGCCCGTGTGCAGACAATGCCGCTAAATGTTCTTTCGTTGGATAACCTTTATGGCGGGCAAAGCCATAATCAGGATAGCGCAGATCAAGCTCAGCCATCTGAGCATCTCTGGCCACCTTGGCCAAAATTGACGCAGCGGCGATCGCAGGATGGCGGGCATCACCTTTTACCACCGCTTGCCCAGGAAGCTCGTGGCCGGGCAACCGATTACCATCTACCAATAAATATTCAGCCGCGGGTATTAAAGCATCAATGGCACGCCGCATAGCAAGATGAGTGGCATGGTAGATATTTAGCTGATCAACCTCAGCAGCACTGGCCTCGGCCACAGCAAACGCTAGCGCACGTTCGCGAATCTGCACATCCAGCGCTTCGCGTTTCTTAGCGGTGAGCTTTTTTGAATCCGTCAGCCCTTCAATAGGGCGACTAGGATCAAGAATCACCGCCGATGCCACAACACTGCCAATCAGAGGCCCACGCCCAACTTCGTCAACGCCCGCTAAGAAGTCACCACGATAGTCGATCACTAAGGGGGAATAGTCAGTCGGCTTAACGGCCATGATGATTCCCTTCTTGGGAAGCTATTTCGTTGCTATCCAATGGCTGGCCCGCCACCATCGCGGAAATTGCTTGTGCCGCCCGTTGGCTGGCATTGCGCTGTAATGCACGATGCATATCGGCAAAGCGTGCCTCCAGGGCGTTACGTTCTTGGGCATTATTAAGCATTTCGCCGAGCCGATCAGCGATCGTTTCTGGTGAGGCAGCGTCCTGAATCAGCTCGGGCACAACGCCCTCTTGAGCAATCAAATTGGGTAGTGAAATCCACTCGGTTTTCACCAACCGCTTTGCCAGCCAGTGGGTCGTCGGTGCCATTTTATAAGCCACTAGCATTGACCGATGACATAGCATGGCTTCTAGCGCGGCGGTGCCCGAAGCCAGCAACACAGCATCGCTGGCTACCATCGCCTCGCGAGCCTGCCCTTCCAAGAGCATGACACGCTCGCTTAACGTGGGGTAGCTTGCCAGGAGCTGGGTGATTTCTTGATAACGCTGGTGGGTCGCTGCGGGAATGACCACATGTAGCGCTTCATTACGCTGACAGAGCAGCTCAGCAGCGCGTAAAAACGTATCACCAAGAAAGCGTATTTCATTACCCCGGGAACCAGGCAATATTGCCAGAACAGGGGCTTGAGCAGGCAATGCGAGTGTTTGGCGAGCCGCTTGGCGGTCATTCTCAAGCGGTAATTCATCCGCTAATGGATGACCAACAAAGGCGACCGGTACCTGGTGCTGATGGTAAAAGTCAGCCTCAAACGGCAGTAGCGTCAACATGCCATCAACCGCCTTGGCGATCTTTTTCACCCGCCCTTGCCGCCATGCCCATACCGAAGGGCTGACATAGTGAGCTGTCTTTAATCCGGCGGCACGCAGCTGTTTTTCAAGGCCGATATTAAAGTCAGGCGCGTCAATGCCAATCATAATATCCGGCTGCCAGGCGAGCGCTTCTTCACGCAGAGTGCGGCGCACGCGAATGAGCTCTGGCAAGTGCTTGATGACTTCAACAAGACCCATCACCGATAATGTTTCAAGGGGAAAGCGGCTCGTCAGACCATGCGCTTCCATGCGAGGCCCACCCAGCCCACGAAACTCAATGTTGGGGTGACGCAGCTTCAGCTCGTGCATCAATCCTGCCCCGAGGATATCGCCGGAGAGTTCACCTGCAACAATATAGACGCGCTGAAGTGTCATGATGACGGGAGAAGTAGTGGCATTTGAATCCATCGTTGATGTCAGCTAGACATCAATATCGTTAGCGGACGATACCGCGCGTTGACCGTTCAATAGAGTCGGCAAACGTGGTGACTTCGGGCAGATCGAATCGGCTGCGCATTTCGCTAACCGCCTGTTCGACAGTTAAGCCCTGGCGGTATACCAGCTTGTAGGCACTGCTTAATGCATTAATCGCGTCTCGACTAAAGCCACGGCGCTTCAAACCAACAAGATTAAGGCCTCGCGCTTCAGCAGGGTTGCCATTGATCATCACATAGGCGGGCGTGTCTTTGGTAATAATCGACCCGCCTCCGGCCATCGCATGTTCACCAAAGTGACAAAACTGGTGAACAGCCGCTAGGCCACCCAAAATGGCGTGATCGCCGAGAACCACATGACCTGCCAAAGTAACTTGGTTAGCTAGGATACAGTCGTTGCCAATCACACAGTCATGACCGACATGAACATACGCCATAAATAGGTTACGCGAGCCAATAGTGGTTTCGCCGCGATCCTGCACGGTACCACGATGGAGGGTAACGCCTTCACGGACAACGTTATCATCCCCCATTACCAACCGTGTTGGCTCGCCCGCGTATTTCTTGTCTTGGCAGTCTTCTCCTACCGAAGCAAACTGAAAAATTCGCGTACGTTCACCTAGAACGGTAGGCCCTTTAATAACCACGTGGGGGCCTATCACAGAGCCAGCGCCAATCGTGACGCCTGGCCCAATAACACTAAACGGGCCAACCTCAACGTCGTCAGCAAGCTGCGCTTTGGGATCAACCAGTGCAGTAGGGTGTATCAAGCGACCTTCCTCTCAGCACAAATAATTTCCGCCTCACAGGCTAATTCACCATTAACCGAGGCACGGCAGGCGAACTTCCAAATACCACGTTTCCCACGGATGACATTGGCTTCCAGGACTAACTGGTCTCCCGGCATAACAGGGCGTTTGAAGCGCACATTATCGCTTCCTACTAAATAGTACACATAGCCGTCAGCGGGCAGCTTATTGACTGTTTTAAACCCTAAAATACCGCACACCTGAGCCAGCGCCTCTAAGACTAAAACACCTGGCATAATGGGATGGTGCGGGAAATGGCCATTAAAAAACGGCTCATTAATACTGACATTTTTGTACGCAACGATGGATTCACCCACGGTTAATTGCGTTACTCGATCCACCAGCAAAAACGGGTAGCGATGAGGCAAGTATTCGCGAATTTCGTTAATATCCATAACCATCGTAACGACCTCTAAAATGACAAAAGGCCTGAATCATATCAGGCACGCGCCAGCAAAGTTGCTGGTTAAAAAACAGTGAATTATAACCTGCTGCTATGCAGCCTCAAGCTAGCTGTATCTATATTGCTGGCATAATTCTACTTACTGCGATGGCTTTTCTCTAAACGAGATAAACGCTTGGCTATTTCATCTAGCTGTTTAAATCGCACCGCATTCTTGCGCCATTGGGTATTACTCATGGCACCAGTACCCGAAGAGTAGACACCTGGCTCATGAATCGAATTGGTCACTAGACTCATCCCCGTTACCTGCACACCGTCACAAATAGTAAGGTGTCCGGACAGTCCAACGCCCCCTCCGAGCATGCAGTGTTTACCCACTGTCGTGGAGCCAGCAATGCCAACACATCCCGCTAGTGCACTGTGATCACCAATGATTACGTTATGCGCAATCTGTACCTGGCTATCGATTTTTACATCGTTGCCAATGACGGTGTCTCCCAACGCGCCACGGTCAATGCTTGAGCAGCTGCCGACTTCAACATCATCGCCTAGCACAACCCCGCCTAATTGAGCGATTTTGTGCCATCCTGCCCCGTCATGGGCAAAGCCGAAACCATCACCACCGATCACACAGCCGCTTTGCAAAATCACTCGCTTGCCCACAACAACACCGTGGCAAACAGTAACGTTGGCGTGTAGCCGAGTATCATCGCCAATCACACTATCGGCACCAATCACACTGCCAGCACCAACAACTACACGCTCACCTAACACAACGCCTGCCTCAATCACTGCATGTGCTTGAACAGAAACACCTTTGCCCAACATAGCGTCATCCGCTACAACAGCTGTAGGGTGAATACCTGTAACATCCCGAGCAGGTAACGGATCAAATAGTTGGGAAAGCTTTGCGTAACCTAAGTAAGGATTAGCCATCTCTAAGCGCGGAACAGGGCAATTCTTGCCATGCTCAGGATGAAGCAGCACTGCCGCTGCTTTTGTGGTTGCTAGATCTTTTAAATACGCACGATTAGCGAGAAATGCGACTTGATCAGGCGCTGCCTCTTTAAGCGTTGCAAGACCCCGAATCGGCTGTTCGGCGTCGCCTTCAAAATCGACGTCCAAGTGACGTGCAATATCCGCAAGGGTAAGGTGATGAGGAGCGTGCGTCATAGAAGCCCAGAGAAACATGGGTGCGGGCTAGCCCGCACCAACAGTCCTAAAATTAGTTTAGCGAATCAAAAATCTGTGTGACTTCATTAGTCACATTAGGCAGGTCAGTTGATGAGTGCAACACCCCTTGAGGTTCGACCAGAACATCAATGTTGTGGCGCTCTAGCACCTGCTCTACCGCTTGTTCCAGCTTGGGCTCAGCGCCTTCAAGAAACCGCTGCTCAGATGCTTGCTGCGCTTGGATCACTTCACGGCGCAGCTGCTCAAAGCGGCTACCCTTTTGCTGAAGCTCAGCAATGAGCGGATCTCGCTGAGACTGAGACATCGTCTCACCTTCACGCTGTAAACGCTCTTGTAGGCGTTGAAGCTCTTCGCCCAACGCTTGAGCCTCACGCTGCTGGTTACCGATTTGGCCTTCCAGTTGGCTCAACGATGACTGAGCCGACTGTGTATTCATCAACGCGGCGCGCCAATCAAGCACTGCCACTTCAGCGGCAACAGCGTAGGCGGGTAGCGTCATTGCACCAAGTAGGCACACAGCTGCTGTCAGTTTACGCATCGTGTTAACTCCTTTTTATTAGGTAGGTACCAACGTATCCCACCATGTTAGAACGTTTGGCCCAGCGAGAACTGGAAGAACTGAGTATCGTCACCGCTTTTATCGCTTAACGGCTCTGCCACGCTGAAGGTCAAAGGGCCTACCGGCGTTAGCCACGAAAGGCCGATACCAACGCTGTAACGCAAGTCACCCAAGTCGACTCCAGAACTGCATTGCTGGCGCCCAACATCTGCTTCCTGCACATCATAGCAAGAACTCAAGAAGGTATTACCCGCGTCGAGGAAGAGCGACGGTTGAATCGCACGCTGATCTTCCACAAAGGGCATTGGGAAGAGCACTTCTGCCGACCCTTCTACCAATATATTGCCACCCAACGTACGGTCACGACCACCATCTCGAGTCGGCGTTGTACGCTGTCCCAGGGTGTTTGAAGTAAAACCACGTACTGAACCTAAGCCACCCGCATAGAAGTTCTCATAGAACGGATAAGGATCATTGCTACCCAGCGTGTCGGCATAGCCTAGATTACCGGTAAACTTCAACGCCCAGGTCTGGTCATCATTGATCGGGAATAGCTGCTGGGCACGAGCACGCAGCTTGTAGTACTCCGCATCACTACCAGGGACACCTGTTTCTAGCGATACACGCTGATAGTTACCCGCTGTTGGCATAATGCCACGGTTCAAGTTATTACGTGTCCAGCTCGCAGTCAGCTTCAGGCTTTGTGCATTATCGCCTTGATCTTCGACGTAACGAATAATTTCTGAGGCAGAGTCGTTGTAGGTTTTAACCGTGATTTCTTCAAGACTGGCGCCGAAGTTCAGACGGGAAAGCTCGCTGATGGGATAACCGAAGTTAATACCAGCGCCGTAAGCATCGGTGGAGAACGTCGAAATATCGGAGTCGCCGTAATCAGTTTCCCGATAAAAGAGATTATAACCGCGCGAAATACCATCCAGTGTCCAATAGGGATCCGTGAAAGCAAAGTTAACACTGGTAAACGTATCACTACGTTGTGCACCTACGTTGACGCGGTTCCCGGTGCCCAGGAAGTTATTTTGCGCCAGACCAACGCCGTAAATCACACCTGCGCTTTGTGAAAAGCCGACACTGGCAGAAACTGAGCCAGACGGCTGCTCTTCAACGTTATACGTTACGTCTAGTAAGTCAGGCTGTCCCGGGACCGGTTGCGTATCAACCTCTACTTGGCTAAAGAAGCCGAGACGCTCTAAGCGTTGACGCGACTGAGTAATCGACTCAGTCGAGGCAGGTGCACCTTCTAACTGGATCATTTCGCGACGCAATACTTCGTCTTGCGTTGTGGTATTGCCGAAAAACTCAATGCGACGTACATAAGTTCGCTGACCAGGGTTGACCGCGATCACTAAATCAACCGTTTCACCATCACCGGCCATTTCAGGGATACCTTGAACTTCAGCAAACGCAAAGCCTTCCGCACCAAGTCGCTGGCGAAGCGCTTCAGTAGACGCGTTGAGATCCCCACGAGAGAACGTATCACCACGGTTAATAGTCAGTAGTTCGTTCGCTTCGTTTTCGCTAATTTGCAGGTCACCTGCAAAACGAATGTCGCCTACTTGGAACTGATTGCCCTCATCAATATTTAACGTGATGAAGATCTCTGACTTTTCAGGACCAATCGATACCTGTGTTGAGGTGACATCAAAATTAACGTAACCACGATCCAGGTAGAAAGAGCGTAGTCGCTCAATGTCACCTGCAAGCGCTTCACGAGAGTAATCATCCTTAGAGAACCAACCAAAAACACGCCCTGGCCGATCATTTAGCTCGAATACGTCGCGCAGCGTCTCGTCGTCGAATGCCTCATTACCAACAATATTGATCTGTCGGATTTTAGCGACTTCGCCTTCATTAACATTGATATTAACCTGGACGCGGCCCTCATCAATTTCATCAACTTCAACATCGATGCCTGCGCTGTAGCGTCCCTGAGCTTGATAAACCCCTTCAAGCTCACGTTGAATCTCTTCCAATGTGGAAAGCTGAAGCACCTGCCCTTCGGAAAGGCCTGATTCGCGTAGGCCATTGCGCAGATCCTCATCAGAAATCTGCTGATTCCCTTCGATGTTCAAGCGCGCGATGGTCGGCCGCTCAACCACCTGAATAACCAACACATCCCCCTCGCGCGCGAGGGAAACATCTTCAAACAAGCCTGTGGCAAACAAATCTCGCGCAGCAGCAGCAAGCTGCTGTTCGCTAACGCGATCATTGGCATTGACGGGAAACGCATTAAAGACCGAGGCGGCAGATACCCGCTGCAGTCCTTCCACACGAATGTCGGAAACATCAAAGGATTGTGCTTGGGCACTGCTGGTACCTACCAGCAACAATGCCGCCATTCCAAGGGTCTTGATTTTCATGCAGTCAGTTCGCTCGCGTTGGTCTGCCCATCATTCCAGATAGGCACCATATACATTTGTGCAGGCAGATGACAAGGCATCCAGCGCCCTACACGCGTCATTACCACAGGCGCATCAGATCAAAATAGAGAGCCATTAACATTAGGGTGCCTACCATGGCAAGCCCAATACGCAACCCTACTGCTTGCGTTTGCTCAGAGACCGGCCGCCCACGCACGACCTCTATAAAATAATAAAGTAAATGCCCACCATCGAGCACAGGTATTGGCAGTAGATTAAGCACGCCAAGGCTGATGGAAAGATACGCTAGAAAGCCTACGAACGCTTCCATCCCCGCACGAGCAGAGTCACCTGATATCTGCGCGATGGTAATCGGCCCCGAAAGGTTCGACGGTGAAATAAGCCCCACCAGCATCTTACGGATAGCATCTACCGTCAGTAGCGTCATCTCACCTGTACGTGATAACGCCTGACCTACCGCTGCTACAGGCCCGTAACGAATTTCACGTTGAAACTCTTCAGGCCATGTTACCTGCTGCGCTCCGGCACCAATGTACCCAACCTCACCGCCACTCTCCAGCGTATTACGACCAGGCGTTAAAGAGAGGCTGCCCTGCTCATCACCACGCTGGTAACTCACCACTAGGGTTTGGCCTGCACTCTCACGAATAACCGAGACAAACTGCATCCAATCATCAATTGGCTCGCCATCCAGTGACAAAATACGATCACCTGCCCGCAGGCCAGACTGTGAAGCCGCCTGGCCATCAATCACTTGGCCTAGCACCGCGGGTACGTTGGGGCGCCAAGGAGTAATACCCAAACTCTGCATTGGCTGGGGCGGGTCCTGGCGAACCATGTAGTCAACAACAGGAAGCTGATAAACCCGTGAGGCATTCGCCCCTTCAGGCTGCGCCTCAAGCATCAAGTCACCATTAAACCCGATCATGGAGACAAGCTTTAAGTTAATCTCTTCCCAGGAGCGCATAGCATCCCCCTGGATAGAGGTAATCTCTGCACCGTGAGAAAGCCCTGCCTCTGCCGCAGGAGAGTTAGGAGCAACATCGCCCACTACTGGGGCAACGGTTGTGGTGCCAGCAACAAACAGTGCCCAATAGGCCACAATCGCGAGTAAAAAATTTGCAATCGGGCCAGCAGCAACAATAGCGATACGCTGCCACACATTTTTACGATTAAATGCTTGATCTAATTGCTCTTCAGGTACAGGCGCTTCACGCTCGTCAAGCATTTTCACATAGCCGCCTAGCGGTATGGCCGCCACCGCAAACTCTGTGCCGTGACGATCAACGGTCGACCACAGCGGCTTACCAAAGCCAACCGAGAAGCGCAGCACTTTTACACCGCAGCGCCGCGCCACCCAAAAATGGCCAAACTCGTGAAAGGTTACCAACAACCCCAGTACCACGATCACCGCTAATATGTTCTGAATCAGGCCCACTCTTCGCTCCTTTACATAACTCGCTGATCAACGATGGCTGATGCCAAGCGAATTACTAGCATACTATTAGCGCCGCCTGCTCCCGTGCCCACTGATCTGCAGATAATATCTGATCAAGCGTGTCCGCACGTCCTTCAAACGGTAGAGCCATCACTTTTGCCACTACATCAGCAATCGCGCTGAAGCCAAGCTGTCCTTCCAGAAAAGCTTCCACGGCGACCTCATTCGCCGCATTCAAAATCGCCGGTGCAGCGCCGCCCTTGTGCATAGCATCGCGGGCGAGCGACAAGCAGGGGAAAAGCGCTTCATCAGGGGCTTCGAAATCCAGACGCGCCACCTGAAAAAGATCCAACGTCTCAACACCCGCATCAATCCGTTCCGGCCATGCCAATCCATAAGCGATAGGCGTACGCATATCAGGATTACCCAGCTGCGCAATCACCGAACCATCATCATAGGCAACCATAGAGTGAATAACGCTTTGCGGATGAACTACAACCTGTATCTGATCAGGCGTTGCATCAAATAGCCAGCACGCTTCGATAAGCTCTAAGCCTTTATTCATCAACGTCGCGCTGTCGACGGAGATTTTGCGCCCCATTGACCAGTTAGGATGATGACAAGCCTGCTCGGGGGTCACATTAGCGATATCTTCTGCCTGCCAGCCACGAAAAGGGCCGCCAGAGGCGGTGAGCAGCAGCTGGCGAACACCGTGCTGACGCAATCCACCTCTATGCTCGGTAGGTAGACATTGGTAAATAGCATTATGTTCGGAATCAATCGGCAATAAAGTTGCACCTGAGCGAGCAACAGCGTCCATAAACAGCGCGCCACTCATCACTAAAGCTTCTTTATTGGCCAACAGTACGCGCTTACCTGACTCGGCAGCTGCTAGCGCAGGTAGCAGGCCCGCTGCGCCAACAATAGCGGCCATAACGGTATCCACCTGCCTGTCTCGTGCCACCTGGCAAAGCGCCATAGCCCCTGAAAGAACATTGGTAGTGAGGCCTGATGTTAAAATTGCTTGCTGCAACCAGGCCGCATCCTCAGGATCATCTAACACAGCAACAACTGGACGATGAACACGACATTGCGCTAAGAGCGCTTCTTTTGAGGTATGAGCCGTTAAGGCATAAACGCTATAACGATCTGGATATTGAGCAATGACATCAAGAGTACTTTTACCAATTGAGCCTGTTGAACCAAGCACTGTAATACGTTGAACAGCTGGTGGGCTCATAGGACGCTCACCTGTAGATGGATCACCTGCAGATAGAACAGCGCAAAAATAGGCACTGCTGCCGTCAAGCTATCAATACGATCCAATACGCCACCGTGGCCTGGCAAGAGCTGGCTTGAATCTTTGATATCCCGATAGCGCTTAAGCATACTTTCGAGAAGATCACCAAGCACTGAAACTAGCGTAACCAATCCGGTAATCACTACCAGTGCAACACCGCCCATAAGATTAATGGGCTGCCACACAGCGAACACAATCGCTAGCAATAGTGTGGCCGCAAGGCCGCCATAAACACCTTCCCAGGACTTACCTGGGCTCACTTTTGGAGCAAGCTTATTTTTCCCCCAACGCCTGCCAGCAAAGTAGGCGCCAATATCAGCGGTCCAGACCAGCAATAGCACAAACAGCAGCCATACAGCACCACTATCGCGGAGCACATTGAATCCTACCCAGCACGGCAGCAGCACCCACACACCCATGAGCAACCGACGAGAAGTGGCTTGCCATTGGTTGGCAGTATCAGGGTAGTGAGTCACCCAATAAAGATTAATCACCCACCCCACAGCTGCCAGCCAAAGCGGCCAAGCGGCTAGCGCTGCCTCTCCCAGCCACATCGCCAGCATTAATACTCCCATAACAGCCACCAGGAAAAATCGCGCTCCCTGGCGGGCTACACCGGCTAAGTTGGTCCACTCCCAAGCACCTAGCAGCACAATTAGTGCTGTAAACAGTGCAAAGGCTCCACCTTGTAGTCCGAACAAGCCGATCAGCGTCAGGGGCGCTAACCAAGCTGCTGTAATCATCCGCTGTTTAAGCACCTTGCGCCTCTATTTGTGCGTCGGTCATACCAAAACGACGGCGACGTAGGCAAAAGTCGTCCAGCGCTTCATCAAGCGCCGCCCCGTTGAAATCTGGCCAGAGCAGTGGCGAAAAATGCAGTTCTGCATAAGCCAACTGCCATAACATAAAGTTAGATAGCCGCTGCTCCCCGCTGGTGCGGATGCATAAATCTACCGGCGGTACATTGTGCGTATTCATTGCCGCATCGAGACGCGCCTCATCAATATCGGAAGCCACTAACTCACCTGCGGCTACTTGCTCCGCCAACTGCCTAGCCGCTCGCGCAAGGTCCCATTGGCCACCGTAGTTGGCCGCAATCACCAGATGCATGCCAGTATTCTCTGCGGTTAACGACTCGGCACGCTGAATATGCTTTTGGATCGCATAGGAGAAACCACGCTGTTCGCCAATAATTGACAGGCGAATATTACGATCATTGAGCTTTTTGACTTCACGCTTAAGCGCCATCAAAAAAAGCTCCATCAAGGCATTCACCTCAGCTGCTGGACGCTTCCAATTTTCACTAGAAAAAGCAAAAAGACTCAGTGTCTGAACGCCTCGCTGCGCAGCGCGTTCAATAACCGCCCGCACGGCTTCAACACCGGCTCGGTGACCGCGTACTCCGGAAAGCCCACGTGCACGCGCCCAGCGGTTATTACCATCCATAATAATAGCAACATGGGATGGCGGTGCCTCCTCGGATCGAGAAGGCGGTGTGCCATCCTGCTGCGCTTGGGGAAGCTGCGGAGACGTCATGGGTTCTCGCACCAAAGATCAGTCATAGTAAAGCCAAGCGATGGCCCACGGGCAGCCAAGCTCCCCGTGGTTGATTGAAAGCAGGTAGCTATTTTTACACTAATAACTATACCTGCATGAGATCTTGTTCTTTTGCGGCAAGCGCTTTATCAACCTCAGCAATATACTTATCCGTCAACTTCTGGATTTCGTCTTCGCCCTGGCGCTGATCGTCTTCAGTAATTTCTTTATCCTTCAGCAAAGACTTAAAATCACCGTTGGCATCACGACGTACGTTACGCACCGCCACGCGCGCATGTTCAGCTTCGCTACGCGCCTGCTTGATGTAACCTTTGCGCGTTTCTTCGGTCAGCATCGGCATCGGCACACGAATGACATTACCGGCGCTGGCAGGATTGAGCCCCAGATCAGAGGTCATAATTGCCTTTTCAATCTTAGGCACCATGCCCTGCTCCCAAGGCGTCACTGTCAGTGTACGAGCATCTTCCACGTTAACAGAAGCCACTTGATTTAGCGGCACCTGGCCACCGTAATAATCAACGGTAACAGCGTCGAGAATACTGGGATGAGCACGCCCCGTACGGATCTTGTTGAAGTTACTGTGCAGCGCTTCAACGCTTTTCTTCATGCGAGATTCTGCATCTTTCTTGATGTCATTGATCACGATATTACCCTCTGTCTATCAGCGTGCCTTCCTTGCCCCCTACTACCAAATTCAGCAGGGCACCAGGCTTATTCATATCAAATACCCGCACCGGCATATTATGGTCACGTACCAGGCAGATTGCGGTCAAATCCATAACGCCCAATTTTTGGTCTAGGGCATCGTCGTAGGAGAGCTGGTCGTACTTCACGGCATCGGGATGCTTAACCGGATCTTTATTGTACACGCCGTCCACTTTGGTGGCTTTGATCACCACGTCAACATCTACTTCAATACCACGTAAGCAGGCTGCAGAGTCGGTCGTAAAGAAAGGGTTACCCGTACCAGCTGAAAACAGCACCACGTCTCCGGACGTTAAGTAGCGGATGGCGGTGCGGCGGTCGTAATGCTCCACCACACCACTCATGGGAATCGCTGACATTACCCGCGAGCGAATATTGGAGCGCTCAAGTGCATCCCGCATTGCTAGCGCATTCATCACTGTTGCCAGCATTCCCATGTGGTCACCCGTCACCCGATCCATGCCGGCTTCATTAAGCGCCGCGCCACGAAATAGGTTTCCACCACCAATCACGATACCCACCTGAACGCCAATACCAACCAATTGGCCAATCTCTAGTGCCATACGATCCAGCACTTTCGGATCAATACCAAAATCGTGCTCACCCATTAGCGCTTCGCCAGACAACTTCAGCAAAATACGTTTGTATTTTGATTTCGACTTTTCAGCCTTACTGGCAGCAACTGCGGGGGCGGACTCTTGAACTTCACGTGACATGGCATCTCTCCTGAGGCAGACCTGAACACAGGCGGGCGAGACGACCCCAGTTTTTCGCAGGGGCCGGATACACAAAAGCGTGCGCTCGCGCGCACGCCATCTTCTTTCTGAAACCTCTGACCTTAGCGACGGCCAGCCTGTTCCATAACTTCTTTAGCAAAGTCGACTTCTTCTTTCTCGATGCCTTCGCCCACTTCAAAGCGAGTGAAGCTAACCACTTCGCCACCCGCCGCTTTCACGAACTCGGCAACGGATTGGTTCGGGTCTTTAACGAACGGCTGTTCGGTCAGGCTGTTCTCGGCCAGGTACTTTTTCAGACGGCCTTGAACCATTTTCTCAGCGATCTGCTCAGGCTTACCGGCCATGTCCGGCTGGGCCAGAATAATCGCTTTTTCTTTATCCAGCTCTTCCTGCGGCATATCTTCTGGGTGCGCAACCGACGGATTGATCGCTGCTACGTGCATAGCAACGTCTTTAGCAGCTTCCGTGTTACCACCTTTCAGAACGGTCAAGACGCCGATACGGCCGCCGTGAACGTATTCACCTACAAGGCCACCTTCAACGGCGTTCACAACAACGGCACGACGCACACCGATATTCTCGCCGATTTTCTGCACCAGCTGCTCACGAGTAGACTCGAGGTCGCCAGCCATTACCGCTGCAACGTCTTCATTTTTCGCCGCAAAGAACGCATCCGCGATCTTGTTGGTGAAAGCGATGAAGTTGTCGTCACGGGCAACGAAATCAGTTTCGGAGTTGATCTCGACCATTACGCCGTAGCTGCCGTCTTCTGCTACGCGAGTAACAACGGCACCTTCTGCAGCGGTACGACCCGCTTTTTTCGCGGCTTTAAGGCCGGAGCTTTTACGCAGGTTCTCGATTGCAACTTCGATATCACCGTCGGCTTCAGTAAGTGCTTTTTTACACTCCATCATGCCAAGACCGGTACGTTCGCGCAGTTCCTTAACCTGAGAGGCGCTGATAGCAGCCATGAGTTTTCACCTCGGAAATGGTTCTAGCTGAAAGTTAAACGCGCTACAGAGTATAGGCTCGGTAGATGACCGTTGCGTATCACTTTGTAGAGCATTCGCCGGCATTAAGCGTCCGGCATAATCGGCCCACTTGAGCGAACTCAAAGCGGGAAAAAGGGGGCATAAGGCCCCCTCTTAAACATGATGCGGCTTATCTGGCCGCCGCACCACTGCAACCGTTACTCGGCAGCAGCGTCAGTGTCGGCAGAAGCGGCTTCTTCAGTCACTTCAACAAACTCTTCCGGACGACCTTCTTTTGCACGACCACACGCGTCAGCAATTGCTTTCACGTAGATCTGAATAGCGCGGATGGAGTCGTCGTTACCCGGGATAACGTAATCAACGCCATCTGGGTTTGAGTTGGTATCTACCACACCAATAACCGGGATACCCAGTTTGTTGGCTTCGTTGATCGCGATGCGCTCGTGGTCAACATCGATAACGAACAGCGCGTCAGGAAGGCCGCCCATGTTCTTGATACCGCCAATAGAACGCTCAAGCTTCTCTTGCTCGCGAGTTGCCATCAAGACTTCTTTCTTGGTCAGCTTCTCGAACGTGCCGTCTTCGCGCATGGTTTCAAGATCACGCAGACGCTTGATGGACTGACGAATGGTCTTGAAGTTAGTCAGCATACCACCCAACCAGCGATGGTTGACGAACGGCTGGTTAACGCGGTTTGCTTCTTCTTTGATGATCTTGCTAGCGCTGCGCTTGGTGCCAACAAACAAAATTTTGTTGTTGGATGCCGCCATCTTCTCAACCACGTCGATCGCTTCGTTCAGCGCCGGCAAAGTGTGCTCGAGGTTGATGATATGAATCTTGTTGCGCGCGCCGAAGATGAACTTGCCCATCTTCGGATTCCAGTACTTGGTTTGGTGACCGAAGTGAGCGCCTGCTTTCAGCAGGTCACGCATATTAACGTGAGACATGATAAAACTCCTGAAACTCGGGTTAGGCCTCCACGCACCCCATGGATCCGACCAGTGGCATCGTCAAACGCTGCCAGCGGCACCCGGGACCATGTGCCGGTGCATGTGTGTTTTCAAGGCTTGCTGTTTAGTAACACAGATTTCTGCATTACGTTTAAATAGCCTTTCTGCAGATGACCAACTGAAAAAGAAGCATCGGATGGCGATTGCAGGAAAGCGCGCGGCTTTATACCATAGATCATTACCAAGATGAAGTCACAGCGCATGTAACGGTCTTAATTTACCGCTCACCATTGCCGTTCACCACTTACTTTAGAACCCACATCGAGAATTCATGAACGTTCCTATCAAGACGCCTTCTGAAATCGAGAAAATGCGTGAAGCCGGGCGCCAAGCCGCCAGCGTCATTGAAATGATCACCCCCCACATCAAGGCGGGGATCTCTACGGGTGAAATTGATCGCCTGTGCCACGATTTTATTGTTAACAATTTGGGCTCTACACCTGCCCCGCTGAACTACCACGGTTTTCCGAAAGCAACCTGTACATCAATCAATCACGTGGTCTGTCATGGCATTCCTGATGATGCCAAAAAATTGAAGAACGGCGATATCATGAATTTGGATATCACCGTCAAAACAACCGACGGCTACCACGGTGATTCCAGCGTGATGTTCGTCATCGGCGATACGATCCAGGGCGAGCGCTTATGTCGTATCACCCAAGAGTGCCTGTACAAAAGCATTGAGCTAGTAAAGCCTGGCATACACCTTTCGGAACTTGCCCGCGTCATTCAGCAACATGCTGAAGCACACGGCTACTCCGTGGTGCGCGACTTCTGCGGTCACGGCATCGGCGCCGATTTCCACGAAGATCCGCAGTTTCTTCACTATGATGGCTATGCACCCGATGCCGACATCTCGCTGGAAGCTGGCATGTGTTTTACTATCGAACCAATGATTAACGTAGGCGGCTATAAAACCAAGGTGCTACGCGATGGTTGGACAGCGGTCACTAAGGATCGAAGCTTATCTGCCCAGTGGGAGCACACGCTGCTGGTCACAGAAACCGGTGTTGACGTGCTGACTGCACGCAGCGACGAAGACTTCAGTTTTCTAAATCGCTGATGCTTCTTCATCACTACCGGTTCGAGCCGGACACCACGCTGTACGATCTCGCTATGTTTCGCACCGAACTCGCCGGATCACGCTCCCCCATTGCGCCGTTTAAGGCGGCGCTTCGGGAGCTACAAGCCAAGCTGGATGAGCAGTTTCGCTCTGGGGCTGATATACGCGACCTAGTCCGCGGGCGAGCGTGGTATCTGGATCAGCTGCTAGCCATTGCCTGGGCCCAGCACGACTGGCCTGACGATGGCGTTGCCCTGGTGGCAGTGGGTGGTTACGGCCGAGGCGAGCTACACCCGCACTCAGACATCGACCTCCTACTGCTACTGGAGCATGATGATGACACCCCTTATCGCGAGTCGCTAAGCGCTTTCATTACCTTCTTATGGGATATCGGTCTCGAGATCGGCCATAGCGTGCGCTCGCTTAATGACTGTGAGCGGGAAGCTGAAGCTGATGTCACCGTGATGACCAACCTGTTGGAATCGCGACTCATTGCTGGCCCCGAACATCTTCGCCAAAAGATGCGTGAACGCCTTAGCGCCGAGCATATTTGGCCTGCTGACCGCTTTTTTGAAGCAAAGTGGCAAGAACAAATTGCCCGCCACTATCGCTACAACAACTCGGAATACCACCTAGAGCCAAACCTGAAAAGCTCCCCAGGCGGCCTACGTGATATTCAAATGATTGGCTGGGTAGCTAAACGCCATTTCGACACTGAGCACTATGCTGACATCGTCGCGAATGGCTTTATGAATGATGCCGAACTGCGCATTCTAAGCCAGGGCCAAGCCTTTTTATGGCAGGTGCGTTATGCCCTGCACATGCTAACAGACCGCGCCGAAGATCGATTACTTTTTGATCACCAACGTACCATTGCCGAAATGTTTGGCTTTAGGGATACCCCTGAGCGTTTAGCAGTTGAACAGTTCATGAAGCGTTACTACCGGCATGTGACCGCCCTGGCTGGGCTTAACGACATGCTGTTACAGCACTTCGATGAGGTTATTCTGCGCGGCAAAGAGGCCTTGGAAACCGTTAAGCTAAACGAGCGCTTCGAAACCAAAGGCGGCTACATCCAAGCGCGCTCACGCAATCTGTTTCGTGAGCGACCTGCGGCCATGCTGGAACTGTTTCTGCTGATGGCAAAGCACCCGGAAATAGAAGGGGTACGCGCCGACACCATTCGCCTGATCCGTGACCATCGCCATCAAATTGATGACCACTACCGCGAAGACCCTCGCCATCAGCGACTATTCATGTCCATTTTGCGGGCTCCCGGCAATGTCCCTCGCCAATTAAGGCGCATGAACCGTTACGGCATCTTGGGCAAGTATCTGCCAGAATTTGGTCGCGCGGTCGGGTTGATGCAGCACGACTTGTTCCACATTTACACGGTAGACGCCCACACCCTTCGCTTACTGAAGTTTTTACACGGTTTTCGCAAACCGGATGCCAAAGACGACTTCCCCGTCGCAGCCACACTGATTCATCAACTGCCTAAAATGGATCTGCTGTGGATTGCCGGGCTGTTTCACGATGTTGGCAAGGGCCGCGGCGGCGATCATTCTGAGATTGGTGCGCGTGATGTTGAGCAATTCTGTCATCGTCACCATGTCTCTCAACACGACACCAACTTACTGCGCTGGCTGGTGGAGCATCACCTATTGATGTCTATGACCGCCCAGAAGCGCGACATTAGCGATCCGGACGTGATTCGCGACTTCGCTCTAACGGTGCGCGACGAGACCCGCTTAGACTATCTCTACGTGCTCACCGTTGCCGATATCAATGCAACCAACCCCACCCTGTGGAACGGCTGGCGTGCGTCGCTGTTGCGCCAGCTTCATGCTGAAACCAAGCGAGCACTGAGACGAGGGCTAAAAAACCCGCCTGACCGAGATGACTGGGTGCGCGAAACTCGTACCGAAGCCCGTTCGTTACTGCAAACAGTCGGCGTAGACAGCGCTCAGATTGATCAACTGTGGGAGTCCCTCGGCGAAGACTATTTCCTTCAGTACGCACCCAGCGAAATTGTCTGGCAGACCCAAGGCATTCTTGCCCACCAGCCGTCTGTTTTGCCGCTGGTCTTAATTAGCGCACCCACCGCCGATATGGCCGAAGGCGGCACCAAGGTTTTTATCCATACCCGCTCGGTAGACGACCTATTTGCCGCGACCGCCGCCGCCATGGAGCAGCTAGGTCTATCTATCCATGATGCCCGCATCGCCACCTCGCACAACGACTGGACGCTAAATACGTTTATTGTGCTAGATCATTACGGCCAACCTATCCGTGATCCTGAGCATATTGAGGAGATGCGTCGGCATCTCGTCGAAGAGCTGGACGATCCGGATGACTATCCAGAGATCGTCACGCGCCACACACCGCGCCAGCTTAAGCACTTCAAGGTACCCACCGAGGTGGTCATTGAGCAGGACCCAGCCAACGAACGTACGCTGCTAGAGCTAACTGCCCCAGACCGCCCCGGCCTGCTGGCTCGTGTCGGGCGTATTTTTATGGAACAGGATATTGCCTTATCGGCTGCGAAAATTGCCACGTTGGGGGAACGGGTTGAAGACGTTTTCTTTATCACCACGAAAGCGGGCGAGCCGCTCACCGATCCAGAACGGCAACAGCAGCTTCGCGAACGGCTTATCGAAGTATTAGGCGTGTAAGCGCTTAAATGAGCGACGCCTTGGTGGTTAAGTTTGAGGTGGCACCAGGGGTTGCCTATAATCGGCGGTTTAGTTGGCCGTTTTTACAGACATCCAGCACCGCCTTTAGGCTATCAACGGACATGCCATGAATCCTGATCTAAACCTTCTGCACCCCTATCCGTTTGAAAAGCTAGCCGCCCTAAAAGCAGCGCTTGTGCCACCGGTGGGGCTTGCACATATTCCCCTCACTATTGGGGAGCCTCAACACGCCCCTTACGCAGGGGCGTTAGAGGCGCTGGTTGCCCATCAATTAGAGATGGCTCGCTACCCGGCAACCAACGGCCTACCCGCCCTACGCGAAACCATTGCCCACTGGGCAATCCAACGCTTTTCGCTTGCCGGGCTAGATGCCGAACAGCAAGTACTCCCCGTTAACGGCACCCGCGAAGCAATTTTTGCCTTTGTGCAAGCCGCCTTGGATCGCCAGCGCCCCGCTAAGGTGGCTGTCCCTAATCCCTTCTACCAAATTTATGAAGGGGCCACACTACTGGCAGGTGGCGAGCCGCTCTATTTGGAGTGCACGGCTGACAACGGTTTTCGCCCTGATTTTTCGGCCGTGAGCGCGGCAACCTGGCGCGATGTACAAATGGTATTCATTTGCTCACCTGGCAACCCCACAGGGGCCGTCACGCCACTTTCTGAATTCAAGGAGCTCATCGCACTGGCTGATGAGCACGACTTTATCATCGCCTCCGATGAGTGCTACTCAGAGCTATATCTGGATGAAAGCACGCCCCCTCCCGGCCTGCTACAAGCCTGCGCAGAGCTTGGACGCGACGACTATCAACGCTGCGTAGTGTTTCATTCGCTATCTAAGCGCTCTAACCTGCCAGGGCTACGCTCCGGCTTTATAGCGGGTGACGCGAACCTTCTCGCGCCGTTTAAGCGCTACCGCACCTATCATGGCTGTGCAATGTCGTTGCCGCTTCAGCACGCCTCTATCGCCGCTTGGCAGGATGAAACCCACGTACGTGCCAACCGGGACGCTTACCGCGAAAAATTTAGCGCTGTCACCAACGTGCTGGCACCCGTAATGGACTTCCCTACGCCGGAAGCTAGCTTTTACCTGTGGCCAGCAGTGCCCGACGGCGATGACATCGCCTTTACTCAGCGGCTATTTAGTGAGCAACACGTCAGCGTGTTACCTGGCAGCCTCATGGGCCGCCCAGGGAAAAATGGCCATAACCCCGGTTCGGGTCGACTACGTTTAGCATTAGTGGCGGAGCTTGCGCCCACGCTCGAAGCAGCTGAGCGACTTCGTCAACTGCTTGAGCGCGGCTAGACACCGTAGACTTGTTTAAGGAGGTTATATGCTGACACTCTATATCATCAACACATGCGACACCTGCCGCAAAGCACGCAACGTACTTGAAGAGAAAGGTATCCCTTTCAAGACCCATGACCTGCGTAAAGATGGTCTTTCAGCCGGCTTACTTGAACACATTCTTGAGCGCGTACCGCTATTAGAAGCGCTTAATAAGCGCAGCAAAACATGGCGTGATTTACCCCAGGAAGAAAAAGACAGCCTGGATGCTACCTCTGCCCGCAGGCTAGTGCTTGAACAGCCCACGCTGCTCAAAAGACCACTGCTAGAAGTTGATGACGACACTATTTTAGTGGGCTACCGCAACGGCGATTACGACTCTCTCAGCGGTTAACATACCACTGACCCTAACAACTGATTGTTATTCAAAACTTTAAAGGAAGACGCGTTATGCTGAGCTTCGCGCTTGGAATCGGCACCCAAAACACACAGGGCGACTGGTTAGAAATCTACTACCCAGCACCACTGTTTAATCCTGCAGACAGCTTGGTAGCCGCAGCCAAAGAGGCGTTAGACGCCCCCGCTGGCAATACGGCAATCAGTTTCCTGCCCGAAGATTGCACGCGCTTGGCCAAAGCGCTGGAAGCTGCTGGTCACTCTGAGCAGGCAGCACTCGCCGAATCATTCGCCGCCAGCCATCGCCCCCTGGTCGCAATGTTTTTAGAAAGCGATCAGGCACCGCAGACCGTTCCTGAAGTTTACTTAAAGCTGCACTTGCTCTCTCACCGCTTAGTAAAGCCTCACGGCCTGGATCTGACGGGAATGTTTGGCCTGCTGCGCAACATCGCCTGGACCAACGAAGGCGCGATTGATATTGAAGAGCTGCCCGCCCGCCGTCTTAAAGCGCGTTTAGCGGGTCGCGCGCTGTCAGTCGACTGCGTCGATAAATTCCCCAAAATGACCGATTACGTGGTACCCACCGGCATCCGCATTGGCGACACTGCTCGCGTGCGCCTGGGCGCTTACCTGGGTGAAGGCACCACGGTAATGCATGAAGGCTTCGTCAACTTCAACGCAGGTACTGAAGGCCCCGGCATGATTGAAGGGCGCATTTCTGCTGGCGTCATGGTCGGCAAAGGTTCCGACCTGGGTGGCGGCTGCTCCACCATGGGAACGCTGTCTGGCGGCGGTAATATCATTATCAAGGTAGGCGAAGGCTGCCTGATTGGCGCTAATGCCGGCATCGGTATTCCGCTAGGTGACCGCTGCACCGTAGAAGCGGGCTTATATATTACCGCGGGCTCGAAAGTTACTCTGCTCGACGATCAGAAACAAGAAGTTAACACCGTGGCAGCACGCGAGTTAGCAGGCCAAGATGACTTATTGCTGCGTCGCAATTCACAAAATGGCCGTATTGAGTGCCTGACGAATAAAAGCGCCATTGCGCTGAACGAGGCACTGCATGCCCATAACTGAGCCTGAAACGCTGTCGCCCACGTTGCAGCTCGCGTTTGAGCTACTTAGCCGGGCGTCAGTAACGCCGGATGACGAAGGCTGCCAGGAACTTATGATCGAGCGCTTAACAGCGCTCGGTTTTCATATCGAGCAACTGCCGTTTGGCGATGTCAAAAACTTCTGGGCAATAAGAGGCCATCACGGCCCCGTATTGGCCTTTGCTGGCCACACTGACGTCGTACCCAGTGGGCCCCATACGAACTGGGAATTCCCACCGTTTGAGCCGTGTATTGATGAGCACGGCATGCTCTGTGGGCGAGGCGCAGCAGACATGAAGGGCAGCCTAGCGGCGATGCTCACTGCCGTTGAGCGCTTTGTGACCACCCATCCAGAGCACGATGGACGCATTGCGTTTTTAATCACATCCGATGAGGAAGGCCCTGCCATCGATGGCACCAGCGCAGTGGTTGAGCATTTACGCGAACGCAACGAGCGCTTGGACTACTGCATTGTCGGTGAGCCCTCGTCGACCTCACGACTGGGCGATATGATTAAAAACGGACGCCGCGGGTCACTGGGCGGCGTGCTACATATCAAAGGGATTCAGGGTCATGTGGCCTACCCACACCTTGCGCGCAACCCTATTCACCAAGCGATGCCCGCACTGGATGCGTTGGTTAACGAGCACTGGGACGCAGGCAATGACTTTTTCCCTGCCACCAGCTTCCAGATATCTAATTTTCGCGCGGGCACCGGGGCCACTAACGTCATTCCAGGTGAAGTAGAAGTCGTGTTTAACTTCCGCTATTCCACGGAAGTTACCCATGAGATGCTAAGAAGCCGCACCGAGTCGATTTTGGATCAGCATGGCCTCGAGTACCATATTGATTGGACGCTCAACGGCGAACCATTCCTGACCTCAGAAGGCGAATTAGTCGATGCTGCCATTCGCGGTGTAGAAGCCGTTACCGGCGAGCGCCCTGCACTTTCGACCAGCGGCGGCACCTCGGATGGTCGCTTCATCGCGACACTTGGCGCCCAAGTGGTCGAGCTTGGCCCGCTTAATGACACTATTCATAAAGTGAATGAGCGCGTGCGCGCCAGTGACTTGGATGAACTAAGCCGCATTTATGAGGCAACGCTTCAAGCCTTGTTAACGGACGACGAGGTGAGCGTATGATGGAGCGGTTTCCGGATATTGAGGTATACCTTGCCAGCGTAGCGATAGATAAGCTCAATGCGTGGCTAAGCGAAGCTCTCGATGCACCGCCCCTTAGCCCAGCCGGCAAGGGTAAATGGAAGACTCGCGGCCACCATCAAGGTGAAGCTGTGCCCGTACTATTGGTGGACAAAGCAGCCGATGGTTTTGCCAGCTTGTGGTTTGATAGCCACCACACCCCGTGGCACACCGACCAAGAGTGCGCTCAGCACGCCGCCGAAGCTTTACAGACCGAGGTTCGCTGCTCGTTAGGTGGTTGGCACCCCGGAGATGACCCTGACCGCTTCTGGCAAGTATTGCCAGGGGGCCAGGAAAGAGCTATTGAATGGCCTGATTCAGGCCGTTAAACGCACAAGACCCCGCTTAGCGGGGTCTTGTTTTTCAGCAGTTGACGATGCTAGCGCGATTCAATCAAAGCTACTCAATAATACTAACGTCGTCTGCCTGAAGGCCACGGTCATTCTTAATCACGTGATAGCGAACAATCTGCCCTTCAGCAAGCATACGCGGGCCACGGCCACGAATAGCACGAAAGTGAACAAACACATCCTCGCCATTATCCCGGGTAATAAAGCCGTAACCTTTATTGGTGTTAAACCACTTTACTTCGCCCTCTTCGCGACCATCATTGGGGTCGATGATATCTTCCTCTTCATCATCTTCCACTTCAGGTACCGCTTGAGGCTGACGCGGCGCAGATTTAGTTCGAGAAACATCAGCTTTCACTACCATAGGCGGCGCCAGAGCAGCAGCGGCTAAAGTACCTATAAATAACGCAATAAAACATCCCAGAGCAGCGGCAATATACACACCACTTACCCCGCTGATGGCAAGCTCAGCCAGCCACTGCTCAGCAAGCGGTGCATTCGTTAAATGAACAATCCCCGCCAAAAGAAGTGGCGTGGGGGCGGCAAGTAAAACACTGATGAAGAAACAGCGAAAAACAACTTTTGGATTCATAGATGATAAAAGCTCTCTTGTTGTATGGGTAACAGACGAAGGACAATACTCGGCCAACTAGGCCCATTCCTAACAGTACCGAGCATACTACACAAGGTCACGATGTTATCATGACAAACGAATTATCGCCTGCAGAGCTAACTCAACTTCTTGAATCTTTAGAGAGTCGACTGGCTTACCAAGAGCATTGGCTAGACACCCTTGACCAAGCGGTTGCTCAGCAAGAGCGTCGGCTAGAAAAGCTGGAGCAACTGAGCACGCTGATGCGTGACCGCTTGCGCGAGCAGTATCAGGCGCTCCAGGCGGGTGACTCGCAGGGTGATACCCGCCCAGAAGACGAAGTCCCCCCTCACTATTAGCACCACCACTAGCAGCACCATCTGGGTATCAGCAGTATCACCTACTACTAATTGACGTACCGATTATCATGCCACTGCACTAGCTGGGTCGATGCTCTTGAGTCCAAAAGCATCGGCAACAGCCTGATAAGTCACTTGACCATTATGGACGTTGAGCCCGGGCAGGAAGTGTGGGTCGTCTTTAAGCGCCTGTTGCCAGCCTTTATCAGCCAGCGCCAGTACAAACGGCAAGGTGGCATTGGTAAGACCCAAAGTAGATGTCCGCGCCACCGCGCCAGGCATATTGGCCACACAGTAATGAACGATGCCATCCACAATATAGGTCGGCTCGGCATGCGTCGTAGGCTTGCTGGTTTCAAAACAGCCGCCCTGATCGATGGCTACGTCTACCAATACACTGCCCGGCTTCATATCGGACAGCATGGCACGGGTAATCAACTTGGGAGCAGCGGCTCCGGGGATAAGTACGGCGCCAATGATCATATCGGACTCTTTAGCTGCCTGATCAAGGGCGTCCGCCGTTGAGTAGACAGTTTTGATGCGCCCCTGGTAACGATCGTCCAGCACCTCTAAGCGAGCAATCGACTTGTCAAGAATGGTCACCTCGGCCCCCAACCCTAACGCCATACGGGCGGCGTTTTCACCAACCACACCACCGCCAATCACGGTAACTTTACCCGGAGCAACGCCTGGCACACCAGGCAATAGCACGCCGGAGCCACCCTGGGCTTTTTCCAGGCTATGCGCACCTGCCTGGACGGCCATGCGCCCAGCAACCGTGCTCATCGGCGCGAGCAGCGGTAGCCCACCTTTTGCATCGGTGATGGTTTCATAGGCAATGCAGGTAGCACCGCTGGCCATCAGCCCTTGGGTTAATTTTTCCTCAGCGGCCAAGTGCAAGTAGGTGAACAGCGTTTGGTTGGCGGTTAGACGCGCCACTTCTTCGGCCTGAGGCTCTTTTACCTTGAGAATCAGCTCGGCGCTTTGCCACAACGCATCTACATTAGCTTCCACCTGGGCGCCTGCGGCTTCATAGTCGCTGTCGCTAAATCCGGCTCCTTCTCCTGCAGCTGCCTGCACGCTTACCGAGTGGCCACGCCCTACTAGCTCCCGTGCACCTGTCGGAGTGAGTGCCACCCGATACTCGTGGTTTTTGATCTCTTTTGGGACGGCGATTTTCATTAGCGTTTTCCTTCTCTATTGATTGTTAGTGCTAAATCTCAACTGCTAAGTCTCAACTGCTAAGTCTCAACTGCTAAATCTCAACTGCTAAGTCTCAACTGCTAAGTCTCAACTGCTAAGTCTCAACTGCTAAGTCTCAACTGCTAAGTCTCAACTGCTAGATAGTCAGAGCCTCATCTTTACTACCTATCTTTACCACCTAGCCGTTAGAGCCAGGCCATCAATAAGCGCTATTAAGCAAATTACAGCACAGCTGGCACTAACCACCACCTCAAGCAAGAAAAACAAAAAAAACGCCAGCTAGGGCGTTTTTGGGAGAAGAATCTAGCGTTTAACGAAAATCAGCGAAAAAATCGACGGCATTTTAGCATTAGCTACTCCGCCACCACCGCACCACCGTAAATGCGCTGGTACTCATCAGGCAGCCGCGTGGGCCGCCCGCTGCTAAGCGCCACACAGGCAAACCTGGTGCGAGCATTTAGCAACGTCTTGCCACTCCCCACGCGCTTAAGCTGGAACCGGCGGGTCAAACTAAAACGGCCATCGCAGGCAACAATCCACGTCGCCAGTTTCAACTTATCGTCGACAAAGGCGGGTGCCAGATAGTCCAACTCATGACGATGGACGACCATGGCACGGTCTAGGGACTGATAGCGCTCAAGGGATAGCCCCAAGGCTTCGGAGTGGGCCCAACTGATCTGCTCAACCCAGCGTAAATACTCGCTGTTATTGACATGCCGGTAAGCGTCAATGGCCTCCGGTGTCACCTGAAGATCGATCACAAAAGGGTTTGGCAGTGCCCACTCCATAACGCTACTCCTTGCGGTGACTCCTTGATGCTACTTCTTGCCTTGCAAATGTTTGCCAAGCAGCGTCTTTGGCCTAGTCGCGGAATACCCGCACGCCCAGCGCCTTCAGATACGAAGTTTCCGGGATAGCCGGATGAACGGGGTGATCGGGGCCCTGATGTCCTTGAAAAATCACCTGGCCATGACGGTCTTGGTGGCGAACGGCACCACGAACCACATCCACCAAACGCTCAGGAGCGAGGTGCATGGAACACGAGGCTGACAACAGCAAGCCATCGCGGCCCAATAGCCGCATCGCTTCACGGTTTAGTCGTGCGTAAGCACGCTCACCATTAGGGATATCCTTGCGCTTTTTGATAAACGCAGGCGGATCAAGAATGACCACATCAAACTGTTCGCCGTCGGCTTTCAGTGCCGCTAACGCTTCAAAGGCATCGCCTTCGGCTACTGCGACCTGCTCCTGCACACCATTTAACTCAGCATTGCGTGCCACCTGATCTAGCGCTGAGGCAGAAGCATCGACACACAACACTTCCGAGGCACCGCTCGCAGCCGCCTGAACACCCCAGCCGCCCACGTAACTGAACACATCCAGCACGCGCTTGCCCGCCACTTGGCTGTTCAGCCATGCGCGGTTGACGCGATGGTCGTAGAACCATCCTGTCTTTTGGCCATTCAGAACAGGCACTGCAAAGGTAACCCCATTCTCTTCCAGTAGAACCTCGTCAGGAAGTGTGCCTTTGACCACTTCAACGTGGGCTTCTAGGCCTTCCTGGCGACGGCCGCCCGTATCATTACGGAACACGATGGCATTAGGCTTAACAACTTTTTCCAGCGCATCGACAATATCTTCCGCCAACGCTTGCATACCTGCGGTATTCAACTGCACCACCAGCACATCACCGAAACGGTCAATCACCAAGCCCGGTAACAGGTCACCTTCACCGTGGATCAAACGGTAAAAAGGTTTATCGAACAGACGCTCACGCAGCGCCAACGCTTGGTTGAAGCGGTGTACGAATAACGAGCGATCTAGGCGCATTTCTGGGTCACGCGACATCACCCGACCACAAATCAGCGAGTGCGGATTAATGTAAGCGACGCCAAGGGTTTTGCCATTGGAAGCTTCAACTAACGCAGGCTCACCAGCCGCAAAGTTTTTTAGTGGCGTCTCTTTGATATCTACCTCGTTGGAGTAGATCCATAGATGGCCCGCCTTCAGGCGGCGATCGGCATTTTTATTCAGGCGCAGGCGTTGAGTCACAACAATCTCCAAAAGAGCAATCTTACAAAGCACATAGACTCTGAAAGCATAGGCAAAACAGTTAATATCAAAGAGCGGCCGCTAACGCTGACAACCAGGGCAAAACACGCTGGCCCGCTGGCCTAGAGTGATACGACGCAGCTCAACGCCACAGCGCAGGCAAGGCTGCCCATGGCGCCCATATACATTCAGTTGCTGGGCAAAGTAACCTGGCTCGCCCTGCCCACTGACAAAATCCCGCAGCGTGGTGCCACCTTGGGTAATCGCTGCCGCCAGCACCTCTTTAACCGCCGCGGCTAGCTGCTGGTAACGGGCCAGGGAAATTTTCCCAGCGGCACGTCGGGGATCAATGCCCGCCATAAATAGCGCTTCGGCAGCGTAAATATTACCCGCACCGACCACCACGCGGTTATCCATTAAAAAAGGCTTTACCGCAACGCGTTTATTACGCGATGCGTTATAGAGCCAGCGACCGTTAAACGCGTCATCCAACGGCTCAGGACCAAGGTGCGCAAGGCGCTTATCCAAGCTGCCATCGCCCTGCTGCCAGTCAACAAAACCAAAGCGACGCGGGTCATGGTAGCGCAGCACATGTCCCTTGGCCGTCACCACGTCAACATGATCATGCTTTTTAGGCAAATCGCCGACGTTTGCAATCCTTAGGCTGCCCGACATGCCCAGATGCCACAACAGCGTGGCCTCACCTTCAAGTGTCGCCACGGGAATTTGTAGGTACTTAGCGCGACGCTTTAATACGCCAACCCGAGCTCCTACTAGCCGCTCGGCTAGATCTTCGGGCACCGGCACGCGTAACCGGGTCTGGCGCACCAGCACCTCGGTAATCTCTTGCCCTTCTAAATAGGGGGCAATGCCGCGTCGCGTCGTTTCAACTTCAGGCAATTCGGGCATGATGAAAGTCTATGATGACAGCACCGTGACAACCATTCTGTCGCCTAAGCGGTGCCGAAGCGTAGGGACAGATACCGCCAACCTACAAAGTAAGCGGCTAAATACCGGGCATGCAAAAACCCGGCTTAGGGCCGGGTTTTTCAACAGGCGCTCGCCTGCGGTGAAAGCCGATCATTGTAATCGCGATTACTTGATCTTAGCTTCCTTGTAGATAACGTGCTTACGGACGACCGGGTCGTATTTCTTGAATTCGAACTTATCCGGTGTATTCCGCTTGTTCTTATCAGTGGTGTAGAAGTGGCCTGTACCGGCACTAGACACCAGCTTGATCTTATCGCGCATGGTTTAACTCTCCCAAAATGCTAGCTTAGATGGCGTCGCCGCGTTTGCGGATATCAGCCAGAACCGTTTCGATACCTTTCTTGTCGATGATACGCATTCCTTTAGAGGAAACGCGCAGCTTGACGAAGCGGTTTTCAGATTCAACCCAAAAACGATGGGTGTGCAGGTTCGGCAAGAAACGACGACGTGTCTTACGCTGGGAGTGAGAAACGTTATTACCAGTTACCGGACGCTTGCCGGTAACCTGACATACTTTGGACATGAGAGCCTCCAACCGCTTGGCGAGTTGTTCAAAACTGTCGGGCAAACCGGAGCAGGGAGGGAGTCGACGCAGTTAACTGCCTAGCTGTACCCAAATCCGTTATTCAACCCAAGTTTAAAGGTGGCACTTTATACCAGAGCACCCGGCTACCAGCAAGCAAAAACGCCCCAAAATGCCAAAAAAGGCATCTTTTGGACAATTTACTTAGGTAAACGACGAGATTTTGACGTCGCACCATTTTGATTAATTGCTATAGCCAACCGCGCTCGGCAAACGAAACCACGTTACCGTCCCCCACCACGAAATGATCAAGCACTCGCACATCGAAGAGTGCAAGGGCATCTTTTAGACGTTCAGTAATACGTCGATCAGCATCGCTTGGTTCAGCAACACCCGATGGGTGGTTGTGAGCCAGGATGACAGCACCAGCGTGTAATTCAAGCGCACGCTTGGCTACTTCGCGGGGGTAAACGGATGCGCTGTCTAGGGTACCGCGAAACAGGGATTCATAGCGAATAATTCGATGCTGTGTATCTAAAAAAAGCACGGCAAACTCTTCATGACCCAGATGACGAAGCTGGGAGCTTAAGTAATGACGCACAAGCGACGGCGATGTGAGCGCATTGCCACGGGCAAGCTGGCTCGCCAAATGACGCCTAGAAAGCTCCAGGGTCGCCTGAAGCTGGGCAAATTTCGCACTACCAAGCCCTCGAGCCGCACAAAACTGATCCTGATCCGCCTCCAAAAGCTGCCTCAAACCACCGAAACTGGCCAACAGATCCCGTGCCAGATCCACTGCAGAGCGCCCCTGCACGCCTACTCGCAAAAAAATGGCCAGTAGCTCGGCATCTGAAAGCGCCTGCACCCCCATGTTCAATAACTTCTCGCGTGGCCGCTCACCTTCCGGCCAGTGATTAATCCCCATCGCCGCCTCCTTGCCCACCTCTGATAGCACCGTCCGCGTTTGCTACTACGCCCACCCAAACTGGCTTTTCCAACTGCTGCTTGAGCATGCCAAAATAACCCGTCAAATGGTATGGTACTCACCTTTAACAAACGCTACATGGGACTACCCATCATGGCCTTATTATCGCCATCCCCGTTAACGTCGCTTGCTGGTAAGCGCCTGCTGCTTGGCATTAGTGCCGGCATTGCGGCTTATAAAAGCGCGCTGATTGTTCGGTTACTCAAGCAAGCCGGCTGTGAGGTTCGCGTGGTAATGACCGAGGGTGCTCAAGCGTTTATTACGCCGTTAACGCTTCAGGCGCTTTCAGGGGAGCCGGTACGCACCTCGTTGCTTGATCCTGAAGCAGAGGCTGGCATGGGGCATATTGAGCTGGCCCGCTGGGCAGATGCCGTATTGATTGCCCCAGCAACGGCTGATTTGATCGCCCGATTAGTGCATGGCATGGCTGACGACTTGCTAACCACTCTGTGCCTAGCCTGTGAAGCACCCAAGTTGATTGCACCGGCCATGAATCAGGCCATGTGGCGACACCCTGCAACTCAACGCAACGTCTCTCAGCTAGCCTGCGATGGCTGGCAGTTGATCGGGCCAGCGGCTGGTGACCAAGCGTGTGGCGACATCGGTCCTGGGCGAATGAGCGAACCAGAGGTTATTGTTGATTTCTTAGCACAGCATTTTGCTTCTGCTGCCAAATCACCAGCATCAGCCTCTGCGCCGCACGTAGTGATTACTGCGGGCCCCACCCGCGAGGCGCTAGATCCCGTGCGCTATCTATCCAATCACAGCTCAGGGAAAATGGGTTATGCACTGGCCGCTGAAGCTGCCGCCCAAGGAGCACGGGTGACGCTGATAAGCGGCCCAGTTAATCTCCCCACTCCTCTCGGCGTTGAACGCATCGATGTGGAAACCGCTGCACAAATGCATCACGAAGCGTTAACACTCGCCCCCCATGCTGGCCTATTTATTGGCTGCGCTGCGGTCGCTGACTACCGCGCTGCCAGCGCTGCCGAGCACAAAATCAAAAAAACCGACGACAGCGATACGCTAACGCTTACGCTGGTCAAGAATCCTGACATTATTGCCGATGTTTCCGCACTGCCTACTAACCAACGCCCTTTTGTGGTGGGCTTCGCCGCCGAGACTCAGGATGTCGCTCGCTATGCAGAAGATAAATTGACCCGCAAAGGGCTAGATATGATCGTAGCCAACGACGTTTCCCAGCAGGGGCTCGGTTTTGGCAGCGATAACAATGCCGCTCTGCTGCTGTGGCGCTCTGCGACGGGAACCAATCAACGGGAAGCCCCACCTCAGCCTAAAACCCAGCTAGCCGCGCTAATTATTCGTCACGCACTATCACTACTGCCTTCTCAACGGCCATCTCAACCACCTTCTCAATTATCCTCTCAATCCTCCGGAGAATTATCATGAGCGGTTCTCGCCCACGCCTGCAGTGCAAAGTATTGGATGAACGCCTGCACGACTACCTCCCCTCTTATGCAACAACAGGCTCAGCGGGGATGGATTTGCGAGCACTGCTAGATGAGCCACTGGTGCTTGCACCTGGTGACTGCCAGTTAGTGCGAACAGGCCTTGCCATTTACATAGAAGACCCTAGCTTGGCGGGTATGATTTTGCCTCGCTCCGGGCTAGGTCATAAGCACGGTATCGTGCTGGGCAACCTCGTCGGGCTCATCGACTCTGATTACCAGGGCGAACTGATGGTATCGGTTTGGAACCGTGGTCAAAGCAGTTTTACGTTATCGCCCTTTGAGCGTCTCGCTCAATATGTCGTTGTTCCTGTCGTGCAAGCAGAACTTACCATTGTTGATGCCTTTGAAGACTCCACTCGCGGCAGCGGTGGTTTTGGCAGCACAGGCAGCCAATAAGCCAAGCGCTGTTTTAGCGCATATCTAGGAGCGACAATGAACGTACCTGCGTCGATATTTCGTGCTTACGACATTCGCGGCATTGTGGGCGATACGCTGAGCGAGGCCACCACCGAACTCATTGGCCGAGCTATTGGTTCTGAAGCCGCCGCTCGAGGCGAGCAAACGGTCATTGTTGCCCGTGATGGACGACTTTCCGGGCCTCACCTGCAAGCAGCGCTGATTCGCGGCCTAACAGCCTCAGGACAAGACGTTATAGACATCGGCATGGTGCCTACCCCCGTGCTTTATTTCGCCACCCACACACTGCCTGAAAGCTGCTCTGGGGTAATGCTAACCGGCAGTCACAATCCACCTGACTACAACGGCTTCAAAATCGTCTTAGCGGGTGAAACGCTCTCCGGTGATGCTATCACCGCCCTCTATGAGCGCATCCAAGCAAACGACCTAACCAGCGGCCAAGGCAGCGTTCGCCGGCATGACCTACGCACGGCGTATCTTGAAAGAATTATTAACGACATCCATATCGAGCGCCCACTGAGCGCAGTTGTGGATTGTGGCAACGGGGTCGCCGGAGAGTTGGGCCCGCAGCTTATTGAGCGCCTGGGGGTAAAAACCACCCCATTATTTGCCGACATTGATGGGCACTTCCCGAACCACCACCCCGACCCAGGCAAACCTGAAAACCTACGCGACTTGATCCACAGCGTTAAGGAAACAGGTGCCGATATTGGCTTGGCTTTTGACGGCGACGGCGACCGTTTAGGCGTTGTCACGCCAAGTGGCCGTATGATCTACCCTGACCACCTACTGATGGTATTTGCAGCTGATATGCTGTCACGCACCCCCGGTGCCAAGGTGATCTTCGACATCAAATGCACAGGTAACCTGGCGCGAGTTATTAGCGACGCTGGCGGCAAGCCTGAAATGTGGCGCACCGGGCATTCACTAATCAAGGCACGCATGCGGGAAACCGGCGCTGAACTGGGCGGTGAAATGAGCGGGCATATTTTCTTCAAGGAGCGCTGGTATGGCTTCGACGACGGCATCTACGCCGCGGCCCGCTTGCTTGAAATTCTAGCCCGCCACCCCGGCAGTGCTGATGAACTGTTTGATCAATTTCCACAAGATATCAGCACGCCTGAAATTAATATCGCGGTCGCTGATGAAGAAAAATTTCCGCTTATCAAGAAGCTTGCTAGAGAGGGCGACTTCGGCGAAGGTATCAAAACCACGATTGATGGCATTCGCGTGGACTATGCCGATGGCTGGGGACTGTGCCGAGCCTCTAACACCACTCCTGCGCTAGTACTGCGCTTTGAGGGTAGCGATGCCGCGGCACTTAGCCGAATAAAACAGCGCTTTGCCAATGCGCTGGAGAAAATTTCACCAACGCTGATGATTCCTGAACCTCAATAACGTGGATAGATACGACAGGGTGAACAGAAGAAAAGTGATTGTGCCAATCGAATGCGCGACACAATAAGAATGCTAGACAACACGCCGCATGGAAAAGCCAATGCTCGCGCTGTAATAACGGTCGCGATAAAAAAGTAGCGACGGAAAAAATCAAAAGGGACAACGTCATGAGTTCAACTAGCCGCGACCCTCAGGTCGTTGTGGAGGTATTGTCAGAAGCCCTCCCCTACATCCAGCAGTTTTCGGGCAAAACGGTCGTCGTTAAATATGGCGGCAACGCCATGACTGAAGACACCTTGATCGATTCATTCGCGCGTAACATCGTGCTAATGAAAGAGGTCGGTATTAACCCGGTTGTCGTCCATGGGGGCGGGCCACAAATTGGCAGCCTGCTAGAAAAACTGAATATCGAATCTCGCTTTGTGAACGGCATGCGAGTGACCGACTCTCAAACCATGGACGTCGTGGAGATGGTTCTAGGGGGCTTAGTCAATAAAAGCATTGTTAATCTAATCAATCAAAGCGGCGGCAAAGCCATTGGTTTAACCGGCAAAGATGGCGCGCAAATTCGCGCCCGCCAACTAAAAGTAGAGCACCAAAGTCCTGAGATGACCGCTCCGGAAATTATCGACATTGGCCACGTAGGTGAAGTGGAGTCTATCTCCACCGACCTCATTGAGATGCTCGCCGCCAGAGACTTCATTCCGGTAATAGCACCTATCGGCGTTGACGGTGAAGGCCACAGCTATAACATCAACGCCGACTTGGTGGCAGGCAAACTGGCCGAGGCACTCAACGCTGAAAAACTGATGCTATTGACCAACGTCGCGGGCCTGATGAACAGTGAGGGAGAGGTATTAACTGGACTAAGCACTGCTCAAGTTGACGCCTTAATCGCCGACGGCACGATTTATGGTGGCATGTTGCCAAAAATACGTTGTGCACTAGATGCGGTAAAAGGCGGCGTTAACAGCGCCCACATTATCGACGGCCGCGTTCCCCATGCGGTCTTGCTGGAAATCTTTACCAATGCTGGGGTAGGCACCCTGATTACTGACGCAGGTTAACCGCGACGGAGGGCTAACGTCATGAGTGACGAACAAAAACCTCGCCGCCGCGAGCAAATCCTGCAAGCGTTAGCCGTTATGCTGGAAGAGGATAGCGGCAAGCGTATTACAACCGCTGCGCTTGCCCGCCAGGTTGGCGTCTCAGAAGCAGCGCTGTACCGGCATTTCCCCAGCAAAGCGCGCATGTTTGAGGGGCTGATCGACTTCATTGAAGAAAGCATCTTTGCGCGTATTACCCGCATCCTAGAAGATATCCCCGATGCGGCGTCTCGATGCGGCACCATCTTGGCCTTGCTTCTAGGCTTTGCCGAAAAAAACCCTGGACTTGCCAGGGTACTGGGAGGCGATGTACTGACTGGCGAAACGGCCCGGCTGCGCCAGCGCGTTCACCAACTGTTTGAACGGCTGGAAACCCAGCTAAAACAGATACTGCGGGAGGCCGAGCTGCGCGAGGGGCTGCGCACCAGCATATCGGCTTCAGCAGCAGCCAACCTGCTGATCGCTCAGGCTGAAGGGCGTATTTCTCAGTATGTGCGCAGTGATTTCAAGCGCTTACCAACCGAGTACTGGGAAGACCAATGGGCGCTGCTGTCTAGCCAGCTGTTACGAGCAGCCGTACAACCAGCTTAGAAAGCGGTGACACAACATGCACGCCCAATAAAAACGCCCCGAAGGCAGAGCTTTCGGGGCGTTTATCTTATGCTTAACCGATATGTGTACGTGATTAAGCAGCGATAGCTTCGCCCATTTTTTGGCGCAGTTTTTTCATCGCATTCTTTTCGAGCTGGCGAATGCGCTCAGCGCTGACGCCATAAACATCGGCCAGATCGTGCAGTGTCGCTTTGTTATCAGTGAGCCAGCGACGCTGCAAGATGTCTCGCGAACGCTCATCAAGGCCTTTCAAGGCTAGCTGTAAGCGACGCGTTGAATCTTCCTCAAAGTTGCTGTCTTCCAGCAGCGTCGCTGGATCAGCGGAAGCGTCATCTAAAAAATACGCCGGTGCTTGATAGGTGCTCTCTTCGTCGTCGCTAGGAGACGCATCAAAACCCGCATCGTAAGCCGACAGACGTCCTTCCATATCGCGCACTACTTCTGGCTTTACGTTGAGGTCTTCCGCAATCGCGTTAACTTCATCGTTGTTTAGCCAGGCTAAGCGTTTTTTGGCGCTACGCAGGTTAAAAAACAGCTTGCGCTGAGCTTTCGTGGTGGCAATTTTGACAATACGCCAATTACGCAACACAAACTCGTGAATTTCCGCTTTGATCCAATGCACGGCAAATGAGACCAAGCGAACGCCCTGATTAGGGTCGAAACGCTTAACGGCTTTCATCAGACCGACGTTACCTTCTTGAATCAGGTCAGCCTGTGGCAGACCATAACCCGAGTAACTACGAGCAATATGCACAACAAAACGCAGGTGCGATAGCACCAAACGGCGTGCTGCTTCCAAGTCACCTTCATCGTGGAGGCGGAATGCAAGCTCACGCTCTTCATCAACGCTTAGTACGGGGATGCCGTTAACCGCTTGAATATAGCCGCCCAGATCGTGACCTGGAGAAAGCTGACCCACCGGTAGAAGACTAGTGCTCATGTGCAGGTGGTCTCCCTTAAAACCTATCGTGGTTGGTGTTCCGTTAACTCTAAGACCTTAGCCTAAGCATAAGGTTCAAATGACCGATGCATTCACTGCATAAGACACAAAACGGGGTGGAAATTCCCGCTACTGACCGCATAACAAACATAATCAACGCGGGCGTATGCTAGAGAGATGGCGTGTAACAGCCAACCAAGCTCCCAGCCAGCCCAATAGTGTACTGCAAGATAGCAGAATTGTAGAGCCTGTCACATCTAACTGCGGCAACACAAAGTTCGCTCCGTAGCTTGCCGCCAAGGCAGCAACAGGCATCGACAGCCAGTGGTTGCAAAATCCCAACAATCCCAGCGCCAGCAGACCGCCCCCCACGCCGTACCAAGCCCCGCTATAGAGGAAGGGGCGACGGACAAAGGCATGGGTCGCGCCAATGAGCATCACTACTTCGATTTCTCGTCGTCGGCTCTCAACCGAAAGACGGATAGTGTTGCCCACCACTAGCAGCACACCACAGCCAAACAACACCCCAAGCGCGAGCGCCACCCGTCGCCCAAGATCCGCCAAATGACGTAAACGCTCTACCCACGCCAAATCCACGCGCACCTCGTCTACCCCAGAGAACTCCTCCAAGCGCTGTGCCAGTTGTGCCATAGCTGCAGGCTCAACGCTCTGTGGATAAATCACAATACTGGCCGGCAGTGGATTATCTTCCAGCCCTGCCAGGGTATCTTCAATACCAAGGGACTGCTGAAACTCAACCATACCTTGCTCGGCACTGATAATGCGGGTCGTTTCGACACCTTCGTCCGCGATGACCGCTTCTTCAATGCGAACGGACTGTGCAGCGTCTACGGTCGTTTCCAAATAAACGGTGAGGGTTGCACTCTCATCCAGTTCTGCGTCTAGCAGCTTAGCGCTGTCCAAGGTTAACCAAAGCGCCGCAGGCAAGACTAACGCAATGGCGATGGCCAGCATGGTTAGCAAATTACCCACAGGATGACGTACCAGGCGATAAAGGCTATCCAGTGCCATTGCACGATGATGGCGTCCCCAGGCGCGTAAGCGGCTGCTAAAACGTGTTTGCTGTGAACGTGCGCCACGCCGCTCGGCGTGTGGCTCACTGGGAGTTCTGGCCGATTGTCGCTTACCTTTGGGCGCTGCGCCTATAGGACGGGGTGCCGCGGCACGTTTCATACGGCCCCCTCATCTGCCACCAGACGACCATCTTGCAAACGCAAAATGCGGTGACGTAGTCGCGCAATCAGCGCTAAGTCGTGACTGGCAATCATCACGGTGGTGCCAATACGGTTGAAGTCTTCAAACAGCGCCATAATATCGGCAGAAAGCTGTGGGTCTAAGTTACCGGTAGGTTCATCAGCAAGCAGCAGAGCTGGCTTATTAACCACTGCGCGCGCAATGCCCACTCGCTGCTGCTCGCCACCGGAAAGCTCTACTGGCAGCGCTTTTTCGCGGTGTAAAAGCCCGACCTTATCCAGTGCTGCACGAACGCGCCGCGCCGTTTCACGCGGCTCTACCCCCTGGATTTCTAGCGGCAGAGATACATTGCGGAACACACTGCGATCAAACAGCAATTGGTGATCTTGAAACACCACGCCAATTTGCCGACGATAAAACGGCACTTGGCTGGCGTGGAGCTCGGCAATGTCGTGCCCAGCCACCACTACCCGGCCACGGCTAGGCTTTTCGAGGCGCATAATCAGTCGCAGCAACGAACTTTTACCAGCACCAGAATGCCCCGTCAGGAACACCATTTCGCCTCTTGCAACGCGAAAGTTGAGGTGTGCCAGCGCATCAAAGCGCCCTCCATAGCGCTTACCCACATGTTCAAAAGCGATCATGCGCGGCCATCATCCCCTTGCCGGTCAAACAGCGCGTTAACAAAGTCATCTGCCTCAAAGGGGCGGAGATCATCCAGCCCTTCGCCTACACCAATAAAGCGAATCGGTGTTTTGAGCTGCTTCGCCAATGCGAAAATAATCCCGCCCTTGGCGGTACC
The DNA here is from genome assembly GCF_016107625.1 of Vreelandella alkaliphila. Classification (GTDB taxonomy): domain Bacteria; phylum Pseudomonadota; class Gammaproteobacteria; order Pseudomonadales; family Halomonadaceae; genus Vreelandella; species Vreelandella alkaliphila. The sequence goes on from NZ_JABASV010000001.1 coordinate 631,497, forward strand.
GTCCAGCTTAGTCAGCGTAATGCCACTGATCGGCACGGCGTCGTTAAATGTGCTGGCCTGGGAAATGGCGTTCTGCCCTGTCCCCGCATCCAGCACCAACATCACTTCATGAGGAGCAGTACCATCCAGCTTCTGCATGACCCGATGGACTTTTTTCAGTTCTTCCATCAGATGGCTCTTGTTGTGCAGCCGTCCTGCTGTGTCGGCAATCAGCACATCCACGCCACGTGATTTAGCAGCCGCCACCGCGTCGTAAATCACAGAAGCGCTATCAGCACCCGTGTGCTGCGCAATCACCGGCGCGTTGTTACGCTCGCCCCACACCTTAAGCTGCTCAACCGCCGCTGCACGGAAGGTGTCGCCTGCAGCAAGCATGACGCTTTTACCTTCACGCTGAAAACGCTGGGTCAGCTTGCCGATAGTCGTTGTTTTACCTACGCCATTAACACCTACCACGAGAATGACAAAAGGCCCTTCACTCTCTTTTTCAAAACTTAGCGGCGTCGCTACCGGCGCTAGCATCAACGCCAACTCCTCTTGCAACCCGCGATAAAGCGCTTCTGGGTTATTCAGTTCTTTGCGCGAAACGCGCGCTTCAAGGCGCTCAATAATCTCGCTAGTGGCTTCAATGCCTACATCCGCCATCAGCAGCTGGGTCTCAAGATCTTCCAACAGCTCATCATCAATCTGCTTTTTGCCCAGAAACAGATCGGCAATACCGTCAGTTAGATTGGCGCGGGTTTTGCCTAACCCTGACTTAATACGAGCGAACCAGCCTCTCTTTTCCCCTTTTTCGGCCACGGGCTTCTCTTGAAGGGCCGGTTTAGGGGCAGATATTGTGGCCGGTTCTGGTTCTGGTTCTGGTTCTGGTTCTGGTTCTGGTTCTGGTTCTGGTTCTGGTTCTGGTTCTGGTTCTGGTTCTGGTGAAGAGGCTAGCTCAGGCGCTAGTTCTGATTCACTTGTTTGTGACTTTTCAGCGGTTTCTTCAACGGATGTACTGTGTTCCGCTGGCTCGGTTCCAGGCACTGACGTTTCTTGCACAACAGCTTCCGCCGTTGGCAAGGCCTGCTCTGTTTTATGCTCTAGCGCTGACTCTTTGGTAGCCTCTACTTCGCCATGCTCCTCCTGAGACAGCGCCTGCTGATCTTGCTGCTCCTGTTGGGAGTCGTGCTTTTTCTTACGTTTGAAAAAACCGAACATAGGTGTCATCCGACTAAATAGGTGAACATTGCGATTATCCTACCATCGCAGACCAAGACTTTGGATAAGTAGCCCGCTACAATCCGCGTTATGAAACGACAACGCTCTTCTCGCCCTTCTACTTCTCGCTCATCGACAGCGCGGCGCGGGCCTGCCAAACCGCCGGGTAAGCTACGCATCATCGGCGGCGACTTTCGCCGCCGTCAGTTGCCTGTACTCGACCACCCAGGGCTACGGCCCACCCCTGATCGCGTGCGTGAGACCCTATTCAACTGGCTAGGCCAACACCTGTTTGGCAAACAAGTGCTGGACCTCTTTGCAGGCACAGGAGCACTAGGCTTTGAAGCCATTTCCCGCGGCGCCAGCAACGTTACGTTTGTCGAGCGCGATTCCCGGGTAGCCGCGCTAATTAGTGAAAATATTATCACCCTTAGCACCAGTAATGGCCGAGTGGTATCTACCGATGCACTCGCTTTTCTCAACCAACCCTGCCAACAGCCTGCGGATGTCGTCTTTCTTGATCCACCGTTTCATCAAGGCTTAGCTGCTTCCTGCTGTTCCGCATTAGAAACCGGCGGCTGGCTTGCAGACGATGCCATGATCTACCTGGAAACTGAAAAGTCCCTATCTCCAAGCGTGCCCACTAACTGGCAGCTTTATCGGGAAACCCAGGCGGGCGAAAGTGCGGCTCGCCTCTATCTTCGTAAACCCGTGTAAACTGCGCTTGCCGCAATCCTGCAGCGGCGTTACGCTCGCCCAACTGAATTACGTTTTTGTCCCCGTTATGACAGGTAGTGTGCCTGTCGACGTTATTGGAGGTAGGCATGAGCCTTGAGTTATTTAACCAGCTGGAACAAAAAATTACCGACACCGTTGAGGCGTTGGAATTGATGAAGCTTGAAAACGAAGAGCTGCGTGGCGAAAACGCGCTGCTAAAGCAAGAACGTGAGGAGTGGGAGCGCCGTTTACAGGGTGTACTCAGCAAATTTGAAGACATCGAAAGCGATAGCGTGTCTTAAAGTAAGCGCGACATCAGTAACGCATCTTCTCGCCCGGCGGCACCCTGTGCAGCCGGGTAGTAACCTCGGCGCCGACCATCTTCATTAAACTCGTAGTGCTGATAAAGCGTTATCGCACGTTGGTTACTTGCCCGCACTTCAAGCAGTAAGCGTTCGCTTTGCCACTGCCTAGCACAGGCGACCACTGCGCCAAGTAGCTTGCCACCGATTCCCTGGCCTTGCTGCTGTGGAAGCACTCCAATCGCTTGAAGCTCTGCCTCAAATGGCAAACGCACCACGATGGCATAACCAAGCAGCACACCGCCAACGGACACATGGCCAACCGAAGCTGATGGTTGCCAGTAACCAATCACCTGTGAATTAGGATCGTCTAACGCGTCATGGAGATGCTGCGAACTTATGCCACTGTTAGCTTGCGCTTCTAACGCCTGTAACGCAGCACTGTCAGCAACGCTTAATGGGCTTATCACCGGGTGGCAACCTCAGCACGCCACTGCTGACCAAGCGACACCAGCGCGGGCCAAAGCTTACGCTTGGCACTCCCGTGCTCGGCAAGTGTCCTCAATGCAGGGCCCTGCCACACGGGCAGCGACAACGTTTGGCTGCGTTGCTGGCTAACATCCATGACCCGCGCTAAGGGGGAATCATCGGCTAGTTCATCAGTTCCCCACCACAACAGGCGTTCCAACTGCCAGCCCTTCCTACCCGCCGCGCCAGCAATAAAGGCAGCCACTCCGTCTTGCGCTTCTTCCAGCGGCTCCTCCGGCGTGAACGTGTTGGCCATTGGCGGCCATTTAAAATACGTCACCGCGGGCATTTCACCGCTCAACACGCCTGCTGCCCGCAGCATATTAGCCAGCAATTGCTGTTCAATAGGCGTTATTTCCCCCTCATGAAGGCTTAACCAGCGCCCACCAACACACATACAGGAAAGACTGAACGTAAGCGGCTCAACTTTGCTAACCGGCTTTTTTTCCTGAGTAGAATTTTCCAGTGTAGAAGCAACGGGGGCGTCGGCTGGCTTACTGGCAGGAACAGGAGGTTGGCCCAGCAGCGCGCGCACTGCCGCCGGGGCCGAAGAGGATGCCGATGCCGTGTGAGTGGCAACGGGAGCACTATCACCTTTCGGTGACTGATTACGCGGGCGAGGTGCAGGTGCATCGTCCAATAGCGCGTGAAGGCGCTCTCGCGGCGGAGTAACAGCAGGCGCATCTTCCCATTCGCACGCCTCCGTAGGTCGTGCGTTAGGCAGTTGATATTTGGCTGCCCAGGCTGTTATGCCCATTGCATCCAAATACTGCCGGCGAATAACGTCTGGCGTCACTGGCCGCCGCCCCGACAGTTAGGCGAATTCGGGCGCTCGCCGCCACGTGTCTGCCACTCTTTTGGGGTGTACAGATGCAACGCCAATGCATGCACGGGCCCAGACAGCTCATCGGCGAGCAGCGCATAAATCTGCTGATGGCGCTTCACCGGCATGATGCCATCGAAGCTATCGCTTACCAGGGTGACTTTAAAGTGCGTCTCAGCGTTAGCCGGCACGTTGTGCATGTGGCTTTCATTTTCTACGTGCAGCACGTCGGGCGTTAACGCCGCTAACTTCTGCTCAATCTGTGTCTGCATCGCCATGAGTACTTTCTCCTTCAATCAGCAACCAATTTATTGTACGCCCTTACTTGCTAACAGACGATGCCCGCCGCTCAATGAGAGCACGCTGGGCTAACGCCACCCGGGAAAGACTAGCCACCAGCGCTAGCAGCGTGGTGCCAGCCCCCAGCCATAGGGTTATCTGTACAGGTGAACCCAACGCCAAGGCCGCCCCTACCAATGCCACCCCAACTGATTGTCCAACAGTACGGGTAGTGCTCATCACGCCGGATACATTAGCGCTTCGCTCAGGCGGAAGACTGCCCATCATTTCGCGGTTGTTAGGTGGCTGAAACAGACCAAAGCCGATGCCACACAAGGCGGTGCGCCACAGACTGCCTGCCACGCCGGTAGATTCATCAACGAGTGCTAGCGCTACTAATCCCATAATCAGCAGTATCAAGCCTGCGCTTGAAAGAAGACTCGGGTTGATTCGGTCAGCTAAACGACCCGCTAGGGGGCCAACCACCATAATCGCTAACGGCCAAGGGGTGAACAGCCAAGCTGTCTCCAGTGGCGAGAATCCCATCTGCTCCTGATAAAAAAACGACAGCGCAACAAACGTTAACCCCTGACCGATAAAGGCCAACCCTGACGCTGAAACAGCCAGCGTAAAGCGTTTTTCAGCAAATATACTCAGCGGCAGCAGCGGATAAGGCGCGTGACGCTGGCGTCGAATAAACAGCGCACAAGCCAGCAACGCTATCACCGCCCAGCCACCACTTTGCCATAGCGGTGCGGCATGGCCGACTGCATCCATTGCGAGAAAGAAACTGGCTAGCATCAACATAGACAGCAGTGCACCCAGCACATCAAAGCTGCCCCGGCGTGGTTTATCTCGGGGCAACGCACGACTAGCCAACCATAGCGAACACACACCAAGCGGAACATTAAGCGCAAACAACCAGGGCCAGTCGGCAAACGAGAGGATGACGCCGCTCAACGTTGGGCCAGCTGCATAGCCACCGGCCACCACTAACGCGCTAAGGCCTAAAGCGCTACCCAATAGACGTGACGGAAAAATTGCCCGATACAGCGACGGACCGATGGACAGCGTGGCCGCTGCCCCCAACCCCTGCAAGGCGCGAAATATCAGTAGCGTTTCTAGATTACGCGAAAGCGCCGCCCCTAACGCCGCGAAAACGAAGGTGGCCAAACCAAATAAATAGAGCCGCCTGCGGGTGATCAGCTCACTTATGCCTGCGAACACTAATAAGAACGCCGCGCAGACCACTTGGAATAAATTGGTGATCCATACCGCTCTGGAGGCAGGCACATTAAGATCTGCGGCAATCGTCGGGAGGGCCAAATTAATCATGGTGGTGTCGACTACCGCCATTAGCGTGCCGGTGACGAGTGCCAGTACGGCAAGCGCGCGCGCGGGTCCTGGCAAACCATCGTCACCCGCCCGAGTTTCAAACAATCGCATGGTGGTTCGTTCCTAAACTGCACCATTAAAAACAATAAAACCGGCCTGGGCCGGTTCCACAATACGCATACATCAAGATGGCAATGCGCTAGTCTTGCTCATTGTCGAGCAGGAGTGCGTCATCAACCTCAGAAATTTCAAGTGCGGTTTCGTCGTCAAGATCAATCGCAAGGTAGCTATGTTCAATGCGTAAAAAGTCTTGGAACAGTGACCAATCAAGCTTTTCTGGCCATTGGCGCTCATCCTCTTCCCAGGCACGCAGCTCAGTCTCTAGGATTTCTGCATAGCGCTCACGAACAAAAGTCTCAAGCGCTTCAGGGGTATCCATCTCTGGGATAAGGTACACCGTACTTTCACGTTCGACGTCGTCCAGGGTCAGGTCGTCGTCTCCCATGGTGGGTTCGAGCGCATTGATCCAGTCCACGAAGGTCTGGGTCGGCCTGACGCTCAGGGCAGAGCGATTTAGCAGTTTCATGGGATTCTCCTCGCCGTCGAAACGTTGACCATTATGGGTGCTAACGGATTAGTTTGCCATCGGTGCAGACGCAATATCGATTGATTCGGTAAAATGCTGAAGAATTTTTAGCTAGCAACTCCGTTACTCACCGGCACGGCTGTTACAGTCCTATGTACAGCCCTATGCAGGATAGACCATTAGGATACGCTCAATGAATACACAGACACGACTTGAAGCGATTAAACACAGCGTAGAACAGAACGAGCTAAACTGGCCTAACGCTGACATCACTCTCGACCAAGACAACGATTCGCTGGTGTTTACGCTAAAGGACTACGGCGACTTACCTGTTACCCTGACGCATTGCGAGCAAGAGTGGTTGGTGATGACCGAAGTGGCTCCCACCAGCGCGGTTGAGAATATCCATACCTTCAACGATGCTTTGTTGCGCTTAGGCATGACCCTACCGCTAGTCAGCGTTGGCATCCACACCCTGGGTGACGAAGATTACTATGTGGTCTATGGCCAACTGTTTGCAGATTGCAAACTTGAGGCCATCAGTGCTGAAGTCGAAGCTTGCGCTCAGGCTGCATTGGAAATTGCCGATTTAATCGGTTGATTCAAATACTCACGAGTTAACGTGATCCAGGCACCAGCCAGATATCGCCTGTTGTTAAGTATCACCCTGTTGTAAGCCCCACGCGCAAGCGTCGGATTGGTTCGATTTAAGGAGTTACCCGATGTTACTACGCAAAATGTTTACCGCCCTGCGCGGCAAAGCCACTGAAACCGGCGAAGCGATTGTCGATAGTCAGGGGATTCGTATCATGGAGCAGGAACTGCGTGACGCTAAAACAGCAATGAACCGGGCCAATGAAGAACTCACAACCATCATGGCCAGGCGCAACCTTGCCGCCAAGGAAGTGGATACGCTGTCGGATAAAATGGCAGAGTATGAAAAAAGCGCCATGGCCGCGCTTGAAAAAGGCGAGCAGAGCTTAGCGGAAGAAGTCGCTGGGGAAATTGCCCGCCTGGAAAGCGAGCGCGAAATCGCTCAGGCCAATGTCACCCAATACGATGGCACTATCGAAGCACTGAAATCGACCATCGCTAAATCGAAAAGTGAAATTCGCCGCGTTGAGCAGCAGATGTCCCACGTCAAGGCCACTGAAGCCGCGCAAAAAGCACAGGCTGCCGTGGCATCTCAACATGCTGGCCAAAATGCCAGCATGAACAGCGCCGTTGCCTCCCTTGAGCGTATTAAAGAGCGCCAGGCCCTCCAGGCTGAAAAGCTTAAGATCGGTGAATCAATGCAAGCGCAAGACTCCGGCGCTGACTTGGAAGCGCGCCTTTCCCAGGCAGGTATCGGCAAACAGCAGACGTCAGGAAGCGATGTTCTGGCTCGCCTAAAAGCCAAGCAAAATGCTGGCAATTGAGTGCTAGCGTTATTACTACCGCCTGAACGCAAGGAAGACTGACGCCATGCCAGTGCTACAACGGCTACTAAAAGTTTTAAAAGCCTCTACGATTAACGTCAGTTGGACGTTTCTGTTACTGCTGGCACTGGCACATATAGCAACCTCTTGGCTACTCATGGGGCTCTCTGGCGAAGAGGTTGCCAACTCACTGCCGTTGTGGCTGTATTTTTACGTTGTTACGGCTTCCACCGTGGGCTATGGGGACTTCTCGCCGAGTTCAACTGCTGGGCAACTGATCGCTGTGTTTTACCTGATCCCAGGCGGTATTTCGCTATTTGCTGCCCTGATTGGCAAGGCAACCGTCACGGTGGGCAACTTTTGGAGGCAGCAAATGCAAGGAAAAGGCGATTACAGCGACCTTACTGGCCACACGGTGGTGCTAGGCTGGCATGGAGAAACCACTGAAAAGATCATTGATATTCTCAAAGCTGACCGGCAGCTCCCTGATGAAATCGTGCTGTGTGTCACCAAAGACATCAACAACCCACGTCCGGGCGACTTAAAATTCGTCAAGGGTGATAGCTTCGCCAACATGGAGCTTCTCAAGCGCGCCGGCGTTGAAAACGCCAGCCGTATTATTATCTATGACGGCAGCGATGAACGCGTGGCGACTGTGGCGCTTTCCGCTTATAGCCTAAAGTCTCCTGGCTGCCATATCGTTGCCCACTGCGAAAACCCTAATACCGCAGCGATGTTGCGCCGAACATTGCCGGGCATCGAATGCACCGAGGCCCTGGCACTGGAAATGCTAGTGCGTTCAGCCACCGATGCAGGCATTAGTCGCGTCGTGAATGAGCTGCTCGCCGTCAATCATGGTGCCACTCAATATCAAACGCAGCTGCAAGATATTCCTAAAGGCAGCACATTTGGCCAATTATTCGCCCTAGCCAAGGAAGCGCATAATGCCACCTTGCTCGGCGTCACTTCCGTTAGTGGCGAGGCGAATATGCTCAACCCGCCCTCCACCCGTGAGCTAAGCGACGGCGATGTGCTGTATTACATGGCCTATGATCGTCTGACGCCGGCACATTTTTCATCGCTGCTGGCATGACATCCCACCGTTTCATGGAGGTTCATCACCATGCTTGGTTCACTTAAATCACTGTTTCGTGCCAACAGTAAAGGCGTGCAGCAAAAGCATGCCAGCGAAACCGCCCAACGCTCTAGCGGCCTACCCGTCGGCATGACCCCAGACGACTTCAACGGTCTTCGACTTGGCGGTATGGTGTCACTCAATATGCTATCGCTGAAGGCGTTCGACAGCCTGAATTTTGATGCCAGTTGGAGTGGCGCAGCGCAGGAAATAGCCGCGATTGGCGTCGTCGAACTCGGCCAGGGCGAACAGCTCGCGCGCTTTTATCTGGAAAACGACACCTGGATTCAAGCCTCCATTGCTAACGGCAAGGTGTTTGAATACAAACTGTTCGATTTCCTGTCGTCACAACATGTTTCTAATCTTGAATTTGATGGTCTGATCAATCAGCCGGATAGCCAGGCACCCGCTCATCCACTCGGCCAGAGCAGCTTTACGCTGGAAGCAGACGACGACATTCCAGACGACCTTAAACGCTATCAACGCGTATGGGGCGCTGAAAGCAGCGCATGGTCAGCCCCGGTAGTGCTTGAGGAAACGGTGACTCGCGCTAATGGCAGCGGAATTTCCCAAGTCACGCACCACTGCATGCTCTATGAGCGCCAAGATCAGGCCTCAGAGCGCTTTGAATATATCCTACTCAGTGCTGAAGCCGATGAGCTGGAAGGCAGTTATCAATTAGTCACCAGCCTGGGAATCGATATCAGCGCAGTGATTATCGAAGCGCATTGATGGTCACCTGAAAGACTCACTGATCACTATTCCCAGCTTCTGCTCACCACGTACGATTTACCACTCACGATTAACGACTAAAAAAGGAAACGATAATGGGCAATATCGGTATGTACTTGGCAGGCCTGCCAGCGTTTTTCGCCTACCTGATCACCGCCGCCATCCTACTGGTAGCGTTCATGGTCGCGTACAGCAAGATTACCCCGCATCATGAATGGAAGCTGATCCAGGAAGGCAACGCCGCAGCGGCAACCGCTTTTGGCGGCGCCACCTTAGGCTTTACCATACCGCTTTACAGCGCTATGGCGAACAGCGTGAGTTTCATTGATTTTATCGCCTGGGGCATCATCGCCTTTATCGTGCAGATCGTTACCTTCTTTGCCATCAAACTGGTGTTGAAAAGCAAAGGGCAGAGCCTTTCCGGACATATTACCGATGGCCACGTCGCATACGGCATTTTCGCGGCAACTATCGCTATCGCGGTTGGCCTGCTCAACGCCGCGTCCATGATCTGGTAAGGGGAGACTCTCATGCAATCATCTAACCAGCCACCGCGCCGCAAGCGCAGTTCTCGGCTAACCCTGGCCTTGATGGGCGCGGCCGGTACAGCCGCGTTAGCCGGCTGTGGGCAGTCATCTCCGCCGCAGGACACTCTATCGGACATCAACTTCTCCGAGCCCAAGGCCTACCAGAACATAGACGAGTGCGTAGCAGACGAGCTTTACACGCGTACCGCCTGTGAAGCGGCGTTTACGGCAGCCGTTGAAGCGGTTCCGCGCTTTGACTCCTTAGAAGCTTGCGAACAGGTACATGGCGAAGGTGCCTGTGAGCCCCCTCCCCAATCAGCTCAACAGGGGCAAGGTGGCAGTTGGTTTGGTCCCGCGCTGATGGGCTATATGGTTGGCAACATGATGGCCAACCGCAATGGCGCACGGGTACAAAGCCTGTATCAGGAACCGGTCTACCGTACCCGCCAGAATCGCGGCGACTGGAACGCTGCGTCGTCCTCTGCTTCTTCACGGGTGGACCAACGTAACCAAGCCTTCCGCTCATCGGTTATGCAGTCCAACCAACGGGCAACTCAACGCTCTGGGTTCGGTTCGCGCTCCAGCGCACGGGGTGGATTTGGCTCCTAAGCTAACCTCCGTTCGCTTACTATCTTTCGACGCACTCACCTGCGCCAGCAAGGAGCCGTTTTATGTTGCGCGTTGCCATTACTGAACGCCCTCAATGGCGCGAACTGGCGCACCAGCTAGGGTTTCACTTCCATACCATTGAAGGGGAGCCCTACTGGACCGAGGATGCCTATTACCAGTTTACGCTGGCCCAGATCGAACAAGACATTGAAGATCCCACCGAGGCGCTACACGAGATGTGTATGGATGCCGTTGACCGGGTTTGCCAGTCTGATGCCCTGCTACACCAGTTAAATATCCCTGAACAGATGTGGAGTGTTATTCGTGCCTCCTGGCGTAATGGCCAGCCCCACCTCTATGGGCGGATGGATTTTGCCTATAGCGGTAATGGGCCTGCCAAACTGCTAGAGCTTAACTACGATACGCCCACCAGCATTTACGAGGCGGGCTTCTTTCAGTGGCTATGGCTTGAACAGGTGATCGAACAGCGCCTGCTGCCTGCCCACGCCGATCAATTTAATTCGATCCAGGAGCGCATGATTGCTGCCCTCGCCCATATCGGGCAGCGCCTTGAACGCAACGGCTCAGCCTCTCCGGCACTGCACTTCGCCTCTATCAAAGCCCATGAGGAAGATCGCGCCACCGTTGCTTACCTGCAGGACTGTGCTCTACAGGCGGGACTGAATGCCCCCTTTATCCATATCGAAGACATCGGCTATCAACCCAACACCGACCACGGCTGTTTTGTTGACCTGGAAAACCGGCCCATCCGCGCACTGTTTAAGCTCTACCCCTGGGAAGAAATGAGCGATGACGCTTTCGGTGAGCTGCTGCCCACGATGCAAACCCACTGGTTCGAGCCTCCGTGGAAAGCCATCCTCAGCAATAAGGGCATCCTGCCGTTGCTATGGCAGTGGCATGAAGGCCATCCCAACCTGTTACCGGCGTATTTTGACACCAGTGATGGCACGTCGCTGACACCCGGCTGGGTGCGCAAACCATTTTTCTCTCGGGAAGGTAGCAATATTGAGCTGATAACCACGAGTGGCCAGTACGAAACCGTTGATGGCCCCTATACCGACAACCCGCGTATTTTGCAGGCCTACCACCCGCTGCCGCGCTTTGGCGAGCGGCATGCCCTGATCGGCAGTTGGGTAGTCGGTGACAAGGCGTGCGGCATTGGTATTCGTGAAGACGTTGGCAAAATCACCAAAGACTCCAGCTGCTTCGTACCGCACGCTATTGTCTAGAGCTTGTCAGCGTTACTCGCTGGCTTCGGGGCGCATCGCTGGGAACAGCAGTACGTCCCGAATAGAGGGGCTGTCGGTAAACAGCATTACTAAACGGTCAATACCAATTCCTTCACCCGCCGTTGGCGGTAAGCCATACTCCAACGCGCGCACGTAGTCGGCGTCAAAATACATCGCTTCCAGATCACCGGCATCTTTTTCGGCGGCCTGTTCGCGGAAACGTTCAGCCTGATCTTCGGCGTCATTAAGCTCCGAGAAGCCGTTGGCAATTTCTCGGCCACCGACAAAGAACTCAAAACGGTCGGTAACGAAAGGATTAGCATCGTTACGACGCGCCAGCGGGCTAACTTCTGCGGGGTATTCAGTAATGAACGTCGGCTGGTCCAGCTTGTGCTCGGCCACTTCTTCGAAGATCTCGGTCTGAACTTTACCCAGCCCCCAGCTCTCCTTCACTTTAATGCCCAGCTTTTCTGCAACCGCTTGTGCGGCTTCCAGCGTATCCAAATCCGCATCGGTGATGCCGTCGCCATGATCAAGAATCGCTTGGCGTAGTGTTAGGCGTTGGAACGGCTTCCCGAAGTCATAGCTAGCGCCTTGGTACTCGATCGTCGTGGTGCCCAGCACTTCTTGGGCCGCCGTGCGCAGCATGGCTTCGGTCATATCGAGCAGATCACGATAATCCGCGTAGGCCCAATAGAATTCGACCATGGTGAACTCAGGGTTATGTCGCGTAGATAACCCTTCGTTACGGAAATTACGGTTGATTTCAAAAACCTTCTCGAAACCACCCACCACCAGACGCTTGAGGTAAAGCTCTGGTGCAATACGCAGATACATATCAATATCCAGCGCATTATGGTGAGTAATAAATGGCCGCGCTGCCGCACCGCCGGGGATCGGCTGCAGCATCGGCGTTTCAACTTCCATAAAGCCGCGAGCTTCAAAGAAGCGGCGCATGGAGCTGATTACCGCCGCGCGAGTTTCAAATACCTTACGCGACTGCGGGTTCATGATCAGGTCTACGTAGCGCTGGCGATAACGCGCTTCCTGATCGGTCAGGCCGTGGAACTTATCCGGCAGTGGACGCAGGCTCTTGGTCAACAGCTGCGCTTCTACCATCATCACGTACAGGTCGCCCTTACCCGACTTGTGTACTGGGCCACGGGCAGCGACGATATCACCGATATCCCACCCTTTGATGTCCTCAAGCACGTCAGCAGGCAAGCCCTTTTTATCTACGTAGAGCTGGATTTGGCCGGCCACATCTTGGATCACGATAAACGGGCCACGCTTACGCATGACGCGACCAGCCACCGATGCTTGATGATCAAGCGTTTCAAGCTCCGCTTTATCCTTTTCGCCCAGCAGGTTGTGTAGCTCAACCGTGAGGCTGTCACGGCGAAAATCGTTCGGGAAAGCACTCTTACCTTGCTCAGCGGCGCGCTCACGGCGAGCCGCAAGCTTGGCACGGCGCTCGGCGATTAGGTGGTTTTCGTTATCGAGAGAAGACGCGTCTTGGTTAGCCATCGGGCACCCTGTTCAATGTTCAAACGCTAAAAAGATGACGAACCCCCTGATTAACTATTGCGCTTGGCCATACTGCGTTAAAAATCGCCTCAAAATGCTCATTTACAACCCGTAAACTGCGCTTTTTCGTTGATTTTTGCCTTGTCTGGTCTGCGCTCATCACATTAATCAGAGGCTTCTTACAAACCCTGCTTCAGGCTGGCGACGATAAACTGATCTAAATCGCCGTCGAGCACTTTGTCGCAGTTGCTAGACTGAACGCCGGTGCGCAGGTCTTTGATGCGTTGATCGTCCAGTACATACGAGCGAATTTGGCTGCCCCAGCCGATATCGGCTTTAGAGTCTTCCGCTTCCTGCTTGGCCGCATTGCGCTTTTGCATTTCGTGTTCCCACAACTTGGCCTTCAACTGCTTCATGGCGAAGTCGCGGTTGGCATGCTGGCTGCGTTGATTCTGACACGCCACCACAATGCCGGTCGGCTCGTGGGTGATCCGTACTGCTGAGTCGGTGGTGTTAACGTGCTGGCCACCCGCACCGCTAGAGCGATAGGTGTCTACCCGCAGGTCAGAGGGATTAATTTCAACCTCAAAGCTGTCGTCAATTTCCGGCGACAAAAATACCGATGCAAACGACGTATGACGGCGGCCGCCGGAATCAAACGGGCTTTTACGCACTAGACGGTGCACACCAGTTTCAGTGCGCAACCAGCCAAAAGCATAGTCACCTTGAATATGCAGCGACGCCGATTTAATGCCTGCTACTTCACCAGCAGAAATTTCGATAATCTCTGCTTTGAAACCGTGGCTCTCCGCCCAGCGTAAGTACATACGCAGCAGGATATTCGCCCAGTCTTGAGCTTCGGTACCGCCCGACCCAGACTGAATATCCAGATAGGCATTATTCTCGTCCATTTCACCGGAAAACATGCGGCGAAACTCAAGCTTTTCCAGTGCCGCTTGCAGACCATCGAGCTCTTTGCGCACTTCATCGACGGTGCCTTCGTCATCTTCCATTTCCGCAAGCTCAAGCAAGTCGCGGCTATCAGCCAAGCCTTGGTCGAGCTCATCGATGGTGGCCACGATGGCTTCAAGCGATGCCCGCTCTTTACCCAGCTTTTGAGCATAGTCTGGATCGTTCCAGACATTAGGGTCTTCAAGTTCGCGGGAGACTTCTTCTAGCCGATCTTTGCGTTCGGCATAGTCAAAGATACCCCCTAAGAACGTCTGTCCGCTCAGACAGGTCCTTGATCTGGTTATGTATCGGATTTGTTTCCAACATGGATCGCCTAGCCTTGGTCAGTATCGCACGGTTCAAAAGAGACAGGCGCCGCTGGGGCAGCTAAGCGCCTAGGCTTACAAATGCCAACGCTAGCCGCCCCAGCGGCGAAATTCTGAGACGCATTGTAACGAAAGCCAACGCTTACCGCACCCACCCTGAAAAACGATCGCCACGCAAAAAAACCCGGCGTAAGCCGGGTTTATAGGTAAAACGATTAAAGCAGACAGCTTATCATCAGAAACGATAGGTAAGCTGAGCACCGAAACCATGGGCTTCGTTTTTATAGTCTGCGGAGTAGTTAGAGGTAATCGGCGGTGTTTGCTGACCGGCAACAGTAAAGCTGTCGGTTTTGCTCTGATCAACCTGGGTGCTACGCTCGGTAAGGTACGAGTAGGCAACGTCCAAGGTTAAATCAGGCGTGGGGCTCCAGCCTGCACCAATCGAGAAAATCCGACGGTCGTCAGAGGGAATACGCACGCTGCGAGTTTCATCCTGGGTGGGCGTAAAGTCCAGCGCTACCCCAGCGCGTAGTGCCACTGTTGGTGTTAACTGGTACTCGCCACCGGTAGAGAATGCCCACGCATTGGAGTAATTCTGCTGTTCGTTGGTAATTTCACCACGCTCGGTGCCGGTGACCAAAATCTGGTCAAAGCGACTCCAGCGTGCCCAGGAAACACCGAACATCAGCTTCAGCTTGTCGCTCATTTCCTGAGTCAACGAGAAGTTGACTGTTTCAGGCGTTGTTAAATCCAGCGCTGCCGTATCTGTTACTGTGCCGATCCCTAGCTGATCCAACACAGGTGAGTTAGCCGCAAAGCTACCTTCCAGATTAAAATCTACTTTTGAGCGGTACGTTAAGCCGAACGTAGTTTCAGGTGCTGGCTGATAAATGACACCCAAGTTATAGCCCCAGGCCTCATCATCGCCTTCCACACGCGAATCCACTTCAGAAAGGCCTAGCGGAGTTGCCACAGGCACCTGACGACGCAGTTCACCCTCTACTCGGTTATAGGTGAGGCCTGCGCCGACAGACCACTGCTCGTTAAAACGATACGAGACCGTTGGCTGAGCCGTCATCACTTTTACTTCGGTGTAGTTGCCCTGGTTACGCCCCTGAAAACCATTTTCGTATTCGGTTTTAGAACCGAATGGCGCGTAGACCCCAAAACCGAATGCCAGCTTTTCATTAACAGGGTGCGCATAGAAGGCAAAGGGAATTAGCGTACCTGGCACCATGTCACCATCGTTGGTGCCCGCCACTGGCAACGTATCTGTCGCCCCCCCTGTCGCTTGTAGGAAAGCAGGGCTACTCTGTGAGGCACGTACATTAGAAATGTCGCTATTTACGTTGAGGAACGTGCCACCTACCGTAATTTGGGCACGATCAAGAAACGACATACCTGCCGGGTTACCGTACACAATGGTTGCATCATGCACATTTGAGCTGCGCCCGGCATGACCATATCCCTGTCCGCTGACGCTCTGCTCATTGATTTGATAACCGCCTGCTTGCGCCTGACTAACAAAAGCAACTGATGCTACTGCGGCCGCCAAGGTGAGCTTTTTAAATTTATTATGCATAGTGGGCCTCTCTTCCCAATGATCCGATGGATACTTCCATCCACCCTCTTTGTTCTAACACCTCAGTTTTCGCCTAATGACCGCTTGGGATCAAGGGCAAACGAGCGTTTTATTTCGGTTTTGACTTATACATTAGTCGAACGAGTGTTTTAAATCAGTGTTTTAGTCATTTCGACTGAAGGTCACAATATCGCTTGACCTATGTGTTACCCATAGGTTTTACACTTAAAAACATCAAAACTTCCACGCAGAGGACGTTATGCAGCCTGGAGAGATGAAGGTCGGCGAACTTGCCAAACGCGGTAGCGTTACCGCAGAAACGGTTCGCCATTACACCCGTGAAGGGTTGCTGGCACCAACACGCCACCCTGAGAACGGTTACCAGTTATTTTCAACTACTGACTTAGAGCGACTGCACTTTATTCAACGAGCACGCAAGCTCGGCTTTAGTGTGGCTGAGATTCGCGACATCCTGGCTCACGCCGATCAAGGCGACTCCCCATGTCCATTGGTGCGCGATCTACTTACCCACCGACTACCACAAATACGGGCACGCATTGCCGAGCTTGAAGCGCTCGCCCAACGCATGGAACAGGCATTAGAGAGCTGGCAGCACATGCCAAATGGCATGCCCGATGGTCATAGCCTATGCCGTTTAATTGAGAGTTTTCCCGAGGAGACACCATGCAATCACGCACCATGCAGCCACAAACACTGAGTCGCACCGTGCCGGGCATGAATTGCCAGGGCTGCGTAAAGCGTATGCGCGAGGCGATTCAAGCCGCAGACCCCAACGCCCTCGTTGAAGGCTTTCCCGCAGAAAAACGCTTGGAAGTTACCAGTACGTTAGAAAACGATTCACTGGACAGCACATTAAGTGAAGCGGGCTATCCACCGGGTGACTCCAACAGCGAGACTCAACCACCGACGGAAAGTGATACTGCGCCAACGGTCGATAACGGTAACGACAAACTGACGGCTGAAAATGAGACGCCCACCAGCGCGCCTCAACAGAGGCTATTGATTAGTGGCATGACCTGCGCAGGCTGTGTGAATAGCGTCGAAAAAGCGTTGGTCAACACCCCGGGCGTTACCGACGCCTCGGTGAACTTTGGCACCCACACCGCCCAAGTAACCGGCAGGGTTGAGCGCGCGGCTCTGATTAACGCTGTGGCGGCAGCAGGCTACCGCGCCGAGCCTATTGTCGACATGCGCGAGGCCGAACGCATTCGTGAGTCCCAAGAGGCCGCAACCTATCGCCAGCGCCTGCGCGGCAGCATGCTGTCATTAGCGCTGGCTATTCCGCTCATGCTGAGCATGTTCGTTTATCACCCGCACCCCATGGGAATGGGCCGTCTTTATTGGCTGGTCATTGGCCTGCTTACCCTGGCTATTTTGGCATTTCCAGGGCGGCACTTTTTTACCAACGCTTGGAAACAGTTCAAGCTCCATCAGGCCAATATGGACACGCTCGTGGCCATGGGTACGGGTACCGCCTGGCTCTATTCGATGATGGTCGTGGCGTTTGCTCCTTGGCTACCAGAGGTCGCTCAAGGCATCTACTTTGAAGCATCGGCCATGGTGGTGGGGCTCATCCTGCTCGGCAATGCCATGGAGTTACGTGCCCGTGGACGCACCAGCAGTGCATTAAAACGCTTGCTAGACCTGCAGGAGAAAACTGCACGCGTGATCCGTAATGGCCAAGAGCAGGAGTTGCCTGTTGACGACGTAGCGATAGACGATCATATCCGCGTACGCCCCGGCGAACGACTGCCAGTGGATGGCATCGTACTCGATGGCCAAAGCTATATTGATGAATCCATGCTGACCGGTGAACCGCTGCCCGTTCATAAAAACGCGGATGACGATGTCAGCGCTGGTACTGTTAACGGCAATGGCAGCTTGGTCTATCGCGCCACTCGTGTGGGCAGCGACACTCGCCTGGGACGCATAACCGAACAGGTCGCCAGCGCTCAAAACTCTCGTCCGCCAATTGGTGAACTGGCCGATAAGGTATCGGGAATTTTTGTTCCCAGCGTGATGATCATCGCCGTACTAACCGCACTGATCTGGTTTAACGTCGGCCCCGCTCCCGTGGTGATCCATATGCTGGTGACCGCCACCACGGTACTGATTATCGCCTGTCCCTGCGCATTAGGGCTGGCAACACCCATTTCCACCATGATTGGGGTGGGTAAAGCCGCCGAGCACGGCGTGCTGGTAAGAAGCGGTGAAGCGTTACAAACCGCCAGCCAAATCACCACCTTAGTGGTGGACAAAACCGGTACTTTGACTGAGGGCAAGCCTCAAGTGACCGATGCGACGGTGCTACATAATGACTCTTCGCAAGTGCTCTCCTGGGTAGCCGCACTGGAAAGTCGTTCGGAACATCCGTTAGCCAATGCATTAACAGCTTATGCGGAAGCGCATAATGCCACCGCTGAAACACTGGATACGTTTGATAGCGTCACCGGTGGCGGCGTGAAAGGTAGCACCCAAGCAGGCGACTCACTGCTGCTGGGCAATGCCCGCCTACTCGAAGAGGCTGGCGTGGACCTAACCCCCGCAGAAGAGAGCGTACGCCAGCTAGAAGCGAAAGCACGTTCATTGGTGTACCTGGCAGCCAATGGCAAGCTAGCTGCTCTATTCGGCATCAGTGACCCGCTGCGTGCTGACGCGGCTGCCGCAGTGAAACGCTTACAAGAAGATGGCTTAACCGTCGTCATGCTTACTGGAGATAATGAACACACTGCGGCCGCCGTGGCACGAGAAGTGGGCATTAGCGAGTTTAGAGCAGGCATGACGCCAGATGATAAACATGCGGAAATTGAGCGTCGTCAGCAGGCAGGAGAGGTTATAGGCATGGTTGGAGACGGCATTAATGATGCCCCAGCACTGGCTCGTGCCAACGTTGGCTTTGCCATCGGCCAGGGCACCGACATCGCTATGGAGAGCGCTGGGATTACCTTGATGCGCGGTTCGCTACATGGTGTGGCTACTGCTATCGAGCTAAGCCGGGCGACGCTTACCAACATCAAGCAGAACCTAGTCGGTGCCTTTGGCTATAACGTGCTGTGCATCCCGATTGCTGCCGGCGTGCTTTACCCCTTCACCGGCATGCTGCTGTCACCCATCATTGCCGGTGCGGCCATGTCGCTATCGTCAATCACCGTGGTGAGCAACGCCAACCGCTTACGGCTTTGGAAAACCGCCCAACAGGAGGCCTCATGAGCCTATTGATCAACCTGGCAGGAATCGGTCTTATCGCCGCTATCGTATGGTGGTTTTGGCTTAGCGCCTGATAAGTCATTTCATCGCGGCTGTAGCATCATGGGTAGGCCGCCTTGTGGGCGTAATGTCAGTCGACATTCAATGCTTACTTGGTGGCCTTTCACTAGTTTAGGCGTGAAATGTTGTGCCAATGTTGCCAAGCAGAGAACACCTTCGTAAAGCCCAAAGCGTTTTCCGAGACAAACACGTGGCCCCACGCTAAAGGGTAGATAAGCAAATTTGTCTGGACGTGGAGCATCTGGAAGAAAACGCTCTGGAACAAAATGATCGGGCGCCTCCCACAATTTACGATGCCGGTGCAGCAGCCAAGGGGATACGAGCAAAACGGTCCCTTCACGCACATCGCGATTGCGCACCTTATCACCTCCTCGCGCTTGCCGGCTCAGCATGGGTACCGGCGGATATAGCCGCATGGCTTCCTCAAATACCGCCATTGTATAAGGCAGCTTAGCGACATCTTCATAGCACGGCGTTCTACCACCGAGCACGTCATCAAGTTCATGCTGCAGACGCGCCATAGCCTGAGGGTCATAATCAAGCAGGTACCAGCACCACGCCAATGCGTTAGCAGTCGTTTCATGGCCTGCCATAAACATGACAATCGCTTCATTACGCACTGCTTTTCGGCCCATCGGGCAGCTATTATCTCCGCCATCTTTCATAGACGTCATAAAGCTCTCAATCAGGCTATGCTGTCCTTGCCCTGATCTGTGCGTATGACGATCAATAATACGGTCAATAATTTCATGCACTTGTTTTGCTGAATAGCGCGTACGTGCTCTTCGCAGTGGATTACCTAGCAAACTTAAAAATGGCAATCCCAGCATATTGGCCATATCTAAATGCTCAGAATGACGCTGATATTCGGTAAAACCAGCCACCACCTGCTCAGCTTCTTCGTCGGTGGTATCATCCCCAAAAATCGTTCGGCCAATGATACGCGCTGTTAAATGAGCCATCTCAGTCAGCATATCAATGGGCGTATCTGATGGATGCTGGGCCCATCGCTTGGCAGTTTCCTCCGCCGAGGCGGTCATGGTGGTACAGAAACCGGGTAACAGAGCGTTGGTTAGCGATGGCGCGCACTGGCGGCGGCGCTGACGCCACAAATCGCCATCGCTGACAAACAACCCATCATCAAGAAGCGGTTCCAGAGCACGGCGCATTTGCGGACTTTTACGATCATAGTTGTCGTGCTGCTCAAGGAAAACGCGACGAACCGTATCGGGGCTATTACACAGAACATAGTCTTGCTTCATCAGCGCCATGCGCGAGGTACGTATTGAGTAGTCTTCCTCCCGCCAGACAGAAAGCAGATTGTGCTGCGCTAGACGCAAGCGATGCACGATGCCTTTACTGGCTGAAACAGGCGTTACCTTGACCGGAGGTTCCAAGCCCTTAGCCCGGTTCAATGCCGCAGAAAGCCCCTGATGGTCATTCGCACTTTTTGTTGTTACTGCTTTGCATAAAACACTATCTTGGTGCATTGTCCCCTGCCCTACTATTTATATGTTTGGAAGCCGACTCTTATTCACGGGACATACTTTTTAACTAAATTTAACGACGTCTACCTTAACAGGAACAGCCGGCTTGGCGCATCGACGGTTAATTACCCTGCTTGATAAGAAATCTCTAGCGACCTGTCTCGTTAGTTCTATTTAACTAACACCGATATACCGCCCTGGTTTGTGATTCAAGGCAATAATCAAATTCAGCGTCAGTGCCCCCAACACGGAGTAACCCACGCGGTCTAGCGGTAGCTGGGTCAGTGCCACCAGCAAAATTAGCCCGTCGATCCCCAGTTGCACATAGCCTGCCCGCAGGCCATGCTTTTCTTGCA
Organism: Vreelandella alkaliphila; assembly: GCF_016107625.1. Lineage (GTDB taxonomy): Bacteria > Pseudomonadota > Gammaproteobacteria > Pseudomonadales > Halomonadaceae > Vreelandella > Vreelandella alkaliphila. Next base: position 652,455 of record NZ_JABASV010000001.1, read on the forward strand.
GATAGAGCGCGAGAATATTAATTCCCCCAAGGCTGGTTCGATGCCGGAACAACATCAACATGCCTATGCCCATTAAAGCGCCTCCCATCAACGCAGCGTACAGCGACGGAACATTGGCGAACTGTACCCAACCTTGGGTGAGTTCAGAAAACAACGACACGAGACCGATAGCGGCAAACGTGCGCAGCGTAAAACTCCACCCCATGCGCTTAATGGCCAAATAGTAAAATGGTACATTGATGGCAAAAAACCAGAAGCCAAATCCCCACCCAGTCACGTAATTCAGCAGTAATGCCAGCCCAGCGGTGCTGCCAGTGATCAATACCGAATGGGTATAAAATGCCACACCTAAAGCAACAAACAGCGTGCCAAGTACCATGGCCATCATATCTTCATAGTATTTATGCGGATCTTTAGGCAGATCGTCCCGCATGAGGATGTCCTTTTGTAGAATTATTCGAGCACTTCTTCCAAGAGACTCTGCAACGTCAGTGTCTTTACAGAGAATCACCGGGGAGGGAGAACGTATTTCCGACGCTCAATGGCTCTTATTTCATCAGCGCCCCAGCGCACTCTCTAGTATATTGGCTGCATTGGCTGCCCCATTTGCTTTCTGCACGGCGCTTGAAAAACGCTGGGCAGATTGACGAAATACGGGCTCATGCATTAGTCGCTCTAGCTGTCGCACCAATTTATTGGGGTTAATTCTACGCACTGACATCTGCAAGCCGAATTTTTGGCGCACGCCAATTTGAGCATTGAGACGCTGCTCATAGTGGGCAGGCAGCGCCAGCATTGGCACACCCGCCGCTAATGACTGATACATACTGCCATTGCCACCGTGATATAGCATTGCTCGGGCATGCGCCAAGAGCTGTGAGCCAGGCGCATAGCGCGTAAAACGAAAATTACTCGGGGCAGCGTTCATCACCTCTTCGCTTACCTGACCACCGGTGGTCACCATAAAACGGTAAGGCAGCGCTCCCAACGTGGGATACGTGCTGCGCAGGAAATGCTCTAACAACCCTGTTGACCCCATGGTGATATAAATATTGGGCGTGCCATCTTGGAGCTCATCAAACCATTCAGGTAACGGGGCCGTTAGATCTGGGGAGATCGGCCCTACCATATGATAATCGCGAAACCGTTTAGGCAAGCTGTAGAGCCCTGGTAAATCAGGCGAAATCATTGGCATGTGATAGAGCATGTCAAAGGCATTTCGGTCTGGCCGCTGATACTTCTGATAAAGTCGCCGTCGGATACCAGACAGTAAATAGCGGTCTAAGCCTTTAGCAGCGTAGTAAGTAGGTGTTGGCGGCGTTAACAGTCTTGCGGCATAGCCATTCATGATGCCAGCACACGGGACGCCGGCAATGTACGCGGCAGTACTGGCACTTACCGTGGCATCACCCACCACTAAATCAGGTTTGACCTGTTCGATAGCCTGCAACTGGGACTCAATAATCTTGGTTAGAGGCGCCCAATAGCGTAGGTGCACCATATCCCAAAAGGAGGCTTTCCAGCCAAGACGTTGGAAGCGTATCCATATATCGGGAAGATTCGGCTCTCGAGCATAGATAAGAGGGAACCCTGCTTCCTGAACAAGGCTCAAGCGAGAGCTGGGATGGTTAGGATCATCACCCGCGAAAATCACTTCGTGCCCACGTTGGCGCAGTACGTTGGCTATCTCGATACAACGCACTGTATGCGCAAGCACCCACCCCAGAGGGAAAAACAGGATACGTGACGGTCTGGCAGCCACATTGCTACCACTAAGCGAGTCTGACATACCAGGTTTCCTGTCTTATTCAACCATCAAACGATGTTGTCCACTGACTAAAATCCGCGAATAGCAAAGAGAATTAGACAGGGCTGGCGTGCTCTACCATCAACTGCAAGGACTCTCGTCCTCGCCAGCGGTTGCGATTGAGCTTATAGGCGCAGTGCAGCGTGTCGCCCACGCTAAATGAGGGGAGCTCCCCCGGCGTTAACGCCCGGAACCAAATCGCTTTGCTAGTCACCGCGCCCATGGAAAGTTCCATCATCAGGTGAGAACCTTCAGCACCTACTGGGCGTAGTGCTTCAACAATAAAGCGCCCTTCAAATAGTGGCGGGTCAAACTCACGCCCGTAAGGGCCAAGCGCTTCAACTTCGCTTAGCGTTAACAGAGATAGCTGCGACGTAGAGAGCTCGCCATCTGTCCATAGCCGCGGATAAAGCGGTGTATCGCCCAGTTGCTCACCAACGGCCTGTAAAAAAGCAGCTTTAAAGGCCGCTAACTGTTCTCTTGGTACGCCGACACCCGCCGCCCCACTATGGCCGCCAAAGCGCGGTAGCGACTCAGGAGCTAGCTCAAAGGTACGTTGCAGCGCATCCCGTAGGTGCAGGCCATCAATCGAGCGACCAGAACCGGTCAACATATTGGGCGCCGCCGCGCGGGTCAGCACCAACGCGGGGCGGCCATAGGCCTGCACTAACCGCGAAGCGACAATACCTTGCACGCCAGGGTGGCCATCTTCCAGCAGTACCACCACAGCAGGCTCATTAGCCTCCAGCGACGAAACGGCAAGTGCACGCGCTTCTTCCGCCATGTCCGCTTCAATCGCCTTGCGAGACTGGTTGTCTTGATCAAGCACCTCTAGCTGACGATTGGCGACACTATCACTTTCCGCGAGCATAAAATGTAACGCCGCATAGGGGTCATCCAGCCGTGAGCGAGCGTTAATTCGTGGCCCCATTTGGAACGCCAGCGTTTCAGCGTTAAATGGCACACTATCTGCCCCAAGCCGCGCCGCCATGGCGCGCCAACAGGCAGCGTCCATACGGTTGATCAGCGTTAATCCGTAGTTGACCACTGCGCGGTTAGCCGGACTACCGCCCAGCGAAACACAGTCCGCTACGGTGCCCAGTGCAACGTAAGAAAGCCACGGTGATAGCTTAGGTGTCGCATCAGGCATTGCCCCCCATTCAATCAATACGCCACGGGCAAGTGACATCAAAAGCCATGCCACCATGCACCCGGCGATCGTTTTATCGGGATAGTCACAATCACTGCGTGTCGGGTTAACGCAGGCATAGGCAGAAGGCGGTGGGCCTTCCAACGGCAGCGCGTGGTGGTCGCTGACTACCACATCAATACCAGCGGCTTTCAAGCGTGCAATTCGCGGCTCATCTGAGCTGCCGCAGTCGGCGGTAATCACCAGCGAGGGCAGCGGTTTTAAACCAAGTGTGCGCTCCACCAGCGGCAGGCTAATGCCATAGCCATCGTGGATACGGTGGCCAATCAAACTATGTAACTTGTGTTCGGATACGCCAAACAGCTCCACCAACGTACGCCGAATCACCACATGGGAGGTGATGCCGTCCACATCGTAGTCGGTGAGTATGCCGATGGATTCCCCTTCTGCCACTGCCTGGGCAATACGTTCAGCGGCACGGCGGCCATCGGCTAGCTTTTCTGGATGCGCCAAGTAACGCAAACTCGGCGCCACCAGCGGTGCGAGCTCGCCCTTATAGCCCGGCAATCGTGAGGCCAATAGCCGTGCTTGTAGCTCGCTTAAGCCTTCCGCTTGGGCACGCACATAGATAGCCTCGTCCAGTGGACGAGGCTCTAAGCGTGGCTGATTGGCGTTCTGCTGCGCAAGTGCGGGTTCGTCGGCCATTACGCCTCAGCGCCGATTGTCAGCGACAAACTGCTGCACGGCGCTCAGCTCAGCGGGCAGCACCGTGTAACGCTCTTCGCGCTCAAGCAAATCATCCATATGAGTGGGCAACGGCACACCCTGGAAACCTGCCTTGACCACGGCTTCAGCGAATTTCGCCGGATGCGCGGTAGCAAGCGTAATCACCGGCGTCGTGGTATCCACTCGTGCGCGCTCTGCAGCGCGATAGCCAGTGGCCGTATGGGGGTCAAGGATCTCCCCAGTACGGTGATGGGCTTCACGAATGACTTCCAGAATGGTCGCATCATCAACGCTATGGCTAGCGAATTTTTCGCGCAGCTTGGCCAGCGGTGCATCGGCAAGCGCCGTAGGCTCTTGCTGGAAGCGTTCTAGTAGCGCTGCCACAGCGGCACCATCGCGGTCGTAAGCATCAAACAGCAAACGCTCAAAGTTTGACGAAACAACGATGTCCATTGACGGCGCGAGGGTCGCTGCCAACTCTTTCTTGGAGAAATCATTGGCGGCAAGCGTGCGATGCAGAATGTCGTTGGCATTAGTGGCAATAATGAACTGCTTCACCGGCAGCCCCATCTTAAACGCCATGTAGCCTGCGAAGACGTTACCGAAGTTAGCCGACGGAACGCAGAAGCTCACTTCTCGCTGAGGCGCGCCCAATGCAACACCAGCGGCGATGTAGTACACGATCTGCGCCATGATGCGCGCCCAGTTGATCGAGTTCACCGCCACTAAGCGCGTGCCATTCAGGAAATCCTGATTAGCAAAGCTCGCCTTAACCATTGCCTGGGCATCATCAAAATTGCCTTCGATAGCAATATTGAAGACGTTGTTGGCGAGCACCGACGTCATCTGGCGGCGCTGCACTTCAGACACGCGGTTATGCGGGTGGAGAATAAAAATATCGAGGTTATCGCAGTGGCGACAGCCTTCAATAGCCGCGGAACCGGTATCCCCAGAGGTCGCGCCCATAATGACGGCACGTTCACCACGCTTTTTCAGGAAATGATCCAGTAGCCGCCCTAGCAGCTGCAGCGCGACATCTTTAAACGCCAGCGTTGGGCCATGGAACTGCTCTAGCAGAAAGTGATTGGCATTCAACTGCTTTAACGGCACAACGGCGTCATGATTGAACGTGGCGTAAGCTTCTGTCACCAAGCGACGGAAGGTATCGTCGTCAATTTCACCATTTACAAACGGCTTCATGACCCGAAAAGCAATCTCGGCGTAGGAAAGGCCAGCCATGCTGGCCAGCTCTTCCTTAGAAAACTCGGGCAGCGTTTCCGGCACATAAAGTCCGCCGTCGCTGGCCATTCCGGTTAGCACAACCTCTTCAAAGGAGAGCGCGGGCGCTTGGCCACGCGTGCTGATATAACGCATGAGTTACTCCCCTTCGCTCAGACTTTCAACGCGAATACGGGTAACCGGCCCAGCAATATCCGCCATGGACTCGATTTCACGGATAGCATCGTTCATCTGTTTCTCTTTTGTGCGATGCGTCAGCAAAATGATCGGCACCAACTCACCTTCAGTAGCCTCTTTCTGGATCAGCGCTTCAATAGAGATGCCCTGCTCGGCCAGAATGGTGGCAACACGCGCCAACACACCCGGGCGATCCACCGCCAACAGACGCAGATAATACGCTGTGGTAATATCTTCCATCGGCATAATAGGCAGTTGACTGGCATCATCGTCGATGCCGCTAAACGCTAGGTAAGGCACCCGGTAGTGGTGATCCGTGGCGATATCACGGGCAACATCCAGCAGGTCGGCTACGACGGCAGACGCTGTCGGCTCAGCACCGGCGCCAGCGCCGTAGTAAAGTGTTGGACCAACCGCATCGCCCATCACAGCAATCGCATTTTTAACGCCGTGCACATTCGCCAGCAGGCGCTCTTTAGGAATCAACGTCGGGTGAACTCGGAGCTCTAGCCCTTGATCAGTCCGTTTAGAGATGCCCAGATGCTTAATCACGTAACCCAGGTTATCGGCCTGCTCGACGTCTTCTGCAGTAATGCGAGAAATACCTTCGGTGAAGGCTTTATCAAACTGCAGCGGCACGCCATAGGCAATTGACGCCAGGATGGTCAATTTATGGGCAGCGTCGATACCTTCCACGTCGAAAGTGGGGTCAGACTCCGCGTAACCTAGCGCTTGGGCTTCGGCCAACACGTCTTCAAACGCGCGACCTTCATCACGCATATGGGTGAGAATGTAGTTACCGGTGCCGTTTATGATGCCCGCTACCCACTCGATACGGTTAGCACCAAGGCCTTCGCGTAGCGATTTGATGACCGGAATACCGCCCGCCACAGCCGCCTCAAAGGCAACAATGACGCCTTTCTTATGCGCGGCGCGGAAAATTTCATTACCGTGAACAGCAATCAATGCCTTGTTGGCAGTCACAACGTGTTTGCCGTTTTCAATCGCCGTTAGCACCAACTCGCGGGCGATATCGTAGCCACCAATCAGCTCTACCAGCACATCCACGTTAGGGTTATTAGCCACCTCAAACACGTCAGAAGTCGCATTAATGCCGGTAATATCGCAGTCAGGGTGAATACTGCGGTGGGCAACCTGTTCAATCACAATCGGGCGGCCAGCACGACGGCTAATGTCATCAGCGTTACGTGTTAAGACGTTAAATGTACCGCCACCGACCGTACCTAACCCACAAATGCCTACTCTTACCGGTTTCAAAATACTTCCCCTTTCGTGATGGGCACCCATAGGTGCCGCCTCTTAAATCAGTGTCTCAGCGCTATCGTTCGTCACTGCACGTGACGTTATTCGTCTTCCAAGCCTAACATGCTAACGAGCCGGTCGGGGGGTACAAACCCTGGCACCATTTTCCCGTCGGGCAACACAATCGCAGGAGTACCCTGCACGCCCACAGCCTTACCTAATTCGTACTGATCGGCAACGGGGTTATCGCAGTTTGCCGATGCCGCAAGCGTTTGGCCTTGTTTAGCTTGAGTCATGGCCTCGCTACGGTTATCCGAACACCACACTTGCTCAAGCGTCGTCGCAGCACCACTGCCCATGCCTGCGCGTGGAAAGGCCATATAGTGCACTGCAATGCCGCGCTCGTTAAGCTCAGGCACCGTTTCATGTAGCCGCTCGCAGTATGGGCAGGTAGGATCCGTAAACACAATTACCGTAGCTTTCGGCTCACCCACACCTTGAAAAACGACTCGCTCGCTCGCTGGAATGGCAGCAAGCACTGTAGCCCTTTCTTGGTTACGCGCCTGCTCGGTTAAGTTAACCAAACCATTATCCGCGTTTTGATAGAGGTCCCCTACCAAAAAGTGGCTACCATCGGCATTGGAGTAAAAAGATTCACCACTTTCCAGAACAACGTGGTACACCCCGTCCATTGGCGTTGCGTTTACCTGCTCCACCGGCATTGACTGGCCGTTAACTTGCAAGTTCTCCGTCAGATACTCGGAAACGGAGTCAGCACTGGCAACAGCAGGCAGTAAACACCCCGCAAGCGCCAGCCAGGGAACACAGGATTTAGCAACTAAAGACATACGTTGATGCATTGTATCTTCAACCTCGCGGATGGTGTTCGGCATGCAATTGCTCCAGGCGCGCCTGGGCAACATGCGTATAAATTTGCGTTGTAGATAGGTCGCTATGACCTAACAACAGCTGTACGACCCGCAAATTAGCACCATGATTCAATAAATGAGTCGCAAATGCGTGGCGTAACGTGTGAGGCGACAAGGGCCGAGTAATACCCGCAGTGATAGCGTGGGCTTTAATGCGGTGCCAAAACGTTTGCCGCGTCATGGCTTTATCTGCTCGCCCAGGAAACAGCGCGGGCCGTGTAGGATCTTGCATCAGCGCAGGCCGAGCCGTCTTCACATAATGCCCTATCCACTCGGCAGCCTCTTCACCCATTGGCACCAGCCGATCTTTATCGCCCTTGCCTCTTACGCGAACAACCCCTTGGCGAAGATTGACCGCATCGCCAGTCAGTCCAACCAGCTCCGACACGCGTAGCCCGCAGGCATACAACAGCTCAAGCATGGTGCGGTCGCGAACTCCAAGCGAGGTGCTGATATCAGGGGCGAGCAACAGACGCTCAACCTCTTCCTCTTCCAGGGTATTCGGCAAGCTAGGGCGTACCCGCGCCAGCGACACATTGGCCAATGGGTCGCTGGCGATATGCCCATAAAGCCGTGCCCAACGGTAAAAACTGCGCAGCGACGAGAGTAGCCGTGCATTACTGCGTAGTTGATAGCCCTGTTCTCGACGTAATTCCAACCACTCGCTAAAACGCTCTGATGAAGGAGTTAACAGTGTTTCTCCCGCACTTTCGAGCTGCTGTTGCCAAGCAGTTAAGTCATGCCGATAGGCCGCTAACGTATGGTCGCTTGCCCCTTGCTCTAACCATAAGGCATCTAGATAGGCATCTATCACGCTCATAGGCTAACGGTCTCTTGACGGTGGTACCACACAAACAAAAACCCCGCCCCGCAAAGCGGTGACGGGGTCTTGGTATCCGAGCGCGACGCATGTCAAAAACTGCGCATTTCAAAAACTACGCATGTCAAAAACAGCGTGCGCCCGTGAAAAAGTGGCAGTTAAGCCAGCTTTTCCTTGATACGCGCCGACTTGCCGCTGCGCTCGCGCAGGTAGTACAGCTTGGCTTGACGAACGTCACCGCGACGCTTGACTTCAATAGAGTCAACCAACGGGCTGTAGGTCTGGAAAGTACGCTCAACACCAACACCGTGAGAAATTTTACGTACGGTGAAAGCGGAGTTCAGGCCACGGTTACGCTTACCGATGACCACACCTTCAAACGCCTGCAGACGCTCACGAGTACCTTCCTTTACTTTAACCTGAACGACGATGGTGTCGCCCGGTGCAAAGGCCGGAATCTCTTTGCCCATTTGCTCGGATTCGATCGCCTGGATCACCTTGTTCTTGCTGCTCATTTTCATACTCCTAAATAACGTAATGGCTTGCCACGCAGTTGTGGAAGGGGCAAACCGTGATCCCGGCGCTCGAAGCGAGCTACGCGGGAGTCGTTATGGGTGACGCAGGTGCGTAGGCTAAGTCTCGTAGACTAACTGTCTCACAGACTATCTGCCTAATTTGCCCTGCACCGCCGCTCGGTTCTATGCAATTGAAGAACAATCACTTAGTTGACAGAGCGTGTTCCTCGATAAACTCGTCTAGAAGCCGCTGTTGCTCGGCATCAAGCGTACGCCCTGCTAATAAATCAGGACGGCGCTGCCATGTACGGCCTAACGACTGTTTTAACCGCCAGCGCTTGATGGCCGCATGATTACCGCTTAACAGCACATCAGGCACTTGTCGCCCGTCAATCGTCTCAGGACGGGTATAGTGCGGACAGTCTAACAAGCCATCATTGAACGAGTCTTCGATAGCGGAATCCTGGTGACCCAACACACCGGGTACCAGCCGTGCCGCCGCGTCAATTAGCACCATTGCTGGCAACTCACCACCGCTCAGCACATAGTCACCAATTGACCATTCTTCATCAATGTCACTTTCCACCACGCGCTCATCAATGCCTTCATAGCGCCCAGCGACCACTACGAGAGGGCCTGCTGAGGCGAGCGCTTGAACACCCTGCTGATCCAACTTACGCCCTTGGGGCGAGAGATAGATCACGGTGGGCGATTGTCCCGTCGCTTGCTCTGCTCGTTGCCGAGCATCAAAGATAGCAGCACGCAGGGTGTCTACCTTCATCAGCATACCGGGGCCGCCGCCGTAAGGGCGATCGTCCACGCTGCGGTGGCGGTCGGTGGCGTAATCGCGCGGATTCCAAAACTCCAGGGCAATACGCTGTTTCTCTACCGCTCGACCAACCACACCTTGTTGGGTAATCGCATCGAACATCTCTGGAAACAGCGATACCACGCCAATCCACATCGCGGGAGCATCCATTAAGCTGCTTTCTTCACCGTTTGCTGCAGTAACAGTTGAATCAGTTACTGTGAGCTCGCTCGACAACTGCTTACTCAAACCTGTTTTCAAAACTCAGGATCCCAATTCACGACCATACGGCCATCTTCGAGGCTGATTTCAACAATTACATCATCGGGTAAGAAAGGTAGCAGCCGCTCACGCTTATCAATTGCGTCGTTATCACCGCGCACCACCATGACATCGTTTGCGCCGGTTTCAAACAGGTAACTGACCTGCCCTAACCGCTCGCCTGACTGAGTGAAGACAGTTAAGCCTTCAAGCTCATGCCAGTAATACTCATCATCGGAAAGCGTAGGCAGTGCCTCTTTCGGCATCAGAATGTGCGTTTGCGCCAGCGCTTCGGCTGCCGTTCGGTCATCAACACCTTTTAGCTGCACCACAAGACCCTTGCCTTGCCGACGTCCCTGAATCACGGTCATGCGCGTAAGGGATTCCCCTTGGCGCACCCACCATTCTGGGTATTCCATGATGCTGTCTATGGGATTGGTATAGGAGTAGACCTTAAGCCAACCTTTAATCCCGTGAGGGCTAGTTAGCTTACCAAGCACCACATGTGCGTCGTCTGTATGGCTAGTTTCAAAACGCGTCATCGACGACCGCTCCAACAAATTACAACGACAACATCACCTACTATCACTTACTGACAGTCACGCATTAACCGGCTTAAGCCTGTTTACGCGCTTCTTTAACCAGCTCAGCAACACGACCAGACAACTGGGCGCCTTGGCTCTGCCAGTGAGTAACACGCTCAAGATCAACGCGCAGACGCTCTTCTTGACCACGGGCAACCGGGTTGAAGAAGCCGATACGCTCGATGAAACGGCCATCACGGGCGTTGCGTGAATCAGTAACAGTCAGGTGATAAAAGGGACGCTTTTTGGCGCCACCACGTGCCAAACGAATGGTAACCATACGATAACTATCCTTCGGTTGAGGTTACGAGAGTGTGCAATAGCGCAGATCGCTAACAGAACACTCGTCATACTATTTTCTCGGCACTGCAGACTAAAATCAGTGATTTGCTGCGTACCATCAGGTTCTTCACTGGCAGATGGTAAGGCGATGCTCGCGCATTTTTGCCAACACCCACGCATGAAGAGGCCGCATTCTACGCAAATGCGCTCTGCTTGGAAAGCCTGACAGCCAGAAAACTCTTAAGCCGTCAACCTTGCCAAGCACGTTACAAGGTTGCTAACAATGGCTTAACGCCAGGGAAGACCGCCGGGGCCACCCATACCGCCCATGCCACCGTCGCCGCCAGGACCACCCGGCCCGCCGCCGCCCATCATGCCTGACATGCCGCGCATCATTTTCTGCATCCCGCCTTTTTTGCCTGCTTTTTTCATCATTTTCTGCATCTGCTTATGCTGTTTTAGCAGGCGATTCAGGTCAGGTACTTGCAGGCCAGCACCCGCTGCAATACGGCGTTTGCGCGAACCATTGATGATATCGGGCTTGCGGCGCTCTTTGGGGGTCATTGAGTTAATCAATGCCTCCAGCTTGCCAAGCTCTTTCTCCGGACCAGGGCCTTGTGCCATTTCAGCCATTTGCCCCATGCCGGGCAGTTTGCCAAGCAGGCCACCCATGCCGCCCATTTTCTTGAGCTGCTGTAACTGATCGCGGAAATCTTCCAGGTCAAAACCGTCACCCTTCTTGACCTTACTGGCCAGCTTGGCGGCTTTGTCTTTATCCACCGTGCGCTCGGCTTCTTCGATCAGCGACAGCATATCGCCCATACCCAGAATCCGTGATGCCACACGGTCCGGATGGAAAGGCTCTAGGGCGTCTACTTTCTCACCAACCCCCATAAACTTAATGGGCTTACCAGTGATATGGCGTACCGAAAGTGCTGCACCACCACGGGCATCACCGTCAGCCTTGGTGAGAATCACCCCGGTCAGCGGCAGTGCATCGTGAAATGCTTTCGCCGTATTCACCGCATCCTGGCCGGTCATGGCATCGACCACAAACAGCGTTTCTTCCGGTGAAATTGCTTTATGCAGCGCCTGGATTTCGGCCATCATCGCTTCATCGATGGCCAGCCGCCCGGCGGTATCGACTAATACGACATCATGGAATTGAATTTTGGCGTGTTTGATTGCCGCTGTGGCAATATCCACTGGCTTCTGATCGGAACGAGACGGAAAGAAATCCACCTGAACTTCTTTTGCCAGCGTCTCTAGCTGATCAATCGCCGCTGGACGATAAACGTCGGCGGAGACCACCAGCACTTTTTTCTTTTCGCGTTCACGCAGATAACGCGCCAGTTTAGCAACAGAGGTGGTTTTACCCGCCCCTTGCAGGCCTGCCATCAACACGACCGCAGGTGAGCCTTTTAGGGATAAGCCTTCATTGGCTTCGCCCATAATCGCTTCCAGCTCTTGCTGGACGATTTTAACGAATTGCTGGCCTGGCGAGAGGCTCTTCGAGACTTCTTGGCCAACAGCACGCTCACGAACACGCTCAATAAATGCCTTCACCACCGGCAAGGCGACATCTGCCTCTAACAGTGCTTTACGCACTTCGCGCAGGGTGTCTTTGATATTGTCGTCAGTTAGCCGCGCTTGGCCTTTGATCGACTTCAACGTCTGGGAAAGACGCTCACTCAGATTCTGAAACATGGGGCCTCTGCCTCCGTCGTTGTCGCCGGGCGGTCACACCGGACGAATGTAGGATCGATTATACGCGCTCGCCGCGCGAGTCTCCATGGTCGTCAACATTGGTTATCGATGGCTGTGCGACGCCGCTATGATTGGTTATAGTAGGCAGACTGTTCTAGCTTGAACGATTTAGCACCGCTGACTTTCACAGCGTTGATTAAATGACACTGGATTCAACAACGCGCTGCAAGGCGCACGGATAGCATCATGCAGGCGCTCCCTTTCGCCACGATCGCTTTTATACTTTATGTCGCCGCTGCCATCTGGCAGGGCATGACTTTATTTCGTCGCGTGCCACCACGCCAGGGCATGGTGCGTCTACTTGGTGCGCTTGGGCTTTTACTGCATATCCCAGTGGTCGTGGAGCTTGTTAGCTCAGCCCCAGGTCTACTGCCCGGGTTCACAACCAGCGCAACGCTTCTGATGGCCGTGGCCGTCAACGTTGTGCTCGTCGCCAGCCTGTTTAAGCCGGTGCTCAACGCTGGCATCGTGCTATTCCCTCTCGCGGGTATCGCGCTTATTTTTGCCACTTGGTTACCGAGCCAGGGGAGCCAAAGCGGCTTAACGCTCGGCATTTTACTGCATGCCGTCAGCTCTGCGCTGGCGTTTGCCGTCTTGGCAATTGCCGCGATTCAAGCGGTGCTGGTCGGCCTGCAGAACCAAGCACTGCGCCATCACCATATTCGTGGCATTGTGCAATCACTACCACCACTCACCACCATGGAAAGAGTGCTGTTTGAACTGGTATGGTCGGGCATTATATTGCTGACACTTTCGATCATCAGCGGGCTGATCTTTCTCGACAATATGTTCGCGCAGCATTTGGTGCATAAAACGGTACTTTCGCTGGGGGCGTGGATTATTTTCACCACACTTTTAGTGGGTCGATATCGTTTTGGCTGGCGTGGCATGCGCGCTGTGCGCTGGACGCTTGGCGGGTGCATACTGCTACTGCTGGCTTACTTTGGCAGCAAGTTTGTCCTGGAAATCTTGCTCAATCGCTAAACCTATACTCACCGCATTATCAGCACTGATTTAATTTGGCGTTGATAACAGTGGCCTTGACAGGCCACTTCCATACTTCTAAAAATCGAGCCTAATACGCCATAAAGGAACTTTCGACTTGAGCGACGACTTCCCCCTGGGGTTACTGTTCGGCCTGCTAGCCATTTTGATATTGCTGTCTGCCTTTTTCTCCAGCTCTGAAACAGGCATGATGTCGATAAACCGCTATCGACTAAGCCATCAAGCTAACAGCGGTGATCGCCGCGCAAAGCGTGTCATGCGTTTATTAACGCGCCCCGATCGACTGATTGGCGTTATTTTAATTGGCAATAACTTCGTCAATAACTTAGCCGCCTCGATTGCTACCATCATTGCCATTCACTTCTTTGGTGACGTCTCTGGCCCAGCTATTTCAACGGCGCTACTGACGATTACCATCCTTATTTTTGCCGAAGTAACACCGAAAACCTACGCAGCCATCAAGCCTGAGCGGATCGCTTACCCTACTTCCCTGGGCCTGGAGCCACTGCTCAAACTACTTTACCCACTGGTATGGCTAGTCAACGTCATCTCAAATGGCCTATTACGCCTAATGGGCGTTAAAAGCGTTGAGAACGGCGGCGACAGTTTAACCCGCGATGAACTGCGCACTGTAGTTCACGAAGCAGGGACGCTAATTCCCTACCGACACCGCGCTATGCTGCTGTCGATTCTTGATCTTGAGAATGTCACGGTTAACGACATCATGGTGCCGCGACACGAAGTTCTTGGCATCGACCTTGACGACACGCTGGAAGATATTCTGACCCAGATCCGCACCAGCCAACATACCCGTCTACCGGTCTATAAAGGCGATATCAACAATATTATTGGTATGCTGCATCTACGCAATGCAGCGCGCTTTTTATCGCGTAGCGAAGTCACCAAAGCAGCGATTGTTCAAGAAGCACGGGAGCCGTATTTCATTCCCGAATCCACACCGTTACATACACAACTGCTGAACTTCCAAAAGCAGAAGCGGCGTATTGGTATTGTGGTGGATGAGTACGGCGATGTGGAAGGCTTGGTAACCTTAGAAGATATTCTTGAGGAGATTGTCGGGGAATTCACCACCGACGTCTCAGAAGATGATGAAATTCATCAGCAAGATGATGGCAGCCATGTCATTGAGGGCACTGCCAATATTCGTGAAATTAACAAAATGCTTGGCTGGCAATTGCCCACTGACGGCCCTAAAACCCTGAATGGCTTAATCCTTGAGCACCTTGAGGCGTTTCCGGAAGGGCCTGCCTGCTTGCAGATTGGTAATACGCGGATGGAAATTTTAGAAATCCGTGACAACCTGATCACTTCAGCACGCTGCTGGCAAAAGTTGCGCCTTGCACGCCGAACGTAGCGACTGACCGTCTAACCAACCTAACGGCGGGTGATTTCGCTATCACCCGCCGCCTTCAGCGCCCTCACGCGGGCCTCCAAATAGCGACGCAAGGCAATATCCTCTACCTCATGAACCAATACCGGCGGCCCGAAGTGTAAACTGACCGGCGCACGAAAACGTGACGGCCATTTTTTAAGTGCCTTGCCACCGTAGTGTGATGTCCAAGACCCCCACAGCCCTGCCAAGCCAGCCGGAATGACGGGCACATTATCGCGGGCAAGAATGGTTTCGAGCCCGCGCCTAAAGGCGTGGATATCGCCATCTGGGGTGATACGCCCTTCAGGAAACACCATTACGACATCACCTTCGCGAAGCGCGTGGCTCACCTCATCCAGCGTTCGACGCAATGCACCAGGGCTATGCCGCTCTGATTCAATCGGAATCGCGCCCACAAGCTGGAACCACCACTTTAGCCAGCGAGATTCAAAGATGGGCTGATCCATCACAAACCGCAGCGGCCTGGGGCTACCGCCGCCTAACACCAACGCATCCATAAAGCTGACGTGGTTACAGACTACCAGGGCAGCGCCGCGCTTAGGTACGTTCTCTTGGCCATGCACAGAGAACCGATAACACACTCGCATAACGACATAAATGACGCGACGCAACGCGCAACGCACCATTTTCAACCACCACGTCACGTCGCCGCCTCCCGGTGGCGCAGGCCAGCCAGCACCGTGCTCATTAGCTGATCCAGCAGCTCATCCACCTTCAACTGCTGACCTTGCCAATAGCCTAAGCGCTCGTTTAATCCAAGCTGCACCAAGCCGTGTACGCTCCCCCAGAGAGTGCGCCCAAGGCGTCGCGCTTCAAGATCATCCAATGCTGGCTGATACCGTTTCAACGACGTTTCCACCTGAGTGAACAGCGCTTCAATAAGGTCACTCTGGCGCTGATCCAGCTCGCCTTCTTGGGCCAGTGGATAATCAAATAGCAGCTGCCAGCGGTAGCAGCCTTGCTCAGCGAAGCGCCAATAAGCGAGCGCTAGCGAGCGCAGCCATGGCTCAGGATCATCTTCTGCCAGGCTAGTAATGGTATGCTGTAAGCGTGCCAACGTTTCAACGTTGACGTGCTGCAATAAGTTATTAAAGCTGCCATATAATTTAAGCAGCGTACTTGGCGCGCAGCCCACTTCTCTGGCCAGGGCACGCAGTGACAAACCATGGACTGGCTGCTTAGCCAACCACTCATCACAAGCGTGCATGACCTGCGCGTGGAGGGCATCGGGCGCATGCTGTCTAGGACGGGCCATGGCGATCTCTTAAGGTCAACGGCAAACAGGAAGAATGCCTCATCGCGCTTTAGCGTGAGCAAGGGATACGCTAGGATACCTTACATCGAACACTGTTTTCGACACTAAAACACGACATTTAACCTATTGTTGCGCTACCCCGCCATTTTGCACGCTCACTACCCCCCATTTCGCATAAGGAGACAGGCATGACGGGACGCCTTCACGTGCAGCGCCTCACGCTATCACGCCTTGTGCCCTCGCTGACTGATTCTGAACCACTTATCGAATCGCCTAACTTAGCGCCCAGACAGCCTGTATCGGCAATACGCCTTGAACAGGGACGCTTGCGGCTTCAGCCATTATTTTGGGGACTAACGCCTCCTTGGCTGAAGGTACTCGATCACGCGCCCCATTGCGCTAGAGCAGAAACGCTTAATCAGCGCGCCATGTTTAACGAGGCGTTTAGTGCTCGCCGCTGTGTCATTCCAGTCAGTGGGTTTTACATCTGGAAGATACAAGCACACAGCAAGCAACCCTATCTCGTTACCCACGTTAACCGAGGGCCACTGTTACTGGGTGCTTTATGGTGCCGTTACCACACAACGCTCACCGCATTTACTGACTCGACGGCGCTGATCAGCGTACCTGCCAACGCCTGCCTTTCTTCACTGACTGACCGATTACCTGTTGTCATCCCTCCAAAAGCGTTAACGCGCTGGCTGGACCCGACGACCGACCTTGAAGCACTCAATGCGCTATTAATACCTGCGCCATTGGAACTGTTGGGCGCTTTTCCGGTATCAAAACATGTTAACAATCCTGCCTATCAGTCATCGTCCTGCGCCCACCCGGTGGGGCCGATGCTGCGCTGGGCTGTGCCATAGGAACCGTAATGTTACGATCTAATGAACCTCTGCCTAACCGTTACGCTGCACGGCAGGCCGTCATCGGCGTCGTGATTGGCGTCGCTTGGTGCACTCCTTTTTTCGCCTTCGCTCAAGACACCCCTGTAAAGGACGCCATCACGCCTATCGTCAGCCCATTTGACGAGCGCGATTACCGCGTACTGACGCTGGAAAACGGTCTTCAGGCGCTGCTTGTTAGCGACCCAGAGGCCGATAAAGCCGCCGCCTCAATGAATGTTCGTGTAGGCAGTGCTCAAGACCCTGACGACCTGCAGGGGCTAGCCCACTTTTTAGAGCATATGCTGTTTTTAGGTACCGAACCGTACCCTCAGTCTGATGCCTATCAGCGCTACATTTCTGATAATGCGGGCTCCCACAACGCCTTTACCGCCCAACAAGACACCAACTATTTTTTTGATATTGAGCCTTCGGCCTTGCCAGGCGCGCTGGACCGCTTTAGCGAATTCTTCCTTTCACCGCTATTTAACGCCGATCATTTAGAAAGCGAACGGAATATTGTTCACTCTGAGTACATGGCACGCATTCGTGATGAATCCCGCCGTGAAAACGATGTATTGAATCAGCTACTAAATCCAGGCAACCCCACGACGGGCTTTGCAGTAGGTAGCCGTGACACCCTCGCTAACCCACCCGAGGGTGAAGCTACTCTTCGCGAGCGGGTGATTGATTTTTATCATCGCTACTATGATGCCAACGTCATGAACTTGGCCATTGTTGCCCCCCAGCCGCTTGATACCCTTGAAGCACTGGTAGTAGAACGCTTTGCCCCCCTTCCAGATAATGGCCTAAGCGTTCCGACCATAGGCGCGCCACTGATCGATCCAGACACGCTGCCCCGCTACATTGAGCGCCAGTCATTACAGGATCGCCGTCAACTACGTTTCTACTTTCCGATTCCCGATCCCACCGATGAATACCGTACGAAGCCGACCCAACTGATCTCTCACCTAATTGGCGATGAAGGCGACGGCAGCTTGCTGGCAGCGCTACGCAAAGCGGGTCTTGCGGATGCACTTTCAGCCGGCGTAGGCCGAGGAGACGGCAATGAGGCGCTGTTTACCATCTCGATTAGCTTAACGCCAGCCGGAGCAGAGCGGCTGGACGATATTGAGGCCACTCTATTTGCTGCCATTGAGCAAATGCGCGAGGAAGGGTTAGCTGAGTGGCGCTACGAGGAACAAAAAAACCTGAATGAACAGGCGTTCCGTTTTCAGCAACATGGCGCACCGCAGCAGGAAGCTACCCGCTTAGCCATGAGCCTTTCTCGTTATCCGGTGGATGATGTGCAGTATGCGCCTTACCGGATGGATGGTATGGATAGCGAGCGTCAGCAACTGTATCTCGACGCACTAACCCCAGATAACATGCTGCGCTTCTACTCCGCACCAGACGTAGAAAGCGACACCGCCTCACCCTGGTTTAACACCCAGTGGAAAGAGCAACCACCCACTCAGCTGGGACAAGCACTAGGTGGCCTAGCGTTACCTGAACCCAACCCTTTTATCGCCAGTGACCTCACTCTCAAAGCGGGGCAAGATGAGCGCCCCGAGGTGTTGGTTGATGGGCCCTCGTTTACCGCATGGCACATGCAAGACAGCCGTTTTAATACGCCAAGCGTTGAGTGGCGGGTAAGCCTCCAGCATCCTAGCGCCAGCTATTCGCCTGAAGAAGCGGTACTCACGCGCCTCTTAGCGGGATGGCTAAATGACAGCCTAAACGAGTCGTTATATCCGGCCTGGCTGGCTGGCCAATCGTTCAGCGCCTATGCTCACGGGCGTGGTATGACGCTATCATTTTCAGGCTGGCGCGATGGACAAACGCCACTGATAGAGCAGGCGATTGAACAGCTTAAGCGCGCCGACATTTCCCCCAGCGCCTTTGAACGTGTGCGCTATCAACTCCAGCGCGAGTGGCGCAACGCCCCCCAAGCATCGCTTTATGGCCAGGCAAGCCGTGCACTGGGCGAAGCGCTTCTGACACCCCAATGGTCAACGGCTGAGTTATTTGACGCCAGCCAGCGGTTAGAGCGTCACCACTTAGAAAACTTCCGCAAACGGTTTTTAGACGCGCTTTACATCGATGCAATGGCCGTTGGCAATTTGGATAAAGAGCTGGCTCGTGAGCAGGCCAGTGTAATACGCGGAGCGTTATCACCGCGTCTCACTCGTGAGGATATCCCCGAGCTTGAAGCGCTACAGGTGAGCAATCAGCCTGAGGTGCTTCACCCGCACAGTACCCGCGAAGAGTCGCTTGTGTTGCGTTATTTACAGGGTCGCGACAAATCCACTGAAGAGCAGGCGCGCCTCAGCGTATTGGCGCAATGGTTGGATACGCCCTTTTATCAGCAACTACGTACCGAGGAGCAGCTTGGCTACATCGTTAATGCAGGTTACTCCCCGCTGCTAGAAGCGCCGGGGATTGCCTTGGTGGTTCAGTCGCCGGATGTTGAGAGCAGCATGATCGCCGAGCGCATGGACGCCTTTATGGCGGCAGCGGGCGAGCGCCTGAATACGTTAACCGAGGAGGAGTTAGCGCCGCATCGTCAAGCCGTTCATTCTCGCTTGACCCAGCGAGACACGAGCCTACAGGGCATGGCAAACCGCTACTGGCAAGCCACAGCACTGGAGGACGTGCACTTTGATCGCCGTGAACAACTCGCCACACTAGCGTTGGATGTTAGCGTACAAGAACTGCAGGCACTGTGGCCGACGCTTCAATCACACCAGTTAGACATTCGCTACAACCCTGGCGACTCACCAAGTGATATCGCCCCCTACCGAGAAGCACGCGTGCCGTTTACCGACGCACGCTAAGTGCTAATTTGCGAAACGAATTAGCTAGACTCACCAGCTCAGGCATCAAACGCCTGAGCTGGCATCATCGACTCAACGTACATCACCAACTCTTCCAGCACTTGGCGCTCGCGATCCGATAGGATCTGCTGGTTATAACGCTCTATCTCTCGCGCAAAGGCTTTCAGCGTAAAGCCCGACAAGGCCGGATCATTGATACGCATCCAGCGAAACGCATCCCACTGCTCGCGCTCTTCGCCCTCCAGCGTGTCTGGATAACTACGCGCACGGTAGCGAAACAACATTTCCTCCAGGCGAGGATCTTGAAAGGCAAAGCGCTGGCCGACTAAATCCCAGGGATCCATTGCCAATGCTCGCTCCATTTGCTGGCGATCAGCCGCAGAGAAAAAGCTGCCGGAATAGAGCATTAAGTCAGGGTCTTGAGGCACATCTTCGTAGGCTGCGTTAAATACCTCAGCTACTTTTTGCGCCACACCGCTAGCCTCTCGCAACGTTTTCCAATGGCCGCGACAGGCATCAATATCAATCGTTAACCGTTCAATGATCGTGCCGTATTCACCTTTATGGGGGCCATCCACATCTTTTAACACCGTCGCTGGAAAGATGACTGGGCAGCGATTAATGTGGATCACTTTCAGCGGTATACGCACTTCCCCCTCGGAAAGGTCCTGCTGGCTTACGAACACACGTTCTCTGATTTGCTCGGCACTCATGGTCAGCAAATCACTAGGATCGACGCTTAAATCGTAAACAATAACGCCATTAGGATTCGTCGGATGCTCGGCCAGTGGCATGACTAATGCACTACAGCCACGGCTGGCAGGGTAACGACGGGAAATATGCAAAAGCGGTTTAGCGCTAGGCAAGTCTAACTGCTTGGCCACTGCACGCTTGCCACGCATGCCCAGTAAATAGTCGAATAATTTTGGGTTTCGGGCTTTTAGCAGACGCGCCAGCGCAATGGTGGCACGTACATCAGCCACCGCATCATGAGCACCTTCATGGGCAATGCCATTGGCCGCCGTTAAGTGCTCAAGTTTGAAGCTAGGCGCACCATCTTCCCGCTGCGGCCACTCAATGCCGTCGGGGCGCAAGGCGTAAAACGCGCGCACCACATCAATCAAGTCCCAACGGGAATTGCCGTTTTGCCATTCGCGGGAATAAGGGTCAAGCAGGTTGCGATAAAACAAGTGGCGGGAGATTTCATCATCAAAGCGAAGGCTGTTATAGCCCACCACGCAAGTGCCTGGCTCACTCATAAAGCCTTGGACCTGGCGGGCAAACTCCCCCTCAGGCAAGCCTTTCCGCTGCGCTTTTTGCGGTGTAATACCGGTAATGAGGCAAGCAGCAGGGTGAGGCAGGTAGTCATCAGCAGGTTTGCAGTAGAGCTCTATCGGCTCACCGATTTCATTAAGCTCGGCGTCAGTGCGTAATGCGGCAAACTGAGCGGGCCGATCGCGACGCGGATCAGCACCAAATGTCTCATAGTCATGCCAGAGAAAACTGGCAGGGGCAGCATTAGGTGGCGCCATTGATGAAATCTCCTTGAGCATAGCTTCCCGCCTACAAGCCAACGAACCACTTGCCGAAGCGGGTACAAAAGCCCAAGCCTAGCATAACCGCAACGCCTCTCGCCGCCCCTCTTAGCGAATAGCCATGCTTAACGACTGGCTATGCTGCTTCCATATGCAAACGTCAACCTTTCGGTAGCGTAACGTTGAGCTCCAACACTGAGCAATTGTCTTCGCTATCAAGTGAAATTTGAATGGCATCATCATCGACCTGTACATAACGACGAATGACTTCCAACAGCTCGCGCTCGAGCAGCGGCATATAATCTGGCTGACCGCGCTGGCCGCGCTGATGCGCCACGATAATTTGCAAACGCTCCTTAGCCACCGAGGCGGATTTCTTGCGCTCACGCTTCAAGAACTCCAGCAATTTCATCGCCGACCACCCCCGAACATACGGTTCAACAATCCCTTACGCTGTACTTCATGAAAGCGCAGAGGCATATCTTCACCTAATAGGCGCGATACAGTATCTGAATACGCCTGACCTGCATCGCTCGCCGCATCGTGAGTAACGGGAACACCCTGGTTCGATGCACGTAATACCGCTTCGGATTCAGGGATTAAGCCAAGCAGATCGATAGACAAGATTTCACGAATATCATCAAGGGTCAGCATGTCCCCAGACGTTACGCGAGAAGGGTTATAGCGCGTAATCAGCAGATGCTCTTTAACAGGGTCTAAGCTTTGTTCAGCGCGCCGCGTCTTGGAACCAAGCAATCCCAAAATGCGATCAGAGTCACGCACTGAGGAAACTTCAGGATTCGTGACAACAATCGCCTCGTCAGCGAAGTACATAGCGAGTTGAGCCCCCCTCTCAATACCTGCGGGGGAGTCACACAAGATAAAATCAAAATCTTGTTTGAGCTGCTCAAGGATTCGCTCTACGCCTTCCTGCGTCAGTGCATCTTTATCACGCGTTTGAGAGGCTGGAAGAATAAACAAGTTTTCAACGCGTTTATCGCGAATCAGCGCTTGGTTAAGCCCTGCTTCCCCTTGGATAACGTTTACCAAGTCATAAACAACGCGGCGCTCACAGCCCATGATTAGGTCGAGGTTACGTAGACCAACATCGAAATCAATGACGACTGTTTTTTTACCGCGCAGGGCAAGTCCTGTTGAAATAGCGGCAGCGCTGGTGGTCTTACCAACCCCCCCTTTACCGGAGGTCACTACAATAATTTTGGCCAAGAGTTACTTCCTTCTTGAAGTCGTTCATCGCGAGCGCGTTTAAAGGATCGCACTGCGCATAACGGGAACATCAATGTCAACAACATGACATACTGTAACGTATAGCGCTTGCGACGTCGCTAGGCATTAAGCACCAACACACGCTCATGCGTTTGAATTAACCCAGCGGCTTAATTTCCAGCTGCTCTTTAGCGAAATGCACCTCTGCAGCACGGCCAAGCAACTGTGAATCAATATCTTCTAACCGTTTGTAATTGCCTGCCACAGAAAGAAGCTCTGCTTCCAATTCTCGACAGTAAATACCCGCCTGGGTATTGCCATGAATACCCGCCAAGGCACGTCCGCGAAGCGCTCCGTAGACGTGGATACTACCAGCCGCCAGGACTTCAGCGCCCGCATTTACTGCCCCAATCACCACTAGATCGCCTTCTGATGCGCTTACCTGCTGGCCAGAGCGCACCGTACCGCGAAATAAGCGTGTTGCTACCGCAACCACTTCCTGGTCGGCAGCTTCCACCTCATCTATGGCGTCATCAGGGGTAGCAGTAGTATCAACGCTCTCTAATAGCCTAGACCGCCCTTCTTCAACAGGGGCAAACCAGCCTAGCCCTAATGCCCAGGCAGATTGACGTACTGGCTCAGCTCCGCCACGTACGGCGACCGGCAGTAATTTATGATCGCGACATACCGCGCAAATGCGCTCAAGCGCCAAGTGAGGTTCATCGAGTTTTTCCACGCTCAGCACAACCGGTGTATGCTGAAAGAACGCGGGGGATTGCGACAACTTGCCAGCTAGCTGACTTCGTATATGTTCCGGGTCAGCACTGCTCAATTCCATGACGGTCATTGGCAGCATGCCACCTTTAAAGGTGAAGGCAATGTCGGCACTATTGGCGTTGAGGCTCATGGCCGAACTCCATGTCATGTTCAGGTAAGATAAAGGTAGCGCAATCTCGCGCTGGGTGTTGTGAAGAAGTATTAATCATCACAGCGCCTACAGCAAAGCTAAGCGACAGCGCCGATGACTGCAACTATCTGTCATCGGTAGTTGATTTTTTTTCACGCTACGCACCTCTCTGCAGGATGATCCATGCACGGACTGTTAAGACGCCTGTTCGCTCCTCGGTGGCAGCACCCTGATCCCGAGGTGCGTCTCAAGGCACTCGACCAGCTTGACCCTCAACAACCAGAACAGCAACAAGCGCTAAAGCAATTAGCACAGGATAAAGAGAGTAACATCCAGCTTGCTGCTCTACTGGCCCTTGATGACTTAGCGGAGCTTGTCAATGCGCTTCCAGAGCATCGTCAAGACGAAGCTTGGTTTAACGCGGCTTGCCAGCGCTTATGTGGCTCACAGGGCCACACCGACCTGCAAAAACGGCAGGCTATTGTGGCAGAGCTATCGGAGCCTCGGTTGCTCAACGCCATTGCACTTCAGGGAGACAACCTTAATCTGCGGCTCGCTGCGTTAGAGCAATTAACCGTTGAAAGCGACTTCGTCCACCAAGCCTGCCATAACGGCGTGGCAGCGGTGCGCCATCAAGCGGCTCAACGAATTGAAAGTGAAGAGAGCCTCAAAAAGCTATTAAAAGAAGCGCGTCGTGACCGCCAGGTCATTCGTCTGGCGCGAGAAAAGCTCACCCAACTGCGCAATGATGCTGAGTGGCTAGCGGATCAACAAGCCCAGCGTGAGCATCTGCTTAAACAGTTAGAACAGCACGCCAGGGCTCCCTGGGAGCCGCTGTATGGTGGTCGCTTCCGTCATTTGGAGCGTGAGTGGCAAAGCCTTTCCCACCCGCCCAGCGTGACGCAAGAGCAGCGTTTTCATCAGGCAGCGCTTAGCTGCCGAAAAACACTGCATCATCATGAAACGCAAGAACAAGCGCGTCAGCAGAGCATTGCTCATCGCGAAGAGATTGAACGAACTCGCGATCAACTGCTTGAAGGCATTGAAGAAACGTTAGAGGGCCTGGCACATGCAGAGCAGCTAACAGTTCAGGATATCGATAGCCTACGGGCTCAACGCCAACTACTCGGCCAGCGTTGGCAATCCCTGTCAGATCAACACCCGCCTGGCGAGAGCGTTCAACAACGCTATAGCCAAGCACTGAAACGCTATGAAGTATGCATGGAAGCATGGCAGCGCTGGCAAGCCATCAGCACAGATATAGAAACAGCCATTGCCAACCAAGATAACGTGGCCATTGCCAAGTACGTTAAGCAGTGCGCTTGGCCTAAACACATAACGCCTCCAGAGCTACTCAAGCATGCACAAGCGTTAAAAGATGCTGACGTTTCTACCAAACCCACTCCTACCGCGTCACTTAACGCGCTTAGTGCCGACGTGGATAACTTTGAACACTTGTTAGAGCGTGGTGCCTTTAAAAGTGCCAGCCGCCTCTATCAACGCCTCAAGCCCTCCATCGACGAACTGACAGGGGAAGACGCCAAGCCGCTAAAAGCACGCGTGAAACAGCTAGGCGCACGGTTAGCAGAACTACGTGATTGGCGCGGTTTTGTGGCCGGCCCTAAACGCGAGCAACTCTGCGCTAGCATCGAAGCGCTGGCTGACGATCAACACATGGCAGACGTTGCTCTTGATCGCCATCATCGCCAGTTGGTAAAAGAGTGGAAATCGCTCGGCGATGCCGCTGCTAATCGCGAACAGTCGGCACGCTTTCGCGCGGCCTCTGATCGCATTCACGAGCGTTTGACTCCCTGGCGAGAACAGCTTAATCAAGAGCGTGATGCCAACCTAAAAGGCCGTGAAGCACTCTGCGAACAACTTGAAACGTTGCTTGATCAGCCAGCAGAGGATGCCGACCCCGATGTATTGCGCGAGATCCGTGACAAAGCCCGCCACCAGTGGCGTCACTACTCTCCGGTTCCTCGAGACCAATCAGAAACCGTTGGCCGTCGTTTTGGAGCTATCCGTCATCGCCTCCAGGCGCTTATTGACCAGCGAGCAGAGCAGATCGCTAGTCAAAAGCGCATGCTTATCGAACAAGCGAAAAGCTTACAGGATGACCACGAATCACCCTTAGCCGCCCGCATAGCGAGCACAAAGCAGCTACAGCAGCAGTGGCGCGCGCTGGGTCGTGCTCCAAAAGGCGAAGAGCAAGCCCTATGGAAAGCCTTTCGTCATACCTGCGATCAGCTCTTTGCTCAGCGTGACGCCCACAAGCATGAACAGGCAGCTCGCCAACAACAGAAGCTCGATCAGTTGCAAACATTAATTGACGAAATGGATAGCTGGCAGCCGACGCAAGCCGAAGAATCTGCCGCCCTTGCGTCTTATCTAGAAAGCATTAGCCAGCTTGAGCCGTTGCCACGTAATCGACGAAGTGACGGCATGCAGAAACGCCTTAGCGGCATTGTAAGGGCTAAACGTGAGCGCTTAAGCCGCCTGGAAATTGCTCATACAGTGCAGCAATGGCACAGCGCCTTACCGCTGGTAAATGCGCATATCGCCGCAGACCAACAAGCACTAGCCGGCGAAGAGCCACAAGCAGTTGATGCGAAAGAGGTATTGAGTGACGGGCTGCCTGCTATTTTTATGAAGGCTCACCAGCAGCGCAATCATGCGCGGCTCACCACTTCCACTCCCCTCTCAGCCGAAAAACTTGCTGAACTAGAAGATGGACTGGCTCGCCTGAGAGTGCATTTGTCTTTGCTAGCGTTAGGTAGCGTCAAGCAGCGTGATGAACCTCTCCGCCTGGCGATTCAAGTAGAACGGCTAAATGAAGGGATCAATAACGAACGTAGCCGACCAGATGAGATTATCGGCATATTAGCAGCACTTATGGCGCTTGGCCCCATGCCTAACCAATTGTGGCGCAAGGAAGCAGAAGAGTTTGACAATCTTTTTAGTCGCCTAGCGCGAGTGCCTCACCCTTAAGCCCTTTATATAAGTACGTTACACAAGTACTTCTCCCCCCCAACACTAGCAACGGGAGGCGAATAGCCTCCCGTTTACGCTTTTCCGTGATTGAATAAATCTGCTTATCGCGTTGGGCGATTAGCCCATAAACTGACCGCCGTTAATATCAATATTGGCGCCAGTAATAAAGCCTGACTCTTTATCTGCTAAGAACGTTACCAAGCGACCGATCTCCTCTGGTGTACCGTAACGCTTCACTGGAATGGTTTCACGAATGGCTTCACGCACCTGCTCGGGAATTTTCATGATCATATCGGTGGCAATGTAGCCAGGCGACACGGTATTCACCGTAATGCCTTTGGTTGCCGTTTCTTGTGCCAGCGACATGGTCAACCCATGCATACCTGCTTTGGCAGCCGCATAGTTCACTTGCCCGAATTGACCTTTACGGCCATTGATAGAAGAAATATTGATGATGCGACCGTAGCCCTGCTCCAGCATCATTTCAATAACGCTGCGGCACGTGTTGAAGACGCTATTAAGGTTGGTATCGATCACTTGATACCACTGCTCATAGGACATCTTCTTCATGGTGCCATCGCGAGTAATGCCAGCGCAGTTAACTAACACGCTGATAGGCCCATATTTTTCTTGGATTTCGCGAGCACCTTCTAGGCAGGCATTGTGGTCGGAAAGATCAACACCCGATAACGCGATGTTGTTGTAACCAGCGGTTTGCTGGGTTTCCAGCCAGGTTTTGGCTTTCTCAGGATTGTGATATCCCGCGACTACCAAATAACCCGCATCCGCCAATGAGTGGCAAATTGACGTTCCGATTCCACCAGTTCCACCTGTTACCCAGGCGACGGGGGCTTGATTGGTCATTGACTACCTCCCTGATATGACAAACGGCTTGGACGCTAAGCATTATGGTGATGTCGCAAGCCATTCTTAATAAGCGCCGTAGCGCTTCAGTATTCACAGCACGTCGTATTGTTAGTTGGACGACATACTGACAGTAAGCTTTTTGTTATCCCTATTGGAAGCATAGCTTTACTCTTCCAATGTTGCAGCACGATGAAGGTCGTGCCTAACAATATAAGCGTTTTATGCAGGGGGTTGACTTCGCGCTAAAAATGCGTAGAATACGCCACACGTTGATGCGGGGTGGAGCAGTCTGGTAGCTCGTCGGGCTCATAACCCGAAGGTCATCGGTTCAAATCCGGTCCCCGCTACCAATATTTTGAAAGGCAGATCAGTTACTTAATGATCTGCCTTTTTTGTTGCCTGTCATTCCAAAAAGCTCTGTGCCCAAATTGTGCCCACACCGTGCCTATTTTTAAAAATGCCTATCGGTAGGTGAAAAAGGCGGCGACCTTCAGGCACCGAACTTTATTTAGCATCTCCTTCTTTTTCTTTACTACCGAGTTAAGGCGCAGGTTCTGGACTGGACTCCTTGATGTGAGTCACTAGCTGTTCGATCTCACAATCAAAGTAGTAGCAAAGCCTATCTAGATTATCTGTCACTGTGCTGTGGCCTGGGTGATTGATAATTTTCGATAACGTCATCCGGTTGATGCCCGTTTCTTTCGCTATCTCCCCGATCGTAATTCTGCGCCGCTCGGCAAATTCCTTCTCTGCAATCAACTCTTTTAAGTGATACCGAATCATCGTCTTCTCTATTATTGATCATAAAAATTATCAAAAAGTGCTTGAAATAATCATTTGATTGTATATATTTACAATTGAGCGATTAAAAATATTATCAAATGATCACCACATGAGGAGATAATCTCATGGACTGCACTTTTCTGACAACGGAAGAACTCGCCTCACGTATCAAATACGATGCGCGCACTATCCGCCAGCAACTCAAAGACAGCGTGCTCATTGAAGGCACCCATTACATCCGTCCCTTTGGGCGTCGGAAAATTCTGTATATCTGGGAGGCTATCCAAGAAGAAATGCTGCAAGCGACACCTCGTCAACAACGAGTCGCCATACCGATGGCTAACGGGGGTATCTGCCATGGGTAAGGTTCGCGTTCGCCAAGAAAGTAAAAAGCTTTTTATCGACTTCCGCTACGACGGCCAGCGATTTCGTGAACAGACCCTGCTAGACGATAATGCAAAAAATCGTAAACAGCTGGAACAGCTTTTACAGCGCATGGAAGCAAAAATGCTGCTAGGGGAATTCAATTATGCAGAGTTTTTTCCCAACAGCAGCAATTTACAAAAACTGAAAGCCCATCAGCCCTCGCCTGCAAAAGAGTCTCAATATGCTGAGGTTTTAGACACACCACTCTTCAACGACTTTGCTGAGCAGTGGCTTGAAGAGAGTAAAGTTCAATGGCGTGCTTCCCACATGCGCAATGTGCGCTCGATCTTGGATAGCTCGCTGAAGCCCGCATTCGGTAAAAAGCCCATTGGTGATATCATCAAGGCCGACATCATGGGGTTTCGCGCCAAGCTGGCCAAGCGCAAAGGGCGTGGCACCACGGGGCTCGTATCGCCAAAGACCATCAACAGCCATATGACCATTCTTCGCATGGTGCTGGATGAAGCTGCCGAGCGATTCGATTTCGAGACGCCCTACAAAAATATCAAACCCTTAAAGCTACAGAAGACGCACATCGAGCCCTTCTCGCTCCATGAAGTCCACCGCATCATCGATAACGTGCGTCCCGACTATCGCAACTACTATACGGTGCGCTTTTTTACCGGTATGCGTACCGGTGAGATAGATGGATTGAAGTGGAAAAATGTCGATTTCGCTAAACGAGAAATCTTGGTGCGCGAGACGTTGATAAATGGCGAAACGGAATACACCAAGACCGATGGCTCCCAGCGTGA
The DNA here is from genome assembly GCF_016107625.1 of Vreelandella alkaliphila. Taxonomy (GTDB): domain Bacteria; phylum Pseudomonadota; class Gammaproteobacteria; order Pseudomonadales; family Halomonadaceae; genus Vreelandella; species Vreelandella alkaliphila. The sequence continues at coordinate 681,672 of NZ_JABASV010000001.1, forward strand.
AATCCCCATGTTTGGACAGGTATATGACGCCTTAAAAACGCAGTACGCCGCGACTGGGCATATGAGCCAGTACGTGTTCTGCAATCAACTGGGACAGCCGCTTGATCACAACAACGTGACGAAACGCGTGTGGTATCCCCTACTACGGTCACTGGGTATGACCAAACGCCGCCCGTATCAAACACGCCATACTGCCGCGACGCTGTTTCTAGCCTCGGGTGAGAATCCAGAGTGGGTAGCGCGCATGTTAGGCCACAGTTCAACCGAGATGCTGTTTAAGGTCTATTCGCGCTATGTGCCTAATGCCACGCGTATGGACGGCTCTGCTTTCGAGCGTTTATTAGGCAATGCAACGTCCACCAAGCCCGAGAAGGAGCACCGCCATGAAACTGCCTAATCAACAAGCTACAGCACACCTGTCTCGCACTTTTACGGGCACTTATCGCCTTACGGGGCGCGTGGTAGAGTTCGACAATGCAAAAACGCCTTTTCTAAAGCTTCGGCTAAGCGACTGCGAAGGTGATCGTATCGCAATGCTGAATTTAGCAAAGACACACGTTCCTGAGCGCATTGGCCATTTGGATTTTGTTACTGCATCAGGAGTAAAGTGCTTATCAGGCCAATTCCTTCTTGATGAGTTTCGCAAGGCGACCCGTGAGGAAGTCCACTCACTGGATACGCTACAATCGCTACCACGTGTGTACGCCCCCGCACCAGCGGTGTTCGATCAATTAGTGAAGACCGTACAGTCTCTGCAATCGGAGCACTTACGCAGTTTTTTAACACGAGTATTGGAACGTAAGGACCGTATCGAGGCGTTTCTGAATGCACCCGCCAGCGTGACCTACCACCACGCCTATGCAGGTGGGTTGCTAGCACACTCACTGGACGTTGCTAACAATGCCGTGGCGATGCTGCGCTTAAATGAGCCTTCCATGTCACGCTTAATGCAGGAAACGTGTTTTGTGGCAGGATTGCTACACGATATTGGTAAGACGTATACCTACGACTCGAAAGGCAAGCCTAACGCAGCGTGGAAGCTCTGTAGCCACGATGCGTTTACACTTGAAGCGTGTGCATACGGTCTTGCCTACTTAGACCAGCATGAGCCTGATATTGCGATGACCTTGCGCCATATCTGGACATGTGCCTCCCCGGGTGCACGCTACGGCCAGCCAGCCGCCATGACACTTGCTCGTTACATTCGTGATGCAGATGGGCAAAGCGCCATGACAGATAACCAACAACGTGCGTTTCGTAGCAAAAGCCAGTGGGGCTTTAGCCGGATTGGACAAAATATTTTTTGGCAGCCTCAACTACCTGCCGCAGTATCTCATTGATGCAGTCTTCTATTTTTCGAACTGAACCCTCAGCTTTTAGTGTGGCGGTTCTATCAAAGCAAGAAGAAAATTTTATGACCATGCCAAGTGAACGCACGCGTTCGGTTATCCAGACCCGAGTATTCTTGATCGAGCTAAGCCATAACAATGGCCTTTCAGAAACTATCCGCAGACAAGCAAAGCAGCTATTTAAGAACATTAAAGTGTAGCGCTACTAAATCGGGAGAATTCAACAACGAGCTTTTCGCAGTCAATCTAACAAAGGCTTCGGTCGGATTGGTCAGAATCTCTTTTGACGGCCTGGAACTCCCTGCACTGCAGCCACTCTAGCCACCCGCACGACATATGACACCGCCAAACGCTAGCTTGGCGGTGTTGTTAGTTAATTCGCCATTCAATAAAACGCATCCTCTTCAATTCTAGCGCCTTACAATCGACGGCAACCTATCTAACGCAAAATACAAAATCTATTTTAATTCAATAAGTTATAGCTATATAGGCAATCTTCATCTGAAACTGCCACACCTAGGCGCAGCCGTTCCATTATCAACAAGATGCATTAACATAAATATTTAATTACTATACCACTCGCAACAGCAGAACCGATAGCACCTGCCACATTTAGGCCCATAATATGCATCAGTAGGAAGTTATGCAGGTTCGGCTCTAAGCCAGCCTTATTAGCCACTCGCGCGGCCATCGGCACTGCAGAAACATCCTCGGCGCCAATCAGCGGATTAATCGGCATTTTGCTGGCTATGATTCATTAGTTTAGCCATCAATAAGCCTGCGTCCGCGCCAATAATAAACTCCACAATACCTAGATCCAAGATACCCCGCGTTGCAAATGCCAGAAAGCTCTCTGCCATCAGCTTGGAGCCAACCGATAGTCCCAAGATAATCGCCACGATATTGATCAGATCATTTTGTGCTGTATCAGATAGGCGCTCTACCACGCCACAGGTTACTAAAGCAGAACATGCCCAGCAGCAGTTTCAGCAGTTTCAGCAGTTTCAGCAGTTTCAGCAGTTTCAGCAGTTTCAGCAGTTTCAGCAGTTTCAGCAGTTTCAGCAGTTTCAGCAGTATACTAACGGCCAAATGAACGGTTTAAAGGCATCAACCACTTACCTTACCCCAAGCAAATTCAATTACTAATTGATGCCACCAATACGGATTGGAGTTGTGTAGTACCCGCTATTTCGGCGCGCGGCTAAAGCGCTCCCTAGGACGCCAAAAGCTAGACGCTAACTACAAGCCTTAGGCTTTCCGGGGCGGTTCAGTGGCAAAACTTCCCTCAGCACTCTATGGGATTCTTTATTATTTGAAACGGGTGAGTAATTAAAATGCCCCAGACAATGTCCGGGGCATTTTACTCATCAGTCTAAAGGAATGTAGATGGAGTTTTCGTCCGGTCTTCTGATGCACCCTTTTTATGCAGTGGAACGTCATGAGAAGAGCAGCGGCGAGAGCGTGATTCAGAAGTCTGATTCACTTGGGAAGTACTTCTGATAAATCTCGTCGTAAGTACCATCCGCCCTCAGTTCCGACAGTGCGGCATTAAACTGCTCGGCGAGCCCCCCATCGCGCTGACGGAAGGCAATCCCGAAACCCTCACCGAAGTACTCTTCAGGTTCGTTGACCAGCTCACCTACCACTCGATATCCCTCGCTACCGTCGAGCAGGGTAGCCACGCCGGCCGGATGATCCAGGAAGATGAGTTCAACGCGGCCCGTTTTCATGTCCATGATCATGTCGGACGTGGTCGAGTAGCGGCTGACCTCGGCCACGTCGCTGAAGGTGTCGGTCACGTAGCTGTCCTGCAGGGTCCCGCGTTGCACACCAATGGCCTTGCCGGCCAGCGTCTCTGGATTGATTTTCTCTACGTCGAGATTTGCGGCCCCGAACCAGGCGGAATAGGGCTTGATGTAGGAGGCGGAGAACAACACTGTCTCGCGGCGCGCATCGTTGATGGTCATAGAGGACATGATGGCGTCGTATTTACGGGACAGAAGGCCCGGGATGATACCGCTCCACTCCTGCACCACCCACTCGCACTCACGGGAGATACGCTCACACAGAGCGTTGCCCAGGTCAATATCGAATCCGGTCAACTCGCCACTGGGCAGGCGGTACTCCATGGGCGCGGTGGGCACGTCGACGCCGATGCGTAGCGGATCCTCGGCGCTGGCAGTCGCGGAGAGGCCGATAAGGGCGGCGGCGGTCAGAGAAGAGAAAGTCTTGTTCATGTTGTGGATCTCCTATGGTTTCTGCGGAATGGCATTGCCGAATGCCATGATCTTACGGCGTTGCTTGCGGACGCCTCTGAGCTGCGGATTGAAGCGAGCCTCCAGACGACGGAGTACGTAGAGCAGGGTCAGGGTGATGACCAAGTAGATCAGGGCGGCAAAGATGAACGCCTCAAAGGGAGCATAGAAGCGTGAGTAAACGAACTGGGCCGCCCCAGTGATATCCATCAGCGTCACTGTGCTGGCGATTGCGCTGGCGTGGAGGGTTAGTATCACTTCGTTGCCATAAGCGGGCAGCGCCCGACGGAAGGCGCTGGGGAAGACGATGCGCCTATATATCAGTGACCGACTCATGCCACAGGCCTTAGCCGCCTCGAGTTCGCCACGAGGAGTGTTGACGATGGCGCCATGGAAAATCTCGGTAGTGTAGGCCACGGTGTTGAGAGTGAAAGCCAACAACGCCGGCAGGAACGGCTCCTTGACCAGCGGCCAGAGCCAGCTTTCCTGGACGTCGTCAATGAACACAACGCCGTAGTAGATCAAGTAGAGCTGAACCAGTAGCGGAGTGCCGCGAAACACGTAGGTGAAGGCCTGCACAGGACGCCTGAGCCAGCCATAGTGGGAACCACGGGCCAGGGAGAGCGGCAACGAGATCACGAAACCCATCAGCAGCGACAGTGAGACCAGAGAGAGAGTCGTCTCGATGCCCTGCCAGTAGACGGCAAGCGTATCGGGGGTGAAAATCGCGCGCTCGGCCAACCAGGCAGTAAGCGGCTCCAGTAGCGTATCGATCATGACCTACCCCTTGTAAAACCGGCGTTGTATTTCCGGGTCAGGCGCTTGATCACCCACTCCGAAAGGCTGGTCAACAGCAGATAGATGACAGCTACGAACAGCATAAAGGTGAAGGGCTCGAGGGTAGTTTTGGAGGCTTGGGTAGCGACGCGAACCATGTCCGACAGACCGATCACCGAGACCAGCGCGGTGGTCTTGAGCAGCACCAGCCAGTTGTTCGAGAGACCAGGGAGGGCGTGGCGCATCATTAGCGGGAAGCGGATGCGCCGGAATATCAGCGCCCGACTCATGCCGCAGGCAGTTGCCGCCTCGACTTGGCCCTTGTCGACGGCCTGGATAGCGCCGCGGAAGGTCTCGCCCATGTAGGCACCGAAGATCAGGCCAATGGTCAGCACGCCGGCGATGAAGGCGTCGATATTGATAAACAGGTCGAGCCCAAAGCGTGCATAGAGCCAGTCGGAGACGTCATTCATCAGCACCTGGCCGCCGAAGAAGAATAGCATCATCAGCACCAAGTCTGGAACGCCTCGGATCAGCGTGGTGTAGAGCGTCGCCAGCAGATGAGGCAGGCGACGCTTCGACAGCTTGGCGCTAGCGGTGACAAGTCCGAGCAGCACGGCGATGATCAGCGAAAGCGCGGCTAATTCGACGGTCACAAGAGCACCTTCGATTAGGCGCATGCCGTAGCCATGAAGATTCAGCATGGGAGGTCTCCTTCAGCGGGTCGACAGGAACTGGCGCAGGCGGTTGGAACGCGGAGTGTCCAGCACCTGCTGCGGGGGACCCTCTTCTTCCACCTCGCCTTGGTTCAGGTACATAATCCGGGTCGAGACATCCCGGGCGAAGTCCATCTCGTGGGTCACTAGCACCATGGTGCGCCCCTCCTCGGCAAGCCGACGCATCACCGCCAGCACGTCACCAACCAGCTCGGGGTCGAGGGCCGAGGTGGGCTCGTCGAACAACATCACGTCGGGGTTCATGGCCAGTGCCCGAGCAATGGCTCCGCGCTGCTGCTGGCCGCCGGAGAGCTGCGAGGGATAGTGGTCAGCGCGCTCCTCCAGGCCGACCTTGGCTAGCAGGCAGCGGGCCTCGTTGATGGCTTCAGCCCGCGAGTAGCCCTGCACATGTATCGGCGCCTCGATGATGTTCTCCAACAGCGTCATGTGGGACCACAGATTGAAGTTCTGGAACACCATGGCGACTCGCGAGCGCATCCACTGCACCCTCTTCTCGTCCTGGGGCACCCGGCCGTGGCGGGTTGTTGTGAAGTGGACCGGCTGGCCATGGATCTCGAGCTCGCCGCCATCGGGCTGCTCGAGCAGGTTGAGGCAGCGCAGGAAGGTGCTCTTACCGGAGCCGGACGAGCCGATCAGAGTGATCACGTCGCCGCGACGAGCCGTTAGGGAAATTCCTTTGAGCACATGGGTGTCACCGAAGCGCTTCTTGATACCTTCGACCCTGAGCAGTACCTCGGCAGGCTCAGAACTCACTGGGGAGGGGCGCGACTCGCTCGGTTGTAAAGTTGTCATTGTTGTCATGAGGATCACCGTGTTATTGGCAGTACATGTCGAAGCTCGCTTCGAGCAGAGTCAGGAAGGCCTCGATGTCGCCGGCCTGGATGGCCAGTGGCGGCTTGATCTTGAGCACGTTGTCGTCGGGACCGTCGGTGGAGAGCAGTACCCCGTTGAGGCGCAGGTAATGACAGATGCGCTTGGCGGTGGCGCTGTCGGGCGCAAGGCTCGGGCCCTCGATGATCTCGATGCCGAGGAAGAGTCCGCGCCCGCGTACCTGGCCGACCCTGGGGAAGCGCTCAGCCAGAGCCTCGAGGCGGCCTTTGAGTGAGTCACCGAGGGTCCTGGCATGGTGTTGCAAGTCTCGGGACTCGATTTCGTCAAGCACCGCCAGGGCGATGGCGCAAGACACTGGGTTGCCGGAAAAAGTGTTGAAGTATTCCATGCCGGTACGGAAGGCCTCGGCCACCGCCCGAGTAGTGACCACCGCAGCAATGGGGTGGCCGTTGCCGATGGGCTTGCCTAGGGTGACGATGTCCGGGGTGACGTCATACTGCTCGAAAGCCCAGAAACTGCTGCCGGCGCGGCCAAAGCCGACCTGGACCTCGTCGGCGATGTACAGGGTGCCATGTGCCTGCAAGTGACGTGTCACTCCCTCGAGGTAAGTTTCAGGCCAGATCCACTGGCCGCCGACGCCAGCGAAGCTCTCGACATAGAATGCTGCTGGCTGCTCGCGAGCCTGAGAAAGGGTCTCGAGGGCCTCTGCCAGATATAGCTCGTCGGCCCCCTTGCCACGATGCCGTCCGCGATAGGTGTCGGGGAAAGGCAGCTTGATTACGTGCTCTGGGGTACCCTGGCCGCCCGGTCCGTCGTGTTTGTAGGGGCTAATGTCGATCAGGCTCGAGAGGTGTCCGTGGTAGGCATGTTCCAGCACGGCCAAATCGTGACGTCCTGTGTAGTTGCGTGCCAAACGCATTGCCAAGTCGTTGGCCTCGCTGCCGGAGTTGACCAGGAAGACCACCTCCAGATGGCCCGGCAGGGTAGCCAGCAAACGTTCGGAGTAGTGCACGATGGTGTCGTGAAGATATCGGGTGTTGGTGTTCAGCTCGGCCATCTGCCGGGAGCCAGCCGCCGCCACGCGCGGGTTGGCGTGCCCCACATGGCAAACGTTGTTGACCAGATCTAGGTAGCGTCTGCCGTCCTCCGCGACCAGATAGGCCATGTCCCCGCGTACGATCTTTAGTGGATGCTGATAGGCATGGCTCAGAGTGGGGGAAAGCAACTGACGACGAGCGTGGAGCAGCGTAGCGACGCCGTTGCGAGCGCCGTAGACGTTGCCACGGCCGAGTGCCAGGGCCGGATCGATGTAGACCGCAGCGACCGCTTGCCACTCCTCAGCATCCAGGCTCGTGCACATTCGTAGCCCACCGATATCACTCTCCCCCCACAGGCAAGCCAGGGTGATGGTCTGGCCCGCAGCAAGGGACAGAGAAAAGCCGTCCAGGCTCAGTTCGGCCCGCGGCAGAGGCGCGCTCGGATCGGCACTACGCAGGATCAGGCTGAGGCGTCCTAGACGGCGATCCTGCAGACCGATCACCAGACGATCGTCACGCTGATCGACGCGGATGACGCGAATCTTGTTGCGCAGCACCAAGTCGCGCTGAGCGATGAAGGTCTCGCCGGTGGCGATCCGCTCTTCGACACCGCCCATCGGAACGCCAAAGGTTCGCGACGGGTTCAGAGCGGTGTAGCGATCGTCGCCCAACACGTCCAGCACTCCCCGCTTCGCCAGCCACTCCCTGCGCTCGTTCAGGGGGGCTAGCGTCGAGACGGGATGGCACAGGGCGATCAGCTCCTCGGCAATCAGCTCTGGGCTGAGCGTGGTAAAGTAGCGCCATTGACGCAGGATCTGCACTTGGGATATGGCGATATAGGGCGCGTCTTGGCCGGCGGCGGCGGCCTTCAGATAGTTCATTCGACTCAGCAGTATGCGCAGCAGGATAAGCCGCGGCAGGCATTCGAGTTCCCCCCTGGAGAGCGGCCGAATGCTGTGATAGCCCAGAGTCAGCTGCTTGAGCGCTTCCAGTCGGTTGGGACTGCGGTCGGTCAGGTAGACCGCGGCGACGGCGAGTTCGATGACAGTGAAGGCGTGGCAGACATCGCCGAAATCGATCAAGCCACTGGGATGCTCCGATGTCGGCGAGTCTAGGAATAGGTTGTAGTCGTTGGCGTCGTTATGAATTAGCTGAATGGAGAGCTCATGCTCCCTGGCGCGTACGAAATCGACGCATGCGGCCATCTGCTCGCGCATCTCGTGTTGCAGTCCTCCAATCTCGGGACGCTCCGCGAGAGTACGATACGCGGTCAAATCCCAATCGTGGAAGGGCTCCACGGGCCAGCCCATAGCGCTCGGTTCGAGTTCGGCCAAGGCCAGATCGAGATGGCCGAGCCCTTCGCCAGTGGCATACAGCTGGGCTTCACTGGGAGGCAGGCCCTCGGCCCAGAGGGTGCCATCCAGATAGCTCAGTAGGCGCAGCTGCCAGTTCTCCCCATCCAGCCTGAGCGTCACGCTCGCTTGGCCATCTCGGCTGCGCCGATGGCGCGGCAGCTTGAGCCCACCCAGGGGCTGGTCTTCCAGGGCCGTCATCAAGGCCACCTCAGCTTGGATGGTTGGGGCCCGGCTGAGTTTGGCCAAGTAACGGCTGCCATCGTCCAAGATCAGGCGGAAGTTCTGGTCGGTGTAGCCATCGAGGCGTTCGAGGGCTCCCGCGAGGCCAAAGTGCTCGGCAAGTGCCTCTACGACACACTGTTCGATGGTTTCGGACATGATCATCGTTTCTGACATGAAGTCATCCTCAGGCGTGGTGGGTGTGACCACTCTGTTGAGAAGAGGTGGGCTGGGGCCGGATATTGGCGTTGCGCAACATGTTGAGTCCCAGTACGGCGCAGGCGATGGCCAGCAGCAGGTTGATCAGGGAGAAGAAGGTAAAGGGCGCGTAGATCAACGTCGGGACCCCTAGAGTGGCGGTCAGGAAAGCGCCGCAGGTGGTCCAGGGAATCAACGGAGACACCACGGTAGAGGCATCTTCCAGCGCACGCGACAGGTTCTCGGGTGCGAGCCCCAACTCCTCGTACTTCTCCTTGAACATGCGCCCCGGCAGGATATTGCCCATGTACTGGCTGCCGGTGAGCATCAGCGTCGTCAAGCAGGCCAGGTGGGTTGACAGCACCAGCCCCCCCGGGGTCTTCGCACGCCGAGTCATGGTCTCGACTAGGCGCCTGAGGAATCCTGCGCTGGCCATGATGCCGCCGAAGGACATCGCCGCGACGACCAGCCACAGCATGTAGAGCATTCCGAACATGCCACCCTTGCTCAGAATGCGGTCAAAATGGGCATCGCCGGTGGTGGAGACATAACCCGTGGAGATGGCGCGCACAACACCCTCGATGACTGGGAACAGGGTGTTGTCAGATGTCGCGGCCAGGCGTAGGGCGTTGTCCGTCTGCCACAGCATCGCGGCCAGCGCGCCGATTAGTAGCCCGATGAACAACGTCGGTATGGCATCGACTTTTCGGTAGGCGAGCACCAAAACCACCAGTAAGGGAGCGATCAAAAGCGGGCTGATCACGAAGTTCGCTTCGAGCATGATGCGCAGCTCGGTGATTCTGGACAGGTTGTCACTGGCATCGGTGGTCTGCAGGCCAATGAGCCAGTACAGCGCCAGACTCGCGGCGAGGCTGAGAAACACCGTGCGTGACATCGCCTTAATATGGCTAAACAGCTCTCCTCCGGAGACCGCCGCCGACAGGTTGGTAGTGTCCGATAGCGGCGAGAGCTTGTCGCCGAAATAGGATCCCGAGATGATGGCTCCGGCGGTGACGGCGGTGGAAAAGCCCACCGATTCGGCGATGGTAATCAGCGCGAGGCCTATGGTACCGGCGGTGGTCAGACTGCTGCCAATGCTAACGGCGATGATGGCGCAAATCAGACAGGCACTGAAGTAGAAGGCGTCACCGGAGACCAGGAAAGAGCCATAGTAGATCATGCTCGGCACGATTCCGGACAGGATCCATACGCCAATCAGCCCGCCGACCAGCAAGATGATGACGATGGCGTTCATGGACACATTGATGCCTTCGAAAATGCCGGCCTTGAGCGTCGCGAATCGCTCGCCACGGGCCAGAGAAAGTCCTGCCGCCAGGGCGGCTGAGAAGATCAGGGCAAGCTGCACGGGCCCGCCGAGAGACTCGCCCTGGAACATATAGATCATCAGGCTGATGGACGCGATAGCGACCACTAGTGGTGTCAGGGCCATTGCCAGCGGAGGGGCAGTACGGTCGTCAGTAGAAGACGCGGTCATGAGAGTCTCCATTATCGTTGTTGTTCTGGCATCGGGAATGCCGGAGTGTGAATGGAACAGTGGCGTCGGGAGGCGCCGCCTAGGTTGCAATCGCTACGATGCGTCGAGGGTCGGGACACAGGCTGCGCCAGATGGCAACCTCGGATGGGAAGGCTGCACCAGGGTAATCGCCTTCGAAGTTCAGCATGTCTAGGATCACCTGGAAGTGCAGGTGGGGTACCCAGCCGCCATTCTCGGTGGGGGAACCAAGTCGGCAGAAGGCGTCACCTTGAGCGACATGGTCGCCTCGGGAAAGCCGTTTCAAGCTCTGGCGTGACAGATGCCCGTAAAGGGTGAAGAAGGGAGTGTCATCCTCCATAGTATGCTCCAGGATGATGGTGGCGCCGTAGTCAAGTCGCTTGGCGTTGTAGGCCAGGCTATGCACTTTGCCATCGAAAGGGGCATGTACCGGCGTTTCGGCGTGCTCGAAGACATCGATGCCGAGATGAACGCTGCGCGCTTCATCACCGCGGAAGAACTGGGGTTCGCGGTAGAACGCCCGATCCTCCAGGTAGCGGCCAAGGGCGACGCGAGAGTCGCCCATGGCGTCAAACAGCAAGCGTGTATTGTATTCAGGGTCGGTGCGGCCGCCGAGGGCGAAGCGCTGCTCGCTGGCAAATTCGATGACCTCGTGCGTCTTGTGGGCAAGGCTCGTGAGCAGAGCGACCGGGCTCTGATTGCGGTTGGCCCATCGCTGGAAGCGCTCTTCCCTGGGGCACGGGCTGAGCCCTAATTGATGGCGCAGCCCATACAGTGCAAGAGCAGGATGAACTACGCCATAGCGTGACATCAGGGCAATCCTCAACGCCTTGGGCAGACAATCGAGGACCGCGGGATCTTCAAGGGCCTCGGGGGCAAGTTCGGTCGCCAGCGCTGCATCTTGCCAGCGCAGGCAGAGGGATCGAAGGTTATCGTGAGTCGGCATGCTTCTCTCTCTTTGACGAGGGCACCCCCTCCCGGGGCACCCGATAATTACGTGGGTATCAGTCGAACTTGATGCCCTGGGCTAAGGGCAGCTCGCGAGAGTAGTTCACCGTGTTAGTCTGGCGACGCATGTAGCTCTTCCAAACGTCGGAGCCGGATTCGCGTCCCCCGCCGGTCTCCTTCTCGCCGCCGAAGGCGCCACCGATTTCAGCGCCGCTGGGGCCAATATTGACGTTGGCGATGCCACAGTCGCTGCCGACAACCGAGACGAAGGCCTCGGCCTCGCGAACGTCGGTGGTGAAGACGCAGGAAGACAGCCCCTGAGGCACGTCATTCTGCAAGGCTAGGGCCTCGCTGAAATCACGGTAGCTAATCACGTAGAGGATCGGGGCAAAGGTCTCATGCTTGACCAGCTCGTCCTGCTGTTCGACCTCGACGATGGCTGGCGCCACGTAGTAGCCCTTGGGGTACTCGTCGGCCAGTCGACGTTCGCCGCCAAACACGCTGGCGCCCTGCTCACGCGCCTTGCCGAGCACCGATTGCATTTGCTCAAACGCCTGGGCATCGATCAGCGGGCCGACCAGACTGTCCCCCATCGGGTCGCCGATGGTCACGCCGACATAGGCCTTCTTAACCCGCTCGACGACTTCGTCGCGAATGGATTCGTGGACGATCAGGCGGCGCAGGGTGGTGCACCGCTGGCCAGCGGTGCCTACCGCAGAGAACAGGATGGCCCGCACGGCCATCTCCAGGTCGGCACTGGGAGCCAGAATCATAGCGTTGTTGCCGCCGAGCTCTAGGATGCTGCGGCCGAAGCGCGCGGCCACGCGCGGGGCGACTTCACGGCCCATGCGAGTGCTGCCAGTGGCGCTGATCAACGGCACGCGGGGATCGTCGGCTAAGCGCTCGCCGGCATCGCGATCGCCGACCACCACTTGGCTGAGGTGCTGGGGCGCCTCGTCGCCGAACTCTGCCATGGCACGCTCAAGCAACGCCTGGCAGGCCAGGGCAGATAGCGGGGTCTTTTCCGACGGCTTCCAAATCAGGCTGTTGCCGCAGACCAGAGCCAGGGCGGCGTTCCAGGCCCAGGGTGCTACAGGAAAATTGAAAGCGGTGATCAAGCCAACTGGACCGAGGGGGTGCCAGCTCTCGCGCATGTGGTGGCCGGGGCGTTCAGAGGCGATAGTTAGGCCAAAGAGTTGTCGCGACTGACCCACGGCTAAGTCGCAGATATCGATCATTTCCTGCACCTCACCGAGGCCTTCCTGGTAGATTTTGCCGCACTCTAAGGTGACTAGGGCAGCGAGATCCTCCTTGTGGAGACGCAGCTGCTCGCCGAACAGACGGACCAGCTCGCCGCGGCGCGGCGCTGGCACCTGGCGCCACTGAGTGAATGCCGCTTCCGCACGGGCGATGCTGGCGTCCATCGCATCGGCACCCTGCATTCTTACGCGGCCGATTTCGGCACCATCGGTGGGGCTAGTCACCGGGTAATCACCTTGAAGGTACTGCTCTACACGTACTCCCAGGCGCTGCATGATGGCGTCGTTCATTCTTTCTCCTACTGGTCGCGATATTAAGTGGGTACACACTCAGTATCATCAGGGTTGTGAAAAATGCTCAAGCGACGAATATTCGGGAGTTCATTCTGTTTTTTCTTCATCTACCAGGATCTGCGTAGTATCAGTGCTGAAGCCACATCACGACTTCCTCAATGCTAAAGTCGTGCTTGCTTTAGCCAGAGATATTTGAACAACATCTTGAGAGTATGCTTGGTCACTAAAGCGATATTTGTCAGATGAACATTCCAATAATTCATGCTTTATGAGGCTGTTATGAGTCGTGCCCACCTTCCCACCCTGACCGCGATGCAGTGCTTTGAGGTGTCTGCCCGGCACCTAAGTTTCACCCGCGCGGCGGATGAGCTGAACCTGACTCAAAGCGCCGTCAGCAAGCAGGTAGCCCAGCTGGAGTTAGTGCTTCAACACCCCCTGTTCCGCCGTGTGCGCAAGCGCCTGCAGATTACTCCTGAGGGCTCACTCTATCTAACCGAAGTGCGCAAGATACTCGCCCAGGTGGAGATGTCGACTCGCTACATGCAGTCCTACGGGGGTGAGAATGAGGTTCTTAACGTCACTACCCTGCCAACCTTTGGAGCCCGCTGGCTGATTCCCAGGCTCAACGGCTTTCGCTTTCGCTATCCCAACATCTATCTGAACATCGGCAACCGAGTGGTGCCTTTCGACCTTGAAGACGAGCGCATCGACGTGGCTTTCTTCTTCGGCCACGGGGCATGGCCTAAGGCGGAGTGCATCAAGCTGATTGATGAAAAAATGGTGCCAGTGTGCTCGCCGGCCATACTGCCACCTGGCGGTGTCGACGATCCACTGTCGCTGACTCGGCTGGTGTTGATGCAGAGTGCGACCCGGCCTGAAGCTTGGCATGACTGGTTCCAGGCTCAGGGGTGCTATACCGAGCACAGCTATCACGGGCCACGGTTCGATACCTTTTATATGGCTCTGCGCGCGGCGCGGTCAGGCTGTGGCGTTGCGCTGGTGCCAAAATTCCTGGCCCAGGAGGAACTGACGGCTGGCCATCTGGTGGTGCCTTGGCCCTTCGCTCTGGCGAGCCGAGATGCCTACTACCTAGCATATCCCGAGCACAAGGGGGAGATGGCCAAGCTCAAGGGCTTCATCAACTGGATCCTCGAGCACCGGGACATCATGCGGTGCGGTATAGCCGAGCAAGTGGGGAGCAAAGTGCCACACCTTGACTAGTTCGCCCAGATATTTGGGATAGATCAGGTAGTAAGCATTGAGGCTGCGCAGCATCGGCCAGAGTAGCCTACTCCAGCTCGGGATCAGCGCCAGTTCACAGCCAGTCATAATGGTACGAATCAGCGTTCTGAAGGTTGCGAAACAGGAGTCTTGGTGGCTCCGAAGTCACCCCCAGATTGAGTAGCGCTACACTTTAGAGTCCGATCCTACGTAAGGAGATTGGACATGAAGAAGCGTTTCAGCGAAGAACAGATCATTGGCTTCCTGGGCGAAACCGAAGCGGGACTGCCCATTAAGGACCTATGCGTCGGCACGGTTTCTCTGAAGCCAGTTACTATCCATGGCGCAGCAAGTTTGGCAGCATGAGCGTGCCCGATGCCAAGCGACTCAAAGAACTCGAAGCCGAAAAGGGACGCTTGAAAAAGCTGCTTGCTGAGTCGCTACTGGAGATGGAGGTCACTCACGAGGCGCTGAGAAAAAAGTGGTGAGTACCCCGGCACGCCGAGACCTGGTGCGTTTTATGGTGTCACGTGGTCTGAGTGAGCGCCGAGCGCTCCGTGTTACTCGTATGAGTGCCAGTGCGTTTCGTTATCAACCGGCCCCTGACCGCAATGAGACATTGCGTGAACGCATGGTTGCCTTGGCACACCGGCATCGTCGCTACGGCGCTGGCATGATCTACTTGAAGCTGCGTCAAGCCGATGAACAGGTCAATCATAACCGCGTCGAACGCCTCTACGCGGCGGCTCGGCTGCAAGTAAAACGGCGCAAGCGTAAGAAGGTTACCACGTCTGAACGAAAGCCCCTTGGCCGCCCTGGTACCGCCAATCAGGTCTGGTCAATGGATTTTGTGTTTGAAAGGGAGAGTGATAAAGAACCTCACCATTGTCGACGACGCCACCCATGAATCAGTGGCTATTGTGCCTGAATGTGCCATTGGCGGGCTGTCGTTAACACGGATTCTGAATCATCTGGCTATACAACGTGGCCTACCTAGCGCCATTCGTACGGATAACGGACTACCTACGAAACCCGCTCAATATGCAAACAAAACCTCACTTCGTGCTCGACATCGGAACACTTACTCACTGCTCAGGCTCATACGTCGCAACCAGATCTAAAGGGTGCTCACCGTAGTGTACAAGGGTCCAAATAGCCCAACAGGACTTAACAAAGCATTTTGGAACGGTTGTGAGCGTTGAGCATTATCTACAGGGTCACTGGGTGCCCTAACGGCACAGATTTACGTCTCACAACCAAACTCATAATAGCCTCGATAATCACTACCTGTCTTTATTAAAGCATGTGCGACGCGGGCTAATTTAACGGCCACTGCCACACGGGCTTTCCGCTTGATATCAGGATCATGGGGCGTTGCCCGAATATAGCGCTCGTATTTCTGTCGAAATGTATTTTCCCGCTGTCTAATGGCGACCGTGGCTGCCAGCCAGAAGGCGTACCGTAAACGTGCGTTGCCCCTTTTCGATAAGCGGTAATACCCTAGCTGCTTATCACTTTGGCTTCCCGATAAATTGAAGCCGCAAAAGCTAAGGTATTGGCGGTAATGGCAAAAACGCTTCAGATCACCACTTTCAGCAATAATAACTAGGGCGATGATGGGGTCAATACCAGGCAATGTCCGAAGTCGCTGATAATCATCGCGGTGAGATATCAACCGGTCAACCGCATCTTCGATTTGCTGTCGTTGCTCGGTTAACTTTAGATAACGACCAATCTGCAATTTGAAGGTGGCAATTGCGGGGCTATTAAGCGGTACGGGTAACTCTATCGACTGCCCCGCCACTTCATAAATCTCTTCTAAAAAGCGCTGCTTGGCCACCTTTCTCCCCACTACCACCCAAGCACGCCGCACGAAGGTCGTTTTTTTATAGCGCGTGATACTTAGTGGAGTAGGGAACTTCAACAAGAAGCGGCAAAACCATGAATCGCCCCGGATATTTTAGACACCCGTTAGGCTCTTAAAGTAACGCCTTTCA
>NZ_JABASV010000020.1 GCF_016107625.1 Vreelandella alkaliphila
AGCGTGCACCGCACGTCATTCCCGAGCCACCGCACCGTCATTCCCGAGTGGGGTTATCGGGAATCCACCTTGACCTTGGACTGCAGCAGCCCGAAACTTCAGCCAACATGGATTCCCGCCAAGGGCCTGCGGGAATGACGAGGCGGTATGGAGGGCTGAGTGGCGTCATCGTCAGGTACTTATTAAACAAAGAATCCAGCCCATTGGCTGGATTTTGTGTGTGTGAAAGAAAGCTACTTAGCAGGCAGCAAAAAAACGTTTGCGAACTTATTCAATTATATAGCTAGTGATTGCGTAACAATCCTTCAAACTTCCCGCTACCTCTTCAGTAGACCCAATGGAGCAAATACTTCACTATCAAGACTCTAACAACAGCGTTTGTCTCCAGAGTATAGGTTAGGGGTAGAAGAGCGATATTCGTATTTTCTATCTGTTACTCAAGCTCTGGTGGTAGGTGACTTCGCTTAAAAACTGAATAATACGCCATCGCTTAGGAGCAGGTGTTATGTCGGATTGGACGTCTGGATACGTAGCGGATATTAGTTATACTTATGGATATTACGCTGAACTCAATCCTTTGCGAATTGCGCTAGGATTTATCAACGCCGGTATTCGGCCGCCAAACGTTACCAATGCCTGTGAACTGGGATTTGGCCAGGGCATTAGCACTAACATTCATGCGGCTGCCTCACAAATAAATTGGTACGGAACTGATTTTAACCCCCATCAAGCGGCATTCGCTCAGGAGTTATCATCTATAAGTGGTGCTAACGCAAAGCTATATGACGATGCGTTTGATGAATTTTGCCAGCGTGACGACTTGCCTGAGTTCGACTATATCGGCCTTCACGGCATATGGAGTTGGATTTCGGATGAAAACCGCGCAGTGATCGTTGATTTTATCCGGAGAAAATTGAAAGTGGGAGGTGTGTTATATATCAGCTATAACACTCAGCCTGGTTGGGCAGCGATGGTACCAATGCGTGACTTGCTAGCAGAGTATGCTGATACCATGAGCGCGCAAGGAGCAGGCACCATTTCACGTATCGATGATGCCATTGCGTTTGCTGAGAAGCTGGTGGCTGTGAATCCAGAATACTGTAATGCTAACCCCCAGATTAAGAATCGCTTAGCGAAAATTAAACAAGATAATAAAAATTACGTAGCCCATGAATACTTTAACCGCGATTGGGAGCCGATGGCATTTGCTAAAATGGCACGCTGGCTAGAGCCTGCAAAGATGGATTGGGCTTGCAGTGCGCGATATGCAGATGCCATTGAAAGTATTCAGTTAACCAATGAGCAACAGGCATTAATTAATAACATTCCTAACCCGCTATTTCGCCAGTCGGTGCGTGATTTTTGTGAGAACCGTCAGTTTCGTACCGATTACTGGGTAAAAGGGGCGCGTCGTTTAAGTGGGCTTGATAAAGATGAAATGCTAGATGGTCTTCGCGTGATTATGGGAGTGCCACGTAAAGATGTGCAGCTAAAAATCGCAGGGCGACTGGGTAGCTTTGACTTGCCTAGCAATATTTATACGCCGCTGCTAGATGCGCTTTCATCCTATCAACCGGTATTTGTATCCGAACTTTGGCAGGTTGCAAAAGAGCATGGAGTGGGGCGTCCTGCATTGAACAGTGCAATTGCCATACTGGCATCAAAGGGTATTATTTTGCCTGCCCAGTCCGACGATGATATTTCTAAAGTAGCGCCCAAGACTGGTCGACTAAATCGTTTTTTAATGAGCCAGTCAAGAAGCACGACTGAGTTGAGTTATCTCGCAAGCCCGGTGACAGGTGGTGGCTTTGCCGTCTCGCTCTTCCATCAGTTTTTCCTGCTTGCCACGTTAGAGGGCGGTGATGACGCTAAAACGTTAGCTACTTTTGCATGGCGTATTTTGGCGTCTCAAAACAAATGCCTGCTTAAAGAGGGCAAGCCAATTTCGGATGAGAATGAGAATTTGGCTGAGCTTGAGCGTCAGGCTGGTGATTTTCTAGACGAGCGGTTGCCCCTCTACCGAGCGTTAAAAATTATCTGATCAGTGGGGCGTGTCACTGCCATATAACATGTGTGTAGCGACGGTTGCTGCTGCACGCATGTCTTGAGGTTGAAGGCGGTTATCTTGCTTGGATTTATGTCAAAATGTTGCTCTCACGGAGGAACGCTATGACACAGATGCAATGGGACCAGTTATTATCCCCTCAACGCCTTCACGATAAACGCCCTGGTGGTGTGCGTGAAGCAACCCATGAAATCGGGCGAAGTCCTTTTCATAAAGATCATGATCGTATCGTTTTTTCGGGCTCCTTCCGGCGTTTGGGTCGGAAAACGCAAGTGCATCCACTGACTGAAAATGATCATATCCATACACGCTTGACCCATTCACTGGAAGTCGGCTGCGTTGGTCGCTCGCTAGGTATGATTGTGGGCGAGTTACTAAAAGATCGCCTGCCTAGTTGGATCACACCCGCTGACTTAGGGGTGATCGTCCAGACAGCGTGCTTAGGGCATGATATTGGCAACCCCCCTTTTGGTCATGCCGGTGAATATGCAATTCGTGATTGGTTTCGGCGTGCTCAAGATAGTGGCTTGCTAGATGGCTTGTCTGATGCAGAGCGTGATGACTTACTGACCTACGAAGGCAACGCCCAGGGCTTCCGTGTTATTACCCAAATTGAGTACAACCAGTTTAATGGTGGTATGCGGTTATCTGCCGCTACGTTAGGTACTCTGCTTAAATACCCCTGGACGGTACGCTACAGCGGGCGTGCTGGTAAATTCGGTTGTTACCAGTCTGAACAGGCGCTGTTAAAAGAAGTGGCTGATGCTGTCGGTCTTCTTCCCAAAGGAGATCAGCGTTGGTGTCGTCATCCGCTTGCCTGGCTTGTCGAAGCGGCTGATGATATCTGCTATGCCCTGCTTGATTTAGAAGATGGTTTAGAGATGGGGATTCTTCGCTATGAGGAAGTAGTCGAGATACTGCGCCAGATCGCGGGTGAATTCCCTCCAGAATACGCTGAGATGGAGAGGCGGAAAGTATCTCAGCGGCGTCGAATTGCCTTACTGCGCGGTGCCGCTATGGAACGCGCGGTGAATGATGTGGGGGCGGTTTTTGTGCAGCATGAGCAAGCGTTGCTCAGCGGAACGTTAGGCCAGGATTTATTAGAGCTGTGTCATCCTGATCTGGGGTGGGGCGTTCAAGCGGCAAAGCAGTTAGCTCGTGAGCGTATTTTTCAAAATGAGCGCAAAGCCAAACTTGAAATTGGTGCCTATACAACGCTGGGGATTTTATTAGAAGCATTTATTGGTGCTGCTAATGAACTACATCACACTGGGCATAGCTCATTCAAGCACCAGCGGGTGCTGGCGTTGATTGGTGAAAATACGCCATTGCCGTCCTGGACGCTCTACGATAGCTATCGGCGCATGCTGGATTTTATTGGTGGAATGACCGATCACTATGCTGTCGATCTTGCACAAGAAATGGGAGGGCGCTTGCGAGGTAATTAACCTTCTATACGGAGGGTTGACGCAGGTGTTTGAGCTCCATAAGGCGTGCACGCTCAATGAGTATATGAATCACTTTATCGTGAATGGCATCGCTCATCTGGCCGGGGGTGAGCTCGGTTAGTTGACGTGATAGCTGCTCACCGCTAACGACTAATATATCGGGGGCAGCTTCGCTAGTATCAACGTCCCAACCCGGCAAAACCAATACACCTTTTACCGGCACAGGAACACCGCAACGGCGCTCAAGCCATTGAGTCAGCCAACTAACGCCCTGACGTGTTTTATGCAGAGGGCGGCGTTCTTGCCAGTGAGGAAAACGTAGCCGCTCACGCTCAACAGCTACGCTATTAAGCTCTTTACCATCGCTACCAATCGCTAATGCTCGTGCACGTGTTTCTACCACGAAGACGCCATGTGGTGTGACAACGACATGGTCAATAGTAAAGCTATCGGTGGGTACGTCGTGAAACACATAATAGGGGTGGGCTTCTGGCCTCACCATGCGTTCCAGCTCTTGGCCTACGGCTAATTCGCAAGCTAAACCGAGTTTAAGACGGTGAATACGCTGATAATCGCGAACAAGTAACAGTGAAAAAGCCAGCACTAACAGGGTGCTAAGTAAGCCATATAATGCCCACTCCACCCAGTCTTGCTTTTCCACAAACAGCATACGCCCCATGCCATACACAAGCGGGGCAAGACTAATAATGGGACCGAGCGCACCGTTTAAAAACAAGCTAGAAAAAGCTTGGTCAAGGCGATGCCGCAGAGCTTGACCGGGTTCACGCAAGGGAGCATTAAAGGGAGACTGAACGCGTGCATCGTGAAGGCTACGCAGCGCCAAGACAATGCCGCCCATGGCCGCCATGGGAAACAGGAAAATGAGTGGTAGCAGGTATTCTAACCAATTCATTGCAGTGCCTTGCCCTTTAGTGCTTTGCCTCAAGACAGAGCGCTATCACAGAGGTGTGTCAGCCACCTGCTAATTTAACTTGGTAGCCTAACGATGTTAATGCTTGCTGTAGCGTTTCCCGATGATCGCCTTGAATTTCGATAATGCCATCCTTTACAGCACCACCGGTGCCACAGCGTTTCTTCAATGTCTTAGCAAGCGTTTTCAACTCCGCATTGGAAAGCGGTATACCGCTAATGGTGGTTACCCCTTTTCCCTTGCGACCACTGGTTTCGCGTCGGATTCGCACAATTCCGTCTAAATCAGCAATGCGCGCTTGCTCGCTGGTATCTGCGCAGCGGCAGTGGTCGATAGACTCGCGGCAGCTTGGGCAAGTTTTGCCTTGCTCTGTTGAATACACAAGGCCACCAAGCTGATCACGTAATGAAACCATACTTATTTCTCTATTGAATGTTGAGGCATTGGCATCTGCCACTTTTCATGAGTAAGGCGCTCAACGACTGCAGGTAGCTGATACATGTTGCTGATCATAATAGCGCCTTCAGGCGTAGTTTCAGCGTCCGGGTAACGATTCAAGTGGATGACGGTCATGCCAGCTTGTAGAGCTGCCCTTATGCCAACGAGTGCATCATCGATGGCGATACAATCACTTGCTGAAAAACCCATGATACTAGCTGCATGAAGGTGAAGACAGGGCTCTGGTTTCCAACAGTTAGCGGTATAACCGCTGAACAAACGCTTACCAAAGTAGGTGGCTAGGCCGGTTGCTTGTAAAGCAGTATGAATTTTGCTTTCTGGGCCATTAGATACAACCGCACTCGGGTAATTATTCAGTACCTCAAGGGATTCATGGACGCCAGGAATTGCCTTTAGCTCGCTTGTTAAACGATTAGCTAAGCTGGTTCGCATGGTGTGCTCCATGCTAGCTAATTGATCTTCATCGACATTCCCGTAACGTTGCTGTAACTCTGCCACAATTCGTCGAAAACGGGCACCTCGAAACTCGCCGAGATAATCGGTGGATTTAAAGGGTAAGCCTACCGAATTTAGACCGATAGCCATTTCTTCAGCCAGAAGTGGCTCGCTATCGACGAGGGTGCCATCACAGTCAAACAGCAAAAGTGGAAGCGGCATTGTCATTCCTTGCAGCGTCTTTTGCGCTGCCCGTATTAGTTTAAGCCGACCATGCTGCTATTGAACGAGATTTTTAGCTCTTTGTGAACACTGTTTGATAATTTTTTATAGTTTTATATCAAGCTGCCCAAGGAAAAGACTAAGTGATAGCCTCACTGCTGGGGGCAGGAAGGGCCTTTTAGAGCAACAGCACTGATGCGTGGCCATGTTTAGACTAAGCTTTGATAACCACAAAAAAGGAGAGCTTCGATGCGATTTACACCTTGGGTGTTTTCAATTGCTTTCTGTACATCCCTACTGATGGCAGGGCAAGCGCAAGCCGAAACGTCAGATTCAGATAATACGCAGCATGACACATTAGACGATGCGGCATTAGAGGAGAAATATGGTATCAAGGCAGGAGCACTTCAGCGAGATGAGTCTACTTCCAACGACGCTGAGGAAACCAGCGGCGATGAAAGTAATCATGCTGATAGTGAAGAAGATACGGAGGGAGGCACGGGAGGTACTGGTAGTGCCGAGGATGCAATCGAAAGCGGTGAGGGTGAACAGAGCAACAACGATAATGAGTAGTACTTTTAGCGTGTTAGGCGTCGCGAATTAGCGCTACTACGGCGATGGTAGGGTTTCATGGTCTTTTGGCTGGTGACCCACCAAGGAGCGTAGTGACCGTTCATAGCGCTCAATAACGTTTTTTGCATAACAAGGCCAGCCTCAATGCTGGCCTCCATTTTTTCGGTCACCATACGCTGGTTTTCGCGCATCATGGAAGGACTGAAAAATGGCTGTGTTTGCCACATCTGTTGACGCATAGCGATGGTGGACAGTGATGAGCTCCACAGTTCAAACGCCATAAACCCCGCTTTCCACATATCAAACATGGCCAACGGCGTCGTCGATGTTGTAGAAGAGTGCTTCATAGGGGAGCTACCTGCTGAGAGGATAATTAGTTACGACTCCTCTAGTATTAGCCTATATATGCTGCATTGCAATAAAATAAGGCGACCAATCGGCCGCCTTAAGGGAGCATGTGAAGAGAACGTTACTTCACTTTAGGAGCTAGCTCGCCGCGCTCGTAGCGCTGGAACATTACTTCTAAGTTGACGGGTTTAATTTTGCTCGCATTACCAGCAGTGCCGAAAGCTTCATAGCGTGCAATACACAGGTCGCGCATGGCGGTCACGGTTTCTTTAAGGAATTTACGCGGGTCGAACTCGGAAGGGTTCTGGGCCATAAATCGGCGGACTGCACCCGTAGAAGCAAGACGTAAATCGGTGTCGATGTTTACTTTACGAACACCGTGTTTAATGCCTTCGATGATCTCTTCGACCGGTACACCATACGTTTCCGGAATTTGACCGCCATACTGGTTAATCACTTCCAGCCACTCTTGTGGCACGGATGATGAGCCATGCATTACCAAATGCGTGTCGGGAATGCGCGCATGGATCTCTTTAATGCGTTGGATCGACAGGGTGTCGCCAGTGGGTGGCTTGGTAAATTTATAAGCCCCGTGGCTGGTACCAATGGCGATAGCCAGCGCATCTACGTGGGTTGCTTTGACAAACTCAGCGGCTTCTTCAGGGTCGGTGAGCATCTGTTCCATGTCCAGCTTGCCCTCGGCACCAATGCCGTCTTCCTCGCCAGCCATACCCGTCTCTAAGCTGCCTAGGCAGCCTAGCTCGCCTTCAACGGAGACACCGCAAGCATGCGCCATTTCTACTGCACGACGAGTGACATCGACGTTGTAGTCATAGTCCATCGGTGTTTTGCCGTCTTCACCTAAAGAGCCGTCCATCATTACCGAGGAGAAGCCGAGTTGAATAGAACGCTGGCAAACAGCAGGGCTAGTACCGTGGTCCTGATGCATCACGACTGGAATGTGCGGGAACTCCTCAACTGCTGCCAAGATCAGGTGGCGCAGGAAGGGGGCACCGGCATATTTCCGCGCGCCAGCAGAAGCTTGCACGATAACCGGAGAGTCAGTGGCGTCAGCAGCTTCCATGATGGCGCGCATCTGCTCAAGGTTATTAACGTTGAATGCTGGAATACCGTAGCCATATTCGGCTGCGTGGTCGAGCATTTGGCGCATGCTGATCAAAGCCATGGGATCACCTTAGTTGGGTTGTATGTATGTACAAAGGCAGTGAGCGTGCCATTTGTTTAAAGATTTAACCGCGCTGAGCGGCAGCCTCGAGTGCGGCGACGGCAGGCAACTGCTTGCCTTCAACGTACTCAAGAAATGCGCCACCGCCAGTAGAGATATAGGAAACGCGGTCAGCAATGGCATATTTATCAATCGCCGCTAACGTATCACCGCCCCCAGCAATTGAGAAAGCGCTACTGTCGGCAATCGCCTGAGAAAGCACTTCAGTTCCTTTACCAAACTGATCAATTTCAAATACACCGACAGGGCCATTCCACAAAATAGTGCCTGCATTTTTCAGTAAGCTGGCTAAGTGGCTAGCGGTGTCAGGACCGATATCCAGAATCATTTCGTTATCAGCGACCTGATCAACTGGCTTGACGACGGCTTCTGCGGAATCAGAAAACTCAGTGGCAACAACGACATCCGTCGGTAATGGTATGGCTACTTTCTCCATGAGTGCTTTTGCTTGGCCAATTAAATCTGCCTCAAAGAGCGATTTGCCAACATTATAGCCTGCTGCAGCGATAAACGTGTTGGCGATACCACCGCCAACAATCAGTTGGTCGCACTTGTCTGAAAGGGCGGTTAGCACGTCTAACTTGGTGGATACTTTAGAGCCGCCTACAATCGCTGTCATAGGCCGCGCCGGGTTTGCCAACGCTTTTTCAAGCGCATCAAGCTCTTGCGCAAGTAGCGGTCCTGCACACGCCTGTGGGGCAAAGCGCGCCACGCCGTGAGTAGAGGCCTGCGCGCGATGAGCCGTACCGAAGGCATCCATTACAAAAACGTCGCATAACGCTGCGTATTGTTTGGAAAGCTGTTCGTCGTCTTTCTTCTCACCGTTGTTAAAGCGCACGTTTTCTAGCAGCACAACATCGCCGTTAGCCAATGTTGGCGCTGTATCGAGATAATCGCTGATTAGCGTTACGGGGCGGCTAAGCAACTCGCCTAAGCGCTCTGCGACGGGAGCGAGTGAAAACTCTTCAGCAGGCTCTCCTTCAGTCGGGCGGCCTAAGTGACTCATTAGCATCACTTTCGCACCTGCTTGAGCTGCTGCCTGAATAGTCGGCAGCGCTGCGCGAAGACGGGCGTCACTGGAAACACGGCCATGTTTGATCGGTACGTTAAGGTCTTCACGAATCAGCACGCGCTGCCCTTCCAGGGGCAGATCGGTCATTTTTTGCACGTTCATGTGAGCGGTTTCCTCGTGTTCAAGCAGATGAAAAGACATGATGCAGCCTAGCGAGCGTTGCTTTTGGAAAGCGATGCCAGCCGTTGGGTGATATCCAGCATACGATTGGCAAAGCCCCATTCATTATCAAACCAACACAGCAGCTTAATTAAGCGTGTCCCTGCGACCCGTGTTTGCGTGGCGTCTAGGATGCCAGAGCGTGGATCATGATTAAAATCTATCGATGCCATGGGGGCTTCGGTATAGCCTAATACGCCAGCTAAGCGCTGCTGACTGGCGGATCGTAGTAAGTCGTTAACGTGTTCGGCGCTCGTATCACGACGCACAGTCAATGCGGCATCCATGGCAGAGACATTAATGGTTGGTACGCGTACGTGCAGGCATTCAAAACGACCGGACAGACTTGGCATCAAGCGGCTGATCCCGACGGCTAACCCAGTGTCCACGGGGACAATTGACTGCATAGCCGAGCGTGTCAGGCGCAGATCCGTTTGATGATAAGCATCAATGACGGGCTGGTCGTTCATGGCCGAGTGGATGGTGGTGGTAACGCCGTGTTCAAGCCCTAGTGCTTCGTCCAGTACGGTGAGTAACGGGACAAGGCAGTTGGTGGTGCATGAGGCTGCTGAGAGAACGCGGTGGGAGAGTGTGAGTTCATGTTCGTTAATGCCCCACACAATCGTCGTATCCACATCGCTTTCGGCGGGTTGAGAAAACAGCAGTCTCTTGGCGCCAGCGGCTAAATGCTGCTCCGCTGTCGCACGATCCTTGAAACTACCAGAGCATTCCAGCACTAAATCAATGTCTAGTGCTGCCCAGGGCAGAGCCTGCGGATCACGCTCGCAAAGAACGTGTATGCGCTGGCCATTGATAAGCAGGCATTCACCGTCATTGTCTACTTCGCCAGGGAAACGACCATGGGTCGTATCATAGCGAGTAAGGTAGGTAATCGTCGCAAGATCAGATAGCTCATTGATGGCAACCACTTCAATTTCTGGGTGGTTGCGCTCAACCAACGCTCTTAACACGCATTGGCCAATGCGTCCGTAACCATTAATGGCAATTCGATATGTCGAGTTTGCATTAGCCATGTCGCGAAGCGGCTCTCAAAAAAATTGCTCAATGATAGCGTATTTCAACTGAGTTTGTTTTCAGCTGACCGTGCCGATCAGCCGCCAAGCGAGTGGCAGCAACAGGGCGGTAAAAATACCGGTTAAACTCATGCCTAACGAGGCAAACGCGCCAGCCGTTGGACTCAGTTCAAATGCTCGCACAGTGCCAATGGCATGGCCATTGAGACCCAGTGCGAAACCAATAATGCGTTCATCGTTAATTTTTAGCAGCCGGGCAACGACACTCACGAAGGGAATAGTAACTACTCCTGTCACTAGCAGCGCCCCCATTAGTAACGCTACGTTGCCGCCGAGCTGTTCAGTAATACCGATGGCGATTGGCGCGGTGACTGATTTGGCGGCGAGTGACGCCAAAATAGTGGGGCTAGCCCCCATTAGCCAAGCAATGCCGATTGCGTAGCAGGCCGCTAGTGCGGCGGCGATCGGTAAACAAAGTGTCAGCGGTTGCCAAAGTTCACGAATGCGCGGCAGCTGTTGATAGAGTGGCATGCCTAAGGCAACGGTCGCCGGCCCTAACAAAATGGTGAGCCATGAGGCCCCTTGTTGGTAAATCGAATAAGGCAGCCCTATCGCGACGAGTGCCGCTGCTAATAGCAACGCAGCGATTAAAATAGCGGGTAGCCAAGAAGGGTTACGCAAGCGCTTAAAGAGCAAGTTACCGAGCAAATAGGCTGCAAGCGTAAGTCCTACAGCAAACAGCGGTGTGGCTGTTAGAGTGGACAGCATATCAGTGGGCATCTGATCGCCCAATTAGCCGTTGTAATAACCATAACGTGGTAATCACGCTTAATAACGTCCCTAGCAATAGCGCAATGATTATGGCGAACCACTGACCCGCGAGTTCATCCAGAATAAAGAACACGCCAACGACGCCTGGCATAATCAACATGGCCAGAAGCGCGATTAACGGTTGTGCTGCGGCCGCTAAACTTGAAGGCACGCGCCCTAAGACACCAAGGGTGGCACATAGCAACAGCATGCCCACAACCCCTGAAGAAAAAGGCAAACCGGAGAAGTGGATGACCACTTCCCCAATTAACCAATAGCTAATTAGCCATAGCAGACCATTTAGCGCGGGCATGGCAGAACCCGCGCTAGATCAGCCTGCATGGCGTTAGCCCAGTAGCTCATTGGCCTGTTTAACAATATTTTCAACCGTAAAGCCGAAATGTTTGAACAGTTCGCCCGCAGGTGCAGATTCACCGTAGGTGGTCATACCGATAACACGACCATCCAGGCCAACATACTTGTACCAGTAGTCGGCATGGCCCGCTTCGATCGCAATCCGTTTGGTGACTGCTTTGGGCAGTACACTTTCACGGTATTCCGCGTCCTGGCCATTAAAACGGTAGGTTGACGGCATGGAGACCACGCGCACCGCTTTACCTTGCTGCTCTAGTTCTGCTGCGGCGTCCATGGCAAGCGATACTTCAGAGCCGGTAGCAATCAAAATCAGCTCGGGCGTACCGTCGCTGTCTTTCAAAATGTAACCACCACGCTGAATGGCCGCTAGTTGCGCCTTGGTGCGCTGCTGATGAGGCAGATTCTGGCGCGAGAGTACCAACGCGGTGGGGCCGGAGTGGCGTTTCACCGCTGCATCCCAGGAAGCCGCTGTTTCAACCGCGTCACAGGGGCGCCATGTGTTCAGGTTAGGCGTTGTGCGCAGGCTGGTCAGCTGCTCAATCGGCTGGTGGGTGGGACCATCTTCGCCCAGACCAATAGAGTCATGGGTAAATACATAAATGGCCTGTTGGCCCATCAGCGCGGCCATCCGCACGGCGTTACGCATGTATTCCATGAAAATCAGGAAGGTCGCGCCATACGGAACGAAACCACCGTGGAGGGCGATACCATTCATCACCGCGCCCATGCCGAACTCACGTACCCCGTAGTGCAGGTAATTGCCGCTAGCGTCTTCCGGAGTGATGGCTTTGGCGCCCTTCCAGAAGGTCAAGTTAGATGGCGCAAGATCAGCGCTACCACCGAGCAGCTCAGGCATTTGCGGGCCGATAACATTCAACGCTTCAAAAGAGGCCTTGCGAGAGGCAATGCTTTCACCTTTCTCTTGAGCCTGCTCAATGAGCGCGGCGGTTGAAAGCTCTGCCGGTAGCTGCGCCTTCATGCGGCGCTCAAACTCTTTGGCTTCGGCTGGGAATGCTTCGGCATAACGGGCGAAGCGGGCATCCCACTCCTGCTGGCGGGTTTTGCCAGCGTTACGGGCATCCCAAGCAGAATAAACGGGCTCGGGGATATGGAACGGTGCGTGTTCCCAGCCGAGTTGCTTACGGGCGAGAGCCACTTCGTCGTCACCTAAGGGTGCGCCGTGTGCCTCTTCTTTACCCTGTTTGTTAGGTGCGCCAAAGCCAATGATTGTTTTGCAGATAATCAGGCTAGGCTTATCGTCGTGGCTCTTGGCTAATTCAATAGCCGCTTTGATCTCTTCCGGCTTATGACCGTCGACGTTCGGCACCACGTGCCAGCCGTACGCTTCAAAGCGCTTAGCGGTGTCGTCGGTAAACCAGCCTTCAACCTCGCCATCAATAGAGATGCCGTTGTCGTCATACAGGGCAATCAGCTTGCCAAGCTGCTGAGTACCTGCCAGCGATGCGGCTTCATGGGAGATGCCTTCCATTAAGCAGCCGTCACCTAGGAAGCACCAAGTATGGTGATCAACAATGTTGTGGCCAGGGCGATTAAACTGCGCGGCCAGCGTTTTTTCAGCAATCGCAAAACCAACGGCGTTGGCGAACCCTTGGCCCAGCGGGCCGGTGGTGGTCTCGATGCCTGGGGCGTAGCCAAATTCCGGGTGGCCAGCCGTGGGCGAATGCAGCTGGCGGAAGTTCTGCAGCTGTTCCAGGCTTAATTCATAGCCGCTGAGGTGCAGCAGCGAATAAAGCAGCATTGAGCCGTGGCCATTAGACAACACGAACCGGTCGCGATCAGCCCACTTGGGATCTTCGGGGTTGTGCTTGA
Organism: Vreelandella alkaliphila; assembly: GCF_016107625.1. Taxonomy (GTDB): domain Bacteria; phylum Pseudomonadota; class Gammaproteobacteria; order Pseudomonadales; family Halomonadaceae; genus Vreelandella; species Vreelandella alkaliphila. Next base: position 13,008 of record NZ_JABASV010000020.1, read on the forward strand.
GGTAGTCATTCCACAGCACCTCGGCGATATCAGCCATGCCCATAGGCGCGCCAGGGTGGCCAGATTTGGCCTTCTGAACAGCATCCATGGAAAGGGCGCGAATGGCATTGGCCAGCTCAAAACGGGACGGCATGGGGGTGCTCCTCGCCTGAAAACGGAAATAATAAAGGCGCTATTGTCGCTGACTTCCCCGGCGGCGGCAAATTCTGGAGCCACGTTCTGGGAAGAACCCCCAACAGCGTGTAGACTCTGCCTCCCGAAGTGGTAGCGAAAATTGTCGTGCCGCTTCTATATATGGGCAGGGAACTGAACTTCCTGCCATGATTTCCTGCTGATGCTGCGGTCACTCTGCAGCCGTCATACAGAGGGTCGAGAGCGCGATGAGCGAATATTCCCTGTTTACCTCCGAGTCTGTCTCCGAAGGGCATCCTGATAAGATTGCCGACCAGATTTCCGACGCGGTACTAGATGCCATTATCGCCCGAGATAAACAGGCCCGCGTTGCCTGTGAAACCATGGTGAAGACAGGCGTTGCCATTATTGCTGGTGAGATCACCACGTCTGCGTGGGTTGATCTGGAAGCGCTGGTACGTGATGTGATTACCGATATTGGCTACACCTCATCTCGCGTGGGCTTTGATGGCGCAACCTGTGGGGTGATCAACCTGATCGGCAAACAAAGCGTTGATATCGCTCAAGGCGTCGACCGCACGAAACCTGAAGATCAGGGTGCTGGCGATCAGGGGTTGATGTTTGGCTACGCGACTAACGAAACCGACTCGTTTATGCCGGCGCCAATTCACTACTCGCACCGTTTGGTTGAGCGTCAGGCGGAGCTGCGTAAAAACGGCCTGCTGCCGTGGCTACGCCCGGATGCCAAAAGTCAGGTAACGTTCCGTTATAACGCGGAAGGCAAGCCCTGTGGTGTCGATGCTATCGTATTGTCTACTCAGCACGACCCGGAAATCGGCCAAGACGACCTGCGCAAAATGGTTAAGCGCGAAATCGTCGAACAGGTGATTCCCGCTGAGTGGCTGGATGAGCATACCCAGTACCACATTAATCCGACCGGCCAGTTTGTTATTGGTGGCCCGGTGGGCGATTGTGGCTTAACAGGGCGTAAAATTATCGTCGATACGTACGGCGGTATGGCGCGGCATGGTGGTGGAGCCTTCTCTGGCAAAGACCCGTCTAAAGTTGACCGCAGCGCCGCTTATGCTGGCCGTTACGTGGCTAAAAACGTCGTTGCCGCAGGCTTGGCTGATAAGTGCGAAATCCAGGTTTCCTACGCTATCGGCGTTGCCGAGCCGACGTCGGTTTCCATCGATACCTTCGGCACCGGTAAAATCGACGATGTTAAAATTGTCGAGCTAGTGCGTGAGCACTTTGATCTGCGCCCTTACGCGATTACCAAAATGCTCGACCTGCTACACCCGATGTACCGCCTCACGTCTGCTTATGGCCACTTTGGACGTGAGCCGTTTGAGCATAGCTACAGCTGGGTAGACGACAAAGGCCAAGTGCATACAGAAACCTTTACCGCCTTCCCGTGGGAAAAAACCGATAAAGCCGACACTCTGCGCCAGGCTGCCGGTTTGTAAACCAGGCAACGACTGTCGTAAGAGAGAACGCCCCTATGGCCTACGCCAAGGGGCGTTTTTGTTGTGCGTTGAACGGGATGATAAGCCTTACGCTAAGATTACTTTATGGATAAGGGAGGTAAGAGGGAGAGGTGAAGCATGAGAAAGTGGCGTGCAGCAGGCTGGAAGTGGTTACTGGTTGCTTGGTTGATGAGTGTCACCTTATCCGCACAGGCCAACGTGTGCCCTGACTGGCCCCGTGAACGGCTGGCGCAAGAGAGCCAAACACTGGCAGAGCATATTGCTCGATGGGACAGTGCCTATCACGATCAGGGCGAGTCACTGATTGATGATGAGCTTTACGATCAAGCGGTCGCTCGGCTAGCAAACTGGCAAGCCTGCCTGGGGGAAGTGGCTCGGCAACGGCCGCTAACCAGAGTCACTCGTAGCGCTGGCACGCTAGATCATCCCGTGGCGCAAACGGGCTTGAATAAGGCCGATGATGACGGTGTGGGACGCTTTATGAGCCGCCGAGATGATCTTTGGATCCAGCCTAAGGTCGATGGTGTTGCGATAACGCTACGCTACGAAGAGGGCGTGTTGGTCGAAGCGGTTAGCCGCGGTGACGGTGAACGCGGGCAGAACTGGACGGCTCGTGTACAGCAGCTTCCCACCGTGCCAAACACACTGCCAACGCCGCTATCCGCTGTATTCCAGGGCGAACTCTACTGGATATTAAATGGCCATATTCAGTCGCAGAGTCCCGCCTCTGGCGCGCGAGGTGCTGTTGCCGGGGCCATGGCTCAGGCATCACCTTCGCGGCAAACCCGTGAGCGTATCGGGCTGTTTATCTGGGATTGGCCAGAAGGGCCGAGAGAGATGAATGAAAGGCTTGGCCAACTGACCGCGTTAGGCTTTGATACCGCCGATTACACCCACCCTATCAATGCCCAGCATGACGCCGCCAACTGGCGCGATACGTGGTTTAACGGCCCATTGCCGTTCGCCACCGATGGAGTGGTACTGAAACAGTCCGAGCGCCCTGGAGGGCAACGCTGGTCATCATCGCCGCCGGAGTGGGCCGTTGCGTGGAAGTACCCCGCTCAGCAGGCGTTAGCTCAGGTGCGTGGTGTCGAGTTTCGCGTTGGTCGAACAGGGCGCGTGACGCCGCTGTTGTGGCTTTACCCAGTCACGCTAGAAGGACGGCGTATTAGTCGTGTGTCGCTGGGATCCCTGGAGCGCTGGGAAGCATGGGACGTGCGCCCAGGCGATCACATTGCGATCACATTGGCGGGTCTCACTATTCCACAGGCAACGGAAGTCGTTTGGCAAACTCAGGAGCGAGCGGCCCTTGGCGTGCCCTCGCCAGAGCGTTATCACCTGTTAAGTTGCTTTACGCTTACCACGGACTGCGACTCGCAGTTGCTGGCGCGGCTTAGCTTCTTAAGCGATCAGTTAAACATGCAGGGCGTGGGAGAGGGCACCTGGAAAGCGCTTATGGAGGCAGGTGTTGTGACCGAACTGCTAGGCTGGCTGGCAGCAACGCCGGCACAGCTTCAGCGGGCACATGGCGTGGGAAGCGTTCGTTCAGCAGCGCTTGTCGCTCAGTTCCAGGCCGCACAGGCGGCCTCCTATGTTCAGTGGTTAGCGGCGTTAGGGATACCACCAGGTGGCAGCGCCCAGCTAGGGGATTGGGATACGTTAGCAGGTTACACACACTCAGATTGGCTAGCCGAACCCGGCGTTGGCCCCGTGCGTGCTGACGCGCTGGTGGCATTTTTCAGCCATCCAGACGTGCAGCGGATGGCCGCTCAGCTAAAGCTGGCGGGGGTTGAAGGCTTTTAACCCAATCAGAGGCCTAGCCCGGTAAGTTGCAGCATGAGGTGGAGATAGAGAGGAATTAGTAATGGCGCTAATAGCGTGGTGGTAAGCACCGCTAATGCTCCTTTTTGCGGTTGAATCCCTAGCTCCATCGCGACTACCACCACATTAGAGGCCATGGGTACGACGCCTAACAGTAACAACGCCATACCGAGTTCTGGTGCAAGCGGGCCCAAGGCTTGAAGTAATAAAACGGCGACTAGCATCACCAGCGGCCAAAGTAGGTAACGTAAGCCCACGCAGGTGGCAACAAAGCGGGAGTCCCAAGCATCAATCGTAACCTGGCTAAGGGTCATGCCAATAATCATCATACCTAGCAGGGTGTAGGTGGCGGGGAAAACGTCAAGCGAGTTCATCAGTGCGCTGGGAAGTGTCACGTTAAGTGCACTCAGCAGCAGCGCAGACAAAAACGCGTAGACCAGCGGCAGTCGAGCAATTTTGATCAGACTTTGGCGCATGGAAAAGTGGCCGCGGGCACTTAAGTAAAAGCCCACCGTAAACTCGTATAGATTAATCCCTAACATGCAGAAGAGATAAAGCGTGACACCTTCTGGCGGCAGTAAAATTAGCGCCACGGGCAGGCCAAAGTAACCGGTATTGCCAGTGCCAGAAGAGAACGCTAACAGCGCCCCTTCCTGTGCTCCAAAGCGGTGCTGGGTAAACCAGCGTACGGCCAGCGCCATGGTACTTACCAAGATGAATAGCGCTAGTGTTAATAGCAGATACTCCGCCGTAGGGCCGCCGTTCATCAGTGAACGGAAAATGGTCAGTGGTGCGATCAGATAAACCAGTAATGTGGCAATGGGGCGCGGGTCGATTTTTAAGCGCTGTGCGGCAATCCATCCCAAGCCTACAAACCCCAATAACATCAACAGTGGCCCCATTAGGGCACTTGGCGCTAAATCCATTTCTGCATCCTAGTCGTTAGATGATGACGCTGTTGGTTAAATAGCTCTATGTAACTCAGTAGTTGTGTAAATAGCTAACATGAGCCGAATTAAAGGCCGACTGTGGAATCTTTCATTAGCTCCAGCGCGGCGGAAAGAGGAGAATAACCTAAATTATCACGATGTTAACGCTTTGCGAGGAAGTCCCATGAGCAGTCAAGAGCACCCGTTAGGTATTAGCTTTGAATTCTTTCCGCCCAATACCGATGCGGGAAGAGAGAAGTTAATGCACGTGCGCGATGAACTGGCCGCTCGACATCCGCGCTTTTTCTCGGTCACTTATGGTGCCGGTGGTTCCACTCAAGCGCGCACACGCGATATTGTGCGCACCGTTAGCCAGAGCGGCATTACGACCGCGCCACACCTTTCCTGCATTGGCAGTGAAAAAGCGCAATTGCGCGACCTGCTAGCGCAGTATCGTGAAGAGGGTGTCGACAGCTTAGTGGCGCTACGTGGCGACATGCCATCGGGCATGGGAAGCATTGGTGAGTTGCGCTACGCCAATGAACTGGTCGAGTTTATCCGAGCGGAAACCGGTGACCATTTTGATATTGCGGTGGCCGCCTATCCTGAATCTCATCCACAGGCACCCAATCTCGATAAGGATGTGGAAAACTTTGCCCGTAAAATGAAGGCTGGCGCCAACATGGCCATCACCCAGTACTTTTTTACCGCGGATGCCTACTTCCATTTTGTTGAAAAAGCTCGGGCATTAGGTGTCGAGCAGCCGATTATTCCTGGCATTATGCCGATTACTAACTACACCAAATTGGCGCGTTTTTCAGATGCCTGTGGCGCAGAAATTCCCCGTTGGATTCGCAAGCAGTTGGAAGCTTATGGTGATGATAGTGACGCTATTGCCGCTTTTGGCACCGATGTTGTTAGCCGTTTGTGTGAGCGCTTACTCGATGGCGGTGCACCTGGTCTACACTTCTACACGCTTAATCAGGCAGCACCCGTACTGAAAATTGTTGATAACCTGAGAGGCTAGTGCGCTCTTAAAGAATCTAGCCTAGCGATCAAGAAGAACGCCCGCTCGATAGCTCTCGAGCGGGCGTTTTCGTTGGGCGGTTAACGGCTAGTGGTTAAGTGAATAGCCGATTGTGCCGTTAAGTGGTGCTGGGTGTGGCCTTATTGCCATGCTGCTTACGCTGCATAATGAACAGCGCTGCGCCAATGGCCAGGCCTGCAATATCGCTGTAAATGCCGCCGTAAATCATAAACAGCGCACCGACCAGCATAACCACACGCTGTAAGGTGTTTACCGGCCCAAAGAACCATGCTTGCACCATGCCTGAAAGCAAGATGATCCCCAGTGTGGCGGTCACCCCGACACGAAGTATTTGCATCGCGGAGCCTTCCATCAGCATGGCTGGGCTGTAGAAGAACATAAACGGCACGATAAATGCAGCAAGACCAATTTTAAACGAAGCGACCGATGTGCCCATGGGGTTATCCCCAGAAATACCGGCGGCGGCGTAAGATGCTAACGCCACTGGCGGCGTAATGGCCGACACGACCGCGAAGTAGAACACAAAGAAGTGTGCTACGAGCGGCTCGATACCAATATTGATCAGGCCGGGTGCCACCACCGATGCTGCTACCGCGTAGGCTGCCGTCGTAGGCATGCCCATGCCGAGCAGGATACTGATCAGCATGGCAAAAACTAATGCCAATAGCTGGCTAACCCCGGCAAGGCCTAACAGCAGTGAAGAGAAGCGCGCGCCGACGCCCGTCAGTGATATAACGCCAACAATAAGGCCCGCGCAAGCACACACCGCGATGATCTGAATCGACATTATGCCCGCTAGTTGGAGGGCTCTCAAAATAGCCCGAATACCCATTTTATTGGGTGAGATCCAACTAACAACTGCCGCTGACGCGGTGGCTAGCGTGCCAGCACGAATGACGGAGTAGCCCATAAAGAGAGCGACAATAAGAATAATAATTGGCGCGAATAGATAGACTTGTTTAGCCAGCTTGGAGAATAGCGGGATTTCATCTTTACGCATGCCACGCATGCCTTTACGCGCTGCTTCAAAATCCACCATAAAGTAGATAGATGCGAAGTAAAGAATGGCTGGAATGACCGCCGCAATCGCAATTTCTGTATAAGGAATGCCGGTGACTTCCGCCATGATAAAGGCGCCCGCCCCCATGATGGGCGGCATGATCTGACCACCAGTAGACGCCGCTGCTTCAATGGCACCAGCACTGCGCGCCGGATAGCCGACTTTTTTCATCAATGGGATGGTAAGCGAGCCAGTTGATACCACATTACCTGCTGATGTGCCGTTGATCATGCCCATTAAGCCGGAAGCAAAAATAGATACTTTCGCCGGGCCGCCACGGGCACGGCCAGCGGCTGCAAACGCAAAGTTGACGAAGTAATCGCCTACTTTGGAGGCCTGTAAAAACGCCGCGAAAATAATAAACAAAATGATATAAGTCGATGACACCGCGGTCGTTGGGCCAAGGATGCCCGCATCGGTATAGACCTGACTGAAGAAGCGCTGCACGGACAAGCCTGGGTAGCCTAGGAAGCCTGGTAGATGCTGGCCAGCAAAGACATAGACCAAGAAAACCGCTGAAATAACCACCAGTGCTAAACCAGCCACGCGACGAGTAAGCTCAAGAATCAGCAGTGAGCCCGCAATGGCCGCCCAAGAAATGCCGGGAGGAGCAAACGAGGTGCCTGTCGACATGCGCATATTGGTATTAAAGGCCATTAGCAAGTAAGCAGCGCTGGCGATGGCGCACACCATCAGAACGAGATCGGCGGGATTAAAGCGGTGACGTGCCTGACGATAGAACCACGAGAGAGCAATAGCTGCAGCTGTGGTGGCTATCAGTGGGTAGCCGTAATGCAGTGTCTCAATACTGGGATCGATGCGCATGGCACCGCCATTGAGTGTTTGCTGCATCAGAACGACCTGTACAAGTGCATAGATCGCAGGCGCTAGGAGCGCATAGCTGGCCCATTTGAGCCATGCAGGGGAGGCTTGCTGATCATCTTCTGCAAAGCGAGCACCGGCAAACAGCCCGTACCCTAAAATTAGCGCACCGGCAATGTGTACAATGCGAAACGACCAGGTTTCCATCGGATACACATTGAGCGAAAACAGGTGGAAGCTTGAATAGCCAATGGCCAGTGCGGCAAACAAAAAGAACTGCCAGCCAACAAACACACGGCGGTTGGACTCGACAACCTCTTCATCGACACCCTCGGCAATTGACTCGGGTATCGATGAAGCAGTTTGGGCGTCATCCTTGAGGCCGTTGGGGTCTTGATCGGTATTGTGACTCATCAGAGGTCACCCTCACAGCAAAAGCAAAAAAGAGGCGGTAGCGAACGCTGCCCCGCCCGGCCAGCGGAAAACAGGGCAGCGTGAAGAGGGGCTTGGCTTAGTTGATCATGTCATCATCGATGTCGTAGCCATTCTCTTCGTACCAGCGTGCGGCGCCCGGATGGAAGGGCAGCACATTGTTGTGGACGATGTTTTCTGGAATGGTGGTTTCAGCGCTGCGGTGCACTGAGCGCATACGGTCATTGTTTTCCATCGTGGCTTTGGTGACTTCATAGATAAAGTCTTCCGGCAGATCACAGCCCGCAATGGCGAAGTTCCACATAGACACAGCGCGTGCGTCTTCTTCCAGTGTGGTGTAAGTGCTTGCTGGGATAGTGAATTCAGCAACCGGGAAGGCGTCCAGGACGGTGGCCATCTCTTCTTCGGTAAACTCAATGATGTTCACATCGGTCTGTACTTCGAGTTGGCTAACGGCCGGAATCGGAATACCCGCTGCAAACGCGATCACATCCAGCAGGCCATCCTGCAGCTGACCACCTAAGTCAGACCAGCCGCCATTACGACGATCAAACTCAACGCCCAGCGTTTCGAGGATAGCGGGGAAGTAAGTGTCTGATGTAGAAGCTGCTGGGCCGAAGCCAATGCGCGCGCCATCAGGAATGTCTGAGATGGATTCAATGCCTGAGCTTGAAAGAGCGGCAATAGAGAAGGGTGTTTCATACATCGGGAACAGCGCGCATACATTGTCCATTGCCAAGCCAGGCGCTAGTGGACTTTCACCGTTAACAGCGTCTGACGCTGGGCCCATCGTCGTCAGACCAAAGGCCATATCGCCGCTATGTACGAGCGCTAGATTTTGAGTCGGGCCGCCGGTGACTTCACCGCCACCTGAAACATCCAGCTCATCAGCAATAAAGTTAGCCCAGCCTGAGCCATAAACGAAGTAGGTGCCGCCCTGACTTGCGGTACCGACAGTGAAGTTATCGGGCCATTCTGAGCGGTCTGCTTGGGCAGTGCCTGCTGCTAGAAGGGCACTACTGGCAAGAAAGGCGACGGTTTTAGGCATCATATTGCGCATGGCGAGATTTCCTAAGCTGTTATTGGGATTATCGTCTGGCGTGCTGGCACAGCCAGTGGCTTGAACGTTAAGCAATTTGTATACAGCGATAGTCATGCCAATAGGCGGGGTGATTATTAAAATCAGCTACTTAAAGTTTTCTTATTCAACTTTGGTTGAAACTAAAAAAGCGTTGAGTGTCTGGGGTTTCGCACACCAAAGGCTGGTTAGTGTGTGGTTTTCCGCACACTTTTGGAAGTGAAGAGTGAGGTAGCCTCCAGCGCGGTGGAGGCTTAAATTGAAAGCGGTAGCATAAATGCTGGGAATAGGCGGTTAACGTTTAGGTTTACTGGGGTCGAGAATGCGTACTGGCTGTACATCCTGCGTTTTTTGCTCTTCGCGTACTTGGTTAACGCGGGTAGTCAGCTCTGGTGCTGTCTCATCTTCAATCGGCAACTGCTCGAAAAAATCGCAGTTAACGCATTCCCGGTAGCGAATGTTGTTTTGCTCCCAGGCACGAATCCGGTCCATGGCCGCGCAGCGTGGGCAGGTTACCCCAGCAATAAAGCGTTTCACACTCGACATAACAGGCTCCAAGGGTGCGCTAACAAGACAGGTACCGCACCCGGTGATAGTGAAAATAAACCTCAGGCTGCGCGAATACCGCTATGGCGTAATAATGGCTCTACGCTTGGTTCGCGGCCTCGGAAAGCACGAAATAGCTCGGCGGCATCCCTCGCACCGCCTGGTTCCAAAATTTCCTGGCGGAAGCGTTGGCCAGTGTTAGGGTCAAAAATCCCAGCTTCTTCGAACGCGCTCCAAGCATCGGCAGAGAGCACTTCCGCCCATTTGTAGCTGTAATAGCCCGCCGCATAGCCGCCCGCAAAAATATGGCTAAAGCTATTCTGGAAGCGGTTAAAGTCAACCGTCGGTACGACAGATGTGTGGCTGCGTACGTCGTTCAATAGCGTTTGAACGTCGCTGGCGCTAGGCGCTTCCAACTCATGGTGCAGGCGCAAGTCGAATAATGAAAACTCTATTTGGCGCACCATCCCCATTGCTGACTGAAAGTTCTTGGCAGCCTGTAAACGCGCTAGCAGGTCAGCGGGCAGAGGCTCGCCAGTATCGACGTGCTTGGCAATCAAGTCTAACCCTTCGCGTTCCCAGCAGTAGTTCTCCATGAATTGGCTGGGCAGTTCAACCGCATCCCAAGCAACACCGTTAATGCCAGAGATATCGGCGATGTCCTGTTTGGTCAGCATGTGATGCAAGCCGTGGCCGAACTCATGAAATAGCGTGGTGACTTCATCATGGGTTAGCAGAGCGGGTTTATCGCCCACTGGGGCGGTGAAGTTGCAGGTCAGAAACGCCACTGGCAGTTGTAGGCCATTTTCAGTTTGACGACGTACTCGGCAATCGGCCATCCACGCTCCGCCACGCTTGTTTTCGCGAGCGTACAAATCCAAATAGAAACCGGCGATCGGCTTACCTTGTTCGGTAATGCGGAAATATTGAACATCGTTGTGATAGCTAGGCGCATCAGGCGCTGCTTCCACGCGAACACCGTAAAGACGTTCTACTACCTGGAACAGCCCATCTACCACCTGTGGCGCAGGGAAGTAAGGACGAAGCTGCTCTTGTGAGATGGAGTGACGTGCCTCGCGCAGCTTTTCGCTGGCATAGGACACATCCCACGGCTCAAGCGTTTCAAGCCCTAGTTCCTCACGGGCATAGTCGCTGAGCTCCGCGACTTCTTCCTTGGCCTGGGGAACGGCGCGGCGAGCTAGGTCATTCAAAAACTCAAGCACCTGTTCGGGAGAGTCGGCCATCTTAGTGGTGAGCGAGTAATCGGCGTAGGTATTAAAGCCAAGCAGGTGGGCGAGCTCTTGGCGGAGCGCCAAAATCTCTTCAAGAACGGGAGCGTTATCGAACTTACCTGTGTCTGGGCCTTGATCGGAAGCACGCGTGACAAACGCGGTGTATACCTCTCGCCGCAACTCTCGGTTGTCGGCATAACTGATAATGGGGAAAAAGCTCGGGAAATCGAGGGTGATGCGGTACCCATCGACGCCTTTTGCCTGGGCGGTTGCTTTTAGCGTATCAAGCGCGCTTTCCGGCACGCCGGTGAGTTCATCAAGATGACCAATATCCTTATGCCAAGCTTGGGTAGCATCGAGCACGTTGTTTGAAAACTGATTGGATAGGCTGGAGAGACGCGCTTGAATCTCGCCGTAGCGAGCCTTTTTGTCAGCAGGTAAATCAACCCCAGCTAAGCGGAAATCACGTAAAGCGTTTTCTACTGTGCGCTGCTGAGCAGGCGTTAGCGTTGCCCATTCATCACCCTGCTTAAGCGCTTGCCAGCCATTAAAGAGACCTTCGTGTTGTCCCATCCAGGTGCTAAATGCTGAGAGTTTTTCCAAACATGCTTGATAAGCTTCCCGCAGCTCGGCTGTGTTCATCGTGCCGTTGAGATGAGAGATGGGCGACCACGCTTGGGTAAGCCGGTCATTAACAGCCTCTAGCGGCGCAGCAAAGTTATCCCAACGTGGTGGCGCTGTAGCGGCCTGTTGAGCGAGTCGGTCGATGACTTCTCGGCTTTCATTCAGCAGCGTTTCTACCGCAGGCACGACGTGTTCGGCGCGAATGTCAGCGAAAGGGGGAAGCTCGTGCGGCTCTAGCAACGGATTGCGGGACATAGGCACCTCGTAGGCATTAATTTTTTAACTCGCAACGTTTTTAATACGTTAGGGGCGCATAAAAACGCAATAATAATGACACAGTGCGGGCGGTGAGGCCGTGTTTCAATGTTTGGGCTGAATACGGTGGCTTGAACCAGGGTTTGGCCTGGGCGTAAGCGCCTGCTAGGCTTGCCGCCTTTTAGTGTTGCCAACTAGTGCCACCAATGGCAGGAGCAAGTGATGAGTGAAACGCTGGAGCGCTGGGGGTCAAAGCGGGCCTTTATCTTAGCGGTAACGGGAGCTGCAGTTGGGCTGGGTAATATTTGGCGTTTCCCGTACGTTGCAGGCGAGAACGGTGGTGCGGCATTTTTATTGATCTATGTGGCGTTTGTACTGCTGTTAGGTATCCCCGTAATGATGGCCGAGATTTTAATTGGTCGGGCAGGGCGTCGTGGGCCAATGCAAGCGCTAAGTAAGCTGGCCGTTGAAGCAGGTGCTTCTCGACACTGGCGCTGGTTAGGGTTATTTGGTGCATTCACCGTCTTCTGTATTTTATCGTTTTACTCGGTGGTGTCAGGTTGGTCGATTGAGTTTTTAGTCGCTTCAATTAACGGCAATTTCGATGGTGCAAGCGCAGCAGAAATAGGTGCGGGTTTCGATGCATTTCTGGCAAACCCAGGCCTGTTGATTTTTAACCACTCGTTGTTCCTATTTATGACCATGACGGTGGTGGCAGCGGGCGTTGCCAAAGGCCTAGAGAGGTTGAACAACCTATTAATGCCGCTGCTGTACGGTTTATTGTTGCTACTGGCTGGTTATGCCACAACCACTGACGGATTTGGTACAGCCCTTTCATGGCTGTTTTTACCGTCGTTTGGCGATGTAACGGCCTCAGTGGTGTTGCACGCCATGGGGCATGCGTTTTTTACCCTGGCAGTAGGGGCCTGCGCGCTAATGGCTTACGGGGCTTATATGCCTGATGAGCAGAGCCTACCGAAAGCTGCGTTTGCAGTTGCAATGCTCGACATCAGCGTTGCCTTGTTAGCAGGGATTGCGATCTTTTCGGTGGTATTTGCCCAAGGTATGGACCCCGCTGACGGCCCAGGGTTGATGTTTGTGACGCTGCCTATTGCTTTTTCTGAGCTGCCTTGGGGAGCGTTTTGGTTAAGTGTGTTCTTTCTGTTGCTCTTATTGGCTACCTGGACCTCAGCGATTAACCTCGCTGAACCCATGGTGGCGACGTTGCAAGGGCTTGGATGGCGGCGCAGTGTGTCAACGGCCGTCGTAGCGCTGAGTGTATGGCTGTTGGGGCTGCTTTCGGCGTTTTCGTTTTCTACTCTCGCCGACTTCAGGCCGTTGTTCGGACGCAATGTGTTTGAGCTAGTCAGTAGTATTCCGCCTGATATTTTCCTGCCTTTGGGCGGGCTGTTAATTGCTATCTTTGCGGCCTGGGTAATGCCCCGTATGCAGGTTGTACAAGCATTGGGTGTTGGGGAGAGTGGCTATGTACTCTGGCGTAATATTGTACGCTGGGTGTCGATTCCGCTGACGTTTATTGTATTGCTAGGCGGGTTGCTATAGTCCTTGAATATTTGAATCCAATAGCGTTTAAGCAGGAGTGTGCAATGAGCAATGCCCTACGACCCTTTCAAGGTATTTCGCCTCGCCTTGGCGAGCGGGTTTATATCGACCCTGCTAGCGTGGTGATTGGTGATGTGGAGCTGGGCGATGACTGTTCGGTGTGGCCGATGACGGTGATTCGGGGTGATATGCATCGGATTCGCATTGGCGCTCGCACTAGCGTGCAGGATGGCAGCGTGCTGCATATTACCCATGCCAGCGATTTCAATCCTGACGGCTTTCCACTGACGATTGGTGATGATGTCACCATTGGCCATAAAGCGATTTTGCATGGCTGTACGCTGGGTAGTCGCATTTTGGTGGGTATGGGGGCGATTGTGATGGATGGGGCGATTGTCGAGGATGAGGTAATTATTGCTGCTGGCGCGGTAGTCACGCCAGGCAAACGTTTGGAAAGTGGCCATGTATACGCTGGAAACCCGGCGAAAGCATTGCGTCCACTTAAAGATAAAGAGCGCGCTTTCTTTCCTTACACGGCAGGTAACTACGTTAAGTTAAAAGATCAGTTCCTCGCTCAGTAAATTTTCTAATACAGGTGCTAAGCAGTTGGCCTAACACTCTTTTTTCTTAAATAGTCATGTTGCGGCAGCCAAAAGTCTGGTAATTTATCCAGTTTTCCAGGATGCCGCGCTATGGCGAATTTTCGCACGCACATTACGGTAGCAGCAGCAGGCGGCGTGCTAATGGCTTATGTCGGCTGGCAGGCTGAGTGGTGGCCAGCGACTCAGGCGCTATTAATTATTGCCCTGGTAGCCTTTGGCGGTATTTTGCCTGACATTGATGCAGACCGTTCCCGCTCTATCCGTCTGATTTTTAATCTTTTATCGGTTCCTTCGCTGGTGCTTGGTGTGTTGTTGTTGCAGCCCTGGTTAACACCAGGTTTGTTGCTAGTGGCGTGTGGTGGCATTTACGTTAGCGTGCGTTATTTTGCGGCGGTGGTGTTCTCACGGCTAACGGTTCATCGAGGTATTTGGCACTCATTGATGGCGGCTGTGCTGTGCGCACTGATGACTGCCGCGTTTAGTTTTCACTTGCTGGCACAGCCAGCTTGGCTGGCCTGGTGCCATAGTGCAGCGGTACTGCTAGGATTTATCATTCACTTGAGCCTGGACGAGCTTTTCAGCGTGGACCTAGAAGGTGCGCGGTTAAAACGCTCTTTTGGAACCGCGCTAAAGCTGGGCGATGGTCGTCGCCCACTCTCGAACGTCTTTATGCTGATTGCGCTATTTACCTTGGTGCCTTGGGTGCCGCCGTGGGACGTGTTGATTGAGTTGTTTCATCAAGGGTCGCTGCTATGGCGATAATCGTCAGCGCTTAAACTGTGTTTTTTGAGTTTGTCGTAGAAGGTTTTGCGGGGTATTCCCAGATGACGGCATACGTCGGTTACGCGCCCATGATGTCGGGACAGGGATTGGCTAATCAGGCTCTTTTCAAATAGCTCTACTTGGCGCGGCAACGTTGGCTCTTCGGTGTCGGCGTTGGCCCCTTCCAGTAGCGCATCCAGGCGGTAGTCAAAGGCTGCTCCCAGTAACACATAACGCTCTGCAAGGTTACGCAGCTCGCGAACATTACCAGGCCAGTCGTGGGCCAGCAGGGCGGCTATCGAATGGCTATCCAGGGTAGGGGCTTCTAAGCCACTGCGGTTGGCAGCGACCACGGCGAAATGCTGGAACAGCAACGGAATGTCCTCACGCCGTTCGCGTAGCGCGGGCAGTGGCAGGGTAACCACGTTGAGTCGATAGTAGAGGTCTTCGCGAAAGCTCCCCTCTTCGGCAGCGACTTTGAGATCCACTTTGGTGGCCGCAATCACTCGTATATTGAGTGGCACCGTCTCGTTGGCCCCTAGGCGCTCGACGCTACGCTCTTGCAATACGCGCAACAGCTTCACCTGAAGTGCCAATGGCATTGATTCGATCTCATCCAGGAACACGGTGCCACCATTGGCATGCTCAAACTTACCAATTCGCCGTTCTACAGCGCCGGTAAAGGCGCCTTTCTCATGGCCAAACAGTTCTGACTCTATGGTGTTTTCTGGTACTGCGCCGCAGTTGATCGCCATAAACGGGCTATTGCGCCGGGCGCTACGTTCATGAATGGCGCGGGCGACAAGGTCTTTTCCGGTGCCGGTTTCGCCAAATAGCAGCACATCAGCCTCTACTTGGCTGATGCGCTGAATCATTGCCGCCAGACGAGAAATCACGGGTGTGCGGCCCACAAGGCGTGGCCCAAGAGCTGCCTGCTGAACCTCAAGCTCGGCTTTTAAGCGTAAATTTTCCAGGCTCAGCTGGCGCTTTTCGATTCCTCGCCTCACGACATCAAGTAGCTGATCCCCAGCAAAAGGCTTTTCCAGAAAGTCCCAGGCACCTGCACGCATCGCCTCCACCGCGGTTGAGATGTCACCGTGGCCAGTGATTAAGATAATCGGCAGTGTGGCATCGCGGCTGTGTAATTCATGTAATAGCGCCATACCGTCCATTCCAGGCATGCGAATATCACTCACGATTACGCCGGGAAAGTTTGCTGGTAGTGCCTCAAGCGCTTGTTCTGCAGACTCAAAACAGTGAGGCGTGTAGCCAGCGAGTTCGAGTGTTTGGCTGGCGGTGATACGCAGGTGTGGTTCGTCGTCGATCACCATGACCGGCAGCGTCGACGGCTCATGCATGGTTGTTACTCTCCTTGACTGAGTATGGCGGCAGTACGTTAGGTGTTGCTGAACAGGGTAGCGTAATGATGAAGCGCGCCCCGCTAGTGGGCTGATTTGCTACCTGCAGCTTGCCGCCCAGATCCTCCATAATACGTGAGGAAATCGAAAGTCCTAGCCCTAATCCGCTACCGGGTGCTTTGGTGGTGAAGAAGGGTTCGAAAATTTGGCCCAAGTGGTTTTCCGCAACACCTGGGCCATTATCGGCAACGCTGATCATCACTTGCTGTTGTGCGATTTCGACACTTAGCGTCAGCATGGGTGATGCTACCTCTTTCATGGCCTGTAATGCGTTACTGATCAGATTCACCAGTACTTGCTCCAGGCGGACTAAATCACCCTCAACCCAAAGCGTTTCCTCGGGCCATTGTTGGACTACCTCGATGCCATCATCTCGTAAGCGGCTGTGAAATAAACGCAGGGCGTACTCAATACAGGCTTGCACAGAGATTGTTTCCTGGCGCTCGCTACTCTTACGAGAGAACTGGCGCAACTGAGCACTAATATCGGCCATGCGCTGGGTAAGCTCGACAATTTGCGCTAGGTTGGCGTCCGCTTTATCTACCCGCGCCAGTTCAATAAACCGCCGGCCATTTTCAGCGTAGGCACGAATAGCTGCTAATGGCTGATTTAACTCGTGATTAATACCGGCAGCCAATTGACCCAATACCGCAAGCTTTGCTGCCTGGATCAGCTCATCTTGGGTTTGGCGTAGATTAGCTTCTGCTCGCCGCCGCTCTTCTATTTCACCAGAAAGCCGCTGATTACTGGCGACTAAATCACGTGTTCTTCGTTCTACGCTAACCTCTAGTTCATCGCGTACCCTGGCTAAGGTTTGTCGTTCGCGCTCTGCAAATGCTTCGCGCTCTCGGCGTAAACGCATGCGTTGCCAACCAATGCCGCCGCCCAGGGCTATCACGCCATATAAGCCTCCCGCCATCAGCGCCGCAATCCACTGGGCGTTCACCACGGGAGTGAGTGGTTTTAAAATATGCATTTGCCAGCCAAACTCTGGGATGGGGCGCGTAAGGCTTAAATAGTGCCCACCGCTTAGTGGGCCGCTAGCAAAGCTAACGAGATAGCTATCGGACCCGTAAGGGGCTTCAAGCTCAATGCCGGAGGGCGTTAAAGGCTCCATTGCATAGCGTCGGGTTGCCCGTAGGGTGTCAAGTTGGTCGTCGGTGAGAGGATGGAGGGCATTCATGCGCAGCTCAGGGTGGCTGGCCATGAAAATAATATTGTCGCTGTCGGTGACAAACAGCTCAGCGTCCTGTTCCGCCCAGCCCTCTTCAACATCGTCGAGCAGCACTTTGACGACGATAACGCCGTCGGGTTTTGCATCGGGCGAGGTGTCATCAAGCCACACTGGTGCAGAAAAGTAGTAACCACGCTCAAGCGACTGTACGCCTAAACCAAAGAAACGCCCCTGCCCTCCGGTAATGGCGTCGGTGTAATAGCTGCGAAACGCATAGTTTTGACCAATGAATGTATTGGGGCGGTGCCAGTTGCTGGCAGCGATGGTATCGGCGTTACGGTTAAGCAAATAGACATCAGAGACCCCAGAGGTAAAGCGAAAACGGTCAAGCAGCAAGTTGAGCGGCATGGGGTCTTGGCTGTCTGGAGAGTCTAAAAAACGTTGTACGCCTTCCCTGGTCGCCAGCATTTGTGGCAAATAATCATAGCGCAGCAGGTAACCGTTTAAGTTGGCGGCAGAAAGCCGCAGCTCGTTTTCGGCATCGTCTTGTAAGTTTGATAGCGCCTGCTCGCGGGCTAGTTGAGCGGCTTGCCACATGCATAGCATGAGCCCTAGCGGAATCGCGATCAGCCAGAGTAGTCGCCAGCGATGGTCTGAAAGGCGAGGTAAGCGACTCATGCGGGTGTGCTACTGGTACCTTGGGCACGACGCAGTGCTCGCTGGGCGCGGGTTTCCGCTCTGGCCATCTCGAGAAGACCTTCCTCAACGTACACTAGGTGCTCGTGCGCTCGGCTGCGGGCATCTTCAGCACGGCCTTCTAAAATCGCATCTAGCAGGGCGCGGTGCTGCTTCATTAACTGCGAGCGCGAGTCGGGCTTTGCAAAAAGATGGGCGAGGTTATCAACGATGCTCTGCTCTAATAAATGGAAAATGCCTCGAATAGTGTGAAGTAACAGTACGTTATGAGCGGCTTCTGCAATAGCGAGGTGGAAGGCGGCATCCAACTTTGCTTCTTGGGCGGGGTTGGCGCCCACAAACCCACCGTCAAGTTCTTCAAAGCGCTGGATTAATACGGCTTTGTCCGCTGGCGTTGAACGTAGCGCGGCGTAATAAGCTGAAATACCTTCCATCGCATCGCGGAATTCAAGCAAATCCAAATGAAATTCGTTGTGCCGGGAAAGCATCTCCAACAAAGGGTCGGTGTAGCCGCTGTTTAGCGTTTCATTCACGAAGGTACCACCCCCTTGGCGGCTGGTAAGCAGGCCTCGTGCAGCAAGTTTTTGAATGGCTTCACGTAGAGAGGGACGCGACACGCCAAAACGTTCAGCAAGCTCTCTTTCTGGGGGCAGGCGCTGGCCAGGCTTGAGGCTACCTTCAAGAATCATTGCCTCAAGGCGCTCGGTAATCACATCAGCCAAGCGCTGCTGGCGGAGCGGTGGATAAGTCATTAGTGCAGGTCCTCATAATTGGTAAGACCAATAGTAGGGGCTTTAATGATTTGTCTCAACAGTAAAAGGCTAGCAAATTGGTGACTATTAGCACCGCTTGTTTGGTTTATAACTAAAGTATATGACCAAAATACGCCATGGTGAGCGATGCGCGTTTGACACGACTGCGACGTCTCATTACTGTTGGTGCTAATTTTTTTGTAAATTGGTAAAACCAATTTTATCTAGGGCGTTTAACACTGACGCTTCGATGACCGTTTATAGATAGTACTTATCGATAGTGCATCTATTTGTTGCATAGGGCCTGCCATGATCATTTCATCACCGACGGACTACCGCCTAGCTGCCAAGCGTCGTATCCCACCGTTTCTGTTTCACTATGCTGATGGCGGGTCATACGCAGAGCATACGTTGCGGCACAATGTTGAAGATCTAGCGGGTATCGCGTTGCGGCAACGGGTGTTGAAGGATATGTCGTCGCTATCGCTGGAAACCGAGCTGTTTGGTGAAAAGATGGCAATGCCTCTTGCCTTGGCGCCGGTGGGGCTAACAGGCATGTACGCTAGGCGTGGTGAAGTCCAGGCAGCACGGGCAGCGACCAAGAAAGGCATACCGTTTACGTTATCGACGGTCTCCGTATGCCCAATTGCAGAAGTGGCAGCGGCAGTGGAGCGGCCCATCTGGTTTCAGCTTTATGTATTGAAGGATCGGGGCTTTATGAAGCACGTGCTTGAGCGTGCTAAGGCGGCAGGGGTTAAAACATTAGTCTTCACCGTTGATATGCCTGTGCCTGGAGCGCGTTATCGCGATGCTCATTCAGGCATGAGCGGCAAAAGCGGGCCTATGAAACGTATGCTTCAGGCTGCGTTGCATCCTCTTTGGGCTTGGGATGTCGGTGTGCATGGTCGCCCGCATGATCTAGGCAATGTGTCTGATTATCGTGGTCAGCCGACGGAGCTTGAAGATTATATTGCCTGGCTTGGCGATAACTTTGATCCCTCTATTTCCTGGAAAGATCTGGATTGGATTCGTGAGCAGTGGGATGGCCCAATGGTTATTAAGGGCATACTGGATGCTGAAGATGCCCGTGATGCAGTCCGCTTCGGGGCTGATGGCATTGTAGTTTCAAACCACGGTGGCCGTCAGTTGGATGGCGTGCCTTCTACCGCGCGTGCCCTGCCTGCTATTGCCGATGCAGTTAAGGGCGATCTGGCCATCCTGGCTGATTCTGGTGTGCGTAATGGGTTGGATGTAGTAAGGATGATTGCCATGGGCGCAGATACAGCATTGATTGGTCGCGCCTTTATCTATGCGCTTGCAGCAGCAGGTGAGGCGGGAGTTGCTAACCTGCTTGAGCTTTTCGAAAAAGAGATGAAGGTGGCGATGACGCTCACCGGTGCGCGAACGATTGCTGATCTCAGCACCGAGTCATTAGTGCCTGACGCGATTCCTGCGCTTAAATAGAGAGGACGCTGCTGCTGGCATTGGGGTAATAGACGAATGTTGAAGTTTTTTTACAAAAGCCCTTGCCAAGACGGCAGCGAATCCGTAAAGTACGCATCCGCTGCCGGGGACGCACA
>NZ_JABASV010000021.1 GCF_016107625.1 Vreelandella alkaliphila
ACTCGCGACCTCCGGCGTGACAGGCCGGCATTCTAACCAACTGAACTACCGGTCCACTTAATGCATCAATTGCTACTGCTTCACGTTTCCAAACGACCAAATAAATGGTGGGTGGTACTGGGTTCGAACCAGTGACCCCCAGCTTGTAAGGCTGGTGCTCTCCCAACTGAGCTAACCACCCGCTGGTCACGTGGCGCTGCATTCTACAGGAACTTGGTGATATGTCAACACGGCGCGTTCAAATTTTCGATTCAAACCAGCGTATTGCCACTCATCACACGTACCTTGCTTGGTGAGCGCGGACGAAGGATGCCGCAAGTATGGCCGCTTCGTCAATCAAAACTTGCTGATTTAATCCAGAAACACGTCTAGGTTTAAAATCATGATCGCCATCAGCAAGCCAAGCAACGTTAATATTATTAGGAAGGTTATAGCCTAAAACCTCATCTACATTGCCAAAGGGATCTCGTTCCCCCTGAAGAATCTGCACGGGGCAACGAATAGCGGGAAAATGTTCCAAACGGGTTTTGTCTAGTTTTTTAGGTGGATGGAAAGGATAGCCCGCGACAATAACGCCAGGACCATGCACTTCATTATTGGCAAGCATTTCACTGGCAAATAAAGTGGCAACACGCCCACCCATCGACTTACCGCCCACCCACAAGGGCTGATCGCTTAAAGACGTCAGTAGCGAGTACCATGAGGCAAAATTAGCCACCGTTTGCTTGATAGGGGGTGGCGGACGGCGTTTACCCTGCTCGTTAATCTGCTGCATGTAGGGAAAATCAATTGCCAATACCTGCATGCCTTGCGCTGCTAACGTCGCGGCAAATTGCCGCATAAACACAGAGCAATGACCCGCCCCTGCGCCATGAGCAAGTAGTATTCGGCCTACCTTAGGCGACCCCAAAACTGAAAGCGGGCCGTGCCCAGTCACTATAAACCGCTGTACGCTGGGATTAGCTAACGCGTCGTTTAAAGCTGCTGGGTGTATATCGACGAAACCAAAACCCGCGTAATAAGACACGATTAACTCCTAATAATTCAGTGTTACTTCTATTGGCGTGTTCAGCTTAAGGCGCGGCTGCGATAGAATCTCTATCGGATCTTGACCTGCATCATCAA
Organism: Vreelandella alkaliphila; assembly: GCF_016107625.1. GTDB lineage: Bacteria > Pseudomonadota > Gammaproteobacteria > Pseudomonadales > Halomonadaceae > Vreelandella > Vreelandella alkaliphila. The sequence continues at coordinate 1,126 of NZ_JABASV010000021.1, forward strand.
GCGGGTGGCCGCACCCGGGCAAAATGCTAATGCAAAATGCTACGGGTTACCCCCTAACCGCGTTCGATGGGAACATGAAATGAGCACAGCACTGGAACACCCGACCTACAACTACAAGGTAGTTCGGCAGTTCGCGATCATGACCGTTGTGTGGGGCATTGTAGGTATGACGCTTGGCGTTATCCTTGCCTCCCAGCTAGTTTGGCCGCAACTGAACCTCGGCTTACCTTGGACAAGCTTCGGGCGCTTACGTCCGTTACACACTAACGCTGTTATCTTCGCCTTCGGTGGCTCAGCGCTATTTGCGACGTCTTATTATGTCGTACAGCGTACCTGTCAGACTCGCCTGTTCTCTGACAAGCTCGCAGCGTTCACCTTCTGGGGATGGCAAGCGGTTATTCTCTCGGCTGTCGTGTCATTGCCGCTAGGCTATACCACTACAAAAGAGTATGCAGAGCTTGAATGGCCTATCAATATTTTGATTGCGGTCGTTTGGATTAGCTACGCTATCGTTTTCTTAATGACGATTAAAAAGCGCACCACTTCCCATATTTACGTGGCGAACTGGTTCTTTGCAGCGTTCATTTTGACCGTCGCGGTGCTGCACATCGTTAATAATGCGGCCATTCCGGTCACCCCCATGTACTCCACCTCGATTTATGCGGGTGCGGTAGATGCGATGGTGCAGTGGTGGTATGGCCACAATGCGGTCGGCTTCTTCCTGACGGCAGGCTTCCTGGGCATGATGTACTACTTCGTGCCAAAACAGGCCGAACGCCCGGTCTATTCCTACCGCCTCTCCATCGTCCATTTCTGGGCGTTGATTATGATTTATATGTGGGCAGGCCCCCACCACCTTCACTACACAGCGCTGCCTAACTGGGCACAGTCGCTGGGTATGATTATGTCTATCATCCTGCTTGCGCCTTCCTGGGGCGGTATGATTAACGGCATGATGACCCTGTCTGGCGCTTGGCATAAACTGCGCACCGATCCAACACTTCGCTTCCTGGTGGTAGCGCTGTCGTTCTACGGCATGTCGACGTTTGAAGGGCCAATGATGGCCATCAAGACCGTCAACGCGCTGTCGCATTACACCGATTGGACCATTGGTCACGTGCATGCTGGTGCGCTAGGTTGGGTAGCGATGATTACCATTGGCTCTATGTACCACCTGATCCCGCGGGTCTTTGGGCGTACCGAGATGTACTCCGTCAATCTAATTGCGGTGCATTTCTGGTTAGCCACCATTGGTACTGTGTTGTATATCGCCGCCATGTGGGTCAACGGCATCATGCAAGGCCTAATGTGGCGCGCGATTAATGCTGACGGCACGCTGATGTACACCTTTGTAGAGTCTGTCGAAGCCAGTGGCCCCGGCTACTTTGTGCGTATGATTGGCGGCCTCTTCTGGGTAACAGGCATGCTAATTATGGCATTCAACGTTTACATGACCGTAAAGCGTCGCGAAACGATTAGCCATTCAGCGCCACAAGCCGCTTAAAACGGGGAAGTTGAGACCAATGAAACACGAGATTGTTGAAAAGAACGTTGGCCTGCTCGCCGTGTTGATCCTGGTTGCGATCAGCTTTGGTGGCCTGGCCGAAGTCGTACCGCTGTTCTTTCAAAAGCAAACAACTGAGCCAGTTGAGGGCCTCAAGCCTCTCACCGCACTGGAACTGGAAGGGCGCGACATATACCGCCGCGAGGGCTGCGTAGGCTGCCACTCCCAGATGGTTCGCCCCTTCAGGGCAGAAACCGAACGCTATGGCCACTATAACGTTGCAGGCGAACAGGTTTACGAACACAACTTCCTTTGGGGTTCTAAGCGCACTGGGCCGGATCTTGCTCGCGTAGGTGGACGTTATAGTGATGATTGGCACCGCGCCCACCTCTATAACCCACGAGATGTGGTACCCGAGTCAGTCATGCCTGAATATCCTTGGCTGTTTGAAAACACCTTGGATGGCGAATCGACACCGGCAAAAATGCGCACGCTGCGTCAGCTAGGCGTGCCATATACCGATGAAGATATCGCCACTGCGACAGAAGACGTTCGCGGCACCCAGGAAATTACTGCACTGGTGGCCTACTTGCAGCAGTTAGGCACCGTGCTTGAGGGCACTCGTTAAGTTATGGATACGGGAACTTTCCGCGGCCTTATCACGCTGATATTGATTGTCGCTTTTATTGGCATCTGTTTATGGGCTTATTCCAAGCGACGCAAACCAGACTTCGACGAAGCAGCTAACCTGCCTTTCGCCGATGACGATGATAAGCAACCGACCCGTGACAAGCATGCTTCGTCTGAGCACGAAGTGGATTCCCGCCACGACAGGGGAGATAAAAATACATGAATAATTTATGGGGTGACTCCCTATCCAGTTTCTGGAGCGCCTGGATCATTGTCGTCACACTGGGCACTATCGCTCTGAGCGTTTGGATCTTATTATCCAACCGTCGTACCGATAAAACACCCGATGCTGATGGCAATATCGAAACCACTGGCCACGCGGCTGATGGGATCGAAGAGTACGACAACGCACTACCCCAGTGGTGGTTCAAGCTGTTTATCCTCACCGTTATTTTTGCCTTGGGCTACTTAGTACTTTACCCAGGCCTAGGTAACTATGCGGGCATTTTGGGCTGGTCCCAAGAAGGCCAGTGGGAAGAAGAGGTTGCGAATGCCGAAGAGCGCTTCACACCGATTTTTGCTCAGTATCAGGAAATACCTATTCCTGAATTGGCAAAAGACGCTGAAGCAATGCGGGTAGCAGAGCGTGTTTTCCTGAACAACTGCGCGGTATGTCACGGTTCTAACGCCCAAGGTGGTTACGGCTTCCCAAACCTCACCGATGACGACTGGCTGTATGGCGGTGAGCCGGAAAACATCATGACGACGTTGAATAATGGCCGTAATGGATTAATGCCTGCCTGGCAGCAGCTTGGCGAGAACAACATTGAGAACCTCACTCAGTACGTTCTCTCAATGTCTGGCGAAGAGCATGATGCAGACCGTGCAGCCAGTGGCGAAAGCACTTTCCTAGCAGCGTGCGCGGCATGTCATACACCCAGTGGAACGGGAAATACCGCGCTTGGCGCACCTAACCTTACTGATGATGTATGGCTCTATTTGGCACCGGGACAAAGCGTTGCTGATTCTGTCCGCCAAACACTGCGCAATGGTCGTAACGGCCACATGCCAGCACAAGCGGCTTATATCGGTGAAGAGCGTGTTCATCTAGTAGCCGCTTATGTCTACAGCCTACGCTTCAACGACTAATCGCTTAGTTAGTAGCAACCGCTTGTAGGTAGTATCACGAGGGTGCGGTTTCATACCGCACCCTTTCTTCATCCACCGTCCGTCCAGATACCCTTTCTATCCGTTACACTATTATTTAGCGACACGGCATACAGTTGTGTTATCTAGCGTCGCAGGTTTAACGCCACGATATCCATGCTGCCGCCCATTCCCGCCTTAGTGAGCTGCGATCATCGCCATGGAAAAAATACCTAGCCAAGATATTACGCCGCCGCCCGTTGGGCACCATACCCCTGGGGAAAGTACAACTCAGAGCATGTATGCTAAGCGCCGACATATTTATGTGCGCGAAATTAAAGGGCTCTTCCAGAAAGTAAGGCGCAGCGCCAACTGGGCGCTTATGCTGGGCTTTTTCCTGCTTCCATGGCTGAACTGGGGCGACCGCCCTGCTATCTGGTTTGACCTTCCAGGCCGAGAGTTTCATATTTTTGCTGCCACATTTTATCCCCAAGAGTTCGTATTACTTTCGTGGCTGCTTATTATCTGTGCCTTTGGGCTATTTTTTATTACTGTTTTTGCTGGACGCGTTTGGTGTGGCTATACCTGCCCACAAAGCGTCTGGACATTCTTATTTATTTGGCTTGAGCACCGCATAGAGGGATCTAGAAACCACCGTATTAAGCTCGACAAGCAGCCAATGAATGCTGACAAAGCGTGGCGGAAAGGAGCTAAACATTCCGCTTGGTTACTGATTTCTTTGGCTACTGGCATTACTTTTGTGGGTTACTTCACCCCCATCCGCACGCTAGTAACGGAACTGCCTACGCTAGAAGCCCATGGCTGGTCCTATTTTTGGGTTGGCTTCTTTTTAGTATTTACCTATTTAAATGCAGGCTGGCTGCGTGAGCAGGTGTGTATTTACATGTGCCCCTACGCGCGCTTCCAATCAGTCATGTTTGATCGCGACACGCTGATCGTGTCGTACGACGAAGCACGCGGCGAGCCAAGAGGTCGGCGGAAGAAGTCGCTTAGCCATACTCAGGCGAGAGAAGCCGGCTTTGGCGACTGTATAGACTGCGAGCTATGCGTTCAGGTTTGCCCAACAGGTATTGATATTCGTGATGGGCTCCAGTACGAGTGCATTACCTGTGCAGCCTGCATTGATGCCTGTGACAGCGTCATGGACAAAATGGGCTACCCCAAAGGGCTTATTCGCTACACAACGGAAAATGCGCTAGAAGGCAAGAAAAGCCACATCTTACGGCCTCGACTGCTGGGCTACTTTGCCGCGCTGATTATTATGGTCGTTGCGTTTGCCTGGGCGGTTAACGACCGCATACCACTTAGTTTCGACGCCGAGCGTGAGCGCACACAGCTGTATCAAATGACCCGAGAAGGGCAAATCAGCAATGTTTACAGCCTTACAGTGCGTAACCTTGATAACCAGCCACACACTTACCAAATCAGTGTGTTAGGCCTACCCAGCTTAACGCTAGATAGCGCGTCGATTAGCGTGCCAGCAGGCGAGTCTCGCATTCAGGTAGTCACCGTACTTGCAAACCCTCAAGATCTAAGCCAGCCCAGCCACCCCATTACTTTTGTGCTACAAGCACAACAAGATGAGCAAATCCGTCAGGAGCGTGAAGCCCGCTTCTTAGGTAACGCCAGGAGATAAATGCGTTATGTCAGACCCTACGATTACACCTTGGTACAAACAGTTCTGGCCATGGTTTTTGTTAGGCTTGCTGTTCTCCTCCATTATTGTCAGCACGACCTTTGCGGTTATGTCGATCAAAAGCTACGACGGTATGGTGGTACAAGAAGATTACTACGAGCACGGCAAAGCAATTAACATGGTATTCGCCAAGCAAGAGCAAGCGCGCGCTTTAAATTTAAGTGCCGAGTTACGCATTGATCCGCTTACCAGCGATATTGTTGTTGATCTTGCGGGTGATGCTCGCCCAGATAAGCTCTATCTAGATCTTATCTTTCCCACCGAAGACGATCGTGACCAGTCGTTTGTACTAGAGCATGTGCGCGAAGGCCGCTACATCACTCAAGGACCTGACAATCTGCGCTATCGCTGGTATCTACAGCTACAGCCAGAGCAAGGCGATGAATCAGAATGGCGCCTTATCGGAGAAGCACGCTTTCCTGACGAAAACACGATTGCACTACTACCTGGCGGGCGCTCGGAGAACGAATGACCACGACCGCCCTTAGCTGCTACCACTGCGGCAACCCGGTGCCCGAAGGGGCACCGTGGCGAATTAACATTGACGACACATCCAAACCACTATGCTGCCCAGGTTGCGAAGCCGTCGCCCACGCCATCGTTGATGGCGGGTTGGAGAGCTATTATCGCTATCGCACAGAAATGCCAGAGCGCCCTGACGAGCGCCAAGCTGCCAAAGCAGAAACCTGGTCGGTATTTGATGACCCAGGGCTGCAAGCGCAGTTTGTTCACCCAGAGGGTGACGAAGGACAAGTACGAGCCACACTAGCAATAGACGGCATCACCTGTGCAGCCTGCGCCTGGCTCATTGAACACCGTTTGAATGCACTTGATGGCGTTACTTCTAGCGCGGTCAACCTTACCCATCATCGCCTACGTGTGAGCTGGGACCCCGCCGTCATCAACCTCTCACAGCTGTTCGCTGAACTAGCGGCCATTGGCTACGATGCGCAGCCCTATGAACCTGATCAAGCCCAAACGCGCTTACAACATGAAGAACGCATGAATGTGCGACGCCTGATTGTCGCGGCTGTCGGGATGATGCAGGTCATGATGTTCTCCATTCCCATTTATGTATCGGGGCCAGGTGAGCTTAGCGAAGACTTTTACGCTCTGTTTCACTGGCTATCGTTTGCTCTAGCCACGCCCGTGGTATTTTTCTCAGCGCAGCCTTTTTTCCGTAACGCATTGCGTGATCTAAAAACCGGCGTTCTTGGCATGGATGTGCCGGTCTCGCTAGCCATTGGCGGCGCCTATTTGGCGAGCAGTTATGCAGTGCTGTTTAACGTTGGCGATGTTTATTTCGACTCGGTCGCCATGTTTACCTTCTTCTTGCTATTTGGCCGTTATGTAGAAGGTAGGGCCAGGCGGCGCAGCGGCCACAGTGGCAATGCGCTGAGCGGCGTTTTGCCGGTGTCCGCTATTCGCCTTGAAGCTGATGGCAGTGAACGCATTCTGCCTGCCAGTGAACTTAAAGAAGGCGACCGCGTGCTCATCAAGCCCGGTCATGGCGTTCCCGCTGACGGCATTATCGAAGACGGCGAATCCAGCCTTGATGAGTCGATGCTGACCGGTGAGTATTTGCCAGTGACTCGACGGGTAGGCGAAAGCGTGGTGGGTGGCAGCCAAAACATGGAAAACCCGCTCACCATAAAGGTAACCCATGCTGGCAATAGCGCCAGAGTGGCCGGTATTGTCGATTTAACCGATCGCGCCTTTGCAAGTCGCCCACGACTTGCCCAGATGGCGGCGCGTATGGCGCACCTGTTTGTATTACGACTGCTGATCGTTACCGCGTGTGTCACCGTAGCATGGTGGTTTATTGATCCATCTCGTGTGCTATGGGTACTACTCTCGGTATTAGTAGTCACTTGCCCTTGTGCACTGGCGCTGGCCACCCCCACTGCGCTGACAGCAGGGCATGGCCAATTGCGCCAGCGAGGCGTACTAATTACACGTGCTGACGCGATCGAATCACTCTCCAACGTCACCCGCGTGATCTTTGATAAGACCGGTACGCTGACCCGCGGCGAAATGCAGCTGACCCAAACGCACCCTATTGACCAACAGCATCTCGCCCACAGCGATACGACGCTCAGTGAAGAGCATGCCCAAGCCATCGCGGCGGCGCTAGAGGCACACTCTGAACACCCCATAGCCAGAGCTTTTCGCCCATTTAGAGATGCCACTCTGCAGGCACGCAACATCAAAAGTGTGACTGGAAGCGGGCTAGAAGGCACTTTAAACGGCGCAACATGGCGATTAGGCAAACCTGATTTTGCGACGACAACCACACTGCCTCCACCAAGCACCGGCCAGTGGCTTTTACTCAGTGAAAACAGCGCACCACGTGCCTGGTTCAAGCTACACGATGGCATTCGTGAAGATGCGGCTCAAACCGTTGCCGCACTTCAAGCCCGTGGATTGGAAGTAGAACTACTTTCTGGTGACACGCAAGAAGCGGTAGAGAGCTTGGCAGAACAGCTCAATATTACCACGTGGCACGCTGGCAAATCGCCTGAGGGCAAGCTGGCACGACTACGTGAGTTACAAGCCAGCGGTGAGCGTGTCGTGATGATCGGTGACGGTATCAATGATGTGCCGGTATTAGCTGGCGCTGACGTTGCCATTGCTATGAATGGCGCCACAGACCTCGCCCGTACCCGCGCCGACGCGATATTGCTCAGTCCACGCCTAATGCGTATTTTTGAGGCGATTGATATTTCCTGCGCCACACGCCGAATTATGCGCCAAAATATGATGTGGTCGGTTTGCTACAACTTTTCGGCACTGCCTTTAGCAGCAATGGGGTTAATCCCCCCCTGGCTCGCTGCGATTGGCATGTCGCTAAGCTCCCTGATTGTGGTAGGTAACGCGCTGCGTCTTACTCGCTGGCGTACGCCGCCCGCCCCTCAGATTGCCCTATCAACACCGGTGACGGCATGACGATTTTATACTTACTGATTCCACTTTCACTCACTCTTCTGGGCCTCGCGGTGTGGGCGTTTTTCTGGGCCGTGAAGCACGACCAGTTTGACGATTTAGAAGGGCCAGCCCACCGCATCCTATTCGACGACGATGAGAATGACCTGACTCCCGAGCAGCGTGCCGCACGTAAAAAAAGCGGCTCTTCTTCTCAAGATAACCAAGAGCCGCCCGCATGAATCCGACGGGACTTGATTTACCGCCCCTGCTAGCCGCGTTTGTATTTGGCTTAATGGGCGGCGCCCACTGTATCGGCATGTGTGGCGGCATTATGAGCGCGCTGACCTTTGCCGTACCGCCTAGCATGCGACACCCTGCCCGCATGGGTGGGCTGCTGATTAGCTATAACGCCGGACGCATTCTCAGCTATATGGTGGCGGGTGCCATTGTTGCTGCACTTGGCACACTTATCTCACTTTCTCCGTCTGCACGTGTTGCATTGCAGGCTTTCGCCGCATTGATGCTCATCTTAATGGCGCTCTATATCGCCAACTGGTGGAAAGGACTGCTGAAAGTAGAAGCGGTGGGAAGGCACCTTTGGCGATATATTGAGCCAGTGGGAAGACGCCTGATGCCTGTCGTGCGACTTCCTCAAGCCTTCGCCCTAGGGACACTGTGGGGCTGGCTACCCTGTGGGCTGGTTTACTCCATGCTAGCCTGGAGCTTAGCGATTGCAGACCCACTCGATGGCGCGCTTCTAATGGGGGCTTTTGGCCTGGGTACACTCCCTGCTCTGCTGGCAACAGGACTTGCAGCACAGCAGTTAAGCCATTTAATTCGCCACCCTGCCACTCGCAGCGTCGCCGCACTGTCGATTATAAGTTTCGCCCTTTGGCAGCTATGGACGCTTATTCCTCTAACAGCGCATTAGTCAGACCCTCCTATAGTTTGATATAGCTCAACGCATTCCAAGTGACACCGACGTAGCATGCCGAGAGAACACTGAGCGACGGCGCTCAGTCACTCCTTTTGTTTACTTCTCACTTCGGAGCGCTCGCCATGCCCGTTCATGCCACTGCTGCCTTCTCACCTACCAACACTGATGTGTCTGGGGCTAATGCCTGGAATGAAACGCTGCTGCGTCGCTATGACAAAAGTGGCCCACGTTACACGTCCTACCCGACAGCTCTAGCGTTTCATGAGCAGTTTAGTGCCGATGACTTTACTCAGGCGCTAGCGCGCAGTAACGAGAGCCACCGCCCGCTATCACTGTATGTACATGTACCCTTTTGTCGAAAAATTTGCTTCTACTGCGCTTGCAATAAAATCGCAACGAAGAATACCGCCCTTGCAGAACCTTACCTTTCTCGGCTAGATCGAGAAATGGTGCTCACTGCCCGCCATTTAGACACTTCACGCCCGGTGCAACAGTTACACTGGGGTGGTGGTACGCCCACATTTCTAACCTTGGCACAGATGGGGGACCTAATTGACCGCCTAGATGCCCGTTTTGGTTTATCTAGCTCAGCCGATCGCGATTACGCTATTGAAATAGATCCTCGTGAAGCAGATGTATTTACGTTGCGCCATCTACAGTCTCTCGGCTTTAATCGACTAAGCCTTGGCGTGCAGGATTTAAATCCGCAGGTACAAAAAGCTATCAACCGAGTACAACCCCGGGTACTCACCGAAACGTTGATGGAAGAAGCACACCGTCTTGGTTTTCGCTCACTCAATCTTGATTTAATTTATGGGCTGCCATTTCAAACCGAAAAAAGCTTTGCTGAGACGCTAAGTCAAGTCATCGAACTCAACCCTGCACGGCTGTCCGTATTTAATTATGCGCACATGCCCACCCGCTTTGCGCCACAACGACGCATTAACGAAACGGACCTCCCCAGCGCTGATGAAAAGCTGGCTATTTTGCATACCACCATAGAAATGCTGACTAACGCAGGCTATGTGCATATTGGCATGGATCACTTTGCACGACCTGACGATAGCCTAGCGATTGCACAGCGCAACGGCACCTTACAACGCAATTTCCAGGGCTACTCTAGCCATGCACAGTGCGATTTAGTTGGCTTAGGCGTATCCGCTATATCACGGGTTGACAACGTTTACGCACAAAACCCGACTCAGCTTGACCAATATGAAGCAGCCTTAGATCAAGGTAAGCTGGCAACCGTCAAAGGATTAAGGTTAAATAAGGACGACCTAATACGAAGAGACGTGATTGAACGGCTAATGTGCGACATGCACATTGATCTAGCGGCAGTTGGAAAGCGTTGGCACATCGATGCTAATGACTATTTCTCCACCGCAATTAAGCAATTGAAGATAGCTGAGCAAGACGGCTTAATCACTCGCCATCAGCAAGTTATTAGCGCCACCCCCACTGGACGGCTGCTGATTCGCCATTTGGCGATGGCCTTTGATGCTCGCATAGCTGATCAGCCTACTCAGCGCTACTCTAAGATTGTATAAGCTTCTTGAGACGTCTTGCCTCTGGGCCTATGATGGCTAACGAGAAAGGGAGAATGATATGCCACACCCCGCCAGCCAACGACGCTCACTGCTGCAAGAGGCGCGCTGTCAGACCTGTAGCCTAAGCTCGTTGTGTCTACCGCTCGCCTTAGAGCTTGAGGACATGAGCCAGTTTGATGCCATCATTCGCCGCCGCGCACCGCTCAAAAAAGGCGAGCCCCTGTTTCGCCAGGGTGATCACTTCACCAGTGTGTATGCCGTCCGCTCAGGCAGCCTGAAACAGGTGACCAGCGAAGGGAACGGCAATGATCAGCTGACAAATTTCTACCTTCCCAGCGAACTAGTAGGATTAGATGGAATTGACGAAGAGCACTACCCCGGTAGCGTCATTGCACTGGAAACCACTACGGTGTGTGAAATCCCATTTGACCGCTTGGACCTGCTTTCCGAAGAACTGCCCGAACTACGTGGCCAGCTTTATCGGAGCATGAGCAAAGAATTGCGAGATGACCGGCGTATGATGCGCTTGCTATCGCGCAAAACGGCCGATCAGCGACTAGCCAGCTTTTTAGTCACCCTTTCAGACCGTTTTCGTCGACGTGGATACTCGCCTTATAGCTTCAGACTCTCCATGTCCCGCGCCGACATTGGCAATTACTTAGGCTTGGCGGTAGAAACGGTCAGCCGTATTCTTAGCCGCTTTCAACAGCAAGAGGTGGTGGCTGTTTCAGGGCGGGAGGTTAATATTTTAGATATGCGGCGCCTCATCACGCTAGCTGAAGAGGAAGAACAGTCGGCTAGTCCACGCTAAGCGCCTGAATACGCCCTTCCATCAACGCCGCTTGTTTGGCTTCAAGGCCAGCAAAGTCAAATAAACGGCGGTCTGCTAGCTGGGAAGGCGCTACATTGGTCACCGCTTTAAACATGCTTTCTAGGCGTCCTGGATGTTTTTTATCCCACTCAGCCAACATATCTTTGACAACTTGACGCTGGAGATTGGGCTGAGAGCCACATAAGTTGCAGGGAATAATGGGGAATTCCATTAGCCGAGAAAACTCTGCAATATCAGCCTCTTTGCAGTAGGCAAGGGGGCGAATGACAATATTCTTGCCATCGTCAGATAAAAGTTTGGGAGGCATTGCTTTCAAAGTGCCACCAAAGAACATGTTAAGAAATAACGTTTCTAAAATATCTTCACGATGATGCCCTAGGGCAATTTTCGTTGCCCCAATTTCCTCGGCAAACCCATAGAGCGAGCCACGTCTTAGTCGTGAGCAGAGCGCGCAGGTCGTTTTTCCTTCTGGGGTTTTCTCTTTCACCACCGAGTAGGTGTCACGCTCTAGAATGTGGTATTCGACACCCACTTCATCTAGGTACTGGGGCAGCACATGCTCCGGGAAGCCTGGCTGTTTTTGATCCATATTGACAGCGACCAGAGAGAAGTTAACCGGCGCGTTGCGCTGCAGGTTAAGCAGTATCTCCAGCATCGTATAGCTATCTTTGCCGCCAGACAGGCACACCATCACCTTGTCACCTTCACCAATCATTTGATAATCAATGATGGCGTTACCAACCTCTCGCCGTAAGCGCTTTTGTAGCTTATTAAATTCACGCTTTTGTTTAGCGGCGTGATGCTCGGATGGTGTCTGTGCGCTATTAACAGCAGGGCTGTCAATAGAAACAGTATCAGGCGCTGCGGGGTCAAAATAGTCAGGTTGTAGCATGGTGTAGGCACTGCCGATGGTAGAAGAAGCAGCGGGCATTCTAACAAGACTCACCACGTCCACCCAAGATAAACCCGTGGATTCATCCCGTGAGGGTAGTAACGACTACCCCTGCTGGGCGATCTCGCGCTGCAAACGCAGATATAAAAGCGCGCTTGCGGTTGCATCCCCCAGCACTCCCATCCATTGAAGAGCGGGTATTTGCCAACGAGCGAGCGCTTCGGTTAGGCGGCCGCTCGTCTCACACTGTGGATGTAAGCGACGCAGCTGACGATAGTGTAGCTTTCCAACATCGACCTGGGCATTGGGCAAACCAAACCCCAGCCCGGCTTTAAACAAAAGATTTAGGTGTTCCACCGAGCGGCCTAACTGCCAACCAATTAGCGGCCGATTACCGATGAATTCAGCTAGCGCCCCAAGATGCTCAGCGTTAGGCGCCAGCACCGTGTCCGTCGCATACAGCTGATGATGTCGCCGCAATGCAGGGGCGTTGTTGTTTTGCTCTTCTGCCAGGGTAGCCACCCAGGCTCGGCTGGTCTGCACTCTCCCTGGGCTTAAGACAACAGCAGCGACGCTGACCACCGGCGCTTGGCCTGGGCTAACCTGGCAGGCAAGCGCCACCATTTCTTCCCCCATGTAGGGCTGAAACAGCCATGCGTAGGGGGAATCTGCCCAACGTCGACGGTCGCTTTCGCGCTGCATTAATGTACGCAGCGAGCCACTGAGCAGTGACATATGCCGGTCTAACAAGCGCATTCCGCTCACGAATACTCCAAATGATAACGATGGGAGAGCCGCTGCTTAAAATCTTTTACGATATGCAGCGCCTCACGCAACAGGTCACGCTCAAGGGACGAGAGTTCTTGCACCACAACACGGTTACTACGCTGCTGAGTCGACGCTTCTGCTGTCTGCAACTGCTGCTTTAAACGTAGTTCGGTAAACAGCGCCAGCGCCTCGCCCAGGTCGTCAGCAAAACGGCGATCAAGACGACCATCTTCTGCTAAAGCGTCCAGGCGATCTAAGGTGGAAGTGGCATTAATGCGTCGCTCGAGGGCCATTGTGCGCACCCCATGAACAATAGGAAAAATACCGCCTTTTTTAATATCGATCCCATGCTGAGGCTTTTTTAAGGAGCCAAATAGCGTTAGCGGTGTTGAGAAACGCAGCGCAGCACGCGCAAAGTAAGACAGCAATAGCTCATCCCGTGAGCAGCGTTCAAACAGCTCTGCACGCACGCTGTCTAGCAATTGCGGATTACCAGCCACACCATGGGCATCCAGCAAAATCGCCAGCTTCATTAGGCTGTCGCCATCTCTTGCACTCACCCATTTAGCAATGTTGTTTTTCCATTGCGACACAGTGCCAACCCATTCAGGATTAGACACCATGATATTACCTGGGCATGGTGGGTAGCCGAGCTGAATCAGCGTTTGGGTAAGCACATTCATGTCTTCGGCAAGCGAAGGCCATTGGCTGTCATCGGCTAAAATCAGGCCATTATCTTGATCTGTTTTAAGAATTTGTTCACCGCGCCCTTCGCTCCCCATCACCATTAGGCAACTTTGGGAGTGATACTGCTCAGGAATAACAAATGACCACGCTTTATTGATAATTCGGCCATTCAACGCGGCCAGTAGGTCCATGGCAAAACGTAGCTTGACCCCTTGCGCCATAAGCGCATTCACCAATTCTGGCGTGCGTTGACTGGCAGCCGCCAATGCTTCTAAGCTATTCGCCTGTTCTACCTGCAGACTAACGACATAGCTACGGCTCGAAAAATAGCTAAGGACATCCGTTAGCTCCACCACCCCTTTCAGGGCGCCCTGTTCCATAACCACTACCCGCGTTACTTTATGCCGCGTCATCAGCACGAGCGCTTCAAATAAGTATTGATGGGGGGTAACGGTCACCAACGAGAAATGGGCCACATCCTCAACGGGCGCTGTATGTTCATAGTTATTCAGCACGACACCATTGAGCAAATCGGTTTTAGTGACAATGCCAAACTCGCCCTGGGTTTTGACTAGCAAGCTATCTGCATGACTATCGTTGAGCTGACGCACCGCGCTGGCAATATCTGTCGATGCATCCATGATAAGAGGTTCACGCATACATTCGCTGACTTTAGCCAACATAAAACCGGCCATGGTCACGCCGCCTTCGGCACGCTTTTCAGTCATTAACCGCGCTTTGTGAGATAGCGACTGTTTGAAGAAATTTTCGAAGTCAGGATGATGACGGCATAGTTTTATAAATAGCGCCTTCGGCATCACATAGCACAAGCATTCTTGCTCAGCCTGGAAGCGATAGCGGCTTTTACCGTTCAGAATACTAATGGCACCAAACAGATCACCAGCCGTGTAGTGCCCAATCCGTGCACTGGACGCTGGCAAAGTAGGATCTAGTTCAGCAACTTCGCCCTTGTGAATCAAAAATACCGATTCACCCGCTTGCCCCATCTCGATAATAATTTCATCACGATCAAAATAGGCGATGTCCATACCACGACGAACGTGGTCACGCCCTTCATCATCAATTAATGTGAAGGGCAATTGGGAAAGATCAACGTCAATCATGAGTGACCCCAGTTAATCGCGATGAAGAACACAATGGCTTAAGGTTTGATTGCTTTTTAACCAGCGCCTTTATTATACCTTTTGCTATACCGCTAACGTCGCAAAGACGTTTGTTTAGCGACCAAAGTAGCGACACGAACTAGCAAACTTGGCCACTTAATATACCACCTATTAAAAGTAGCAAACATTGCTTTTAAGCGACCCATAGACCATCGTCCTATCACCCAGATATCAAAGCTAAAAAAAACTTCAAAAACAAGTATTTATTTTCAATAATAAACATCACAA
This sequence comes from Vreelandella alkaliphila, assembly GCF_016107625.1. Taxonomy (GTDB): domain Bacteria; phylum Pseudomonadota; class Gammaproteobacteria; order Pseudomonadales; family Halomonadaceae; genus Vreelandella; species Vreelandella alkaliphila. The sequence continues at coordinate 16,126 of NZ_JABASV010000021.1, forward strand.
TACGTACTGAAAGCTCATTGATACCAAAGTCTGGGATTTATTTTTTGCAATTATTGCCCACTATTAACAACGGGCTATACAGGATGTTCACGTGGCACTTGTTAAACACTTATCAAGGCACTGAAGAAAACCTTGCCAAACCATTAACCAGCAGAGCAACTTAACCAACAAGGTGATATGCGTCTAATCGCACTAAATCATCGCAGACAACTAAAAGAGCGGTTTTCTATGAAGGATTGCCCTAATGGATCACACGCTATCCTGAGTTAACTTTCCAACCCTAAAAATCACAACTGGAGAGCACCACAATGGCAGATGACAAATCCAACGCTGCTGAATACTGGAAAGCCAACGTCCGATTAATCTTTGGATGCTTGGCCGTTTGGGCGTTCGTTTCTTATGGATGTGCCATTCTCTTTCGTCCGCTGCTAGCGGGCATTCCCGTTGGTGGGACTGACTTGGGCTTTTGGTTCGCTCAACAGGGCTCCATCCTCACCTTCATCGTACTGATCTTCTTCTATGCCTGGAGAATGAACAAACTCGATGCAAAATTCGGCCTTGGGGAGTAAGCCAGTATGAGCCAGTTTGCCATTAACCTATTGTTTGTCGGCGCGTCGTTTGCGCTCTATATCGGGATTGCGATATGGGCACGAGCCGGGTCGACCAAAGACTTCTACGTTGCCGGGGGCGGCGTTCACCCTATCACCAACGGTATGGCGACTGCCGCTGACTGGATGTCAGCTGCATCGTTTATTTCAATGGCCGGTCTGCTAGCGTCTGGCGGATACGCTAACTCCACCTTCTTGATGGGCTGGACAGGTGGTTACGTTATCCTGGCAATGCTGCTAGCGCCTTACCTGCGTAAGTTTGGCAAGTTTACAGTGCCCGACTTTATTGGTGACCGTTTCTACAGCAACACTGCGCGCTTCGTCGCGATTGTGTGTTTAATCGTTGCCTCTGTTACTTACGTTATCGGTCAAATGACCGGTGCTGGCGTTGCTTTCTCGCGCTTCTTGGAAGTGAGCAACACCTGGGGTATCTGGATCGCAGCGCTGATTGTGTTCCTGTATGCCGTTTTTGGCGGCATGAAAGGTATTACCTACACGCAGGTCGCTCAGTACGTAGTGCTTATCATCGCCTATACTATTCCGGCGGTGTTCATTGCCATGCAACTAACCGGCAACCCGATTCCGATGTTCGGTATGTTCAGTACTCATACGGAGTCTGGTATTCCGCTACTGACCAAGCTGGATGAAGTGGTCAATGCACTTGGTTTCCGCGACTATACCGCCGACGTCGATAATAAGCTGAACATGGTGCTGTTTACTCTGTCGCTAATGGTGGGTACTGCTGGTTTACCCCACGTCATTATTCGCTTTTTCACTGTGCCGAAAGTTGCTGATGCGCGCTGGTCCGCTGGTTGGGCACTTGTATTCATTGCACTGCTGTACCTCACCGCTCCTGCGGTTGGTTCCATGGCGCGTCTAAACTTGGCTACCACCGTCTATCCCGAGATGGCAGGACAAGTAGAGAATTACGAAGAAGCCGCCCGCAATCCGATTCTCTATGAAGATCGTCCTGAGTGGGTGCGCACGTGGGAAGAAACTGGGCTTATCGCCTTCAACGATCTCAACAATGACGGCCGCATCCAGATGTACAATGATGCTACCGACTATTCTGATCGTGGCTGGGAAGGTAACGAGCTGACCGTTAATAATGATATTCTCGTACTGGCGAACCCTGAAATTGCCAACTTGCCGGGCTGGGTTATCGGCCTGATTGCGGCAGGCGGTATCGCTGCAGCTCTTTCAACAGCGGCTGGCCTACTATTGGCTATCTCGTCAGCCATTAGTCATGACTTGATCAAAACAATGATCAATCCGAAAATCTCTGAAAAGGGTGAAATGCTGGCAGCACGCATCTCAATGGGCGGCGCAATTCTTCTGGCTACCTATCTCGGGCTTAATCCACCCGGGTTCGCAGCACAGACCGTTGCACTTGCCTTTGGTATCGCTGGTGCCTCACTGTTCCCAGCGCTGATGATGGGCATTTTCTCCAAGCGTATGAACAGCAAAGGCGCGATTTGCGGCATGCTGGCAGGTCTGATCTGCACCCTGCTCTATATCTTCACCTATCTCGGTTGGTTCTTCGTCCCCGGCACCAACATGCTGGCTAACACGCCAGACAATTGGATCCTGGGCATTTCACCGCTCTCCTTCGGTGCAATAGGCGCGATGATTAACTTTGCAACTGCGTTTGCTGTCTCTAGCGCAACGGAAGAGCCTCCACAGGAGATTCAAGACCTGGTAGAAAGCGTCCGCTACCCGAAAGGTGCTGGTGTCGCGGTCGACCACTAAGTCATAATCGAATCCTCCTCTTTGGCACACTGCCATTAGATTCGGAATCGATACTTCTCATCGGGCTTCCTTAGGGGAGCCCGATGTCATTTAGAAAGGATATTTTATGATTTGGCATCTTGTTGCCGCTGTATTTGCCGGGCTTGCCGCCGCAGGGATAGGCCTATTACTTAGAACGCTTAGCCGTAAACGGCTGCCTAAATGGATCGTGCCCGTTTTTGGTGGCCTGGGTATGCTTGGGTATCAGGTCTCAACCGAATACAGCTGGTTTGAACACAAGCGCTCTCAACTACCTGAAACCGCCATCGTCATTTCCAGCGATACGTCTAGCGCCGTGTGGCGACCATGGACCTTTGTGTTTCCGATGACGACTAAATTCAGCATCGTTGATAGCGACAATGTGCGCGCTCGTCACATTGACAATGAGTTGATTGCTGAGTTTATTCTCTACCAATTCGAACGCCGCCATACCGATATACTGACCACTCAGCCTTATGTCTTGAACTGCACACACCGTGAGATAGTCCCCCTGAATACAGAGACGGGCGACGCTGAATTAAGCGAACGCCGCACGCTACGGGAAACCGCCCCTTTGTTAACAACCGTTTGCCAACTTGCCGCCGACCAGCAGACGTGATGCCCCTCCTTCGCCTAGAATAGGGTCTTTATTTAGATGATCGTTATTTGATATTAGATCGTCGCTAGGCGAAGCCTTCAACGTGGGGAGACGACATGTTTCATGGCGGTCTGCTGGTCGCGGTATCACTGCTTTACATTGCGGTGCTGTTTGGAATTGCCTGGTTCGGTGATCGCCGTGCACGGACTCACGGCGCCAGCCGCCGACGGCCAATCATTTACAGTTTGGCATTGGCTATTTACTGCACCTCGTGGACGTTTTACGGCGCGGTGGGGCAAGCAGCCACGGCTGGCTGGTCATTCGCCAGTATCTTTGTCGGCCCGATATTAACGTTTCTGCTGTTTTGGCCTGTTCTGGCAAAAATGATTCGCGTTGCCAAACATCAAAACGTCACGTCAATCGCTGACTTTATTGCTTCCCGTTACGGCAAAACCCAATCTCTTGCGGCGTTTGCTAGCTTAGTTGCCCTCATTGGTACCCTGCCCTACATTGCCCTGCAGTTAAAGGCGGTGTCTACCACCTTTAGTGTGCTTACCGACGCAGCGGATATGACCCATACGCCGCTGTTTGGCGACACAGCGTTTTATGTCGCTATTGTCATGGCAATCTTCGCTATCCTTTTTGGCACTCGCCACACAGACGCGACAGAGCACCACGAAGGGCTGATTCATGCGGTAGCATTTGAATCTCTGGTAAAGTTGCTGGCGTTTGTTGTCCTCGGCGCGTTTGTTACCTGGGGCATGTTTGATGGCCTAGGTGAACTAATGGGCCACGCCGAAAGCCAATTGGAGTTGCAGCGCCAGCTAGCCAATCAAGATTTTGGCCAAAGCTTCTGGGCGCAAACGCTGCTCGCCATGCTCGCCATACTTTGCCTGCCTCGTCAGTTTCATGTGGCAGTGGTGGAAAATATCCACCCAGATGATGCAACGAAAGCACGCTGGCTATTTCCTCTTTACTTACTCGCAGTCGCCTTTTTTGTGGTGCCTTTGGCGGCAGCTGGTTTACTGCTGTTTTCTGAAAGCGGGGTTGAGCCTGATACTTACGTACTTGCTCTTTCGATGGCGTCTGGCCAGCAGTGGCTGACCCTTCTCACCTTTATTGGCGGATTTTCTGCCGCGACAGGGATGGTTATTGTGGCGGCAGTGGCAGTTTCTATCATGATTTCTAACGAGATCGTGATCCCAGCGCTGTTCAGGTTGCGTTGGTTCGACACCAAAGCTCGCGACTATGGCCGCTTAGTACTCCGCGCGCGCCGCCTCACCATTGTCGCTGTTCTGGCAATGGCTTACGGCTTCTATCAGCTCATTGCCGAATTCACCTCGCTAGCCTCAATTGGCATGCTGTCCTTTGCGGCCGCCGCTCAGTTTGCCCCCGCACTCATCGGCGGGCTGTATTGGAAGCGCGGTAACCGCCTTGGCGTTATCGTTGGCATGAACGCAGGCTTTGCGATTTGGGCATACAGCCTGCTAATGCCGGCTATGATCAACGCCGGTGTGCTTCCTCAAGCCTGGCTAGCGGGCGGCCCTTTAGGGCTTAATTGGCTATCGCCCACAACCCTATTTGGCTTAAACCTCGGCGACCCATTTACCCACGGGGTCATGCTGTCGCTGGGTATCAACTTGTTCTGCTATATCTTTGTTTCACAGGTGACTTCTCAGCGGGTTGTCGAGCGTATTCAGGCATCGCTGTTTGTCGATAGCGTTGAAACACGCCAAACATCCGTAAACCGCCCTTGGACAGGCGCCACTACTGTTGGCGACCTTAAAGTACTTTGCGAGCGTTTTCTGGGGGCAGGCCAAGTGGATCGCGCATTTGAGGATTACGCACGACGCGCGGGCAAACCCATGGAAGATAGTTCACGGGCATCTATCGACGTCATCCAATTTACTGAGCGCTTTCTTGCGTCAGTGCTAGGTGCATCGTCAGCACGCATAGTCGTTAACTCGGCGCTTCAGGGACGCGGCATCGGCATTTCAGATGTCATTTCAATCGTTGATGAAGCCTCTCAAGTCTTAGAGTTCAACCGCGCACTACTGCAAGCCACCATTGAAAACATCAACCAGGGTATTAGCGTGGTTGACCAAAATTTGCGCTTGGTGGTGTGGAACCAACGCTATTTAGAGCTGTTTCGCTTCCCTGATCACTTGATACGGGTCGGCGCCCCCATGGATCGCATTTTTCGCTACAACGCGCACAGCGGCGAATATGGCCCAGGAGATCCAGAGGAGCACGTCCAACTGCTGCTAGACAACATTCGCGACGGCCAGCCCCATCGTTATGTGCGTTACCGCCAAGATGGCAGTGTATTGGAAGTCCAAGGCAACCCGATGCCTGGCGGTGGTTTTGTCTATACCTATCAAGATATTACTCAGCAGAAGCGCATCGAAGAGGCGCTGATCCGCTCTGAAAACAACATCCGTATCTACACCGATAATGTACCCGCGCTGATTGCCTATTTTGATAAAGAGTGCCGTTACTTATTCACCAACCGCGCCTACGAACAAGCTTTCGATATTGATCGTAATGCCGTGATTGGACGCCGATACGAAGACGTATTACCGGTTAAAAAAGCTGAAGAGCGCATGCCATGGGTTCAGCGAACACTGGCAGGCGAGCGCGTCAGTTTTGAAGTCTCAATGCGCGTTAATGATGCAATGCGCTATATGCTGGTCACCTATACGCCCCACTTTGGCGATAGCCAGTCGATTTTAGGTTTCTTCGCGCTTTATCAAGACATTACTGAGCGCCGCCAAGCTGAAATCGCCTTGAAAGAGACCAACGAAACTCTGGAAGAACGTGTTCGCGAGCGCACACAAGCACTTTCCGAGGCCAACGCGGCGCTGCGCCAAGAGAACCGTGTGCGCGCTGAAGCAGAGCAAGCGCTGCGCCAAGCGAAGCAATTAGCTGAAGATGCTAACGCTTCCAAAACGCGCTTTTTGGCTGCCGCCAGTCATGACTTGTTACAGCCGCTGAACGCAGCCCGGCTGTTTACTTCCGCATTAATGCAGAACGTCACCGCTAGCGATACCCAGCGTACCATCAGCCATATTGATAACTCACTTCAAGCCGCTGAAGAACTGCTTGGCACTCTGCTAGATATTTCAAAGCTTGATGCGGGTGCCCTCACACCGCGACGCAGCCACTTTGCACTGGCGGATATTATTCGTCCACTGCGTGCCGAATTTGAAGTAATGGCCGATGACCGTGGACTGGATCTTGTCGTCGTACCGACGCAACAATGGGTAGATTCCGATCCGCAGATGCTTCGCCGGATTGTACAAAACTTTCTATCCAACGCGATTCGCTATACCCAAGAAGGTCGTGTACTACTAGGCTGTCGCCGCCAAGCAGGACGACTTTCCATAGAGGTGTGGGATAGTGGGCCCGGTATTCCTGAGTCTAAGCTAACGGAAATTTTCCAAGAGTTCCGCCGATTGGATCAAGTCTCGCGTCATAAAGAGAGTGAGAAAGGGCTCGGCTTAGGCTTATCAATTGCCGACCGTATGAGCCGTGTACTTGACCACCCAATTAAGGTTCGGTCCTGGGTAGGTGTGGGGACTGCATTCTGCGTCAGCGTTCCCATTGTTGCCGCCCGTGAAGTAACCTTAGCAGACCAAGAACCCCAAAGCCGCCGGAGTGGTAATAAGCTAGCGGGTACCCGCATTGTGTGTATCGATAACGAAACGCTCATTTTAGAGGGCATGACGGCCATGCTAAGCGGCTGGGGATGTGAAGTATTTACCGCGACCAGCATCGGCGGTGCAAAATCGATTCTGCGTAACATGGACGGCGACCCCGACGCCATCTTGGCAGACTATCATCTGGACAATGAAGTCACGGGGCTAATGGCACTCGAGGCCCTCAGTGAGCGCTTCGAAGGAGCCGTACCGGGCATTGTGATTACCGCCGACCGCACTGAAGCGGTGGCCGAAGAGATTAAGCGTGCGGGTTATCAACTGCTGCTTAAGCCGGTCAAACCTGCCGCGCTGCGCGCGCTTTTAACTCGCACCCTTCAGGCTAGCCGAGCAGGAGGGAAAACGTAATGATACGGCGGATTGATGCATCATACCGCCATTCCCGAAACGAAACAGATGCACCATACCGTCATTCCCGAAGGGGGGTATCGGGAATCCAGTTTGACCTTACCCGCTGATGCCTGGGAGCCTGCTTCAAAATGGATTTCCGCTAAAAGCATGCGGGAATGACAGAGCCGCGAGACAGATGCATCACACCGTCATTCCCGAAACGAAACAGATGCATCACACCGTCATTCCCGAAACGAAACAGATGCACCACACCGTCATTCCCGAAACGAGACAGATGCACCACACCGTCATTCCCGAAGGGGGTTATCGGGAATCCAACTTACCCTTCAAGAAGAAACTTTTGGCGGTTCCACTTCAAGTTTCTGAGCAGCAATAACAGCCTGGGTGCGCGAGTGCACTCCCAGCTTGCGCAGAATAGCCGTCACGTGGGCCTTAATAGTGGCTTCTGAGACGCTAAGCTCATAGGCGATCTGTTTATTCAACAAGCCTTCCGTCAGCATATTGAGCACACGAAACTGCTGCGGCGTCAGTGAGGCAATTGCCTCCGCAAAACGCGACTCTTCTTCGCTGGTTTCATCTAAGACGTTCGCCAACGCTTCTGGCAGCCAAACTTCCCCTTGCAGGATTTCCCCCACCGCTTCAGCAATCAACTGTAGCGAGGATGATTTAGGAATAAAGCCTGACGCGCCGTAGTCAATTGCACGACGTACTACATAGGGCTCGTCACTGCCTGAAACAACCGCCACCGGAATATCGGGCATCTGGCCACGCAATTGAATCAAACCTGAAAAGCCATGCGCTCCTGGCATATGGAGGTCTAGCAAAATCAAATCAGCATCAGGGTGTCGATTAACGACCTCAGTGGTGGCTTCCATGGTGTCGGCTTCGACAATCTCAGCCTGGGGGGCTAACTGGCGCAACGCCTGGGTGAGCGCTGCACGAAACAGCGGATGGTCGTCTGCGACGATAAACTTATGGGCTACTGCCATGGATATTCCTCCGGTTCCTCGAGCAGCGGGGTTGGCTACCGCCGCGACGCTAGGCTCATACGGTTGAAGCATGGTACCCCATGGGCTTCGTCATTCCCAAGCATCACATGCACTATTTGTCATTGATACGTCATCCAAACAGAAATAACAGTGCCGGCTCCATGGCCGGCACTGCAACGGATCTATCCAGTTTGCCTTATTTAACATAGCAAATGAATGACATCCGTCATTTAAAAGTGCCCCCATTAGAAGGATAACTGGGGGCAAAAAACATTACTGGTTGGCACGATGCTCAATGAGTTCGTCCACCACCGACGGATCAGCCAGCGTGCTGGTGTCCCCCAGGCCATCACACTCATTGGCCGCAATTTTACGTAAAATGCGCCGCATAATTTTACCAGAACGTGTTTTTGGCAGCCCAGGAGCCCACTGAATTACATCTGGCGATGCAATCGGGCCAATATCTTTACGTACCCATTGGGTCAGCTCTTTCTTGAGTTCATCCGTGGGATCAATACCATCATTAAGTGTTACATAGATATAGATGCCTTGGCCTTTAATATCGTGCGGAAAACCGACGACGGCGGCTTCTGCCACTGCCGAGTGAGCAACCAGAGACGACTCTATTTCAGCAGTGCCCATACGATGGCCTGAGACGTTAAGTACGTCGTCAACCCGGCCTGTAATCCAGTAATAGCCATCCTCATCCCGGCGGCAGCCATCTCCTGTAAAATACATGCCGTCGTAAGTAGAAAAGTAGGTCTGTACAAAGCGTTCGTGGTCGCCCCAAATGGAGCGCGCTTGGCCCGGCCAGGAGTCGAGAATGACTAGATTGCCTTCCGTCTCGCCTTCCAATTTATGGCCTTCATTATCCACCAGCGCGGGGTTCACACCAAAGAAGGGCGTTGTAGCAGAGCCAGGCTTTAGATCAGTAGCGCCAGGAAGTGGCGCGATCATAATGCCGCCCGTTTCGGTTTGCCACCAGGTGTCCACAATAGGACACTTCTCATTGCCAATAACGCGATAGAACCACTCCCAAGCTTCTGGGTTGATAGGTTCGCCTACAGAACCTAGCAAGCGCAGTGAGTCACGTTTGCTAGAGTCCATCACGTTATCACCATGCGCCATTAATGCACGGACAGCAGTAGGCGCGGTATAGAGGATATTGACCTGATGTTTATCGACAATTTCGCCCATTCGCCCATGGCTTGGGTAGCTCGGTACGCCCTCAAACATTAGCGTGGTTGCACCATTGGCAAGCGGTCCGTACACGATATAGCTATGGCCCGTCACCCAACCTACGTCCGCTGTACACCAGTAAACTTCGCCTTCTTGATAGTCGAAAACATACTGATGGGTCATCGCTGCGTAGGTCAGGTAGCCGCCAGTGGTATGCTTTAAGCCCTTAGGCGCACCGGTTGATCCAGAGGTATAGAGAATAAACAGCGGATCTTCGGCATTCATGGTTTCAGCTTGGCATTCGGTAGATTGCTTATCCACCAGCTCGTCAAACCAAATGTCACGGCCTTCCTTCCAGTCAATATCACCGCCTGTACGCTTCACCACCAATACGTTTTTGCACACATCAGTGCCATCGCGCGTCAGAGCCGAATCGACATTCTCTTTAAGGGGTACGTGTTTACCACCACGCACTGACTCATCAGCAGTGATCACCAGTTTAGAATCAGCACCAATTACCCGCTGAGCGACTGCGTCCGGCGAAAAGCCGCCAAACACAACAGAGTGCACTGCACCAATACGGGCACATGCCAACATGGCCATGGCCGCCTCGGGAATCATCGGCATATACAGCGTCACTGTATCGCCTTTCTTTACCCCCAGCGACTTCAGGCCGTTGGCCAGCTGGTTAGTGCGCTCATAAAGCTCACGGTACGTAATATGTTTTGAATCGTTAGGATTATCTCCCTCCCAGATAATCGCTGTTTGGTCGCCACGCTTCTCCAAATGGCGATCTAGGCAGTTGGCGCTAACGTTTAGCTCACCATCTTCAAACCAGCGAATATCAACATTATCGCGTGCAAAGGAGGTGTTTTTAATCTTGGTTGGCGCCTTGATCCAATCAAGACGCTTTGCTTGCTCAGCCCAGAAACTCTCCGGGTCGTCCATGGACTGCTGATACATTGCCGCATATTTATCTTTATCAGCCCATGCACTGGCAGCGATACTATCGCGCACTGGATAGACGTTTTTATGCTCGCTCATGAAGTTGCCTCTGTCCGTGAAATTGCACTCTCTAGAAAATGGTGTCGGTATTATTGTTAGTCGCACCGACGCGCTTAATATTTATCTAGCATAAACCTCCCAACGCCGGCTTCCCTTTAGACATTGGTATTAACATTTTTAATATTTAAAACAATAGGTTAAAACACTTTCAAGGTTTTTTAAAAGCACTGTAGACCAAGGTCTGATCACAATGACGGCAGCGATAGCGACGCCCCTTTACCACTAAAGAATGACGCCTGGCTGTGAAACAATGCGTTTGACAGTCACATTGATAATAATATGGCCGAGACTGGGCATCCTGAACATCAAAGCGATGAGTCACCTTAGGCTCAAGGCCAAACAGGTCTCGCATGACAGCTTGCCATTCTCGACCATGCGGTTTGAGCCGCGTACCATTGGCTAAATGAAAGACTAACCAATGCGCCATTTCATGGGGAATCACCTCGTCAAAAAACGCCTGCCGATTATTGCTCAGTAAAACAGGATTAAAACGCAGCCCGCCACGCCCTAGATGCGCCTGCCCTGCTGAGGCACCTTTTAGGTCGAACCACACCTTTGGCGCTGGCAGCGCAGGATAGACTTCTTGGCAGCGTTTTAACGCTTCATCAGTTCTGTCTCGCACGGCGTGCATGAGCGCCTCTGAAGATAGTGTTGCAAGTTTTTCAGGAGGCCATGGGGGCAGTGGTAAAGTCTTCATTAGTGATAAACTAACCAGTAACGATGTTGCCAACGAGTGTTGCCGATCAACATCTTTTTCTCAAAGACGATTTTTATGATGAGGCCCCTTATGGCAGAGCGCAATAACGTTCCCGCAGCAACGTCGCCCAATACCACCCCACCTCAGCCGCTACTTGATGACGAGCAACTTGATCGATTGGATGACTTTCTCGACTCAGAGCAGGTCGGCGAAGATGCGCTGGACCTTATCTCTGCCCATGGTTTTTTAGTGGCGCTGGCGGTTGCCCCTAGCGAATTACCTACCAGTCAATGGCTAACTGAGCTGTTTCAGGGAGAGCCAAGTTATCGGGATGATGCCGAACGAGACGAGATTATCCAACTGTTAACACTGCTACGTGACAACGCCGTCGCAGTGCTTGAACAGGGCGGTTTACCAGAGCTACCCTTCGAGCTAACGCTAGATGGCATCCCCGCTGAGGAAACGCCCATCGGCGACTGGTGCGCGGGGTTTATGGAAGGTGTCTTTAGCGACGAAAGCGCGTGGTTCCAAGATGACGAAGAAGCTGCCGCCACGCTACTGTTGCCCTTTATGTCGCTTTCAGGTTTATTCGATGATGAGCCAGAAATGGCTGAGATGGCCCAAGATCAGGCCAGTCAGGAAACCTTTGTTGCTCAATTGCCAGAATTAGTCCTGGATCTTTATCTTCACTACCGCGTGCCCCCCGAAACGCCGAAGCCTAAGCCACGCAAGAAAACACCGGCCAAAGGTAAAAAGCGTCGATAGCCGATTGTTAGCCGCACATTATTTAAGACGGGTGACAATACCATCCACTACGCCATAGACCCACTCTCGGGCTCGCTGCCACCAGGGTCGTGCGGCCCAGGCGGCAGCATCGACTTCTTGGCTGGCGGCAAAGTTACGCTCAAACAGCGATTGAACTTGCTTGGCGAAGGCTTGGTTTTCTACTTCTTGATTAGCTTCAAGGTTCCAGTGCAGATTCCAATGGTCGAAGTTGCATGAACCAAGACTGACCCAGTTATCTGCTAACACAAACTTGGCATGAATAAACGTGGGCTGGAACTCAAAAATCCGCACGCCAGCTTTTAACAACGCTTGGTAAAACCGTTGTCCTGCATAGCGCACACCTGGGTGGTCATGTTTACTACCCGGTAATAGTAAACAAACATCCACTCCACGCCGTGCTGCGCGAATAAGGCGTCGGCGCAGCGTGAAGGTCGGCACAAAATAAGGCGTACATAGCCAAAGTCGCTTGTTTGCCTGATTTACCCGCCCATAGAGCGAGTGACGAATAGCTTGGTAACGATAACCCCTCGCTGACATTACACGGCCACGTATGCCATCAGCATAATGCACTGCTGTCCGCTGTGGCGGCAGCACTGAGCTAGCCCGTCCACCACCTGCTTGCCGTGTTAACCGGGAACGCCATAAACGGCGAAAAAGCTCTTCCCAATCAGCGACCACTGGGCCTTCGATGCGCACCGCAATTTCGTACCATGCTTCCAGAAACTCATCCACCGCGCCAAATCCGCCGGTAAACGCAACCTCTCCATCCACGACAACAATTTTGCGGTGATCACGGCTTAAGTTACGAGCCAGCGAGTGAAAACCAATGGGATTAAAGAACCGTAATGCGACACCTGCTTGCTCTAGGCGTATGCGGTCACGATGTTCCAATCCCATAGAGCCATAACCATCGAGCAGCAAATACACTTTTACACCGCGCTCAGCAGCGTCGATCAGCGCATTACTCATCTGGCTCGCTAACTTACCTGACTCCATCAAGTAGAGCTCCACCAGCACGTAGTGCTCCGCTTGACTAACCGCATCAAACATAGCTGGCAAAAATCGCGTTGCTTCCGGCAACAGAGTAGTGCGGTTGCCTTCACGCCACACGTGCTGCATAGAGACTCCTTCTCTTGAAGAAACGGCTCAGCGACGAGCCAGCGAGCGATGGACGTATAAATCGTAACGGCTCGTTTTACCTTCTAGCGTATGCTGCGGCGCTGGGCCATCGATAGGGGGAGCTTTGCGGGGGCGCTTGACCACCACTCGATGCGTTGCTACATCCAGCGCTGCTTCTAATAAGCGCGGTGCATCATCGTCATCTCCCGCCAGCTCTCGAAACAAGCGCATCTCTTTTTTGACCAACGCCGACTTTTCACGGTGCGGAAACATCGGATCAAGATGAATAACCTCAGGGGCAAAGGCTGCACTTTCCACAAGAGCCGCAAGCTGATCAGCGGCATCACCATGACGAAGCGTCATACGCAAGGCAATCTCTGCTGTCGTGTCTGTTTTTGCGGCACGCGCAAGGCCATCTTGAAGCAGCGCAGCAATCACCGCGACACGTTCAATTAATAAGACATTTGCGCCCAGGCTTGCCAGTACAAACGCATCCCGGCCCAAACCAGCAGTGGCATCCACGACGTTAGGTGTGATGCCTTTAGCAAGCCCACAGGCTTTTGCCACTAACTGCCCGCGACCACCACCAAACTGACGGCGATGGGCTGCCTTTCCAGCGGCAAAATCCACGCTAAGCGGTTTTCCGTATTGACGCTCATCACCTAACAGTGCCAATTGGCCATCAACGTAGCTAAGCGCCAATCCTGAAGGCAACACAAGCGTCTCTGGGCTTACCGTATGGCTCATGCTGACTTTTTCCAGGCCACGTCGTTGCGCAAATAAACTGGCTGTGATTTATGGGCTGCCTGACCTAACCCCGCTTCCAAATCACGAACGGCGAGCCATGCCATCTCTTCGGCCCGTGGCTCAAGATCAGTGAGATGCTGAGACATATTGGCTTGTAGGCTTAACGCAAAGTCATCCCACAGCGTAAACCCCGAGCCCACGCCTACCCAGTCGGTCTCCTCCGCGGGCAAATGAAAGTTAGCAGGCGCCACGACCACTTCGTCACTTTGCAAGCTAAGCGTGTCATTTAAACAGTGCCAAGTGGCCGCATAGATTTCGCCCATTCGGGCATCTAGCGCGGTCACTACATGGCGAAAATGGTAGCGGCGATGGGCCTGAAGCGCGAGCGCTTCCAAGGTGGAAATACCCAACAATGGACGATCCAGCCCAAACGCCAAGCCTTGCGCTGCACCTGCAGCGATGCGCAAGCCGGTGAATGAGCCGGGGCCACGCCCAAACGCAACCGCATCTAGCTGCTGCGTAGCAATATTGGCCTCAGCGAGAATGTCATCCACCATCGGCATTAAGCGCCGGGTATGGGCCCTTGGCGTCATTTCGAATCGCGCCAAGCATTCACGCTGGCTACCCTGCTGGCGTAATAAAGCTGCAGAGCAGGCACTAGAAGATGCGTCCAGTGCGAGAAGGTATAACGATGACATCGATTCTGCACTCCATAAAATAGACCGTCATTATACCTTTACGCGGCCTCAACGACGATGGCCCGCAGGTAACCTGCGGGCCATCGTGTAACTCACTAGCATGTGCTACTTAGCAAAGCGCTTCTTTCACTTGCCGAGTAATGTCAGCCACGCTGCCTACGCCTTCTACGCGATGATACTGCGGCGCGGCCTCAGGGTCTTCTTTCGCCCACTGCTGATAATAATCTACCAACGGTGCAGTTTGGTCGTGATAAACCGACAGACGGTTGCGCACGGTAGACTCTTGATCATCTTCACGCTGAATCAGCGTTTCCCCAGTCACGTCATCTTTACCCGGCTCTTTGGGCGGATTATGGTCGACGTGGTAAACACGCCCAGATGCCGGATGCACGCGACGCCCTGCAAGACGGCTCACAATTTCTTCGTCTGGCACGGCAATTTCCAACACGTGGTCCAGCTTAACGCCAGCCTCTTTCATCGCATCGGCTTGCGGGATGGTGCGCGGAAAACCATCGAACAAGAAACCATTTCCACAGTCGGGTTGGCTAATGCGCTCTTTAACAAGATCGATAATGACATCGTCGGACACCAAACCGCCGCTATTCATAATCTCTTTTACTTTGAGACCCAATTCGGTACCGTCCTTGATGGCCGCGCGCAGCATATCCCCGGTGGAAATTTGAGGGATCTTAAATTGCTCACAGATAAACTGAGCCTGAGTCCCCTTCCCCGCGCCGGGGGCACCCAACAGGATTAAACGCATGGCACTGCTCCTTGAATGTTAGTCGTTAGATATGAATAATTTTTGAATAATGGACTGACAATAACCGTGCCGTTCGGATGACACAACTCCCCAAAAGCCTGATAACGCATTTTTTTAACATTTTCTTAAGCAAAAACAGTCAGGTGGCAATTTCTTGTACTTTGGTCACCCCTTCTTTGCAGACCTACTGAACTGTTTTAAACACAAGCGGCGCCCTATTGGGCGCCGCTTTTGGCTTACTGTGAGACGATTACAGCAGTAATCGGCGAATATCCGTCAACACATCGGCCAGGAAGGCCGTAAAGCGGGCGGCATCCGCACCGTTAATCGCCCGG
>NZ_JABASV010000022.1 GCF_016107625.1 Vreelandella alkaliphila
CGTTCCTCGCGACCTCGTTACACCGCACTACGATGTGCATTGATTTTGTAGCGCGGTGTAAGCGTCAGCGCACCCGCGGGGGCATCAATGCGGTGCTGACTGCAAGCCTTTGGGCGGCTTCGCCGCCGTTGCGGGGGCCTCGTTTTTGCTCGTTCCTCGCGACCTCGTTACACCGCACTACGATGTGCATTGATTTTGTAGCGCGTGGTAAGCGAAGCGCACCCGCGGGGGTATCAATGCGGTGCTGACTGCAGGCCTTTGGGTGGCTGCGCCGCCGTTGCGGGTGCCTCGGTTTCGCTCGTTCCTCGCGACCTCGTTACGCCGCACTACAAGAGGCACCGCTCGGCTATAACGGTACTCATCAATCCCTATGATCTTTCACAATCATCATGATCATGCTGAGGATGAAGGCTAGGAAGATAGTGATAATGGCGAACACACTGCTGTTGTAAAGGCGGTTTGGTTCGGTTGGGTATTCGGGGAATAGCGGGCTTTGCAGCACGCTAACCTGCTTGAGCTGGCGAGCGGCCTCTAAGCGAGTGTTTTCCAACGCCGCCAATGCGCTTGAATAGGTTTCTTGAGCAAACTGGGCTTGAAGCTCTAATGTCTCGTATTCTGCCGATATACGGTTTAATGAGTTCCCCGTTGCTTGCGCTAGGCGGTCACGCTGTTCAACAATTTGGTCGCGCAGTGCAGTAATGCTGCGCTCAATTTCACGTAGCTCGGCTGACTGCGAGCTTTGAAAGCTTGCCAATGCATTGCGTTGCGCTTGCAGGCGGGCTAAGTCACCTTCTAGCGTAGCGACAACTTGGTTAATACTTTCTACCGTTGAGGTGGGCGACACTAGGCCGTACTCGTTTTGAAATTCGAGCAACTCATTGCGAGTGTCGCGGAAACGATCTTCCAAGCGAATCATCTGCTGCTCTAAAAAACGCACCTGCTCTTCGGCTAAGCGGTGGCCCATTGTATTCATGTGATTTTCGCCCGCTTCTAGCAGCAGTGCAGCCATATCTCGAGCGAATTCAGGTGTGTAACCCTGGACGTGAATGTTCAGAACACCGGCATACTCATCCAGCTCGACCTCAACCCGACGCAGGTAATATTTATGCAGGTCTTCAATGGGGACATTTGGGTCGCGTAATTTGGCAAAAATATCGCCGTGCTCATTGTAGTGTTGGCGAATATCAAGCTGTTCATCCAGCAAACGCAACATATCAACAGACAATAAGTGCTCACGCAGTAGCAATAAATCGTGGGTATTACCACTGCCTCCCCCCATTAACGAGGAAAGACTAAATTCCGGTGTGGCGACTTGTGGGCTTTCTAGCACTACCGTTGCACGGGACACATAGCGCTCTTCTGCCCATACAAACCAATAAAAAGACACCAGTAGAATAGCGACAAATGCTAATGCCCAGTGAGGCGATGTTTTTACAAATCGACGTAATGAAGCTTGCATGAATTATTTTGCCTTTAACTTATCAACAAAGCGCAGGTGCATCAGTAGCCCTAGCGATATTAAAGTAAACGTGAACAACCACATGTAAAGCATGCTGGTACCTTGCACCACTTTATAGTTTTCAAAAAAGCCTAAGCGAAGTGTTTCTAACCCATGAGGGATTGGGTTCAGCATTAAGTATTCCAGCAGCCAATGGGGCAGGCTATTCAGTGGCAAAATAACACCAGAAATAATTAACAGTGGCAGCGAAATCATGCGAACTACAATACCGATTTCAGGCACCAACGTTGCAGTAACAGACGTTACCAGCCCCAAACCTAACCCTAAACTCCAAAGTGACAACCAGGCGGCCATCACGCGGATCGCATTATCTGGGTAAAGATCCAACCCCAGCATTAATCCACCGCCAATAAAAATCAGAAAAACCAAACTGCGTAGTGATCCTTCCAGAAAATTACGCACTAAAACCGGATCAATCGGCTGTACTTGACGGTAAGCGAACAACGCTTTGTTACCGTCAATTGCCCCCATACCTCTTATCATCCCTTCACGAACAAGGAAGAACCCCATCAAGCCTGCGATCATCCAAGGAATAAAATCAGCATTTGCAATAAAACCACCACCACGAATAAAACTACGTATGCCTACCATAATGCTGACGAGCGCGACGGGTTCAAAGATCATCCAGAACCAGCCCATGCGATCGCCCATGGTGCGGGAGAGCGCCTCGCGCACGAACATGGCGTACCAAACGCTACGAGTGACTTGCCAAGGCGTACGGGCGCCCTTGGGCGCGCCTTTTACATTTGCCATAGCTCTACTTTTTGAAAGTGAAATAAGTTATGCGGCTTTTAATTTGCCACGGACACTCACTGAAAACACGGACAAGGTCAAAAGAATAATCTTTAGTTTTATCCGTGCTTACCATGTCTTCCGTGGCTAGAGCCGTTACAGATCAACTGCGACGCGGGTAGCGACAGCGATTTGGAATAGAATCTGCGTGAGCGTAGATGCTAGCTGCAGGTTGTGGGTAGGTGCGGCGGGCATGACCAGGATTTCATCGCCAGGGCGCAGGTTAACGTTGCGGGCATTTTCTACCGCGCCGTTCTGACGAACCACTAGAATGTGGTCTTCATCGGCGCGGTTAGTGAAACCACCAGCGCTTTCGATGTAGTCAATCACGTTCATGCCAGGGCGATAAACAGCGGCTTGGGGTACGAGCACTTCACCACTAATGAGCATCGAATCGCTCAATTCAGGAATAGTGATAACATCGCCATCTTGCAGGCGAATATCCGAAATTTGGTCGTTGTAAGCAACAACCAAACGGCCGCTAGGCTCTAGCTCTCGGGCACGCTCAATGAAGTTTTGGATCAGTTCGGCTTCTTGGGCACGAATTCGCGCTTCTTCATTAGTGCTGGATTCAGCACTGAGATAGGTAGTTTCTAAGCGACGCAGGCTGTCTTCCATAGACTGCTTTTGCTGCTGCCTAACGCTTTCACGCTGTAGCGAGATACTTTCCACCGCGGTCATGTTTTCCGGTACGGGGATGGCATCTAGCAGTTCGCTTAAGCGTGCATCGCGGGGTAACGCGTAACGTGAAGGCCCGTAGTAGCTGCCCTCCACTTCAACCACGATGGTTTCACTACGCTTGTCGGCGCTGAACAGGACTTCATCGCCACTACGAATGGTTTGACCGTAGAACATGTCGATAGGGAAATATTGTGCAATAGGCCCATCTTCACGGTTGCCGCGTAGCAGAACATGAGAAACACCGCTTCTTAAACGCGCCAGATTCACTAACTCAGCACCGCTTAACTGATTGCCCAGTAATTCATAACGGTGTTCGCGGTGCACATCGCCCCCCACCGCAATCGCCGGGCCGCGCTCTTCGACCACAATGGTATCGCCATCTTCAAACTGCGGCCGAGCAATAGAACCATTGATAAGAAAGTCGTATAGGTCGACCGTGGCAACCGTACGGTCGTTTCGCATTACACGAATTTGCCGGTAACTACCCAAGTCTTGGTCGATACCGCCTGCTTGATCAAGAAAATAGAGTACTGAGTCGTTCGGTGTGCCTGCGAAACGGCCTGGATTTTCAACATACCCGGTGACAAAAACAGCAACGGGCTGAACACCCTGCACGTTGGTGTAAACTTGTACGTTTTCTGGGTAAACCGATGTGATGGCACCGCGCACACTGCTCTCTACCTGCTGGCTGTTTTGGCCCTCTACATTTAATGGGCCAGAACCAGGAATAAAGATATTGCCTTGAGCATCCACGGGTAACACGCGCTCAAACTCAAACGCACCCCAGGCACGCACGGTAATTTGATCACCGGGCTTTACTTGGTAGCTAGCATTCAAGCCATCACCCATCGCGCCACGAAAGCCACCGCTAAACAGGTTGGCCCCGAACGGGGGTAATTCATCTGGGTTTTGCGGCTGTGCGCTGACGGGCCCATAGGTGCCGCTACGCCAATCGGCACGTGGCGTATCATCTACCTGTTCTTGCTGCTCACGGGTTTGCCCTTCCGGCAAAATAGTATTAGGTAGGCTAATGCTTTGTGCCCAGCCCGTCGTGCTTACGGCACTACTCATAATAACCAGCGAAGCAACGGCAAGAGGGCGTTTAAACGAGAGCCGTTTAAGAAGACGAATAGCGTTCATTTTAGCGCCCTTGTGCTGCTGTTGATGTCGCGGAAGTGCTTTGGCTTAGCACTCGCTGATTAACCCAACCATTGGGAGTCTCACAGGTGAGCGCGATGCGTGCAGCGCCACTTCCTGATTCTACTACCCGCAGCTGTCGACACGCTCTACCACTGGCCGCGAGGTAAGGGGCGTCTGCAACGATTTCGACGTTATCACCCCAAGGGCTGCGCGCCAGGTTCATAACTGCCCCAGCAGGTGCTTGAGATAAAAAGCCATTGAGGTTGTCGTCACTCAGCAGTTTAGCTGAGTCGGTATTCAGCACATACCGCGCTTGCTGTTGAGTGCTATTGGGATAGGTAGCGCAGCCGCTTACTACGGCAACGCTTAACGCTGCCAGCAGCATGCGAGCTGGCCGCGTTAGAAAAAATGGGCTATTTGACATGATGATTTCCAGTAAAAAGGCACGCTACCGCCCAGGGATTCTAACGGGCGCATTCCCTTGCCCTACGCTGTGCGGCTTAAAAAGTGGTTAACCTGTGCTATCGAAGCGGAGCCATTGTAAGGGATTAACTGGCAAGGCTCTACGTTGACAAACCTTATACAGTTAATTCATTAAATTTTGCTACATTACCTATGAAACACATAAAAAAAGCCAGATCTGTAAGAACTGGCTTTTTTTGTTACGGGATCAACAACTTAAAAGTCAACTTTGGAACTTGGTATGACTTGCTTATCTCGTAAGATTTGCATAGATACCCCAAAACGAGGCTAGTAAAAAAGCATACATCATCACACCGCTGTTATGAGTTAAGAACGCTTGAGAGAGGCCAAAGTCGATATAGGTGACTGAGAGCAGCACGCCCGCGGTAGCAATAGATCGAATTGCTAAATTGTCGGCACCTAGCTGCCTAGCAAACAAGCGCATTGGAATGATGTAAAGCGCTAATAGAACAAACAAGCCAATCAAACCACGCTTGGCAAAAGCATCTATAAATTCATTATGTGCGTGGCCGTACGAAGCGGCCTCTTGCTCAATAACGCCCTCTTCCCCCAGCGCTGCCATCGCCTGCTCGTAGCCATTGCTTCCCCAACCTATTAACGGTTTTTCTTGAATTAACAACGTAGCTCCACGCCACATTTCAAACCTAGAACCCAACGAGGTGGAACGGTTCTCACCAGAGATATACAAATTGATATCATTGAACGCTTGATGAACACGACTTTGCACACCAAGCTGAGGCACGGCATAGACCGCGACACCGGCGATTAACACCGCGACTACAGCCGCGACCTTTAGCTTCGGTGAAAACCCTGTTCCATAAGCACGGTATAGCACCATCAATACGATAGGAAAGCCTACCCACCCCCCTCGGCTACCTGAAAATAGCGAGCCTAGTATGCCGCCCATCGCACCCAGCATCATGAAAACCACCCACACGTTGCGCTGTCGCTGAACAGCGGCCCATCCAAGCCCCGCCAAACAAAGCACCCCAAGCAACATACTTAGGTTACCGAATTGGATAACGTGGGTATGCCCCTGGGCACGATCTACTCCTTCGAATAGCTTCTGCCATCCGGCCCAGGTGCCAGCACTGATCGCCCCCACGGCGATGCCGCTCCAAAGAAAAGCCAAGTTTGGGGGGTAGCGTAGCACCCAGAAGAGGGCCGGAATGGCCAGGATGAAACGGCTAGGCTTGTCGTAGCCTTTACCACCCTGACCATCCAGCCAAGCTTCCAGCATCGTAATAGCTGCATAAGCCAGTAGCACGGCGATGATGGCACCGTCCTGGCGCGTCAGAATGGGAACTCTGCGAAGGGCGATAAGCACTAGACCCGCCAGCACCAGAAGTAACGCACCCAGTGAGTAACCGCTGGGCACCACCAGTGCGATGGCGGCCAATAAAAAGACGGCCACGCCGGTGAATAGCTGGGGGGGCTGACTGCCTGTTGGTGACGAAAAACTGGGCGTTGACAACATTGAAACTGGCTTCCTTTCATGGCCTTGAGGCGGCAATTCATTAAGGAAGCCGATAGTAGCACAGGCAACGACGTTGCTCGCCAGGAGTTCACTTGACGGGCATTACCTCATGAGGCTGCTTGCTGCTGCCAGCGCCAGGTGTCGATCATCATATCGTCGAGGGTTCTGGTAGCTTGCCAGCCCAGCTCTTGCTGCGCCTTTTCAGCACTGGCCCAGAAAGCAGCCAGATCACCATCGCGCCGAGGGGCATAGCGGAAAGCCACGGGTACCTGTGTGGCCTGGGTGAAAGCATCAATCATTTGCTTGACCGACACCCCCTGCCCCGTGCCCAGGTTGTAGTGGCGGGCACCCGGCATTTCTAGTGCCTTAAGCGCAGCGCGATGCCCGGCAGCGAGATCAACCACGTGCAGGTAGTCGCGCACGCAAGTGCCGTCTTCAGTGGGGTAGTCATTGCCGTAGACCTGCAGCGCGGGCAGTACGCCTGCCGCCACTTGGCTGATATAGGGCATCAGGTTGTTGGGAACCCCTTGAGGTGACTCGCCGATCATGCCCGAGGGGTGCGCCCCAATGGGATTGAAGTAGCGCAACATAGCCACAGACCACTCCGAGTCACTGACGCACAGATCTTCCAGCACCTGCTCAACCATTGCCTTGGAGGTACCGTAAGGGCTGGTACAGCTGCCGCGCCCCATGGTTTCCACGTAGGGCGGGATAGCTTCCACGCCATAGACGGTGGCTGATGAGCTAAAGATCAGCTTTTTAACACCAGCCTTATGCATGGCATGGCACAGCGCAATAGTGCCGTATACATTGATATTGTAATACGCCAGCGGTTGGGTAAAGCTTTCGCCCACAGCCTTCAGGCCCGCACAATGAATCACTGCTTCGATACAATGGCGCTCGAAAATAGTAGCCAGCAGTGCGGCATCGCGCACATCGCCCTGGTAGAACGCAACTGTGCGCCCGGTGATTTTTTCAATGCGCGGTACTACGGAGGCCACACTATTGGAAAGGTCATCCAGCAGTACTACCGCGTGACCTTCTTCCAGCAGCTCAACGGCGATGTGCGAGCCAATATAGCCCGTGCCACCTGTCACTAGGATCATTTAGAGGCTCCGGTTAGTAGGCATTGGCATGTTTAAAGCCTTTAAACACGGTCATGAAAATTATCTTGAGATCGAGCCATACCGACCAGTTGTCGATGTACCACAGGTCGTATTCGACCCGTCGCTGCATCTTTTCAAGCGTCTCGGTCTCTCCACGTAGGCCGTTGACCTGAGCCCAACCGGTAATACCGGGCTTCACCTTGTGCCGACGCATATAAGACTCCACCAGCTCCTTATAGTACTCGTTGTGGGCTAGCGCATGGGGGCGCGGGCCGACAATCGACATACGCCCTTGTAGCACGTTGTAGAACTGCGGCAGCTCATCCAGGGAGGTGCCGCGCAAGAAGGCGCCTATCGGGGTTAGGCGATCGTCATTCTTGGTGGCCTGTGTGACGGCACCGTCCTTCTCCTGATGCACCTTCATTGACCGGAACTTATAGACTTTGAACATTTTGCCGTTGGAACCCGTGCGATGCTGCTTGAACAGTACTGGACCGGGCGAGGTCAGCTTGATCGCCAGGGCAATGGCAATGCACACTGGCAGGATCATCAGCGTGATCATGCTGCCGACGAGGATGTCTTCGGCGCGCTTGACGATACTCGCCATGCCGTTGATGGGCGATACACTGAGGTCGATCGCCAAGTGACCCGCCACTTCGCTGGTGCGGTGGTTGAGTAGGCGCATGTCTTTGAATTCCGGGATCAGGCGAATCTCTTCGGTGTGATTGCGCAATGCATAGAAGAGGCCATGCACGGTCTCACCCATTTCCAGCGGTACACAGATCCACACTTCGGCGGCGCCCGCATCGCTGATGCGGCTGGCGATGCGCTCCAGGTCCTCTTGATTCGGCGCTTCATCACCTAAGCGCTCAATACCCGCAATGGAGTGCCCTTCCCAAGAGGCCGCCCGCATGCCTCTCGCCACGTGCAGCACATTCTTGGCAGGCCCCACCAGAAAAACCGGGCGGCGCGCGCCACCGCGAATGCGAATGCGCCGTAATCCATACTGCACCAGTGCTCGGGCGCTGGCGGTCAGCACGAAAGAGAACAATAAGGTAAGGCCTACCCATAGCCGCGAGTAGCGCTCTGCGGCGTGAGCAAAGTAAATAGCGGAGGTGACGATGATGCCAATCACCAGCCAGACCAGCATCAACTTAGTGATAATATAAAAGGTGGATGAGATACGCCAACGCTTGTAGCTACCCGTCGAGCTGTTGGCCACCACCACCAGCAAGGACATGCACGCAAGCGCCAGTACGTAACGCTCATGCAAGTGAACAGTCTCGAAACGCAGCAGGTACGCCAGTACCCCCGAGAGGACGACGATGGCAACATCGAACACTGGGAAGATGATTTTGGGCGGATAGCGCTCGGAAAAGATTACACCTCTTTTCTGTGCCCCTCCCGATTTACTGTCTGAGTGCATAGTACGGTCTCTATTCTACGATCTAATTATTGAGCGCTTTATAAGGCATTTCTGGGCGCATTCAAGCCGTCTTGACGCCGGACGCTTCCGCGGAGGAAGCCGAACCCTGCTCCCCTATCCCATAAGAGAGATAGAACATCATGGAAAGCATGGCAAACACGCTATTGAATGCCGACACAGAAAGCGATGAGGCCATCAATACGCCCAGTACACACAGAGTGTCGGCCCAGCTATAGCCGCTCTTGCGCAGCGCAAATACGGTAAACGCCACGAGAAAGATCAGCCCCAACACGCCATGGTCGTAAAGCACGCGAATGATGTAAGAGTGCAGAATGACCGAATAGCAGGTACCGTCTCCCGAAAAGCTATACAAGTCGCTCCAGTAGGAGAGCGCTTCGCACGTTTGCGTAGAAAGCGGGGTCAATGGCTGGGTGCCCAGCATTACGTTCCACCACTGCCAACCCTCTACCTCGTCGAGAAAGTAGAGCAGAAACCGAACGCGGTCGATGGAAGCGCCCCGCTCCAAAAATGAGCGGAAGGTGAGCGGCTGTTCGATGACTTCTCTATCCGAATCCAACGTCGTGGCAGGTGAACGTCCTTCTTCTATGACGGGCATGCTGGAGCTCTCACCAGCCGTATCGGCACCACTTCCCAACGTGATATCCATTCGGTCATTGACGATGCCGTAAGCCAATAACACTAGCAACGGGAAAAGCAGCAACCATGGCTTGATAAAGCCCTTACCCACACGAAACACACTGAAGACATACACCGCCAGAAAACACAGGAACGCGCTGCGCGATCCAGACAGAAAAATGATCAGCATCACGGCGACAATCGAAACGAACCGCCAGCGCATTACGGGTAGCACCAGGTAAAGTAGCAGTATCAGCAGCACTAACTCGAAATTGTTCTCTGTGAAGATTCCAGGACGCTGACTGACCCAGGCGTCCAGACCAATTAATCGCGAGTAGGCGTACTTGAGAAAGAACAGCCCCAGCAACACGTAAAAAAATTTGACGACCTGCGCCTGCTTGAACAGTGGCCGAGCGATGAATGAGCACAGTAACAGGACGTAAAAGAACGCCTTATACGCTTGGACGTAATCGAGAATATGGCTGCCACTCATCAGCTGGGCAATGGCCAAGGTAACGACCAGATAACCGCCAGCCGCCACCATAAATAGCCAGGCCGAACGACTTTTAGGAGGAAACACCAACGCGGATACGCCAAGCACCGCCAGCTCCAGCAGCGGCACAGCAGGAAGTATGTTGTAGTGCCAAGGCGACATCACCCCCACCACGCCCAGCACCAGGATGACGGCCATCAGCAGCATCGCTGCCAGCGGCTGTGCCTTGCTGCGATAAGTTAATAGGGTATTGCCCAGTGGGTAACGACCTTGCATCCCTTGCTCCCAAACGCATCTAGCTAAAATGAAGACTTTTGCCGCTACGGATCACTTAAACAGCTTTCTAAAAGCTCTTTCCACCAACCCCATTTTCCACCCCTTTCCCCAGTGGTGGATGAGATAAGTTTCATCAGTGACATGCCGATAGAGCAGCTGCTTTCGGTCATGCACTTTTGCATAGGGGTTATAAGGGTAGAACAGTGGCCAAGGCAAGATGACAGTATCTGTGTCTTCTTTGGCAATGCATGCATTGGCCACTTCTGGTGCAATTAAGTAAGGCTTCTTTTTCTGATGCCGTTCCTCGATAAGCTGCATAGCGTTTTTGAAGAAGTGATGCCCAGGTACACCGCCAATGGCTCCGGCCCCGATCCTTCCCTCATCTTCATAACCAATGAAAAAGGGATGATTCAATAAAGGACCCAAGGACTTCACCACCTCCATATCCACATCGAGATAGATCCCCCCTTGCTCATTCAAGGCATACATCCGAATGTAGTCAGAAAGAAACGCCCATTTTTTGTTTTCCAGGCAGTAACGAACAAAGGGAATATTTTTATCAATATTACTTTCGTTCCACTCGATGATCTCAAAGTCAGGCATTTTTTCTTTCCATGTAGCGATGCACTCTTTGTAGAGCGTGCCCATGGGGTTGCCGCCAAACCAGCAAAAATGGATCTTTTTAGGAATCATGATTCACTCAATTTTGTTACCGTATTTGATCAAAAACCGAGGGTAGTCTTTCAGGTAGCGTTTCAGCAAACGATTGGGCTCTTTGATCATTCGGTATAGCCAGCGCAGGTTGAGGCGGTCTACCCAGGCAGGGTAGTAATCTTGCCCCTTGGCCTGCACGAACTGATCTAGATAGCCGCCACAGGTGAAACCAGTGCCTTGCCAGCCGGCTGCGCGCAGATCCAGCAGCAGACGCTCCTGTTTGCCTGCGCCCATTCCTACGATGACGATGTCTGCACGGGCAGCATTCACCAAGCTCTGTTGGCGCTCCTCCTCGCAGCTAAAAAAGCCTGAGCGTACGTAGCTGATCTCCAGGCCAGGATATTTCTGCACCAACAGCTCAGCCGCCTGAAGAATGTTCTCTTCCGTGCCGCCCACTAGCGCAACGCGCTTCTGCAAGGCCTGTGCATGCCCTAACACCACTGGGGCAATCGAGGTATCGTCGAAGCTGGTACGTTCGATCTTTTTGCCCTTGAACAGCCGGACATAGAGCACTACAGCAATACCGTCGGCGTAAAAGCGAATCTGTCGGCACTCTTGTTCGCTCAGACTTTGCGCCACAATGCCTAAAGAAAATGGATTAATAAAGCTGTAATCAACCCCTTCTTCCAGGTGAAATTCCCTTTCAAGTCTAATCATTTTAGTTCACCATCATTGTTAAGCTCGGTTTCGCGGCGCTATGACGAAACGCCAATCGGTCATCAGGAAACCGAACTTTTTCTTCACCACGTAGACCGCCACGACGTTCTGAATCAATAGGCACAGCAGCAGCGCGTAAGCCGCCCCCTCTGCGCTGTAACGTGGTATCAGTACCAGCGAGGCAACGCCCCCTACTACCACCGACCAGATCAGTATATTCCGCGCTGCGCGCTGCTGGTCAGCCATTAAAAGCAGCAATATGACCGAGCCAGTCATTACGTTGACCAACTGTCCGATCACGAGAATTCTTACTACGCCTGCAGCACCGCTGTAATCGCTGCCAAACAGGGCAAGCACAGCTTCGGGCCAGATAATGAATACCAGCGCAGGCAGCAAGGCAAAGCAGGTCATTTGGAAGGCGCTTTTCTGAGCAAGCTGCTTGAGTCCTTCGCCATTCCCTTCGTGTTGAAGTCGAGAAAAACGCGGCCCTAGAATGCTGTCATATACCGTCAGGATGAAACCGATGATCATAGCCAGCCGCAGCCCAAGACTAAACAATGCTACGTCGCTTTCACTATGGAAGGCACCTAGCACCAACCCAACCCCCCATTGAGTGTAATAGAAGATGATGCCTACCAACAGGAAGTCAGGCAAATGGCGGTAGAAGTCTTGGCTAAAGCTGACACTTTCACTTTCGACCAGCGTGCTGCGTCGATACAGCCACCAGACTGCCCACAGCGCCACCAGCAGGTACACTACCAGGATTACGCCCAGCGCAGAAATTAGTGCCCGCGCACCCAACGGAATACCCAGCCAAGCACATATAATTACAACGCCACTGAGCACTATAGAGATACACCCTATTTCGAACAGGCAGGAAACATTAGCCTTGCCCCACCCTTTCATCAGGAAGTTGCATAAATAAATCACACTGTATAGCGGCGACAATAGCGCGGTAATACGTAGGCTCTCAACGGCGTGCTCGGTTGATGAAAGCAGCATCCTTGCCACACTAGGGGCTAATATCCACAGCACTACGCCCAGCAGGACTCCCACCAATACGTTAACCGTCATGGCATGTTTGTAAATCCACGCGACCTCTTGGCGATTATTATTAGAAGTAGCCACCCCCATATATTTGAGTGTGGCCCGATCAGTTCCCAGGCTGGCAAACACCTGCATACCAATCATAATCGAGAGGCATAACATGAAAGCACCGAAAGACTGGATACTAACAAACGTGGCCAACACGTAAGAAAGCAGGAAAGTACCGCCTGCTGCCAACCCCCTTGCTCCCAACGTTGTAAGAAGCTGGCTTTTCAATACTCTATTAATCATGTAGAACTCTTGAGTCAATCAAAAAATTGACTTAATGGTTGGTTTAGATTGCTATCGCAAAATTTACATCATCAATAAATTTTTATATCTAAATACTTGCTGAGCAGGCAGATCAGATGCAGTGATCTTCCACTATTTTAAATTAACCGCCTCTATTTAAGAAGACAAACAAGCTCTCACAAACCTTGGTAAACCTCTGATTAGGCTTGCTCGTTCATCTCCTTCCCCAATATTGATTATTTAACAATTACCATAAAAATATTCATAAAACAGCTCACTAGCACACAATGAAATCTCTTTGCCATCAGCATATAAACGAATCCCGCACTTCTGGAGATCATTTTTTAGTCTTATACATAAGGACGATTTCAAGCGCAGCAAGGATTCCAGAAAAACTATCTCAAAAACCTATCTCAGAAATCTATCTCAGAAACCTATCTCAAAAAACTATCTCAAAACCTATCTCAACAAGACATAAGACCATGCTTTAGTAGCGAGCGGCTTACGTGGGGAAGTATACGCTTGATAGGTATCATATTGCAGGGCACTCACACTGATTAGAGGTGCTTAGCCAGGGGGCGCGCAATCGCCTTCTGGTCTTTAGGCATTACTTTTTTAACAGCGCATCTTCCATAGCTTTGACTTGAATAAACCGCCAGATAGGTAGTTTTTATCTCATTGCTTCTCTCGCCTCGAGACGACCATGATTTTAAAACTTGCATTCCACTATACTGCTATGAAATCTAACTAATAAAAAAAACCGGCCTCGCAATGAGGCCGGTTCTATATCACTTACAGGGGTTACCTGCTAAGCATGGCGATGGAGCCAAGCTTAGAAGTGGTAACGCGCGCCTGTTAGCCAGTAAACGTTGTCAGTCAGATCGCTCAGAGTAGTTTCGTCACGATTGATGGACGGTGCGTCGCCATCAGCAACTTCTACGAAAACATCAAACGCGCTGGAAACTTTGTAGTAAGAACCCAGAGACCAAGCGTTGCTGTTATCGTTCTCTTCGCCTTCAGGACTGATACCATCGCGGCTGACGTGGTAGTAGTCACCAGTGAACGCCCAAGGACCTGTGGTGTAAGTCGCACCAACACCAACCTTGTCGTAGCCGTTTTCACGGAGACGCAAGTCGGAGTTGTTTTCACGACCTTCGTAACCTAAACGAACTGACAGCTGATCATTAACGGCGTAAGAACCGATCAGACCACCCAGCATTTCGCCGTTACCGCCACCACGCTGAACATCGTCAACGAAGCCAAGAGCTACAGTGACAGGACCTTGCTCGTAGCGTACGCCACCTTGTGCAGCAACTACGTTACCTTCTGCACGAACTGGTTCAAGTTCGCCACGCTCGCTGTAGTGTTTCAGCTGCAGGAAGGCAGTCCAGCCTTGAAGATCAGGCGTGTAGTAACCGATAGAGTCGCCACGCGACTGCTTCGGGTGACCAGCGAATTCTAGACCACGATCGATGTAAACATCGAACGGCAGAGAAACAAACTGGTTGTAGAAGCTGTCGAAGTTACCAGCTTGAACGGTACCGTACTGCTTGCTTTGCAAGCCCAGGTAGCTCTGACGAATTTCAGTGAAGCCAGACTCAGTGTAACGCTCGTCGCCTTTGAAGCGCCACTCTAAACGACCGAAAGCGGTCAGGTCAGAGTTAACTTCTTGGCTCATACGCAGGCCGAGGCGAGAATAGACATCAACAAATTCCGGACTCTTGTCAATTTCTTGACCTTCGTCGTTGAACTCGGGGCCACCACCAGCGATACCCATGGCGATACGGCCATAGACGTCAAGTTTGGTGCCGTCTTGGTCATAAACGGTAGCTGCTTGAGCGGCAGCAGAGGCACCGAGGGCGCCAATGATAGCAGTCGCTAAAAGTGTCTTTTTCATGATGTAGGTTCCTTAACTAGCTTACTGTTTCGATCGTTACCGCAAACTTATTGTGAAGTCTGCAGCTGGCTTGCGGGCCATGCTCTTTATGCCATCCTCCGGTTTTTCCCGGTGGTATGCGGCATGTCCTCAACTAAGCCTTGTTATAGTCCAATGCTCGCAGGTCAAACTCTATACTGGGATTCCAGTGAACGCAATAGAAAAAAACAGTGTTTTTTTACGATTTGCATTTTTTTAAGGAACCCATGAGTAACTGACTGGTCTCAGCGCCCGGTAAATTTCTGCTGAAGCCCTCTTAATTTATCCTCTAAGCTAAGCGGTTTAGCTGCTTCAACTTTTTCCTTAGCTTCATTCATCCCCCGATGCTCATGCTCTTTCATAGCTGCGGGGGTAGCATTATTTGGTGCCTTTTGAAGCACTTGTTTCGATGCTTTTTTTGAAGACTGCTTTGAAGACTGTTTTGAAGATTGCTGCGACTTTCTATTTTCTGAAGACTGTGCTTGCTTTGGTGTATTGCTGTCTTGCTTATCTTTTCGTCGCTCACTGGCATGTCGCGCCGCTTCTTTATCGACTTTGCCTGCTGGGTTTCCATCCAAATCGATTCGCTCAGCACCTTCTCGCATGGATTTCACATAGCGTGGCAAATTCACATAGTTAGCTAATGCTCGACGAATCAACTTCCCCGACCAGGGTTCTCGCTGGGCTAAATCCTGATGAATGCCCACTTTTAGCGGTTTAGTATGTCCAGTGAAAAACGCGTGCGGATAGCGTTTATACCACTGACGCAAAAGCGCTTGCGGGGAGGGTGGCTGCGGCACAGCTTCTGTTTCTGTCGTTACTGTTTCTGCCGTTACTTTCTCTTCACTCATGGACCTTGAGGCTAACGCTTCTTCTGGCGTTTGCTCTACGGCCATTGAGTCGGACTTTTCTGAAGAGGGCTTTGCATCTACTGCAGACGGCTCAACGGCAGACACATCAGACTGGGCTGGATCTTGTAGCGGCTGCGAAGGCGGTTGGGTCTGGGGCATTTGGTTTGCCAACTGCCTTTTGAGCATTTCGTTCTCTTCACGCAACGCGTTCAATGCGGCTTTGGTCTGCTCAAGGTGCGTTTCCAATGTTTCTAGCAGATCCAGTACTGTTGCGGCCATAACCCCCTCCTTCTTTGCGCTGATCAGTCGGCGATCCGCTCATAGACTACAAAGTCGTATCGAGGCTGCCCTTCTGCTGGCTTGCCCGCGACACGCTGAACTTCCTGCCACTCATCCATGGAGAATTCGGGGAAAACGGCATCACCATCGACATCAATATCCACTTCAGTGATATAGAGGCGCTGGGCATGAGGAAGCGCTTGTCGATAAATTTCTCCCCCTCCCATCACCATAATTTCTTCTGCTGCTTCAATGGTGGCCTGCTGATCGGCCAATGCCAGCGCTGCTGGTAGCTCATGACATATCCGCACGCCTTCGGCGGCAAAGTTTGGATCACGGGTTACTACAATATTGAGCCGATTGGGCAGCGGTTTGCCTATTGATGCGTAGGTTTTGCGCCCCATCACAAGCGGCTTGGCTTGAGTCATGCGTTTGAAGAACTTTAGATCTTCAGGTAGGTACCAAGGTAACTTACCCTCGACCCCTATCACCCGGTTTTTGGCCATCGCCACAATCATCGCTATCGGCACCAGGGGATCATAAGCATGTTGCTGCTGACTCATACTGCCACCTCCGCTTTGATATGGGGGTGCGACTCATACTTTTCGATATTGATATCGTCAAAGGTGAAATCAAACAGATTGGTTACCTGAGGGTTAAGCGACAGTCGCGGTGGCGCTTTAGGCGTGCGACTCAACTGCTCCCGAGCCTGCTCTAGGTGATTGTTGTAAAGATGGGCATCACCCAACGTATGTACAAATTCACCGGGCTCCAGGCCAGTTACCTGCGCCACCATGCTGAGCAGTAGCGCATAGCTTGCAATATTAAACGGCACACCTAAAAAAATATCCGCACTGCGTTGGTAAAGCTGGCACGATAAACGCCCATTAGCCACATAAAACTGAAACAAACAGTGGCAAGGCGGCAATTTCATTTCATCAACTTGACCTGGATTCCAGGCTGAAACAATCAGTCGCCGTGACTGAGGCGTCTTGCGAATCTGCTCCAACACATTAGCAATCTGGTCGACACTACCGCCATTGGGGCTCGGCCAACTGCGCCACTGATAACCATAGACCGGACCAAGATTACCGTTTTCATCGGCCCACTCGTCCCAGATACGTACGCCATGCTCTTTGAGATACCCGATATTGGTATCACCTTTAAGAAACCACAGCAGCTCATGAATAATAGAGCGCAGGTGCAGCTTTTTAGTGGTTAGCAGCGGAAAACCACGGGAGAGGTCGAAACGCATTTGATGACCAAACACTGAGCGCGTACCAACACCAGTGCGATCATCCCGATCCACGCCTTGCTCCATTACGGTGCGCATTAGGTCGAGATACGGCTGTTCTAGCGCTTCTTTCGGCATGGGCGTTATTGCAGTCACAGAAATTCCAGATTAACAGGCAATGTAATTGGGTATTCTAGGCTGGTATAGGGGGGTAGGTCGAGCCTAATTAGACCACTTTCGCGGGTGCGCTGCGCTTACCACGCGCTACAAAACCTTTAATGTCAATCTATTGCGATTATCGTAGCGCGGCGTAACGAATCTTGTGAGGAACGAGCAAATGAGGCACCCGCGACGGGAGCCGCTGCTCTGCTTAATAACAGCGTCGCTTCGCGCTGGAGCACCATCGCGGGTGCGCTGACGCTTACACCGCGCTACAAAACCACTAAATCAGCCTACGGTACCTACCGTAGCGCGGTGTAACGAATCTCGCGAGGAACGAGCGAATAAGGCACCCGCGTCGTGGCCACGTAAGCAACGCTCCATACTCCCCCGCGGGTGCGCTGACGCTTACGCCGCGCTACAAAACCACTAAATCAGCCTACGGCACCTACCGTAGCGCGGCGTAACGAATCTTGTGAGGAACGAGCAAATGAGGCACCCGCGACGGGAGCCGCTGCTCTGCTTAATAACAGCGCCGCTTCGCGCTGGAGCACCATCGCGGGTGCGCTACGCTTAACACGCGCTACACCTTGGCATCGATGGGTTGATGACGCGACCAGGCGATAAAAACGAGGCCTAACGCGATCATCGGGAGCGTGAGCAGCATGCCCATGGTGAACC
Source organism: Vreelandella alkaliphila (assembly GCF_016107625.1). GTDB lineage: Bacteria > Pseudomonadota > Gammaproteobacteria > Pseudomonadales > Halomonadaceae > Vreelandella > Vreelandella alkaliphila. Next base: position 17,858 of record NZ_JABASV010000022.1, read on the forward strand.
AGCCAAAGGCGAGATAGCCAATGTGGGCATCCGGCATACGTACAAATTCAACCATAAAACGGAAGACGCCGTAGCCTAACAGGAATAACCCCGAGACCAACCCTCTGGCGCGCGGCTTGGCAGATACCCACCACAGGATGGCAAACAGTACGATACCTTCCAGAAAAGCTTCGTACAGCGCTGAAGGGTGGCGTGGCTCTGGTCCCATACCAGGAAATGGCATGCCCCAGGGTAGTGACGTTACCCCGCCCGGCAACTCATGGTTGATAAAATTACCAATCCGCCCAGCGCCTAAACCAATGGGTACCAACGGGGCGATGAAGTCGGCGAGGGTGAAGAACGCCAGTTGTTTACGACGTGCAAATAGCCATGCGGCAATCAGTACCCCTAATAAACCGCCATGGAAACTCATACCGCCATCCCATACGCGGAACACCCATAGCGGGTCAGCCGTCCACTGCCCTAAGCCGTAAAACAGGGCGTATCCTAATCGCCCCCCCACCACCACACCAATGGCGCAGTAAAAAAGCAAATCACCGATATCATCTTTCGTAAGCCCAATACGTGGCGCCCGTTTACATCCTAGCCACCATGCCGCCACAAACCCCACCACATACATTAAGCCGTACCAATGAACCTGCAGCGGACCAAGTGAAATCGCTACCGGATCGATATCTGGGTAATTAATCATCGAGACTCTCTAAAGCAAACAGGAAGAAAACAGCAGCGTGGCATAGGTGAATTACGCCAATATGAAGCGCAAGCCCACTACGGCCAACAGCGTTGCAAATGAAAACCTCAATACAGTGGCTGGGAGCACGTGAGCCAAACGAACGCCAAGCCGTGCAAAAGGTACACTGGTTAGCACAATGCCGATAAAGGCAGGCCACATGACAAAGCCAGTCGCCCATTGGGGAAGAAGCGGATCACCCCATCCCACAACAATAAACGTTAACGCACCAACCATCGCTATTGGTAAGCCACAGGCAGCAGAGGTTCCCACCGCTTGGGTCATGCTTGCACCACACCGTGAAAGCCAAGGCACTGTCATTGTGCCTCCTCCAATACCAAACAGTGCTGATATGGCTCCTACTACGCCGCCAGCAATGGTCATCGCAACATTTCCTGGTGGCGAACTACCGGGCTTTGGCGAAAGGCCAAACACCATTTTGGTTGCTAGCAGCAATACAAACACTCCGAATAACGTTCCCAAAACGGTGCCAGAAAGGTTGTCTGCGATAAATACACCACCGATAGCCCCCAACATAAGTCCGGGTAACAGCGCCATGAACCATGGCTTATGAATACTACCTTTTCGGAAGTGCCCTAATGCTGACGAAGCCCCGGTGACGACGATCGTCGCCAGTGAGGTGCCTACTGCAAGATGCATGGTAATTTCAGGAGCAACCCCCTGTAGACCAAATGCAAAGACAAGCGCAGGCACAATAATTAAACCGCCCCCCACCCCAAACAAACCAGCCATGGTGCCTGCCACTGCGCCTAGCAACAAATACCCTGCTAAAATACTCAATACTGTCATTTATCCTGCACCTGGTTATTCGCGCTGGGTACCCACTTAGTAATCATGCTGAGTAGTGTTTCAAGCTTGTAGGGCTTAGCTAGCACGTCATCCATACCGGCAGCGTTATAAGCGCCATTACCAGCACTATCAACGTTTGCAGTGAGAGCAATCAAGACACTGCGTCGCTGACCGCCACCAAGACGCTCAAAGGTCCGCCAGCGACGTGCTGTTTCTAGCCCATCTAAGGTCGGCATAAAAATATCCATAAACACGAGATCATAAAAAACCGTTTGCTGGCAGTCCAAAGCCTGCTCCCCACTGCTGACGCCGTCTACCTGCAGCCCCTGGGTTTCCAGCATTTGGCGTGCCAGCATTAAATTAACGGGGCCATCGTCTACCACCAAGATACGTAGTTTGCGCTCAGAAGCTGGAAGCGGCTGCTCATAAGCATCTGTTTCGTTAGCACTTTGCTGAACAAAATTAGTAAGCAGTGCGCGTATATCCGCCAGCCGCTCTCGCACGTGAGTAATATTCTTGTGACATGTTTCTGAATTATCCATCTGCAACATATCGCCCAAATGATCAAACAGACTGTCGGCCTCACGCTGAAGTAACGTTAGATAACCAGACTTCAAGCGCGACTCTTCCCGCGCGCGGTCGCGCCCAGCAATGAGATGCTTCAACTGTTTTTGCTGGTGATGAAGGTCATCAAGCAAGGTTTGATCGGGTCGGAACGGCTCGCTTAAAGAAGCCGGATGCTGGACATCCTCACCTGCGCGAATGACATCCGCCAACAGCTGATTGACCATCGCTAAGCGGTTAAGTGGCAGCCCTTCACTGACGTCTTCCGCCTGTGAATCAGCCTGCTCCGCTTGTCGATTAACCAATTGGGCGGCTTGGCGCTCTAACTCGGCTAACTCTTGCATGCAACTGGCGTCTTCTTGCTTTGCGCGACTTTTAACCAGCATCAAGAAAACGCCAACGTTTAAACAACTACCCAGTAGCAACGCAAGAGTCAACCACAGAGTGGTGCTCCATGACGTTTGACTAGGGGAAAGCCCCCAAACCACCAGCCCTACCAGCACACAAAGCAGTACCAAGGCCGCCTGAATGAGTAAAAGAGGCCACAAAGTAGGCCAGACAATCGCATTCCAGAAGTGCTCTCGCTGATAGCGTTGCATAGTATGCGCCTTCCTAGGTGGCTTCTAAAATATTGCGCCTCAACATGCTGGCAGCCATAGCGTGGCTAAGCATATTTATATTAATGTTAAGTGTATGTCTACGCCTCAATACTGTCATGCCACACTGGCTAATTGGGTTCCTGTTACTATTCGCGAGCCTTACTTATGTGCTTAATCACCTTTTCTTGGTCCCCTGGCTCTTCTATACCATTACGCTTGGCAGGCAACCGAGATGAATTCCACCAGCGGCCCACTGCCCCTCTTGCTCATTGGCAAGAACACACCGCCGTACTGGGTGGACGCGACTTGGAAGCCGGTGGTACGTGGTTAGCCGCTAACTCCCAAGGCGTTGTTGCAGCGTTGACCAATGTGCGTGATCCAGCACTGGCCACACCCGTCAACGCACCCAGCCGAGGCGAACTCGTTGCTAGCGTGTTACAAAGCGACGATGTCGAAGCATGGCTTAAAGCGAAAGAGCGCACGACCGCGCATCGCTATGCCGGATTTAATCTCTTGGTTGCGACACAACACCGCATGTGGCACCTGCACCGTGGCCGCCATGGGGTAGCACTTAATAGCGTGCCCCCAGGGGTACATGGCTTGTCAAATGCAACCCTGAATACCCCCTGGCCAAAATTAAGCCTGGTTCGCGACGCCTTGTTAAATAGTAATGACGAACAGTGGCAGGCCGCGACGCAATTTGCACTGCATAACCCGCAAACCGCACCTGATGAGCAGTTGCCAGATACTGGTGTAGGCTTAACGCTGGAGCGCCAACTCTCTGCCGCGTTTATTGTTGGTGAACACTACGGCACCCGGGCAACCACATGGTTAACGCTAAACCACCGAGGGCAAGTGACGATTACCGAGCAGCGGTTTGGGCCACTCGGTCGTTTTGAGGGAGAAACCACGTTGACGACACCCTCCCCACTGATACCCAATCAGCCCCAGCATTAATCTCGCGGCGGCATTAAGTGTGATAGCTGCCACTCATCCATACGCTGATTGAGATGTTCATGCACCAATGCTGGGGTATCCAGATCCATGATTTCTTTAAGCAGCATTTGCGCATCTTGCATTGGCACTCGGCGAATAGCAGCCCGTACCCTGGGCAAACTAGGGGCATTCATAGACAGGCTGGTAAATCCCATGGCCATTAATAGCAACGCACCAGCAGGGTCACCCGCTAATTCGCCGCAAAGCGATATAGGCTTTTCTAGACGAGTGGCATCCTGAGCGAGTTCTTGCAGCGCACCCAGCAGCGCTGGGTGCAACGCATCGTACAGACTAGATACGCGAGGATTATTGCGATCCACCGCGAGCAAATACTGCGTTAAGTCGTTACTGCCCACCGAGAAGAAATCGACCCGCTTCGCCAGCGCATCCATTTGATAAATAGTCGCAGGTACTTCAATCATCACGCCTACTTTAGGCCGCTCGACATCAATACCCTCTTCACCTAGCTCAAGAATGGCACGATCCAGTAGACGAATCGCTTCGTCCACCTCTTCCACATTGGTAATCATCGGGAAGAGCACGTAGAGATTATTCAAGTCATGCGATGCTTTCAGCATGGCACGCAGCTGTACCATCAATACTTCTGGGTGATCGAGGGTTACCCGCATTCCCCGCCAACCCAAGAATGGATTAGCTTCCTCAATGGGAAAATAGGGAAGGTCTTTATCGCCACCGATATCCAGCGTTCGCATGACTACCGGTAGTGGCGCAAAGCCCTCTAACTGCTCTCGGTACATACGCATTTGTTCTTTCTCACCGGGGAAGCGCTCAGTAATCATAAACGGCACTTCGGTGCGGTATAGGCCTACGCCGCCGATTCGGCTTTTCAGCAATGCTGAGGCATCAACCGCCAGCCCGGTATTTACCATCAGCGGCATGGCATAGCCATCCGGTGTTTCGCTGGGCAGGTCTTGTTCGTGCTCCAGCAACTCGCTCAGTGCTGCTTCTTCAGCAATCAAGCTTTCGTAGCGAGTTCTTAGCTCTGGCGCTGGCCGCACAAACAATCGCCCTCGGTGGCCATCAATCACTACCGGGGCGCCATTTAAGCGCGGCAGCGGGAGATCCATCATCCCAAGCACCGTCGGAATCCCCATAGCCCGGGCAACAATAGCAACATGCGAGGTACTCGAACCACGCACGGATACCAAGCCCTTTAGCTTGTCCCTTGGCACCTCTCCCAACATGGCAACGCTGATTTCATCACCTACTAAAATGGCGTTTTCTGGGTAGGTTTCTGGGGTCGAAGGCGTGTCTTCTTGCAGATGCGCCAGCACACGACGACCAAGATCGCGAATATCCGCCGCACGCTCACGTAAATAATCGTCGTCTACGCGTTCAAGGTATTGCACATGGCGGCGCACGACATCGGCTAACGCACCAGGTGCCCACTGCCCTTCACGAATACGCTTTTCCACTTCTTCAGAGAGCGCCGCTTCGCCAAGCATTTGCTGGTAAACGTCGAATAGCGCCAGCTCTTGGGAAGAAATACGGTTAACCAAGCGCTCTGCCGCTGCGCGGATTTCATCGCGTGTTTTGCCAATGGCTTCTTTTAGCCGTGCGACTTCATAGTCTTGATCGCTGGGAATAAGGTCAGGCACGCTATTTAGGTCAGCGGGCGGCGTAATCACTACCGCTTCCCCCATCGCCATTCCTGGAGAAGCCGCCACGCCTTTAAACATAGCTTGGCCACCCGGCAGCGCAGGGCGAGCAAGGTTACCGGTAGCGAGTGCATGAGCCAGCACACCTGCCAACTGAGCAGCCATAGTGACCAGAAAAGCTTCATCTTCGTCGTCGTACTGACGTTTTTCAGCTTGCTGTACGACCAAAACGCCCAGCATGAGGCGCTGATGGATAATCGGCACCCCTAAGAAGCTTGAGTAACGCTCTTCGCCAGTTGCTTCAAAATAACGAAAGTGAGGGTGGCTTTGCGCATCTTCTAAATTAAGCGGTTCGCTGCGCTTAGCCACTAGACCTACCAAACCTTCGCCTAGCGGTAGCACAACGCGGCCTACCGCTTGCGTGCGAAGGCCAATCGTCTCCATCAATACAAGCGACTCGAGCTCCTTATCGTATAAATAGAAGGAGCACACATCCGTCTGCATGGCCTTTCGTATGCGGCGTACCATCGTTGACAGCGCGGCGTCGAGGTTTCGTGCGCCATTCACTTCTTGAATAACGCGTCGCAGCACCTCAAGCATGGACGTTTTCCTATTCACTATTATTTGCCTCGCTGAGGGATTTTCGGCCAACTGTCACTATGTCCTTCGAAGCGCCGCCTTTGAACTGTTTCTTTTGAACAGTTTACCTAGAACAGCTTCCTAGAACAGTGGAGCGCACGTTATCCATCGTGATCTTGTTGCGCCAAGCGCTGAACGCGAGGAGAGAGCTCCCGTAGCGCGCGCCGATATACCTCTCGTTTGAACGGCACCACTTGCCCCAGTGGATACCAGTAACTTACCCACCGCCAACCATCGAACTCGGGTTTAGGCGTTGCCGTCATACAGATTCGATTTTCTTGGCAGCGAATCTTGAGTAAAAACCACTTCTGCTTCTGGCCGATACAAACCGGCCGCGAGTGGGTGCGAATCATGCGTCGTGGCAGACGGTAGCGCAGCCATCCCCGGGTACAGGCGACAATATCGACATCATCGGCGGTTAAACCGATCTCCTCAAAAAGCTCACGAAAAAGCGCTTGATGTGGTGTTTCGTTTGCCTTGATGCCTCCCTGGGGAAACTGCCACGCGTTTTGCCCTACACGACGCGCCCAAAGCAGCTGCCCCTGGCTGTTGGCAATAATGATGCCAACATTGGGGCGAAAGCCGTCAGCGTCGATCACGGACATCACCTTATAAATTTTCAGTTGTCCCCATTTTTCCACAAGGGAGACAAGCGTATCAATACAATATCACCCTAAGTGGTTAAACCATGGTGACTCTGCGATAATCCGCCGCTTTGCAAACCGTTACTGACGTTCATTACTGAGCTAACGAGCAGCACAATTAACCAACACCATAAGGGGAGCGCCGTGAGTCTGGCCATTTTCGATCTGGATAATACGCTGATATCCATCGACAGCGATCATGCCTGGGGCGAGTTTTTGCTCGAACAGGGGGCAGTTGACCCAGTTGCCTACCGCGAGGCCAATGAGCGCTTTATGGCGGATTACAATGCGGGCACGTTAGACATGGCGGCTTTTTTGGAAATGGCATTGAAGCCACTGGCTGAAAATACGCCGGAACAGTTAGCCGCTTGGCATCAGCAGTTTATGGTCAGCAAAATCGAGCCGAATATCTTGCCTAAAGCAGAAGAACTGCTGGCTCGGCACCGCACGAAAGGCGATACGTTACTGATCATCACCGCCACTAATCGCTTTATTACTGCCCCCATCGCTAATCGCTTGGGCGTGGACGACTTGATTGCAGTTGACCCAGAAATAGTAGACGGCCGCTATACCGGCCGAGTAGCGGGCACACCCAGCTACCGCGAAGGCAAAGTGACTCGCTTAAAGCAATGGCTTGAGGGCCAAGAGTTCACCATGGATGGCGCATGGTTTTACAGCGACTCTCACAACGACCTTCCCTTGCTTGAACAAGTAGAGCATCCGGTTGCCGTCGACCCCGATGACACGCTGCGCAAGGTGGCCGAAGAACGCCAATGGCGCATTATGAGCCTGCGAGATTGAGCCAGCTGCCCCGCGGGTGCGCTGACGCTTACACCGCGCTACAAACCCATTAATTCAGTACGTTGCAAACGTAGCGCGTGGTAACGCATCTT
>NZ_JABASV010000023.1 GCF_016107625.1 Vreelandella alkaliphila
CTAGATACCTTTAGTATAGGGCCTGGAGGTGTCTATGAAACCTGGGGCGATTCAAGTCGACGTCGCGGTTGATCCCAATAACTATTAGTAAGATAAGAACCTAACTTAATAATTATTAGATAATGAATTAAAAAATTACATTAAGCAAAGAAAAAAAACATCAAATTTTAAGGTTGTTGCTATGTTAAATAAAGTGAACCTTCAGGTGTACATGCGTAGGGAGTAGATAAATGTCACAACAATTTGACGAGCTTGCCGCCTTATATGAAAAAATGGCCGAATGGCCATTTCGAAAGTACTGCGAGATACCTTCCACTATTGAAACTCTCGGAGATCTTAGCGGGCTTTCTATTCTTGATTTTGGCTGTGGAAGTGGCTTCTATACCCGGCTGTTAAAAAAACATGGCGCCAAGGAAGTCGTCGGCTACGATATATCTTCGGGGATGATAAGTTACGCGCGTCGTCGCGAAGAGAAAGAGCAACATGGCATCTCATATCTTGATAATAAAGACAGTATCCCAGGGAATCATTTTGATATTGTTCTTTCTGTATATACTTTACCCTACGCGAAAAACTTAGCGGGCCTTATGGAATTGTGCGGTGATATGGTGCGCCCCATAATACCAGGCGGTCGTCTCGTAACACTTCCTCTTCACCCGAACTACGCGCTACAAACATCTTACTATCGCCCCTACGGTTTCGACCTCATCAGCAGCACTACCACTCCTAGAACTGACGAAACGCCGCTGAAACTTCACTTGTGCAAGCCCCCCTATGATGACTTTGTAACGGCTTACTACTGGTCGAGTGAGGCATTAACTAGCGCCTTGGAACAATCTGGCGTGAAAAATATAGAATGGCAAAACTTTCAGGTAACAGATGAGGGCAACGAGGCTCACAAGAGCAGTTTCTGGGAAGCTTATCAAACATGCCCACACTCAATCATTCTCTCAGGACACAAAGGAGTGTGAACGTGCTGACACCTCCCGTGTCCACCACCACCTCCCTGCCTCCCTTCGGAGCCGTTTGGGTCCGCTGGTTCAATTCGATCAGCTTTCTTGACCATCACGAGTGGGACTCATTGGTCGAAGACAGCAATTTTTTTAATAGCTACAGATGGTTACAGTCTCTCGAATACTTCAGTCGACCACGCTCTGTCTTGACAGTTTTCGGCCCAGGAGGGCTTTTGGCAGGCTGCCCGATATGGGAAGGACAGCCTGACGATCCCCTGTTTTCCCCCTCACACTGGTTTACAGAGTTGCCAGGGCCATGGAAGGAAAAATTTCTGTGGGTGGGGGCATACCGCTCTACGCATAATGAGCTGATTTGCGGCCATGGAGCTCGTCATCAAGAAGCGCTGGCACTGCTGCTTCATGAGCTCCAAAACAAAGCCAATCATGATGGACTGGCTGGCGTTCTACTGCCCTATATGCCGTTGAAAAGAGCCCTGTATGTCGCCTCACACCACCCTGATGCACAAGTGCTGCTTCATGATGCCGAAGCTTCCCAGCACATCTCACCAGGAGGCTTAGACGACACCATCTCGTCCTGGAAGAAACACTATCGAACACGCACACGAGCCGAAATAAATGCCTTTCACAATCAGGGAAACCAAATAGAGTGGTCACCCATTACGCCAGCACTAGAGGAAATACTGGTCAACCTTGTTGCCATGAATCGATCCAAACACGGTGCGACCACTGGAGAATCATGGATGCGCAAGGTTTTCATGAGTCAACACCAGTCCAAAGCCATTGATCACTCAATCGTTGCCCTTTCTCGAAACAAGGGGAAGATTAATGCTGCCACCATATTTTATCGTTTCGGAAACTCGCTTCACGCCCGATATTTCGGTTCCGACTACACGGAAGAAAAGGATGACTTCCGTTACTTCGTTCTCAGCTACTACGCACCTTTAAGATACGCACCCAAATATGGCTTAAAAACATCCCATCTCTCAGTTTCAGCCTTGGATGCTAAAGCAAAACGTGGAGGATGCATCGAGCCGCTCGCCACCGTCGCAATTTTTAGAAAAGAAAAGTTAGCGGACGACCTTGTGAAGAAGCACAACTTCGCTGTTGTTGACAGTCACCAGAACAGGTTTCGCAAACACCTGACCTCGGAATGGTTCAACGATGGAATCATCTGATAATAGGAGAGATTCATGCTTCATCTAGTCTATATTCTTCAGCCAACCGAGCATGCACGAACCCACACAAAAGAGTTCTGGGAGTGGATACGCTCACGCCAGTCATGGTTCTACGATGGCTTGGACATGGTTCATGAGCCCCGTTGGTTCAACTACGTTATCGGTAATAACGTGCACTGCCTGGAGCACTCGGTAGCTTTCGAAGACGAAGCTGCCTGGGGCGCCTACCGCAAGGCAGTTTCACAGCGCTCCAAGGACCCAGAGTGGGAGGCAAGGCGGATCGAACAGGAAAAATGGTGGGAAATCATTGACTCCCGACTCATGAACGATATTCAACTGGAGAGTTAAGAATGACGGAGCATACAACAACAACGCTACACACACGTGCGAACCGACTTCTGGATACAGCCTCTTTCATCACATTGGCCACCTGTAACGATACTGGAACGCCTTGGGCATCCACCGTCAACTATGTGGTGCTTCGCTCTCCACTGCGCCTTATCTGGTACTCCATGACCCAGGCTCAACATTCGATTAACATCGAGCGACAACCCATGCTGTCGGGTTCAATCTTTCGCACCGATCTCGGCGAGTTATCACCCCCCGCAGGCTTAGATGGTTTGCAGCTCCTTGGAGATGGACGCGCCCTGCCCGATGAAGAAGCAGAGGCTATCCATACCTTGTACTACCGCTTGAACTTTCCCGATCCAGAATTAAGAAAATCCTGGCAACTGCCACTCACAGAATTTCTCGAAGGCGGACGAAGACGTTTCTATGAAATGCGTCCACATAGCCTATGGTTGCTCGATCTGGACCAGTGGCGAGAGGACAAGGTGGACCAACGGATTGCGGTCGATATTTCGCAGTTAGCTTGACCTGCAAAATGCGCTTCGTGGCGGCTAAGAGCGTTGCTCAACAAGATAGCCAAGCCACTCAGCGTATCCATAAAGAACCGTATTCATGAAGAGCTAGCCAGCGGACGGCAAAAGCCCCTCAAACCTGTAGCCTACGGCTAACGCCCATATTTAGCTGCCAACACGAGCCAAATACGTTTTTGCGCATTCACCTACAAAGCGTCGACCGGGATTATCACCCGCAATCCAGTCCTCAATAGGAAAAAGATCAAACAGGCCAACCTTCACAAGCGTTGGAACGGCAAGTTCAAGCTCTTTTTCTACTTGGCCTCGCTCGCCAGCGTTATAAAGATTAATGTTATAGAGCATCGTTGCAACCGTTCCCGTCTGAACCTTACTGCCATCTTTTAGATGAACTGAAGGGAGGACTTCCCCACCGCTAACGACTTTCTGATTTATAGCGGCCAGCTGTTCCGTATTTTCGACACTGTTTTTCATTAGCACTCTCCTTCTTTCAAATAGCTCTTCTTTTAAGCGACTCTGCTTTCAAACATCTCTTCTTTCAAGTAGCTAAGGCCACGTTAAGATGGGAACAACCTACCATTTTAGCTAGATCATTGTGCCGTAACCACTTAAGCCAATTCAAAACTAAAACGCCAAGCATTGATAATTAACTTCTAAACGCCTTATTAGAGCAAGGAGGTTAGGGATTTCTATAATCTGAATCGAGCATAGAATAGAAATATTCATCCCACCATACTCCCTCACCTTTCGGAATGCATTGCCTAAAATAACCTTCCCTAACCATGCCCAGTTTTTCCATCAAAAGATATGAAGCCGGATTTTCTGGTTGGGCAGTCGCCACCACACGGTGAAGGCCAAGTTTAGTGAAACCATGGTTTAGCACACAAGAAGCCGCTTCATAAGCAATGCCTTGCTTTTGGTACTTGGGATTAACGATCCAGCCGATTTCATAGGTATGATCTCCAAACCAAGCATAAAACTCAATATGACCAACCAACCTTTTTTCCTGTTTATGGTATATCGCGAAGGCCTTTTCTGTTTCATTAACAAATGATTTAACCGCCTCTTTTGACATTACACCTTCAGCCAAATAATGAGTAGCTTCGGCGTCAGACATATATTCAAAAACATCTTCCACGTCACTAAACAAGAGTGGCCGTATGATAAGGTTCTGAGTTTCAATATTCATACAATCCTCAAATTATGAGTGCGCCCTAATGCCGCTTCAAGCAGTGAGCAACACGACCACCATTATACAGCTGACTGAAACCAAAAAACCGCCAAGCGTTGCGAATCTACCTCGAACACGCTGTTCTGAGGTTTTCTTACCCCATACGGAAACGCCCAAAGTTATTAGCCTCGGGCGTTTCTTCTAGCAAGCTTGGTTACCACAAATCGAGCCTTAAAGTGTCATATGCAGAATTGGAAAGGGTTTTCCCATATCATCAAGGGGTGAGCGTGAAACTACCTTGAACCCCATATGCTCGTAAAATCCAACAGCCTGTGGGTTTTGTTCATTGACGTCCACGTTGGTTGCACCTAACTGCTCAATCGCATATTGCAGTAGTGCTTTACCAATGCCTTTCCCTCGCGCTTCATTCAAGATGAATAGCATTTCAACCTTTGAATTTTGAGCACCCAAAAAACCTAGAATTGAACCACGTTCATCTTTAACGCACCTCAATGTAACAGCGGGAAACGCCTGCTCAATGATAATTGGTTTAAAAAACTCAATATCTTCTTCCGATATAAAGTCATGAGTTGCTCGGACTGACTCTTCCCAAACATTAAGCATCTCCGCATAATTTTCAGGAAGCACACTTTCTACAATCATCGTATTTCTCTAAAGTTGACTGAAATTCATGTGCAGCCGCGAGCGTGTATTTTATACGTTTTTTAGTTGAAATTGTCCATAAATCACCTAGCAGTGATTAGACAGCGCATTCGTAGCTAGCAACAGGGAATACTCTGCTGCGCAGACGCACTTCCCTAGTTAGTATTTCTAACACTCCCTCTCCTCGAATACCTAACACCCATCACTCGGTGAATTGCCTGGTTCCTCGTTCTCACGGATGGCGCAGATATCTTCGATATCCACCGGCCGTGCGAGTGCAGATTTATACCGAACCAGATCGTCCTTCAGCATAAGAGGAAGCTCAAGACCCAACAAATGCACGGTTACATAGCGAGAAAAATCTATGTTGAGCGGTACCCAGGTTTCGTTACTTGCATCGAAAATTTGCGAGCCGTCAGCGTTACCTACCTCCACTTTAATACCTTCATATTTGAACTGGACGTAGGTTAGATCCCAGCCTTCCTCCTGGCGGTGAGCGGCAGCTTTGGATATAAACTCCTGACCGGCCTGAACCACTGACGCAAAGTGCTCACCAGGGACAAACAGGTCGATGTCATTAAGGTCACGCTCAGAGCCATACCCCTTTGCTGCGAGCCCCCCGCAGATCAGAAAAGGAATACTCCTTTCTCTCAGTAATCCCACTATCCATTGGGCTGCTAAATGATGCACGCTTCCTCCTTTTTCACATGCCCTCCTTCAACCTTCACAGTGAATAGACCACACGATCAGATATTAATTGAATGCGCAGCGCTGCCATCGCGGGTGCCTTATGGCTCGCTTCTCGCCAAGCGTTACGCCGCGCACAAACGTGCCATCGTTTGATTTTGTAGTGCGTGGTAAGCGCAGCGCACCCGCAATTGTGGCTCGAAAATATGCGAGGCCGAAAACGCCTCCGCTGCAGTGGCCAGCTATTTAGTAAAAGCTAATCTACTTAGTTAAAGCTAATCATAATTCAAATACACAGCGTTCGAAATTAAAAAAATCATAAAAAACAAAACGTATTACAAGATATCACTTACCATTTATTTAATTAATGTCTGTCATTTCATCATAAACTTCGCCATTTGGCACTATGAAGCTAATTGCTCTATTCGAGCAATGAACGGCTGCTTTTACGCTATACTGCCTCATCTTTTATTTTCGACACACCTGACGACCATCTGTCTGAGCACCTCATGCCATTTTCAAAACTAGGCTTATCCCGTCCTCTTGTTCAAGCGATTACCGAACTCGGTTACAAAACGCCAACGCCCATCCAGGAACAAGCGATTCCTACCATTCTTTCGGGCAAAGACTTAATCGCCACCGCACAAACAGGTACAGGCAAAACCGCGGCCTTTGTTCTGCCACTGCTAGAACGATTCAGCCAAGCGGAAGCGTTGCGCGGCAAGCGCATACGCGCGCTGATTCTGGTGCCGACCCGTGAGTTAGCGGTTCAGGTCGAAGCCAATGTGGCTCAATACGCTAAACACACGCAGTTAACCTCTATGGCCGTGTATGGCGGTGTAGATACCGAGCCTCAAAAAGAGCGACTAATCGAAGGAGTGGATATTCTGGTCGCCACGCCGGGCAGGTTGCTGGATTTGGCGCATCAGCGTGCGCTGCACTTTGATGAACTTGAAGTTATGGTGCTGGACGAAGCGGACAGAATGGTCGACATGGGTTTTGTCGATGACATCCACAAAATCTTAGTACGCCTGCCTGAAAATCGTCAGAACCTACTTTTTTCAGCCACCATGACCGGCGACGTTCGCGCCCTCGCCTACGGTTTTTCAGATAGTAAGATGACCGACCTAGCGGCTGACATCTCCATCTCTCCCAGCATTCGCGCCGCCGCCACTATCAAACAGTGGCTAATCACGGTAGACAAAGACACCAAGTCTGCCCTGTTGAGCCACTTGATCAACGAGCAAGCGTGGGATCAGGCGCTTATTTTTGTCGAGAAAAAACACAGTGCAGCCAAGCTGGTTGCTCAACTGGAAAAACGCGGTATTCAAGCGGATTCCATTCATGGCGGCAGAAGCCAGGCCATGCGCGAAAAGATTTTGGCGCAGTTCAAAACTGGCGAACTGAAGTACCTAGTGGCTACGGGTGTAGCCGCTCGGGGGTTGGATATCGGTGAACTGAGCCGTGTGGTGAATTACGATTTACCTTTTCAGCCAGAAGAGTACATCCACCGCATTGGCCGAACCGGCCGTGCAGGCGCCTCAGGTGAAGCCATCTCTCTTGTCGACATCAGTGACTTTAAAAACCTTTGTGCGATTGAAAAGCGGCTGAAAAATACGATTGAGCGCAAAGAGGTTGAGGGCTTTCCGGTTAAAAAAGCAGTACCTGCTTCCAACTTGAACCATGCTAAAAAAAGCAGTCGTTAAGCCTTAACAAAGAAGCTCACCTCTTACAAAAGTGAGCTTCTTGATCGCATACATTTACGAGGCGGGTAAATACGCATCTAACAGCTCGGCATTAGCTGGATATTTATCCAATAACTCAAGCAACTTCTGCGCGCCTTCTACTGGCTTAAGATGTGTCAACGCTCGACGCAATGCGCGTACTTTTTCAATATCTTTCGCATCAATCAATAGCTCTTCTCGGCGAGTGCTGCTTTTGGCAATATCTATCGCTGGGAAAATCCGTTGACTTGCCACTTCCCGTGACAGCACGATTTCCATATTGCCCGTGCCCTTGAACTCCTCGAAAATCACCTGATCCATACGGCTTCCGGTATCCACCAGCACAGTGGCCAGAATGGTGAGCGATCCGCCGTTTTCGATCTTCCTCGCAGCGCCAAACAGTTTTCGTGGTATTTCCATCGCTCGGCTATCCAGCCCACCCGACATCGTACGACCATTGCCGCGCTGCTCGGCATTATGAACCCGCGACAGTCTCGTAAGCGAATCGATCACAATCATCACATCATGACCCTCGCCTGCCTGCTTACGCGCCGTCTCAAGGAGCTTATTTGCCAAATGCACATGGTGTGAGTAGCTTTCGTCTGAAGACGATGCATGCACGTCTGCCGACACACTGCGCTTAAAATCGGTCACTTCTTCAGGGCGCTCATCAATCAACAAGGCATACAGCTTTATATCAGGATACGCTGCTGCCGCGGCCTGACAGATATGTTTTAACATCGTCGTTTTGCCAGAGCCCGGCGGCGCAACAATCAACCCGCGTTGCCCCATCCCAATAGGCGTAATCAAATCCATCGCTCGCACACTACGCTGTTTAGAACCAAGCTCTAAAACAATACGTGGGCAAGGATGAATAGCGACGCCATTTAAAAAACGCTTTTCGGGATCATCAGGAAATGGATCTTCAACTTCATCGGCGGGCTTGGCATCTAGCTGCCTTTTCGTTTTCAAACTGAGTGTTTTTCTCGCCATAATATCGGTGGATCGCCTTGAATAGCCTGGATTAATAGCATAGCCAGCCGAGCAGTCGCACAGTTGCGGTACTCGGCATGGAAAACGGATAAGTTTAACAAACGTACAGGGTTGGAGCTGATCTTAGTAGTTTATAGAGCTTGAAACGCGACATGATAGTCACTCATCGCCTGTTTTCTTGATCCTACCAAAACATAGGCGTCAGCGGAGTTTTTCTACAGGCTCAACGCCTGCATAACACGTTTGCAACTATACGACCTAGCTGAATTTTAACGCCTTAATCACTGAAACTAAAGGCAGACTGACAACGACGAATGTAGAAAATCGTGTTGATGAATTTGTTATATTTTTTTACCTGAGAACAACGCAACACATCCTATAACTTCAACCTTAACATCAGTAAAGTGCTTGCTTAACGATAACAGCAATGAGTCTAGATCGTCGTTGCTATTACTAAATATCCCTTTTTTATTGTAAACACCCATCAATTTATTAGCGAAAAAATTTAGTTTTACACCCTTACCCAAAATTGTACTGCCAAACAATACCCCACCATCGTTCAGATGGTCTTATAGATGCTCAAACATAATTCCTTTATCAATCAAATTTCCAGGTAGGCAATGAAGCAAATAATTAACACTAATCGAGTCAAATCTATCGACATTTAACTCAAGAGGATCAAGCACATCCCCGCAGTAAACTTCCGGTTGAAAATGATTGATTGCCTTTGAAGTTGCATCAAGACTATTTTGATTCAAATCTAGCAAAGCGATACGTTTTGTTGATTGAGGTAGATAATACTTGAGGTAATAACCTGAGCCAACACCAACATCTAAATGGTTAGATGTAACTAACATTGAAAACTGCTCACTAATAATTCTAGTTGGGCATTTCCAAAAAAAGTTATTTGAGACTCCTAAAACCCAGAAATCGTATATTGAGAGCACTTTCTTCGAGTAGACAGCTTGTCCAGCAACCGTGGATCCTTTATTCACTTTTAATTCCGTATAGTTATGAATTATCAGCCTTCAATTTATACTAAAAATCAAAGATAGAAAACCTTACCAGAGATAAAAAATATAACGCCCGCATTTGCGGCTGGTTTGAAGCGCAGCGAAAAACCAGTCCGGCAAAATGCGCTTGTTATGTGCTTTTAAATATACTTCAACTCTTAATACTCTTAAACTTGTTTGAACTCGAACTTTAGGCGAGTGGGCTCAAACATAAGACATCTAACAACTTCTGCCGAATCAAGGTCAAAGAGGCATATATTATGACCTTCGGCCAGAGAGCTTTTATAAGCTATCCCATCGTATCCTTTGGACCTAATAAACTCTGATATTATTTGAGTTGGAGCATATTCTGACTTTAAGTCCGAGACTTTTGTAGGTTTAGAAAACGCATTATCTATGTCGGGCCAGACGGCTTTAATAACTTCCTCATTGGTTGGATCCTCGAAAAAGTATTTCAAATTAAAATTACTATTTCCGTGATCTACTGAGAAGTCGAGGATCTTGAGGTCTTTCGTTATTTTCAAGTAAGCCACGGTTAAAATCGCACCTAACCAAGGACAAACTTCAGCCATAGCAGTTTCTTTGTCTGTAGCAACATAAAGATGTGGAATTCCCTTTGAGTTGGCTCTCCCTTCGGCCGCACTATCTGAGAGTGGTTTCATGCGGTCCGGATGAAAAAGACACGGAAAATCATCTACGTGGATGTCTTCATCTGTATCAGGGTCAGTTTGGAAGTATGGCCGCCAGGTGTGACCGTTTTGAGCCCGCCAAACAGTAGCACCCTTCTGTATTGTACACTCACGCTCCCCACAGGTATCCACAATAGAATTTAGAAACTCTATAGATTCATCATCTAAAATAAAACGATGCTTTGTATCTACTGCATTCCTAAATGTCAGATAACTGCGCCATGACTTAAAACTCATGTCGATTCCTAGAGGAGCACATAACGCCGTGCGCAGCGGCCGGTTTGTGTAGCACAGCGAAACAAACCGGTCCGACTGATGCTACTGGTTATGCTTCCTTCGAGCACGGAAAAAGGTGCCTCAGCACCGCTTTTAGGAATGCACTGGTATTATTGTTCTCTACTTTTCCCAGATCACCATTGTCAACGAGCAAGCCTTCAGTCACTTTCAACTGGCTATCCTTGCATCGTTTATCAATGTATTGAGCGATTGGGAATAAATATTGATTCAACGTGCCGGGGCTTTTGGTGTCTACGTCATTTTCAAACATCTGTACGTATAGAGCCCCTTTATCATCAGTCCACAGGAAGTAGTGAATAGCCCCCTCGCCTTGCATCTTCGGTGCTTTACCTTCGAACTGCTCTACTTTATTCATACTTCCTCACTATTCATTCGGGGCATAACGCCTTGGCTTTGCGGCGCATCGGAGCGCCAGCGTAGGCGCGTCCGACAACAGCCGATTGATACTCATTGAGCCTTCTCCCCCAGCTCAGCCTGTTTGGCTAAGCTGAAAAGGCGACCAAACTTAACAGGAGAAGACTCAATGAACTTTTACAATAGCACTCACGGTCACTACTGTGGAATTGATCTGCATGCCCGTAGCCTGTATGTCTGCATCCTGGATCAGTAGGGCAAAACCCTGTTACATAAAGAGATTCCCGCTAGCCCAGAACCTCTACTTCGGCTAATCGACACCTACCTGGATGATCTAGTGATCGGCGTCGAATGCATGCACTGCTGGTACTGGGTCGCTGTTTTCTGTGAAGACCAGTGCATTGCTTTCATTCTCGGTCATGCCCTTTATATAACAAATTCTTCTGGAAAGAATTTGGACAGCTTTAGCTGGCCCGAAGGGAAAAGCACAGGACGTACTTTCCAATGCCATTCATGGCGGTAAAACTAAGAATGATCGCGTGGATTCTTACAAAATTGCCGCGCTTATTCGCGGTGGCAACTTCCCCCTCGCTTATGTCTACACACCCAGCATGCGAGCTATCCGTGACCTGCCTCGCCGCCGAACTGGGCTCGTTCGCCACGGCGCTGATCTCAAAGCTCATTTTGTCAACACAACGAGTCAGTACAACCTGCCACCCAACAACGTCAATTTAAAAAATGTCAGTGCCAGAGAACAATTGGGCAGAACCTTTGATGACAAGCTTGTTCAGCGCAATATCGATCTAGATATAGCCGTTTTAGAGTGCTACCACCGGGAACTAAGCCAGGTGGAATGGCTATTGGAAAAGCAGGCTAAAAAGCATCAGTCGACCTACTACCACTTATTAACAACCATTCCCAGCGTTGGCCGTATTCTGGCCCTCACCATTCTATATGAAGTGGGTGATATTCGACGTTTTGAATCTGTTCAGAAGTTTGCCTCCTATTCCCGACTGATCAAGTGCAAAGCCGAATCGGCCGGTAAGACCTATGGCACCCAGGGCAACAAGATTGGTAATGCCCATCTAAAGTGGGCTTTTTCTGAAGCTGCGGTGCTTTATCTGCGCGGTAATCCAGGTGCACAAAAGCTGTTGCAACGCTTCCAGAAACGCATGGGTAAAGCCAAAGCCTTATCGGCCCTGGCCCACAAGTTGGGGCGTGCAGTCTATTTCATGTTAAAGAACGAAAAGGTATTTGATGAACAACGCTTTTTAACGAGTTAGTCACGCAGCAGGATGATGATCAACGTCTAACTGGATCATCATGGAGTGTGCTGAAACAGGGTGTCTGCTGACTGGTTATTCAGGCCTAAAACCCTGCTTCTACACCCAACTCGAAGCCCGTCGCTTTGATTATCCATCCTGCTGGCGTGTACCAATACCCTGAGCGAGTGAACTTACACCGGCGCTGAACCTGAAACTAACTGGGACTGTAGAGTAACCCGCTTTTTGAATAGGACAGGTGCTGGTTAACCGATGAATGTCTAGTGCCCCAGACCAACTTGCAGGGAGCGACCTAGTCTGGCAGTGATTAACGATCACACTAAGAGAGCCTCAATAGGTGTTTGCTGTAAGCCATTCACAGCCAACGATGACAGATGAAGTAGGATCACTGGCTCAGGGACTTGATATTGACCGCTTACGCGGCCAATAAAAATACTACGGCCTATTGACAGACAGAAGGCTCATAGGTGTTAGTTGCCAATCTCGCGCTCTGCTTGTTCGTATGTATCGTAGAGTTTTTTCACTCTACCACTGAGCTTCATTCCACCTTTAGTTGCACGATCTGTCCAGTAATGACCGTCCAGTTCGTAAACCGGCACCCCATGAACCTCTAGCGCAAACGAGCCATGATGAATCTCGCTGCGCACGCCTTGAAGCTCAATTTTTGGCTCATTGCGATATACACCTACCAATTTAAAAAGGTCATCATCTTCTTGCTGCTCAATACTATGAGCCACAAGCACTGACTTAGATTCCTTGGTCATTAGGCGAAAGCTAAGGAACGTCAATGATTGGCGAATGACTGCGTAACCAT
Source organism: Vreelandella alkaliphila (assembly GCF_016107625.1). Lineage (GTDB taxonomy): Bacteria > Pseudomonadota > Gammaproteobacteria > Pseudomonadales > Halomonadaceae > Vreelandella > Vreelandella alkaliphila. Next base: position 12,716 of record NZ_JABASV010000023.1, read on the forward strand.
AGATAGGTGCAATTTCCTCCCCAGTCTCTGGGTTTACCCAGCTACTTTTTAGCTCAACCTTCCATGTTCCTCTTAAGTCAGGGCGCTTAACATACCACCCTTTGAATATTTTCCATGACCACATGCATTTATTAAAAAGCGCAACGACAGCTGTAATTACACCAACAACGATGCCAAATGGCTTCACAAAATCCGCGCTCAGCACAGGCATTCCTTGAATCCATAGCGCTAAAAGCCAGACAGCAATCGTCAGACCTATGAAAGTGGAAATATGGAGTCGTGTTAACATTATTCGTAACCTATGTAGTCCCAGGCATCACTCAGAAATCTATGCGCTCCATGTCTCGTCCAAGGCTGAGACGGCCTAAATAAATATTTAAGCTCACTTACCTCGCCCCACTCTGAACATTTTTCATCAGTTATTGTATTGTTAAATAGCTCTGCAAGAACTTCTCGAACTATTTGCTTAAATGTCATGTAATTAAAGCGAGAATTGGAAGCATTAAAAACCAAACACTCAACGAGAAAACTAGGAGTATCTTTGGCGGACTGTATTCCGTTTGCAGACATCTCATTGGATAGAGTTTTCAGTATTCGAACTACTCGCTTATACCGCCTGCTGGTAGCATCATTTTTGGCAACTCCATTAGCATAATGCTGCTCTGGCCAGTTCCTTACCCTAGGTGGCTTATAATCATCAGGTATCATTTCTACGCCCGAGATGTATGCTGTAGAGGATGTATACCTTCTATGCTCAAAAAAAGCCGCAACATCGGACTCAACTCGGTAGGTGTTTTCTTTAACATCAAATGATTTGCTGCCCCTTGAGACAGCAGCGCGACCAAATCTTGCAACTAGAGCTTCCTCTAGTTCATTTTTGAATGTAGCGTACGTATAAACACCATCAGTGAAGCTTTTCTCCAGCAGTGCTTTGACATTATCGTCGGGGTATTCAGGGAAAAAAGTATCAAAACAGACCACCCCAATATCAACATCGCTATCTTGGCGAACGTTTACTCGATTTCGATAAGAGCCTTGGGTAAATACTCTGATATCTCGGTTCTGTAGTTTTGGACTTGCCTGAATAGCCTGCCTAATTTGGCGTTCAGCGTTCTCCGCTTTTTCCTGTTCCGTTTTACTCGGGCCTTGAGCCCAAGTTGTGAATACAGATTCCCAGTCTCTACTCATATGATAAATTTTCCTTTGCTACGACCAGAACTAACGTTAAAGCTGTGCGTCGCAAACAAAGCGCAGCGCAGTTTGCGTCCGAACGAGCACCTTGTTATGTGCCGCTTTCACTGTTAGGCACTTTATCAGAGACGTTTGCTTTGAATTCTTCAAAGTTATTACCGGGTTCAATCTCCCAGTTGGTTGCCTGCATACCGACTCTTGTTCCCATAGAGAAACCTTTGGATTCTATTTTCAGATATCCAGCTGCTTCAGTTTCTAATTTAAAACTACGAAATGCCTGATCTGCTTCTCCTGGGATCAGTATTTCGACCTTCTCACCTTTGAATAAGTTTTTAAACTCAGGATTCCACACATTTATCTGAGCAACCCACTCCCCAAACATGCGCCGTTTTCTATGAGTTTCCGTAATTTCAATATATGCCTCGACGTCTGATTCAAGAGAGCGTTCGGGCATTTGGCATCCGATAGCTTGACTAATTTGGCCGTAAAGATGCTCTAAATGAACCTTATCCGTTAGGTTTAATGCCTGAAAATGAGAGAGCGGCACAGGTAGTTGCCCCTTATCCAAGCCAGAGTGGCATATCGATATGGTTGGAATGTTACGAATCCATCCCGCGCCAAATTCGGTATAAATCCAAGGCCTACTCAATGCTGTTGGAGAAAGTAGTCCAATAAATATTTTGGCTTCAGAAAGGTTTTGCTTTATTTCTTGCATCCATTCTCTGCCCCCTTGAAGGCTATCGAGATTCGAAGAAACAAATAGCTTACATAGACCTAAGAAACTCTTTTCAACATCATCTTTGAAACGAGTCGCTATATCTGTGTCAGCTGCTGCATGACTGACAAATATTATTGGTTTTTCCTGATTCATCGTTGATAGTTACTCCCTGCAATTAAGTACATAACAGCGATTATATAGCCTGCTACATAACACCCTTGAACATGTCAGCACGTTTATTGGTGTTATCTAGCCACCCAAATAATCATAAATCACTGTTTTTATAGATTTATTTACCCAGCATGGCAACATATCCAAAATTCGCGTGCTGGCTCGTTTTTACGATTTAATCATACTTTATTGATAAATTTTGCTTAGGTCACGTGGCTTTGAAGAAAAACTGAGTTGGAGCAAATTTTGGGCAGCTATCGCGGGTGCCTTTAGGCTCGTTCCTCGCCAAGCGTTACGCCGCGCTACGGGGTGGCTAGATTTCTTATGTGGCGTAATCATCGCGCGCTAAAGCGCCCTCCCACAACATCACTAATGTAGTAACAGATTGCATTGCGGGAGGTGTTTGGGCTTGGGCATCGACTTCTTTCAGCGGGTGATGTCGGGGCTTGGCGAATGCAGAGGAGTATGAACCAATCTACTCAGCCCCGTCATTCCCGAGTGGGGTTATCGGGAATCCAATTTGATCTTTTCAGTCGAAGCTAGAGTACTTAAATAGAAATGGATTCCCGCTAAAAGCATGCGGGAATGACAGCTGGAGAGAAGCAGTCATTCCCGTCGCCTTATTAGGCACCGTGCCTCATCAGTCAACGTTAAAAGCCCAGTGTTAACAGCGGGCAGTTACAAACAGGGCACTCATCTCTACAGGTGTTCGGAAGTGTCATCCCTTGGACTCAGCGGCTCCAGAGACTTCAGTTGCTACCTGTGTAGAGCTCTGGTGAGGCGATGCAATGGTCGGCGAAAACCACTGCACCGTCACCATACCCACCAGCACCAGCGTGACACCTGCCAAACGCCCAATGCTGACCTCCCTCACGGGCAGATTCAACCAGCCATGATAATCCAACAACAGTGAAGTAATCAGTTGCCCTGCAATAACACACACAATGAAGTTGGTCGCCCCGACGCGTGGTACTAGAACCAACGCTGACGAAATATAGATGACTCCTGCTACACCGCCCAGCCAGGCCCAAGCCGGTATGTGTCTGATAGCTCCCAGGGCAGGAGGAGACACTTGCATGACAATCACGATGGGTATTACGACAAGCATACTGACAACCAGAGAGACCAGTGTCGCCCAAAGGGGGTGGCCTAACGCTCGGCCCAATTCAGCGTTGCTGCCAGCTTGAAAAGGCACCAAGGCACCCGCGATAACCGCCACAGCCGCAAGCGCCACTAAAGTGAAAGATGAATTCATGACAAGACTCCTGAGACATTGCAAAAGGTCTTTTATCTTTTATGATTCACGCCATAAATTGAAATTTATTTTTTTATTTTACGGTATTCGTCTCATGAATAATTTAAGACGCATTGATCTCAACTTACTGGTTACCCTTCACGCGCTATTGGTGGAAAAGCACGTGTCGCGGGCGGCCCAGCGCTTACATAAAAGCCAACCGGCCGTCAGCCATGCTCTCGCCAATCTGCGGGCCATCTTTGACGACCCGCTGCTGGTGAGACGAGCAGGCAAGCTGGAGCTCACCTCACGTGCCAATGAATTGCTACCGAAATTAACAGAAGCACTGCATCAGCTCGGCGCGCTGATTGAACAGCCCGCCTTTGACTCCGCCCATGAGAAACGAGTGTTTCGGCTTGCCTTGTCAGACTATGGAGCTCGCGTAGTGCTTCCTGGTTTGGTTAGGCGATTGCGTTCAGAAGCTCCAGGGATTGATCTGCAAGTTTCTCAGGGCAGCCGCGTCGCGATGCTGGCAGGTGTCCATGATGGGGAGATCGATATGGCTTTTGGCGTGTTTCAGCCGCCTCTTTCGGATGAGTTACGTACTCATAAGCTATTCATTGAGCACTTCGTTTGTGCTGCGGATAAAAACACGCTGCCCAAAACGGGCGATCTTGATAAAACACAGTGGCTCTCGCGACCGCATGTCCTAGTCGCCATGCAAAGTAGTGAAGGCAATGAGATAGAAAACGCATTGCATAGAGAAGGCGTCAGCCGTCGGGTTGCGATGACCCTACCCCACTGGGGAGTGGCCAGCCATGTGGTGCCAAATACGGATTTGATCTTAACGGCCGCTCGGCGCAGCTTTGATCTATTTCTGAAGGACTCACCACTGCAGCTCTTCACGCCGCCTTACCCCATTGATCCTTTTGAGTTCAGCATGGTGTGGCACTCACGGCGGGAGAGCGATGCCGGGCACAACTGGCTGAAGCAAGCGATCATTGAGATGCTTCAAGAAGATGGGGCAAAGGAACCGGATGAGTCAGCAATTGCCGTGCCGGCCTTGACCATTCCCCCGACATCAACACAATAAAAGTGGCTAACATCTCAAACACTGGCGGCGCGTAGCGATGTTCGAGTGTTTTAACTTGATACTTATTGAGTCTTCCCCCCAGCTCAGCCCGTTTGGCTAAGCAAAAAGGCGACCAACCTAACAGGAGAAGGCTCGGTGAATTACCACGTTAAAGAGCCTCAATGGGTATTTGCTGTAAGCCATTCACCTGATTTTACGATTGGTGGCACCACGATACTCTCCTTGCATATAACGCCGCGTTAAGTAGTGAGCAACGCTAACCACCCAACCTAAACTATTGTGCTGTAAACACTTAAGCTGAATCAAACCGAAAATGCCACGCGTTGCGAATCTGCCTTAAACGCTTTGTTATGGCGATTTACTTTAGACTTGCTTGGATTATTAGTAACTCAATTTCATTGTCCGATGTATTAACCAAACCATGGGTGCCAAAACGTTTATTAACTATCATATCTCCTGAAGCCACCTTTCTGTCCTCACCTTCAATGGTCATAGTGCCTTCACCTTTCAAAATGATATACATTTCTTCATCGTCTCCGTGAGTATGCTCACCCATAGAGCTTCCCGGTGGCATAACGACACGGATGGCAAAGTCCCAAGCACCATCGAAATCTTTACGTCTGAATGCACGATAGATATCTATTGAACCTTCTCCATCATGGCTATTTTCGTCGACTTCTTTATCACAAGTGTAAAAATTACGTATCATCTTTTCCGAATTCCTTTCTGATTATTTTCCGCAGATCTACTGAGCGCCATAACAGTAATTATATAGCCTGCTGCATAACACCCTTGAACATGCCAGCACGTTTATTGGTGTTATCTAGCCGCCCCAAAAATCTTAAACCACTGTTTTATAATCTTATTTACCCAGCATGGCAACATATCCAAAATTCGCGTGCCGGCTCGTTTCTACGATCTAATCATACTTTATTGATAAATTTTGCTTAGGTCACGTGGCTTTGAAGAAAAATTGAGCTGGAGCAGGCTTTGGGCAGCAGTGCTGCCATCGCGCTGGGCCGCCGTGCGGGTGCCTTTTGGCTCGTTCCTCGCCAAGCGTTACGCCGCGCTACGGGGTGGCTAGATTGCTTATGTGGCGTGATCATCGCGCGCTGAAGCGCCCGCCCTCCTACAACACTGCTAATACAGTGACGGTGTTGCGGGAGACGCATGAGCTTAGGCTTTGAGGACGTAACGCAGGGTTTCAACGACTTGGTCTGTAGTGATGCACCAGGCTTGGGCTGTGCATCTTTAGAAAACGATCCACTTTGTTCATGGCTGCATCTAGCGAGAGAATCGTCTTGGCCCGTCGGATATCCCGATCCAGATTGGCTTCCGTCTCGGCCTCATCTCGCGCGGTGCGCCAGTAGGTGATGCCGAATCAGGCCTCTGAGTTTCTCACGCTTATCGTCCAATTCATTGAACGTGCCCGACCATTCCTCGCCTCTTTCCTCAATCCTACCAAAACTTAGCCGTCAGCGGATCACTTTTGCTGAAGCATTGGAACTGGCCAAGTCGCTGTAACCTGCTTCAGCCAAAACAAGAGGACGAGCCTGCCAGGGTCTCCCACTTTACATTCTGTGTTTTCACGAAATTGGCGAAGCCTGATAGCTGGTTCAGCCTTGGAGATCGCCCTCTTTGGGTTCCGACATCACAGCTATTACTTCTGCATCTTCATCCCCCTCGGCCAGATAAATATGCCCGATGGAACTGTTGAAGTAAGCCGTTTCTCGTTCACCCAGGCTGATGCTTTCACCATTTTCAAAGTGAATGCAGACGCGCCCCGATAGCACCATGGCAAACTCCTCTCCGGGGTGGCGGATGAAGTCTTCAAACTCACCCAGATCACGCGCCTGAATCCGAGCATAAACCGGCATCATGCTCCGACCGGGAAACTCACCCGCAATAGGATGATATTCATAGCTGCCAGTAGCATACCCAGTCGCCTCAGAAATTTTGCTGGTGACCACCGTTGGCTGATCTGACCTGTCTGCACCCGATTCAGGGTTGAACAGCTGGGATAGGCTAACATTCAGAACACGTGCGGCAGCAGCAAGCTTGTCATAGCTGACAGTTGCCTGCCCCAACTCCATTTTCGACAGCGTTGAAAGCGCAACACCACTCTTCTCAGACACCTGTTTCAAGGTGAATTTTTGCTGTTTACGGTGAGCCCTTAGGCGAGAGCCGACCAGTACTCGGTCGATCAGTGTATCGGACGGCTGGGATTGAGAGTCTGTTGGCATGAAAGCTTCGCGGTTCGACCTGACTATGAATACGAAGCCCTAGTGTATCCCGAAAACAACTTGACTTTAAGGTTCTCACATTTGATATTCCCTTTTACGAGAATTATCATTTAAGAGAAATTGTGATTCTATCGTGCCGCCCGTGCGGCTCGGCCACTCAATAGCCATCAACGAGATATAACCCCATGTCCAATTCAATCGAACGTATCCCCAGCGACTTGCCCTTCCCATTCTCCCGTGCCGTTCGCGTGGGAGGTTTCCTGATGCTTTCAGGCCAGATTCCCATGACTGCTGAAGGCGAAGTCGTCAAAGGCAGTATCGAAGAGCAAACCGAAGCGGTCATGGCCCGTATCGGCGAGTCCCTAGAACACTGTGGCGCGAGCTTTGCGCAGGTCGTTAAAGCGACCGTCTGGCTGTCGGACATGAAGCACTTTGCGGGCTTCAACGAAGTCTACAAACGCTATTTCGAAGCAGGTCTGCCGGTTCGCTCCACCGTGACAGCAGGCCTAGCACTGGGCGTTGATGTCGAAGTAGAAGTACAAGCCTGGGTCGGTGAAGCCTGATTCAGCCAGCTAACTGGCACACAAAAATAAGAAACTGAGGGTTTGGCATCATGAAAGATGTATTGAAAATCGCGGGCGCTTTTGTCGGATTTCTGGTTGGAGCAGGCTTTGCTTCAGGCCAGGAGCTGCTTCAATTCTTTGTTAGCTTCGGCGTTTGGGGGCTGGCAGGTGTCGCGCTGAGTACTGCCGCTTTTATCTTCCTGGGCATGACGCTGGCGAATCTGGGTAGCGAGCTTCAAGCGACTTCTCACAAGGAAGTTGTACGGGCTATCTGTGGCCCCTGGCTTAGCAAACCCATCGATTTGCTGATGACATTTTTCATGTTTGCCATAGCCGTAGTGATGCTGGCCGGTGCCGGTGCACTGCTGGAACAAAAGCTGGGCCTGCCTGCAGCCTTGGGCAGCGCGCTGGTGACTCTGCTGGTAATTGCAGCCACCTGTCTCAAACTGAAAAAAGTGCTCACGCTGATCAGCAGCATCACTCCTCTGCTGATTCTGGTGGCACTGGGCATCGCCATCTACGCACTGGCAACCCGAGAAACCGACCTGACGACACTGAACCAGTTGGCGCTCGACCAAAATGCAGCCACCAGCCATTGGGCACTGGGCGCCATGCTGTACGTTTCGTATAACATCTTCGGCTGCGTCGCGATTCTTGCCATCTCCAGCGGTGCTGCAAAAGACCGCCGCAAAGCAACCTGGGGCGGTATTATTGGCGGCATTACCCTGGGTGCGCTGATGATGACAATCAGTCTGGCCATGCTGTCGCGCCTGGACAGCCTAGTCGATACGCCCATGCCGATGCTGGCTTTGGCACTAGAGGTTTCCCCTGCGCTTTCCTCGCTGGTGTCGGTCGTCATTCTGCTGATGATTTTCAATACCGCAGTGGGCTGCCTCTACTCTTTTTCATCCCGATTTTTGCCGGCCGATACCACGTCTTTCCGCGTTGGATCCTTAATAGCGGGCATCATTGCCTATGCCTGCAGCATGTTTGGATTTGTCAGTCTGGTCGGCATGGTGTATCCCGTGTTCGGCTACATCGGGTTCATCCTGATTACCGCAATAACCGTTGCCTGGGTGCGCCAACGCATGAAGCACAGTCACAAGGCACAAACTGCACGAGCCCAATAAGAAATTAATGGATTTATGGCACGTGAGATGCTGGTTCTGGGTGCTGGCATGGTCGGAGTATCCGTTGCCTAGCACCTGCAGCAGAGAGGCGATAAGGCCACACTGGGGGATCGCAAAGCACCTGGGAGCGCCTTGCTCCTAACGCCCGAAGCACAGGAAAAATTGGAGCGCAGCGGAAATTTTGTCCCTGTGCCTGCGATTGTTAGGCTTATACCTGATAGCCAACACTGCGCATCTCTTTTTTTAGTTCTTCCTTCCAGTTGCCTAGTGAATCAAGAGCAACGTAAACCACACCACTTATATCGTTTGGAGTTTCAACAGTATCTTTCACGATTGCTGTAACTCTAGGACGCCCCAGTTTTCCAATTAAATAACCGTGCTCGAAAACCACATTCTGCCTTGCTCGGTAGCTGCCATTCAAAGCTCCAACTTTTGAGCCAACATCACAAGGCGTGTAAAGAACGATTCCAAATCCAACGTTTGAATAGTGCTCTATTTTTTCTATTATTGTGCGGCCAGAGCTGGCTTGCATATGTAAAATTATTGGCTCAAGCCCTAAGCTCTCAATAAAGTCTGCCATTTCCAGCTTTGCCAGATCATCATGGCCGTGAACAATAAACACTTGCGATGTATTGAACACAATTTGACCGCCCGGTGCTGACGGTGGCACTACCGGTGGAGGTGGCACTTTAATAGCTTGAGAAGCATCTAGTTGTTGCTGTGAAATATGGCCTTTTCTTAGCAGAATTTCAAAGATCGGTTCATCTTTTACCGCCCAGTGAGTTCTCGATAGCTCAAAGCGACCTAGATCAATATCAATCCTCATGTCTTCGATAGCACCAATTCTCAGCGCTGGCAGTATCGGATCTAATTCGAAATGAATTACAACCGTATTCTGGCGTACACGAATATCAGTTATGTATCCAATGCGCGACTCTCGCTCTTCATTTTCTATGACGAATAGACAAGGGAAGCTTTTTAACTCATGAATCGCCCCAGGTTTCATAGACACCTCCAGGCCCTATACTAAAGGTATCTAGG
>NZ_JABASV010000024.1 GCF_016107625.1 Vreelandella alkaliphila
TTTTGAATAAACGCGTACCTCAGTCGGACTCCCTGGCGAAGTACGCGGTGGCCTTCCTAAGAAACCCGCTGTCTGGGGTCTGCTATGGGGGCCAATTCAAAGCCTAATGATTGCGCACGGCGTTGTAAGTTGCGAACAATACGTTGATGGTAACGTTCCTCATAGTAGTCAGCACCAGGGTCTTGATAAACCCAGCCGTAGCGCAGGACGTTGTAGAATAAAACGGCAATTTTCCTTGCTGTCGCAGTGACAGCTTTGGCCTTGCCTAGGCGACTCGCCAATCGGCGGTAAAAAGCACCAAGGCCTGTTTGAGAGCGCCCAATCGTGGTAGCCGCCAGACGCAGCAAGGCAGCTGCTCGATTCTTGGTTCGTCGGGTTCTTGACGATAGCACTTTGCCACCAGAAATCTTGCTTCCCGGTGACAACGCTAGCCAAGAGGTAAAGTGCTTGACCGTGGGCCAGCGACTCATATCGGTGCCACACTCGCTAATTAGCTTGAGCACCAAGTAGGGTCCAAGGCCATGAATCTGGGTTAGGTCAATGCCCAGCACCTGAAATAGAGCACTGCGTACATCGAATGCCGGTGCATTAGGGTTGGCATCCCGATGCCGAGCAGCAGGCAGCGAGCTTTCCGGCATTGGCGTTGCAAGTGAAAGCCGTTTGAGAGTCGCTTCAATAAACTGATCGCATTCGGCGACATGCTCATGGTAGGTGTCGTACAAGGAGAGCGACTGACGCAGTGCGAGTAGATGTTCCTCGCGGTAGTGGCCCTCCAAGCTTTGACGAATTGTTTCCTCGCTGGCTTTACAGCGCGGATCACGAAAGGAGGCTAGTACAACGGAGTCATGCTGCCCCTGGGCAATAGCGCGCAGAATCCGCATCCCTGTTTTACCGGTGATATCGGACACAACATGATGAAGTTGCAAGTTCATCTCCATCAATGCTTTCTGCATATGCTGAATATGAGAGGCACAATATTCCAGTAACCGTTCCCGCTGGCGTAGTAACGCTCGTAGACTGGCAAGCTCTTGAGTCGGACGAAAGCTGCCACGTAGCAGGCCATAGGAATGCAAGCGTTGCAGCCACTGAGCATCGTTGATATCTGTCTTACGCCCTGGGACATTCTTGGCCTCACGGGCATTGACCAAAATCACGTCAAAACCGCGTTCTTCCAAGAGTTCGTAAACGGGGATCCAATACACCCCTGTCGATTCCATTGCGATGGTCACGATGTTCTTTTCCGCTAACCAATCAGCTAGGCGACGCAAATCGCCCGTAAAGGTATCAAAACGTCGTACCGGTTGCGGATCCCGATCAGGGGGGATCGCTACAACATGAAAACGTGAACCAATATCTATCGCTGCGGCATTAGGGTGGACGACTTGTAGCTTGTCCCGTTGATGCGTGGAACGGGAGGATTGACGAGCCATGACAGCATCTCCTCAGCAACCGTAAATGACGGAAGGACCAGAGGAGGTGGCGTTGATAACATCTACCTTCCTAACCGGGATCACCTCAAACGGTGTCGCCACTTTCAAGTCCAGAATGCCACCCGAGCCACGTTTTTTAACGGGGTCGACCACCAAAAAGCCAACGGCTGCGCCCCTGGCACCCAAGCTGAGTATAGTGCGCCGTCGGGTTTCTGTACCTACAAGCGGGTGCCAACCCATAACGGTTTTTTAATATGTCTCGCTCTTCTAATACGCGTTTGAGTTCGGCCTTCAAACGACGGTTTTCAGCTTGGAGATCATCATCCTCTTGCCGTTGTTCTACCGGCTTATCGTATCGCTTAATCCAGTTGTACAGGCTGTGACCTGACACGCCTAGCCGCTCAGCGACCTCGGCCACGCGATGGCCGCGCTCTACCACTTGTTTGACGGCTTCGATTTTGAATTCTTCAGTGTAGCGGGGATGGCTCATGGTTCCTCCTAGATACCTTTAGTATAGGGCCTGGAGGTGTCTATGAAACCTGGGGCGATTCACCCTACGTTGTCTCAGACAGCGAGCAGATATTACTTGCGCGTCCGAGAAGACAGGTTTGCAATTCACTAACCCAAGAGACACGGTTTTTTTCTTTTAAGAGGGGAACAGCGTGTTGGGTAAGCCCAAAAGCGAAGGGAAGTGCCTCAAGCCTTTCGCTTACTTGAGGCTACCTGAGTTACTTCAGCTCAACTTCAACAAAAGAAAATGCTTTCTCGCCGATATTGATGACATTATGTTCGGTGCCTTCTACACGGTTGTAGCATACACCTTCTTGCAGCATCACCTCATGGTTGCCTTCTGGCGTTTCGAGTAACATCTTGCCGTCATGAATTGGCACAATCACATAATCATAATCGTGACGATGCCAGCCTGTTTCTGCTTCAGGAGGGAAGCCCCAACGGGTGACGACTACCTGATCGTTATCTATTTGCCGATGACTGCTTGCTTGTGGTCTGGTCATAACATTGTCTCGTATTTTTTTAGTTTAGCTAAACTAAATAGTGATCTGATTTAGGATATCTCTCTCAATGCATTAAAACCATCATGGTAGTATTGCTTCCTTTAAAGAAACGCCTATAAAAACGCCAGGGTATTTTAAGACCCTGGCGCTGCACACTTATTACTGTCTCTATTTCTAGCTTACTCCACGAGTATGCTGCTCTGCACTTTCAGCGATATATCTTCATCAGCGTTGTAGACTCGGAAAGTAACGCCGTCTTCTATGATATTTCCTCCCTCGGTCCAGCCTACCCCTAGGTCAACGGTGTCATTCTCGTCACCTAGAATGCTCAGTGTATTTCGATCATCGGTCATTTCCAGAACGTCCTCTGGACGCAAGGCATCCAACGAGTTGCTGCCACTCTCTGTCAGGTCGAAGCGCTCGATATTATCGAAGTTAGCGTAGTCATCCTGTTCCAGGTCTTCTTTGAAGCGCATCACGATAGTGTCGTTGCCGCCTAGGGCATCAATCGGTGAGCCACTATACAACAGCGTATCGTCACCCTCAGTCGGTTCGACGGCTGCGATATTGACATCGAAATCGCCCGATACCGAAGCCGACGTATCGCTACCATCCGTGGTCCAGGCCTCGTAGGTAACGTTCTGATCACCATCAGTGGCTCCCTGCACCAAATACAGATCATTTATCTGTGCCGGTGTAATACCGCTCAGGGTGTAGGTATCGCTGCCACTGTCATAACTGATGCTGGCGTTCGGCAAGCTATCCAATAGCGTATCGCCACCGTCGGTGAAGAAGCTGACATGTTCGCCAAGCCCCGACAGCTCGATCGTAGCGGTTTCCGATCCGTCCATGTCCCGCATGCTAGCACTGAGGTTGAGCGGGATCTTGTCACCCTCATCACCGAAGCTAAGTTCGGGCGACAGAGTGATGCCATCAGCCACAGGCTGAACCTCCACTTTCAAGTCAGTGGAGGTGGTGTCGCTCTCACCATTTCGGCTGGTCCGCGCCGTCAGCGTCAGGGCATCCGTCCCTTCGAGGTTTCCGCTCCAGTTGCGCGGTGGTTGCAGAGCCACGTATGCCGGTATCTCACCATTCTCTAGTAACGACCAACTCCCCCCACCGACGTTGTCGACAAGCGTCGCTGAGTCAGCATCGCTACCGGCTTTGACCAGCCAGCCTTCTGGCACACCTTCTAGCAGCAAGGCCTCAAGGCTCTGGGAGGCATCCGGCAGCGAAACGCCCAGCCCCTGCAGTTCGACCAATTCGTCCTCAATACCGACGGCATCGCTGGCAGTGACTTCCGGCGGCGGTGGCGCGACCACGGAAGCACTCGACCCAGTCGAAGTCTCTTCATTGGCCGCACCAACCTCCTGGGTCGCCGCCTCAGCGATAAGCGAAACGCTACCCCAGGTATTGTCCCCCGGTCGATAGCTCACAGTGACCGAATCGCCCACGGAAACGCCGTCAATCACGTAGTTGCCTTCACCATCCTGCGTGATCTCTTCACCGTTGTACCACAGGACGCCTGGGGCACCGTCGCCGCTGGTCATACCTGTCTCATCAAGCGTGATCACCAACTGACCATCCACCAGGCTGACATCGGGATCATCCGCCGGGCTGGAGACGTCGATGGTGAAGTCGACATCCTCGCCATCGGCGGCATCGCTTGCGGAGACGTTGACGATCGGCGTATCAGTCACCGGTGTCACGGGCGGTTCAAGACTGATCGTCGCCGAGTTTTCCTCACCACTCGGTGACTGAGTCGTCAGAGTAGTATCAAAGGAGAACGGCCCGTCACTGTCATTCCAATTGGCTGGCGGCGTCACCGTAATGCCACCCAGCAGATCCTGCAGACCTTGGTTACTGCTGTCATCGGTGCTGGCATACCACACCATCTCGCCATTGATAGTGGTCTGCTGCATACCGTTGACCACGGCGCCCGGCGGCAAGTTGGAGATGGTTACCGCACTACGACCATCCGTCGCGTCCCCGATCTCAGCATTGACCAAGTCCGCTAGCGTTATGCCAGTGTCCTCGGTCATAGTGGCATTGGCGTCTTGCCAACTGATGATCTCGCTCGGGTCTTGACCATCGCCGAAGTCTCCCTCGCCAGTCAGCGTCCAGCTATCACTACCACTCTCCTCCTGGCTGGTCGCTCCATTGTCTTGGGTCACTGCGGTGATGGTGATCTCATGGTCCTCAATGGCATCAACTTGAGTGCCATCACCCATCGTGAACTCAACGATCTGTGTCAGGGTATCGGTGCCATTGAAGGCGACATCGGGGTCGATCTCGATACGCCACTGGCTGCCCGTGCCACCCGCGACCTGGCCGACGAACTCACCACCCACGACGTTGACCCCAGCGGGAACATTGTCAATCAGCAGATACTTGAGGGACTCACTGCCGTCGGTATCCGGCTGCGTGATATCGACGGTAACCTCGACATGATCATTACCGTCGGCGGTGACGTCTTTGTCATCGATGATGGCATCGCTGACACCAACATTGACGATCCCGGTAATGGCCACCGTCGGCACATCGGTTACCGCCTCGATGATGACCTCATGGGTTGCGTTCTTGACCACCGTGGTATCGTCGACATCCCCTTCATACCCCTCGTTGGGGGTATCAGTGATCTCGTACTGCACCTCAAGAGTGCCTGCATTACCGGAGAAGTGCTCGTCACCCCGGGCGTAGATGTTGTTCCAGGCACCGTCGGTCAACTTGTAGTAGCCACCCTCTTCGACCACACCCGGTGCGCCGTTCGCTGCGGCCTCGGCTAGCGTTGTGCTGCCCTCGCTACCGTAATAGAGCTCGAATTGATTGCCCGTGACGCTGGCGACATCAATCCATAACGAGCTCAACGACTCGTTGGTATCGCCGTTCTGCGGCTCAAGCCTCAGGTTGAGCTGCCCCAGCTGATCCTCGGCCAAACTGGACTGGATACTGAATTTTGCCTCCGGCGACGGTGTCACCTCGAAGGCCACGTCTCTCGGACCATCCTCCAGGGTATCCCCATCGTCCTCGGTCACGATGGTGATCACCGAGAAATCCACACGTCCACTAAAATTCTCTGGCGTGGTGATGGTGACGGCGCTTGGATCAGTAGTCACCCATTCGCGACTGGCTCCCTCGCCGCGAATCAGAGTCGCGCCTTCGACACCGAACTGTTCATCGAGGCCAGTGATACGATAGGTCAATGTCTCCGAGCCATCACCGCTGGTTTCTCCTGAACGTGCGGTGATGATATCACTCAGCGTAACACTGGCATTACTATCATCTAGATCCTCTTCGATGTAGACCGGCGTACTGGTATCGACATCTGGCGCATCAGCGACCCCTTTAACAGGAACTTCGATCGTCTTCGTAACCGGCGTCGCCAGAGTATCAGTCGCACCACCGTACTCATCAACAGTGACCACGCTTGTGGTAAGCGTGAAGTCTTCATTGCTGTCTGTGGGAGGCGTAATGGTCAATGGCAAGCCGCTATCGAAATCATCAATCACATAGTTGCCACTACCGTCATCTGTGACTTCATTCCCGTCGTAGGTCAACACCGCACCATCTGGCACGTCACTAATGGTGACCCGGAAACTTTCGTTGGGATCGCCGCTCTGAGGGCGGATACCCAGCGAAATTGCCTCATCCTCGTTGCCCTCAGCCGGAGAGGTGACGCTTAGAGAGGCAAGATCGGCCACCGGCTGATCGATAAAGATGCCGTCGAGAAAGGCTTCGCCGGAAACGGCAGTATCCGTATTACCCTCGGCATCGGTATCCACCGTCTTGGCCTCGACGCGAATCCGGAATTCGCCCTTCTGGTTTGGCGCCGCGCGAAACTCCAAGCTATCCAGGTATTCCACCGGCACTTCGATGGGCGAGCCGGTATAGGTCAATACGATCTCATTGTTGTCACCATCGGTATACTTGAAGCTAGAACCGATGGCGCTATCCCCCTGTCCCTCAATCAGCTCCGGCGTCAGCAGCGCGAAGGTCTGCTCCGAGCCATCGGCGTCCTGGTTGACCCAGCCGTCCGCCGGATTGAAGCCATCAGCGTTGAGCGCGAACCACTCATCTTCGATGCCGTCCACGTCCGGGCCATAGGTATGATCGGGATTCATGGTCAGATCAGGCTGACCATCGCCATCGCTATCGCCACCGACCTCTTCAGCGACCGGTGTCACCGCGATATCCGCCGTCACATTGAAATCATCACTGACGGTGGTCGTACCGTTCGTGTCTTCCACGGTAACCTGCAATGACAGGCTTGCGTTCTCACTGCTATGGGCCGGTGGCGTGATGGTGTAGCCGGTATAGCTGCCATCGGCTACATCGCTCGAATTGATAGTGAAGCCATCGGTGCCGTTACCGGTATGCACAACATTGCCATTGGCGTCTTGGATCACCCAGCCATCCGGTACGCTGTCGATACCGATGGCCGTGATCGATTCACTGCCATCGGTGTCACTGACGGCAAGGTCCGTCAGGAAGGCGATATCGCTATCTTCCGGCCCCACAGCGCTGATATCTGCCGGTTGGTCGGCAACTGGCGTAGCCACGATATTCAGCGTAACTGAGTCGTCCTTGACATCACCGTTGTCATCGCCAGCATCGTTGTCATGATCCTGGGCCTTGAGAGTGACGGTGATATTATTGATTTCACCACTGAAATCCGCCGGTGGCGTCAGTACCAAGGATGATGGAATCTCCGTCGACTCACCAGCGCCGAAGCTGCCGAGATTAGTCGCTGGGATAACGATGATGCCATCACTTCCCGCCGTGATGGTGCTGCCATTCACCGTAACCGACGCTCCCTCTGGAACATCACTAATTTCAAGCCAGCGCTCCTCGCTGCCATCAAGATCCTCGAAGCTGGCACCGAGCAGGTTACCAAGGTCAAGTGAACTATCCTCCTCGATGGTCGCCGTATAAGGGGCATCCGAGCCATCGATGGTTAAATTGACATCGTCGGTCACCGCCTGTACGCCGACCTCCACCTGGGCGGTACTCTCCGCGCCGTCAACGCCACTCAGCGGATTGCCGCTGTCATCAACCTCGTAGCTGGTCACGCTGAGATCGATGGTGAAGTTCTCGTGGCTCTGGGCGATCGGATTGACCTGCAGCGCCTCGTACTGCGCCGTGGTCATGGCGAGATCACCAGTAGCGCCGTCGATGTGGACGCCATCAGAGAGCACGATGGTCAGCGATCCGCCATTGCTGCCATCACTCGTCCAGAGCACGTTACCGCTGCCATCCAGCAGTTCGGCGCCACTCGGAATACCACTCAGGGTAATCGGTCCCAGCAGTTCGGGGTTATCACCGGCGGTTGCCCCGTTCTGATCCGTGGTATCGGTTGGGCTCGGCGCCGTCAGGTTCAGCGCAACCAGCGTGTCCTCGAGCGTATCGACCGAACCACCTGACAGCTCCGGCGCATCGGCGACCGGATTGACCGTCACGTTAACCGTAAAGGCCTTGGTTTCATTATCGGTCGTAGTGGTATAGGTAAAGGAATCCTCACCGCTATAATTTTCGTTGGGCTCGTAGGTAATGGTGCCATTGTCATTTACTTTGGCCTTACCGTATGTCGTTTCCACCCAACCTTCTGCGTCCGGTGCTCCACCATCAATGCCGGTATTAGTGCCCGTCGCATCGGCGTTGGTATTGAAAGTGTTCTCTGTCGACCCGACATCTGAATCTTCATCCACCGTGATGACTTTAGTCTCAACGCTGGGATCATCATCCACAACGGTGATGGTGAAGTCGGTTTCAACCGTATCATTGTCACCATCGGTGACTGTCAGATGCTGAAGATTGATGTCGAGGGCCTCAGCCCCACCGTCATGATCTAGCGGCCCATGCAGCGTAAACTCATAACCAGGTGTTGCCGTGGTCGGATTAAGTATATCGACCGTGAAGACCTTGCCACTTTCGCTACGATCAGCACCGCGATAGCCGGTCAATGTGTGGCCATCATTACTAACGACATATTCCAACGCTTGCCCGTTTGACGCCAAGCCGGCAGCTTCAAGAACAGAGACTGTCGAGTCAGCGTCCCCGTCACTGAATTGGATATCCCCCGCCCCATCGGTACCAAAATCCACTGTAAAGGAATTGGATACACTAGTAGCGGGCACATCAGGATCACTGCCCAGGGCCAGGTTGGCTTCGTCTACCGAGGCGTCAGAAGGCGGCATTGTTATGGAAGGACCATCGTCACGGAAGGTGAACCGGCCGCTGACATCGACAGCATCGCTATCGACGCTGTCCCCATCCCCATCAACGGCGGTTGCCACCAGTTGGAGGGCACCGTCATTCAGGGTGATAGTATCATCATGGTCGCTGCTATCCGGGTGCTCCAACGGACGAGTCTGCGTCAGCGTCACGGCACCGGTGTCGACATCAAGCTCGATACGGAAGGTGATCTCGCCATCGGCATCATTTCCCACACGACCCACCACGTCGTCACCGTCCATAAAGAGGTGGACGGATTCACCCGTGGCGGTATCCGTTACGCCGGATACCGCACCTTCGGTGACCTGCAGGCGATAGCTCGTGCTATCTTCGCCATCTGCCCCATGGTCGATATCGAATACGCCGTTGATAAAGTCGGCATCGGTGGCGCTGACTTCCCCAGCGGAGAAGCCGCTCTCATCGACTTCAACACTGCCCAGTTGGCTGCTGTCGACACTGATTACCGGCTCATCATCGACGATATTGATGGTCACGGTATTGGTGACGGTATTGCCATACTGATCGACCGCGGTGTACTCGAAGCTATCGGTCGGCGCCGCACCGGAGTGGTCTACGTCACTGTTTAGGGTGTAATCGAAAGTACCGTCGGTATTGACCGTCCAACTATTACCCAATGGCGTTATGCCGCTTTGCGGCGACTCCACTGTCCAGCCAGACTGCAGGTCGAGGCTAGCACCGCTGATGATCTCGCTGTCGGAGGAAGCGTCGGTGCCATCCGCTAGCCCTGCCTCCTCCACACTACCCGAAGTATCGGTCGGGGTGCCGGTGACGTCAGCGACATCGATGGTCAGGGTCGCGGTGCTTTCATCCCCATCGCCGTCACGCACGGTGTAGGTGAATACGTCCTGAGCATCGGCATTCGTGCTGTCCGGATCGGCTTCGTAGGTATAACTACCGTCTGCGTTAAGCGTCAGCGTGCCATATTCGCCCTCGATCACCAGGGTGCCGCTTGTCTCATCGGCCGTGTTGCCTGGCACATTGTTGCTGGTCACCGCGGAGACCGTGGCACCGTCGGCGCCTTCGATGTCGGAGACATCGCCCGACGAGGCATCACCACCGCCGATCACGTTGCCACTAGCGTTGCCGCCTTCGATGACGCTATTGACGTCATCGAAGGCCACCGGCGCATCATCGACGATCTTGATGTTCAGGTCGTCGCTGTTGCTCTGACCATCACGGTCGGTGGCGGTCACGGTGAGGCTGTCCATCAGGTCATCGACGTTCTCGCTCGGTGCCGTGGTCAGCTCATAGCTGTAGTCGAGAGTGATGGTGCCGTCGGCGGCTTGGCTGTAGCCGTTCAGGGTCAGCTCGCCGTACTGGGTGGTCAGCGTTTGCGCCGTGGTGGCAAGCTCTTCGACCTGCGTTTTACTCAGCGTGAGGGTCGCCGGATCACCGTTCTCGTCGGTGTAATCCAACGTCACCGCGCCATTGTCCTGCAAGCCATCCAGGGCGGTCAGCGTCAGGTTGGACTCAACCCGAGTGTCGTCGGTGTTCGGGGCAGAGCCATCGGCCAAGCCGCTTTCGAATACCACTTGGTCATTGATGTTGCCATCCGGCGTGGTGGCGTCATTATCGTTGGGCACATCGACGGTCACGCCGTCATCGCTGCCGTTGACCGTGATGGTCAGCGTGGCATCGTCTGCGTCACTGTCCCCATCGGTCAGCGTGTAGCTGAACACCTCGTCCAGTGTCTCGCCGTCGGTCAGGCCTTGCACCGTGAGGTTGGTGTTGTCGAGCGTGTAGGTATAGCTACCATCCGCATTGATTGTCAGCGTGCCGTATTCACCGTCGATCACCAGCGTGCCGTCAGTCTCGGTGGCTTCGGCAGCGGGGACATTAGTGCTGGTCACCGCGGTGACCGTCGCGCCGTCGGC
>NZ_JABASV010000025.1 GCF_016107625.1 Vreelandella alkaliphila
TGAAAGGCGTTACTTTAAGAGCCTAACGGGTGTCTAAAATATCCGGGGCGATTCATACAATATAGAAACAAATACGGGTGTGCTCGGTGTGCGCGGTACTCACTTTCGGGCAGGCTACTCAAATGAAACACTAGTAACGTCGGTTTATGAAGGGAATGTTGCTGCTCAAAACCGAATAGGTACTGCAGAAGCCTCAATAAGTAAGGGAGAGGGCGCACGTATTGATGAAACAGGTGGTATCCAAGTTGTGCGTTTATTGCCACCACCCGATGACGTAGATATCACCTCGCTGCCAAATGAGGCCATACAAATAGATATTTCGTCGTCTATGCAGGGGAAAACTTACAGAGTACAAATAGCAAGTGATCCAAACTTTTTAACGATAATACGTGACCAACGATCTGAGGGTGACCAGGTACAGCTCGCCCCACTTTCTCCGGGGTTTTACCATTTGCGAATAGCTGCTATAGATGATTTTGGTATCGAAGGTAATAGTGCTATTTTCGTTATTCATCATCATGGGAATCGAGTATCCGTTAAGCAGGAAGAAGACTCGTGGGTCTTCGAGTGGCTTCATAGAGCACAAATAACCTACCGCTTGCAACTAGCCGCTGATCACGAATTTACGAAAGTTTTATTGGACTATGAACCTCAAAATAACGGTCCTTTAAGAGTGAGTCGTCTGCCTGGCAACGAGATATTCTGGCGTGTAGTTAGCTTAGATGAACGAACAGATATGACGGTTGTTCTCGATACTGGAACACTAAATGACACAGGGCAGTAGCCTTTCTAGAGCATTGCACCGACGGTTTGTGATGACATGGTGTGCAATGGGTAGTTTATTACTACCCATTGCTTTTTTTCTTTATAGTTTGTCTCCCTTACTGTCTGATAATTTTTTTTACGATGCTTGGCTTTCCAGGCAATCAGAGCCTCCTTCTGCCGATATTTTGGTTGTAGCGATAGATGAGCCCAGTCTACAAGCATTGGGCCGTTGGCCTTGGTCTAGAGATGTTCACACCCAGCTGATTGATCAGTTGAATGCAGCGGGTGTGCAATCGATTGTGTTGGACGTCCTGCTAGTTGAGCCAAGCCGCCTACCTGAAGAAGATGCGCGGCTTGCCAATGCAATGCATCGCCATGGCAGCACTTATCTTCCAATGGCACTACTTTCTGAATCTTTATTGGAAGGTGGTACACGAGATGTTTTAACCCCCCCTTCTCCATTATTATCTGCTGCCAGGGGCGTTGGACATATCAATATGGTGCTTGATACTGATGGCGTGGCTCGGTCGGTTGAATTGTTGATTGAGCGCCGGGGTGATGTATGGCCACAGCTCATGACCCTTCTTGCGGATGGAGAGAATAAAGGAGAGCATGGTGTATCACATTGGCCAACTGAGGCGATAAGAATACCATTTAGAGGCCCGACTGGTTCATATCCAACTGTTTCTTATCATGATGTATTAATGGGGTATGTTCCCGCCTCTTTACTCAGAGGTCGTACTGTCTTAGTGGGTATGACTGCTCTTGGTTTGGGTGATCGCTATAATGTATCGTTATTGTCTTCCAGTTTAATGCCAGGTGTTGAAGTACATGCCCACTTACTTGATGCCCTACGAAATGAAACTTATATACGCCAAGTAGACAGCTGGATAGGGGCTTTTTTAGCAAGCTTGCCTATTGTTGTCTTAATGCTGTTGGCATGGTGGTTAAGGTTTCGTTATTTATTACTAGTGGTGCTATCGCTCGGTGTTGGGGTGTTATGCGCTTCTCTAGTTGCGCTGAATTTTAGGTGGTGGTGGCCTCCTTTTGCGAGCCTAATAGCATTGGGCATCGCCTTCATTGCAATTGTTTGGCAAAGCCAGGCAGCATTGCTGTCTTGGTTTGAGCGCGAGCTGGAATTGTTATATCAAGAACCATCTATCTTGCCATTTAGGGAGCCTGATGATATTCGAGGTGAGGGCGGGAAACTTTATCAGCAGTCTCAAGCACTTGAATTTGCGCTAGATAGAATTGTAGAAGGGCGGCGATTCATATTAGATGCAATGCACTCATTACCGCTCCCCATCTTCATACTAAATAAGAAGGGAGAGGTTCTACAGGCAAATAAAAAAGCATTGGCGATTTGTTGGGAGGAAGGAGAGCAGGCCATCGATCACATTGAGGCGTTGCCATCCTTCCTAACCTTTGAAGAGAAACACGGTTTTTCGACTATATGGCCACCCCAGCCAGCTGGCATGAGTAACGTCAACGGCATTCAAATAGGTGGATTATGTACTGATAGAGATGGGCGAACGTACCGACTGGAGATGGGAGAGTTATCTACAACGACGAATAGTGCGGCTGGGGGCTGGTTAGTATGGCTGGTTGACCTGACAAGTGAAGTAGAAGCTGAAGCACAGAGGTCTAGTATGCTTAGTTTCTTGTCACATGATATGAAAGCTCCTCAGGCAAGAGCGCTAGCATTTCTAGAAGCCCAAAAAAATCCAGCCTCGGCCGCAACGCAAGCTAATTTCTATAGCTATTTGGAACAATGCCTCACGATGGGGCTTGGGATGATTAACGACTTTATTAATTTAACGCGAGCCAAGTCATTTGACTTGAAAAAAGAGTTTGTGCTTTTTGAAGATGTTGTTATGGAAGTGCTAGATCAAGTTTACCCACTTGCGAAAGTAAAAGATATTAAAGTGGTGAGCAAGCTAAAAGATGAAGATGGCGCCCCGATGATGGGCGACAAGAACTATCTTGCAAGAGCTGTGTTTAACTTAATTGAAAATGCCGTTAAGTATACGCCTTCTGGGGGCGAAGTTAATGTTCTTGTGTATCGACAGAGTAAGTGGATTGTGCTGCAGGTTTCTGACAATGGCGTCGGTATTGAGTCTGATGAAATTAACGATATTTTCGACGACTTTACGCGCAGCGATAAGGATGGCGTGGCAGAAGGGCATGGTCTCGGGCTAGCATTAGTGAAAACGGTAGCAGCTAAGCATGGCGGCGAGATTTGCTGTGAAAGTGAGTTTGGTAGAGGTAGTCAGTTTACAATGAAGCTGCCTTCTTGTGAGTTGTGAGTTGTGAGTTGTGAGTTGTGAGTTGCCGAAGTGCCAATTGTTAGTTGTTTTTTTGAATGCTGATTATATAAACGACGTTGCCTAGCTCAGGCATCTGTTGTATTTGAAAACGAATATTGACATCTCTTAACTGCATGCCATATTCCCGTTCTGGTTGACCATGATGGTAGGCTGGTCGTGGGTCTTGGCCTAATACTTGAGTAATTAGCTGCCTTAAGTCACTAGCATCTGCGCGTTGAGCAAGTGCTTTTTCGGCCGCTGAAGAGAATTCTACGGGGTAAAAGGGTGGCGGTGCTGGGGCAAAGCCTGAGCGTGCATTCGGAACAGCTTCAGTCCAAGGCAGGTAAGGTTTGATATCTACCACGGGTGTACCTGTCATTAAATCTGCTCCTTTGAGCAATAGGCGTGCACCGTTGTGCGTATCAATACCCACTAGCTCAACGAGCGATAGCCCTAAACGATTAGGCCGATGTGTGCTACGACTCGCGAATACCCCTATTTTTTTATTGCCACCCAGTCGGGGTGGGCGTACAAGGGGAGCCCACTCTTCGGGACTGCGGTGAAAAATAAAGCTGATCCATAAGTGGCTAAATGCTTCTAGTCCACGAACGCTTAACGGTGTGTTGAAGGGGGGCGTTAATATCAGTGTCGCTTTCGCTGCCGTTGCTAGTCCTGGTTGGCGAGGAATGCCAAACTTATCAGGGTAGTCGCTTTCAATATAACCTATAGGGTTGATGGTAAATGACTCATTTATGGATATATCGTGCATGGCACACCTTACGTGTAGATAAAAACGAAGTATAAAGCAGTCAAGCATCGAGTTGGGATGCAATGACCCGTTAAGGTGCGATAATTAAATAGTGGAGTTGTATATATGCTAAGTACTAATGTGACAAGTACTAACGTGACAAGTACTAACGCGAGCCAAACACCTTCTGCGCCCACTCCACGAATTATCTATCGTGAAGGGTTTGCCCGTGACGCAGCTGACCAAGCAGAGGTGTTTTATCACGCGGTGATGCAGGGCGCTGCTTCCCACTATGGTGTAGACGAACGCCGAGCTTGGGCGAATGCTCTGCCACGCGAGGCAAGCGCCTGGGCGGCCAGACAAACGCTTTATACTACGCTGGTTGCCAGCTGTGATGGGCGATGTGTAGGGTTTTTAGAGCTGGATGTTGCGGCCAAACGTATAGAGACACTTTATGTGTGGCCTTCACTGACTGGACGCGGGATCGGTACCACATTGTTGATACACGCTGAACGTATGTTGCTTGAGCAGGGCGTATCGAGTGTAGAAATTGAAGCAAGCTCAGTGCTTTATGAGCGCCTGCTTCGCCGAGGATTTACTAACCTCGGCGAGCAGTGGGTAGAACGCAGTGGCGAGCTTTTGAAACGCTATCGCTTAGTCAAAAAGCTCAACGCTGTCGAAACCTGAGTACATCAAACGTCGAAGGTGTGGGTAATACGCATCGATAAATCGATCGATTTTAGGTCTTTGGTGAGTGCGCCGCTGGAAATGCAGTCAACACCGGTATCGGCAATTGCCTTCAATGTTGCTGCGCCGACATTGCCAGAGGCCTCAAGTGTTGCCCGCCCACCAGTTATTTCGACGGCTACATGCAAGTCTTCTAAGGCGAAATTATCGAGCATGATAATGTCTGCCTTTGCGGCCAGTGCTTGATCAAGCTCCTCAAACGTTTCCACCTCTACCTCTACTGGCAGGTCACTTGCCAATTTACGAGCTTGCTCAACGGCTGCCGGAATACCGCCACAAGCAGTAATATGATTCTCTTTAATTAAGAAAGCATCCCACAATCCAATCCGATGATTATGTCCACCGCCGCAGGTTACTGCGTACTTTTGGGCTAGGCGCATTCCAGGCAATGTTTTACGCGTATCTAGTAGACGGACATTAGTGCCTTCAATTAAATCAACGTAATGTCGTGTTGAGGTAGCTGTGGCAGATAATGTTTGCAGCATATTTAGGGCAGCACGCTCACCGGTCAGTAGGCTGCGAGCAGGCCCTTCTAGCTCTAAAAAACACTGATCTGCTTGAAGAGAGTCGCCGTCTGCTGCCTGCCAACGTAGCGTAACGCGGTTATCTAACCGTCGAAAAATCTCATCTACCCAAGCAACACCACAAAGTACTGCGGGTTCACGCGTAATGATGCTGGCGGTTGCCCATTGGTTCTCAGGGATTAGCTGCGCTGTAATATCGCCAGGGCCAATATCCTCAGCTAGTAAGCGGGCTGCGCTAGCGCGTATCTCTTCGGCAAGAGCGTTTTCATAATGCATGGCGGTGAGTTCTCTAGGCGTTATTGAGTGTGTTGGGCATTATAGTGAAAGAGAATGCCAACGTAGAGAAGAGTGTATCTGTTATGAAAAGTACAGCCTTTGATGGGCAGTGGCCAAGCGCTAGACAAATGGCATCACCCAACTGCGATCAGCGCCCCAATAGTGAGGTCTCGCTACTGCTTATTCATGCGATTAGTTTGCCGCCCGGTCAGTTTAGTGGTGATGCCATTGAGGCACTGTTTACTAACCAGCTAAATTCAGCAGAGCACCCCTTTTTTGCTGAGATTGCACATCTTAGGGTATCAGCTCACTTTCTTATTCGTCGCGATGGCGAGTGCTTACAGTTTGTTGATACAGATCATCGCGCCTGGCATGCCGGGCGCTCATGCTGGCTGGATCCGTATCAAAAGGCGTGGCGAACAGCCTTAAATGACTTTTCAGTGGGTATTGAGCTGGAGGGTGACGACGTGACCCCTTTTACCAAAGCGCAATATCAAAGGTTAGTAGCGGTAACTCAGTGGCTAATAGCGCGCTACCCACAGCTGGATAAGTCACGCATTACCGGTCATGCTCACGTGGCTCCACTGCGTAAAACTGATCCAGGGCCAGCCTTTGACTGGGCTTATTATTATCAACAGTTAGATGCTTAGCGCTGGGTTAATAAATTTGTAAAAGAACGTTGGAAATTTAATTAAGTACTTCACTCGTAAGTAAATAAAACGGTAGTTTGGCTACATTTTTGAGCGTTTGGTAGATTCGTCTAAAGTCTTACTATTTTTTTATGTTGCGGTGCAATAGTCTGTTTTCGATAGCCTTTTAGGGCTTGCTGGAATTGGCAGAGTGACGACTTTGCGGTATCTTCTCATATACAAAAGGCTAACTTTTACGACAATTGTGTAGCTTTACTACATCGGAAAGTACGTAGCTTGTTGAATGTAGAAAGAAAACCTCTACGCGACGCTTAGGCGTCGGTGTTTTATCGGCCTGTGGTGGCTAAACACCGCAGCCGCCCCAGGCCCTAAGGGTTGGCGGGGCTCATTGTCATTTATCGTCATTCGGAGAGACCTCTATGAGTCTGGAGACAAGAGAAGATCTCGAT
>NZ_JABASV010000026.1 GCF_016107625.1 Vreelandella alkaliphila
GCGCTACAAAATCAATGCACATCGTAGTGCGGTGTAACGAGGTCGCGAGGAACGAACGAAACCGAGGCACCCGCAACGGCGGCTAGCGCCACCGAAAAAGGACTTTTCGATGTTAGATATCATCCACCACGGTGGCGCAACAGGCGTAACGGGTAGCTGTCATCAGCTCATCCTCAATAGTACACACTCGTTACTAGTAGACTGCGGTCTCTTTCAAGGTGAAGACGCAGCGCAAGACCATTTCCAACAGCTGCAAATTGAATTTGATATCAGTACCGTTAAAGCTCTGATCATTACCCACGTACATATTGACCACGTGGGGCGGCTGCCTTACCTGCTGGCGGCGGGTTATAAAGGCCCCATTATCTGCTCGGTTCCTTCGGCCATACTGCTACCGCTAGTGATTGAAGATGCCTTAAAAATCGGCTTCACGCGTAATGCAGATCTGATTCAGCGCTTTCAAGCGCAGCTCGAATCACAAATCGTCAGCGTGCCTTACGGCAAATGGCACACGGTTGTGAATGATTACGAAAAGGGTAAGCAGGGCATTACTACCCGCGTCAAGCTCAAACGGGCAGGCCACATACTCGGTTCTAGCTACGTAGAAATAGCTCATCAGCGCGCCAATGGAGCCAAAGAACGGATTATCTTTAGCGGTGATTTAGGGGCACCCTACGCACCACTACTACCTGCACCTAAATCACCCTACGGTTGCGACCAGCTAATTCTCGAAAGCACCTACGGAGACCGCCAGCACGTAGGCCGCCGCAAGCGCCGTGCCACGCTTAAAAATGCCATAGAAAAAGCCCTTGGTAATGGCGGCACAGTGATGGTGCCAGCCTTCAGTATAGGCCGTACACAAGAGCTGTTATACGAGCTAGAAGGCATTGTCCATGAAGCCAAGCGCAACAAAAACAGCCAGTGGCAACAGCTAGAAATTATCGTCGACTCCCCCTTGGCAGCGCGCTTTACCCGTGTGTACCGCCAGTTAAAACCCTACTGGGACAAGGAAGCCCAACGCCGCGTACGCAGTGGCCGCCACCCGCTTAATTTCGAAAACCTTTACACCGTAGAAAGCCACGAAGCCCACGAGCAAACTGTCCAATACCTAGCAAAAACCGGTCGCCCAGCGGTAGTCATTGCTGCCAGTGGCATGTGTGCGGGTGGGCGCATCATGAACTACCTAAAAACCATGCTAGGTGATGAGCGCCACCAGGTATTGTTCGTGGGGTATCAAGGGGCAGGTACGCCAGGGCGAGCGATACAACAATATGGCCCACAGGGCGGTTGGGTGGAAATTGATGGCCAGCGTATCGATATTCACGCCGGTATTACCACAATTAGCGGCTACTCCGCCCATGCAGATCAAAAAGATCTGATTAATTTCGTCAAGCGCATGCGCCGCTGGCCTCACACCATACGCCTGGTACACGGCGAACAAACTGCCAAACACGCGCTCAAACATGAACTAGAAGCGCTTTATCAGCGTAACAGCAAACAAGTTAATGTGGTGAGTGGTGAGTGGTGAGTGGTGAGGAGTAGGGCGTGAGAAAACATCAGGAATTGCGTGTGTGGCAACAGTCCATGGATCTAGTGGAGCAAATTTATAGTATTACTAATACATTTCCTGATGGCGAGCGTTACGGACTTATTAGCCAGATGAGGCGGTGTGCAGTATCAGTACCTAGCAATATTGCAGAAGGTGCAGCAAGAGGAAGTACACAAGAATTTATTCGATTTCTATATATTTCCCAAGGTTCTCTCAGCGAGTTAGAAACACAGATACTCATAGCAAACCGTCTAAACTATCTAAGTGATATTTCTGTAAACATAAATAGTATCCAGCAAATTTCTTCCCAGCTAGGCGGCCTTATTAAACACCTAAAGAGTCGGTGAAACTTACTTGCCCATGAATTTCCTATTCACTATTCACCACTCACTACTCACGAATTTAAAATGATTGAAATCAAACACCTCTATAAGCGTTATCACAATCATCATGGTAGCGACTGGGTACTAAAAGACGTCAATTTCACCATACCTATGGGCGTGAGTGTTGGCTTAATAGGCGCGAACGGAGCAGGTAAATCGACACTTTTGCGTCTTATTGCTGGTATGGACACCCCTGAACGTGGCGAGGTTATTCGTCATAGCCGTGTTTCCTGGCCGGTAGGACTTTCAGGGGGAATGCAGGGAAACATGACGGGGCGCCAAAACGTTAAATTCGTTGCACGCGTGCAAGGTAGTGACCCCGAAGAAGTCAAACGGGTTATCAAATTCGTTGAAGAGTTCGCAGAAATTGGCCCAGCTTTTGATGAGCCCATTCGTACTTATTCATCGGGCATGAAATCACGTATTTCGTTTGGTTTATCGCTCGCATTTGATTTTGATGTCTATATTTCCGATGAAGCCACTGCCGTTGGTGATCGTGCGTTTAAAGCCAAAGCTAAAGAGCTATTTGAATCGAAAACGGGTCAAGCCTCTTTGATAATGGTTTCCCACTCAGAAGGTATTTTGAAAGAGCTTTGCCAAGCAGGTGTTTATCTCAAACAAGGCAGCGCCTTTTGGTACGACGATATCAACGATGCCATTGCCGCCTATCATTCAGATGTAGACAAAAAGAAACGTCAGTCTGAATTGCCTAGCGATGTGATAGGGGCTCGTAAATACCTGCAGTCCTGCCACGCCGATTTAAAAGCCGCTCAAGAAATCCTAGCTGATGCCAAAGAGCAGGAAGATAAAAAGGCGCTCGCTGCAGCTAAAAAGGCAGTTAAAGAAGCTAGCAGCAGAGCAAAAGAAGCGCGTGAAAATTTAGAGTTACGGCAAAGCACACGCTAGTGTCAGCGCTAATAAGATAGCCAATAAGACAGTTATTGAGATTGCAGCATGAGTAAAACGTTTTTCATTACCGGCGGGGCAGGTTTCATTGGTTCTGCCGTTATTCGTGAGTTAATCCATAACACCGACAACCATGTCGTGAATGTTGATAAGCTCACTTATGCAGGCAATCTAGAATCGTTGGTAAATGTCGCCGGCAGTGAGCGCTACACGTTTGTGCAAGCAGACATTTGCGATGCGCCTGCGATGCAGCAGCTGTTTGAACAGCACCAGCCCGATGTAGTAATGCATCTCGCAGCAGAAAGCCACGTAGATCGTTCTATTGACGGGCCTGCAGAGTTTATTCAAACCAACGTAGTTGGCACAGCAGTTCTGCTAGAAGCCGCTCGAGCCTACTGGAAAGGCCTGCAGCAACAAGATGCCGACAAAGCAGAAGCCTTTCGCTTTCATCACATCAGTACAGATGAAGTGTATGGCGATTTGGAAGGCACCGATGACCTCTTTACCGAAACTACGCCTTATGCGCCCAGTTCACCGTACTCGGCCAGCAAAGCCAGTTCAGATCATCTAGTGCGTGCATGGCAGCGCACCTACGGCCTGCCCACACTGGTTACCAACTGTTCTAACAACTACGGGCCATACCACTTTCCAGAAAAGCTAATTCCGTTGATGATCCTCAACGCTCTGGCTGGCAAGCCGCTACCGGTATACGGCGATGGGCAGCAAATCCGTGACTGGCTCTATGTAGAAGATCATGCTCGCGCCTTAATCAAAGTGGCCACAGAAGGTGAAATCGGCGAAACCTACAACATCGGCGGGCATAACGAAAAAGCCAACCTCACCGTTGTTGAAACATTGTGCGACCTGCTTCAAGAGCTAGTGCCACAAGAGCATTCGTACCGTGAGCTCATCACCTTCGTGACAGACCGTCCCGGCCACGACGTACGCTACGCCATTGATGCCAGCAAAATTGAACGTGAACTGGGCTGGAAGCCAGAAGAAACCTTTGAAACCGGCCTAAGAAAAACCGTCGAGTGGTACCTCGTCAACAAAACCTGGTGGAAGCGCGTACAAGACGGCAGCTACCAAGGCCAACGTCTCGGCAGCATTTGATTTTTGCCACGGACGCTCACGGAATCCACGGATAAAAACCAAAGATTTTTGTTTTTATGTTTTGTCCTTATCCGTGTTTTTCAGTGAGTATCCGTGGCCAATTACAAGGCACTGCCACGGAAGTGAGTGTCCTTGGCAAAAAGCATAAGGGGAAAAAATGCTCAAGGAAGAAGCGCTCACATATCAAATCAGAGGCGCAGTGTTTGAGGTCAGTAAGCAGCTGGGGCCAGGTTTTTTAGAAAGCATCTACCAAAGAGCATTAGCAATTGAGCTTCGATCTATTGGTCTTGAGGTTGAAACAGAGAAGCCCGTCAATATCTATTACAAGCAGTGCTTGGTAGGTGAGCACCGCTTAGATGTGCTAGTTGAAAACAGAGTTATTCTAGAATTGAAAGCGCAAAGCCAGCTACCTGCCTCAGCAGAGCCCCAGTTGATCAACTACCTTCGAGCCACTGGCTTACAAGTAGGGTTGCTCATTAATTTCAGTTTTCCTAAAACATTTATCAAACGAATCGTTGTTTAATTTACAGCTCCGGACTAGCCACTGACGCTCACGGAATCCACGGATAAAAACCCAAAGATTTTTGTTTTTATGTTTTGCCC
>NZ_JABASV010000027.1 GCF_016107625.1 Vreelandella alkaliphila
TACGACCAGACCCCTTGGGTGTTATAGGGTCAAGCCTCACGGGCCATTAGTACACGTTAGCTCAACGCCTTGCAGCGCTTCCACACCGTGCCTATCAACCAGCTGGTCTCGCTGGGCCCTTCAGGAGGCTCTAGGCCTCAGGGATGTCTCATCTTGAAGGG
Source organism: Vreelandella alkaliphila (assembly GCF_016107625.1). GTDB lineage: Bacteria > Pseudomonadota > Gammaproteobacteria > Pseudomonadales > Halomonadaceae > Vreelandella > Vreelandella alkaliphila. Next base: position 162 of record NZ_JABASV010000027.1, read on the forward strand.
GGCTTCCCGCTTAGATGCTTTCAGCGGTTATCCCGTCCGCACATAGCTACCCGGCAATGCCACTGGCGTGACAACCGGAACACCAGAGGTGCGTCCACTCCGGTCCTCTCGTACTAGGAGCAGCCCTTCTCAAACATCCAACGCCCACGGCAGATAGGGACCGAACTGTCTCACGACGTTCTAAACCCAGCTCGCGTACCACTTTAAATGGCGAACAGCCATACCCTTGGGACCGACTTCAGCCCCAGGATGTGATGAGCCGACATCGAGGTGCCAAACACCGCCGTCGATGTGAACTCTTGGGCGGTATCAGCCTGTTATCCCCGGAGTACCTTTTATCCGTTGAGCGATGGCCCTTCCATACAGAACCACCGGATCACTAGAACCTGCTTTCGCACCTGCTCGACGTGTCTGTCTCGCAGTCAAGCACCCTTATGCTCTTGCACTCACTGCACGATGTCCGACCGTGCTGAGGGTACCTTCGTGCTCCTCCGTTACTCTTTGGGAGGAGACCGCCCCAGTCAAACTACCCACCACACACTGTCCTCGATCCGGATAACGGACCTGAGTGAGAACGCCAATGATGCCAGGCTGGTATTTCAAGGTTGGCTCCCCTCGAACTGGCGTCCGAGATTCAAAGCCTCCCAGCTATCCTACACAGGCAACATCAGCGTCCAGTGTGAAGCTATAGTAAAGGTTCACGGGGTCTTTCCGTCTAGCCGCGGGTACACCGCATCTTCACGGCGATTTCAATTTCACTGAGTCTCGGGTGGAGACAGCGTGGCCATCATTACGCCATTCGTGCAGGTCGGAACTTACCCGACAAGGAATTTCGCTACCTTAGGACCGTTATAGTTACGGCCGCCGTTTACCGGGGCTTCAATCAAGAGCTTCGGACGAATCCTAACACCATCATTTAACCTTCCGGCACCGGGCAGGCGTCACACCCTATACGTCCGCTTGCGCGTTAGCAGAGTGCTGTGTTTTTACTAAACAGTTGCAGCCACCTGGTATCTTCGACCGGTTCGGGCTTAGAGAGCAAGTCTCGTCACCCTACGCCGGCGTGCCTTCTCCCGAAGTTACGGCACCATTTTGCCTAGTTCCTTCACCCGAGTTCTCTCAAGCGCCTTGGGATTCTCACCCTGACCACCTGTGTCGGTTTGGGGTACGGTCGCACATGATCTGAAGCTTAGAGGCTTTTCCTGGAAGCGTGGCATCAATGACTTCCTGACCGTAGTCAGTTCGTTTCGTGTCTCGGCCTTAAGGCATCCCGGATTTACCTAAGATACCAGCCTACTCACTTTCACCAGGACAACCAACGCCTGGCTCACCTAGCCTTCTCCGTCCCCCCATCGCAATCATGTCCGGTACAGGAATATTGACCTGTTTCCCATCGACTACGCCTTTCGGCCTCGCCTTAGGGGCCGACTCACTCTGCTCCGATTAGCGTCGAACAGAAACCCTTGGTCTTCCGGCGAGGGAGTTTTTCACTCCCTTTATCGTTACTCATGTCAGCATTCGCACTCGTGATACCTCCAGCAGACTTCTCAATCCACCTTCATTGGCTTACACGACGCTCCTCTACCGCTCACACATAGTGTGAACCCGTAGCTTCGGTACCTGGTTTAGCCCCGTTACATCTTCCGCGCAGGCCGACTCGACTAGTGAGCTATTACGCTTTCTTTAAAGGATGGCTGCTTCTAAGCCAACCTCCTAGCTGTCTGAGCCTTCCCACATCGTTTCCCACTTAACCAGGATTTCGGGACCTTAGCTGACGGTCTGGGTTGTTTCCCTTTTCACGACGGACGTTAGCACCCGCCGTGTGTCTCCCACGCTTGCACTCACCGGTATTCGGAGTTTGCCTCGGGTTGGTAAGTCGGGATGACCCCCTAGCCGAAACAGTGCTCTACCCCCGGCGGTGATACGTGAGGCGCTACCTAAATAGCTTTCGAGGAGAACCAGCTATCTCCGAGCTTGATTAGCCTTTCACTCCGATCCACAAGTCATCCAAATCTTTTTCAACAGATCCTGGTTCGGGCCTCCAGTTGATGTTACTCAACCTTCACCCTGCTCATGGATAGATCGCTCGGTTTCGGGTCTATATCCAGCGACTGTGTCGCCCAGTTAAGACTCGGTTTCCCTACGGCTCCCCTAAACGGTTAACCTCGCCACTGAATATAAGTCGCTGACCCATTATACAAAAGGTACGCAGTCACAGAACAAGTCTGCTCCTACTGCTTGTACGCACACGGTTTCAGGATCTATTTCACTCCCCTCTCCGGGGTTCTTTTCGCCTTTCCCTCACGGTACTGGTTCACTATCGGTCAGCCAGGAGTATTTAGCCTTGGAGGATGGTCCCCCCGTCTTCAGTCAAGGTTTCTCGTGCCCCGACCTACTCGATTTCACATGATCAGATTTTCGACTACGGGGCTATCACCCACTATGGCCGCGCTTCCCAGCGCATTCGCCTAATCAGTCACATGCTTAAGGGCTGGTCCCCGTTCGCTCGCCGCTACTAGGGGAATCTCGGTTGATTTCTTTTCCTCAGGGTACTTAGATGTTTCAGTTCCCCTGGTTCGCCTCTTACGCCTATATATTCAGCGCAAGATACTCATCTTATGATGAGTGGGTTTCCCCATTCAGAAATGCCCGGGTCACAGGTTGTTTGCCACCTCGCCGAGCCTTATCGCAGGCTTCCACGTCTTTCATCGCCTCTGGCTGCCTAGGCATCCACCGTGTGCGCTTCATTGCTTGACCCTATAACCCGAAGGAGTCTGGTGTCTCGCAATGATAACGATTGCCGGATACGCTTGAGACGTATCACAAAACAATTACGTATAAACGTTTTAAAAACGTTTATGTCAGCATGATATACATTGTTAAAGAGCGACTG
>NZ_JABASV010000028.1 GCF_016107625.1 Vreelandella alkaliphila
TTTATCGTCATTCGGAGAGACCTCTATGAGTCTGGAGACAAGAGAAGATCTCGATCCGCTCGAAACCACGGAGTGGCTGGAATCCCTGGAATCAGTACTGGATCGTGAGGGCGAAGATCGTGCCCGCTACCTGATGACCCGCTTGGCGGATCGCCTGCGCCGGGACGGGATGAAGGTACCCTTCTCGGTGACAACCCCGCACCGGAATACGATCCCTGTGCATCGCGAAGCACCGATGCCCGGCGATCTGTTTATGGAGCGCCGCATTCGGTCGTTGATTCGTTATAACGCCATTGCTCAGGTCATCCGTAATAACCGCGCCAACCCTGGGCTGGGCGGCCACATTGCCAGCTTTATGTCGTCGGCCACGCTGTACGATGTCGGCTTTAACCACTTCTTCCGCGCCCCCAAAGGCGATTTTGAAGGCGACCTGATTTACATCCAGGGCCACGTTGCCCCGGGTATTTACGCGCGTTCCTACTTGGAAGGCCGTTTATCAGAAGAGCAGATGGACAAATTCCGTCGCGAAGTCGACGGCGATGGCCTCTCTTCCTACCCGCACCCGTGGCTGATGCCGGACTACTGGCAGTTCCCCACCGTGTCCATGGGCCTTGGCCCGATTCAGGCCATCTATCAAGCCCACGTGATGAAGTACCTGCATCACCGTGAGCTGAAAGACATGTACGACCGTAAGATCTGGTGCTTTATGGGCGACGGCGAGTGTGATGAGCCGGAGTCACTGGGCGCGATTTCCCTGGCAGGGCGTGAAAACCTCGATAACCTGATCTTCGTTATCAACTGCAACCTGCAGCGCTTGGACGGTCCGGTGCGTGGTAACTCCCGCGTCATGGACGAGTTCGAAGGCGTGTTCCGTGGTGCCGGTTGGAACGTCATCAAGGTGGTCTGGGGGCGTCACTGGGATCCGCTGTTCGAGAAGGACAAGAAAGGCATCCTGCAAAAACGCATGGATGAAGCGGTTGACGGTGAGTACCAGAACTACAAGGCCAACGGCGGCTCGTACACCCGTGAGCACTTCTTCGGTAAGTACCCCGAAACCGAAGCGATGGTCAACGACCTGTCTGATGAAGACATCTGGAAGCTCAACCGCGGTGGTCACGATCCGTTCAAGGTCTACGCGGCCTACCACGAAGCGGTCAACCAGACCAACGGTAAGCCCACGGTCATTCTGGCGCATACCGTCAAAGGCTACGGCATGGGCAGCGGCGATGGCGAAGCCGCCAACGAGTCCCACCAGGTCAAGAGCATGGAGTACGAGGCGTTGCGTAAATTCCGCGACCGCTTCGGCATTCCGCTCACCGACGAGCAGCTTAAAGATGTGCCCTATTACAAGCCGGAAGAAGACTCTCCCGAGCTGAAATACATGCACCTGCAGCGGGAACGCTTAAACGGCTACCTGCCGAGCCGCCGCAGTGATTTTGAGGCGCTGGAGATCCCCAGCCTGGACGACAAAACCTTTGCCTCGCAAATGGTGGGTTCCAAAGGGCGCGAAGTCTCCACCACCATGGCCTTCGTGCGCGTGCTGAACGGTCTGGTGAAGGATAAGAAGCTCGGCAAACATGTTGTCCCGATTATTCCTGACGAAGCGCGTACCTTCGGCATGGAAGGCATGTTCCGTCAGCTCGGCATCTACACCTCGGAAGGTCAGAAGTATGAGCCGGTCGATAAAGGCCAGATCATGTTCTACCGCGAGGATCAGAAAGGCCAGATTCTCGAAGAAGGGATTAGTGAGGCTGGCGCGATGTCTGCGTGGATTGCCGCCGCGACATCCTACAGCAACAACAACGTTACCCTGCTGCCGTTCTACGTCTACTACTCGATGTTCGGCTTCCAGCGCATTGGTGACTTGGCCTGGGCCGCGGGTGACCTGCAAGCCCGCGGCTTTATGGTCGGCGGCACCGCCGGGCGTACCACGCTCAATGGTGAAGGTCTGCAGCACCAGGATGGCCACAGCTTGATTCAAGCCTCCACCATCCCCAACTGCCGCAGCTACGACCCGACCTACGCCCACGAAGTGGCGGTCATCCTCCAGGATGGTCTGAAGCGCATGTTCTCCGACAAAGAGAACTGCTTCTACTACCTGACGGTGATGAACGAAAACTACGAGCACCCCGCGCTTGAGAACGTGCCTACCGACGATATCGTCAAAGGCATGTACCTGCTCAACGAAACCCAGGGCGACAAAGGCCGCGTGCAACTGCTGGGCTCCGGCACCATCCTGCGCGAAGTTGAAGCAGCTGCCGAGCTGCTGGCCAACGACTGGGGCATTGGCGCGGATATCTGGAGTGTGACCAGCTTTAACGAGCTGCGCCGCGAAGCGCTGCTGCTGGAGCGTGAAGGCTTCCTGAACCCGGACGCTGAGGCCAACAAGCCCCACGTGACGAAGTGCCTGGAAGGCCGTGACGGCCCGGTGATTGCCTCCACCGACTACATGAAGCTCTACGCCGACCAGGTGCGTGCCTGGGTACCCAGCGAGTACACCGTGCTGGGCACGGACGGCTTTGGCCGTTCCGACACCCGCGAGAAGCTGCGCTACTTCTTTGAAGTAGACCGCTACTTCGTCACCGTGGCGGCGCTACGTGCGCTGGCAGACCGCGGTGAGCTTGATCGTAAGCACGTCGGCGAGGCGCTGAAGAAGTATGGCATTGACGCCAACAAGCCGAACCCGCTGACCAGCTAAACCGCTGCCCGGCGGGCAGATGCCCGCCGGCTCGATCCGATTTGGAAGGAGCGCGACCTTGAGTAGCGAAATCATCAAAGTTCCCGATATCGGTGGCGATACCGATGTCGAAATCATCGAGATTGCGGTGTCAGAAGGCGACGTCATTGAAGCGGAAGACACCCTAATCACCCTGGAATC
>NZ_JABASV010000029.1 GCF_016107625.1 Vreelandella alkaliphila
AGCTCTTTAACAATTTGATCAGGTAATTCATGTGGGCGCTTGCCGATGAGGGTGATAAATCACCAAATATCAAGGCAAGCGGTCATGAGAACGACAGTTTTTAAACGTAAGTTTTTAAACAATAGTTGAATGAATTCGTTTGAACCTTGAGCCAAGTTTGATGCGCTTTTGTTGTTCGTAAACATCACGTTTTCGAGTGACGAATAAGTATCACAATGATTTTAAACTGAAGAGTTTGATCATGGCTCAGATTGAACGCTGGCGGCAGGCCTAACACATGCAAGTCGAGCGGTAACAGGGGTAGCTTGCTACCCGCTGACGAGCGGCGGACGGGTGAGTAATGCATAGGAATCTGCCCGATAGTGGGGGATAACCTGGGGAAACCCAGGCTAATACCGCATACGTCCTACGGGAGAAAGGGGGCTCCGGCTCCCGCTATTGGATGAGCCTATGTCGGATTAGCTAGTTGGTGAGGTAATGGCTCACCAAGGCAACGATCCGTAGCTGGTCTGAGAGGATGATCAGCCACATCGGGACTGAGACACGGCCCGAACTCCTACGGGAGGCAGCAGTGGGGAATATTGGACAATGGGCGAAAGCCTGATCCAGCCATGCCGCGTGTGTGAAGAAGGCCCTCGGGTTGTAAAGCACTTTCAGCGAGGAAGAACGCCTAGTGGTTAATACCCATTAGGAAAGACATCACTCGCAGAAGAAGCACCGGCTAACTCCGTGCCAGCAGCCGCGGTAATACGGAGGGTGCAAGCGTTAATCGGAATTACTGGGCGTAAAGCGCGCGTAGGTGGCTTGATAAGCCGGTTGTGAAAGCCCCGGGCTCAACCTGGGAACGGCATCCGGAACTGTCAAGCTAGAGTGCAGGAGAGGAAGGTAGAATTCCCGGTGTAGCGGTGAAATGCGTAGAGATCGGGAGGAATACCAGTGGCGAAGGCGGCCTTCTGGACTGACACTGACACTGAGGTGCGAAAGCGTGGGTAGCAAACAGGATTAGATACCCTGGTAGTCCACGCCGTAAACGATGTCGACCAGCCGTTGGGTGCCTAGCGCACTTTGTGGCGAAGTTAACGCGATAAGTCGACCGCCTGGGGAGTACGGCCGCAAGGTTAAAACTCAAATGAATTGACGGGGGCCCGCACAAGCGGTGGAGCATGTGGTTTAATTCGATGCAACGCGAAGAACCTTACCTACTCTTGACATCCTGCGAACTTGTGAGAGATCACTTGGTGCCTTCGGGAACGCAGAGACAGGTGCTGCATGGCTGTCGTCAGCTCGTGTTGTGAAATGTTGGGTTAAGTCCCGTAACGAGCGCAACCCTTGTCCTTATTTGCCAGCGGGTAATGCCGGGAACTCTAAGGAGACTGCCGGTGACAAACCGGAGGAAGGTGGGGACGACGTCAAGTCATCATGGCCCTTACGAGTAGGGCTACACACGTGCTACAATGGCCGGTACAAAGGGTTGCGAGCTCGCGAGAGTCAGCTAATCCCGAAAAGCCGGTCTCAGTCCGGATCGGAGTCTGCAACTCGACTCCGTGAAGTCGGAATCGCTAGTAATCGTGAATCAGAATGTCACGGTGAATACGTTCCCGGGCCTTGTACACACCGCCCGTCACACCATGGGAGTGGACTGCACCAGAAGTGGTTAGCTTAACCTTCGGGAAAGCGATCACCACGGTGTGGTTCATGACTGGGGTGAAGTCGTAACAAGGTAGCCGTAGGGGAACCTGCGGCTGGATCACCTCCTTAAACGATGCATCATCCTCGCGGTAAGCGCTCACAATGAATTACCTGATCAGA
>NZ_JABASV010000002.1 GCF_016107625.1 Vreelandella alkaliphila
TCACCCTCATCGGCAAGCGCCCACATGAATTACCTGATCAAATTGTTAAAGAGCTGTTTTCGCTGCTGAACTTCCGAAGAAGTAACTGGCTAACCGATGAACCGGCTTGCCTCAGCGAGGAATGCGTATTCTACGCATTTCCTGGTGTTTGTCAATCACTGTTTTGAGTGAGTGAAGCGAGTGAGCGAAGAAAGCGAAATAACGATGCTTTCTGGCGTGGCTCGTTTCAAAAAGCGTTGGAAGACATCGCAGCGTATTACTGCTGAGTTCTTCTAACTCTCTGACAAACCGAAGGTTTTCACCTTCATTTACCGCTGGTAACGCTGTGCGTCCCCGGCAGCGGATGCGTACTTTACGGATTCGCTGCCGTCTTGGCAAGAGCTATTTATAGATAAATGCAAAAAAGTTTTAAGGCAAACCGTTTTGTGTTTGAAAGCGCTTCGACGGCACTCCATTGACGGTTACACTTACTCAAGCTTTATAGCACCCAACGCCCACTTCACTTTGAGGTCCGTGATGAGCCAGCACCTATTAACTGTCGATTCATTACAGCGCGAAAGCGTTGACCACCTGCTACGCGTTGCGGCGCGTATGGAACCCATCGCCAGTCGCCGCCAAGTTACTCGGGTGCTGGAAGGTGCTGTGCTTGGTAATTTGTTCTTTGAAGCGAGTACACGCACACGCGTGAGCTTTAATGCTGCGTTTTGCCGTCTGGGGGGAAGTGTGTGTGACACCACCGGCTTTACTTTCTCTTCTATGGCCAAGGGTGAATCGCTTTACGATACTAGTCGAGTAATGAGTGGCTATTGCGATGCGATTGTTATGCGCCATCCAGATCAAGGATCGGTAGCAGAGTTCGCCGCTGCCACCAATGTGCCGGTAATTAACGGTGGGGATGGCCCTGGTGAACACCCAAGCCAAGCACTGCTTGATCTTTATACGATTGATAAAGAGTTTCAGCGATTAGGTAAATCACTCAGCGGCGCACATATTCTGCTGACCGGTGATTTGAAATATGGTCGCACCGTGCATTCGCTGATCAAGCTACTGTCTCTCTATGATCCGCTGCGCATTACCTTGGTATCTCCACCGGGCCTGGAAATGCCGACCGCGCTGATTGACCTTGTGACGTCTCGTGGGCACCGCGTCGAACAACGTGACTCACTGGCCAGCGACTTCTCAGATCTGGACGTGGTTTACACCACACGCATCCAGAAAGAGCGTTTTACTGATGAAATGAACGAGAGCTTTCAGGGGCTTTCCGACGACTTTATGGTTAATCGCGACTTTCTGGATCAGCGCTGCAGCCAAAGTACGATTGTCATGCACCCACTACCCCGAGATAGCCGCCCTGGCGCCAATGACCTAAACGTGAACCTTAACGGTGATCCGCGTTTGGCGATTTTCCGCCAAACTGACAACGGGATACCCATGCGGATGGCCATTTTTGCCACGCTATTAAAGGTAGATGAGCTGATTGAGAAAGACCTGAGACCCGTGCGCTGGTTTGTGCCATCTCAAACCGGCACTCTAGACCGTTAAGTCAGACCGTTAAGTCATTACATCAGGTTTAATGAGCGATCCGCCCACCAGGAAGTCCTTCTTGGTGGGCAAACCAACCTTCTAGAATAAGCACAGCAGCTATGCCATCGACACTTTCTTCTCGATAGTTACCACGATGACCTGCCGCATGAGCGATCTGCTTCGCTTCGCGAGTAGAGCCACGCTCATCAACCATTTCACAGGGCTTGCCATAGCGCCCGTGCAGGCGATTACCGAACTTGCGTGACCGCGCGCTCATCGCAGACTCAGTACCATCCATATTCAGCGGCAGGCCAACCACAAACAAGTCAGGCTGCCACTCCTCTACTAACCGTGTAACAACGTTCCAGTCAGGAATGCCGTCTCGAGCGGTTAGCGGCGTTAGCTCGCGTGCGCTATTAAGCAACTCATTGCCTACCGCGACGCCAATACGCCGAGTACCAAAATCAAATGCGAGTATTAGCCGTTGCCCACGATCAGCCATAAAACTTAACCATCATGCATGGCCCGCGTCGCGGGTCATCAGGTTTAGATCAACGCCCAGTATGCCAGCGGCAGCGGTTAGACGCTCGGCGGGAGGGGTGTTAAACAGTACGCTGCCTTGGCCTTCGACCGTCAGCCACGCATTCTCTTTTAGCTCGTCTTCTAATTGCCCAACGTCCCAACCAGCGCAGCCTAGGCACACCAGAAAATCTTCGGGGCCGGTATCGTCGGCAAGCGCCTGAAGAATATCCATCGAGGTGGTAAGCGCGATACCGTCTTCTACCTGAACACTGGAGTCCCACTCTTGGCTATCACCGATATGCAGAATAAAGCCACGATCCTTATGCATAGGGCCGCCATAATAGACCGGTGCATTACGGTGCGGGCTATCATCGCCTCCCAGCGACAGCTGCTCAAAGAGGGCATCGAGGGTAATTTCAAGTGGACGATTGGCGATGACCCCCATGCAACCATTGTGATCATGGTCGCAAAGGTAGATCAGGCTACCGGCAAAATTAGGGTCATCCAAGTGAGGCATAGCCATCAAAAAATGATGCTTAAAGCTTTGCATGCGTCTCCTACGGCTCGCTGAATACTCAACGAGCCTCGCGTTATTAGGCGAATAGAACGTTCAACGGCATCGGTTAGTTAAGACGACGCTCAATAGCATCCAGCAGCATTCCGGCAATGTCCGTGCCGCGCTGATCATCAATTTCACGTACACAGGTAGGACTGGTGACGTTAATTTCAGTGATGTAGTCACCAATCACATCTAAACCAACAAACATCAGCCCTTTTTCACGAATCATGGGTTGCACCTGCTGAATCAACCAGTGGTCACGCTCAGTCAATTCACGGCTGACACCGCGCCCGCCAGCGGCGAGGTTACCCCGAGTTTCACCCGCCGAGGGAATACGCGCCAGCCCATAGGGCACGGGTTCACCGTCAACCAATAAGATGCGCGTGTCGCCATCTTTGATTTCGGCTAGGTAGCGTTGCGCCATAATTTGCCGCTGGCCGCGCAGGGTTAATTGCTCAATGACCGCACCAATGTTGCGGCCATCAGGGCCAATATGAAAAATCCCAGTACCGCCCATGCCATCAAGGGGTTTGAAAATCACATCACCATGTTCCGCGTGGAAAGCACGCAGGACGTCATCACGACTGGCGACAATAGTGGGCGCACAGCACTGGGGAAACTGCTGGGCAAATAATTTTTCATTACACTGCAACAACGCAGCGGTTGGATTAACTACCAGAACGCCTTCCCGCTCGGCAAACCCCAGCAGATGGACCGCATTGGTAAAGTCGGCATCGACAGGCGGGTCTTTGCGCATTAGCACAATATCCAACTCCACCAGTGGGCGCTGAGCCGCGTCACCGAGGTCGTACCAATGGTTAGGATCGCGATGCACCGTTAATGGGCGCATACGTGCATAAGCCTGTCCTGCGTTCAAGAAAAGATCTTCTTGCTCCATATAATGCAGTGTGTAGCCGCGCTCTTGCGCCGCCCACAGCATGGCCATGGTGGTATCTTTCTTGTAAGCGATGTCGCTGATGGGATCCATCACCACACCGAGATGCAACGTTGATTGGCTCATCGGGGTAACATCCATACATGAACAAAAGGTAAGCAGTATGCCGCACTGCCTGCACAGCTCCAACCGTCGCTAGGGACTACTCGTCTTGCCCGTCCGTTAACGCGCCCGGTACAAGCCGGATAGCACCAGGCTCTAGGGTAATTAACTGCTGCTTATAAAGTCGCCCGATGGCCTGCTTATAAGCACTCTTGCTAACACCTAATCGCGTCTTAATATCATGCGCGGAGCTTTTATCACCCAACGCTAGATAACCACCACTTTCACGTAGCGCCTGCAATACTTTATCACCCACTATATCTAAGCGAGCCACACCCGGGGGGAGCAGGCAAATGTCGACACGACCATCTTCGCGGCGCTGCTTTACATAGCCTTTCAGCGACTGCCCGCGGCGCAGCGGCTGGGTAATATCATCTTGATAGATCAACCCCCAATAGCGGTGATTAACCACTACCTTCATTCCAAGGTCGGTGCGATCGGCCACTACCACAGCCACTTCATCACCTTTTTCCAGCGCCCAAGCATCGTCTGTCAAAAAACGATCCAGGCGCATGGTAGCCACAGGTCGCCCTTGGTCATCGCTATACAGCATTACCAGTACCCGCTTACCGGGATCGGGACGAAAGCGCTGCTCGCTATAAGGCAGCAGTACATCTTTGGGCTGCCCCCATTGCAGAAACGCCCCTGTGCTATTGACCGCCGTCACGGTCAAATAGGCTACGTCACCCAGCTGAGCAGCGGCGTCGCTTGCGGAACGGGGAGAAGAGTGAGACTCACGGACCATGGGTACCGTCCTTACAGAAAGTAGACCTTCATTATGGTGCCTTGCGCACGCAAGGCAAAGTGCAGCCGGTATACGTAAATTCGACAGCGCATAAGCAGCGACTGACACCACTCAACAGGGCATCAGCCCAGCTAGTAAGCACTTACTTACGCGCACCGTTAAAAAATAAGCCCCTAAAATATTCCTTAAGAATAGGCTCTTAAGAATAAATATTTAAAAATGAGCTCTTACAAGTGGGTACAGAGAAGTGAGCACTAAAAAGTGAGTACTTACACATCACCGAAGTGGTGCTGTAGCAACGTTAACGCAACAACAGGTGCCGTTTCAGTACGCAATACTCTTGGGCCGAGCGTCAGCGGTGTAAAACCACCGACAGTGGCCGCATTAATATCCGCAGCACTTAAGCCACCCTCTGGGCCGATTAAGAGCGCTACTGAAGCGGGGCATGGCTGTTGCGAAAATACATTGCCCGTCGCTAGGTGAAGCATCAAGCGTAACGGCTCTTGCCGCTCGGCCAGCCAATCATCCAGCGCTTTTGGTGGATAGACGGGGGGGACAACCGCTCGCCCACTCTGTTCACAAGCGCTAGCCGCAACCGCCTGCCAGTGAGCCAGTTTTTTCTCTTCACGATCGCCCTTGAGACGCACATCACCCCGCTCTGTGTAGAGCGGGGTAATCGCTGCAACGCCCAGCTCAACGGCTTTTTGAATGGCATAATCCATCCGGTCGCCTTTCGAGATCGCTTGGCCAAGGTGCACCGCTAACGGCGATTCGCCACTACCCGGCCAGACAGCCTCGATGATCACTGTCGTTTGCTTGCGACCAACATCGGCTAAGCGCACGCCAGCCTCTTGGCCGTTGCCATCAAACAGCATCAGCGGTGCACTTTCGCCCAACCGTAGCACCCGCGTCACATGCCGCGCTGGGCCGTCAGGCAGAGTGATGGTTGCGCCCACTGCAAACTCAGCGGGCACATAAAGGCGGGGCATTTTGCCGTGTAAGGCAACCCAGTCAGCAGCATGCATACTTAGTGAGTATTCTCGGCTGCTTGCTGAGCCTGCTGCGCTTCACGCTGCTTGCGCTGAGCATACATGGCTTCAAAATTCACCGGCGCCAGCATTAGCGGCGGGAAACCACCACGGTTGACTAGGTTGTCAACGCACTCACGGGCATAAGGGAACAGCAAGTTGGGGCAGAACGCACCCAGAGTTTGTTCCAGCTGAGCCCCTTCAATTCCAGCAATACGGAACAGGCCGGCTTGCTCTACTTCTGCAAGGAACGACGTAGTGCCGGTTTCGCTATCGTTAACCTGGGCAGTCACCTTTACAACCACTTCGTACTGGTCGTCGGCTATTTTCTGGCTAGTGGTGTTCAGATCCAGATTCACCTTAGGCTTAAATGCCTGCTTGAATACTGAAGGTGAGTTCGGCGCTTCAAAGGAAATATCTTTCACATAGATACGCTGTAAAGAGAACTTCAGCTGAGGCTTTTCGCCTTCTGCGGCGCCTGCCTGCGGGGTGTTGTTATCTTCCGCCATTGGGATACTCCTAATTGTTCATCTGCTAAAAAATTGCGCGACAGCGCACGGTTAAATACTTTCTACTTAATTACTTTTTTACCACCGGAAGACCATCGGCCTGCCACTGCACCATGCCACCTCTTAACTTATTGACACGTTCAAAACCTGCCTTAGCAAGTTTTGCCTGGGCAGCACCAGAGCTCTGGCCATGCTTACATACCACGATGATCGGCTGGCTTTTCACTTTCTCCAGTTCATTCATGCGGCTGTCGAGGTTGCTTTGAGGAATATTGCGTGCACCTGCAATATGTCCTGCTTTAAAGTCTTTGCTTTCACGGATATCCAGCACCACCGCGTCTTCACGGTTAATAAGCTGAGTCGCCTGGGTAGAGGTCACAGCATGCGTGGCGGCGCTGCGCGCTTCGTACGCCACCCATGCTATTAATACCAGCAAAAACGCCCCGACAAGTAGGGGGTGGTTCATTACGAATTCGAACAGCTGATCGATCATCGTGAACACAATCTCTTGGTCTATGCAGAAAAAAGCGGCCTAGCCGCCTCCAGAAACGCAACAAGTATACACGTCACACGGCATACCGCGCAGGCCATGACGCCCAACGGCTGCCTGCGTTATGATGCCCCATGCGCGCGCCTGTCGCGACCCTGATTATAAGGTGTTGTCTGAAAACTGTTTGAGCAACCTTCACCAACGTTTCAAACAGCACCTCATGTCGCTTGGCTGACCAACATAACGAGGTTTTCATGGCTACAACTGCACCGCGCCCCGTGGCGCTAATCATTTTAGATGGCTACGGCCACAATCCCGATAGCGCCCACAACGCAGTGGCCGCAGCTAATACGCCCAACATGGACAAACTGTGGGCCAACCGCCCGCATGCCTTTGTGCACACTGATGGTCGCCATGTGGGTCTGCCTGACGGGCAGATGGGTAATTCTGAAGTAGGCCATATGAATATTGGTGCCGGACGCATTGTCTACCAGGACTTCACCCGCATCACCAAAGCAATTGAAGACGGCGACCTAGACACCAACGAGGTGCTGACCAAGCCCATCGACGAGGCCGTTGCCAATGGCCGTGCTGTCCACTTGCTTGGGCTGCTTTCTCCCGGCGGCGTGCACAGCCACGAAGACCACTTTATTGCCATGGCCGAGCTTGCTGCCCGACGCGGCGCTCAGCGCATTTTTATCCATGCGTTTTTAGACGGACGCGATATGCCGCCGCAAAGTGCGCTCCGCTCGATCGAGCGTGCTAATGCACGTTTGGCAGAGCTGGTAGGTGCCGACAATGGCTTTGTTGCATCAGTCATTGGCCGCTTTTATGCAATGGACCGTGATAACCGCTGGGAGCGGGTTGAGCAAGCCTACCGCTTGCTGACCGATGGTCACGCTGACTTTATTACTTCCAGCGCTGAAACCGCCCTGCGCGACGCTTACCAGCGCGGCGAAACCGACGAATTTGTCGCTTCTAGCAGTATTCCGCTGAATGGCACCGCCATTACGCTCCAAGACGGCGATGCAGCTATTTTCCTTAATTTTCGCTCCGACCGCGCCCGCGAATTAACGCGTGCAATCACTGAAGCTGAGTTTAACGGCTTTGAGCGGCGTGTACGCCCTACGCTGGCTGGCGACGGTTTAGTCACGATGACCCAGTACGCCGCCAACATTCCAGCACCAGCGGCCTTTCCCCCATCTGATCTCACCGACACCCTGGGTGAAGTGGTTGCTAAACGAGGCCTAACTCAGCTACGTATTGCAGAAACAGAAAAGTATCCCCACGTCACCTTTTTCTTCTCCGGCGGTAATGAAGCCGAGTACGCAGGCGAAGAGCGCATTTTAGTGCCCTCCCCTCGTGACGTTAAAACCTACGACGAAAAACCCGAGATGAGCGCCTTTGAGATCACCGATAAGCTGGTGAACGCTATCGACAGTGGTCGCTTTGACTTAATAGTGTGCAATTATGCCAATGGCGACATGGTTGGCCATACCGGTGACTTCAACGCCGCAGTAAAAGCGATTGAAACCGTTGATACTTGCGTTGGCCGGGTAGTAGAGGCCATTGAGCGTGCTGGTGGTGCTTGCCTGATCACAGCTGACCATGGCAATGCCGAACAGATGGTGCATCCAGAAACAGGCGCGCCGCAAACAGCCCACACTACCTTTACGGTACCGTTGATTTACGTGGGAGAGCAGAATGGACGGCTGGAAGATGGACGACTGTGCGATTTAGCGCCGACGCTGTTAACCATGATGAACCAGGCTCAGCCCGAAGCAATGACAGGTAACCCACTGATTCATTTTGATTGATGCTGATGCGATGGACGTTAGCTGTCGCGCTCATGCTGGCGTTAGGTTATGCGCCAGCAAGTTTAGCCCAGCCAAATGAAAATGCCGCGCGCCAACAGTTGGATGCGATTGGCCAGGAGATCGAAGCGGCTGCCCAGCGCCTCAGTGCGACCGGGCAAGCGCGGGATAGCGCCGAGCGTGAGCTGCGCCATGTGGAAACGGAGCTTGCCGAGACTCACCAGCGCCTGGATCAACTTCAGGCCGAGCGCCGTCAACTGGCCGACGAAACGACCCAACTTCGCCAGCACCGAGAGCGCTTGGAAGGGGAGCGTGAAGCACAATACGCTGCGCTGAGCCAACAGCTGGCAGCCCTTTATCGACTGGGGCCAACACCCCAGTTAAAACTGCTCCTTAACCAAAGCGATCCTGCCGAGCTGGATCGAATGCAGGCGTATCTAAATCGCCTGACTCAGGCGCGTCAGCAACGCCTTACGGATATAAGCCGCCTCGACAACGCACTGGCAGATACCGAGCAAGCGCTCAGCGAGCGTCAAACGCGCCTTGATGCATTAGCCGACGAGCTAGAAGAGCAAAGCGCGATACTCGCTCAGCGAACCGAGGAACGGCGTGGCGTCGTAGCGACCCTGGATGATCGCTATGGCAGCGAAGAGGACCGCTTAGCCGATCTAAATCAAAGCCGTGAGCAGGCCGAGCAGCAGCTAAGGGCGATACAAGCGGAGCTAGCTCGTTTAGCCGAGCCAACACCGACCACACATATCACCCGCACGCAGGGCGATTTACCCTGGCCCGTTCAAGGAGCCATTACGGCAACCTTCCAGCGTAGAGACGGCGTGCACTATAACGGTATTGTGATCCGAGCAGATTCGGGCAGTGCAGTTACAGCCGTTCATACAGGCCGCGTGGTATTCGCCGACTGGATGCGTGGCTTTGGCAACCTGCTGATTATTGATCACGGTGACCAGATCATGACGCTCTATGCTCACTTGCAACAATTTAGTGCGCGGCCCGGCCAACAAGTAAGCCGTGACACTGAAATTGGACGTGTCGGCAACAGCGGCGGGCAGACCAACCCCGCGCTTTACTTCGAAGTGCGGCGTAGCGGTGAACCAATTAATCCACAACGTTGGATTGCACGCCGCTGACGGGATAAGCTGCCCCCTATGAATTAACAATCATGTCTCAACTTATGCAGCGCCTTCTGGCGCTGCCTTTCGCCTAGCGGAGTCCGCATGACGCTATCTGTTACCAAGGTATCGGCCCCTGCCAAGCGCTTTTTGGCTACCCTGCTCCCGCTTGTACTGCTGACTGCTCCTCTCCCCTTAGTGGCTCAGTCTGCAAATAGCGTTGCTGATGACCTACCGCTTGAAGAGATCCAGACCTTTGCTGAGGTGTTTGAGCGCATTAAACGTGGCTATGTCGAAGAGGTTGACGACCGCACGTTATTGCGTAATGCCATGCGAGGCATGCTCAGCGAACTAGATCCCCATTCAGCCTATTTAGATGAAGAAGAGTACCGAAGCCTGCGCGAATCCACCCAAGGTGAGTTTGGCGGTATTGGTATTGAAGTAGGCACAGAAAACGGGCAGCTAATAGTTATTACCCCCATCGATGACACACCGGCTTCACGAGCGGGCCTGTTATCCCGTGATGTGATTGTGGCTATCGATGGAACGCCAACCGACAGCTTATCGCTTCAAGAGGCGGTTAACCTGATGCGTGGCGAACCGGGTAGCCAACTGCGTATTTCCGTCTTGCGGGCGGGTGAAGAGTCTCCGCGTGAGTTCACACTAACGCGCGAAGTGATTCGCAATGAAAGCGTTAAGCATGAAGTGCTGGAGCCAGGCTATGGCTACTTGCGAATTAGCCAGTTTCAGTCGCGCACCCCAGAGCAGGCACGCAGATCGTTAGAACGTATGGCCCGAGAGCAGCCACTTGAGGGACTCATTCTCGATTTACGCAATAACCCAGGTGGCGTTTTGCAGGCCGCCGTTGGCGTTGCCGACCTGTTCCTGGATGAAGGACTGATTGTGTACACCGAAGGACGACTTTCTGACACCGAAATGTCGTTTTCGGCATCGCCAGAGACACCCGCTGGTGATGTGCCGCTCGTTGTACTGATCAACAGTGGTAGCGCCTCGGCTGCTGAAATTGTCGCAGGGGCGCTTCAAGACCAGCGCCGCGGGGTGATAATGGGTACCGAAAGCTTTGGAAAAGGCTCCGTGCAGCAGATCATGCCGCTTGGCAATGGTGAAGGTCTTAAGCTGACAACCGCGCTTTACTACACCCCCAATGGGCGCTCAATCCAAGCACAAGGTATCGAGCCTGATGTGGAAGTGGTGCGCGGCCGGCTGGAAATAGCTGAGGGGCAACGTCGAATCCGCGAAGCTGATCTTGATGGTCATCTAAGCGGCCAAGACGCAATGCCCCGGGAGCGGGCTGAAATGTCTCAGCGCCTACGCGAGGACTATCAGCTCAGTGAAGCACTGAACTTACTCAAAGCATTGAACGTGGTGGATCGTCGGCGCCGTTAACGACACGACTGCGGCAGGCGTCCTCGCTCTCCGATTGCCTGCCGCATCACCAGTCGTTTTATCGGCACCAACTGGTTCATACCACTCATTCCCATATTGCGCGCCAGCGTCAATGCAGGCACCTGGCTACCGAAAAGCACTTTAAACCCTTTCATCAGCCCTAGCATGGCGCTGTTATCGAAGCGCCTACGCCGCTCGTAGCGACTCAGCGTGGTCAGCGCCCCCCAGGGGGCTCCTCGCTGCCATGCATTAATCACTTCCTCAGCCAGCACTGCCGCATCCATAAATCCTAGGTTAACGCCCTGCCCCGCTAGCGGGTGAATGCTATGGGCCGCATCGCCCACCAAGGCAAAATTAGGCTGTACGTAGTGAGCTGCGTGGCGCTGAATCAGCGGAAACCGATAGGCTGTATCGACGGCACTCACCTGGCCTAAACGGTAGTCAAAGGCTTCACTTAGCGCCTGCCCCAACGCATCACTAGAGAGCGATGTAAGTTGATGTGCATGCTCAGGGGTGGTCGACCAGACAATCGAACAGTAGCGATCATCACCGCTCACTGTTAACGGCAAAAAAGCCAGTGGATGGCCAGCGATAAAAGCCTGGCGAGCCGTGTCGCCATGGGACTTTTCACACCTTACGGTGGTGACAACGGCCTCTTGCTGCATAGACTCTTCAGCCACCGATATCCCTGCCAATTCACGCATGGTGGAGCGTGCACCATCTGCAGCAATTAATAATGGCGTATTCAGTTGTCGGCCGTCATCCAGCACTAACCAGCGCCCGTTATCCGAGGTTTGCAAAGCCTCCACGCCCACTCCAAAGAAAGTGCTAACTGAAGGCAGCGCTAGCACCTGCTCATTTAACGCGGCCAATGTCACATCGTTTTCAACAATATGTCCAAGTACGGGCGCACCTGCTTCATCGGCGGAAAAATGGATGCTACCGCTGCCTTCTGCATCCCACACCTGCATATAACGGTAAGGCGTTATCCTAGTAGCAGCCATCGCGGGCCACGCCTTCAAATGTGAGAGCAGCCGCTGAGAAACCGGCGTCAGTGCACTCACCCTGGGGGCAGGCGGATGGTCACCAAAGGCATCTAAGCGCAGTGGTGCTGCTTTGGTTTCTACCAACGCCACTTGCATCCCAGCGTTAGCCAGCAGCCCTGCTAGCGCCGTGCCGACCATTCCGGCGCCTACGATCACCGCGTCAAAACGTTCAACCGGCACATCTATTGCCGCTGTTTGCGTTTTCATAACGTTCCCTTAGCTGCTTGTTGCATCAGCGCTCCAGACCCATTGCTCTACGTGCCAAGCTGCGGCGAAGCGGGCCCACTAAATTAAGCCCCACCAGGCCAGCTGCTCGGGCATGCGGCAGTAGGGGCAGCGAATAGCCAAATAGACGCACTAACCCATCGCTAAACCGGATGACATTGGCACGGTCTTGCGCACGACGCTGCTCAAAGGCGAGTAGCATGTCCATATCACCAAGAGTACGTTGGTTCTGAGCGCCCTGCGCTAGCGCTTCGACCAGATCCATCACTGAGCGCAGTGCCAAGTTGAACCCCTGACCCGCTACCGGGTGAAGCGCATGGGCAGCATTTCCCAACACCGCCAACCCAGGTCGAACTGGCTCTTCCGCGGTAATCAGCGAAAGTGGGTAGCTGAAACGCTGCCCCACCCGAGTAAAACGCCCGACTCGATCACCAAAGGCAGCTTGTAGCTGGCGTAAAAACGCCGAATCGGAGAGCGCTAGTCGCGCCTGCTCTGTGCCGCTGGCATGCGTCCAGACCAGCTCCATCGCTTGGCCAGGCAGTGGCAGCAGTGCGATTGGCCCTTCTGTTGTAAAGCGCTCATAGGCAACCCCCTCGTGGGGCTGGCTAATACCGACATGGGCAATGACGGCTGTTTGCTCGTAAGAGCGGTGGCGACTACTGATGCCCAACTGCTCTTTCAGCCCAGATCGCCCGCCATCAGCGAGAATTGTCAGCGCTGCCGTTAGTTCACTGCCATCGGAAAGCACTAGGCGGTGGCCGTTAGCTTGTGGCGTAAGTTGCGCCACCGTTGCAGGGCAGTGCCACTCAATCGGCAGTTGCTGAAGATGGTGATGCAGCACGCGCCCCATCCAAGCATTAGGAATGACATGCCCCAATGCCGACACTCCCAGCTCCTGAGCACTAAGCCTCGTGGCACCTAAGCGACCCCGCTCGCTGATATGAATGCGCTTGATCGGGGTAGCTTCACTGCGCATCGCTTCCCAAACACCCAGTTGGCGAAAGCGTTGGGCAGAGCCCTCAGCGATAGCACTGGCCCTAGCATCAAAGCTTGGCTGCCACGCTGACTTCTCAGCGTTTTCAGGTAAGGCTGCCGCTTCAACAATTGCCACACGCCAGCCGTAGCGCTCAATCAACGGCGCTAACGCACAGCCCAAGCTGGCACCGACCAACCCGCCTCCCACAATAACGATATCGTGGGTGAGCGTAGCTGCTTGCTGCTGTCTTACCTGCTGAGTCTTATGCATTGCCATCTCCTACGGATAAACCAAACCCAGCAAATGTAATTTCGTAATGTAAATTACATAAACAAATATCAATAGAATTTTACTGCTTATTTATTAACCATTAATTGCTCTATATCAGCAATTCGCTTTGGCACGGCTGACGTAAGTACTTCATGCCCATCGCGGGTCACCAAGACATCATCTTCAATACGAATTCCAATTCCGCGGTAAGCGGCAGGAATATCATCATCGCAGGGAATATATAAACCAGGCTCAATCGTGACGACCATGCCTTCGGTTAGCAGGCGCGGTGTCTCTTCATCCAACCGATAAGTTCCTACATCGTGTACGTCTAGCCCCAACCAATGGGACGTAGAGTGCAGGTAGAAGTGCCGATAGCTCTCATCGTCAATGCACGCCTGCACATCGCCCTCTAACAACCCGAGACTGATCAGTCCAGCGGTTAAATCCCTCACGACCCCTTGGTGAATATCCGCCAGCGTGGCTCCCGGCTTGACGGCGTGTACTGCACGCTCTTGCGCATCTAGCACCACTTGATAAAGCGCCCGCTGAGCGTCATTGAACCGACCATTAACCGGGAAAGTACGGGTAATATCCCCAGCGTAGAGGTCGAACTCGGCCCCTGCGTCAATCAGCACAAGTGTATCGGCCTGCAACGTATCGCTGTTCTCAATATAGTGCAGCACGCAAGCGTTAACGCCACCACCAACAATGGTGCTATACGCAGGCCCGCTAGCACCTTGCCAAACGAATTCGTGCTCTAACTCTGCCTGCAACTGATACTCGCTTAACCCTGGATGGCAGACACGCATCGCACGCGTATGCGCCTTTGCTGAAATAGCGGCCGCATGGCGCAGCAGGGTAATTTCAGCAGGGCTTTTAATAAGTCGCATCTCATGAACAAGCGGGCGGCTATCCAACCATCCTTTTAATGCTGGCTTACCTCGGCGTAGGCCAGCTTGAGCGAAGGCCAACGCCTCTTCTGCAATATTCAGCGCCTCAGGGTTATCTAACGGCAGGTAGAGCAGTTCGCGGCCTGCCAATAGATCTGGCAACAGTTCTTCCCGCTGAGCATTTTCAAACGCTTGGTCAATGCCATGCTGAGCCTCAACGCCCTGGGCTCCTAGTCGTCTACCTGTCCAGGCTTCCATAGTGGCGTCGCGGTCTTGGCAAAACACCACGCTTTGGCCTGCCTCGCGCCCAGGCAGCACTACAAGCAACGCATCGGGCTCTTGAATGCCGGTTAAGTAGTAAAAATCACTCTGCTGCCGGAACGCGTATTCGCTATCGTGAGAGCGCGTTACCAAGGCAGCGCTTGGCACCACTAGCGCAGCATTGGCAGGCAGTTGGGCGATGAGCGCTTCTCGGCGCTGCCGGTACTCTGCAGGCGCAATAGCGGCGGGCCGAGGCAGTAACTCAGGTAACATAGATAACTCCTGTATTAATGAACGGGGGCGTCGATCTGCTCAACCTGGGGCATTCCTGGGTGCTGCTCGGTGTAGAGCAACATTGCCGCCATACGCGCGTGTTCCGTCAGCGCAAATAGATCATTTTCGTTTTCAGGACTATCCTCGATATCGGTTTCGATCTGTACGAGTCCTGCGAGATCCTCGATGGCTTCTTGAAGCGTCTTAGACCAACGTTCGCGTAGCGCTTCATCAGCCACGTCTTCAATGACTTCCATAAAACCCAGCGTCCACTCTTTTAGCCCCTGGGCTTGCTCGGCGAGTGAAAAAAGCTCATCGGGTAGCAGCGGTGTGTAATTCAAATCGCTGGCGCTCAATGCCTCCAGCGTTTGACGCCGCCAACCTAGCAGGCGTTCAGCGCTAGCAGGATCTCGCGGCTGTTCGACACCTAAGCTTAGGCATACCTCTTCTAGCCATGCTTCAGCCGTCACATCACGTAGCGCTAACAGACCACTTAGGCGGCCATCCAAAAACGCGGGCGACTGCATACTTCCATGCAGAAGAAAAACATCCGCGACGTCAGAAAAATCCTGGCGTTCATTGATTAGGGACATGGGCATTGCTCGCTATACAAAATGGGGAATGAAGTCGTCGTAACAACATCTCTAAGGGTGTTAAACCGCAGAAGGAATCTTACGGCGCGCGCGCCTGTGCGTTGACCCCACATAAGCGGCTCTCTTATAGTGAACGCCAACTATCCTTCCTATGCAGCGATGTTAACGCATTGGTCAATAAAATGACCTGTGCTGGAGTTTTTGATGAGTAACGCGAAGCGGCCAACCAAAGAAATCACCCTACTGGGTCGCAGCTACATGATTGCTTGCGACACTGGCGAAGAAGCTAAGCTGGAACGTGCTGCTCGCTATTTAGATCGCGCGATGAATGGCATTCACGCCCAAAGCAATGCCCTTGGCAGCGAGCGGGTTGCAGTGATGGCAGCGCTGAATATCACCCATGAGTTGCTTGAAATTATGGATGAGCACCGCGCGAGCGAAGCAAACCTGAACCGCCTAAACGACCGCCTTGAACGGGCACTAGCGGATACACGCCAACAAAAAGAACCGTAAGAACCTGCTGTCGGCTCTTTGGCATTACCACTGGCTCTGTTAGGATAGAGATGTTCTCTGGGGTGTACGCCAGTCGTTATAGTCCCTCGAGCCTATGCGAAGTACCCAGGGGGCCAAATGCTAGCCAAACCCGTGTGCATGTCCGTGCGTCGGAAAGCCTGACGGTTTGGCTGCGGCCACCCACCTGAACCAGTAGGTTCAGGGCCAGAACGACAGCGGCATTCTGGGGAACACTTAGTCTTGATTAGCGCGTCACGAGTAGCTCGTTATGAACGATACTGCTGCCCGCAGTACATTCGGCGATAAAATTGCGCTTCGTCGTGAGCTTAGACGCAGACGCCGCACCCTTTCCCTAGATCAGCAAAAACAAGCCGCTACCGCCCTTTGCCAGCGCCTTAAAGGGTTGCCTGAAATTTGTCGTGCGAAACGCATTAGCCTTTATTTACCGGTTAACGGCGAGATAGACCCGACACCATTAATACCTTGGCTTCGACAGCGAAAAGTAAGTATTTACTTACCGGTATTGCGCCCATTTTCGACTAATCGCCTTTGGTTTGTTGCCTACCGCGAATCTACCCCCATGGTTAAAAACCGTTTTGGCATCGCAGAGCCCTGCTCACGATTTGCCGCCGATAGGCGCAATCGCCTGCCAGCTTGGGCGCTAGATACGCTTATTGTTCCGCTGGTAGGATTTGATAAGCAAGCAAATCGCATGGGCATGGGAGGTGGTTTCTATGATCGCAGCCTCGCTTTTATGCGCCGCCAAGGGCCAGCACCGACACTTATAGGCGTTGCTCACGCCTGCCAACAGGTGGATGCGCTACCCATCGAGCCTTGGGATATTCCGTTGGACGTGATAGCAAGTGACACAAGGGTTATTCGACCAACTAAAACGGGCTGATCATTAAGATCAGCCCGTTTTAAATATCAACCTCGACTAGCTTGGCGCAGCGTTTACGCTGAAAGCGCTGTGATCAACTTAGTAAGTTAACTCCCCGATAGCGCTTGCGCGTATCCAGTGGCGAGTACTCCAAGTAAAAACACCACTGTTAGCGCCATCACCATATCAGGCTTTTTACGCCGCATGCCTCATCTCCAACGTCTTTTACGGTTGCCAAATATCCTTAATGCGTCATCTAAACAGTGTTTCTAAAAAGATGACACACCTCATTAATTTCGCCCACGACTATAGGGCTATAGAAGAGGACTGACAACTGCTTTCAGTGCTATTTTTAACGCACCATTAAACGTTTTCAGAAGCTCACTCTTCTTAACAACTCTGCATCCCGGGGTTAGTGAGTACTTACAATTCTTTACGCCATAAAGAGCTTATACGCTGGGTTATCGCTCTCTAGCCAATAACGGTAGCCAATCGCATCTAAGTACTCTGCAACATGGGTTTGATCACTGCTCGGCACTTGCATACCGACCAATACACGACCGTAGGCAGCACCATGATTTCGGTAGTGGAACAGTGAAATATTCCAGTCATGGGGTAGCTGGGTTAAAAAGTTCATTAGCGCACCAGGGCGCTCCGGGAACTCAAAGCGGTAGAGCTCTTCTTCAAAGCGCTCGCTAGGCCGACCACCGCTAAGGTGGCGAATATGTAGCTTCGCCAGCTCATTGTCGGTCAAATCTTCAACCTGATAGCCAGCTTCACGAAGCTTATCAATCACCGCCTGGCGGTCTTCCCCACCCGGTTTAACTTGAACACCCACAAAGATATGAGCCTCGCTATTATCTGCATAGCGATAGCTGAACTCGGTGACCATGCGCTTGCCCAGCTTTCGGCAAAACTTTTTAAAACTGCCTGGGTTTTCCGCAATGGTCACCGCCAAGATCGCTTCACGCTGCTCACCCAGCTCGGTGCGTTCCGCAATATGTTGCAAACGATCAAAATTGGTATTCGCGCCAGAGTTAATACATATCAACGTCTCGCCTTCAGCACCGGTTTGCTGCACATATTTTTTCAAGCCAGCTAGCGAAAGCGCCCCAGACGTTTCTGCGACGGCGCGAGTATCTTCAAAGATATCCTTCACCGCAGCGCACATCTCATCGGTATTCACCGTGATAACGTCGTCGATTAAGTCACGTACTAAAGAAAAAGGCACTTCACCGATTTGCGCGACGGCGACACCCTCCGCGAACACGCCAACTTGATCCAGCACGACCCGCTCCCCGGCTTCTAGCGCGGCTTTTAAACAGGCACTGTCTTCAGCTTCTACGCCAATGATTTTGATATCTGGGCGTAGATATTTCACATACGCCGCGACGCCTGCAATTAAGCCGCCGCCACCGACAGGGATAAAAATAGCGTCTAGGCGGCCGCTGTGCTGGCGCAGAATTTCAACACCAATAGTGCCCTGACCTGCGACCACATCGATATCATCAAACGGCGGAATATAGGTATAGCCATGCTCTTTAATCAATTCTTGAGCATGCTCAGCAGCAGCAGCAAATGCATCACCTTTCAAAATAACCTTAGCGCCGCGGGCACGTACTGCCTGAACCTTAATATCGGGCGTAATACGCGGCATCACAATAACCGCTTTCACCCCCATCAGCTTGGCTGCCATAGCCAAACCCTGGGCATGATTGCCCGCCGATGCTGCAATCACGCCCTTGGCCTTCTGCTCTTCAGTTAGCTGGGCCATTTTGTTGTAAGCACCACGAATCTTGAAAGAAAACACTGGCTGAAGATCTTCGCGCTTAATCAAAATTTGGTTATTGAAACGACGCGACAAAAAGGGAGCGGGTGAAATAGGGGTCTCACAAGCGGCTTCATAAACGCGGGCTTGGAGGATCTTTTTGACGGTTGCTTCGAGCATGCGGGAATCCCAAAAAAATAACGTGACCCTGACGGGAGAGAGCAAAGCCTTTATTGGTAGCAGATTACGCCTAGCGTCGTCTAGCGGCGTTTCCATCGGCAGTGGGCGCTAAGGCCGTTATACTAGAGAGCACTGCCTAACCCTGACGCAGGAAAATATGATGACCCAAGATGAATTGAAAGCGGCCGTAGCGGATGCTGCGGTTAAAGAGATTGAGCCTCATCTCGAAAAAGATACCGTGCTAGGTATTGGCACAGGTTCCACAGCGAACCTGTTTATTGATCGTTTAGGCCCGCTAAGAGATCGTTTCAAAGGGGCCGTTGCCAGCTCAGAAGCCAGTGCTAAGCGCCTACAGGCGCTAGGTATTGAGGTGTTCGAGCTGAACAATGTTGGCGATGTTCCTTTTTACATCGACGGTGCAGACGAAGTAAACGCTAACTTACAAATGATTAAAGGGGGTGGCGCCGCCCTAACCCGCGAAAAAATCGTCGCCGCCTGCGCCAAGCGATTTATTTGCATTGCCGATGGCTCGAAATACGTGAACCAACTTGGCAACTTCCCGCTACCGGTAGAAGTTATTCCGATGGCACGCTCCTACGTCGCTCGGGAGCTGGTCAAGCTAGGTGCTGACCCCGTCTATCGGCAAGGGGTAGTCACCGATAATGGCAATCAAATTATCGACTGTTTTGACTTTATGATCGACGACCCAGCCTCCATGGAAGCGCGTATTAATGCCATTGTAGGCGTCGTCACGAACGGTTTATTCGCCCAGCGCGGTGCCGATGTACTGCTGTTAGGTAAAACGGACGGCGTGGAACGAACCGCGTTACGTTAACCACTGACTAAGCCCATCGAGCGTGCGCGCCAATGCGCCTCTATGGGCTTCAACTACCTCTCGCCCAGCCTGCCCAATTTGCAGAGCAAATGATGGCGTTGCCAGCCGCTCGGCCAGCGCGTCGGCCAAGGCATCGGGTGTTTCCACCACGCTTAACGCACCTACCGCTAACAGCGGTTCAGCCACATCGCTAAAGTTGTCAAGCGAAGGGCCGCAGAGCACTGGCTTACCCAACGCCGCAGGCTCCAGTACGTTGTGGCCACCCAACGGTACCAAACTACCGCCAACATAGGCCACATGCCCTGCTGCATACAGCGTTGCCAGCTCACCTAGCGTATCCCCCAGGTAAACCTGCGTTTGTGGCGTCACGGCCTGCTGCTGGCTGCGACGGCTGAGTGCCCAGCCGCCTTGGGAACACAGCCTGGCCACTTCGTCAAAACGCTGCGGGTGTCGCGGCACCAATACCAATAACGCTGTTGGAAAGCGCTGCAATAGCTGACGATGGGCCTCCAAGAGCAGTACTTCTTCCCCGTCGCGGGTGGAACCTGCCACCCACACTGGGCGCGCGCCCCAGACTTGAAGTAAGTACTCACTCTCTTCCAGAGCCTTTTCCTGAGAAGGCACCTCAAATTTTAACGATCCAACGACATGAGTTACTGCTGCGCGGCAACCCAGTGCCTGAAAGCGCTCGGCATCTTGGGCAGATTTAGCAGCCAGCCATGTGACGTTAGCTAATGCACTCGCCATTAACGAACGCAAGCGCTGATAGCGTGCAAAGGCTCGTGGCGATAGCCGCCCGTTGACGACCGCGACAGGCACTGCTTGTTGGTGGCAAGCGTGCAGCAGGTTGGGCCACAGTTCGGTTTCAAACAGAATGGCAAGAGTGGGCTGCCCGCGGGTAATAAAACGCTTGGCCGCTCCCGGAAAATCCAGAGGGAGAAAGCAGTGAGCAAGCCTTACTTGATCCGGCGCGGCTTGCTCACCGATGAGTTTTAGAACTTGCTGAGCACCCGTCGCGGTCATTGTGGTCAACAACAGGCTGTGCTGAGGGTAACGCGCCAGCAAACCCTCTATTAGCGGACGGGCAGCGCGCACTTCCCCCACCGAGGCACAGTGCAACCAAATTCGCGGTCCAGGAGGAAGCTTACCCAAACGCATACCAAGCCGCTGCAAGCGCGAGTAAGTAAGTACTTGCTCACGCCAGATGCGCCAGCCAATCAGCGGCGACAACATATAAAGCACCGCTGAATAAACAAGCCGAGGCCAAATCGGCGACGCCATTAGCCCTCGCGATCCAGGATGGAGCTAATCATTGCGGTGGTCGATACGCCATCTTCAAAGCCAAGTACTTTTACATCGCCGCCGTTGGCGATAACGGCCTCCCCTCCTGCAATATCTTCAGGGCGGTAATCGCCACCTTTCACCAAAATATCCGGTAAAACGGCTTCAATTAGCGCTTGGGGAGTATCATCATTAAATGGCACGACCCAATCGACAGCGCCTAATCCAGCCAGGACTTGCATGCGGCGGTTAAGCGGGTTGATTGGCCGTTTAGGGCCTTTCAAACGGCCAATAGAGGCATCATCATTCACCGCAACGATGAGGCGATCCCCCAGGCGTTTGGCTTGTTCCAGGTAGGCCACGTGTCCTGCATGAAGAATATCAAAGCAGCCATTGGTCATCACCACGCGCTCGCCACGCAGCTGGGCAGCCCGCACGGCGTCGACCAGCGGGACTTGGTCAATCACCCCAAATTCAGCCAGCTTGTCGCCGTGTAGCGCGGTGTAGAGCTCGGCTATCGAGAGCGTCGCCGTTCCCGGTTTGGCCACCACCAAGCCCGCCCCTAAGTTGGCCAGCATCATTGCTTCTGGCAATGCATGGCCTGATGCCAGCGCGAGCCCCATCAGGCCAATCACGGTATCGCCTGCACCAGTTACGTCGAACACTTCCTGGGCGCGGGTGGGTAAATGGAGCGGTGCGAGGCCTTCACGAATAAGCGTCATACCTTTTTCGCTGCGAGTGATCAGCAGCGCTTCTAACTCAAGCTCGGCGCGCAACGCTTCTCCGCGCTGGGCAAGAACATCGTCGTTGGCACAGTGACCAACCACCGCTTCAAACTCGGTTAAGTTAGGCGTAATTAAACTCGCCCCACGATATTTACTAAAATCTTGGCCTTTCGGATCGACCAGCACTCGCTTGCCGAAAGCACGCGCCATCTGAATCAGCGACTCGACCTGGTTAAGCGTTCCTTTACCGTAGTCAGAAAGAATCATCACATCGCAATCAGGCAGCGCTTTTTCGACCTGCTCCAGCAGAGCAGTGGTATCGACACCATCAAGGCGCTGCTCAAAATCCAGCCGCAGTAGCTGTTGATTACGACTCATCACACGCAGCTTGGTAATCGTTGGTATCTCTGGGCTTCGCTGAAAGTAAGTACTCACATTCGACGATGCCAAACGCGACGTCAACAACTCGGCGTTCTCATCCTCTCCCACCACACCTGCCAGGGCGACGTGGCCGCCTAGAGAGGCCACATTGAGTGCCACGTTCGCTGCGCCCCCGGGACGATCATCAGCATCTTCGACACGCACCACCGGCACCGGCGCTTCGGGTGAAATACGCGACGTGCCACCATGCCAGTAGCGGTCGAGCATCACATCCCCCACCACCAATACGCGGGCATGTTCCAGGGCGGTTAAATCAACTCTCATCCAAAGGTCCTGTTGTTGGCGGCACTGCGGTATACGCCAGCAGCGCGTCTAGCTTAGCAATCACGTCGTCGGCTTTGATCAAATCCATGGCATCCGCATGGCGTACTCGCTGTCCCCAGCTAACCTCATCGACGGATTTATTCAGATACGTGCGAACCGCTTCGGGATAAGCATTGACTGCAAAATCCCGCCAACAATAAGGCGCGGCACGCTGAGGATTGGTGGTCGCATAGAGACCAAGTGTGGGCGTACCCATGGCATTCCCCATATGCGCCGGCCCCGTGTCGGGGGCAATGACGGCACGGGCATTGTCAATCAACGCCAGTACGCCTTTGAGCGATGTACCACCGATAGCATTAATAACGCTATCCGGTTGGCATAGCGCCTCAATTTGATCGCCGATTTCTCGCTCTAATGAACTCCCCCCACCGGTCAACACGCTCTTCAGACCATGGTGTACCCAAGCATGTTCAATTACGCTGGCATAGCCTTCCACTGACCAATTGCGGAAATTGCGCAGCCGTGCGTTGCTGCAAGGATTAATGACCAGATATGGCGTATCGCCACTGACCCCTCGGGCTTCTTCATAGGCCAGCGGTGGTACGGCCAGATTCCACTCCAATCGATCATCTTCTACGCCGAGCAAGCGAGCGAAGTCCATAAACGACTCCAACACATGGGCGTTAGGATGCGGCGCAAGCTGATGCTGTGTAAACCAGTGCTGAGCGTCTTTGGCGCGCGACTTATCATAGCCCACTCGTACATTGGCCTTGAGGCCAAGCGAAAGCACGCTGGCGCGTATCGCTTGCTGCATGTGCAGCAGTACATCAAAGCGAGTATCGGAAAGCTCTTTCCACAGGGCACGCATGCCCGCAAGACCGGTGGACTTGTCATAGACAACAAACTCGACCCCAGAAAGCCCCGCCAGTAAACTGTGCTCCCCCTTGCCGATTATCCAGGTAATGCGAGCGTGCGGCCATTGGCGCTGCAACGCACGCACCGTGGGCACAAGATTGCACACATCTCCCAACGCGGAGAGGCGCAAAATGGCAATATGGTTAGGTTGAGCAGGCAGAGAGGGCTTCATGCGCTTAGCGGCACTCCGGCAAAGAAATTGGCTGATTTTACATGATGTAGACAGTTTAAGTGACGCTGCCACGTCACACCAACTGTCGCAACATGGATCTCAACAACGATCGCAACAACGGTCTCAAGGGCAGTCACACCCACTTCATCCTGATCTATTCCATCAGGCCTATTGGCGTGAGCGTAATTTAATCGTCGGGGAAGCACCAGGAAGGGGTAGCAGTTTCTTCTTAAAGGCCAGTGATTCAGAGCAGTGGGTATTGCGTCCTTATCGCCGCGGTGGATTGATCGCCAAGCTAAGCGAGAAACGCTACTTGTGGCTGGGTGAAGAGCGCACCCGTGCGTTTCACGAGCTGCGCTTAAACGCTGCGCTGTATGACCAGGGACTGCCAGTGCCACGCCCCGTTGCCTGCTGTGTTATGCGTTACGGCCCTACGTATGAAGCGGCGCTCATCACCGTTAGGATTCCAGGCGCTCAGGCGCTGGCTAGCTTATTGGCGGCAGGGGAAGCAGATGAGGCGTTACTTCAGCGCGTTGGCGCAATGATCAAGCGCTTCCATCAAGCAGGCCTTGATCATGTTGATCTAAATGCGCGCAATATCTTGATCGCCCCCCATGGTGAACCCTGGCTGATTGATCTGGACCGCTGCCGCCAACGGCCACCAGGTAAGTGGCAGGAACACAATATAAACCGCCTAGCAAGGTCGCTAAAAAAATTCCATTGCCATAGTGTGCTGCCCACCATATTAAAAGGTTATAACCGTTAACCTTTATTTTTCAGCGCCAACATCACACGCGAGGATTTTCGATACGCAGTTTATTAGTTCATCAGGAGTAATTGATGAAAGGTCTGTTTGTGATGAAATATAACCGCTGTTATCCCTTTCAAGAAACCATTCAGGTAAATATTTTTTAAAAACAACAACTTGATTAACTCCCATTATATGGGCGACATGCGATGGGCCACAATCGTTGCTAACAAATAGTTTGCAACCATTTACCAATCTAAAAAGAGTAGTTACATCAGGACTATGAATAACAGAAAACCCTTCTTGCTCAAGGATGTTCTTTTCCTCTTCTTCTTTAGGTCCTGTGAGAAAAACAATCGTCTCTGATCTTAACTCAGAAATCTTTCTTGCTAGCTGAATATAATTAGCAAGCGACCATTTTTTTTCTTCGCCCCCAGCACCAGGAGCAAGTACAATTTTATTGTTTAATACTTCATCAGATTCAATCTGTTTTTTCAAACAGGGAGTAATATCTAATGTTGATGATATCCCTAGAAGGGACAAGAAAAGGTCTGCTCTGTAGGTAGTTACATCAAGAGGTACCGAGTGTGTATAAAACGCTCCAAATTTTTTAAATCCTATTCTATAAGGAATTCGCAGCTTCAACATTTGAAGTGAAGTCCCAATACTAGAGGGACGCAAGTTAAAACCAATATCGAAATTATATTCCCTACTTAAGCTGGTGGTGCTAAAGCCGTCAATCACTTCAAGCTCGTTTAAAAAACCTGCTTCAACTAGGAAATCTGCCCCTGAACTTTTAGAGATACCCACCAATGTAGCATTTGGATACCTTTCCTTAACCGCGACTAAAAAAGGAATATGAACTACATATGCACCAAAAAAAGGCCTATTATGTAAAAATATAGCGATGCATTTAACTTTTAAAAAGTCGTTCATTTAAAAACAATTCCCTTATAGACATCGAGATAACTTTCAGCCATTTTTTCTTTACTATAAAGCTCTAAAAGAAGACGTGCATTCTCAACAGCAGACTCTCTCATCTGTTTATTTTTTGCTAGCTTTATTATCCAACTCTCGACTTCTTCACTACTTCCTGGTGTTACTAGAAAACCTGTTTCACCATGCTTAATTAAATCAGGAATGCCGCCAACATTACTAGCAACAATAGGCACGTTTGCATCCATAACATCTAAAAGAACTGAGCCTAGACCTTCGTTGCGAGACGGAAAAACAAACAGATCCAGCGCTGGAATAAAATCACCAATATTAGGCTTAAAGCCAGCCCATACAACATTTTTTAAGTGACTGCTTTCCAAGCGAAGCTCTTCCTCGTCTTCACCTCGGCCAAAAAAAACGCACAGCACTTCGGGATAGCTATGCTGTAATCGTTCTGCAGCTTCAAGTAGTACCCGCTGACCTTTGTGACGATCAACTAATGCACCTATATGGCCGACAATAAAGCGGCCTGGATAGCTGGCACGAAAGCGAGCAGCAACTTGGGCATCCGCGGTAAATCCCGTCATCGCACTAGGAATCGTCAATACTTCATTCTTATTCCAGTGTGATAGCTGTTGCCGAATAATCGATGAAATAGCGACACAACGATCTGCATTACGATAGAACAGTCGATTCACCCATTTATCTTTAATGGGTGTATCCACTCGGCGAGTCACCACATAGGGCGTACCGTATATACGCTTATGCAACCACGCCCAGTGTACCGCTTTAGCTTCATGAGCATGCACTAGCGATGCACGGCCAGCTTGCCTATGCCCAGCCATCTGCTGGTTAGCATCCACGAATCTTAAGTTCTCAATGCATTGAAGCTCATTACGCAATGGAGAATCTTTCCTGCATACCAGCGTTTGCTGATCTACATGCCGTTGCAAGGCTTGAATTAGCAGCGCTGTCTGGCGTTCTCCACCGCGAAAACCTTTGGCAAGGTTAACGTGAATAATATGCAAATTGCCCTCATACAAATCGTTGCCATCACCCTGGTATAGTACTGTATCTACCAACCACCAGAGCAGGGTTTGAATAAATGTCTATGGATGTGAGCGTCGTTATCATTACTCGCAATGCGGCCGCGACACTTAGCCGAACACTAGACGCCTTGACGTGCTATGACGATGTCGTGGTATATGACAACGGCTCCACAGACGAAACATGTAGCATTGTACAAGCCTACTCCAATACAACATTACACCATGGTGAATTTTTAGGCTTTGGCCCTACCAAACGTGCTGCCGTGTCGTTAGCAAAATATGACTGGATCTTATCAATAGATGCTGATGAAGCGCCGACAAAAGAGCTCAACGCTGCGATTAATGACTGGGTCGCCACTGCAACACCTCAACAGGCTGGTAAAATATTGCGCGAAAACTGGATGCTGGGTAAACCCGTTCATCACTCTGGCTGGGGAAATGACTGGTTAGTTCGACTGTTTAATCGTAACACGTGTAATTTTAATGATGCCGCTGTTCATGAGTCAGTAAACTTAGAAAAAAATACAGAAGTTTCTCCGCTTAATGGAAAAATTGAACACCTTGCCATTAACGATCTCTCCCAGTTCCTTGATAAAATAAATCGCTATTCAGATCTTCGCGCATCATCAAAAAAACTCAAGCACCACCCTTTTTCACTCATATTTCTCAAGGCACTTTTTGCATTTATACGCACTTATTTTTTTCGCCTCGGCATACTGGATGGCTGGCGAGGGCTCACTATATCTGTGGCTAATGCAAACGGTGTTTTTTGGAAATATGCCAAAAATAATGTTAATAACCGCCTATAATACGTTGTAAATTTTCTATCACGACGTGTTGATATCACTAAAGATATCTCTACTACCGGGCAGTCTCTCACCTGATCCTGTGATCAATATGCGTCCGTATTTCTTTACTCTATCAACACTCGTTTCGGGAGACGCATGCCAGCACTAAGGTCACTCAAACTTACTCCATGGTTGCCACTGCTCGTGATCGGCATCTGTCTTGGCTATGCCCTCACCGTGCTTACTCGGCTACCTTGGTGGACACTATTTTTCACAGCCGCCGTGTGGGTAGGCTTCGGCATCAAGTTACGCTGGGGAGCACCGCTAAACGCCCGCTACCGCCCGGTGTGGCCTTGGTCGCTGGTGCCGCTCAGCTTGCTAGGCATTTATATCTACTTGGCTGACAGCTTTGGCAATGTTGATTTAGGTGCGGTATTTTTCCATCTTCAAGCGGGCATGGCCGAACATGGCGGTGCTGGAAAAATGATCACTGCCGTTATTTACACAATGAGCGTAATCGCAGTGCTGGCATCCGTTACCTGGATCACGCGGCATGATCAGCGATGGCGGCTAACTGAACGCTTCGTTGCACTTCTCTTATTAGCAGCAAATCCAATGCTCTACGGTTTAGGGCAGCGCAGCGCAGCCATTGTAACGGACGATGGTGCTTGGCTAGATCGCCGTTACGTGCCGCCGCCCACGGAAGATCAAACCAATGCGCCTAACCTTCTGGTCATGTATCTGGAAAGCATTGAGCGTACGTATAGCAATGAACTATTTGGTGATGCTTACGCTGACTTAACCGCGTTAGGCGAACGCGGGCTGGTCTTTGAAGGTATCCAGCAAATGGAAAACACCGGCTGGACCATGGCAGGCATGATTGCTAGCCAGTGTGGCGTGCCGCTGATGCCTGCGGGACTTTTGCACGACAGTCAGTTCGAGCCGATTTCCAAAGTAGTTCCCGGCGTCGATTGCCTGGGTGATGTGTTAGCGGCTCAAGGCTATCGGCTTAGCTACTTGGGTGGAGCTAGTGCTCAGTTTGCCGGTAAAGGACTTTTCTATCGCGGCCATCAGTTTAATACGGTAAAGGGAAAGGAAGAGCTTTCAGCGCAACTCAATGACCCAGAATACATAAATAGCTGGGGTCTATACGATGACACACTTTACGATTTTACTGTGGATGAGATTCGTCGTTTGAGTGAAGAAGATGACGGCCCATGGGCAGTGGTTAATCTAAGCATTGCTGGTCACGCCCCTAACGGTTTTCCCTCCCAGACATGCCTAGACCGTCAGGGTGAATTCGATGGCCAAGATATCTTATATTCGGTGAAATGTTCAGCAAGTCAGGCGCGTGACCTTATTGAGCGTCTTGAACAAGAAGGCCTGCTCGAAAATACATTGGTTGTCGTGCTCAGCGACCACCTTACGATGCGAGTATCCGTTTGGGATCAGCTGACAACATTAGATCGAGACAATACGCTGATCATGCTGGGCACAGACATCACACCGTTGACGGTACGTCGGGGAGCGACAATGTTAGACGTATTTCCGACTATTTTGGATGCTATGGATCTCCCCCTGAGCGGTAACCGTGCAGGGCTTGGAGCATCTCTACTTAGTAGTCAACCAACGCTGGTTGAAACGCATGGGCTTGAGGTGCTTAACGAGCGACTCCGGGAAGAGACCGCCTTACAGCACCGTCTTTGGGAAGGACTAACCCCTCAACGGCGCGAACCTCAAGCAAGCGCCGACCAACAAGTCATAGAAACGCCTGCTGATCAGGCTGATGAAGTCGAGATTATGCGCTAACGTTAGCGCCATTAGCGCGCTGACTATCGACACTCATCGCTCGGTACACTTGCTCCACGCCTAAATCATTCAGACAGTTGGTATGCCCCAGCGGGCAGGTACGCTTAAAGCAAGGTGAGCAGGAAAGCGCCAGATAGTGAATGACAGCATTATCGGTTAAGGGGGGGGTGTAAGCAGGAGATGAAGAGCCGTACAGAGCGTGAATGCGCACGCCTACCGCGGCGGCAACGTGCATTAAGCCTGAATCGTTGGTGACCACCTGACGGCAGTCTGCCAATAGATCTACCGCATCCGCCAATTGGGTTTTGCCGCATAAGTTATGCGCATGGGGCAACCCTTTCACAATGCTATCTCCGGCGGCATGATCTTTCGGCCCGCCAAACACACGCACCTCAAATCCATCCTTAACCAGTCGCACCGCTAACGCATGGAAATAGCCTAACGGCCACTGCTTAGCGGGCCCGTACTCCGCTCCGGGCATCATACCGATGGCTGGACGCGACGATAGCGCATGAGTAAGACGTAAATTGACCAAGTTATTTCGATCAATCGTTAAACGCGGTGTCGGAATCTCAAATTCGCCTTGTATGGCTTCTTCCAGCGGCAGGCCCAGAGAAACAAACCGCTTAACCGTTTGATCCAACACCTGCTTATCCAACTTGCGGCGCTCTTTCAATAAGCCGTAACGGTGTTCACCCAAAAAACCGATGCGCTCGGGAATACGTGCCATAAAGGGCACCAGCGCCGCTTTCCAAGAGCGTGGCAGAACAATGGCACGATCAAAGCGTCCTCGTAAACGGGCAGCCAGCTCACGGCGGCTGGCTAGGCCAAATTCACCATGCCCTACTGCCAATGGAAGCACCTCGTCTACCTCAGGCATACGCTCCAAAATAGGCTGTGACCATGCCGGAGCGACCACCCCCAGGGTTGCCCCTGGGTTACGGTCTTTCAAGGTCATAAACAGGCTTTGCGCCATCACCATATCGCCGACCCACGAAGGGCCGACCACCAATATGCGCTTGGCAGAATTAGCCATTTAGCCACTCCAAGTAGGCTTTCACACCCTGGGCAACGGTTTTGAACTCAACATCGCAACCAGAGGCACGCAGATTGCTGATATCTGCACGCGTGTAACTTTGATAGCGGCCTTTTAGTTCTTCAGGGAAAGGTATGTAGTCAATTTCACCCTGACCATAAAAATCGATTACAGCCTCGCCAATAGCTTTGAAAGGCTCGGCTCGCCCAGTGCCCAAATTAAAAATACCGGACGCATGAGGGTTATCTAAAAACCACAGGTTGACAGCCACCACATCGCCAACGAAAACAAAGTCGCGACTCTGCATTCCCGCCTCATAACCGCCGTAAGCCCCAAACAGCTTTAACGTTTCCCCATTGCGAATTTGTAAATGGTTATGGTAGGCGACACTCGCCATCTTGCCCTTATGCTGTTCACGGGGGCCATAAACATTGAAATAGCGAAAGCCAACCACTTGTGTCGTCAACTCATCCCAGCGAGAGCGCACGTGCTGATCAAACAGCAGCTTAGAGTAGCCATAGACGTTGAGCGGTTTTTCGTGCTCAGGCGCCTCTTTAAACACCTCACTACCGCCGTAAGTAGCCGCCGATGAAGCATATAGAAATGGAATGCCTAACGCTTCACAGTAGTTAAGCAGCACTTTTGAGTACTCGAAGTTATTCTCCATCATGTAGTGCCCATCCCACTCCGTCGTATCGGAGCACGCACCCTCATGGAAAATAGCATCAATGGTCGGCAAATCGACTGACTCACCTCGCAATGCCGCCTTAATCCGCGCTAGAAAATCATCTTTATCCAGATAATCGGCCAACGTGCAGTCAGCTAAATTGACGAACTTAGTGCCGTCACGCAGGTCATCAACCACCATCACATCATCGCGGCCACGAGCGTTCAGCGCTTTGACAATATTGGCACCGATAAAACCAGCCCCGCCTGTTACAACGATCATCTCGTTCTCCTCACCAAAAACAGCTCTGTTGGCTAACGTGCCTATAACCCATCTCTCTGTGATTGTATACTTGACGGCCTATGAATTCATGGCCAACGGTGCTTTCCGCGATGAGTGTCTCGACAAACCAATCGACACCCGATGTGTCGACCTTTCAAGGCTTGATCCTTGCTCTGCAACAATACTGGGCAGAACAGGGCTGTGTCATTCTCCAACCTCTCGATATGGAAGTCGGCGCGGGCACCTTCCACCCTGCCACCTTCCTACGGGCAATTGGTCCAGAAACCTGGAACGCGGCCTATGTGCAGCCTTCCCGCCGTCCAACAGACGGCCGCTACGGTGAAAACCCCAACCGCCTACAGCACTATTACCAGTTTCAGGTGGTAATGAAGCCATCGCCCAGCAATCTTCAGGATCTCTATTTAGGCTCTTTAAAGCGCCTGGGGCTCGATCCTCTCGTCCATGACATACGCTTCGTGGAAGATAACTGGGAATCCCCTACCCTAGGTGCCTGGGGCCTAGGTTGGGAAGTGTGGCTCAACGGTATGGAAGTCACTCAGTTTACTTATTTCCAGCAGGCAGGCGGCATTGAATGCTACCCCGTTACTGGTGAGCTCACCTACGGGCTTGAGCGTATCGCCATGTACCTGCAAAACGTCGATAGCGTATATGACTTGGTATGGGCCATTGCCCCCGACGGCAGCAAGGTCAGCTACGGCGATGTTTATCTTCAGAATGAACGTGAGCAGTCGGCGTATAATTTTGAGCATGCTGACGTTGATCAGCTATTTGCCGCCTTTGACCACCAGGAAAAAGAGTGCAGTAAGCTTCTGATAGCCAACCTGCCGCTGCCTGCCTATGAGCAAGTTCTGAAAGCGTCCCATACGTTTAACCTGTTAGATGCTCGTCATGCGATTTCCGTGACCGAACGGCAGCGCTTTATTCTGCGCGTTCGCACCATGGCACGGGATGTCGCCACTGCCTATTTTGAGTCTCGTAAAGCAGAAGGATTCCCAATGGCGCCCGAAGCCCTACGCCGCGAACTACTAGCCGACCAGGGAGACGCATAATGGCTGTTGATACGCTTCTATTAGAACTAGGTGCCGAAGAGCTTCCCCCCGCTGCGCTAGATACACTTTCCGATGCATTTGCTGCAGGCATCGAAAAAGGCCTGCAAGAAGCCGAGATTTCCTTCCAAAGCATCGCTGCTTACGCGACCCCGCGCCGTTTAGCAGTACAGGTTAGCGGGCTTGCAGACAAGCAGCCTGACCGTGAGGTTGAGCGTCGTGGCCCTGCCCTAGCCGCTGCATTCAAGGACGGCGTGCCCACCAAAGCAGCCGAAGGTTTCGCGCGTTCTTGCGGCGTCAGCGTTGATGAGCTGATTCACTTAGAAACCGATAAAGGTACTTGGCTTGGTTTCCGCGAACAGCAGCAAGGCGAGACGGTACAGGCGCTGCTGCCAGAGATGGTTCGCAAAACGCTACAATCGCTACCGGTACCTAAGAATATGCGCTGGGGTTCGTCACGCGTTGAGTTCTCCCGCCCAGTTCACTGGCTAGTTGCCCTGTATGGCAGCGACGTCATTGCCGCAGAAGCGCTTGGCCTTCAGGCCAGCCGTACCACCTTTGGCCACCGCTTCCATGCGCCAGATGCCATACAGCTTGAACATGCCGATGACTACCTAGCCGCACTGGAAAATGCCTACGTCCTAGCCGATCGCCAGCGGCGCCGCGAACGCATCCGTGAGCAGGTATTAGCTGAAGCAGAGGTTCAAGAAGCCAATGCCGTTATCGACGAAGAGTTGTTGGTAGAAGTCAGCGGCCTGGTCGAATGGCCAGTCGCATTAACCGGCAGCTTCGATGAACGCTTTCTGGAAGTGCCCGCCGAGTGCTTAATCTCGTCCATGAAGGCTAACCAAAAGTACTTCCACCTGCTGGATGACCAAGGCAAGCTGAAACCGCTGTTCATTACTATTTCGAACATCGACAGCGCTGATCCGCAACAGGTGATTTCCGGCAATGAAAAGGTCATTCGCCCACGCCTGGCCGATGCGGCCTTCTTCTACGAAACTGACCGGAAGCGTACTCTCGCCTCACGTATTCCTCAGTTGGAAAGCGTGGTATTCCAACAACAGTTAGGCACCTTGGCTGACAAAGCACGTCGTAGCACAGCGATAGCAACGTATATTGCCGAGCACATTAATGCAGATGTGAGCCACGCCCAGCGCGCAGTGGCACTGGCCAAGTGCGATTTGGTCACCGAGATGGTGCTCGAGTTCCCAGAACTTCAGGGCATTATGGGCCGCTATTATGCCGAACAGGATGGTGAGCCAGCTGAGGTTGCTCAGGCATTAGAAGAGCAGTATCTGCCCCGCTTTGCCAGTGACGACATTCCACAAAGCCTTGCAGGCCAAGCGCTAGCATTGGCTGACCGGCTAGATACCCTGGTTGGCATCTTTGGTATTGGCCAGCGCCCAACCGGCGCAAAGGATCCGTTTGCCCTACGCCGTGCCTCTATAGGTGTGCTTAACATCCTGGTCAAAGGTCAGCTTAATTTAGATCTTCGCGAGCTACTCAGCGTAGCCGCAGAACAGCACCAAGGCCTGCCTAAGGCTGAAGGCTTGGTGGAAGATGTATTGACCTACATGCTGGACCGCTTCCGCGCCTGGGGCCAAGAAGAAGGTATTAGTGCTGAAATGTACTTGGCGGTACGCGCTCGCCCAGTAACTAAACCGCTGGATTTTGCTCGCCGCTTGCGTGCCGTTAAGGCCTTTGCACAGCGGGAAGAAGCCGCTGCTTTGGCTGCCGCGAACAAGCGGGTTTCTAATATCCTTAGCAAGCAGGAACACAACGGTAGTACCCAGGTTGATCAGAGCCTACTTCAGGAAGAGGCTGAGAAGACGCTGTTCAATGCAGTAACAGCCAGTCAGCAGCAAGTAGCCCCGTTATTTTCATCCGGCGACTACCAGCAGGCACTAGATGCGCTGGCAACACTACGTGAACCTGTCGATGCTTTCTTCGATCAGGTAATGGTCATGGCCGATGACGACGCTGTCCGCCATAACCGCTTGGCACTGCTTGCCAGTCTGCAAGCTCTGTTCCTTGAAGTGGCGGATATTTCCCAGCTGCCACAATAAGACACTGTGCCGCTATCGGTTCACTCAGCTCAAATCGCAACAGAAAGCCCGGCTGCTCGAAAGCCGGGCTTTTTTGCTTTTCAAATTTGTATTACCTCTTTTCTCCAGACTAAACTCGGAGTTATGCCGACTAATTGTTTCACGTGAAACACCAAGGTAAAATTAGAAGCGTAATCACAGCGCCATTTCCTTGTAAAAGGTCGATGGTCATAACTTGCTTTTATCGCCATGGAAACGGCCTATGTATGACTTATTTTTGCTTGATACTCTCCCTCAGCAACAGACTAACATTGCGCCTTATACGCTTAACACACAAAGAGTATGGCTAAAAAAGGCGACGAAAAGAAATTCACGTCTTGCCTATCTGCCGCTTACCCTATTAGCTAAGTGGCTAAGTATCGAAGCACTTAAACCAGTCCCTAACTTAGGGGGTGAACAAAGCGTTGCCTTAGAAGCCGCTCGAATTAAATCTCTCTCAAAGGCAGGAATAGCAGTCCCGACTATATTAGCTGAAACCCCCCAAGCACTACTTCTTGCTGATGTAAGTGACACAGAAGAGCCTTCTCAAACGCTGCTAGATAAATTACTGACTGCCGAAAGTGTCAATGAAATTGATCACTACCTTCAGATGAGCACTCAGGCGCTGAATGATGTTCACGCAAAACAGTGTTACTTAAGCGAAGCCTTTGCCCGAAATATATTGGTCAGTAAAGAGGGTATTGTCTTTATCGATTTTGAGACCGATCCGGGCACCTATCATGAGCTAACAAACTGCATGGTCCGCGATTGGCACTGCTTTATCTTCTCTCTCTATGGCAAACTAAGCACTCATGCCCCTCATATTGAGCGTTTAACGCCAGCCCTACTTGACGGATTGAGACAGTCGCAACCAAAGGTTCAAGAACGCTTCATTAGCACGCTCTCACGTTTTAAGCGCTTAGGTCGTATCCCCTTTCATCGTTTAGGTAGTGATGGAAAGAAAATTGC
The DNA here is from genome assembly GCF_016107625.1 of Vreelandella alkaliphila. Classification (GTDB taxonomy): domain Bacteria; phylum Pseudomonadota; class Gammaproteobacteria; order Pseudomonadales; family Halomonadaceae; genus Vreelandella; species Vreelandella alkaliphila. The sequence goes on from NZ_JABASV010000002.1 coordinate 34,732, forward strand.
AGTCACCCTTAATGCACTGTCCATTCTTGACCAACAGCTACGTAGCCAATAGAAGGACGCTATGTCCATTACTTCAGACTCATCAAGGCTCCCTGCAGCCTGCCTAGTCATTCTTGATCGTGACGGTGTTATCAATCACGATTCTGATGCTTATATTAAATCACTAGAAGAGTGGGTCCCCTACCCTTCAGCGATCGATGCTATTGCACAACTAAACAAGGCAGGATATACCGTGGCAATAGCTACCAATCAGTCGGGTATTGCACGGGGCTATTACGATGAGGCAACGCTCCATTCAATGCATGATCGCTTAATAGCACTGGTTGAAGCGAAAGGTGGACGTATTGCCCATATTGCTTACTGCCCTCACGGCCCCGATGATCAATGCGCTTGTCGAAAACCCTTGCCAGGATTACTTTTGCAAATTCAGCAGCAATTAGGAATGGATAGCCTCACCGGCAGTTGGATGGTCGGTGACAGCCTACGAGATCTCAAAGCGGGTGAATCAGTAGGATGTCGTCCAGTGTTGGTCAGAACAGGTAAAGGAGAGAAAACGCTAGCCAGTCATACTAATCTTGAAAATACGCTTGTTTATCCAGATCTAGCTGCATTTGCAGATTGGCTATGCCAACAGCAGTAATGGGGTTTCTTTCTTCCGTCCCCTTCCTCTCTCTACTCTAGACACGCAAAAAAACGCCGCTCCCATTTAATTAGGCGCGGCGTTTTATTTTTCATTTGACTGAGTTTATTAGTGCCTATCGCACTGTTTCACGTGAAACACACGCTGATAAACACATCAGACATCAAGATTAGCAACTAGCGCATTCGTCTCGATAAAATCACGGCGAGGCTCAACTTCATCCCCCATTAACGTGTTGAACATCATATCGGCAGCAACCGCATCTTCAATGGTTACTCGCAGCATACGACGGCTGTCGGGATCCATGGTGGTTTCCCACAGCTGATCGGGGTTCATTTCCCCCAGTCCTTTATAGCGCTGGAAAGAGAGCCCACGCTGCCCCTCTTGCATCAACCAAGCCAGCACTTCAGAGAAGTGTGTGACTGGCTTCTGACGCTCACCACGGGCAATGTAAGCACCTTCTTCAAGCAACCCGTTCAACGTCTCACCGAGGCCCGTAATGGCTCGATAATCAGTACTCTCAAAGAAGTCCAGTCCCCACACATACTCAGTTGTAACGCCGTGGGCAATCAAAGACACCGCTGGCAAGTGCAAACCGCGCTCGCTATCTTCATGCAGATAGAACTGGTAACGCGGTCCGCCTTCATAGGCCACCATGTCATCCATTGCTTTCTGTAGCTCAGCAATCCAATTTTCCATGGTGACACGGTCTTTAAGACTAACTTCGCCTTGAAGCGCCGTTGCATGTACAGCTTGCTTGAGCACTGCGATAGGATATACCCGCGCAAGGCGGTCAATCCGCTTCATCACATTTCGGTATTGAGTAACCAATGCTTCTAGCTGCGAACCAGCGATACCAGGCGCATCAGCATTGACATATAACCCAGCCCCATCTAATGCAGTGGTGGTCAGGTAGTCGGTCATTGCCTGTTCATCTTTCAGGTAGAGCTCTTGCTTACCCCGCTTAATTTTATAAAGAGGGGGCTGAGCAATAAAGATGTGACCACGCTCAATCAATTCAGGCATCTGACGGAAAAAGAACGTTAGCAGTAACGTGCGAATGTGCGAACCGTCAACGTCGGCATCCGTCATAATAATGACTGAATGGTAACGTAGCTTATCGGGATTAAACTCTTCGCGACCAATACCACAGCCTAACGCTGTAATCAGCGTTCCGACTTCTGCTGATGACAGCATCTTATCGAAGCGCGCTTTCTCAACGTTTAGTATCTTACCTTTCAGCGGCAAAATTGCCTGGGTACGACGATCACGCCCCTGCTTAGCACTGCCACCAGCCGAGTCACCCTCCACCAGATATAGTTCTGATTGGCTTGGATCTTTCTCTTGGCAGTCAGCAAGCTTTCCAGGTAGCCCAGCGATATCGAGCGCACCCTTACGGCGAGTCATATCCCGTGCTTTACGAGCGGCTTCTCGCGCCCGTGCAGCATCTAGCATCTTGTTAACGATCGATTTAGCTTCGTTAGGCTTCTCGATCAGATAGTCAGCAAATAGCCGCCCCATTTCTTGCTCAACCGCCGTTTTAACTTCGCTGGAAACCAGCTTGTCTTTGGTTTGAGACGAGAATTTAGGGTCGGGAACTTTAACAGAGATAATAGCGGTCAAGCCTTCACGAGCATCGTCGCCCGACGTATTGACCTTGGATTTTTTCAACAGCCCCTGAGCTTCGATATAGTGGTTAAGCGTTCGCGTAAGCGCGGCACGAAAACCCGCTAAGTGGGTTCCACCATCTCGCTGAGGAATATTATTGGTGTAGCAAAAAATGTTTTCAGTGAAGGCCTCGCTCCACTGCATCGCCACTTCTACTTCAACGCCATCTTCTCGCACTGCATTGAAATGAAAGACGGGATTCAGAACTGTTTTATTTTTGTTCAGGTGATCGACAAATGCCTTCAAACCACCTTCATAATGAAACAGCTCCTCTTTGCCGCTACGCTCATCCATTAAACGAATAGCAACGCCTGAGTTCAAGAATGAAAGTTCACGTAGGCGCTTGGCGAGAATATCGTAGTGAAATTCGATATTCGCAAAGGTATTCGGTGATGGACGAAAATGTACACGAGTGCCACTTTTTTCCGTTTTACCGACAACACCTAGTGGCGCTTGAGGTACACCGTGATGATAGACCTGCTCAAACACTTCCCCTTGACGCCAGATGGTTAGCCGCAGTTCTTCCGAAAGCGCGTTAACAACCGACACCCCTACACCGTGTAGACCGCCTGACACTTTGTATGAATTATCATCAAACTTACCGCCAGCGTGCAGCACTGTCATGATAACTTCTGCGGCTGAGACGCCTTCGCCTTCATGCAGCTCAGTGGGAACACCACGGCCATTATCACTTACCGTTACTGATTCATCCGGGTGGATAACCACACGAATTTCACTACAGTGACCTGCCAGAGCTTCATCGATGGAGTTATCCACCAGCTCGAAAACCATATGGTGCAGCCCGGTGCCATCGTCGGTATCGCCGATATACATGCCTGGGCGCTTGCGCACTGCGTCTAGCCCTTTGAGCACCTTAATGCTTGATGAATCGTAAGCCTGCTCGCTCATTGACCACTCCGTCGTGAAGTCTGTCTCGTTCCGTGTCGCCTACCCGTCCGGCAGTAATTGGCTTAACCCTTGACTGGACTGTTTCACGTGAAACATCCCGGCATCTGTTGAGGGTTCCCATATACCACGAAGCGCGGAGGGTTCGACGCTTGTAATAAATGCCTGACACTGCATCTTTTCAAGCAAATTGCAAAACCGACCTCGGTGCGTGCTATCTAGCTCCGCTGGTAAATCGTCGATTAAGTAGATGCAGTGTCGTTGTGTGGTACTTTCCAGAAGCCGCCCCTGGGCAAGCTTTAATGCACTAACCACCAGCTTTTGCTGGCCTCTGGAAAGGACTTCAACAGCAGGCTGCTTGTTTATTCTGATTCGCAAGTCTGCTCGCTGCGGCCCCTGCTGGGTAAAGCCCATTTGCTGATCCGCTTGACGACTATCCTGCAAAACCTCCGCAAGTGCGCGCTGCTTATCCCAGCCTCTTACATAACGCAGCGTTAAATCGGGTAGAGAGATCAGCTCCTTTAAGGTTTCATCGAATACCGGCAAGAACTCGTTGAACCATGCTTGCCTGAGTGCATCCATCTGCTCCCCCCAGGTAGCTAACTCATACTCCCATACCGCTATTTCGCTTGGGACTATTCTACCACGCCTAAGGAGCGCATTCCGATGTTTCACCGCGCGACGCGTTCGCTTCCATGCGTCGAGAAAGGAGTGTTTCACGTGAAACACTCCCCAATCCAAAAACTCTCTGCGACCTGCGGGCGATCCTTCGAGAAGGCGAAAGGCATCTGGATTTATTAGCTGCAACGGCATAGCTTCAACCAGTTCGGCCAAGCGGACGCCTTTCTCTCCACGCAAACGCAACTCTAGCTCGCGCTGTGCGCGCATTCTTCTCACACCAAGCGTAACCTCAGGGTCTCCTGCCAAACGGCCGTAGAGCGTCATATAGGGCGCCTCAGACTGTATAGCATGTTTGAGCTGGCGAGTCCGGAAAGAGCGCCCCATTCCTAAGATATGAATACCTTCCAGCAGGCTTGTTTTACCACTGCCGTTAACGCCGTATATCACATTAATACGGGATGCAGGGCACATCTCAACTGGCGCTAAATTACGCAGCCCCTGAAGATTTAACCGAGACACACTCATTAACGACTGCCAGTAAATAAGACCATAAAACCTGCCATCCTTTAAAACGCGAAAACGGCGCTTCTGCCATCAGAAGCGCCGCCCTCATTAGCCAGCTATTGCGGGCTATAGCCGCATCGGCATAACAACATAAAGCGCATCACCGCCGCCAGGTTCTTCTAACAGCGCACTGCTGTTGGGATCTGCCAGCGTCATCTGCACTCGATCCTCATCCAGTACCGAAAGCACGTCTACTAAGTAACCTACGTTAAAGCCAACTTCCATGGCTCCGCCATTATACTCAACGGCCACATTCTCTTCGGCTTCTTCCTGTTCAGGATTATTGGCCATTACTTTAAGATTGTTTTCCTCAAGGTACAGCCGCACACCACGATATTTCTCATTCGAGAGAATAGCAGTACGTGAAAGCACCTGACGCAATTCAGCACGCTCAGCGATTAGTACTTTATCGCCATTGCGCGGCACTACACGCTCGTAGTCAGGGAATTTGCCGTCAATCAGCTTAGAGGTAAACGTAAAGTCGCCTGTATGAGCGCGAACATGGGTTGAACCCAAGGTAAGACTTACCGGCTCATCGCTGTCATCCAACAAGCGGGAAAGCTCTAGGATGCCTTTACGCGGCACAATAAGCTTTTGCGCTTGGTCAACCACAATATCGATAGGCCGTGAGCACATAGCCAAGCGGTGCCCATCAGTGGCAACGGTGCGCAACAAATTACTTTGAATTTCGAGCAGCATGCCGTTCAGATAATAGCGAACATCCTGCTGGGCCATTGCAAAAGACGTTGACTCAATCAGGTGCTTCAATGTCCCTCTGGGCACACTAAGCTCCTGACTACCATCAGCATCTTCAATATTTGGAAACTCTGCAACGGGCAGCGTCGAAAGCGTAAAGCGCGAACGACCACTGCGCAGTACGGCACGCCCCTCTTCTACCGCCAACTGAATCTCAGATTGATCAGGCAACGATTTACAGATATCCATTAGCTTACGAGCAGGAACCGTGGCAGCACCCTCTTGATCAACTTGGCTCGCCACGGTACGGCCCACTAGCTCTACTTCTAGGTCGGTACCGGTTAATGCTACCTGATCCCCTTCTACTTGGATCAGTACATTAGAAAGTACTGGTAGCGTTTGGCGCCGTTCGACTACGCCCGCCACCAGAGTCAGCGGGCGAAGCAACGCCTCTCGGGAAATAGTAAATTTCATCGGTACTCCGGTTTCTATCCTGAAAGGCCCGCAATGCAGGCCCAAACGATAACGGTTAACTAGTTAGCAGGCGAAGAAGATTCTTGTAATCTTCACGAATATCCGCATTTTCCTCTTGCAGCGCTTTTACTTTACGACAAGCGTGCAATACGGTCGTGTGATCACGGCCACCAAAGGCATCGCCTATTTCCGGCAAGCTGTGATTTGTCAGCTCTTTAGCTAGCGCCATAGCAACTTGCCTCGGCCGTGCGACGGAACGAGAGCGGCGTTTAGAAAGCAGATCGGCAACTTTAATTTTGTAATATTCGGCAACCGTTCGCTGAATATTATCAACCCCTACCTGCTTATCTTGAAGCGCTAACAGGTCTTTAAGCGATTCGCGAATAAAGTCCTGGGTAATGGTTTTCCCCATGAAATGCGAATCTGCAATCACCTTTTTCAGCGCACCTTCAAGCTCGCGGACGTTCGAGCGAATCTTCTGAGCAATAAAGAAGGCAGCGTCGTGTGGAAGATCAACTTTCGCCTGATCTGCCTTTTTCATCAAAATCGCTACACGGGTTTCAAGCTCTGGCGGCTCAATAGCCACTGTCAGGCCCCAGCCAAAGCGCGATTTCAGACGCTCCTCCACACCACTAATCTCTTTTGGATAGCGATCAGAGGTAAGTATCATTTGCTGCCCACCCTCTAACAACGCATTAAAGGTATGGAAGAACTCTTCCTGGGAACGCTCTTTTCCAGCAAAAAACTGAATATCATCAATAAGTAGCGCATCAACGCTGCGATAAAAGCGCTTGAAGTCGTTAATCGCATTTAACTGCAGTGCTTTTACCATATCCGCGACAAAGCGTTCAGAGTGTAGATACACCACACGGGCATTTTCGCGGCGGCCAGCCAGGGCGTTACCGACAGCGTGCATCAAGTGTGTTTTACCTAAACCAACACCACCGTATAAAAACAGCGGGTTATAGGCACCGCCAGGATTTTCAGATACCTGACGGGATGCCGCACGAGCGAGCTGGTTCGATTTACCTTCAACAAAGGTATCGAAGGTAAAATTAGGATTAAGACCACTACCATGTTTTAGGCTGCCTTCAACCTGTACCTGGCGCTCATTTCCTCGCCGATTCGGTGACTCTTCACGCAGTTGATCAATTTCTCGCTCATCAGCAAGGTCTCCCCTTGGCGGCGTATGAACCGCAGGCGATGCTTGCCTTGAGGGAGATGCTGAGACCGGATTACCCAAATCTCTTGGCTGCGGGGCAGGAGCAGCCACACGGCGGCTACCTACCGTCAAACTGACTTTGGGAGGCTTGGATGGCGCAAGTTCTCGCATCAGCTCGCTGATACGCTTTGAATACTTATCACTCACCCAGTCGCGCACAAAGCGATTCGGCGCCAACAAGCGCAGCTCATTGGTCTCTCCTTCTTCTGCCTGCAGCGGACGTATCCAGGTATTGAACTGCTGTGAATTCAGTTCGTCCTGCAGGTAGTCCAGGCACTGTTGCCAAAGCGCGAGTGACACTCATCTCACCATCGGTTGAAAACGGCCGACCATTGTAGCGCCCAACGAGACGGTTATCCACACGCACTAACGCCTCTTTTTGCCCTGTGGACAACTATTCATGAGGCATAGGGAAAAGCTGGTAATGGATCAAGGAAAAAGCTGTTTTGATGTCTTCTATACCCTGTTGAACACACCTAATTAACAGTTTATTTAAGGCTTATCCGAAGGTTATGCACAGATTTTTTATGTTTTTAAGCTGTTGATAAAAGTAAGCTAAAATAGCTTATCCACAATTAGTATCCCCACTATTAATAACAATAGGTTTTAAATAATTCCATTAGTAATAGTAGTGTCATGGCAAGAAGCCACGATGGCGATGTACGAAGAGCCTCCATTGCCTTTTTAACGCTTTTTATGCAAGGAAAAATTGCACCTGACGCGGGAAGTCTCTACAATTTCCGGTCTTGAATTGAAACTCCCCGGCTAGTTCCTCACTGGACCGGGTCTTTTGGAATTCACTTTCCGTCCTAAACCACGTGGGAATAACGAGTTATGAAACGCACTTTTCAACCCAGCGTTCTCAAGCGCAAGCGCGCGCATGGCTTCCGTGCTCGTATGGCAACCAAAAACGGCCGTGCCGTTATCGCACGCCGCCGCGCCAAAGGCCGCAAGCGTCTGAGCGCCTGATCTCGGATTGCGTGTGCCGCATCAAGGCTTTCCCCGGTGCTTACGTTTGCTAAACGCCGGGGATTTTAGTCACGTGTTTGAACAAGCAGACCTGAAGGTTCATGGCAAAGGTATGATGGCGCTAGCGCGTTTGAGTACCCGGGGACATCCCCGCATTGGACTGGTGGTCAGCAAAAAGAATGTGAAGCTCGCTGTTGATCGCAACCGCTTTAAGCGACTCGTGAGAGAATCTGTTCGCCTCCGCCAAGATCACTTACCCTCTGTGGATATCGTGATACTGGCAAAGCGTGGTGTTCAAGATATTGATAACGAGACGCTTAATCGCCAGCTAAATGGCATGTGGAAACGACTTCAGCGTGACGCACAGGCGGTGTCTGTACCACTCCCGCCTAATGGCGTAACACGTGACGCTTGACGACACACCTCGCCGCTCGACCTCGGCCTGCCGCCTGGCAGGCTTTCGTGTGTCATGGGTCGAGTAAATGACACTGCGCCATTAGCATGTTCACCACCCATCGGGCAGAACCCTCATGGACGTAAAACGACTTTTATTACTGATTCCACTGGCAGTACTTGCCTATCTATTGGTTGTACAGTGGAATCAGGATTATGGGCAAATAAGCGTCGATTCGACGCCTGAAATTACCCAAAACAGCAACGGCTCATCCGCCAATAATGTTGGCAGTGATGATTTATCGGTTCCTAGTTCATCGGCTCCCCAAAATGCCATTAGTGAAGGCATGCCTGGAGAAGCAGAAAGTAACTCGTCTAGCCGAGACTTTATTGCTGTCACGACCGACGTTCTCGACGTACGTATTGACCCATATGGTGGCGATATCGTGTACGCCGCTCTACCGCAGCATAAGCTAACGCAGGATTCAGATCGTAACTACGTGTTGCTTTCTGATAACTCAACGCGTAGTTACGTCGCCCGTTCGGGTCTTCAACTGGACGGCCAGGCTAGCCGCATTGCCTTCACGCCCGAGCGTACCGAGTACCGCTTAGGGAACGATGAAGAGCAGCTAAGTGTTGATTTAACAGCGGAAGTTAACGGCGTTGAGGTTATTAAGCGATTGACGTTTAAGCGCGGCGACTACGCTGTCAACGTTAGTTACTATTTAGCCAACAACACCGAGTCACCGATTAGCGCACGCTTTATCGGTCAACTGGCGCGCGATAATAGCCCTGACCCCTCAAGTGGCGTCTCTATGGGTATGAAATCGTATCTTGGTGCAGCCTACTCTACCCCTGACGCGCGGTACGAAAAAATCGACTTCGACGATATTCAAAGCCATAACTTTGAAAATCGTGAGGCGCAGGGTGGCTGGATTGCGATGATCCAGCACTACTTCGTATCTGCCTGGGCACCGGCGCAAAATCAGCAAAACCTCTACTATGTCACTACCGATTCACGGGATCGTAATGTCGTAGCGTTTGCTGGCCCCACGAGCAGTGTGGCCGCTGACGGCGAGGCAACGCTAAGCGCAACGCTGTACATGGGGCCCAAGGTTCAAGACTATCTTGAACAAGTCGCTCCCAACCTACGCCTAACCGTAGATTACGGTTGGCTGTGGTTTATCGCTAACCCGCTGTTCTGGTTACTGGATAAGATCCACGACATCGTTGGCAACTGGGGCTGGTCAATTGTACTGCTGACCGTACTCGTGAAACTGGTGCTGTTCCCGCTATCCGCCAAAGCCTACAAGTCAATGGCGCGTATGCGTAAGCTTGGCCCGGAAATGCAGCGTCTCAAAGAGATGTATGGCGATGATCGCCAGAAAATGTCTCAAGAGATGATGAAGTTCTACCAGAAGGAAAAGATCAATCCTCTGGGCGGCTGCTTACCAATTCTGGTGCAAATGCCGGTCTTTATCGCGCTGTATTGGATGCTGCTTGAGTCTGTTGAGCTGCGCCATGCGCCGTTCATGTTCTGGATTCAAGATCTGTCGGTGAAAGATCCGTACTTTATCTTGCCAATTCTGATGGGGATCTCGATGTTCGTTCAGCAAATGCTGAACCCGACACCGCCCGATCCCATGCAGGCGAAGATTATGAAGATGCTGCCGATTATCTTCACCTTCTTCTTCCTGTGGTTCCCAGCAGGTCTGGTTATCTACTGGGTCGTCAACAACATCATCTCGGTGGCGCAGCAGTACCTCATTACGCGTAATATTGAGAATGATCCAAACGTCGGCAAAGGGTTGCGAACCAAGTAGCACGCTCCCTTCTCCTACCTCCAGACCCCCGCCCTAGCGGGGGTCTGGCGTTTTAGGATGAACAACGCGACAATCTTCGCCATACACCAACGAGAAGCGCCATGGCCGATCGACTTTACACCCAAGACACCATTACCGCTCTGGCAACTCCTCCTGGCCGCGGCGGTGTTGGCATTATTCGCGTCTCAGGCCCTGCCTGCCGCGATATCGCTGCCGCAGTACTTGGCCACTGCCCCTCCCCTCGTTACGCTCACTACGGCCCGTTTTATGCCGCTGAAAGCGTTATTGATGAAGGCATTGCCCTGCTGTTCAACGGGCCCCACTCATTTACCGGTGAGGACGTGCTTGAACTGCAAGGACATGGCGGGCCAATCATTATGGATATGCTGCTTGAACGCTGCCTACAGCTTGGCGCACGCCTAGCACGCCCGGGTGAGTTTTCAGAGCGTGCCTTTCTAAACGACAAGTTGGATTTAGCCCAAGCCGAAGCCATTGCCGACCTGATAGACGCCACTTCCCGTTCCGCTGCCGAAAATGCCGTACGTTCGCTACAGGGCGAGTTTTCCCAGCGTATCTCGGCGTTAGTGGAGCGACTCATTGAGTTACGGGTATACGTCGAAGCGGCGATTGATTTCCCTGAGGAGGAAATCGACTTTTTAGCCGACGGCCACGTCGCCAACCGTTTAGACAGCGTTCAGCAAGCGCTGACGGCGGTTCGCAAAGCCGCAGGCCAAGGGGCACTGTTACGCGAAGGAATGAGCGTGGTGATTGCTGGACGACCTAATGCCGGTAAGTCTAGCTTGCTCAACGCACTGACCGAACAAGATACCGCCATTGTCACGGATATTGCCGGCACCACCCGTGACGTGCTGAGGGAATATATTCACATTGATGGCATGCCACTGCATATTATCGACACCGCAGGGCTACGCGACACCCCCGATGCCGTAGAGAAAATCGGCGTTGCCCGTGCTTGGGAAGAGATCGAAAAAGCCGACCGCGTGCTGTTATTGGTAGATGCCTCAACGACTGATGCGACCGATCCTATGACTATTTGGCCGGAATTTGTCGCCAGGCTCCCCGATCAAACACGCCTGACACTGGTGCGAAATAAAATCGATACCAGCGCCGAACAAGCCGGCATTGATTTATCCACAACCCCACCAACGATCAGACTATCCGCAAAAACTGGCGTGGGTGTGGATAACTTAAAAACCCATTTAAAGGACATCATGGGGTTTTCTGCGACGACTGAAGGGAGATTCTCAGCCCGCCGTCGCCATTTAGACGCCCTAGATCGCGCCATGATTGCGCTGGAAACAGGACGCGCCCAACTAGATGGCTACGGTGCAGGGGAATTGCTGGCCGAAGACTTGCGCGATGCTCAGCAGGCGTTAGGCGAAATTACCGGTGAATTCAGCGCTGACGACCTGCTCGGCGAAATCTTTGGCAGTTTTTGTATTGGGAAATAATCATCTGCTTTGGTCAATAACAGACAGTGGCTAACAAGCTATTCGCCTACCAGCCACTCTGACCGATAGTCACTTTCCGAGCCTAGCAGCGGCGTAATGTGCTCCATCGCCGCCGCTAGACGCTCATCTAATCCCCAGGGCGGGTTAATCACTAGCATTCCACTACCGTACATGCCATGGCTTTGCTCGTTTGGCGTATGCCGTTGAAGTTCGCTGCGCCAAATTTTACGGATGCCGCTCTCCCTCAAGCCGTTTAGCAGCGAGAGATGGTTGCCTGCTGGTAGCAATGGATACCACACCAGGAGCACCGCATGTCGCGCTTTTGCCAGGCTATAAGTCACCGCATCAACCACCTCCAGATATTCCGTTTTACGTTCGTAGCTAGGGTCAATCAATACGCACAAACGCGGTGTTGCAACCGGTACCAGCTCACTCAAACCTGCCAGTCCATCTCCATAAATTCGCTGCGCCTGCGGGGAAAGCGATTGGGTACTTAAGTGCTCATGCTCACCTGGATGAAGCTCAAATAACGTCAGGCGATCTTGCTCACGAAGCGGCTGAGAAAGCCACCAAGGTGAGCCAGGATAATGGGTAAGCTCAGATGCATGGGGCTGGGCAGTTGCCAACGTGGTTAGCCAACTACTCAGTAAAGGGTCACTTAGCTGCTCGCTCGCTTTCCACAGCGGCCAAATGCCCTCACGGTATTCTTGAAGCCGCTGAGTCTCTTTGGTGTTAAGTGGATAGAGGCCTCGTCCCGCATGAGTATCTATATATGTAATGGCTGTTTTTTTACGTAATAAGTAATCAACCACCGCGTAAAGCGTTAAATGTTTCTGCACATCGGCAAAGTTACCGGCATGGTAAGCGTGTTGGTAAGACAGCATAGTCGCTCGCTAACAGAGAATCGAAAAAAGCCCGCTATGTGAGCATAGCGGGCGTTTATCGGCAATGCCGAGGTTAGCTAATCAATTGTTAGCGTTAACCCTGGCCATTTCCCATGGGACTCAAGGTGATTTCAACACGGCGGTTTTGCGCCCGCCCTTGTTCAGAATTATTGCTAGCAACCGGCTGATTGGCCCCATATCCCATGGTGTTTAATCGAGCGGAGGATACGCCATTTTGGCTAAGGTAATTACCCACAGACTGGGCACGGCGTTCAGACAGACGCTGGTTATAATTTGCATCTCCGGTGCTATCAGTGTGGCCAGCAATGTTGACGCGAGTATCCTGATACTGGGTCAGTACATTCGCTACTTGGTTAAGTGAGTTACGTGCTTCGCTGGTAAGGTCAGCTGAGTCGAAACCAAAGGTAACGCCACTGGGCATATTAAGCACAATATCGTCACCGCGACGATCAATCTCAATACGCGAGCCCTGGAGATTTTGGCGCAGCTGTTGCTCCTGACGATCCATGTAAACGCCTATACCGGCACCCGCTGCAGCACCTACCGCCGCACCAATCAATGCGCGATCACGACGGCTAGTGCTGCCATCGCCAGACAGCGCACCGGCAGCAGCGCCAATGGCCGCGCCAATGCCAGATCCCATCGCAGTGCTAGAGCGCTGCGTCTGACCGCCATAAGGGTCCGAGGTAGCACAACCAGCTAACAAAATGGCTGCCGCCAGCGGGGTCAGTAGTCGAGAAATACGCATCACTCACTCCTTGATAATCTTCAGGGTAATTGCTTTATATGTCGCTGATCACTCATCGCTTATTAATGTCAGCAATTCATTCAAGAATAATAGACCTTGAGGCGATGCACGCAGCTTTTCGGGCATTTCCATTAAAAGTCCTTTTTCATACGCGCTTTGTAACCGTGAAAGTAACACGGCTGAGGGCTGTCCTGTGTAAGCCGTCCAGACACCCATTGCGACCCCATCGGTTAAACGTAATGCATTCATCGCAAACTCAAGGGGTAGCTCCTGCGTTGCTATCGGCTGCTTGCCAGCCACAAAGCCACGCGGATCATTTGCACGACGTAAATACGCCTCTGGCTGACGTGTTTTCCAGCGCCTTTCGATATGCCGCTGCCCCTGACTATCGACCGTCGTCAGCTTTCCATGCGCTCCCGCCCCAATACCCAAATAATCGCCAAACTGCCAATAATTGATGTTGTGGCGACTTTGTTGTCCCGTTCGCGCGTAGGCGGAGATTTCATAGCGCCGCAAACCGGCTTGCTCAAGGCGTTGATGGCCAGCTTCTTGAATGTCCCAGAGAGCCTCTTCTTCTGGTAACACAGGCGGATGAGAGAAAAACGCCGTATTCGGTTCAAGCGTTAACTGATACCAGGAGAGATGCTCTGGCTCCAGAGCCAATGCTTGATCAATATCCTCCATCGCTTGAGCCGGGGTTTGTTTGGGTAACCCATGCATTAAATCAATATTGAGATTATCAAACCCAGCCTCACGCGCCTGGTGAACAGCATTGACCGCTTCTTGGCCGCTATGAATACGCCCCAAGGCGCTAAGCTGTTCAGGGCGAAAGCTCTGAACTCCCAAAGACAAGCGATTGATCCCAGCTTCTCGATAACCAACAAAACGCTGCTGCTCGGTCGTGCCAGGATTCGCTTCAAGGGTAATTTCAATAGTAGAAGAGAACGGCAACCGGAGGCGTATCTCTTTGAATAATCGATCGTAAAAAGCTGGCGATAACAGGCTTGGCGTGCCACCACCAATAAAGATAGTTTGAATCTCTCTTTCATTCGCTAACGATAAATCACCCTCCAAATCACAGAGCAGGGCGTTTAGATAAGCGGCTTCGGGCAGCTCGTCAGTGTTGGGCTCATGGGAATTAAAGTCACAGTACGGGCACTTACGTACGCACCATGGCGTATGGATGTATAGGGATAAGGGAGGCAATAGCTCAGCCATGCGCCACCTTCAACAATTCAACCAAGCCCTGTAATGCCCGCCCACGATGACTAAGTCGATTTTTGGTTTCACTGGATAACTCGGCAACACTCATTCCTTGGTCCGGTAACCAGAACAGAGGGTCATAACCAAAACCGCCATTACCTCGCGGGTGCGCCAGAATTTCACCTTCCCAACTGCGTTGCACAATCACAGGTACAGGGTCTTCGGCATGACGCAAATACACCAATACGCACCAATAACGTCCACTACGCTGACCTTCAGCATAGCGACTGAGCGACGTTAATAACTTCTCATTATTGCGCTCGTCACTTTTAGGCTCACCGGCATAGCGCGCTGAATAGATACCCGGCGCACCGTGAAGTGCATCCACCTCAAGACCTGAGTCGTCTGCCAATGCAGGCAACCCACTGATTTTACTTGCCTCACGAGCTTTCAGAAGTGCGTTTTCTACAAAAGTAAGCCCTGTTTCTTCCACATCTCCCACTCCAAATTCGGATTGCGGACGAACATCTAACCCAAGAGGTGCTAGTAATTGATTGAATTCTTTTAGTTTTCCTACATTTCCACTGGCTAAAACTAAGGTATTGGGCGATGCCATAACGATATCTCCAAAAGGAAGGTTAATGAGTTTACATATATCAAAATTTCTTCTAAAGCAGGCTGTTTGTTACATAATGTAATTGTTAAAACTAATTTAAAGACTGCTTATATTAATAACAAAAAACATTATAAACATACACTTACACTAATTATTCTAAAAAATACTATATATATTCAAATTGATTTCACCAGATTTCTAATAACAAAACTTTACGAAATGTATCTTATAGGCAACACTTCTGAGAGCACCTGCTCACTCTTTCTTTCCACGAGGGCTTCCCAATGTCACAGGAAAAGACCATAGGTTCGGTGTATCTCATTACCGAAAAAAGTCCGCAATCACAGCTATTCGCAGACTATTTACACGATCACACCAACTGCTCAATTAGCATTTACTCGCCAGACGTCACCATACCCTCTTCACCCGTCGAAAAGCTGCTCATCCTCATTGACAGTGATCATATTAGTGTAGAGACATTGCCAGACTGGCAAGAGAAACTGCCAGAAGCGTTAACAAAAACCCCTCTAGCCGCTTTCAATATTCGCGATATGGACCATGCCCTAGAAGCTCTCTCGTGCGCTCAACTGAAAGGGGTATTTTATCGCAATGAGAGCTTAGAGGTATTTTGCAAAGGTATCCACGCGTTACTTGATGATGAGCTGTGGATGTCTCGTGAGTTAATGGCACGACTGATTCTTTTTTATCGCAAGTATCAAAGCAACGCGTTCCGCCCAGCCTGTGGATTAACCAACCGTGAAATGGAAATTATCTCTTTATTAAGTGCGGGTTCCTCCAATCAACAGATTGCCGATAAGTTGTTTGTAAGTGAACACACCGTTAAGTCTCATCTTTATAACATCTTCCGAAAAATAAACGTTCACAATCGCATTCAAGCACTTAACTGGATCCATCAGAACCTTGGTCCAATTCTTCCTAATATAGAAACTGCACGCAGTTTACAACGTCATCGGTAGCCTTTTAAAAGGGTATATAGCTATGAATTTACGTCGCTATTTACTGGTCATTTTTATCAGTTTTATTACATTAACTACTGATACATTTGCCAATGAACCAACCAATTCTTCCCGGGCATTAGCCACCAGTGAGCAGGAAGAAGTCAACGCTATTAACCAACTATCAAGTCCCGATGGCCCAGAAATTCAAGGACAACGAAATAGAGGTAGTGAGCTTACCGGTATCATGGTCGACCGTACCGTCACCATGGCAGGCAAGACCTTCTATCGCGCTTTCAGCCAGCGGGCTATGGATAACCTCATTATCGGTAATGCCACGATTACCATTCAAGAACGTCCCGATGCCCGTTGGGGCAGCCAAATTGCCATCGTGGAAGGCAACCGGATGTACTTCAGAACACAGCTCTCTCCCAGGATTAGCGAAGCTGACCGCGTAGCAGGAGAAGCTGTAAATATCGTTGAGGAGGCACTTCTCCAGCAGCAGCTGGCATCTGCTCTTACCTCAGATAAAGACTTGGGAAAAGAGGAGTTATTCTGATGAAAAACTGCAGAAAAATAGCTTGCGCTACGTTCATAGTGTTAATGGGAATAGGTGCTCACGCGCACTCAGGTGATTTAATTTATAAACCTATTAACCCTTCTTTTGGCGGCGATCCTTTTACAGGTAGTTACCTGTTAGGTAAAGCCCAGTCACAGGATACCAATACAGATCCAAATGCACGTAGGGGGCAAACATTATCATCCACTGAGCGCTTATTACAAAGTTTAGAAAGTCGATTGATATCACAGCTCATTTCCGATGTTAGCCGTGGTGAAGTCAGTGAGGGTAGCTTCGATAGTGATGAGTTCGGCGTTGTCGTGAGTGACAATAACGGACAACTAATTGTGCGTGTTGTGGATAAAGTTACTGGAGATGTAACAGAGATTAGCGTTGGCGGTTTATTTAACCCTTAACAACGACATCAATATCAACCGCTAAAAAAACCAGCAATAACGACTAACGCTATCTGCTTTGTCAGGGGATCATTATGAAAATTATCGCCTCAATTGTCATCGCTAGCCTACTGAGTGGCTGTGCAGGAATGGTGGCAACGTCTGAAAATTTAGAAGGTGCTGAAGCAACACTCACGCCCAGAGGAGCTACCTACCAAGATCTTGTATCGCTCCCGCCACCGTCAGGAAAGATATTTGTCTCTGTGTATGATTTTCGCGACCAAACAGGACAATACCGACCAGCCCCCGCCAGTACGTTTTCAACTGCGGTAACCCAAGGGGCTGCAGCAATGCTTACCGGAGCCCTGTCTGACTCTGGCTGGTTTATACCGCTGGAACGTGTTGGGTTACAAAACTTGTTAACTGAACGCCGTATTATTCGCGCAGAATTCGAACGCTTTGGGCAGCCCGATACGCTGCCATCGTTAAGAGCAGCGTCGGTTATGCTAGAGGGCGGCATTATTGCTTATGAATCGAACGTACGAACCGGGGGAGCCGGTGCTGAATATTTTGGCATTGGGGCGTCAGGCCAGTACCAGGTAGATCAGGTAACGGTGAATTTACGTGCGGTGGAAATCTCAACAGGCGAAATATTAGCTAACGTCACCACCACCAAGACCATCTATTCAAAAGAGCTACGAGCTGGGGTTTATCGCTTTATTGATTTCAGACGCTTATTAGAGGCCGAAGCAGGTATAACTACAAACGAACCGGTTCAGCTCGCGGTAATGTCAGCAATAGAATCTGCTGTCATTCACCTTGTAGCGAGAGGCATTGAAAACCGATTATGGAATCTTGCTCCCGGAACCAGTATTCAAGACACCATTTTAGATGACTATCTTAATGCATCGATACCTATGCTTTAGTAAGAATTAATCAAGGGAACACTACTTAAATAAAACTATAAAAAACAATGGCCACTCAACAGAGTGGCCTTTTTTATTTAAAAAAACAAATACTATATAATTACATAACTAACAAGCCAATAATTAAGAAAGTAGTAAACAAAAAATATTATAAATGTTAAACATATAACCACAGCATTAACAAAACTTCCTATAGCGTCATTTTTAGAATGGTCCAAACTCAATCCATGAAACAAAAAGACACATTGAGTTTCAAAAGGAATTAAAAATGAAACATTATAGCTATCGGCTCAGGACAGCTACAACGAACAGAATTCGTTGTAGTGCTGTGATAACGGTAGCCACTTCATTGCTGACTTTTTCTTCTGTATTGCAAGCTAACGAGAATGAAAGCGACTTATTTAACAGAAGTGCAAGAGTTACTCAGTTTGCGGCCATTGATAACGCCGCGCTAAACAGCAATCTAAGTATCATTCGTCAACAAGGTAACAATAATAAAGCAAGTGTTGCCCAGTCACGTTCTGTGAGTTATCAGCTTTCTAATTTTGCCTACATCGATCAAGTCGGCAACGGTAATCAAGCAAGCATAATGCAAAGTAACGGAAATAATACCGGAATTATTTGGCAAGTGGGCGACGACAACACCGCCTCTATTAATCAGCAAGGTAATAGCGTCCAGTATAAAGCCGACATTTATCAAAATGGATTTAAGGGTGACGTTTCAATTTCGCAATCGGGCAGTGGCTCACGTGGTGTAAGTGTCCAGCAACAAAACCTTTCGGGCAATGCACGACCAGTCACTATCGATACCTACTGAGTCGCCAGCTGCTTCTCAGTAAACAACCAAAGCAAGTCGATCGAAAAAAAGGGGAAACACCATGAAAACTCAAATGACCGTTATCGCTGCTGCTGTTGCAATGGCTGTTAGCTTCTCTAGCCAAGCGCGTGACTTTGATGACTCTACAACAAACCCTGCTGCTAACGCAGGGACAGAACCCGCGTTTGTAAACCAGCAAGATATCCGTGAAGGCATGAACGGCTTCGCTCGTGACCCAATGCGGACTTCGATTATTGTTCAAGTTGGTGACGATAACGCAGCTGAAACTGATCAGTATGATAACGAGCAATACTCACGCGTTGGTCAAGAAGGTAATAACAACGACTCTTATGTTTATCAAAGCGGCGATCAGCATGAGTCAATTGTTTATCAGATAGGCAATTATAACGATTCAGTCGTAGTACAAGATGGTGGCAGTCTTAACGACTCCTATGTACGTCAACAAGGCGACAACAACAGCTCTACTGTTGCTCAATTCTTGAACACTGCGCAAAGCGACTCAATTATTGAGCAGTTCGGTAACGGAAACGATGCTGAAGTTTACCAAGCATTAAATACTGATGAAACGTGGAGCTTTATCCATCAGGACGGTGATAACAACGAAGCTAATGTTCTCCAGGTTGAAGCAGACCTGAGCGCTTCCTACATTTATCAAGGTGGCGAAGGCCATGTAGCGAATGTCTTCCAGACAGGCAACAGCAACGTGTCGACTATTCGCCAGAACACCGTTGGTGGTAGCGCAGCTTCAGCAACTCACTTCCAGGCTGGTAACAACAACTCTGCTATCTCTACTCAGTGGTAAGCATCTTTGTAGGTACGTCTGTAAGTACTTTCTTAGCTCAGGAAACCGCCCCCTTCGGGGCGGTTTTTTTTATGTTTAACGCACCATTACCGTTAACGTGCCACCTTTCCCTTGGGTAGCAGAACGCGAGCGATTACTGCCTTTAACGATATCTACTTCTAAACGATCATCTTCGCTGAGCAGTTTTACCGTACCTTCTAGAGTGGTGCCTTCAAAGGTAAATTCAGCGGGCACTGTGCCGCGTGTTTCGGGGTGATCAATGGTTTCATCGTTATGAGTAATGCGCCATTGGGCTGAGAATTCCGCGCCAGGTGTGCCACCCATGGTAATATGGATTTGAGTCATATCCTGCTCCTGTGCGGCCATCCCCGTTAACGGTAGGCCAAGGGTGAGAACAGCGGCTAACAATATGCCGTTAAAGCATGAAGAGTGCCAAGCCAATTGTCGTTTCATAATGTGTTTACCTCACTAACCACAGAGCCGCTCAATAGGAGCGGCTCTTGCAGTGTAGCAGGCGCTTTACTTTATGTTACATAACGGCAAAGGCTTTTTCTGCAGCATCCAACGTTAGCTGAATATCTTCTGGCGTGTGGGCACTCGACATAAAGCCAGCTTCATAGGCAGAAGGTGCGAGATACACACCGTGATCAAGCATAGCACCAAAGAAGCGGCGGAAAGCATCGGGGTTGCAAGCAGTGGCTTGGGCGAAGTTATCTACACGGGATTGCGACGTAAAGAAAACGCCAAACATGCCACCTGCGGATTGGGTCATCATCGGTACGCGGGCAGCGTTGGCACGCTCTTGCAAGCCGGTACACAACGTTTGCACCCGTTGAGTCAGCGCATCATGGAAACCCGGCACCTTTAGTTTGGTTAGCAGAGCGACCCCTGCAGCCATGGCCAGCGGGTTACCGGACAGCGTACCCGCTTGGTAAACCGGCCCCAGCGGCGAGATATTCTGCATAATTTCTTGTTTACCGCCAAACGCCCCAACGGGCATGCCACCGCCAACGATTTTACCTAAGCAGGTAAGGTCAGGCGTTACGCCGTAATGTGCCTGAGCGCCACCTAAAGCGACGCGAAAACCGGTCATGACTTCATCAAAAATCAAAATACTGCCGGATTCATTGCACACCCGGCGCAACGTTTCCAAGAAACCCGGCTGGGGAGGAATGCAGTTCATATTACCCGCCACCGGCTCCACGATAATGCAGGCAATTTGCTCTCCGATCTCTGCAAAACACGCTTCCACCCCTTCAGGGTCGTTATACGAAAGCGTGATGGTGTGCTCAGCGAGTGATGCGGGTACGCCTGGTGAGCTAGGTTCCCCGTGGGTTAACGCGCCGGAGCCCGCTTTGACGAGCAATGAATCCGAGTGGCCGTGATAATTGCCTTCAAACTTGACGATTTTGTCGCGTCCCGTTGTTCCGCGCGCAAGTCGAATGGCCGACATCGTCGCTTCGGTGCCCGAGCTGGTCATACGCACCATTTCCATGGAAGGAATCATTTCACAGATCAGATCAGCCATGGTGGTTTCGACAGCGGTCGGCGTACCAAAGGAGAGGCCGTTATCTAACCGCGCTCGCACAGCGGCCAGTACATCCTGATCGGCGTGTCCAGTGATCATCGGTCCCCATGAGCCGATATAGTCTACGTAGCGGTTACCTTCCACATCGAATAAGTAGGCACCCTGAGCACGTTCCATAAAAACAGGCGGGCGATGTAGGCCTTTAAAAGCACGAACAGGGGAGTTAACCCCCCCCGGAATGTGACGACTGGCAAGGTCAAATAGTTCTGCAGATGTGGTCATGGCATCCTCAACATTAATGGCTTACTGCCAATGAGATCAAAAGCGTACGGGGCGTGGCAAGCGTTTCGGTAAACACTGTCCGCTAGGGGGCTGATAACCATGAGACAAACTCTCCCAGGTAAAGTGCTGGGCTTGCTCACAGGCAGTTGGTAAGCGCTCACCAACGGCTAAACGAGCCGCAAGCGCTGAGGCTAATGTACAGCCTGATCCGTGAAATACTTCAGGCAAACGTGGCCACTGCCATTGGCGCGTAGTGTCAGGAGAGTGCAGCGTATGCACAACCTGTTGCGTATTACCCGGGAGTGGATCGTCGGTGGCGGTCACAAGGACACCTTGGCAACCCTGCGCCAGCAACGCAACAGCACGTGCTGTGTCATCCAAAGGGTCGGTTATCTCAGGCGTCAGTGCAGCAAGCTCAAACCGATTGGGCGTTACGATATCCACAAGCGGTAGCAAACGATCTATATAAAGTTGCTGCAAAGCGGGTGTGGATAACTTAGCGCCGCCACCTGCTTTTAATACCGGATCTGCGACGACGGGAATTCCTGGAAAACGGCGGATAATTTGTTCCGCTGCGCGCAGCGTCGCCTCATCAGCCAACAGCCCCAACTTAATAGCCGCAATTTGCATATCACCTAACGCTTCAGCCATTTGCCGCATTGCAGCAGGATCTGCAGGCAGGGTGCGTATCACGTTATGGCAATTTTGAACGGTCAGTGCGGTTGGAATGGTGACTGCCCAACCACCACAGGCAGCTATCGCTTCGCTATCAGCCACTAACCCAGCCCCCCCGGTGGGGTCATGGCCAGCTAACACTAAAACAACGGGAGGAAGAGGATGGCGCATCAAAAGGGCTTCACCACCGCCAGGATAATAATCGCGATTAACGCAATCACGGGCGCTTCGTTAAACCAGCGGAAAAACACATGGCTTTTGGTGCAGCGGGCTTGATCAAATTGCTTCAAATAAATTAAGCAAACATGGTGGTAAGCGATTAATAGAGCGACAAGCGTCAGCTTAGCGTGCATCCAACCTTGGCTAAACCAAGCGGGCACGAGATAAAGCATCCAGCCACCAAAGATCAGCACAATGATCATCGATGGCGTCATAATTCCACGGTAAAGCTTACGCTCCATGGTTTTAAAGTAAGTGATCGCTTGCTCATCGCCTGTGTCCCGCGCCATGGCGTGGTACACATACAGTCGCGGTAAATAAAATAGCGCGGCAAACCAGGTAACAACCGCCATCAAATGAATGGCCTTTACCCATAAATACATGGTCTCTCCTTAGGCGTTGGGCTCATTGCTGGGAATCAGCACCGCGGGGGTCAGTGTAGTGATAATAACGTTCGATAGCGCCACGCGTAATGATACCTGAAATTCGCTGCTGCTTTGGCCGATAGCCATGCACGACATAGAGTGCACCTAGCGCATTGTCCTGAAGTTTTAGAAACGCTTCCGATAGCGTTGCTTGTAATCCGATAGGTGCCATTTCAAGCCGTTGCCCAGGGATCTCAAGCAAATCAATGAACTCGTCTTCTGGAGGGGCTTCGTCTTGCAGCGCTTCATCATGCTCCAGTAACCAACGCGCAAGCTCAGCGGCTTTAAGCGCCAGCACTGGTTTCTCTGCACTGGAGCGCTCAATCACTAGCCACACAGGATTCGTTTCCAACAGACGCCGTGCCTGATCAGGCGTAATCATTCGATCTGTGCGCACCAAGTGGCGCTCCATTACCGCTGGCACCGATACCCGCGAAAGCGCCTGCATTAAAGGCTGCTGTAACGGATGCAAGCCGTAGCGCACCGTGCTAATAAAAAAGCCCTCACAACCGGTAAGCTGACGGGATGTTAGGCAGGCAACCACCACAACGAGCATGCCAGGCAACATAATATGTGGCGAATGCGTTAGTTCAAGCAACGCCATCAAAGCGGCAAGCGGTGCTTGCAATACAGCGCCCATCATTGCCGCCATGCCCAACATGGCATAAATGCCGGGGTCTGCCGCTTTATCTGGCCATACCCAACCGCCCAGCATACCCCCTAGAGCACCGGTGGCAGCACCGACCACTAGCACGGGGCCAATAATGCCGATTGGTACACCACCTGCCACGGTAATGGCAGTAATCAATAGCTTAGCGATCATCAACGCCAACAACACAGTAATCGCCAGCTGATTATTCAACATAGCCGCAACGCTGTCGTAACCAATGCCTTGTACTTCAGGAAACCACCACGCAACAGCGCCCGTTATCACCCCGACGGCACCTAACCTAAGCCATAGCGGCCACTGCTGTAAGTACTGGCCACGCGAAAGATGAATAAATACGCCCGCTAATAGGCCAATCACCAAACCGATAATGACCACCCAAGGCACATTCATTAACGAACCTAGGGCAACTTCAGGAATGCGAAACGCCGGTTCGTTGCCATACACCAATTGAGCGACCAATGCCCCCATGGTAGAGGCGAGTATCACCGGCATAAAGCTCATCAGGGTGTATTCCATCATCACCACTTCCATGGCGAAAATCACCCCTGCGATTGGTGTATTAAATGATGCAGATATACCTGCCGCCGTACCGCAAGCAACCAACACTCGTAAACTGTTATTGGGCAAGCGAAGCTTGAGACCTAAGCCGCTGGATGCCGCTGCGCCCAGATGAATGGCAGGGCCTTCACGCCCTGCGGAGAGGCCACCCAGCACAGACACAACGCCTACCCACCACTGGTTAAGCCAGTTGCGCATAGGGAAACGTCCCTGATGATAGGTGAGACGCTCAATAACATGGCCAACACCTAACTTTCGGGCAGCGGCCTTTTGCCGATAGAGCAGCGTGCCAATCAGCGTCACGGCAATTATCGGCAGCAGCGCACGAAGCCATGGCGCGAGCCCTTCAAAGGCCTCAGGATTGCCCTCAGGCATATAAAGGGCAGCACCTACCTCTAGCAATAAGCGAAAAGCCACCATCACCGCGCCTGTGATCACCCCAGACACTAACCCCAGCACACACAGCTGAGGCAGGGCATCAACATTCGCCAGCTGGCGACGAAAACTTTCCAAGGTGAAATCTGACCGGGAAAAACGTGCCACAACGTCCGTCCTTGCGCCTATTATTCGCTTTTACGCATCATGTTCGCGTTAGTGAACATATGCCTGTTTCCCTATAGCGCTCTTACGCGCCTGCTCTCTTGTGTATCATAGCTAGCTACAGTTCAACAGCCTGAGGTATCTCATTAGGCTGTTAATTATTGTTGGGTCTGACTGTGCGTAATGCGCAAGGAGTGGTTTGTGATTAAGGTTGGCATTGTAGGCGGTACCGGCTATACCGGCGTTGAGCTGTTACGGTTACTTGCCCAGCATCCCCAGGTAAGCGTAGAAGCCATTACCTCGCGCTCGGAAGCAGGCGTGAAGGTATGCGATATGTATCCCAACCTGCGCGGCCACTATGATGCGCTCACGTTTAGCGAGCCAGACGCCAAGAAACTGGGTGCAATGGATGCGGTGTTCTTTGCGACACCCCACGGGGTCGCCCATGCACTAGCAGGCGAACTGCTCGACAATGGCACGCGAGTAATCGACTTATCTGCGGATTTCCGGCTGCGCGACGCCGCCGAATGGAGCCAGTGGTACGACCAGCCCCACGGCGCGCCGGAACTGCTAAAAGAGGCTGTGTATGGCCTGCCAGAAATGCATCGTGAGAAAATCAAAAAGGCCCGCTTAATTGCCGTACCAGGATGCTACCCAACGGCTGTTCAACTCGGCTATCTGCCGCTTTTGGAAGCTGGTTTGATTGACGCAAGCCAGTTAATCGCGGACTGCAAATCAGGCGTTACCGGCGCAGGCCGTGGTGCCAAAGTTGCCTCGCTGCTAGCCGAAGCCAGCGAATCGATGAAAGCCTACGGTGCGTCCGGACATCGCCATTTGCCTGAAATTCGTCAAGGCTTGAGCGATATGCAGTCAAACGCCGTGGGGCTTACCTTTGTGCCGCACTTAACGCCTATGATCCGCGGCATTCATGCCACGCTCTATAGTACGCTGACTGAAGAGCCAGGCGATTTACAGGCACTCTTTGAGCAGCGTTACGCCCACGAGCCGTTTGTTGACGTCATGCCTGCAGGCAGTCATCCGGAAACTCGCAGCGTCAAAGGCAACAATACCTGCCGAATCGCTGTTCACCGTCCTGGCAATGGCAATACCGTAGTAGTGCTCTCGGTAATTGATAACCTCGTTAAAGGCGCATCAGGCCAAGCGATTCAAAACCTCAACCTCATGTTTGGCTTTGAAGAAAATATGGGCCTCAACGCCCCAGCGTTGATGCCTTGAATCACACCAAATACCAGCATGCAGAGGGCAGCTCAAAGAGGAGGTCATTTGCCAGGGAAGGCAAATGTAGCGTCCAAGGAAGGATTCAAAGCGCCTCCTCGGCGAGCTGCCCTCTGCTTGATACCCCAACACAATAGTTGACCATTTTGCTGGGAATTACCCATAATCACACTCCGATGCCGATTATTCGTTCTTAAAGCTCGCGGGAGGTACCCATGAGCGGTGCAGAAGCTTTTGTTCCAACGCCTCTACTATTGTCTGATAGTGCTCGGAAACGCATCCAAGCACTTATAGCAGAAGAGGCTAACCCTGCGCTGAAACTCCGCGTTTATGTCACCGGTGGTGGCTGCTCGGGGTTCCAGTATGGGTTTGATTTTGCTGAAAACGTGGCCGAAGACGACACGTTAATTGAATTTGGCGATGCGATCCTCGTCGTCGATCCTCTCTCCTACCAATACTTGGTGGGTTCAACCATTGACTATGAAGAAGGGTTAGCAGGTGCCCGTTTTCGTGTTCAAAACCCCAACGCTACGACCACCTGTGGCTGTGGAGCTTCCTTCATGGTCTAACCAACGTTGGTAACAACCCCCTCCCCGTGACTTGACGCCTTGGTGGTTTCTCGCCAAGGTTAAAAGGTCAATAACGGTTGCAGACGGAATTTATAAGAGTAAATCTTCTTTAAATCGCGTCGCTAACCAAATAAAACACGGGGAAACGAATGAATTACCTACTAAAAAAATCTGTCATTGCTACCGCCCTTGCACTGGGCTTAGGCAGTACCACTGTCGCGTTTGCACAAACGCCTACTGTCAATGTGGCCACTGACCCAAGCTTTGTACCGTTTGAAATGATGGATCCAGAAACTGGCGAAATGATCGGTTTCGATATGGATATCATCAACGCAGTCGCCGAACGTGCAGGCTTTGAGGTTAACCTCACCACTATGGAATTCTCTGGCATCATTCCCGCCGTCCAAACCGGCAGCCAGGAAATCGCCCTTGCAGGCATCACCATTACAGATGAGCGTGCCGAAGTTGTCGACTTTTCCGCTCCCTACTATGACTCAGGTCTGCAAATTATCGTGCGCGCCGACAACGAAGAGGTCTCTTCGCTTGAGGACCTAGCGGGTCTCACCATTGCCACCAAAATCGGCTCTACCAGCTACGACTTCCTTCAACAGGAGCTCGGTGAAGATGCCGACATTACTCCCTATCCAGGCACCGCCGATATGTACATGGCGCTGTTAGGGCGCAACGTTGATGCCGTGCTGTACGACGCCCCTAACGTTGCCTACTTCTCACAAACCCGTGGCGAAGGCCGTACCAAAGTGGTTGGCCCGCTGTATGAAGGCCAGCAGTACGGTATCGTTTTCCATAAAGGCAGCGAGTGGGTAGAACCTACCAACGAAGCACTTGCTTCCATGCGCGAAGACGGCACCTATGATGAAATCTACACAAAGTGGTTTGGTGAAGCCCCCAGCGCTGAATAACATCGCTGTTCGCTATCACTAACGAGCGCTTTTCATCTCAGGGCCGGGCGGCTATACCCCCGGCCCTGTGTCGTTGTTTATTTTTCTGGAGATAACGCGTGGACGTTAACTTTCAGTTTGATTGGTCGGCCGCTTTTGGGTCGATCCCTTATCTGTTACCAGGTATTCCTTGGACGCTGCTTATATCATTCGGCGGCCTAGCGATCGGCTTCTTTATTGGCATATTCTTTGGTTTATTGCGTATTAGCCCAGTGCGCTGGCTGCGCTGGCCAGCAGTTTTATACGTCGAAGTGTTTCGCGGCACGCCCATTTTAGTGCAGGTTCTGTTTATCTTTTATGGCTTACCCCAATTGCTGGGAGGCCCGATCAACGCACTCGTTGCTGGCATTGCCGCGATCGCCATTAATTCAGGGGCTTATATCTCTGAAATTGTACGAGGCGGCGTGCAGTCTATCGAACGTGGCCAGCGAGAAGCATCACTTTCGCTAGGCTTGTCTCGAACTCAATCTTTTCGCTACGTAATTTGGCCCCAAGCTCTACGGCGCATGATTCCTCCACTGGGTAACCAGGGCATCATCAGTATCAAAGATACCTCGCTATTTTCTGTTATCGGGGTCGGTGAATTAGTCCGCCAAGGGCAAATTTATATTGCCACTACCTTTACCGCACTTGAGGTCTATTTCATGGTGGCGCTGATGTACCTTGCCATCACCTGGACTCTCTCTTTGATTCTGCGCCAAATTGAGCGCAGAGGCCTCGCAGGACAATAAGGAACGTGCAATGACCTCTACCCAATCGCCAATTGTGCGTATGCAGCAGCTCAATAAGCATTTTGGCAGCCTGCACGTACTCAATAATGTTGATCTTGAAATTGTGCCTGGTGAAGTCGTCGTTATCATCGGTGCCAGTGGCTCTGGTAAATCAACGCTCATCCGCTGTATCAACGGCTTAGAAGAGTTTCAAGCCGGCTCTCTTGATGTTGATGGCAACCAATTACTGCCCAACGGTAAAAGCAGTAAAGCGCTACAAACTATCCGTACTGAAGTCGGCATGGTGTTTCAGCAGTTCAACCTTTTTCCCCACTTGAGCGTGCGCGACAACGTTACCCTTGCGCCCATGAAAGTGCGGGGCTGGAGCCGCCAAGATGCCGAAGAGACCGCTGAACGACTGTTAGAGCGTGTTGGTATTGCCGACCAAGCAGATAAGTACCCAAGCCAGCTCTCGGGTGGGCAGCAGCAGCGTGTGGCGTTAGCCCGGGCGTTAGCCATGGAACCCCGCCTGATGCTGTTTGACGAGCCTACATCAGCGCTTGACCCTGAAATGATTGGTGAAGTGCTGGATGCCATGCGTGAACTTGCCAAAGAAGGCATGACCATGGTGATAGTGACCCATGAAATGGGCTTTGCCCGTGAAGTGGCAGATCGCGTTATTTTTATCCATAAAGGCGAAATTGCCGAGCAAGGCCCTCCCGAGCAACTGTTCGATACGCCACAACATGAGCGAACACAATCCTTCCTTGCACGTGTTTTGAAGCATTAATGTCGGAATTAATCTGACTTTTTTGCCCATTTTTGCCCCGTAAAATGGCCTGTCATCGCGACAGGCCATTTTTTTTGCCTGTGGATACTATTTTTTACACGCTGCATCATATCGCTCTACGATGCCTAGCATGAGCGCTAACCAGGTCTTTATAAGATACCAATCGCACTTGTTCACAGGTGCGGTAACAAACTCGGTATGGGTCGGTGGATAACCCGTTGTCTGTCATGCCTGTGTGTAAGTCGCACTTTCATCCACAGGAGTAGCACCGCTTCTACGCAGGTACTCCTCCGTTTAATCATGTAAAAACTAACAATTTAAGCAACTGAAATATATTAGCTTATTTGGGTTATCAACAGATTTTGTCCACACCAGTAGTTACAACATCAACAGAACTTCTCTTATATATTTTTATTTTGTTATTAATAATAGATTGATGCTTAGCTTGGGGTGTGGAAAAACCTGACGGTTACCCACAGGAGGTTTATACTGGCGGGCTTACTCAATCAGTGAACCAATACTGACTCACATCATCCGTGCCAAACGGCGCAAGACGAGGTGCCTCTTGAACTATCCCGACCGCTTTGACGTGATTGTCATCGGCGGTGGCCATGCGGGAACCGAAGCCGCATTGGCCTCTGCTCGTATGGGTTGTCAAACCCTATTGCTAACCCACAACATCGAAACGCTCGGCCAAATGTCGTGCAATCCAGCGATTGGTGGGATTGGCAAAAGCCACCTGGTAAAAGAAATTGATGCACTCGGTGGTGCAATGGGGCTAGCCACGGACTTAGGCGGCATCCAGTTTCGGGTATTGAACGCTCGTAAAGGTCCAGCCGTTCGAGCAACACGTGCTCAAGCAGACCGAATTCGCTACAAAGCTGCTATTCGGGGAATGCTGGAAAACCAGCCGAACTTAACGATTTTTCAGCAAGCCGCTGGCGATCTGGTTGTGGATAACAACACTGTTCGAGGCGTTGTGACCGAAACAGGCATCCGCTTCCATGCGGAGTCCGTTGTGCTGTCAACCGGTACGTTTTTGGGTGGCGTTATCCACATTGGGTTAGATCAAAGCCGCGGTGGCCGCGCCGGTGACCCGCCTTCCAACGCGCTAGCTGAACGCTTACGCGCACTACCGTTTCGCGTTGATCGGCTAAAAACCGGGACGCCTCCACGAATTGATGCCAAAACCGTTGACTTCACATCGTTGGAAGAACAGCCAGGTGACACCCCAACACCGGTCATGTCATACCTTGGTTCACGGGAGATGCATCCGCAGCAGGTGAGTTGCCACATAGCGCACACCAATGAGCGCACCCATGAAATCATCATGGCGAATCTTGATCGCTCGCCTATGTATTCCGGTGTGATCGAAGGTGTTGGTCCGCGATACTGCCCATCGATTGAAGACAAAGTTCACCGCTTTGCCGACAAATCAAGCCATCAGGTATTTATCGAGCCTGAAGGGTTGGATACCCATGAGCTCTATCCCAACGGAATCTCGACGTCGTTGCCTTTCGATGTTCAGCTACAAGTGGTTCGCTCAATTAAAGGGTTAGAAAACGCTCATATCACACGGCCTGGCTACGCTATCGAGTACGACTTTTTTGATCCCCGGGATTTAAAACACTCCCTGGAAACTAAATTTATCCACAACCTGTTTTTTGCCGGGCAAATTAATGGTACTACCGGCTACGAAGAGGCTGGAGCTCAAGGGTTGCTGGCAGGTTTGAATGCCGCTCGTCGCGCCAAACAGTTAGAGGCGTGGCATCCCCGCCGTGATGAAGCTTATCTCGGTGTGTTGGTGGATGACCTGATTACTATGGGCACCAAAGAGCCCTACCGCATGTTTACCTCGCGTGCGGAATACCGTCTTCTGCTACGCGAAGACAATGCTGATCTACGTTTAACGGAAAAAGGGCGTGAGCTTGGGTTAGTCGATGACAAACGTTGGGCGTTGTTTAGCCAGAAACGCGAAGCCATAGAGCGTGAAACAACACGGTTAGCTACTGTTTGGGTGCAGCCCAATACACCAGCCGCCGCGAAAATTGCTGAAAAAACCGGTAGGCCGCTTCCCCGAGAATACTGTTTAAGTGACTTGTTAAAGCGCCCAGAGCTTAGCTATTCAGATATTACATCGCTGCCTGGCATTGAAAGCGGTGGTGTTGACGATGAAGCGGTTGCCGAGCAAGTACAAATTCAAGCGAAATACCAGGGTTATATCGACCGTCAACAGGATGAGATTGATAAACTCAAGCGCCATGAAGCAACACCGCTGCCAGCCGAGCTGGATTATCAACGGGTAGAAGGACTATCCAATGAGATCCGCCAAAAGCTTAGTGAAACGCGTCCT
The DNA here is from genome assembly GCF_016107625.1 of Vreelandella alkaliphila. GTDB lineage: Bacteria > Pseudomonadota > Gammaproteobacteria > Pseudomonadales > Halomonadaceae > Vreelandella > Vreelandella alkaliphila. The sequence goes on from NZ_JABASV010000002.1 coordinate 65,642, forward strand.
GAAACCCTGGCGCAGGCGGCTAGAATTTCAGGCGTGACTCCTGCAGCTGTCTCTATTTTGCTCATACATTTGAAAAAACGTCGCTTAGTCAGTACTACCGAGGTCGTTAACGGATGAGTCAATTAACGCCGTTGATTAACAGCTTGCCTGAAACCGTTGCCCCTCGGTTAGAGGAAGGATTAGCAGCACTAGGAGCCACTGTAACCCCACAACAGCGCGAACAGCTGCTAGGCTTGCTCGCGCTGTTGCACAAGTGGAATCAGGCTTATAACCTCACCGCTGTACGCGATGTTGAAGAGATGGTCTCACGGCACGTGTTGGATAGTGCTGCTGTCGCACCTTATGTTCATGGGCCACAGATACTTGATGTAGGCGCTGGCCCCGGTTTGCCCGGCCTTGTGCTTGCTATCATGAAGCCTGAACTGCAGGTAACGCTACTCGATAGCAATGGCAAAAAAGTTCGCTTTCAACGTCAAGCAGTGATGGAGTTAGCGTTGACCAACGTCACGCCAACTCAAGCGCGTGTCGAGCAATTCAATGGCCAGACGTTTGATCAAGTAATTTCCCGAGCCTTTGCCAGCTTGGTAGACTTTATCTCGCTAACCCGAGCGCTACCGGCAGCTCATGGGCAGTGGCTTGCTATGAAAGGCCCTGGCGCTGATGATGAGCTGCGGGAGTTGCCTGACTATGTTGAGCTCCAGGCGCGTCACCTACTGCGTGTACCCTTCGAGACGGCCGAGCGGCAGCTGTTGATTCTGACCCCAAAAGGAGTTGAGTAGTGAGCCAGATCATTGCCCTGACCAACCAAAAAGGCGGTGTGGGCAAGTCCACTTCAGCCGTTAATCTCGCCGCCAGTTTGGCAGCACTTGATCGTCGTATCTTGCTGGTAGACTTAGACCCACAAGGGCATGCCAGCATGGGCAGTGGCATCGACAAGTACGCACTCGAAAAAAGTGTACTTGATGTGTTGCTGGGAGAAACAAGCGCAAACGATGCCATTGTTCGCGGGCTTCCAGTGAAATACGACGTCCTACCAGGTAATGGCGACTTAACAGCCGCTGAAGTAGAGCTGCTCGATAGTGACCAGCGGCAAAGTCGTTTGTCGTTAGCACTGCAGACGGTGGCAGATGACTATGATGTCGTCCTAATTGACTGCCCGCCGTCGCTGAATATGCTTACCGTGAATGCGTTGACAGCCGCCAATGGTGTGCTTATTCCCTTGCAGTGTGAATTCTACGCATTGGAAGGGCTATCAGCGCTGTTGGATACTGTTGAGCAGATTAAACAGAGTGTTAATCCTGATCTAGCCGTTTCTGGCATTCTGCGTACTATGTACGATAAGCGCACCAGTTTGACGCGTGAAGTTGACAAACAGCTGAGAGATTTTTTTGGCGATGCGCTGTTAAAAACAACCATTCCGCGCAATGTAAAGGTTGCTGAAGCACCAAGCCATGGCTTGCCTGTTACTCAATACGCACGTTTTTCGCGGGGTAGCCAGGCTTATCGTGTGCTTGCAAAAGAGATGATTCGGCGGCTATCGCTGTAACGTAAAAAGTACGAGGGGAAGCGAATGACGCGTAAACGCGCGCTAGGACGTGGCCTGGATGCCCTGATTGGTGCGGGCGCCCGTCGTCGTGACAGTTTAGATCTTACCGGTGGCGTGACGCTGGATAGTGCAGACACGGCACTGCTGCCTGCAGCACCAACGGAAGAAGCGGCGGCTGAACGGCTAGAACGGTTACCTCTTGGCCAACTTACCCGTGGTAAATATCAGCCGCGTCGGGATATTCAGCCAGAAGCATTGGAAGAGCTTGCCGATTCCATTCGTGCACAAGGGGTGATGCAGCCTATTGTGGTTCGCCCAGTGGGTGAAAACCGCTATGAAATTATCGCGGGTGAACGCCGCTGGCGTGCTGCGCAGTTGGCTGAATTAGATGTTATTCCCGCCGTTATTCGCGATGTCAGTGATGAAGTAGCACTTGCACTGGCGCTGATTGAAAATATCCAGCGCGAAAACCTTAATGCCATTGAAGAAGCACTTGCCTTAAAGCGCCTTGGCGATGAGTTTGAACTTACCCAGCAGCAAATTGCTGATGCAGTTGGTAAATCACGCACTCAAGTCGCCAATTTATTGCGCTTGTTAGCGTTAGACCCTGAGGTGCAAACGCTGCTGGAACGTGGCGATTTAGATATGGGGCATGCGCGAGCCCTGCTATCGCTTACCAGTACCCAGCAACGCCAAATTGCCCATGAAGTGGTCAATAATGATTTGACCGTTCGTGACACAGAAGCGTTGGTTAAAAAAGTCCAAGCTAACCAGACGCCTGCCCAGACACCGCCGCGTACTGCTAAAACACCGGATGTTGCACGACTTGAAACACATCTGGGGGAATTACTTGGCGCGCCCGTCTCTATTGATCACGGGCAAAAAGGTAAGGGGAAAGTTACAATTCGTTATACCAGTCTTGAAGAGCTCGATGGGATTCTAGCGCATATTAAATAGCAGGCTTACTAAATAGACGCTTATTTTAACCCTTTGGTCGCAAGTCGACACTGAATCGCGCGAAATCGGCGCAACTTCGGTTGAAGGTATGATAGCGCTTCCCTATAATCGCGCAAGATTTGTGCAGGTGACTGATGTTTTATTGAGCAACAAGTTGTAAGCGTGACTCATTTATTGTGCTGGGGAATCATGTGCTGAAGATCTATCTGAAGAACTATGCAGCGACTTGAGACCCAACGGCGAAAAGCTTACTTCTTCAGGCTGACAGCAATTCAGCTGCTAATGACGCTTGTCGGTATGCTATTGGCTTTCCCTGTTGCTCATATGGCAGGCGTATTGTCGGTAGTTACAGGAGCATTAGTGGCGCTGTTGCCGCACATTTTTTTTATACAGCGAATGGGAATTTTTCGAACAAGGCATCGCGCTCCGCGCGCAATGGACCTATTTCGCGCCGAAGCAGGCAAGTTTGGTTTGACGGTGGCACTTTTTTCATTGGTGTTCGTTGTAGTGCCCCCCTCAAACCCCGCTTTCTTTTTTTGCGCTTACGTTGCGATTGTTCTGACGCATTGGTTAGCACCATGGCTAATGCTAGGGAATCGCACAACTAATTGAGGTGACATGTCTATGGCCGCAGGAAACGAAGTCTCAACGACTTACTATATCCAGCACCACTTGCAGAACCTAACCTTTGGCAAGCATCCAGAAAATGGTTGGTCGCTGGCACATTCGGCAGAAGAAGCGAGTGAGATGGGCTTTTGGGCTATCCATCTGGATACCATGGGCTGGTCCATTGCGATGGGCTTGTTGTTTATCTGGCTTTTCCGTAAAGCTGGTAAAATGGCAACCACTGGCGTGCCAGGCGGACTGCAAAATGCCGTAGAGATGGTGTTTGAATTTGTTGAAGATATGATCAAAGGGGCTTTTAAAGGGCATAACCCGATTATTGCGCCGCTTGCATTAACGTTGTTCGTGTGGATTCTGTTCATGAACACGCTGAAAATTATCCCGGTCGACTATTTCCCAGTGTTGTTCAGTAAACTGGGCGTCGATTACATGAAGATTGTGCCGACTACTGATGTTAATGCCACATTGGGGTTAGCACTGGGTGTTTTCGGTCTGATTCTTTACTACAGCTTCAAGGTGAAAGGCGTTGGTGGCTTTGCCAAAGAGCTTTCATTGACACCTTTCAACCATTGGGCCTTGATTCCTTTCAATTTGCTGCTTGAAATCGTTGCCCTACTTGTTAAACCGTTCAGTTTGGCGATGCGTCTTTTCGGTAACATGTTTGCCGGTGAAGTTATTTTTATCTTGATTGCTATGCTGCCGTTCTGGGCGATCTGGGTACTCGACGTGCCGTGGGCGATTTTCCACATCTTGATTGTTGTTCTTCAGGCATTCATTTTTACCGTATTGTCAGTGGTGTATTTAAGCGCTGCGCACGAGCATCACTAAGACGTGCTGCTTGTTAGAAATTAACCCTTAACATCAACCCTCAACCTTGACCTTTAACTTGAAAAACTAGGAGCATTACCATGGAACTAATCTACATTGCTGCCTCCATCATGATCGGCTTAGGCGCTCTGGGCACCGGTATCGGTTTCGCTATCCTCGGTGGCAAATTGATCGAATCTACGGCTCGTCAGCCGGAGCTTGGTGACCAACTTCAAACCAAAACCTTCCTAATGGCTGGTCTGCTGGATGCTGTACCGATGATCGGTGTTGGTATCGCGATGTACCTGATCTTCGTTGTTGCCGGTTAATGACAGCTTAGCCGGGCGGCAGTCCCGCTCGGTTTTGTTTCACTCCGGTCGCCACGAACTTGTCAGAGGTACATCCCTGTGAATATCAACATGACGCTTATCGGGCAGACGATCGCCTTCGCGATCTTTGTCTGGTTTTGCATAAAGTATGTGTGGCCTCCGATCAGCAACGCGCTTCACGAGCGTCAAAAGAAAATTGCTGATGGCTTAGACGCAGCCAGCCGTGCTACTCGCGATCTTGAGCTTGCTCAAGAACGTGCAGAGCAAACACTGCGTGAAAGCAAGGAGCAGGCTTCTCAAATCCTCGAGCAAGCCAATAAGCGCTCTGCTCAAATGGTTGAAGAAGCACGTGAACAGGCCCGCGCCGAAGGCGAACGCCTCATGGTTAGTGCACGTTCTGAAATTGAGCAAGAAGTTAATCGTGCAAAAGACGAGCTTCGTGCCCAAGTTTCTCATCTTGCCATTATTGGTGCCGAGCGTGTGCTAGAAGCTTCGGTCGACGAGAAAGCACATCGCAAGTTACTTGATGAGCTTGCTGCTGAACTGTAAGGAGGTGACCCATGGCGGAATTACTTACCGTCGCTCGTCCTTACGCTAAGGCGGCGTTTGAATACGCGCGTGATCATAAGGCGCTTGATAGCTGGACCCAAGCGCTTGGTTTTTTAAGCGCTGCGGTAGCTAACAGCGATCTACGTCGTCTGTTGGGTAGTCCAAAACTTGAAAACGACAAAAAGGTAGCGCTGCTTTCGGATATGTTGCCCGAAAAGCAGGAAGACCTGTCGCGGTTTTTGGATACCCTGGCTGACCAAGGTCGTTTGTTAGCACTGCCCTTCATTGCTGAACAGTTCGAGTACTTACGTGCCGAATATGAACAGCGTGTTGATGTGACGGTTACGTCAGCTTATAAGCTGACTGCCGCACAGCAGACCAAGCTAGCGAACGCGCTTAAGAAACGTCTGAATCGCGAAATCTCCATTACTACTCAAGTGGACAAGACGCTTATTGGTGGTGTCATCCTACGTGCTGGCGATACCGTTATTGACGGTTCGGTACGTGGTCGATTGAACCGCCTTTCCGAAGCGCTGACCGCTTGAGTCTGAGGGACATGGCATGCAGCAACTGAATCCTTCCGAGATCAGCGACATCATCAAGCAGCGAATTGAGAAGCTTGACGTCGCATCCGAAGCCCGTAATCAGGGCACCATCGTCAGCGTTTCCGACGGTATCGTGAAAATTCACGGCCTCGAAGACGCGATGTTTGGTGAAATGATTGAATTCCCTAACAGCATTTTTGGCATGGTACTGAACCTGGAGCGTGACTCCGTTGGTGCCGTTGTCTTGGGTGACTACCTGCAACTTCAAGAAGGCATGACCGCTCAGTGTACGGGTCGTATCCTAGAAGTGCCGGTAGGCCCTGAGCTGGTAGGTCGTGTGGTCGATGCGTTGGGTAATGCCATCGACGGCAAAGGTGATATCAACGCCAAAATGACTGATGCGGTAGAAAAAGTAGCGCCTGGCGTTATTACCCGTCAGTCCGTTGACGAGCCGATCCAAACAGGTTTGAAGTCTATTGATGCTATGGTGCCAATCGGTCGTGGTCAGCGTGAGCTGATCATCGGTGACCGTCAGATTGGTAAATCTGCCATTGCTATCGATGCGATCATCAACCAGAAAGGCAAAGGCGTTACTTGTGTTTACGTGGCGATTGGTCAGAAGCAGTCGACCATTGCTAACGTGGTACGCAAGTTAGAAGAACACGGCGCTCTGGAACACACCATCGTTGTGGCTGCTGGCGCTGCTGATCCGGCACCGATGCAGTTCTTGGCCGCTTATTCTGGTTGCACCATGGGTGAGTACTTCCGTGACCGTGGTGAAGACGCACTGATCGTTTATGACGATCTTTCCAAGCAGGCTGTGGCTTACCGTCAGGTATCACTACTGCTGCGTCGTCCGCCTGGTCGTGAAGCCTATCCTGGTGACGTTTTCTATCTCCACTCACGTCTGCTAGAGCGCGCTGCGCGCGTTAATGCTGATTACGTTGAGAAGTTTACTAACGGTGAAGTAAAAGGCAAAACCGGTTCTTTGACCGCACTGCCGATTATCGAAACCCAAGGTGGAGACGTTTCTGCGTTCGTTCCGACCAACGTTATCTCGATCACCGATGGTCAGATTTTCTTGGAAACCAACCTGTTTAACTCCGGTATTCGTCCGGCGATTAACGCAGGTCTATCGGTTTCTCGTGTTGGTGGTGCTGCGCAGACCAAAATTATCAAGAAGCTGGGTGGCGGTGTTCGTCTGGCCTTGGCTCAGTACCGTGAGCTAGCGGCGTTCTCGCAGTTTGCTTCTGATCTTGATGAAGCGACCCGTAAGCAGCTTGAGCATGGTCAACGCGTTACCGAACTGATGAAGCAAAAGCAGTACTCGCCGATGTCAGTGGCGGAAATGGCGCTGTCTCTGTACGCCGCTAACGAAGGTCACCTGGATGATGTGAGCGTCGATAAAGTGCTGGACTTCGAACGTGCTCTGCACGATTACATGAAGTCTGAGCACAACGATCTGCTCGATAAGATCAACCAGACCGGCGACTACAACGGCGAGATTCAGGACGGCTTGAAGTCAGGTCTCGAGAAGTTCAAGGCGACTCAGAGCTGGTAATGTCCGGCCCGCCTGCGGGCGGGCTTGCATGCTTTCTGAGAGCCACGAACGAAGGGTAGATCGCTATGGCAGCTGCAAAAGAGATACGCACCCAGATCGGGAGCATTAAAAATACGCAGAAGATTACCAGCGCCATGGAAATGGTAGCTGCATCTAAAATGCGTAAAGCACAAGATCTGATGAAGGCTGGCCAGCCGTATGCCAAGCAGATTCGTAATGTGGTAGGCCACATTGCTGACGCAAACCCCGAATACAAGCACGACTACATGGTCGAGCGGAGTGAGGTGAAGCGCGTTGGTTATATTGTGGTATCTACTGACCGCGGTCTGTGTGGTGGCTTAAACGTCAACCTGTTTAAGGCAGTGGTGAAAGATGCCGTTGTCTGGAAACAGCAAGACGCTGAGCTAGACTTCTGCGCCCTCGGCTCTAAAGCCGGCGCCTTTTTCCGCAACTATGGAGGCAACCTGGTTGCTGCCAAGAGCGGATTGGGAGAATCGCCGTCTGTCGAAGGACTGATCGGTAGTATAAAGGTCATGTTAGAAGCGTACGACGCAGGACGTATTGACCGCTTGTTTGTGGTGTATAACGAATTTGTTAACACTATGACGCAGCGGCCCGTCGTACGTCAGCTTCTTCCGTTGTCGTCCGATATGGGCGAAGACGCGAAGCATGACGAAGAAAACGCCCGTCCCGGAAGCTGGGACTACCTGTATGAACCGGATGCCAAGGCGTTGCTAGACAGCCTGTTGGTTCGATTCATCGAATCACAGGTGTATCAGGCGGTAGTCGAAAACGGTGCGTGCGAACAGGCCGCCCGAATGATCGCTATGAAGAGTGCCACTGATAACGCGGGCAACCTGATCGACGATCTGGAGATGGTATACAACAAGGCCCGTCAGGCCGCCATCACCCAGGAAATTTCCGAGATCGTCGGCGGCGCTTCTGCCGTATAACGCCTAGGGGGCTAGCTATCGCAAAGGTAGCTCCCGGCAGACAGGTTTCATTTGCAGGTTTTTGAGAGGAACCAAGATGAGCGGACGTATCGTACAAATCATCGGCGCGGTGATTGACGTAGAGTTTCCGCGGGACTCTGTGCCCAAGGTCTACGACGCGCTGAAGGTCTCTAATGCTGAGACCATCCTCGAAGTCCAGCAACAGCTGGGCGACGGCGTGGTGCGCACCATTGCCATGGGCTCTACTGAGGGCTTGAAACGTGGCTTGGACGTGACCAACACAGGTACCGCGATTTCCGTACCCGTTGGTAAGGAAACGCTAGGTCGCATCATGAACGTGCTCGGTGAGCCGATTGATGAAGCTGGCCCGATTGGCGAGCAAGAACGCATGCCAATCCACCGTAAAGCACCAAGCTACGCTGACCAAGCAGCTTCCAATGAGCTGTTGGAAACCGGTATCAAGGTTATCGACCTCGTTTGCCCGTTCGCTAAGGGCGGTAAAGTTGGTCTATTCGGCGGTGCGGGTGTTGGTAAAACCGTTAACATGATGGAGCTTATCCGCAACATCGCCACCGAACACAGCGGCTACTCTGTATTCGCCGGTGTAGGTGAGCGTACGCGTGAGGGTAACGACTTCTATCACGAAATGACTGAATCCAACGTTATCGACAAGGTATCGCTGGTTTATGGTCAGATGAATGAGCCGCCCGGCAACCGTTTGCGTGTTGCGTTGACCGGTCTAACCATCGCTGAGAAATTCCGCGATGAAGGCCGCGACGTTCTGCTGTTCGTCGATAACATCTATCGCTACACCCTGGCTGGTACTGAAGTATCTGCACTGCTGGGTCGTATGCCATCTGCGGTAGGTTATCAGCCGACGCTGGCTGAAGAGATGGGCGTTCTGCAAGAGCGCATCACCTCTACTAAAACGGGCTCTATCACGTCTGTACAGGCCGTTTACGTACCTGCGGATGACTTGACTGACCCATCGCCGGCGACGACCTTCTCGCACTTGGACGCCACCGTTGTATTGGCACGTTCAATTGCAGAGCTTGGTATTTATCCTGCGATTGACCCGCTGGACTCTACGTCGCGTCAGCTAGATCCGCTGGTCGTTGGTGAAGAGCACTACAATGTAGCACGTGGTGTACAGAACGTTCTGCAGCGTTACAAAGAGCTGAAGGATATCATCGCGATTTTGGGTATGGACGAATTATCTGATGAAGATAAGTTGGCTGTATCTCGTGCGCGTAAAATCCAGCGCTTCCTGTCGCAGCCGTTCTTCGTCGCTGAGGTATTCACTGGTTCGCCCGGTAAGTATGTTTCTTTAAAAGATACAATTCGTGGCTTCCAGGGCATCCTCGCGGGCGAGTACGACAACCTGCCGGAACAGGCCTTCTACATGGTCGGCTCCATCGACGAAGCTGTCGAAAAAGCCAACCAGATGAAGAAGTAATCCCGTCCATTAGGGGGATTCGCTATGGCGAATAGCTTCACTTGCAATATCGTCAGCGCTGAAGATTCCATCTTCTCAGGTACTGTCGAGATGGTGGTAGCTGCAGGGATTATGGGTGACCTCGGCATTTTGCCGGGGCACACCCCGCTGCTGACCGAGCTTCAACCGGGCCCGGTTCGCGTGATCCACGATGGTGGCAAGGAAGAGAACTTCTTTGTCTCTGGTGGCTTCATGGAAGTACAGCCGACCATTGTTACGATCCTGGCAGATGCAGCGACGCGTGCTAGTGACCTCGACGAGGCCGCTGCTGAAGAAGCGCGTCAGCAGGCGTTGAAAGCCTTTAATGAAAAGTCATCGGAGCTGGATTATACCCGTGCTGCCGCTGAACTTGCCGAAGCCGTTGCACAGCTGCGAACGATTCAGCAGCTGCGCAAAAAGGCGGGTAAAGGCTAAGACACGCGCTAGCGTGCATAAAGCGCTCCTTGAACCCGAGAGGGTTTAAGGGGCGTTTTTTTTGTCTGGTACTATGAGAAAACGCATTCAGCGTAGGGATGCTCGTCTGTAACACTTCACCTGCACAATATGCGTCTGCACAAAGGGAGATAGCGATGTCATTGAACGATGAAGCCTTGCAGGAATTAAAAACCGAACTGCTCAACGAGTTGGCCAAGGAAGCGCCTAGTAAATCAGTACTATCTTTGCGTTTGGCCGAAACCCGCTCGGCGGATATCGGTGAAGTGCTTGAGGAGATGATTGAAGACGATGAGGAGTTGCCTGCGGCACTTTGTCTGTTGGATATTCTGTCTGCCGAGCGCGCTGCTAATGTCTTGGGTTATTTACCAGGAGAAAGCCAGCTTGAGGTAGTTGGTAAGCTGTCTGATACCCAAGTGCTTAAGCTTCTCGAAGAGATGGGGTCTGATGAGCGAGCGGATCTGTTTAATCTGCTTGGTGAGGACCGTCGCGAAGCGTTGTTGCGTCGTATGGCCCACCAAGAACGTGAAGATCTTAAACGCCTAGCAAGCTACGAAGAAGGCACGGCAGGCGCCATCATGACCTCTGACTATGTCGCCATAGCCAGTGGCATGACGGTGTCTCAAGCCATGATGCGGGTTCGCCAAACGGCCCCAGATGCGGAAACGGTGTATCAGCTTTATGTGCTCGACAGTAATGGCCAGTTAATAGGGACTATGTCACTGCGCCAGTTGATGGTGGCTCGTCCTGGTGCGTTAGTTGACGACATTATGATTAAAGACGTTATCAGTGCACCGGTCGATGAAGAGCAAGAAGAGGTGGCGCGCATTGTGGCTCGCTATGATCTGCTGGCATTGCCTGTGTTGGATGCTGATGGCCGTATGGTAGGCATCGTCACCCACGATGACGCCATGGACGTTGCCGAGTCGGAAGCTACCGAGGATATTCATAAAGGGATGTCTATCGGCCAGCTAGAGGATGGTGTTAGCCGTGTTCCGCTGTGGAGCCTTTACCGCAAGCGTGTTACCTGGCTGGTACTGCTGGTATTTGCCAATCTTTTTTCAGGAGCTGGCATTGCCTACTTTGAGGACACAATCGCAGCCCAAGTTGCGCTGGTGTTTTTCCTGCCGTTGCTGATTGGTAGTGGAGGTAACGCGGGGGCTCAGGCAGCCACGTTGATGGTACGCGGTATGGCGACTGGCGATATTGGTGTGAAAGACTGGAGTAAGATGTTAGGCCGTGAACTGCTGGTAGCTGGCTCGCTGGGCATCACCATGGCAATTGCAGTAGCACCTATAGGGATTTTTCGTGGCGGTGAAGCAGTCGCTATCATCGTGGCATTAAGCATGGTGACCATTGTTCTGTTTGGTAGCATGATCGGTATGTGCCTACCGTTTGTACTAGAGCGCTTTAAGGTCGATCCTGCTACTGCTTCAGCCCCATTGGTGACAACGTTAATTGACGCCTCTGGAGTATTGATTTACTTCACTATTGCCACCGCCATATTAACAAACGTATAGCTTGTTTTTGGGCAGCCAATTTTAACTTAGACAGTTTTAACGCATGGCACTGCTGGCAGCGCGGGTAATAAACATAACTTCCACGTGGCCTAGCCACTCAATATCGCTGGCGAGCGCCTTTAGTTGGCTGGCTAAGCACTGGGGGGGCTGGTGTACGGAATCGCCGATAATCAGCGATACCGACACTTTATCGTCTAAATAGTGGAGTTGCAGCTCGGTTAATGTGCGCCAGACAGGATGCATATACCAGCGCTCGTTCAGTGCGGCTTCCACTTCGGGCCGCAGCGGGAGGCCGGGGAGACGGCTGGGATCGCCTTCTCCAGCATCATCTTCGGGGTCAACGTGAAAAATAACATCGGTGAGCAATGGAAACTCATGCCGTAAACGTCGACTTACTTCGTTGCCGATTTCATGGGCTTCAGACACAGTGATTTTTGGCCCGACCACCACATGTAAGTCGACCATGACCCAGCCTGCAGACTGGCGGGTGCGTAAGTCATGAACACTGTCTACCCCTGGGACGCTTTGAGCAACATTATGCATTTGTCGTTGAACGCTTTCAGGTAGCGCGGTATCCACTAGTTCTCTTGCTGACTCCCAGAGTAAATCCCAACCTACTTTGCCAACTAGTAAGCCAACAATGATAGCGGCGACAGCGTCTAGCCAGCCCAAACCAAACTGTGCGCCAATTAATGCAACCAATACTACTGCGGTGGAGAGTGCATCGCTGCGGGAATGCCAAGCGTTTGCTTCCAATAGCTTAGATTTAACGCGTTTAGCAACGCGCATGGTATAGCGAAAAATCCACTCTTTACTGAACAAGGCAATGATTGTAATGACAATAGCCACCATGCCAGGGGCACTAACCTCAGTACCACTAAACAAACGATCAAGGCTAGACCAGGCGATACCACCTGCCACAAATATCAGTACGCTACCCAGCAGTAGCGTCGTTAGGGTTTCGATACGGCCATGACCGTAATGATGATCATCGTCTGGTTCCTGGCGGCCGTAGTGGATAGCAGCTAGTACAAAACCGTCGGTCACAAGATCTGAAAGTGAATGGATACCATCGGCAATCAGCGCCGCCGAGCCCACCCAAAAGCCTACCACGACTTTAACAATGCTCAACAAGCCATCCAGCCAAGCGCCAATATAAGTAACACGCTTGGCCTCTCGGCTATCTAGCTCATGCTTGGGAACCACTGGCGATTCTACGGTCTGAGTCATGAGGAACCTTGCTGGGGCACATACTTCCAATAGATGTCTATTGTAGCGCACAGTGTCTAAGCTCTATACCTTCTTGTGAATTTGCTCGTATGCTGGATGCGGACAATGAATTAAGGGATGTGTATCCTTAGCGCCATTGCGAGCGCATGAATGTCACAAAGCACATAAATATCATTAATAGTTAAGCACAGGATAACCCATGGATTGGTTACAGGTAGTTGTGTTAGCGGTAGTTCAGGGGCTCACCGAGTTTTTACCTATATCGAGTTCAGCCCACCTTATATTGGTACCTGTTTTGACTGCCTGGGAAGATCAGGGCCTTGCCTTCGATGTGGCGCTGCATCTTGGCAGTTTAAGCGCTGTTGTGATCTATTTTAGGCATGAAATTGGCAGAATGATCGCTAGCAGCTTGGCCGCACTTCGCGGCCAAGCGGTTAATGATGATGCCATGTTGGCGTTTTGGGTCGTTATTGCCACGTTGCCAGTGTGTATCGTCGGTTTTTTGCTTCACGATGTGATCTCAGGTTACATGCGCTCTACGCTAATCATTGGTGCCAGTTTGATTGTTTTTGGTCTGCTACTTGGTTACGCAGACTGGAAAAAACGCGGCACGCGTAGCGAATACCAGATGACGTTAAAAGATGTGCTCATCATTGGTGGCGCTCAAGTATTGGCACTTATTCCTGGTACCTCGCGCTCAGGCATCACCATTACGGCGGCATTAATGGTGGGGATGAGCCGAGAGGGCGCAGCACGGTTTTCATTTCTACTGTCAATTCCTGTCATTGTGCTGGCAGGTGGCCTTGAGGCAATAAACTTACTGAAAGACCCTCAGCTTATCGATATACCGGCCATGCTGGTAGGTACTTTACTCTCGGGCATTAGCGCCTATGTGTGTATCCACTACTTCCTGGTTGTGATTAAAAAGCTGGGCATGCAGCCATTTGTGGTGTATCGGGTGCTGTTTGGGGCTTGGTTGCTATGGTTTTTCCACTTCTAGTTCTTTCAGCGATAGAGGTTTTCCATTGTTAACCCAGTGCGTTTTATTCAAGGAAAAATAAAATGAAGATTAATTCTCGGTGGTTAAAATGTTCGGGACTATTGCTCATTGCTGCTGGGGCATTAATGGGGTGTTCAGAAAATGATCGGCCTTTAGATACTCCTGTTCGCTTTGAAGGCGGTATTTTTGGGACGTTTTATCAAGTCACCATTGCGGACCCGCTAACCCAAGGCGAAGCGAATGCATTGGAAGAAGGTTTCCTAGCGGAACTCAACGACGTTGATCAAGCGATGTCGACTTACCGCGATGACGCCGAGCTTGTGGTCTTTAATGATGCTCCCCTTAATGAATGGCAACCGCTTTCTAACGAGTTAATTGAAGTGCTTGCGATTAGCCATTCGGTATCAGAAGCAAGCAACGGCGCGTTTGATATTACCGTTGGCGATGTGGTCAATTTATGGAGTTTTGGCCCTGAAGCACGCCCTGAAGAGGTGCCTTCAGACGCGGAGCTTAGCGAACGCATGGCCACGATTGGCTATGATGCGGTTGAAATCGATACTCAGCTTATGCAGGCGCGGCGCTCGCGGGATGTATTTGCTGATTTGTCGGGTGTGGCTAAGGGACATGGCACTGACCGCGTTGGGGCATATCTGGATCAACAGGGGATTGAAAACTACCTCGTTAATATTGGTGGCGAATTAATTGCCCGTGGATACCGTGACTTAGAAGAGCAAAGCCCTTGGCGTGTTGGGATTGAGGTACCACATAACGGCGTACCAGAAGCACAGCATGTTATTCCTCTTGAAAGTATGTCGGTTGCAACATCTGGGGATTATCGCAACTATTTTGAAGTAGATGGTGAGCGTTTTTCCCACACTATCGATCCTCGCACCGGTCGGCCGGTTAAGCATCAGTTAGCGTCCGTGTCTGTTTTTCACCCCTCTAATGCATGGGCCGACGCGTGGTCCACGGCTATCTCAGTCGCAGGTAGCGAAGAGGGGATGCAGATGGCAATTGAGAATAACCTCAATGTATTGATGTTAGTGAAAGAGAACGATCATTGGCGAAGCGTGGCCAGTCCCGCCTTCGTGGAATACTTCGATGAAGCGCTTATAGATGAACTGGGTATTGAAGCCTGGGAAGCTCCCGCCGCCAACCGTTAAACCGTTACAGGTGACTAAAATGCAAGACCTTGATGTCGTTATCCTTGCCGCTGGAAAAGGCACACGTATGCGCTCACAAACACCAAAAGTGCTGCATACGCTGGCAGGCAAATCTATGGTGCAACATGTGTTAGATACTGCCAGTGGTCTTACACCTACTCGTACGCATGTCGTGATTGGCCATGGTGCAGACCAACTACGCGAAGCGCTAGCAGAGAGCAATGTAACGTTTGCGGTTCAGGAAGAGCAAAAAGGTACTGGCCATGCAGTTGCTCAAGCGCAGTCTCAATTAGGTAATGGGAACGTGTTGGTTCTGTATGGTGATGTTCCCATGATCCGCCGTGAATCACTGATGGCACTTCTCAGCCAGGTTGATGAGCAGCACATGGGGCTACTGACCGTTACGTTGGAAGATCCGTCTGGTTACGGACGCATTGTTCGTAATGATGACGGTGAGGCAGTGGCTATTATTGAGCAAAAAGATGCCAGTGCCGACCAGCTTGCCATTACCGAATGCAATACCGGCATCATGGCGATGACCAGTGCTCAGCTTAAACGGTGGCTACCACAGCTTTCTGCCGAAAATGCCCAGGGCGAGTACTATTTAACTGATGTGATTGCGATGGCGGCAAATGAAGGCATCAAAGTGTGTACTGCCCAGCCAGCCAGTGCAGTAGAAGTTGAAGGCGTGAATAACCGTTCACAAATGGCTCGTTTAGAGCGCGCTTATCAACTGCAGCAAGCTGAGGCGTTAATGGCCCAAGGCGTTGCATTGGCCGACCCGGCAAGAATTGATATACGCGGTAAGCTCACCTGTGGTCATGATGTGTTTATCGACGTGGGCTGCGTGTTTGAAGGTGACGTAGAGCTGGGTGAAGGGGTGCGGGTTGGGCCTTACTGCGTGATTAAAAACAGCACGATTGGCGCTGAAAGCGTTATCGACAGCCATAGTGTGATCGATACAACAGTCGCTGCTGGATTGAACCAAGTTGGCCCCTTTGCACGGCTGCGCCCCGGCACACGCCTAGCAGTCAAAGCTAAAGTAGGAAACTTTGTTGAAACCAAAAATGCAGATGTCGGTGAAGGAAGTAAAATCAATCACTTAAGCTACGTTGGTGATGCTCGCCTGGGGCGGGATGTGAACGTGGGCGCGGGCACTATTACCTGCAACTACGACGGCGTGAACAAACACCGCACCGAGATTGGTGATAACGCCTTTATTGGTTCTAACACCGCCTTAGTGGCCCCTGTCACGGTGGGCAAAGGAGCCACGATTGGCGCAGGTTCTACCATTGCGAAAGACGTGGCAGAGCACGCGTTGGCGGTAACCCGCAGCCGTCAGTTAGAAAAACCAGACTGGCCTCGCCCGGTTAAAAAAGCTAAATAAATTTATTATCTAGCTGACTTGTTAGGTTCTAACAGTGTTTTACCCTATCTAGAGATTAATGGTTATGCGTGGCGGTTCTAAAAAGCACGGATGTGGATCAGCCACGTCACCTAGCCAAGCGTGTTATGGTCGAGTAAAGCACTACTAGAGTAAATTTTTCGGGCAGTGTAAAACTGCTTTACAAGATGCGGCAAATGGCCGCATCTTTAGCACGCCCGCTGCGTTGCAGCACGTAATTAGTGTGCTTATCATCGTGGCGGTCTTTCTTAACCCTGCCAGGATCACTTCACTATGAAACCACCTAACGTCCTTGCAATGCGGCAGTCTACTTGCCGGTTTGCTTGGTTGTTGATTGCGCTATGTTTGTTTGCTTTTCCCACCCTCTCCTATGCCGCTTCTGGCCCTTTAGACCTTACCGTTTCGTTTGTTGGTATCGCCTCTGTTGTCATCTTCGTTCTTGCCTATGCCTTGGTGATGAGCGAAGAATTGATTCATATGCGCAAATCTAAACCAGTCCTGGTAGCCGCTGGGCTTATCTGGGCCCTGGTGGCGTGGGTCTATGTACAAGCGGGCATGCCTCATGAAGCGGAAGCTGCTTTTAAAGAAACGCTGCTTGAGTACACCGAGTTGTTACTGTTCTTGCTGGTAGCGATGACCTATATCAACGCCATGGAAGAGCGCCGTATCTTTGATGCCCTGCGGGCATGGCTTGTTCGCAAAGGCTTTAGTTACCGTAGCCTGTTTTGGATTACGGGCTGTCTTGCCTTTGGTATTTCTGCCATTGCCAACAACATGACCACGGCGATGTTGATGTGCGCGGTTGTGTTGAAGGTGGCCGAAGGCGATAAAAAGTTTATTAGTCTGTGCTGTGTCAACGTGGTGGTAGCATCAAACGCAGGCGGCGCGTTCAGCCCGTTTGGTGATATCACCACGTTGATGGTGTGGCAGGCGGGCCAGGTACCATTTGGTGGTTTCTTTGCGCTATTGATGCCAGCCATCGTCAACTTTATGGTGCCAGCGGTGATTATGAATTTCTTCATCGTTAATCGTCAGCCTGCATCGCTCAAAGAGAATGTTTGGCTTAAACGTGGGGCGCGGCGCATTATCGCGCTGTTTTTGATTACTGTGGCGATCTCAGTGCTGTGTCACTCGGTGCTTTATTTGCCCCCGGCAATGGGCATGATGTTTGGCCTTGGCCTGCTGCAGTTCTTTGGTTACTACCTACGCCGCAGCTTGCCGCGTTCTCTGGAGCGCAAACGTGAGCGTTACTCACGTCGCGGCGATTGGAAGAAGCTTGAGCAACTGGGCAGCGTGGTGCCTTTTGATATCTTCAGCCGTATTGCCCGCTCAGAGTGGGACACATTGTTATTCTTTTATGGGGTCGTGATGTGTGTTGGCGGCCTGGGTTTCATGGGCTATTTAAGTCTATTGTCAGAAACCCTTTACGGTAGCTGGAACCCGGTGTGGGCTAACGTCGTGCTGGGGATGATTTCAGCGGTCGTTGATAACATCCCAGTGATGTTTGCGGTACTTTCCATGGCACCGGATATGTCGGAAGGCAACTGGTTGCTGATTACCTTAACCGCCGGTGTGGGCGGTAGTCTGCTTTCGATGGGATCTGCAGCGGGAGTAGCGTTAATGGGCCAAGCTCGGGGCATTTATACCTTTATGGGGCACATCCGCTGGGCTCCCGCTATTTTGCTGGGCTATGCCGCCAGCATTGTGGTTCATCTATGGATTAATGCAGCGCTGTTTTAAATAAGCGGTTAATTCAGAGAGGTAAAACAAACGCCCCTTATCAATTGATAAGGGGCGTTTTGGTAAAGGCTATCGGTGGACTTGGCCAGTTAGGCTTCGAGACTATAAATCGTGCCCGGTAATGACTTTGCAAATATCGGCAAAGCTACTAGCAGTTGGCACTGTTGAAGAGGTGACCTGCACCGTGGCTTTATTGCCCATGGCGTGTTGTATATCGGTGGCAGAAATAATGCCGCGCACGCTTAATGGTTGATTTTGTTTATGCTCAGTAATCAACAGGTGCTGTTCTGTAAAACGCTCCATGGAGAGCACAAGGTCTTCAATCGTTAATGAGTTAAGTTGCTCAAAGGGCATTGCACTAAGCTTTTGCCAGGGCGTCATAATCATATCAGCTGTAATTTCTGTACGATCAAGGTTTCTCTGCTGCATCGCCAAGTTAATACGCCGTGTTCCGATGACTTCTTTGGCGGTGAGCACACCAATGCAGTGGTTCGCTTTATCGAGAACAAACAATAGGCGAACACCGCCATGGCGCATTTTTAAATGGGCATCGTCGATGGGCGTATCAGCGGATACTGACTGAGGCGTGACCTGAGTAAAATCTGTTAGCACCGATAACGCAGGGCTTTCAGGTGTTAACTGTTTTGCTGTTGGCGTAATAAGCAGTGGCGTTTCACCAAACTGGATCAGTGGTTTGGGGGAGTGGACGAGCATATTCATTCAGGGAATCTCCGTTATGTGAATAGATAGGTCGTTAATGGCATTGCCTATCTTGTACTTTCACACTTGCACGGAATTCTTATGGGAATCTTAACAGCTCTCTTATGGCCGATTATTTTTTGGCTGACGCTGTGTTAGGGCGTGCCTGCCCAACGTTACTCGCACGCGCAGCCCACCATCTGGCGCGTCATCAAGTTGCAGGCTGCCTTGATGGCGTTTGACCAAGCGCTCGACAATCGATAGCCCCAATCCCGCGCCAGCACTAGCCCCTGCACGTTGGAAACGCTCCATCACCCGGCTGCGTTGCGCTGCAGGAATACCGGGTCCTTGATCATCAACAGTGACGATAACGTCTCTTGTCGATGCCTCAAGCGTGACCGTGATAGCACCTTGCGCAGGCGAGTGTTGAATGGCGTTACCCACTAGATTTTGTACCAGTGTTTCGATAGCGCCGGGTTCTTCTTCTATTGCCCAGTTAGCTGAGTCATCCGCGTCCAGTAACAGCTGTTGATGTCGCTCTGCGGCTAGCGGAGAGAGCTTTGCCAAGGTTTCGCGCGTTTCATGTAATACATCGGAACAGCGATACTCTGGTAATGGTTCTTCTTCGGGGTCTAGGCGTGCCAGGGTTAATAGCTGAGAGACTAGCCGCGTTGAGCGGGCCACGCCGCTGCGTAAGTGGTGCAGGGCTTCCTCTCGGTCATCGGCGTTGTCAGCAGTGAGCGCATTTTGCGCATGCAAATCAAGTACTGCTAAGGGGGTGCGCAGCTCGTGGGCCGCATCGGCAATAAAGCGCTTTTCGCGAATACGCAGTTGGCGGAGCCGTTCCAACAGCCGGTTTATGGCGCCAGAAATGGTCTCCAGTTCTAGGGGAAGTGGATGAAGCGTCAGCGGTTTTAGGTGGTGGGGATCGCGGGTACGGATTTGCTCTGCCATACGCGATAAAGGAGCGAGCCCCCAGCCGATCGACCACCAGAGTAATAGTGTCAGTAACGGTAGACCAATGAGATCAGGTAATAAGGTGCGTAGTGCCACTGAACTGATCAGTTCACCACGCGCGTCCTCTCGCTCGCCCACCACCACGCGTTTGTCTGTGCCAGTAATTTCCAGGACGTAAATGCGCCAGTCATGCTGATTCACCGACAGCGTTGAATAACCCGGTGGTTGCTGGGTAAGCGGTGTATCGGGGGCGCTGGCGGAACGCAGCAGAAGACGGTCGCCTTCCCAAAGCTGAAACGCCAGCTTGGTTTCATAGCGATGGCCTGCAAAACGGTTATCGGATTGCTCTGCACGTAGCAGCGCATCCTCCACGCTATTTAATAAAAGCGTACGGTCGCTATCAGGCAGTGGTGCCTGTAGTAGCCCTTCTAGCAAACGGGCATTTTGTGCCAGGCTAGCATCATGAAGTTCTTCAATCTCATGGGCAGCATAGCGATAGCTAATAAAGCCAATCACTAGCATGCTCGCGCCAAACACAAGCAGCGCAAGCCCCAGGGTGCGCTGACGAATAGAGCTCATAGGCTTGCCTGGTGCCATTTAATCATCACGATTTATCCATGACATAGCCGATCCCTCTTACGGTGCGGATGACCTCAGGAAACAGCTTTCGCCGTAAATGGTGGATATGCACTTCGATAGCGTTGCTTTCGACATCTTCCTCCCAGCCGTAGACTAATCGCGTTAAGGTATCGCGGGTGAACACACGGCCTGGATGGCTCATAAACTCCTGCAGTAGCGTTAGCTCACGGCGCGAAAGTGTGATCACTTGATGTTGATAACTCACCTGTAAGGTCTGCGGGTCCAGGCTAATCTCACGACAGGTGAGCAAGCCGCTGGATTGTCCTTGGCTACGGCGTAACAAAGCACGCAGACGCGCTTTTAATTCTGCTACTTCGAAAGGTTTAGTGAGGTAGTCGTCGGCACCCGCATCCAATCCCTCGATGCGGTTATCCATCGCATCGCGGGCGGTCAGAACCAAAATCGGCAGTTGGCTGCCATGCTGGCGAATAGCGCGCAGCACTTCCATGCCATCAATCGTCGGCAAACCAAGGTCTAGGATGACCGCATCAAAGGGTTCATTTTTAAGCGCATGAAGCGCGTTATTGCCATCGGCTAAATGATCTACCGTATAGTGCTCAGGTTTCAGCGCCATACGAATCCCCAACGCCAAACTAGGGTCGTCCTCAACCAGTAAAATGCGCATATCGATGGATGACTCCTTTCATTCACGGCGGGCTACTCAGGAACGTAACATGACACGTCATTCTTCTTTCGGCCACCGCTCCTTAGCCTGCGCAGTAATGCAGTGCCCACCTGAACAACGGCGTGAAGCATTACTGCATTTAGCTGCGGTGCATGATCCTACGCAGCAGCCTGCATTACAGCATGCCTTATCAACGATAAAAGCTGGCTCTGACGCTGTTTGGCAGGGCCTTTGGATAGCTACCCAAGCGGGCCATATCGAAGCCGCCGCCTGGGTACAGCCATTGGCTAATCAAACGGCTCAGCTTTGGCTGCCCAGGCAACATAATTCGGCATCTGATGCGCTGTTGAAAGCCTTGCAAGGCTGGGTAAACGAGCAGCCGATAGCGCTATGTCATGTGGTGTTACCTGATAATGCAACCAACTGGGAAACGGCACTAGTCGCCCACAACATGCGGGTACTTGCCACCCTGGAGCACCTTATGTGGCAGTGCCAAACCGTTCAATCGCTCGCTAACATGCTAACGCTAAGCCCCTTTGCTGAATTGTCTCCCGCGCAACAGCGGGCGCTGGTAGCGAACGTCAGTGAAGGCTCGTTAGACTGCCCAGGGCTTCGCGAAGCGCTCACCATTGACACCTTGCTTGCTGGATTTTATGACCAAGCGCCGCAGGCACCAGAGCACTGGTATCAAGTGCGGCATCAGGGGGAAACCGTCGGCGTGCTATTACTTGCTCCTAACCATACGACCCAGCGCTGGTCATTGCAGTTGATGGGGCTGTTGCCTGAGTGGCGTGGCGGGGGAATGGGCAAGGCAATTATTCAGCAAGCGCAGGCGTTGGCTAGCCAGGCGGGAGCCAGTGACATCACGCTCACCGTTGATGCGCAGAATATCCCCGCAAAGCGTGTATATGCTCAGGCAGGGTTTACGCGTTATGCTCAGCAGCGTTTACTGGCTTGGTGTTGACTAGGGATCGTTGGCACCTTTTTTAAACTGCTGAATAAAGCACAGAGTACGGCATAGGTTGAATTGCCGCGCTTAGTAGCATTTTCTTACGCTTAGCGTTCTCGGTATACTAATGCGATATGCACGTCTTGGCGTCTCGGTTGCCGCAGGTTGATGATGTCGCTGCCGCGCGCAGGGGTTAAGCACAAAACGTTTTATGACAAAACTCAAGAGGTGGTGAGAGTGAAATCTAAGCTGATCATGAGCGGGCTGGCGGCCCTAGGCGTCATGGCAGGCACATCCGGTGCTTATGCCCAAGACGCAGCACGTGACGCAATCGCTGAGCGCCTAGCGCCGGTAGGTCAACTTTGCTTGCAAGGCCAAGACTGTGGTACTGCAGCAGCGCCGGCTGCCGCTAGTGGCGGCGGCGATGAGATCGATGGCGAAGGTATTTACAACAATATCTGTATGGCGTGCCACGAAACCGGCGCTGCTGGCGCTCCGGTGCGTGCTGATGAAGCCGCATGGGCTGAACGTACTGAGCAAGGCTTTGCCACGTTATTAGAGCATGCCATCAACGGTATTGGTGCAATGCCCGCTCGAGGCGGCAACCCCAACCTTTCTGACGAAGAGATGGAAGCGGCGGTGGCTTACATGGTTGAGCCTGTCATGGAGGTTCCCGAGCTAGGGGGCGGTGAAGAAGAAGCGGCTGCTGAAGCGACTGAAGAGGGCGCCAGCGACGATACGGCTGTGACAGAGGATGCCGGTGAAGAGACAACTGACGCTGCAGCTAGCGAAGAAGAAGCAGTCGCCAGTGAAGACGAAGCTTCTAGTGGTGGCAGCGGTTTAGATGGTGAAGCGCTTTATGCCAGTGCTGGTTGTGTGGCTTGCCATGCTGCCGGTGTCGCTGGTGCGCCCAAGCTAGGCGATGCCGAAGCGTGGGGCCCGCGTATCGAGCAGGGTACCGATGCGCTCTACCAAAGCGTATTTAACGGCAAAGGCGTGATGCCACCACGCGGTGGTAGCAGTGCCTCTGACGAAGAGATCATGGCCGTTGTCGATTACATGGTGTCTCAGGCACAGTAATTATTGCCGTTGCTGAATGATGTATCCACAGGCGGGTTGCTAAAACCCCCTGTGGATATTTTTTTGCTTATGATTTGTTTCTTCAGCCTAACAGTGAGCGAATGCCTGCCAAGGCATCTTTGCCACGCGCCTGCTTTTTCTCGGGATCTTCTTTATCGGCGCGTCCCTCCCACTCCAAATCATCAGCGGGCAGTTCGTCTAAAAAGCGGCTGGGCTGGCAGTCCATCAGCTCACCATACGCTTTACGCTGGCGGGCTAGCGTGAGTGTTAGCGTGCGTCTTGCCCGAGTGATGCCGACATAAGCCAAGCGGCGCTCTTCTTCTACTGTCTCCATTTCAATAGCGTTACGGTGGGGCAGCAAGTCTTCCTCTAAGCCCATCAAATAGACATGGGGAAACTCCAGCCCTTTCGAGGCATGCATAGTGAGTAGTTGCACACGGTCGGAGTCGTCTTCTTCGGCCTGTTGCTCAAGAATATCCCGAAGCACTAAACGCGAAATAGCAGCTTCGACGCCATCGGTTTCCGTCGCAGTGGAATCATCTGCATCTTCGGGGTCGCGGTTTAGCGACTTTTCTAGCTGATCAATCAAAATCCATACGTTGGCCATGCGCCGTTCAGCGACGGTCGGGGCACTGGCGTTTTGGTACAGCCAGGCTTCGTAATCCATATCGCGCAGCATATCGCGAATGGCCGCGATGGCATCGTCTTGATCCATGCGTTTGCGCACGCCATCAATAAAGTGTGTAAAGCGTGACAGGCGTTCCACGGCCCGAGTCGGCAGCGTTTGCTCTAACCCCAGCTCGTGGCAGGCAGCAAACAGCGAGATAGAGCGTTCTGTTGCATAGTTGGCCAGCTTTTCCAGCGTGCCGGGGCCGATTTCACGGCGGGGCACATTCACAATGCGTAAAAAGGCATTGTCATCAGCGGGATTAATTAACAGCCGCAGATAGGCCATGGTGTCCTTGATCTCATTGCGAGAGAAAAACGACGTACCACCGGAAAGCTTGTAGGGAATTTGGTAATGCTGCAGCTTGAGCTCTAATAAACGTGCCTGAAAATTACCCCGATAGAGCACCGCAAAATCTCGCCATTCTGCCTTCTCTTTGATGCGCCGAGTCAGCATTTCGCTGGCTACCCGCTCGGACTCCGCCTCTTCATGGCGGTTGACGATAACCCGGATAGGCGCGCCATCGCCCATATCCGACCACAGAGTTTTATCGTAAACGTGCGGGTTATTGGCAATTAACGTGTTGGCCGCGCGCAAGATAGTGCCGGTCGAGCGGTAGTTCTGCTCCAGCTTAACCACTTTCAGGCGTGGGAAGTCTTCGCCAAGGGTCACCAGGTTTTCAGGCCGTGCGCCGCGCCACGCGTAGATTGACTGGTCGTCGTCGCCGACCACGGTAAAGGTCGCCCGCTCGGCCATCAGCAGTTTCACCAACAGGTACTGGGAAACGTTAGTGTCCTGGTACTCATCCACTAGCATGTAGTGGATTTTGTTCCGCCAGCGGGCCAGTGCCTCTGGGTCGCGTTGCAGGAGCACCACCGGCAGCAGAATCAGGTCGTCGAAATCCACCGCGTTATAGGCTTTCAAGTGGCGTACGTAAGCTTCATAAACCCGTGCGGCAAAGTGCTCGTCATCATCCGCGGCAAACGAAAGCGCATCACTGGGCAGCACTAAATCGTTCTTCCACGTGGATATTTTGGCTTGCACAGCGTTGATCTGCTCAGCGTCTACCTGAGCGTCTTTGTTCATCAAATCGCGCAGCAGTGCTTTGGCATCTTCCGGGTCGAACAACGAAAAGCCCGGCTTGTAGCCCAGGGTTTTCAGCTCGCCACGAATAATATTCAGTCCCAGATTGTGAAATGTCGACACCGTTAGCCCGTGGCCCTCTTTACCCTTCAGCATTTGCCCAACGCGCTCTTTCATCTCCCTGGCGGCTTTATTGGTAAAGGTAACCGCCGCTATTTTGCGCGCGCTCATGCCGCACTCTTGCACTAGATAGGCAATTTTGGTGGTAATAACGCTGGTTTTACCAGACCCGGCGCCCGCCAAGACCAAACAGGGGCCATCGATATAGCGCACCGCTTCTTGCTGGCGCGGGTTTAGCCCTTTAATACGGCTAAGAATGCTCTTTGGCGGTTGGGGCGTCATGGCGAAGGGTGACCTCTACAAGTGTTTCTTGGCAAATTCCATTACAATCAGCGGCGCTGGGCGAACGCACAATGAGTTAATAATAGGCAGGTGGTAATGTTTGAAGTAGCGCTATTTGAACCGCGTATGGCACCCAACACGGGTAACATTATGCGCCTGGTGGCTAACAATGGCTGCCGACTACATTTAATTGAACCGCTGGGCTTTGATCTCGAAGAGAAAAAGCTGCGGCGCGCCGGGCTAGATTACCGCGATCTAAACAATGTTACCCGCCATGCCGATTTTACGGCGTTTCAAGCGGCGATGCAGGGGCGCACACTATGGGCGATTACTACCAAAGGCACCCGTGCTCACAGTGACGCGACCTTCGCCCCGGGCGACGTATTGCTGTTCGGTTCAGAAACCGCAGGGCTTTCACCCCAAGTGCATGCTGCGCTGCCTGAAGAACAGAAACTGCGCATCCCCATGCAGCCTAATAACCGTAGTTTGAACCTTTCCAATGCGGTGGCCATCGTTAGCTATGAGGCGTGGCGCCAGCAAGGCTATGCTGGCGCATTAGGCAGTGAGCGATAGATTCAGCGACTAGCCCGTGATGCCGTAGCGGTCGCGATAAGCGCGCACGGCCTCGGCGTAAGCCAGCATTTCGCCTCCAGCATGCTCTTCAAGGTAAGTAAGCACTTGCTCTAAGGTGACAATACTGACAACCGGCATGCCGTACTGAGCCTGAACTTCCTGGATAGCACTTTGCTCGCCCTGGCCGCGCTCTTGGCGGTCTAGCGCAATAATCACGCCGCCCGCGCGGGCACCGCTTTGCTCAATCAGGCTCATCACTTCACGGATAGCCGTACCGGCCGTAATCACGTCATCAATGATCAAAATATCGCCGGCCAGTGGCGCGCCGACAATATTGCCGCCTTCGCCGTGGGTTTTGGCTTCTTTACGATTAAACGCGTAGGGCATATCGCGGTCGTGATGGTCGGCTAAGGCCGCGGCGGTGACCGCTGCCAGCGGAATGCCTTTATAGGCTGGGCCGAACAGCACATCCGCCTGCAGGCCGCTATCGACAATCGCCTGGGCGTAAAATCGGCCTAACTTGGCCAAGGCACGGCCGGTTTGAAACAGGCCTGCATTGAAAAAGTAAGGGCTTACTCGCCCCGACTTAAGCGTGAACTCGCCAAACTTGAGCACGCCCTGCTCAATAGCGAAGGCAATGAAATCGCGCTGATAGGGTTGTAGAGTGGTGGCCACGGTGGTCTTCTCTTGTCGATAGGAATGTAAGTAATAGGAATCTAAGTAAACGCAACAATAAAACGGGGTTAAATAGCAAGATTTGGTTTGTCTATTTACCCAAACGTCTAAACGTCGGGTATCATACAGCAGCGACGCAAAAGGGACGATTTATGAAAATTGCCAGCATCAATGTCAATGGTATACGTGATGCCGTCGACCGTGGCTTCCTGGACTGGCTGGCTCAGCAGGATGCCGACGTGATCTGCGTGCAGAACATCAAGGCAAAAAGCTTTGAACTGGACGACCATATTCTCTATCCGGAAGGCTACGAAGGCTACTTTCTGGATGCAGAAGAAGATGGTTTCTCCGGTGTGGCACTTTATTGCCGCAAAATTCCCAAGGCGATTATGTACGGCCTTGGGTTCCCTCAGTGCGATCACGAAGGGCGCTTTCTGCAGGCGGATTATGACCGCTTCAGCATCGCCACCTTCTTGATGCCTGATGGAAGTGATCAAAAAGCCAAACAGGCGTTTATGGAGCAGTATCAAGAGTACCTGACGAAGATGTCGCGCAAACGCCGCGAATACATCATCTGCGGTACCTGGCACATTGCCCATAAAACCATTGATTTGGCCAACTGGTCGGACAATCAGCTTACCTCTGGTTTCCGCCCTGAAGAGCGTGCCTGGATGGATCAGGTACTTGGCCCAACCGGCTTTATCGACACCTTCCGCGAAATTAATCGCGACGCTGGTGAATATACCTGGTGGCCAAAGCTCGACCAAGACGTGCCCCGTGAGCGCCAAGAAGGCTGGCGGATCGACTACCAGCTGGTCGGCCCCAACTTCCGTCGCCATGTGGTCGACGCGTGGATTGATTACGATGCGACCTTCTCTGAGTTCGCACCGCTGATCGTTGAGTATGACTTAGCGCTGTAAGCGCTCACTTTCCCGCGTCGCGTTACCCGTCTCAGCAACAGGCCAGCTTAAAAGCTGGCCTGTTTGCGTAAGCGCGTAAGTTATTTGCCAGGTAACGCCTTAGCCGCGAATACCCAGTGCTTCGCGCTGTTTTTCGCGTAGCTCGGAGCCCGCTTTCTCCGCCAGATCAAGCATCGCATTCAGCTCAGTACGGTTAAACGCCCCCGCCTCTGCAGTACCCTGTACCTCGATCAGCTCGCCGCTTTCAGTCATTACCACGTTCAGGTCGGTGTCGGCTTTGCTATCTTCCGGATAATCTAAGTCTAGTACCGGCACGCCTTTATAAATACCCACCGAAATCGCGCTAACCAGCTGTTTAAAGGGGTCACCTTTAATCTTCTTCTCACGCTGTAGGTAGCGAATGGCATCCACCAGCGCCACGCAGCCACCGGTAATCGACGCGGTACGAGTGCCGCCGTCGGCCTGGATCACATCGCAATCCACGGTAATGGTGAATTCGCCCAACTTCTTCAAGTTCACAGACGCGCGCAGGCTACGGCCTATCAAACGCTGAATTTCCAACGTCCGGCCACCCTGTTTACCACGCGTCGCTTCACGGCCACTGCGGGTGTGAGTGGCACGGGGCAACATGCCGTACTCAGCGGTGATCCAACCCTGATTTTTGCCACGCAACCAGCGTGGTACGCCCGCTTCCACGCTTGCATTACACAGCACCTTGGTATCGCCAAACTCCACCAATACCGAACCTTCTGCATGGCGGGTGTAATCGCGGGTTATGCGAATTTCACGAAGCTGGTCGGCTTCACGACCGCTAGGGCGAACAACATCAGGACGCATAGCACCTCACATCAATTTAACAGTGGGAAAGCCCTCTATTGTACACGTCAACGCCGCCACTGATGGGCCTATTCAAGGCAGACGTATCTACCAGCACAAGATCGGTTAGACTGACCTAAATGCGCGATGAACAGGAAACTTTAATGGCCAACCCACGCCACGTACACAGCATGACCGCCTTTGCTCGCACCGAGCAGGCCGCCCCGTTTGGCACCCTGCAGGTAGAAATCCGCTCGGTGAATCAGCGCTATCTGGAACCACACTTTCGCCTGCCCGACGCTCTACGCGAGCTAGAACCAGTGCTGCGCGACGCCTTACGCACGCGCCTAGCGCGAGGCAAAGTAGAGTGCAGTCTGCGTTTTGAAGCCGCCGAAGCCAACCAAGCCCCTGCGGTTAACGCTCAGCGCTTAAAAGAAATAGCCGATGCCCTGGCCGCCATTCAGCAACAGGTACCCAGTGCCGTGCCGCCCACCACGCTGGCGCTGCTTAACCAACCCGGCGTTATGGAAACCCAGCACCTTGATCAAGACGCCATTAAAGCCGCCGCCAAAACCCTGTTTGACCAAGCGCTAGACGAGTTGATCGACGCCCGCGCCCGGGAAGGCGAAAAACTCGCTGAGATGATCACCACTCGCCTAACGGCTGTGAGTGAACAAGTCGCCACTGTGCGCAGCTTGCTGCCGCAAATTTTAGAGCGCCAGCGCGCCCAACTGCTGGAACGCTTAGAAGTCGCCAAAACCGAACTCGACCCGCAACGCCTGGAAGCCGAACTGGTGCTGGTAGCGCAAAAAGCCGATGTGGATGAAGAGCTGGATCGCCTCACCGCACATATAGAAGAAGTGAGCCACCAGCTCGCCCAAAAAGGCCCCAAAGGCCGCCGATTAGACTTCCTAATGCAGGAACTCAACCGCGAAGCTAACACGCTGTCGTCAAAATCCGTGGTGGCTGAGACAACCCGCTGTGCAGTGGAGTTAAAGGTGCTAATCGAGCAGATGCGGGAGCAGATTCAGAATATTGAGTGATGGTGTAGTGTTTATCTCATGTTTGATGGAAGTATCAGCTATGGGGGGAGAGTCTCTATCGGATGGTTAACAGGAAAATATAGGTCTATAATCCGTTTTGCCGGATCGTTGTCCTGCCCAGGAGTCGCTCGTGAATCAAGCAGAACTGAACAAAGAAGAGCTGTGCCGCTTTATTTGCCAGGAGTTACCTAGTCACCGCTTACAACAAATGCTCGAAAGCATAGAGGCGGCTTTTCAGAAGAGCGATAGCCATCTCAAAGAGACGTATAAGCATGTGCCTCTGGCTGGGCCAGGGCCGCAGTCCCATCATTTCACCGTGCAGGAAGCACTGCTGAGCCTGCCAAAAGATGAGAACTTTGAAGTAAGTAACCAAGTCACTAAGCCCGCTGGTGGCCACTATGCCTTGGTTCGTGCCAGTAGTATGCAGATCACCACGAGCGTTATTACCATGGGAAGGACGCCACCCATACGCGATGCGCGTTTTAGACGTCTGCTTGGGCTCATCAATAAAAGGTTGGAGAAACAACATCCTGATCTTTTTAAGGCATCCGCCTCACCTTTAGGGCCCAGCCAAGAAGCTCTTCATGCGTTGTTGCTCCCCCACACAATGAAGTGGACAGACAGCAGCGATCATAGCAGCCCAATCGGTGTGGCCATCGCGGTGCCTTACAGTGACCCTCGGGCGGGGTTTCATCTGTTTATGGATGTAGGCCAGTTGTGGCAGTACTACAATGAAGTAGGTGATGAGATAGTGGATATTGCCTATCCGACCCTGCGTGATAGGATGCGTCGCGCAGAGAACCGGGATCAAAACGAAGGTGGAAACGAGTGATATGAGAACAGGGGTTGATGGCTTTCAAGGCCAGCGGTTGAACCAACTGCGCATGGCCCAAAATCTGACCCTCGCGGAACTGGGAGAGCAGGTAGGTCGTTCTTCCAGTACGATTTCGGCCTGGGAAAAAGGCACCCAGCTACCTGAGGCCGAGTCATTTGCTCGTCTTTGCCATGTGTTTCAAGTCTCTCGCATGTGGTTTTTGAAGCCTGTTCCTCCTGTTATTCAGGAAAGCCAGCGACCTTACTTTTTCCGTTCACAAGCCTCTGTTCACAAGCAGGCACGTGAAAGGTCACAACTCTATTTAGCGTGGCTGCAAGAAATCTCTGACTTCTTCCAGGATGCAATGGAGTGGCCAGAAGTTAACGTGCCGATGTTGGAGGCAGACGACTGCCGATTGATTAGCGACGAAGAAATCGAAGACATCGCCAGAGAGTGCCGTGAGGCTTGGGAGTTGGGCTCTGCTCCTATCCCAAACGTGATCCAAGTAATGGAAAATGCAGGGATTATTTGTACTCGCGCCACCCTGGGGCACGTCAAAATGGACGGTGTTTCCCATGTCTCTATTTTGGATGGTCGCCCCTACGTGTTGATCGCTGAAGACAAAGCGAATGCGATCCGTAACCGCTTTGATGCAGCGCATGAGTTAGGGCACGTCGTACTGCACTCCAAAATACCGACTGCACAATACGCTAAAAAAGAGTTGTATGACCTGTTAGAAGGGCAGGCACATCGCTTTGCCAGCGCTTTCTTAATGCCGCCCGAGAGCTTTGCGCAAGAGGTCGTATGGCCAACGCTTGATAATCTGCTTTCGCTCAAGTCGCGCTGGAAAGTCTCGGTCGCGTCGATGATCGTTCGCTGCCGAGACTTATCGCTGTTGACAGATCAGTTAGAGCTAAGGCTGTGGAAAGGGCGCTCGGCGCGTAAATGGACGAAGGGCGAACCAGGTGATGATGCTCTGGCTTTCGAGCAACCCAAGCTAATGATGCGCGGCGCTCACCTTCTGGTAGATAACGGCATCTTTGAGCGCACTGAGCTGGTTCACCAGATTGGCCTGCCGCCAGAGACGATTGAGATGCTGTGTAACTTACGCCCAGGTTACCTAAGTGTTCAGCCTGACGCTGCAAACAACGTAGTGCCTCTCAAGCTTAAGCGTACTGCCAGGGCTAGCCGGTCAAAGCAGGCAGAGGTTCTGCCGTTTCAGAAGTAGATAGGGCTATTTGTGCCCTAAGGTGGCCGTCATCGCTGCTAATAAAGTTTGTACCTGATGATCACGCTCTCCCGTTAGCCCACGTCATTTTTTGCTAATAATGTTCTTCAATATATGCATACGCTTTCTGAAACAGCTCTTTGTCTTTACCCAACCCAAACTGGGCCAGCGTTACCATGAGAGCCTTTTGAATTTCACGTGGGCCGCTGTTTGAGTGCTGCCAACCATCAAAACGTTTGGCTCTGACGATTTTGTCGATTTGTGCGACCACATCGCCAATGATTTTGGGTGTGGTTTCTGGCCGGGTTTCGAGGAATAACGTGGTTAGGGCCTGCTTGTTATCCTCTTCTGTTACCACATGCTCACCGGTTTCTCGCTCGGCTTGCACGGTGTCTTTGGCGGTATCTAACAGGCCTTTCAGCCAGTCGATGGCTTTGATAACGCCGGCTTCGTAATCTTGGCGTAGCTTTTCCAGGCGCTCACCCAAGGCGACAAATTTCGGGTCGTTACTGCCGCGTAAGCGGCCCATTAAATCAATTTCCAGGCGCTTGGCGCGTTGCTCCTGTTCTTTATCGGTCAGGGTAAAAATGGCGTGTTCATCCATGATGAGTTCATCGATATCATCACGAATACGATTGATGTCGGTGTGCTCATGGATCATTTTGATGGTTTCAGGCCCGAGAGCGGCCCATACTAACGTGCCGGTTTGACCAACAGGGCGTACGGATTCGTAAATTTGGGCAAGCCATTTATAGTCTTGTTGGTAGGGGGTGAGGAACGTATCAGGGTTAATAGCCGACCATAACTTGGCTAACACGCCAAAGCAGGCGGCGAACTCATCACGCTTTTCATTGGTGGGTAGGCACTCTTGCGCTGCGATAATGCCCTCAAATCCTTCCAGCGTGCGGTCCACTTCAGGGAAAAAAGCCAAACACTTCTTTAGCTGAGCTGGCAATATCGCTTTAAAGGCCTCGATACCTTCAACAACACCATCTATCTCATCTGGGTTGTATGCCAGCGCGGTGCGTAAGTTCTCGAATACCCCAAGGTAATCAATGATCAAGCCCATGTCTTTGCGAACATCGCTGGTTTCATACAAGCGGTTAGTACGGCACATGGCTTGCAGCAGGGTATGGTCGCGTAGGGGCTTGTCTAAATACATGCAGTAGCAGATAGGCGCATCAAAGCCGGTTAACAGCTTGGCGGTGACTATTAACAGTTGAAGCGGGTGCTTGGGATCTTTATAGCTTTCAATCAGATCTTTTTGGGTCTGATCTTCAGCATCAATATGCTGCCAGCGCTCAAAATCAGCTTGCTGAATGGGAAGGGCCAGCTCGTTATGCCATTTACGCCAGTCGTGATTGGTTCTCTCTTGTTGGTCCTTTTTGGAGGAGTGAATAGGCGCCTGATCCACATTCATCACTACTTCTAGAGCGTCAAACCCTAGCTTTTCACCCAGCAGGTAATACATCTGTACACAGGCTTCGCGGTCGTACATCACCACCATGCCTTTCATTTTTTTCGGCTTAACATGGCTGGTAAAGTGCTGGGCGATGTCGCTGCTGACGGCGGCCATCCGTTTAGGCGCTTTGAGCATGATGGCCAATTTGCCTGCGCGTTTTGAAAGAGCGGCTTTTTCTTCGTCGTCTAGGTTGTTGTCTTTAGCAAGCTGCTCAAACTCTTCGTTGATCGCGTCTCGGTCTACCCGCAGTTCTGCCAAGCGTGGTTCAAACTTCACGGGGTTGGTAGCCCCGTCGCGGATCGATTGCTTGTAACTGTAGCGGCTCATGTAGCGGCCGGGGTCATCCTCAGCGCCAAACAGTTTGAAGGTGTTGCGGTCGATGCCGGAAATCGGCGTACCGGTTAGGCCGTAGAAGTGCGCATTTGGCAGTGCCCAGCGCATTTTATCACCAAGGCCGCCTTCCTGGGTTCGGTGGGCTTCATCCACCAGCACAATAATGTTGTCGCGGTTATTCAGGCCGTTTAGGTTGTTCTGCTCTATCTCAATTTCTTTAAACTTAAAAATAGTGGTGATCAAAATGCCACGGCTGTCCTGCTCAATATGCTCGCCGAGTTTTTTACAGCTTTGCACTTTGATCAGATTTTTCACATCTGCCCCACCGAAGGTTTCATTAATCTGGCTATCCAGATCGCGTCGGTCGACGACCACCAACACCGTGGGGTTCTTCAACTGGTTGTCGGTACGCAGCATTTTTGCAGCGTAGAGCATCAGTAATGATTTACCTGAGCCCTGGAAATGCCAGATTAAGCCCTTTTTCGGGTAGCCATTTCTGACCCGTTCAACAATCTGTTGGGCAGCTTCAAACTGAGGGTAGCGCGGTAAAATTTTGCTGCGCTTTGGCGGCGTGTTTTTGCCGGTTTTGACAGTGGAAAACAGGGCAAAAGATTCCAGCAGTAGCAATAACGTTTGCGGATTTAGCAAACCTTCACAGCTGATTAACACTGATGCTAAGCCGGGCAGAATATCGTCGCGTTGATCGGTATGGTGCCAAGGGCCCCAGTCTTTTACTCGGGCATTAATGGCGCCATAAGCAAAGGTTTTGCCTTCGCTGGCAAAGCACAGCAAGTTGGGGACAAAAAACCGCTCAACGTTTTTCCAGTAGTGTTTTTTGCCGCCCATAAAATCGGCGGCGCCATCTTGCCAAGTCACACTTGGGCGCGTGGCGGTTTTGACTTCGCCTACCACCAAGGGAATGCCGTTCACATAAAGCACGATATCAAAATACACCTCTGTGGCGGCTATATAGTGCACCTGCTTCGCCACCACAAAGTGGTTGTTTTTAATATCGTCAAAATCAATCAGGTTAATGGTGATATGGTCGCCGTTCTCGCCGAAAGGCAGCGTTTTGTCGGCCATTAACCACTCATGAAAATTCTCGTTGGCCTTCACCAGACCGGTATGCTGAGCTTCCAGCAGCACGCTGCGCAGCTTATATATGACTTCATCGGCATAGTCAGGCTGCTTGGCGATATCAGGGTTTAACGAACAAAGCGCGTCTTTGAGCCACTCATCGACAAAGATATCCTGCGCTTGCTTAGGCAGGCTCTCACCGTGGCAGTAAGTCCACTTTAAGCCGCTTAATCCTTTTAAGCGGTCAATGATGCCATTTTCTGTGACGGTTTGTTCATTAAACATCTTTATTTGTAACTCCCTATATAGCGACAGCATCTCTTAGTAATTCAATCTTTATAGATTTTTTACTAATATTTTCGTTGTATTTCTCGAGTTCTTGGAAGCTCTTGATCACATGATCTTGATAAGAAAGTTCAGGGAAGATATAACTCATTTTCTTCACAATGGAAGTCGTTAGGTTTACAAATGTACCTCCATGCGTAGCCAGATTGAATATTTGTCGCTGGTTTAGCAATAGCAGGTAATAAAGATATTCTTTTCTAACAATAGATTCATCAATGTTGTCTAAAGAAATGATTCCATCATGAATGCAGGCTGAAAAATCTAGGAATGATGGTTTGCCAACTGTTCCTGGAGTTCCACTGCATACTATGACCAGAGTTCCTTTTTCTTTAAGTCGGCTCTTTTTGGCTCCCTCTTCAGTTAAGTAGTCAATGCATGGTTTTACGTATTTACCATCACGTACGATGTCTTCAACCATCAATCTTGGGATGCTTCCACCATAATAACGAGAATCACCTTTGGGTCTAGGTGAACTTCCGCGTACAATTGTACATATTTGATCAATGCTTCTTTGTGCTCCTGTATCATTACCTAGTAATTTTTTTTCAAGTAATGCAGTGAACATTTTTTGGAAGCTGTTATAAGCTTCTCTCGAGTCATTGATAGCCTTGTTAAATTTTTCACTTATATTTAGTTGACGGTTTTGTTCTTCAGCTCCGCCTAAGCTAAAAGGATATTCGGATAAAGATTTAAATTTTGTGCGAGGAGATAAAGATCCTGAAGATGTACTAATAGCGTGTTTCCAAAATGAATTTGACTGAATGATGTAAGGAAGTAATTCAGGCACGTCTAGGTTATGGGTTGGTTCCATTACGATGATGTCACCAGAACAAATTCCATCAAATTCAGCAATCGCTGCTTTTTTCAAGTATGGGCGGCGTTTTCCAAATAGGATATGCCCTTTTTTAAATACACGTGTAAAACTTGGGTTATCTTCGGCAATCGTTCCCCAGCGCTTGATCTTTAGCGAGCCAGAATCTAGGTGCTCAAGACCAATATAGCGTTCATAGCCATCGGCAATTGGGTCTTTGGTGGTGAGCTTTACCTCACGGCAAATATCGCCAAATTTAACGGGCTGTTTTTCACTCATTATTTCACTTCCTTACCGTTAACTTCGGTCGCTCTCGGCGTCCTGCCTTCCGCGACACTCATACTTCCTTGTATGTCGTAGCCTAGCTCGCCTAAGTTTTTGAACAACTTATTAGTTTGCTTTTTCAACTGCACCCTGCTGACTTTCCAAGCCTCAATAGCATGCTCAATATCATGCACTTCACCATCACTTTTTGCCTGCACATACAGCGGGATTGATAGGTTGTAGAGGTTCTCTTTAATAGTGCCGATATCTACCAAGGCGGTAATATCGCTCTGGCTTTCTGGATCGAAGTAAGCCTTACACAATACCGCTAAATCATCATCCGATAAGCGGCTATGGGCGCGTTCGCGGGTGACATGCTCCACACCATTGATAAACAGTATTTTGTTGTTGCGCTCTGCGGGCTTGTTGCAATTAAGCACCACCACACAGGATTCCATCGGCGAGTTGTAGAACAGGTTTGGCCCTAGGCCAATCACCGCTTCGATAATGTCAGCTTCAATCACCTGTTTGCGAATGGCCTGTTCAGAATCACGGAACAGAACGCCATGTGGCCATAGCATCGCGGCGCGGCCGGTGTCTGGATTTAGGCTCTTGATGATATGGGTGTAAAACGCATAGTCAGCACAGCCTTGTGGCGGCACGCCGTAAAGGTTGCGGCCGTACGGGTCGGCGGCGAACTTATCGCGGCTCCACTTTTTGATGGAGTATGGCGGGTTGGCGAAGATGACATCGAACTGCTTGAGCTGGTCGTTTTCGATAAATTTGGGTTCGGCCAGAGTGTCACCGCGCAGCACGTCAAACTCTTCGATATCGTGCAGGAACATATTCATGCGGGCGATGGCCGAGGTGAGCAGGTTTACCTCTTGCCCATAGAGATGAACACTGCGCCACTCTTTGCCTTGTGAGCGTAAATCCATCACCGCATTTAGCAGCATACCGCCGGTGCCACAGGTGGGGTCGTAGGCGGTTTCGCCGGGCTTCAAGCCCATGATGCGCGTCATCAGATGCACCACGGTTCGGTTGGTGTAGAACTCTGCGGCGGTGTGGCCTGAGTCGTCGGCGAATTTTTTGATCAGGTATTCGTAGGCTTCGCCTAAGTCATCCTGGGCTACTGACTTAATACCTAGCGGTATTTTACTGAAGTGCTCAATCAAATCGGCCAGCAGGTGATCCGGCAGGCGCTGTTTATTGGTCCATTGGGCGTCACCAAATACGCCATGCAGCCGTGGGTTGTTGGCCTCAATTTGGCGCAGTGCGTTCTGAATGGCCTCACCGATGTTTTTGCTGGTATTGCGCACCGTTGCCCAGCGCGCTTCATAGGGAATATCAAAGCGGTGGAACATGGGCATAACGGCATATTCTGCATCGCCGCCATGGACTTCCAGTGCTTCGTTGTACTCTTCCAGGTACACATCAGACAGGCGTTTATAAAACAGCAGCGGAAAGATGTACTGCTTGTAGTCTGAGGCATCAATTTGTCCGCGCAGAAATTCGGCGGCTCCCCAGAGTAAATCCTCTAATTTCTTTCTATTTAACACACTCATGAATGTTTCTCATCGCTTAGTTGCTGCTTCACTTGCTGACCAAGCGAGGTTAACCGGTACTTTTGGTTGCGGCTGGTTGGCTTGTCTGGAATGGTCATTTCCACCATCTGTGGTTCGGCCGTTAATGCAGGTTTGAGGTAGTGCTTGCGAAAGTGCTCAGCGTTATTGAGCCCCATCAGGGCCATTAGGTCATCACGGCTATGCTCGGTGGTCATCACTTGGATCATCCGTGCCACATCCGTGGTGACTTCCGTGGTGACTTCCGTGGTGACTTCCGTGGTGACTTCCGTGGCAAATAGCGTCAAGGTAACCCCGGATGAGGGGGCAGATTCCCATTTTGGGGCAGGTAAGCCCGCTTGTTTGCAGGCTTCTTGGATCACCACGCTGCCACGGCCGAGTTTTTCCATATAGCCTTGCAGATATAAACCGTGGGCGATATCGGGATTTCGCAGTACTGAAATATGGCCTTGCTGAATTTTCTCTACATCAATGCCTTTTGGAAAGGCCCCAGAGTTCCAGACGTTGACCTGTTGCGGGCTCACTTCGACTTTGATACCGCCAGCAAAGCTACTGTAATCACGATGCGCAAAGGCGTTAACGATGGCCTCACGGACGGCCTGCTCGGGGTACATAGGAACATCTTGGCGCTGATGACTATTGCCAGTGAAACGCGCACGCGATGGGGTATTGCGTATCACAAAGCTAATTAGTTGTTCGATGACCTCTGCCATTGGGCCATCGAGGTGTTGAAGATCCTGATACTCATCATCGGCTTTTTGGCGGTAACTTACGGCCCGCACACGTGCTTGTGGGTGGCGTTTGCCGGGCATTTTTGCCAGTAGTACATCGGCTGCATTGGTAAGGCGGCCATATTTGGCCAGCGACAGCAGCTGTAATTGATGCAGTAAGCCTTGTTCGGCTTTTTTAACCTCATCAGGAATGCGTTTGGCGGATAACAGCTTTTTACAGGCGGACTCTGCCAGGGCTTGTTCGTCTAGCTCGGAGGAAAACAAGCGCTCCCAGCGTTCAGGCTCAATCTGTTTACGCAGCACCATGTCGCGAATGGTGTCCACATCGGCCTTTTGGGTACGCTCATTTACGCGCACATAAATGTCACTGTTAAAGGCGTAAGGAATGTCTTTACCCGCGGGCACTTCGACAACCAGTATGTTTTTACCTTCAACCTTTTGTACTTCTACAGAAAACAACACGGGTGGCTGGATAGCTGATTTGAGCTCGGCTTCTAAGCGTTCAGCAACCTGTTCAGCATTGTCGATGCCGCTGATTTGTCCTTGGTCGTTAATGCCACACAGTAAGTACCCACCCTGGGCATTTAAAAACGCACATACCTGCGGGCCACACATTTTCAGAGAGGCTTTGGCTTTAAATTCCAGCGTTTGGTTTTCGCCAAGAGACAGTCTTCGCTTGAGTTCTGAAGGGGTTTTACTCATTTCGACCTCCAACTGACTGGCCGACTCTGGCGGTATCTTCAAAATGCTCGGTTAGACGCTGTTCAACATCCTGATAACGGGAGAACTGTGCCACTACAAATAGATTGGCATCGTCGTCGCGGTCAAATTTTTGTACCCAATTCCCCTGGCGCTCATCCAAGGGCAAGTTTTCCATGGTTGCGTCTTCGTAAAGATCGATGACTTTTAAGTTAGAGACAGAGGATGCCCCTTTTCGCAAGGCAAGCTTAGAGCGCTCTTCAGGCGTTTTGTAGCCAAGATCCATCAACATACGACGTGCAAACACCACTTGGTCATGGGCTAGAAACCAGCGTGGCTTGTGTAGCTCGATGGCTTTTTTGATCTCTTTATGGGTAATAGATAAGCCCGTACTATCTACACCACTGCCGTATTGCGGTGTGATGATGCCTAAGAAAAGATCACACTTTTCCACTGCTTTTAGGCAGCTTTCGAAGGCGGTTTCACCGGAGGAAACCGGTACCGTCCCCTTATGAGACATCCAAACTTCATAACCGAAAGCCGTGAGCAGTGAATAGACGCGATCGAGCAGCTCTTCTACGCCGTAGACGGTTGATGACACCATAACGGTGAGCTTTTTACTCATAGCTCGAACCCTTCCTTGATGAGCAACGCTTCCAATTCATCTTCTGCTTGCTCAAGAGCGGCAAGCTTTTGTTGGAAGTCTTTTAATGCCTCTTCCACCGTTATGGTTTCTTCGACCAGCGGCTTTTGTACGTAGCGTGCAATATTGAGATTGAAATCGTTTTCTTCTATTTCACTTAATGGCACCCAGCGTGCCACGCCTTCGATTTCTTGCGCTGTTGGGCCTTGCTGCTCCTGGCGTCGGTAAATGTCATAAACGGAATCGGCCTGATCATTCGATAAGGTATTTTGTGCGCGGCCTTTGGTAAAGATTTCTTCCGCATTGATGATCAGCAGGTGGTCTTTGTGTGCTATCGGTCGATATTTACGCAGTACCAGGATACAGGCCGGGATGCCTGTACCGTAAAAAAGGTTGGGGGCGACGCCTATGATGGCTTCAATGCGGTTTTCTGTGAGTAGCTGTGTGCGGATTCTTCCTTCCGCCCCGCCACGGAATAACACGCCGTGCGGTAACACAACGGCCATACGCCCGGCATTGTTGAGAGAGGCAAACATGTGTTGCACCCAAGCGAAGTCGCCGTTGGTTTTAGGTGCTAGGCCATATTGCTGACGGCCATAAGGGTCGTTTGTCCAAAGATCATAGCCCCACTCTTTTAGGCTGAATGGTGGGTTGGCAATGACACAATCGAAGCTTTCCAGGCGGTCGTTCAGCAGAAATTTAGGGTCGCGTAGCGTATCTCCACGCGCGATGTAAAAATCTTCCTGCCCATGAAGAAACAGGTTCATGCGGGCAATGGCTTCTGTGGTCAGGTTTTTCTCCTGACCTTTGATTTTTAATA
Organism: Vreelandella alkaliphila; assembly: GCF_016107625.1. GTDB lineage: Bacteria > Pseudomonadota > Gammaproteobacteria > Pseudomonadales > Halomonadaceae > Vreelandella > Vreelandella alkaliphila. Next base: position 105,436 of record NZ_JABASV010000002.1, read on the forward strand.
AGCGCGGATCGCCGCCGTTTTCTTTTACGTGATGAATGGTCTCTAGCAGCATACCCCCCGTACCGCAGGCCGGGTCGTAAACGCTTTCGCCAGCCTTAGGATCAAGAATATTGACCATTAGCCGCACGATGGTGCGTGGCGTATAGAACTCACCGGCTTTTTTGTTGGCTTTATCGGCAAAGCGTTTGATGAGGTACTCGTAAGCGCGCCCCATATCATCATCGCGCACACTGGTGACACCCAAATTCACCTTGTTGAAGTGATTTAGCAGCGTGTTTAAGAGGTCGTCTGGTAGGCGCTCCTTATTTGTCCAACTCGCATCACCAAAAATACCGTGTAGCTTAGGGTTGGCCAATTCAATGCCGCGAAACGCATCTTTCAGCCCTTGGCCGATGTCCTTTGTTTTGGCGAATACATCTTTCCAATGGCAACTTGCTGGAATTTGGATACGGTGGAACATCTCGCCTTTCGCGAGTTCAGCATCACCGACTTGCTCCATTGCTTCGGCAAACTCTTCATCGTATACGTCGCATATACGTTTGAAAAACAGAATCGGGAAAATGTAAGTTTTGTAATCGGAGGCGTCGATTGGTCCTGTGATGATATGAGCCGCATGCCACAGATGTGCTTCTAAATCTTTTAGATTAATCAACGTCATTGTCTGTCCTAAGGTAATTCTCAACGCCATTTTCCCCGCACGTTAGCGTACGCGTGGCAGGCTTAAAAGCCATCTTTGATCACTTCTGCTATAGAGATAGGCGTTTTGGTGCTTTCTGCGATTGGTTGCGTTAGCGCATGTAGCCGCTTGAGGTCGTCTAGGCTTTGCCATAGCAACAGCAGTTGGCGAAACGATATTTGCCCGGTGCGCTCAAATTTTTTGATGGTGGGTGCGGGCACGTTGCTGCGCTCTGCCAGTGCTGCGCGAGATAACTTGGCTTGTTCGCGTAGGTGGCGTAGATGGGCGGCAAAGGCCTGCTGAATATCGTTATCGTCCAGCAGCAAAGCATGATGCATAGGTAGGACTTCCTGAGCTGGATACAGGGGTATCCATTTTAGCTGTTTTAGGCTTGTTTTGGATACTATTGTGTCTCTTTTACGTTATCGCTCACTCCTTGCCCAGTTCCCACTGCTGAAGCTGTTCAGCTGCCTTTGCGCGCTCGCGCTCTAACTCGCGTTTGAGTTCATTCTCTGAGGGCAAATACGGTAAATATTTCGCCGTAAACAGCTGTTTTTGCTCGGCCAGCACTGAGTACTTCACTACCGCCTCGCTTTTTTCGCTGCATAGCACTAAGCCGATGGTGGGGTTATCGTCGCTGCCTTTGCGTTGCTCATCGTATAGGCGCACGTAGGTATCCATCTGGCCGATATCCTGATGCCTTAGCTTGCCGAGTTTTAGATCCACCAGCAAAAAGCACTTCAGCTTGAAGTTGTAAAACACCAAATCGATATAGAAGTCTTCATCATCAAAGCGGATGCGCTGCTGGCGCTCCACAAAGGCAAAACCTTTACCCAGTTCCAGTAAAAACTGCTGCAGGTTGCTGATAATGGCCTGTTCTAACTGGCTTTCCTGATAGGTTTTATCCTGTAGGTTAAGGAAATCCAGAATGTAGGGATCACGCAGGTAATCTTTGGCGGTTTCCGCCAACGGCTGGGTGTTTTGTTGAGCTTCAGCTTCTACCAGTGATTTGTCTTGGCTGGCCAGGAGGCGCTCGTAGTAGAGGGTATTAATCTGGCGTTCTAGAGCTCTCGCACTCCAGCTTTGGTTGATCGCTTCGTGCAAATACCAGTCGCGGGCTTGGGCATTTTCTATTCGCAGAAGGGTGCGATAGTGGGTCCAGCTCAATTCGGTACGCACTGCGTTCCGTTTTGGAAAGCTTTGATAAAACTGGCGCATATTGCGTAGGTTGCGGACATCAAAACCTTTACCCAGCCGCTCGGTAAGCTGTTGTGAGAGCTGCTGTAGCTGCTGCTTACCATACTCAGCCCGGCTATTGCCTTGCTGTTCGTGCTCGACAATTAAACGGCCTATTTCCCAGTAGCTTTGTACCATGGCCGTATTCACGGCTTGGCGAACCTGTCCGCGTGCTTGCTCTATCTGTTGGGTAATCGCGCTAACAAGGCTGCTAAAAGCGATTGGGCTCTGCTCGGTCATAGGCTTACCCTTGGCGTCATAGAGTAATGTCAGCTGGCTTTGGTCTAACAATATCAAATTTTGCCGATTTAAATGGCGGAGTGAATATCACCGCATTGATTGGCGGCGGCGTTAGCTCGGGTGAGATGATTGTGGTGCGGCCAACAATTTGCTTCTTATCCGCATGAGACTTTATAAAGTAAAAAACGATATAGGTTAGGAATTCTTTATGAAAGCCGTTGTTTTTGAGAAATTTTCCGCCCCACCACAGATCCAGCAACTGCCTGATCCCACCCCCGAGCCGCATGGCGTGGTTGTGAAGGTAATGGCGACAGGCGTTTGCCGCAGTGACTGGCATGGCTGGGTAGGGCATGACACCGATATTCAACTTCCTCATGTGCCGGGGCATGAGCTTTCCGGTGTTGTCGAGGCCGTGGGTAAAGACGTAAACACATGGCGCATTGGCGACCGCGTCACGGTTCCCTTCGTTGGCGGATGCGGCACTTGCCCTGAGTGCTACTCTGGAAACCATCAGGTGTGCGATAGCCAGTTTCAACCGGGTTTCACGCACTGGGGCTCGTTTGCTGAGTATGTGAGTATTCACTACGCCGATGTCAATTTGGTCGCACTGCCAGAGACATTGGATTTTGCAACGGCGGCGAGTTTGGGATGTCGTTTCGTAACCTCTTTTCGGGCAGTGGTTGATCAGGGCCAAACCTCCGCAGGGCAGTGGGTGGCCGTCCACGGTTGCGGTGGGGTTGGTCTATCCGCTGTGATGATTGCCAACGCCGTCGGCGCCAATGTGGTGGCCATCGATATTTCGGAAGAGGCGCTTCACTTGGCCCGTCAATTGGGCGCCGTTGCCACTGTGAATGCTGCCGAGGTTGCCGATGTGGTTGAGGCAGTGGCGGAAATAACCCAGGGGGGCGCTCATGTCTCCCTGGATGCGTTGGGCCACCCGACGACCTGTTTTAACTCCATCAGTAATCTGCGTAAACGCGGTAAGCATATTCAGGTCGGGCTGATGTTGGCTGAGAACAGTACGCCCGCTATTCCCATGAGTAAGGTTATTGCCCACGAACTTGAAATACTGGGCAGTCATGGCATGCAGGCGCACCGTTACGACGCCATGCTGGCGATGATCCAGTCTGGAAAGTTGGCGCCTGAAAAGCTTATCGGCAAGCGAATCAATCTTGAGCAATCGATTGATGCGCTGATGAACATGGATAAGTTCGAAGGAGCGGGCGTGACGGTGGTGACGGAATTTTGATAAAGCGGGCTGCAGCGTTGCTGCCGATTAAAAAATTGAAGGGTTAGGTAACACTGATGCTTCTAGTATCGAAAGCGTTGCATTAGCAGTTACTCACGATGTGGGGTGGGCGATAGGTTCACTATTGCTTCCGGTTTGGTTGGGCACCCCCCATGCGCATCTTGCGAACTCTCGGTTGCACGCCTCTCGCCGGAATTCTCGGCATATCGCCCATCACTGCTTACCCAAACGCATCAATTCCAGCGCAACCTTAACACTCTTTTTTGTATTCTTACTTCCGCTAATCACTCGCGCGCGTGGCGCTCTGTGAATGGTGAATACTGGCCAATTAAAAATAAAGTATTAAAGAAACACTTTTTATCGATTTACTTGATTCATGATTTTTTAGTGCATTATGACTGATGTGCTGATTGTTTCTTATTGTTTATTTTAATATCGCTGGTGATATTTGTTTGCCCATTTTTAGAGGCTGTTATATAAAAGCTTGTCTTTTCTTTAGGTTCTTGTTTGAATAATTTTTTACACTAATTTGCTGTAAGAAAAATTAACAATGTGCCTAGTGTTTAAGAACTAGTTTCTCTCTTTAAGTTAATTAAAAAAGTGTCGTGCACTGAGTGCGCGCATTACTGCGTACACATTAATGAGCGGCCTTATGGGTGCTTAATTAGCTGGCGCGGTATTCCCAATGATGCTTGGTCATTAGAGGAGTAGGGATATGAAAAAGTACGCAGCGGAGTTAATCGGTACGTTTTGGTTAGTCTTGGGCGGTTGTGGCAGCGCGGTGTTAGCGGCGGCTTTTCCAGACGTAGGCATTGGTCTACTAGGGGTGTCGCTGGCCTTTGGTTTAACGGTTGTTACGATGGCGTATGCGATTGGGCATATTTCGGGGTGCCATTTAAATCCTGCGGTATCGATAGGGCTTTGGGTGGGAGGGCGCTTTCCTGCTAAAGAGCTGCCTTACTATATTGGTGCGCAAGTACTGGGTGCCGTTGTTGCCGGTGGCGTGCTGTATCTGATTGCGAGTGGCCAAGCAGGGTTTGATGTGTCGGCCGGGTTTGCATCTAATGGCTATGGAGAGCATTCACCCGGCGATTATAGCATGACGGCGGCGTTACTAACGGAAGTCGTAATGACCATGATGTTTATCTTCATCATTATGGGGGCAACCGATGGCCGCGCACCGGCAGGGTTTGCGCCGTTGGCGATTGGCTTGGGCTTAACGCTGATTCACCTGATCAGCATTCCGGTGACCAATACCTCGGTGAATCCAGCGCGTAGTACGGGCGTTGCTCTGTATGTAGGGGATTGGGCGACGGCTCAGCTGTGGCTGTTCTGGATAGCACCAATGATCGGCGCGGCGTTAGGGGCACTAGCGTATCGCTTTATTGCTCAGCCTGAGACACTTATAGCGCCGCCATCGCCTTCTGATCATGACGATGATCTAACGGGTAAGATCGTTCCCTAAAGCGGCTCTCCACGATAGTAGTGCCATAAAAATAGCGAACCCACGCTTCGCCATGGGGCCCAGTGTTCAACTAACTGGCGAGCCTGTTTAGGCGTGGGTTTGTCTTCCAGTTTTTTTAGACGGCCAAGCGCTACACGTAAGGCAAGGTCGTCGGCGGGAAATATATCCGCGCGTTGGAGCGAAAACATCAGGTAAATTTCGGCGCTCCAGCGTCCAAAACCACGCAGTTGAGTGATGGCGGCAATCGCCTCGTCATCGCTCAACATGGCCAGTCCGTCGGCACTGAACGTGCCTGCAAGTTCTGCCTCCGCCAGCCCTTTGGCATACTCAACTTTGCGCCAGGAAAGCCCTGCATCACGCAGCGCTTGGTCTTCAACGTCGATAACTGCTTGCGCGTGCAATTCAGGTAGCAATGAAGTGACACGGCCCATAATAGCGCGAGCCGCTTCCGTCGAAATCTGCTGACTCACAATCGTACTAAAAAACGTTGCGAAGCCTTGGTCGCGTTGGCGTGGTGGGGGGGCTCCCACGAGTGGATAAGCACGGGCAATATCGGGGTCTGCTTTAGCCAGTGCCTCCATGGCGCACTCGATAGTCTCTAGTGTCATGAACATTTCACCTGCTTATAAGTTTAAAAACACACTAACAAAACTAGGATATTACCGTTGTAATCCGTCGGAGTTGCCTCGTTCGCCCGCTAACTTTTTTGGTGTCGCATATTTCTACTTTTGTCTAATCCTGCGATCATTTGCAGCTATACAAGACCGTTTTGTTTAAGCAGGTGTTGAATGCGCCTGGGGGAGAAAAGTATGCAGGCGTCGTCATCGGGATTGGCACGTAACCCGCGATTGGCAGAAGTCGTGTTGGCGTTAGGCGGGTTTGGTATTGGCACCAGCGAATTCGTCATTATGGGGTTAATGAACCGTGTCGCGGAAGATCTCGCCGTTACGGTGCCACAGGTGGGCTATGCCATCAGTAGCTATGCCCTGGGTGTGGTAGTCGGTGCACCACTGATATCTGCCTTTGCAGCGCGGGTACCTAAGCGTGCGTTGCTCATTGTGCTGATGCTGGTATTTGCTATCGGTAATATCGCCAGTGCCATGGCGCCCGGATTCTGGTCATTTGTAGGGCTACGCTTTATCGCCGGGTTACCGCATGGTGCTTATTTTGGCGTAGCCGCATTGGTGGCCGCGGGTGCAGTGCCAGTTGATCAGCGGGCACGCGCTATTTCACGGGTAATGATGGGCTTGACGTTGGCGATTCTGATTGGCGCGCCGTTAGGCACGTGGACAGGTAATCTGTTTGGTTGGCAAATTGCTTTTGCAGCCGTAGGTGTTATTGCACTGTTGACTGCGCTATTGATTCGTTTGTGGGTACCTGTACAGCCGTTCGATGCCTTAGCAAGCCCGCTACGTGAACTGTCGGCATTGATAAAGCAGCGTGTATTGGTGACGGTGGCCATTGCCTGTATTGGCTGTGGCGGTATGTTTGCTATTTTTAGTTATGTGATGCCTACGCTTACTCAGCAAGCGGGTATGAGTGAAGCGCTGGGGCCGCTAGTGCTGGTCATCTTTGGTCTTGGCTCTATCGCTGGGAATTTAATTGGCGGTCGTGCAGCGGACAAGAACCTGATGCGTGCAATTCCCGCTACCTTGGTGTGGTGCGCAGTAATTCAGGGATTGTTCTATTTTGCTGCTAATAATGTTTGGACGGGGCTGTTATTTGTAGGATTAGTCGGCTCTAGTATGGCGCTAGCGCCTGCGCTGCAGACCCGTTTAATGGATGTAGCAGAAGATGCCCAGACGATGGCGGCTTCGCTAAACCATGCGGCTTTTAATGGGGCCAATGCATTAGGAGCGTGGTTAGCGGGATTGGTCATTAGCGCGGGTTTTAGTTGGTCGAGCACAGGGTTAGTCGGTACCGGTTTAGCACTTTGCGGGCTGGTGATTTTTGCTTGGGGGCGCTGGCTTGAGAAACGCACTTTCACTACGGCTGAACGTTATCAATGAGTGTTTACTAACGACATAGCCTAAAGCCGCGCATGCCTAGGTGAAAGTGGTCAGCATGTGCGGCGTTGTAGTCTGGCCCCAACACGTTACCAAAGGTGTTGCAGGCGCCATCTCTCGCTGCTCTTAGAAATTCCCCGGTTTCGCCTTCGTCATCCCAGTGATTGATCAGCGTAATGTGCTGGCCATTTTCAAACTGAAACCCCACCACATCCAGTGCTTCAGCGGTGGCGTGTTCACTGCGCCTGCCTGTTTCGCGGCCATAGACGTTACGGCAGGCAAAGCTACCAACGTGATTGACTTGGGCCACACGGCTACCCATGATTTCCAGGGCGGCAGGTTGAAGGACATGGCGCTCGTACATTACCCAGGCCATCGCCATTGGGCAGGTGGCGACAAAGCGTTGGTTAAAACGAACGCTGCTAGACTGCATGCGCACGATATTCGTCAGTGGGCAGCTAGCGGTTGGGGAATAATCGGCTAAAGGTGTGTAACTAAGCTCGCTCTCTGGCACGGTGTCCAGTGCGGCTAAACAGGCCCCCCTGTCATCGTTTAGACGTTTGAGCTTTAGCTGGGTGATGGGCGTTATTGGGTCATCAATATAGAGTGGCGCCCAGGGTGCCCAATGGCGGGGAATCTCAATCAGCCCTTTTTGGAACGCTACGCCCAGGGCAATTAAGCATAAAATAACGATCGTACTGCGCATAACGACCTCCTTGTGACTGCGCCGAAACGCTACAGTCCATAGCATAGGTGTGCGATACTGCGCGCTGCTTTATACACAGTACAACGCATTGCCGTTGTCTTGCTTATCTTCATCAACGATCTTTCGCTGACTATCATTTCGCTATCTATCTTTTGCTAACTATCTTTCGCTAATTAGGGAAGCGCTTCATGTCCCAGGGTACGCTTTTTATTATTTCTGCCCCGTCGGGTGCTGGTAAAACCAGCTTGGTCCGCGAGCTGATCGAGAGCCTGGATGGTATTCAGGTCTCGGTATCACATACCACGCGAGCTAAGCGCGAGGGGGAAGTGGATGGTGTGAATTACCACTTTACTCACGTAGCCGACTTTGAAGCGATGATTGAGCGCGGTGAGTTCTTTGAGTATGCCAAGGTCTTTGATAATTACTACGGTACGTCTCGCTGTGCGGCGCAAACTGTTCTGGACGCAGGGCAAGACGTTATTTTAGAGATCGACTGGCAGGGCGCTCAGCAGGTACGTGAGCAAATACCTTCGGCAGTGTCGATTTTTATCTTGCCACCCTCGCGTAGTGAACTAGAGCGGCGTCTTTCTAGCCGCGGAACTGATGAGCACGCAGTGATTGCTCGGCGTATGCGTGATGCCGTTAGCGAAATGTCCCATTTTGATGAATATGACTACTTAGTCATCAACGATGATTTCACCACAGCACTGCAAGAGTTGCAGTCGCTGGTGATCAGTCGCCGCTTAACACGTGAGGCGATGCAGGTGCGTCATGCGCCACTACTCGATGCGCTCTTGTCACAAGCGCCTAGCGTCGAGTAATCTAGCAGGTTCCATTACCACTTTTTTTGCTGGGCCCGCGGCGTTTCACCACAACGCTGGCCCAGCGTTGTCATTACAGGAAGGCCCCCATGGCTCGCGTAACCGTTGAAGATTGTCTGGAAAATGTTGAGAACCGCTTCAAACTGGTGATGATTTCTACCCAGCGCGCGCGCCAGCTTGCCCGTGGCTCCCGTGAAGCGCAACTGCCCTGGGAGAACGATAAACCTACCGTTATGGCACTGCGTGAAATTGCCGCCGGCCTGGTAAATCACACCGTGCTAGATGAGCCGGTTGAAGCTGCGGTTCGTACGCGCCCAGCAATGACGCCTACGACACATATCGACGACTAAGGTTGACTAGAGACTGGACTTAGAAGCGACTAGGGGCGCGGTAAATGTTCACCATTGATGACCTGGCCGATCGACTTGGCGGCTATTTACCTCCAGACGAAATACAGCAGGTCAAACGCGCTTTCTATTATGCCGAGCAAGCCCACGACGGCCAGCGCCGTCGCTCTGGTGAGCCTTATGTGACCCACCCGTTAGCGGTCGCTAATATATTGGCTAATATGCACATGGACCATCAAAGTTTGATGGCTGCCATGCTGCACGATGTCATTGAAGATACGGGTGTCTCGAAAAAGGCGCTGTCTGCGCAGTTTGGTAAGCCTGTCGCCGAACTGGTGGATGGTGTTTCCAAGCTGACCCAGATCACCTTTGAAGACAAAGCCGTCGCCCAGGCGGAAAATTTCCAGAAGATGGTGTTAGCGATGTCGCGGGATATCCGCGTCATCATCGTAAAATTGGCTGACCGTCTGCATAACATGCGCACGCTGGGAGCATTGCGCCCAGATAAAAAGCGCCGTATTGCCCGAGAAACGCTGGAAATTTATGCCCGTATCGCGGGACGTTTAGGTATCAATACGATTCGTGTTGAACTTGAAGATCTCTCTTTCCAGGCTATTCACCCAATGCGTTCAGAACGCATCAAGCGCGCGGTCGCCAGCGCGCGGGGGAACCGCCGTAGTGCGATGCGAGAAATTCAGTCATCGCTACAGCAGAGTCTGGACGATGAAGGGCTTAAAGGTACCGTGATCGGCAGGCAGAAACATCTGCTGTCGATTTATAAAAAGATGCGCGACCAGCGTAAGCCGTTCGCAGAAATTATGGATGTCTTCGGCTTCCGCATCATTACCGAAGATGTCGCTAGCTGCTATCGCATCTTAGGCGTGGTGCATAATCTCTATAAGCCCGTACCAGGGCGATTTAAAGATTATATCGCTATCCCAAAAGCCAACGGCTACCAAAGCCTTCATACTACGCTGTTTGGTCAGGGCGGGATGCCAATTGAAGTGCAGATCCGCACCCGTGAAATGGAGGCGATGGCTAATAATGGCATCGCTGCCCACTGGCTCTATAAAGCAGGGCAAACAACCCACCCCATTGCCGAAGGCAGCCATGCCCGCGCCCGCGCTTGGGTAAAAGGGCTGCTCGAAATGCAGCGCCATGCGGGTGACTCGCTAGAGTTTATTGAGCACGTCAAAAACGACCTTTTCCCAGACGATATCTACGTATTTACCCCCAAAGGCGACATCATGGAGCTGCCTCAGGGCGCAACGGTGATCGACTTTGCTTATAGCGTACACACCGATATTGGCAATAACTGCATTGCTTGTCGTATTGATCGCCATTTAGCCCCGCTCTCGACGCGTCTTGAAAGTGGCCAAACGCTGGAAATTATTACTGCTCCTGGGGCACGGCCTAACTTGGCATGGCTCAACTTCGTCACGACAGCAAAAGCGCGTTCCGCGATACGCCATGCATTGAAGCACCAGCAGCAGGCAGAAGCGGTTATCTTAGGGCGACGGCTGTTGAATAAGGCGCTTGCGCCGTTTGAAACCAGCCTGGAAGAGATGGATGAAAGTGTTTTTACTAAAGCATTTAAAGAGCTGGATGTCGTTTCGTTAGATGCTTTGTTAGAGTCGCTTGGCTTGGGCAATCGAATGGCCCATGTGGTGGCGCGGCGCTTGGTTGATATCTCCAATGGCGGAAACTCTGACTACGTTCTCAGTGGGGATAGTGAAAAAGCCGTCGTTATCAGCGGTAGCGAAGGTATGGTGATTAATTTTGCCCGCTGCTGTCATCCATTGCCGGGCGACCCTGTTGTCGGCCACTTATCGGTTGGCAAGGGGCTGGTGGTGCATCGCAGTGAGTGCAAAAACCTAGGTGATCGTAAAAACGACCCAGAGAAGCTGTTTGCTCTTGAGTGGTCGGACAGTATAGATGAAGACTTCCCGGTCGCGCTGCGCATTGAAATTGAGAGCCGTCGTGGGCTGGTGGCCGAGCTGGCGGGCGTGGTGACCGATGCCGACGCCAATATCGAGCGTATCGGCATTGAAGAGCGTGATGCGCGGCTTTCAATTGTTAATTTAACCTTATCGGTAAAAGGCCGAGTGCATCTTGCGCGCATTATTAAGCGTATACGCAACCTTCCTAATGTCGGCAAAATAACCAGAATGACCAATTAATCACCCGTTAGTAGGCTGCTGGCGATGGGCTGGCAGCAACTGCTATGGCGGACCATTAGAATTAATGTTTAACGCTATCACCCTATCTATAACATACGTCTAAAAATATATTAAACACGACAGGAGAGTGCTATCTCATGAGCAACAAAGCGGTTATTAATACTGATAAAGCCCCCGCTGCAATCGGCCCTTATTCTCAAGCAATTAAGGCTGGCAACACAGTGTATCTTTCGGGTCAGATCCCACTGAACCCGGCGACGATGGAAATTGTTTCTGACGACTTTGAGGCGCAAGCACGTCAGGTATTTACCAATCTACAGGCGGTATGTGAAGAGGCTGCCGGTACGCTTGGCGATATCGTCAAACTCAACTTATATCTTGTTGATTTGGATAACTTTGCGATCGTAAACAAGGTGATGGAAGAGTTCTTCTCGTCGCCTTTCCCTGCCCGTGCAGCGGTCGGCGTCAAAGCGTTACCCAAAGGCAGCCAAGTAGAAGCAGAAGCTGTGATGGTCATTGGCGACTAAGCCTCTGAGCCGAATGTCTTCAGCAACTGTCTTCACCAAAAACGGGCGAGCACTCTATCATCAAGTGCTCGCTCTTTTTTTTGAGGGTAGTGCAAAGAGGTTAGTGCAAAGGAATTAGCACCACAACGATTAGGCTTTTTGTGGTGTTAAGAAGCCGCCCTCTTTTAGCACCTGTGCGTAGCCTTCTTTATAGGTCGGATAGCGAAATTCATAACCCGTTTCACGGATGCGGCTATTATCGCAGCGTTTGCTGGTGCGACGGCGCAGTGGTGACTGCATGGTCTCGGTAGATTCAACCTTGAGCTGTTTGGCTAACCACGCCATCACGTTATGCAGGGTGACGGGCTCGCAGTCGCTACCTAGATAAAGGTCGGCGAGTGGAGCGCCTTTTTCCTGACAACGAATTAAGTGCGCCAGAATACCGGTGCAGTCATCACGGTGAATACGGTTGGAGTAGCTGACCGGCGTGACAGCGGCAATGCGGCCTTCCGCGACCTGATGAATCAAACGATCACGCCCAGGGCCGTAAATACCCGAAAAGCGCACTACCGTGCCGGGAATCTGATGGTTAATCAGCGCTTGTTCAGCATCGCACATCAGCTTGCCAGAAAAGCTGGTTGATCCGGTTGGGCTGTCTTCGCTAACGACCTCGCCTTCCTGCTGGCCATAAACACTGGTCGACGACACAAAAAAGATGCGCTTTGGTGGCGTTTTATGCTGCTCAAGCACGCCAAGCACACGGTTGAGGCCATCCGGATAGGCGCTTTGGTAGGCACTTTCTTCGAAACGGTCAGCGCTGACAGTATAAATAACGTAGTCAGCACGAGGCAGGGCGTCAGCACCAGCGCCTTCAAGATCGTTAAGATCAAGCGCCAACGGCTCAATGCCCGTGTCTTTTAATGCCTCGACATGACGGCGCACGCCGATAACATGATGGCCTTCGCTGAGTAGCTCGCGCCCGAGCGTTATGCCGATATCTCCGCAGCCAATAATCAGTACCGTTAGCTTCACCTTGGTCACTCCTCTTGATTAATATTCCCTATCAGATACAAAGTCCCTATGAGATGTGCCATCTTCAATAGGGTTTGTTTGTCCTTTTCCATCTCGCTATCACGATGACCTGTAACGAGCTGCAACGAGAGGATGCCACTGGCACCACTATGACTTTAACAGAACTACGCTACATCGTAACCCTTGCCCAAGAACGTCACTTTGGTCGTGCCGCCGAACGCTGCCATGTTTCGCAGCCAACGCTCTCGGTGGCGGTGAAAAAGCTCGAAGACGAGCTTGATACACCGTTGTTTGAACGTTCCAAATCAACCGTGCAGGTCACCCCGTTGGGTGAGAAGATCGTTGCTCAAGCCCAGCGCGTACTGGAGCAGAGCCGACTTATCTACGAAATGGCGAATGCTGGCAAAGACCAGTTGGCTAACCCGCTGCGCATAGGCGCAATTTATACGATTGGCCCCTACTTATTTCCCCATCTAGTGCCAGCACTGGCTAGCGCCGCACCGCAAATGCCGTTGTATATTGAAGAAGGCATGACCGGCTCTCTGCGGGCAAAGTTACGCAGTGGCGAGCTGGATGTCATTATTGTGGCGCTGCCTTTCACAGAGACCGACGTAGTTACCAAGCCGATTTACGATGAGCATTTTGAGGTGTTGATGCCAGCCAGCCATCGCTGGGTAAGTCGTGACGCGATTCACAAAGAAGATTTGTTAGAAGAGCGCTTGCTGCTGCTGGGGGAAGGTCACTGCTTCCGTGATCAAATTTTAGAAGCCTGTCCGGCGATTACCCAAAAGCTTAACAGCCCCAATAATACGTTGATTGCTGAGGGTGGTTCATTGGAAACCATTCGCCATATGGTGGCATCTAAATTAGGCATTACGGTACTGCCACAGTCGGCGCTGGGCACAGATCAGTATGAAAATGCCATGCTAGTGAGCCGGCCCTTTGTTGAGCCCGCGCCTTCGCGCACCGTTGCCATTGCGTGGCGGGCAAGCTTTCCTCGCCCAAAAGCAATAGATGCGTTAGCTAAGGCGATTAGCCAATGTCAGCAACCTGTACACACTGCTAGTGCTAGTCCGTCCTCATGAGTGACCTTTCTGCACCGGTTTCGTCGCTGAAAGGGGTTGGTGAGGCGCTCGCGCTAAAGTTGGCGCGATTGGGAATAGACTGCGTAAGCGACCTGCTATTTCACCTGCCGTTGCGCTACCAGGACCGTACACGGCTAACGCCCATTGGCCTGCTGCGCGCAGGGAGTGAGGCGGTGATAGAAGGGGAAGTCACCGCGTGCGATGTTGTTAAGGGACGTCGGCGTAGTTTGTTAGTCAGAGTGCGCGATGGAAGCGGTATTTTAAGCCTGCGTTTTTTTCATTTTTCGCCTGCCCAGCAGCAACAGATGCGCCCCGGTGTTACGGTGCGTGCATTTGGGGAGGCGCGCGCGGGGGCAACAGGGCTGGAAATTTACCATCCTGAGTACCGGCTAAGCGGCGGTAACGATACACCGGTTGAGGAGTATTTCACGCCGATTTACCCGACCACTGAAGGGTTGCATCAGGCGCGTTTGCGCGCACTTACCCAGCAAGCGCTTGCGCTACTGCAGCGCTCCCCTGAGTTACTTCCGGACGTTATTCCAGATGCCCTGCGCCAGCGGTTCAACCTGCCTGGGTTACACGCTAGCCTGCAACTGCTACATCAACCGCCACCGGATGTGGACATTGAGCAGCTTGCCCACGGCCATCATCCCGCCACACGTAGGCTGGCACTGGAAGAGCTACTGGCTCACCAACTCAGCCTGCGTGAAGTGCGGTTACGTATTCAGGCGGATGGTGCGCCATCGCTGCCCTCGGGCCGCAGCCTGCAAACCCGCTTTTTAGCCCAGCTACCGTTTGCCCTTACCGGTGCGCAGCGCCGCGTGCTGGAAGAGATTACCCTAGACCTTGCGCGGCCCGCCCCGATGCTGCGGCTCGTGCAGGGCGACGTCGGCTCGGGGAAGACGGTCGTTGCAGCGATGGCGGCGCTTTCAGCGCTGGCAGGCAATTGCCAGGCGGCGATGATGGCCCCCACGGAAATTCTTGCTGAACAGCACTATCGAGCGTTTAAAGCCTGGTTTGAACCGCTGGGCATCGAAGTGGCTTGGTTGGCAGGTAAGCTCAAAGGTAAAGCGCGGTTAGATGCCAAAGCCGCTATTGCCGATGGTCGTGCCCGTATGGTGGTGGGCACCCACGCGCTGTTTCAGAGCGACGTACACTTTCAGTGTTTAGGGTTGGCAATTATTGATGAACAGCATCGCTTTGGCGTGCATCAACGCTTGGCACTGCGCGAGAAAGGCGAAGCGGGCGGGCTAACACCCCACCAACTAATCATGACCGCGACACCAATTCCCCGCACGCTGGCCATGAGTGCTTACGCGGATTTGGATGTATCGGTAATTGATGAGTTGCCGCCGGGGCGTACGCCGGTTAAAACCGTAGTGGTGTCTGATGAGCGGCGGCCTGAAGTGGTCGAACGCATTCGCAACGCCTGCAGTGATGGGCGTCAGGCCTATTGGGTGTGTACGCTGATTGAAGAGTCTGAGGTGCTGCAGTGTCAGGCCGCCGAAGTCACTCGCGATGAACTAACCCAGGCGCTGCCTGAACTCGCTATTGGTCTGATTCATGGGCGCATGAAGGCCAGTGAAAAAGTTGAGGTGATGGAGGCCTTCAAAACGGGCGAGCTCGACCTGCTGGTGGCCACCACCGTTATTGAAGTGGGCGTAGATGTCCCCAATGCCAGCCTGATGATTATCGAAAACCCGGAACGCCTGGGGCTTTCTCAACTGCACCAGCTGCGCGGTCGAGTAGGGCGCGGCAGCACGGAAAGCTTCTGTGTGCTGCTTTACCACCCGCCGCTTTCGAAAAGCTCTCGGGAGCGCCTGGGGGTAATGCGTGAAACGACCGACGGTTTCCGTATTGCCGAAAAGGACTTGGAAATTCGTGGTCCCGGGGAAGTGCTCGGCACTCGCCAAACCGGTCTTGCTCAGATGAAAATTGCTGATCTTGAGCGTGACGCCGACCAGCTAGAGCGCGTCACTGCCCTGGCCCAGGCGCTTCAAGGCAACACTGAGGTCACCGCCGTATTAGTGCGGCGCTGGCTAGGCGAAGCCGCCGGGCGCTACGGGCAGGTGTAGGGAGTGATACAACGCTTAAGCTGCGGTGCTCGCTTCTTGATGATTCCCTACTGGTGTCTCCGTTAAGCGGTTGGCGGCTTCACCAAGGGGCCCTAGCTGTGCGGCAATCAGGCGTAACTGGCTTTGGATGGGACGGTAAAGGGCAATGGCGTTTTCGTCTCCCTCTGAGCCCTTCTTATCGAAGGAATCTGAGGCATTCTGCTCTAGCTGCGAGAGTAGGTCGTTGACTTGGTCAGCCAAGGGCGTGACAGGTTGGCGCTTGTTGAGTTGTTCTGCCAGTTGCTCCAGCAGCTCGCTGATGCGCTTGGCAAGGGGCACTAAGGCGGCGTCGTCCTCGTCTTCAGCCAACTGATGGCGGTGAGCGCCAAGGGCAGATAAGTGGCTTAGCAGCGTGTTAGACAGCACTAGAAAGCGTAGGCCGCTGTCGGCGTCCTGTTTGCGATAGTGCCCCGGCTCGTGGAGCATATTGGTGAGTAGCGTTGAGAGCGCTGCATCGGCATTGTGGGCATTGCGGCGGGCTAACCGGTAAGCCAAATCGTCCTGCTTTCCCTCTTCATACTGGTGAACTATCTCATCTAAATAACGGCGGTGGTTGGTGAGGACTTTTGCGGCCTCCCGGTACAGCCGACGCCCTTGCCAGTCAGGCAGAATAAAAAATACCGCTAGCCCGGCAATCAACGAACCCACCAAGGTATCCAATAGCCTAGGTAAGATCAGATTAAAACCGTCGCCGACCTGGTTAAAGCTGCACAGTACCAGCAGTGTGATTGAGGCGGTGGCGATAACGTAGTGACGCTCGCGGTTGGCAAAAAAACAAACGCCCGCAGCCACCGCAATCATGCTTTGTATGCTGGCTTGGGGGAACAAACTAATAGATGCCCAACCTGCAATGAGGCCAAGCACCGTGCCGAAGATGCGCTGTGAAAGAAAACGACGCGTGGTGGCAAAGTTCGGACGGCAGACGAACAGCGTGGTGAGTAAAATCCAAAACCCCTGTTCAGGGTCAAGCCACTGGAGCAGCCCATAGCCTACTAACAGCGCGGTGGATAAGCGCACCGCATGGCGAAACGTGGGTGAACCCAGCGTCAAATTTAGCTGAACGCGTTTCCACGCTTCTAGCACGCTGGAGGGGGAGCGGTCGTAAAGCGAACTATCACGACGATCATCGTCGGTATCTGGGTTGTGAGCACTGGCAATCTGAGCTTCCAGGATAGACAGGTTATCGGCAAGTGCATTGAGCGGGTGCATAAGCGGACGCCATTCCGGCTTACCGTGCTCGCTTAAGTTGTCGATAGAAGCGCGTAGATCGGCCAGCGCCTGCTCACTCTGTTCATGACCAAAGGGGCGGTTAAGCAACAGCGATTTGGCTAGCTGGCGGCAGGCGCGGCCTTGCTGGTCTAAGAGTCGCTGGCAACGAAACAGAACGTCATGGTGAAAAAACGCTTCGGTGAGCGCGCTATAGGGGTAGTGGGTAGAGCTTGCCCGCTCGTGTATATCCTGGGCGATAAAGTAAATCTGTAGATAGCGATTTAGCTTACGGCTGCCACGTTGCCCCTCTAGGCGGCGGAAAATCATCTCTTTCGCTTGGTTGAGTGCATCGACTACCTTGCCGTTTTGCCTGGCTAGCGCCACGCGGCGCGCCTCTAGATCGACCCCACGAACAGGCTCAAACAGCGCAGACTTTAAGATTAAAAACTCACCTAGCGCTTTATATACCCGCGCCATACTTTGTTTAACTGGCTGGCGCGAAAAAAGGGCGCACCATAGGATTGAGATAACCCCATACCACGCGGCTCCTGCAAGCAGCAGCAACTGCCTGGAAGCCACGTCTTCATCCACGCCACCGTGCTGTTCAATGTTGATCATTGAGTAGATCGACAGGATTAACGTGCCTGACGCAATGGTCGCGTACCGCTGACCAATGGCACCCAGCATAATTAACGTGAAGGTAGAAACCGCCAGCCCAACCGCAAACAGCCACGGCCAAGGGAAAAGCCACTGAACAACAAACGACGCCGATGCAAAGCAAGCAAGTGTCACCACCAGCGCCTGGAAGCGCCCCTGCCAGCTGTCATCGGTTTCAGAAAGCGCACTCGCAATAATGCCCAGAAACAGCGGAATCACCAGCGCGATGTCTCCTGCCAAACCGCTAAACAGCAGCGCCCCGCTGAACGCGATAAACACGCGCAGGCTGTAGGCAAACTTGTCCAGGGTCCATAGACGCCGCAAAGGCAATGAAATAGGCATAGAGTCTCTAATGGGTCGCTTCTTTTAGACTTTAGTTTAATGCTTAGTATAGAGTGAAGCGTGTGTGCTTGTCTTTACCCGCTGTTTTCAACGGCTGTGCTCAATGGCTATACAAAACGTAACCGAGCAAGCGTGATGCTTGGCAGCGAGGGGCTGGTCAGTGAGAGCCTAGTCTGAAAGATAGCAGGGGCAATAAGAGAAATCTTAGGAAGGAACCCGCCACCTTGAGGTGGCGGGTTAGTTATTACATATTTTTCAGTAGCTTTTGAAGCTTGTTCATATCGGCGGAGTCGCCCACTAGGCGGACTTCACCGGCTACCATGCCATCTAGAAATGCCTGTTGCGTTGGCTTTTTAAGTATTTTCAACGCGGCATCCTGATCGCGAAAACGAAGCTCAAGGTCTAGGTCAACGGGTAGTCCTTTGCCGGTATCAATGCCTTTCGAGGTCATTCGATAATACCGGGCAATACTAAGGTCTTCCGTGGCAACGCCCCAGTCCAGACCGCGCATTCGCTCAAGTTGCTCGCGAAAGCGCGGCTTGCGTCGCAGGGCTCTTTTAAGCAGTAAGCTCAGTAGCCACAGCGTCAGCTTGAGTTTCATTAGGAAACGGCGTCCTTAAGCGCTTTGCCCGGCTTGAACGCAACGTTTTTACTGGCGGGAATCTGTAAAGGCGCGCCAGTTTGCGGGTTTTTACCAGTACGTGCGGCACGCTGGCGCACGGTAAACGTTCCAAAGCCAATCAGAGCGACATCTTCGCCTTTGGCAACGCTGTTAGTGATTTCGTCCAAGATAACGTTCAGGACTTGGCCAGCTTTGTCTTTGGATAGATCAGCGCTTTCAGCAATTGCGGCGGCGAGTTCAGGTTTGCGCATAAAGGTATCTCCCTATGTGAAAATCAAGCGTAAGTTCATCTGTGTTGTTAGAAGCACTGCCCAGCTGGTTAACTTTTTTAGCCTAGTCGCTAAGGCGGCGAAAATCAGCCTAGCAGCGCAGGTGCTACTCTGGAAAGCTCCACTTTCCTTCTCACGCAGCTGCCTGTCAACGCAAATCCAATCAAACGACCGTCTTTATTTTCAGCAATCGCTGTCATTTCACCGCCTTCTCCCTCAATTCTCCACCGTGCTGGTGTGGTTACCGGTGGGTAGGCAACCACGGGTAGTAATGGCGTTTTCACAATGACGGGCCACGCCCCAAAGCTGACGCTGGTTGGTTTTCCGGCGAGGGTTGACGCCAGCGCTTTTACGCTCGCCTGCAGGGGCTGCACGTACATAGCGTTAACTCCCTCAACGCAAGCCACATCGCCCAACGCAAATATGTTCGGTCGAGAGGTGCGTAACTGGCGGTCAACCACAATACCGCGAGGGCTAACCGCCAGCCCGGCTGCTTCGGCAAGTTGAGTGCGCGGAGCTAAGCCAGTGGCGATTAACGCGATGTCGGCAGCATAAAGGTCGTCATTATCAAGACGAAGTGATAGGGCGTTATCTACGTTAAGTGCCAGTGTTGTCAGGTTATGTCCTAAGGCAAGTTGGATGCCTGCCTCTTGGAAAGCATCAGCCAGTGCCTGGCCGAGCGGTTCGGGGAGCAGACGTTGCAGCGGTGTACTTTCTGGCGCAATGAGAGTGACTTGGTGGCCGCCAGCATGGAGATCATTGGCGAACTCGCAGCCCACCAGCCCAGCACCGACAACCGCGACACGTTTAGTAGGCGTTGCTCCTAATGCGGCATAAAAGCGGCGATACTCGTCTAAGTCGTTAATGGTGAAGCATCGTTTGGCGACACTTTCGGGCACGCTGAACGGCCTATGGGGAGCCGCCCCAGTGGCTAACACCAGATCGTCATAGTGGAGCTGTTGGCCATTACTGAGTTCTACGCGTTGGTTATCCACATGCAGGTGTGCGACCTGGGTGTGGGTAATTAACTCAGCGTCCAGTTCTTCTGCGACGCTGCTGGCGTCACGTTGGGCGAGTTGGTCTGGCGTTAAGCGTTTCGCAAAGCCTGTAGAAAGCAGCGGTTTACTGTAATCATCGCCACTATCGGCACTAATAAGGGTAATGGCACGTGTATCACCCTGTCGGCGTAGGGCGCGCGCAAGGCCAATCCCCGCCATACCGGTGCCAATAATAATCAGTGTCGAATGGGAATATAGCGATATCTCGTGTGAGGGCATGCAGTCACCAAAAGTCGGCAGAACAAAAGCCTGTGAGGTCACCATGTTACACTAGCTTTCTGTGTATTGACCGCCTTGGAGACTTTGGTGATCGCCCCTACTGTTCGGCAAGCTTCCCTATTTCCTCATCGACTATTTCCTCACTGGCTCCCTGTTGCTGCGGCTCGCCCTGCAATGAGCGCTTCGTGGTGGCAGTGGGTGGCATCGACGGACTCCTTAACGACGCGGTTAACCGTCGCAGGCGGCACAAACGCGTTTCGGGTGCAATTGTTACGTCAAACGATTGGCTTACCTTTGCGGGACGAAGCGCTAGCGCTGGGAATTGAACCGCGCCGCTATGCATGGCTGAGGGAAGTAGCGTTGTGTGTAGGTGATAAGCCCTGGGTAGTAGCACGCTCGGTAGCGCCACTTAGTCAATTACAAGGTAAGGGGTTAGAAGGGCTTGGCGAGCGTTCACTAGGCAGCTGGCTGTTTCAACAACCTGACTTGGTGCGTGGGCCACTCTACGCCACTCGCCATCAGCCACGCTTTGTCGCGGAATACTCTGCGTCGCTTTTAGATAGCGTATGGGGTCGGCGCTCAGTGTTTCAGCACAGTGGGCTGTCGCTGTTAGTGCAGGAATACTTTTTATCAACCATGGCAGATGATCTTGCCCTGTCTTCGCGCTAGGCTATCGCCAGCGTTTTCTTTTTGAGAGGTAAGCATGGACCGTTCTCTGTTGAGGCCAACGGGATGGGCACGAGTGGCTGATTTTTTACATTTAATGCGGTTGGATCGCCCGATTGGTACTTGGCTATTGATGTGGCCCACCTTGTGGGCTTTGTGGATAGCGGCAGAGGGCGTGCCTGGACGGAATGTTCTGCTGATCTTTATTGCTGGCGTTTATGTGATGCGCGCTGCGGGCTGCGTGGTTAATGATTATGCTGATCGTCATTTCGATGGCCATGTAAAGCGCACTAAACATCGTCCTCTAGCCACTGGTCGTATCAGTGAAGCCGAGGCGCAGCTGCTGTTTATAGCGCTGGTAGCCACTGCTTTCATTTTAGTGCTATTGACCAATTGGTTTACGGTGCTGTTGTCGATAGGTGGTGTTGTATTAGCGTTCATTTATCCGTTTATGAAGCGCTACACCCATTTACCTCAGGTGGTGCTGGGGGCTGCATTCTCTTGGGCGATCCCCATGGCATTCGGTGCGGTATTGGGTCATGTACCGTTTGAAGCATGGCTATTGTTTAGCGCTAATGTGCTGTGGACCGTTGCCTACGATACTCAATACGCCATGGTTGACCGCGACGATGACCTAAAAATTGGTATCAAATCTACCGCGGTGCTGTTTGGTAGCGCTGATCGTCTGATAATTGGTGTGCTGCAAGTGGCGGCACTTGGACTACTTGCCTGGGTAGGATGGCGTGTTGGTTTAGGTGGCTTTTTCTGGCTTGGGCTAGCCGCTATGGCTGCCACGTTTGTCCACCAACAACGATTAATTGCTGGCCGTGAGCGCGACCGCTGCTTCCAGGCATTTCTTAATAATCATTGGTCAGGCTTGTTAATTTTTGCAGGTATTGCACTAAGTTGGTGGCCAATAACTGGCTAAATATCCTCTATGTCATAGAATTGTCATCAAGTCATGGTGTTATCGTCACTGACATGTCTTTGAACTGTTTTTTTGAACTATTTTTTTAAATTAGTTTTCATTGAACACCGTGAGGCCCTGGAATGACCGCCAAGACCGTTTTGATTGTCGATGATGAGGCGCCTATTCGCGAGATGATCGCAGTGGCGCTGGAAATGGCTGACTATCGCGTGCTTGAAGCGGATAACGCCCAGGATGCCCACGCGATGATGGTTGACCACCAGCCAGATCTGCTTTTGCTGGATTGGATGATGCCGGGCACCAGTGGTATTGAGCTTGCAAGGCGCTTAAAGCGTGAAGAAGCCACTGCCGAAGTGCCTATCATTATGCTGACCGCTAAAGGCGAAGAAGATAACAAGATTCAAGGACTTGAGGCCGGGGCGGATGACTATATCACCAAGCCTTTCTCTCCCCGCGAACTGGTGGCTCGCTTAAAAGCAGTATTGCGACGTACTACCCCCCGTGGTGTCGAAGATCCTATTGAAATTAATGGCTTGCTATTAGACCCAGTAAGCCATCGTGTGAGTGCTTACGGTAAGGCGTTAGAAATGGGGCCGACGGAGTACCGCCTGCTGCAGTTTTTCATGACGCATCAAGAGCGCGCTTATACACGTAGCCAACTGCTCGATCAAGTGTGGGGTGGTAACGTATACGTTGAAGAGCGGACGGTAGATGTTCACATCCGACGTCTACGTAAGGCCTTAGGGGAAGCTCACCAGAGTCTCATTCAAACGGTGAGAGGCACTGGGTACCGTTTTTCCGCGCGGGTGTAACGGTGCGCCTGTGGAGCCGAGAACTATGGCGGATTGCATGGTTAGCTGCCCTGGGGGCTTGTCTCGGATGGTTGCTAGGTATGCCAGGGCTTGGGGTTGCTGCAGGCCTTGCCGTTTGCTTGGTTTATCAACTGCGCCAACTGCGTGCACTCTTTAAGTGGTTAACGCTCCACCCTCATGATGAACCCCCTGCTGCAAGCGGTATGTGGGGCGAACTTTTTGATCGCTTGTATCGCTACCAAAAGAGCCAACGGATTACCCAGAATCGCTTACGTGCCACTCTTGCACGTATTCAGGAATCATCCGAAGCGATGCGTGACAGTGTCGTTATGCTAGATCGACATGGTGACTTAGAATGGTGGAACAGTGCCGCGACCGAAATGCTGGGCTTACAAACGGCCCACGACCGTGGCCAGCATATTACCAACCTGCTTCGTGATCCTCGATTTATCAGCTACTTTAATGCGCGTAAATACGGTGAGCCGCTGACCTTAACGTCGCCCATCGATGAACGGCGTATCCTGCAATATCAAATTACACTCTATGGTGATGATGAACGCTTGGTAATGGCGCGAGACATTACCCGTTTGCATCGCCTAGAGCAGATGCGTCGTGATTTTGTCGCCAATGTTTCCCATGAGCTGCGCACGCCGCTAACAGTACTGACGGGTTATTTAGAAACTTACGGCGACTTGAAAGAGCAACTTCCACCACGTTTGGGCCGAGGTATTGCTCAAATGGAAGAGCAGACGAAGCGTATGCAAAACTTAGTCAATGATCTGCTACTGCTCTCTCGGTTAGAAATTGACCAAGGTGGCGAGGATCATCATGCGCTGGTGTTAGGGCCGATGCTCGACAGTATTCGCCGCGATGCGCTAGCGCTCTCTAATCAACAGCACAATGTCCAAGTCGTGCTTGAAAGTGATGCGCGGCTCATTGGCAGCGAGCAAGAACTGCATAGTGCGATTTCAAACCTAGTATTTAACGCTGTGCGGTATACGCCAGAGGGTAGTCAGATAACACTTCGCTGGAAAACCATGCCGAATGGCAGTGCTTGTATTGAAGTCGACGACGACGGCGAAGGAATAGACCCTGTCCACATTCCGCGTTTAACCGAGCGTTTTTATCGTGTCGATAAAGGTCGCAGTACGGCTACCGGTGGAACGGGCCTTGGTCTAGCGATTGTGAAACATGTGCTGCTGAGACATGATGCACTGCTACAAATTGAATCCCACCCTGGCGAAGGGGCTCTCTTTCGCTGTGTTTTTCCGCCATCACGCGTTGTCGAAGACGAGTCCATACCGCGCAATGCTGTCTAGATGTTGTATAAGTGTGTCACGGTGTCATGTAAGTATGGTCAAATAATGCTCATGTGCCATTTGTAGCCACTTTTCCTGCCTAAGTTGAAAGATTCTAAACGTCTTATTTATTTCTTAAAATATATAAATTAATGTTTATTAACGTTTTTTTATTATTTTTTGCTTTTTGGCATGGCATCTGCAATGTCTTAGATAAGAGAGAAAACCACAGGAACTGGTAAGCCGAAAGGCAGTCTTTCTTACCATTTAGCAGTATTGAACAGCGATCGAGGAGATGGAATATGATGTCCAAGGAATTACTCAAGAAAGCTGGTATTTTAAGTGTAGCGTTTGGTCTGGTTGCTAGCCCTGCGGTATTTGCTCAAGAGCCAGCGGATCCAGCAAACAATATTTCCCCAGATGAACAGCCTGTCGATTCTCAGCCTGGAAGCACAACAGATTCAAGTGATTATGACAGCCAAGATTTGACCCATGACGAAGGTGATAACGCCAGTGACATGCAGCCAAGCTCAACGAATCATGGTGATTCAGATGCTGGCTATGACAGCACAGATGAGTTGCCTGAAGAAAATAGCGGCATGTAACATTAACTTTGGTTACATATCTTTTCAAAAGGTATTATAACTCTTACGCTTATGGATGAGCTATTCAGAGGCAAGGATGTCAAATCGCATGGATGCTCCTAGATTCAAGGATTGAATCTTTCGACGGTCAACACGCTAGTTAGGGTTAATTCCAAGGTTGGAGCCCCTCAAACGGATAGGAAGCTAGCGTTACGTATCGCGATACTAAGAGTGCTCAAGACCCCACTTCGGTGGGGTCTAATTTTTTGTGTATAGTATAATCATTGTTACATTGCCCACTGTTTCTTGGTATTAGAAATGCAATTATTCAGATGACACGTTCAGCGACCGACAAAAAAAGGGTACCTTGTATCATTACATTGTCGGTTGCTCCATGTAGTAAGGAGTTTTTATTTATGTTGTTGAAATCATTTGTTAAAAATACTTCAGTTTTGGGCCTCTCGCTGGGCCTTATCGCAAGCCCAATGGTATTTGCGCAATCTTCCATTGAGTTGAACCAAGAGCGTGCTGATAACCAAGAAATTATTCAGCCTCAATCTCGTAACACATCGGGCCCTGCGACCTATTCAGCTAAGGATCTGATTAACGACAATGACAATACTCTGATATACACTCCCTCAAGCCGTTCCAGCACAACCGATGATGACTCTAAAGCTAAAGATAGAGCAGGGTATCACGCTGAAGAACTCAACCGTGAAGAGGGTAGCAGTACACGCTGGTAAAGAAGGCTGTGGTTAAAAGTGTGTGACAAATAAGTTTTTTAGTAAAAACCCCGCTTTGACGGGGTTTTTATGGTTAAGACGATTATCGATTGATCCCGTTAATGCTGATGATGGCGATCAGCCGCGTTGCTTCCTTCTTGAGCACTTTGAACCCAAACTTCTATTTCAATATCGTCTTGCTGGGCAAATTCGAGTGTGATTGGAAACCGGTCACCTTCTTCCAGTGGCTGGTGTAATCCCATTAGCATTAAGTGATAACCGCCACCCGGGCGCATTGTCAGCGTTTCGTCTTTAGCGATTTCGATAGCACTGACGTGGCGCATTTTCATCATATCGCCTTCCATCTGCATATCATGTAGCTCAACACTTTCGCTCACAGGTGTCTGCGCGCTGACCAGTGTGACGGACTCTGTATGAGCCGTAATATCCAGATAAGCGGCACCATTTGCCACACCTGGGGGGGTTGGCGTGGCAAAAGGATGAGCGATCCTTAACTGGTCAGTTTGAACGTCGTGAGCCGACGCGAGAGAGATTGAGCCAGTGAGGAGAGCCGTCAACCAGAGTGCGCGGGTCAGCATGGTCGTATTCCTTTTAGGGGCCTTATCTTCTTAACAAGGCTTATGCTTAATCTTGAGAATAATAGTGCAGCCAAACAACCTTAAGGTAACAAATAGGTTGTGTCAGCGTTATAGCGATTAAGCCATCAGCGATGAGGCGTAATGTCGCGCGTGCCGCGGTAGTGGTCGTCCCACATTAATACGGCGCCTGCCACTGCACCGGGAATTAAGAACAGGTTGGCGAGAGGGATCCAGGTCACTAGCATAATCAACCCGCCGTAGGTGAGACTTGGCCACCACCGTTGCGATAGTCGTGTCCGCATATCGCGAAACGTTATCTTATTGTTATCCATAGGATAATCTAAATAAGTGATTGCCATGATCCACGCGGAAAAAAGGATCCACAAAACAGGGGCTATCAGGTTTAGGCCGGGTATCCAGCTAATAATAAACAGTATGACCATGCGTGGCAGGATATAGCCGAGTTTGACTAGCTCGCGACCCAAGGCATCGACAGCGGTTTTAGCGAGCCCACGGTCATCCAGGGGTTCACGCCCTGTCGCTTGACGTTCTACCTTCGCTGCTAAAAAACCATAGAAAGGTGCGGCGATTAAGTGGGTGACCAGGGTGAAGGTAAAAAAGATCACCAGCAGCAGGCTGATAAAAAACAGTGGCCAGATTAGCCATGAGAGCCACTCAAGCCAGCTTGGTACCATTGTCATAGCACTGTCTAGCCAACCAGAAAAGCGGTTGACCACGAAACTGAGCATGCTGGCATAAACGATTATATTGACCACGATGGGTAGGAAAATATAGCGCCGCAGACCTTTCTGGTATACCAAGCGAGTGCCTCGGCTCAGCGCTGTCATCGCATCCAACATGTTTGCTCCTTAGAAAAAACGC
The DNA here is from genome assembly GCF_016107625.1 of Vreelandella alkaliphila. GTDB lineage: Bacteria > Pseudomonadota > Gammaproteobacteria > Pseudomonadales > Halomonadaceae > Vreelandella > Vreelandella alkaliphila. Next base: position 131,966 of record NZ_JABASV010000002.1, read on the forward strand.
CCAGAGGGGATATCTGGGCGTATTGCAGGAGGAATCGCGTGCTAGGTCAAGATTTTTTAAGTACCTGCGGGTCGATCGCGTCGGGATCGCTATGGCGAATATCTAACCCTTTGACCAAGTAGACAACGTACTCCGCCAGGTTGTTGGCATGATCACCCACGCGTTCTAAGGCACGTAGCACCCACATAATGCTAAGTACGGAGCTAATCGAACGTGAATCTTCCATCATAAAGGTCATCAGCGAGCGCATGGCGCTACCATACTCGTCGTCAACGAACTCATCTTCGCGCACAACTTGCATTGCAAGATCGGTATCAAAACGAGCAAAAGCGGTAAGTGCATCGCGAAGCATTTTACGTACATGTTCGCTGATATGGCGTACTTCCACTAAACCGCGAATGTTGCCACTATTTTCGCTTAACAGCAGCGCATTTCGAGCAATTTTGCTGGCTTCATCGCCAATACGCTCAAGGTCAGACGTTGCGCGAATAACCGCCAGCACTAAGCGCAAATCGGAAGCCGCTGGCTGACGACGCGCTAATACCCGCGTACATTCATCGTCAATTTGCAGTTGCAGGTCGTTAACTTGGCGGTCATTGTCGCGCACTTTCTCAGCAAGACGGCTGTCACCTTCCAGTAGCGCAAAAACAGCATCTTGCACTTGTTTTTCCACCAGACCGCCCATGGCCATCAGGTGGGTTTTTAGCTCCTCCAGCTCTTGGTTGAACTGGCGAGAGATATGTTGGCTGTGGCTATCGCTCGTAATATCCATTGAGCACTCCTGACGTGATGTCTTTGGGGCCTAGGTGATGCGGCCGGTGATGTAGTTTTCGGTGCGTTGTAAACGCGGGTTGGTGAACAATTGATCCGTTGGCCCGTACTCAACGAGTTCACCGTGCTGCAAAAAAGCCGTGTAGTCAGAAACCCGCGCGGCTTGCTGCATATTGTGGGTAACCAGCACAAGCGTTAGCTGTGATTTAAGGTTACGAATCAGCTCTTCAATTTTCAGCGTCGAGATCGGGTCTAAGGCTGACGCTGGTTCATCGAGTAGCAGTACATCCGGCTGTACGGCAAGCGTACGAGCAATGACCAAGCGCTGCTGCTGGCCGCCAGATAGCTGCCAAGCCGAGCGGTGCAGACGATCTTTAACCTCATCCCACAGTGCTGCCGATGTAAGTGCCCATTCGATAATGTCGTCCCGCTTCCGCTTGGGTAAGCGTTGCTGTAAACGCAGGCCAAAGGCCACGTTTTCATAAATCGACATAGGGAAAGGGTTGGGTGTTTGAAACACCATCCCAACGCGCCGTCGCAACTCGGTAACATTCATGTCCGGGGCATGAATATCCTGACCTTCAAGCTGAATATGGCCACTGTGTGTTACCGATTCATTAAGGTCGTGCAGTCGATTAATCGCGCGTAGCAGCGTTGACTTTCCACAGCCTGAAGGGCCAATAAAGGCCGTTACACGGTGGCGTGGTAGGTCTAATGTTAGATCGCGCAACGCCATTTTCCCCGCATAAGCGAGGTGAAATTTTGCAATGCTCAAGCAGCGCTGTTCGGCAGGAAAATGCGTCACGGGCGCGAGAGCCGCTTTGTTGGACGATAAAGACGCTAACATTCGTTTCCTCGCTGACGCCTCAGATAATGACGCAGAAATATGGCAGTTAGATTAAGCACGAGTACGATTAACACCAGCAGCAGTGCGGTGGCGAAAACCAGCGGAATTGCGGCCTGCACATCTTCACCATGAAAGGCGGTATCAAATAAATGATAGCCGAGGTGCATAAACTTGCGCTCTAGATGAAGGTAGGGAAACTCACCATCTACAGGCATTTGCGGCGCTAGCTTGGCGACGCCCACTAGCATTAGCGGCGCCACTTCGCCCGCGGCTCTGGCGACGGCTAAAATCATCCCCGTTAGCATGGCGGGCGTTGCCATGGGCAACACCACCCGCGTCAACATTTCCAAGCGTGTCGCACCCAGCGCAACGGCACCTTCCCGCTGGGCATCGGGTATGCGTGCTAGCCCTTCTTCGGTAGCGACAATCACTACAGGTAACGTGAGCAAGGCAAGTGTTAGCGAGGCCCAAAGAAGGCCGCCGGTTCCAAATGTGGGTGAGGGCAGTTCATCGCTAAAAAACCAGCTGTCGATAGAACCGCCTACTCCGTATACAAATACGCCAAGGCCAAACACGCCATAAACGATTGAGGGCACGCCTGCCAGGTTGCGTACGCCAATGCGAACTAAGCGTGTTAGGCGGTTTTGGTGAGCGATTTCGTTTAAGTAAATGGCAGCGAGAACCCCAAACGGAGTAACGATCACTGACATCAGAATGACCATTAAGACGGTGCCAAAAATGGCTGGCCAGACGCCTCCGCCAGTATTTGCGGCGCGTGGCCCTTCACTTAGAAATTGCCAGATGCGCTGCCCCCAGGCGATGGTTTTTTGTCCCCAGGACATGGCATTTGGTGATTGAAAGTAGGTAACACTTGCCAGCGGCTGTCGAAGTATTTGACCATCGGCAGTGGCTAGCACTAACGTTCCAGGGGGCCGCTGCTTGACGGGTAAGGCAAGCGCATCATGGATGAAAGTCCAGGCAGCTTGTTCTGTTAACCGTTGATCGCCACTCTCCACCGTCATTAAACGGCCTATAAAATCACCCCATGGGGTGCGCGTTAAGCGGATAAGGTCGGCTGGCTCGGCCTGTTGGCTAATATCATCAATGGTAATCCACTGCCAGTTGCTTCCTGTAATATCCTGATTACCAGTGAAATAGAGCCGTTCTGACCCTGCTCCCTTGGGCAGCGTCGTTTCACGAACTGGCTGCCCAATGACGATATCGCCTGACTTGAGGGTAACTTCCTCTAATGGCGCTGGCCAAAAATGGCCTAACCCCCGAATCGTCAGCAGCGTTAATAATGCTGCCAACATTAATAACGAAAGCGCCACGCAGGCAGCACAAAGCCAAGGCCAGAGCCCGCTGCCGCTCATTTTTAAAAAACCAACGTTTGAAAAAACAGCCCGCTGCCAACGCATCAGAGTGAGCTCCCTAAGCGTTGATAGCGTCGGCGCAATCTCTGTCTGACAATTTCAGCTAACGTGTTCACCACAAAGGTAAAAATGAACAAGGCCAGTGCCGCCAGTATCAGTAAGTGATAGGTCAGCCCGCCTGGTGAAGCCTCGGGAAGCTCAATGGCGATAGAGGCTGATAGCGAACGTAACCCTTCAAACGGACTGGCACTAAAGAGCGCGGTGTTACCGCTGGCCATTAACACAATCATGGTTTCGCCCACGGCGCGGCCAGCGCCAATCATCACCGCTGAAAAGACTCCAGGAGCTGCCGTGGGTAGGGCAACTTTCCACAGTGCTTGCCAGCGGCTAGCGCCTAGCGCTTGAGCACCTTCCATTAAGGTAGGGGGAACATCGGCAAGTGCATCTTCCGCGAGCGAATAAATACTGGGAATCACCGCAAATCCCATCGCAATACCCACAATCAGTGCATTTCGGGTGGCGTAATCAAGGCCGTAACGTTGATCAAGCAAGCGTCGCAGGTCGCCGCCAAGCCAGTGTTGTTCAATGATGGGAGCAATCCATATTGCCAGTACAGCCATGCCAGCCAACCAGGGAATAAGCCATAAGCCTGCCCACGAAAGCGGTAGTCGTTGGCGAACGTGGACGGCCGTCCGATACCATAGATATCCCGCTAAGGCTGCACTAAGAGGTAGCCAAATAATGATCATCAAGGCACTGGCCAGGTTTCGTTCCACCCAGGGGGCGAGTAATAAACCGGCAATAAATCCGATGACAACGCCAGGCACTGCTTCCATCAACTCAAGCGTTGGCTTCAAACGGCTACGGAGCCGTGCTGACATAAATAGCGCAGAGTACATTGCCGCGCCTAGGGCAATGGGCGTTGCGAATAGCATGGCCGCCAGCGCTGCTTTTAACGTGCCCCAGGCAAGAGGAGAGAGTTTAGCGAGGCTGAACGTGTCGCCCAAGGCGAGCAGCGGTAGCGTTTCCCATACAAGGAAGACGCCAATGGCTAAAATTGCCAACAAAACACCAATACCACCGGCGGTGATAAGCCCGGTAGCAAGTCGGTCTTGTATATGGCGCAGCGGCTGACGCGAAAAGGGTAGCCGGGGAAGAGTCATGTCGACATCATAGAAAAGCGAAAGCCATCACGAAAATAAGCATGCATGGTCGAGTCTCCTTACCCTATCGTTTATTTATGACAATTAAATGACAGTTCACGGGTGTTGGCGCTGAGCATCACGCAGCTGATTGGGTAGCGGCACAAAGCCAGCTGCTTTGACAATCTGCTGACCCTCTTCCGAAAAGATAAGTGTCAGAAAGGCTTGCTCCACGGGCGGCAATGACTCGCTGGGTGGCAGGTTCACGTAAAGATAGAGATCGCGTGATAATGGGTACTTTCCTTGCTGAATAGAGCGTTCGTTGGGCGCAACGGCAGCTCCGGATTCATCTACTAGGCGTAGTGCGCGCACCATTGGATTTAAATGGTTGTAGCCTGCATAGCCCATAGCATTGAAGGACTCTCCTACCGCAGCAATGACCGCCGATGAACCTGGGTGTTCACTGATATCTAGGCGAAACTCGCCATCGCACAGGGCTCTTTCCTGAAAGAGGCCATGGGTACCCGACGCTAGGTTACGACCATGCAGGGCTATTTGGCCATAAGGCCAATCCGTCGCCGGTACCAGCGTACTCCAGCGCCGGATGGGGTGGGGAGCACCGCAAGCGAGGCTAGTTGAAAAAATCGCATCGACTTGTTGGAGTGTCAGGGTATCCAATGGGTTATGGCGATGTACCACCACCACTAATGCGTCCCGAGCAACACGAAGCTCAAGCGGTGGATAACCGTAGCGGTCAATAAACTGCTGGCGTTCTGCATGGGTCATGGGGCGTGACATCGGCCCTAGGCGGGTGGTGCCAGCCACTAAGGCAGTCGGCGCGCTGGCTGAGCCGCCGGCCTGAAATTGCAGGTTGATATCCGGGTGGCGGGCGCTTAAGGCTTCGCCCCAGCGCAGCACTAAGCCTGCCATAGTGTCAGAACCGACGGCACCTAACGTGCCGCTCACCGAGGTTGGCTGCCCCCAGGCAAGATTGCCCGCCATTAGAAGCCAGCCAGTCAGAAGCAGTAGCAGTTGATGTTTTCTCACACGTCGTAAATTGTAACGCTTCAAACGACACCCCTCTTGTGATTAACTATTACCAGCCTATTGCGATGCAGCAACATCACAACAATAACCTTTTGAAGCGACCACCTTATGACACCGCTGGACACCGATTTGGACGATGTACCTGCTCCGCAGGGGCAGCTCACCTTAAAGTTACTGGCTTCTCGGCAAGATACCAATCTCTATGGTGATATTCCGGGCGGTTGGTTAGTTAACCAGATGGATCAAGCCGCCGAGCTAGCTGCGGGCCGAGAGGCAGGCGGTCGCACAGCGACCGTGGCTATCGAAGCGATGGATTTTTTAAGCCCGGTGCGCGTGGGGTCTATGGTGAGTGTCTATACCTGCGTGCAGGAAATAGGCCATAGCTCGATTAAGATTGATGTTGAGGTATGGGTGCGCCCACCTCAAGGCCGTCACTTGGAAGAGCGACAAAAAGTGACCGAAGCGCGCTTTGTTATGGTGGCGTTGGATGATAATGGGCGTATCCGTGCGGTGCATAGCTGAGAGATTGGTTGACCATTAACATCGCAAAAGGGCGCCTCGGCGCCCTTCTTTGTGTCGCTACTAAAAGATGGCGGAATTTCTAGGCGCCGACATTATCGCGGTTTTTCAGGTAAGCGTATTCGCCTACATCACTGAACGGACGCACCAATTTCTGGAAGGCTGAGTAAGAGTCATAAACGCGGCGAGACTCTTCGTCATTGTCTACTTGGCGTTGGATCGCCTCTTTTGAAGATTCATACAGCGCTGCCATCACGTCTTCTGGGAAGGTGCGCAGTTGAACACCGTGTTCATCGACTAGTGTTTCAAGCGCCTGAGCATTACGGTAGGCAAATTCACTGATCATGGCGAGATTAGAGGCCCGTGCGGCTTCACGGATAACGTCTTGCAGATCTTCTGGCAGGGAATTCCAAGCGTCTAAATTGACAGTGCCTTCCAGCACGGCTGTCGGCTCGTTCCATGCGGAGGTGTAGTAGTAATCCGCCACTTGGTGAAGGCCAAACGCCATATCATTGTAAGGCCCGACCCAGTCCGCTGCATCAAGTGCGCCGGTTTGCAGCGAGGTGAAAATTTCTGAGCCTGCCATAGTGACGGTACTGACGCCAATGCCGTTCATCGCTTCGCCAGCAAGGCCTGGCAAGCGAAGTTTTAGGCCCTGCATATCGTCTAGGGAGTTAATCTCTTTTTTGAACCAGCCGCCCATTTGCGTGCCGGTATTACCGACAGCGAAAGGCTTAAGGTTGTGGTTGGCGTAGATTTCATCCCACAGTTCCTGACCGCCTCCGTGATACAGCCACGCATTCATTTCGGTGGTGTTCATACCAAACGGCACAGCGGTGAAAAACTGTGAGGCCGCGACCTTGCCGCGCCAGTAGTAGGATGCGGAATGCCCCATCTCTGCAGTACCCGCAGCGACCGCATCAAACACTTCAAGTGCAGGCACAAGTTCACCAGCACCGTGTACACGTATGCGCATGCGGCCATTGGAGAGCTGCTCGACCCGGCGCGCGAAGTCATTGGCACCTGTGCCAAGCGCTGGGAAGTTTTTCGGCCAGGAGGTCACCATATCCCAGGTATAGGTTTCGTTGGCGCTAGCAGTGGAAACAAAAGGTGCAGCAGCGACACCGGCGGCACCGAAGCCGGCGGTTTTTAGAAATTGGCGGCGTTGCATGGCGGGCATAACTCCGAAATTATCTGATGTTTTTTTATTAACGCGCAGTGAGCGCAGTGTCCATCAGCCAGTATGCGCTAAGCAGGTTTTAATGGGCAAGTGCTCGCCTACAGCTTTACGCTTACGTTAACGCCACTCAAAGAGGGGCGAGTTTGGCAAACCCTAGCACGAGCCATTTCACCCCTTCACCTTCAAAGCTGACCTGTACGCGGGCGCGGGCCCCTTCGCCCTCCGCATTAAGAATGATGCCTTCGCCAAACACCGGATGCATTACCCGCTGGCCAACATGCAGGGCAGGCAGGTCGCCGTCGCTTTCAACACGCTGCTGCGCAAAACTTGAGCGTGAAGCGGTAACGGGACGGGAAATATGACCACGTAGGCGGACTTCTTCCAACAGATGAGGCGGCAGTTCGCGTAGAAAGCGCGATGGCCTGGGGAACACTTCTTTGCCGTGCAGGCGGCGAGTTTCAGCATGGGTCAGGTAGAGTTTCTGCATCGCACGGGTAACGCCGACATAGCAAAGTCGTCTTTCCTCTTCGAGCCGCCCTGGCTCTTCGATCGACATTTTATGAGGAAATAGGCCCTCTTCAACACCGGCAATAAAGACTATGGGAAACTCCAAGCCCTTAGCAGAGTGCAGGGTCATCAGCTGCACGCTATCTTCAAACTCATCGGCTTCATGGTCGCCTGCATTAAGCGCCGCTTCGGATAGAAACGCTTCCAGCGCTGCCATGCCTTCGCCTGCCTCCGGGGTTTCGAAAGCATCGCCATGGGTAAAGGCGCGCGCAGCAGTCACCAGTTCTTCCAGGTTTTCCACGCGCGCCTGGCCTTTTTCGCCGCGCTCGCTTTTGTGATGCTCGATCAGGCCAGTATGAGTGGTGATGTGGTCGATAATTTCATGCAGCGGCAGGCCAGATGCATCGTTGTCTAATTGCTCAATGAGGTTGGCAAATGTCTGCACCGCGTTGGCTGCACGGCCTTTTAGCGTGCCGTCTTGAATGGCATCGTGCAGCGCCTGCCACAGTGAAATGCTTTGCTCTCGGGCGCGATGGCGCACAATCTCTACCGTGCGGGTGCCAATCCCGCGGGTGGGCACGTTAATCACACGTTCCAGAGAGGCATCGTCATCACGATTAAGCAGTAGTCGCAGGTACGCTAGGGCATTTTTGATCTCTAAGCGCTCATAGAAGCGATGCCCTCCGTAAATACGGTAGGGCATACCTTGGCGGATCAGCGTCTCTTCCAGTAAGCGCGATTGAGCATTGGAGCGGTAAAGAATGGCAACGTCGCGGCGATTAAACCCTTCATCGACCTTTTCTTTGATGGTATCGACGATATAGCGGGCTTCTTCTAAGTCGTTAAACCCGGCGTAAACAGAAATAGGGTCGCCTTCGACACCATCAGTCCATAGGTTTTTACCCAGCCGCTCGCTGTTATGACTGATCAGCGTGTTAGCGGCCTCCAGAATCGCGCTTGTGGAGCGGTAGTTCTGCTCTAGGCGTACGGTGTGAGTGTTAGGAAACTCCTCCTCAAAGCGGCGAATATTTTCCACTTTGGCGCCACGCCAACCGTAAATTGACTGATCATCGTCACCGACGGCGGTCATGGGTGTTTGCAGCCCAGTGAGTAGTTTTAACCACGCGTATTGCAGCGTATTGGTGTCCTGAAACTCATCGACTAATACATGACCAAAGCGCTCGCGGTAATGATTTAGCAACGGCGGGTTGTCACGCAACAGTTCTAGGCTGCGCAGTAGCAGTTCACCGAAGTCCACTAGGCCGCCGCGTTCGCAGATAAATTGGTAGCGCTCATAAAGCTCTACCATCTGGCCAAGATAACCATCGCCGTCCACGTTTACTTGGTGGGGGCGAAGTCCTTCCTCTTTGCAGCCAGAGATAAAGCCTTGCACTTGGCGGGGCGGGAAGCGCTCATCATCGATGGAATAATCTTTGAGCATCCGTTTTACCAGCCGTAACTGGTCATCGGAGTCGATGATTTGGAAGTGCTGTGGTAGCCGAGCATCCTGCCAGTGAGTGCGCAGTAGGCGGTGAGCGATAGAGTGAAACGTGCCGACCCAGACATGGCGCATGGAGATGCTCAGCAGCGCTTCCAGACGAGTGCGCATTTCCCGCGCGGCCTTGTTGGTAAACGTGACCGCCAGCAGGGCATAGGGCGAAAGCCCTTCGGCCTGCATTAGCCAAGCAATGCGATGAACCAGCACGCGGGTTTTACCGGACCCGGCACCCGCCAGTACCAGTAAGTTACCCTGAGGCGCGCTTACCGCTTCGCGCTGGGCAGGGTTAAGCTGATCAAGTATCGCCGTGACGTCGTCCATATAAGCCGCTGCCGGTTCGAAAAATGGGCGGCCAGTTTAGCACAGCCAGCGAACTGGCTGTGCATACAGTCGAATGGGCAACTACGGCTCTTCAGGAAAACGCAGCGTATTCAGGCTCTTCTTGACGGCTTTCAACTGCTCAGCCAACTTCGGACCGCGCGTTTTGGCAACGCCGACGGCGAGGACGTCGATAAGCACCAAATGGGCGATTCGTGAGCTAAGCGGCGTGTAGATTTCGGTATCTTCATGCACATCGATATACAGCGGCAGACTCACTTCGCCGGCCAGCGGTGAGTCACTCGGGCACAGGCCAATAACGGTAGCGCCTGCTTCGCGCGCCAAGCGAACGCTAGCGACCAGTGCTTTGGTACGGCCTGTTTGTGAGATGGCGACCACGACATCACCCTCTTTTAGCGTGACCGCCGACATATTTTGCATATGCGGGTCAGCATAAGCGGAGGTCGATATCTGCAGGCGGAAGAACTTGTGCTGGGCATCGAAAGCCACGGCACCGGAGGCCCCAAAGCCATAGAACTCAACGCGGTTTGCCATGGCGAGAGCGTTGACCGCACGCCCGAGGGCATCATTATCAAGCCGGTCGCGCACCGATAAAAGTGTGCCCACGGTGGAGTCGAAAATGCTGTGGGAAAACTCGGCAACCGAGTCGCTATCGTTCATAGAGAACTGGGCAAACTGACTACCACTGGCCAGCATCTGGGCAAGTTGGAGTTTAAAGTCCTGGAACCCGTTACAGCCGAGTGCGCGACAAAAGCGTACAACGGTGGGCTCGCTAACTTTAGCCTCTGTTGCGAGGTCGACAATCCGCATATGGATGACCTCGTCTGGGTTGCGCAGTACGAACCGCGCAACCTTTTGCTCGGAGCGACGAAAGTGCTCCATGCGGCGTCTCATTTCATCGAACAGGGCGCGGCTCACATTAAGCTCCTTAAATTCTCTTTAGTACTTATGCAGATATGCTCACGACAGTATGCCTGAGTGCTTGTTGCAGCGTATGTTGCAGCAAGCACGATGCAGAAACAGTATAAATGCGATTTACTCATGCGTTTAAATGCCGTTAGGGCATTTCAACTGGATTCGTCATCATTTTGTCAAGTAGGTTATAGTAAGAAGTGAAGTGCCGCACTGCATCATTTAAATAAACAGTCGTCACGGATGCAGGTGGACGTAGGCATATTCACCTGGAGGAACGTCGATTATGAGAAACGTCGAACGAATCACCTCGGTAAAAAGCGAACTACTCGACATCTTTATGAGTATGGAAGTGGATGAGCATGTTGAGCGTCGGCGTAGTGCCGCCCAGCGCAGCCTGAGGGCGCGTAGGGGCATAGAGCTGCATCGGGAATTTCAGAAGTTATCGCGGGATATCGCCCCCTTGGCAGATGATGAGCAAGAGAGCGAATTGCACTAAGGTAAGGGCGGGTAAGTAAAGCGCTAACTAGCTGACGATAACCCTGGGCAAGCCAGGGCTATCTCTTGCTGGTTAAACATTACTGCCTAGAACTTGATGCTTAGAAGAAGCCTGCCAGGAAAACCACGGCTACCCCGATGGGGGCGACGTATTTAGCCAGCAGATTCCAGAGGCTATAGTCATAAACATCCATGCGTAGCTCTTTGCGTGACTCTTCTTTATCCAAGCAGGTCGCGAAGAACACAATCGCGCCAAGCCCTGTCAGCGGCAGCAAAATCTTACTGGTGAAGGTATCCAGTAGATCAAAGATGTTAAGCCCGAAGAACAGCACCTCAGACCACACGTTGAACGACAGCAGTGCGGCAACCCCTAACGCCCACACGGCAATGCCGCTAACGAATGTTGCCGCTAGGCGCGACAACGACGTGCGCTCTTCTAACGTTTCTACGACGGGCTCTAGCAACGAAATCGCCGATGTTAACGCCGCGAAGGTAAGCAGCAGGAAGAACATCAGACCCAGCACCGTGCCGCCTGCCATATTGCCGAAGGCCAACGGCAGCGTAACGAAAATCAAGCCTGGGCCTTCTCCCGCGCTGAGCCCATTAGCAAATACGATCGGAAAGATTGCTAAGCCCGCCAGCAGCGCGATCGCTGTATCCAGAATAATAACGGTGCGTGCGGTACTGATCAGGTTAACATCTTCGCCTAGGTAGGAACCGTAGGCCATCATAATGCCCATGCCCAGCGATAGGGTGAAGAACGCTTGTCCCATCGCGGCAAGTACAACACCGCCGTCAAGTGCATCCCAGTCCGGGCTGAACATAAAGGCTAGCGCTTCGCCAAAATGGCCGCTGGTCATACCATAGCCCACTAACACTAGCATCAGTACCACTAGTGCGGGCATCATGATGCGTGCTGCGCTTTCCAGGCCTTTGGTCACGCCGCGAGCGACGATACCAATGACGAGGATTATAAAGGCCGTATGCCAAAGCAGCAGCGTCGTTGGGCTAGCCAGCATGCCGCCAAAAAGGCCACTAATTGTGTCAGCATCTTGGCCGTTAAACGTTCCAATGACGGAACTAAGGGTGTAGTTCAGCGACCAGCCCCCAATAACACTGTAAAAAGACAGAATCAGGAACGCCGCTAATACGCCACTCACACCGATCAACGCCCACGCCTTGGATTTACCATGATTGGCTGCAAGGTCAGCCATGGTGTTAATTGGATTTTTCTGGCCACGGCGGCCAATCATCCATTCAGCCACCAATATGGGCAGGCCCACCAACGCCACGCAAGCAAGGTAGACAAGCACGAAAGCTGCCCCACCACTGTCGCCCACCATGTAAGAAAAGCGCCAAATGTTACCAAGGCCAACGGCTGAACCAGCGGCCGCCAGCACAAATCCCATGCGCGATGACCACTGTGCATGTGCAAGTTTTGCCATGAAATCACCTGTTTAGTTAATTGTAATAAGGCGTTATAAGCCTAATGTGCTGATTTTCGGAAAAGAGAAATGTTCTAACGTTATTTTCCGAAAGTACGCGCAATTTATCCGATCGTGGTGGGGGTTGCCAGTCAGTTAGCCTAAAAAGATCGGTCAAAACAGTTGGCTCTGCTTCTCGTCAGCGAATGACGCAAGAGCTGGCAAAGTGATGCGTTGTTGAACTTCATGGTACAAACAGCGCGCCAGTTCTGGTGACGCTCGGTTATCAGCAGTATGCACAAATAAGAAAGGGGTTTTCCCCTGACTTATCCACAGGATGAGCCTGTCTATCCACGGCGTGAAATAGTCCCTATTAATTGTTTTGTCAATATGGCCAATAAAGCGAATGACTGGATAATTTGCTGTGGAAAGCACGTGTAGCGGGAGTTTCGGCTTTTCTTGCTGTGCATGCGCTAAACCAGGATGGTCATTGGCGGGTGTTGAAAACAGCGGACGAACATCAAGCATTACGCGATTGGCTGAATAAGTTATTAACAAGCGGTTAAGGGCTTTTTCTGCCTCTCCTTTGAGGAAAAAAGCGGGGTGGCGTACCTCCACTGCGCACGGTAAGTAGGCCGGCCATTGAGCAAGAAGCGCTTCTAGCTGGGGGAGCTCCGAAGGGCCAAAATCACGTGGTAGCTGAACCATGGTAGGACCAAGGCGATCATGGAGGGGCGTGAGTGCCTTGAGAAACGCCCAGGCATTTTCTGGCTGGGTTAAACGCTGGTCATGGGTGACTGTGGCAGGAAGTTTAAAGCAGAAACGAAAATGAGGTGGTGTTTGCCGCGCCCACGCGGCCACCGTTTCTGCCTTTGGTGCGCCGCTATAAAACGTTGTGTTGCCCTCAACGCTTGAAAAGACCGCCGCATAATCGCTTAACAGGTCAGTTTTGGCATGCCTTGGATAGAGAGTGCCAAGCCAATCCTGATTGGCCCACATGGGTAGGCCAAGGTAAAGCGGTAGCGTCATGTTAAGGCCTTTCGTGGTTATCTTTATACTAGTGTAACTGTTTCATAGAAGCGTTTATGCGCTTTTCTAGGGCATTGTTTCTAGGGCATTGTTTCTAGGGCATTGTTTCTAGAACATTGTTTCTAGAACATTATTTCTAGGGCACAGTTTCTAGGACATTGTTGCGACGATTAAATAGACTAGAACTACTTGGGTGAGCATTGGCGCCGATCCGGACTGCTCTCGGAGGATGAGCAAAAAAGTGCATAGTGTTCCTCCAAGAACTGCATAGTGAAGGCTGGGGGAAGCCTCTAGGGTTAGACGTACCTCATAAGTAATAAAAAGGTAACGACCCATGACTGCATATCGCTCCCCCTCCGACTGGCAGGCTTTCGTCGAGAGTTGTATCGACTTCCGTCCTGATGAAGGCGTTTTTAGGGTTTCTCGTGACATGTTCACCGATCGGGCGCTGTTCGATCTCGAAATGGAACTCATCTTCGAAAAGCAGTGGATCTTCGCCTGCCACGAAAGCCAAATTCCCAATAAGAACGACTTTATTACCATGCAGGCTGGCCGTCAGCCGATGATCATCACTCGTGATGGCAAGGGAGAACTGCGGGCGCTGGCCAACACCTGCCAGCACCGTGGGGCCACCCTGACCCGGGTTGGCAAGGGCAACCAGTCCACCTTCACCTGCCCGTTCCACGCCTGGTGCTACAAGTCCGATGGCCGCCTGGTCAAGGTCAAAGCGCCGAGCGAATATCCCGAAGACTTCGATAAGGCCAGCCGTGGCCTGAGCCAGGCGCGCATCGAAAGCTACCGTGGCTTTGTCTTTATTAGTCTGGACACAGAATCCACCGTCAGTCTCAAGGAGTTCCTCGGTGACACCACGCTGTTCTTCGACATGATGGTCGAGCAAGCGAAGGATGGTGAGCTGGAGGTGCTACCCGGTGAGTCCCGTTACACCTTCAACGCCAATTGGAAGCTGCAGAACGAGAACGGTCTGGATGGCTATCACGTCAGCACTGTGCACTATAACTACGTTTCTACCGTACAGCACCGCCGTGAGCTGGAAGCCCAGAAGCACGGCAGCAGCGGCGATACCCTCGACTACAGCAAGCTAGGTGCCGGCGACAAAGATACCGACGATGGTTGGTTCTCCTTCAATAACGGCCACAGCCTGTTGTTCAGCGACATGCCTAACCCCCAGGTACGCCCTGGTTACGCTGCGGTGATGCCTCGCCTACTAGAGCAGCTCCCCCAGGAGCGTGCTGAGTGGACCATGCATCGCCTGCGTAACCTGAATATCTACCCCAGCCTGTTCTTCATGGATCAGATCAGTTCCCAGCTGCGCATCGTGCGCCCGGTGGCTTGGAACAAGACGGAAGTGATCAGCCTCTGTTTGGGCGTGAAAGGCGAGTCCGATGCTGATCGCGAGAATCGTATCCGCCAGTTTGAGGACTTCTTCAATGTCTCTGGCATGGGGACCCCCGATGATCTGGTGGAGTTCCGTGAGCAACAGCGTGGCTTCGAAGCGCGGGCCACTGAGTGGAATGACATTTCCCGGGGCTACCAGTGCTGGGAGTACGGCGAGACCCACAACAGCCAGGTGCTCGGGATTAAACCGGTGATCACCGGAACCGAGTTCACCCATGAGGGGCTCTACGTCAACCAGCACGGCAGCTGGCAGCAAATGCTGCTCGCGGGTCTCGAGAAGAAAGCACTCAAGCTCCAGGAGGTATAAGTCATGAGCCAGCAGCAATCCATCGAACAGTTTCTCTATCAGGTCGCCGAACTTTGTGACAGCCAGGATTGGGATGCTTATTTAGACCAGTTCGCCCCAGAGTGTGAGTTTCATATCCCTCAGTGGAAGGGCGACCATGAGATCACCCAGGACCCGAAGCGTGAGATGTCGCTGATGTACTACGCGGACCGCACGGGCATTGAGGATCGCATCTTCCGCCTGCGTACTGGCAAGTCCGCTGCTTCCACGCCGATGCCCCGCACGCTGCATCTGATTAATAACGTGTGCTGGGCGCCACGTGATGATGGTCAGGTGCAGGCTAAGGTGAACTGGGTCACTCACTTCCACCGCTTCGGTGAGAGCGGCTACTTCTTCGGCACGGCCAGCTATACGCTGCGTGGTGACGGCGACGACTGGAAGATTACCCGCAAGCACACGGTACTGCTCAACGACAAGATCGATTCCGTCTTGGATTTCTACCACGTCTGATGTTGCTGGAGGGCGAGTCATGCATAACACAGCCGCCATTGTCTTTCGGGACGGCACCACCCGCTTCGTCAAGGTCGATAAGAATGAGCTGCTGATGGATGCCGCTCAGCGTCACGGAGTCAATCTGCCGGTGGATTGCCGGGAAGGGGTTTGTGGTACTTGCCGCTGCCTGCGCGAGTCCGGTGATGTCGATGTCGAGTATATCGATGAGGAGGCCTTGACCGAGGAGGAGATCGCCGAAGGGCATGTATTGGCTTGCCAGACTCGCCTGCGCTCCAGTCAGGCTTCCTTCTATTTCGATATCGATTCCAACGTCTGCAGTGTGGCTACCGAGGTGCATAACGGCACTGTCAGCGCCGTGGAGCAGGTCTCCGATGGTGCTGCCATCCTCGAGATCACCCTCGACGATCCCACTCAGGCATTGCCGTACCTGCCTGGTCAGTATGCTCGCATTGAGGTGCCGGGTAGCGATCAGTGGCGGGCTTACTCCTTTGCCACCTCGGCGGTACAGGAGGGAAAGCTGCGCTTTTTGATTCGCCTGTTGCCGAGCGGTGTGATGAGCGACTACCTGCGCGACTGTGCCCAGGTGGGCGATGCCATCTCCCTGGAGGCGCCCTTGGGAGCCTTCTATCTCCGTGAGGTACAGCGCCCGTTACTGATGGTGGCCGGTGGAACGGGCCTTTCTGCCTTCCTCGGTATGCTTGAGGAACTGGCCGAAAAGGGCGAGTGCCAGCAGCCGATCCGTCTCGTCTATGGAGTGACCCAGGAGCAGGATCTCAGTGAGCTCGCGCGTCTAGAAGCTTTCACCGAGACGCTGCCCGACTTCGCCTTTGGCACCGTTGTAATGACGCCTTCCGAAGCGTGGCAAGGCAACAAGGGCGTGGTCTGTGACCTTTTCGATCTCGACTTCCTCGCCCAGCCCTTCGATGCCTACCTGTGTGGGCCGCCGCCGATGATTGAGGCTAGCAAGACTTGGTTTGAGGAAAATCCGGTGGGCGAATGCCGAGTGTTTTTTGAGAAATTTATCTCTAGTTGAGGTTTCTATGCGCGGCGTCTCTATTGAAGATATTCAAACAGTGCTGGTCGATTTACCGACCATCCGTCCACACAAGCTTTCCATGACCACTATGGCCTGCCAAACCATGGTCATTGTGCGCATGCGCCACTCGGATGGGGTTGAAGGGCTAGGCGAAGGCACCACCATTGGTGGCCTTGCCTACGGCCCAGAAAGCCCAGAGAGCATCAAGCGCAATATTGATACCTACCTAGCGCCGCTGCTGATTGGTCAACCATCAGGCAATATTCATCAGCTACGCGCCCGTCTTAACCGCCACATCCGCGGCAATATGATCGCCAAATCGGCGCTGGAAACCGCGCTGCTGGATGCTCAGGGAAAACGTTTGGGGCTAAGCGTGGCCGAGCTGCTCGGCGGCGCCCGCCAAGCACATTTGCCGGTGCTCTGGACGCTGGCCAGTGGCGATACCGCCAAGGATATCGACGAAGCGCAGTTGCGCTTAGAGCAGCGCCGGCATTGTGACTTTAAGTTGAAGATCGGCGCACATCCGGTGGATCACGATGTACGTCACGTGGCGGCCATCAAAGAGGCCTTGGGGGATCGCGCCAGCGTGCGTGTTGACGTTAACCAGGCATGGGATGAATCCACCGCAGTTCGCGGTATTCAGGCGCTGCAGGAGGCCGGTATTGAGCTGATTGAGCAGCCCATTCCTGCCCGTGAGCACGCCGGACTGATCCGACTGGCTAACCGCTTCAATGTGCCAATGCTCGCTGACGAGGCAGTACAAGACGCTCGCGACGGACTTGACCTTGTCTGCGGCGGTTTCAGTGGTGCCTTTGCGCTGAAGATTGCCAAAGCCGGTGGCACGTACGGCGTGCTGGAACTGGCCCATGTTGCCCAAGCTGCGGGGGTTGGCTTGTACGGTGGCACCTTGCTGGAGGGCACCATCGGCACTGCCGCGTCACTTCACGCCTGGGCAACGCTACCAGAAATGGCCTGGAGTACGGAGATGTTCGGCCCGCTGCTGCTCAAAGACGATATCGTCGTTAAACCGCTTAATTACCATGACTTTGGCGTCGACTTACCGACAGAGCCAGGGCTGGGTATCACGCTAGATGAAGACAAGGTTACGCACTACTCACGTAAAGACTGCTCACGTAAAGACTAGTCGCGTACGAGCCGAGGAGGAGAGCGCCATGCTGTATCAGGTAGAAATGACCGTTAAATTGCCGACGGATATGCCCGCCGAGCAAGCGGCAGACATCAAGGCTGCTGAAAAGAGCTATTCCCAAGACCTGCAGCGCCAGGGCAAATGGCGCCACTTATGGCGGGTGGCAGGCAGCTACTCGAACGTCAGCATCTTTGACGTTGAAGATAACGCTGAGCTGCAGGCATTGGTTAGCAACTTGCCACTGTTTCCCTATATGGAAATCAGCGTCAAACCGCTGTGTCGTCACCCCTCTTCAGTGCGTGACGACGATAGCTAATATACCCAGGTGCAACGTTAGTTCTTATTAATAACAACAGCTTATAACAAACAGAGGGTTTCACCATGACCGTGAAGATTTTTGACACTCCCGACGTGCAAGACTTCATCAAAACCGTTGCTGGCTTTGGCCAAACCGGTGGCAATGATCGCGCCAAACAAATTGTGCATCGCTTGGTATCTGATCTGTTCAAGCTAATCGATGACTTCGATGTGACCGAGGAAGAGTACTGGGCGGCTGTCAATCTGCTCAATTCGCTGGGTAGCCAAACTCAGTTTGGTTTGCTGTCTCCTGGACTTGGTTTTGATCACTACCTTGATATGCGCCAAGACGCTATCGACGCCGAAGCCAAACGCACCGGCGGCACACCGCGTACTATTGAAGGCCCGCTGTATGTCGCTGGTGCCCCGGAAGCCGAAGGTTTTGCCCGCATGGACGATAGTCAGGATAACGACGGTGAGACCATGTGGCTGACCGGTCAGGTGCGTGACGTGAACGGCACGCCGATTGCTGGCGCGAAGGTCGAGATTTGGCACGCCAACTCCCATGGAGGTTACTCCTTCTTTGATCCTTCGCAATCTGAGTACAACCTGCGTCGTACGATTTATACCGACAGCGAAGGTCACTACACCGCGCGTAGCATTATCCCCTCTGGTTACGGCGTACCCGAAGGTGCGCCCACGGATGTAGTGCTGAAATCCCTGGGACGTCACGGGCAGCGTCCAGCGCATATTCATTACTTCGTCTCCGCTCCGGGCCACCAGCACTTGACCACTCAGATTAATCTGGCGGGTGATCCCTACACCTATGACGACTTTGCCTTTGCCACCCGTGAAGAGCTGGTCGTCACTGCCGAACGTATTGAAGACCCCGCCGAGATTGCCAAGCGTGAACTAGACGGCCCGTTTTCTCATGTGGTGTTCAATGTGGCACTGGCCAACGTTGAGGCGCCCGAGCTACAGGTGCGCCATGCCCGGCCGCGGGCTAAAGAAGATGAGCAGGATCTCGCCAGTCAACTGGCCGGTACAGCGAAGGTTTGAGTCTGTTTTAAAACCACATAAAAACTATATAAGAGACCCATTATGACTCCTACAAAAGCCTTTCTGAGCACTGCCGTGGCGGCCTCTCTACTCTTTGGTGCCGTTTCTGCCCAGGCTCGCGATTTCCGCCTGGGGGTAATTACACCTCCCCAGCACCTCTGGTCCACCGAAGCTGTGGCCTTTGCCGATACCCTTCATGAGCGTTCTGATGGCGAGCATAGCGTCAGCGTTTTCCCGGCCCAGCAGCTTGGTAACGAAGCACAGATGGTTCAGCAATTGCAGACTGGCGCGCTGGACATGGCCTTTCTGACCATCGCTGAAATTTCCAACCGGATTCCTGACTTCGGTGCCCTTTATGCACCCTATCTGGTTGATGATGTAGATCATGCTGCGCGCTTACTGCGTTCCGACACTGCCGGTGAACTGCTCGACCTGATGCCCCAGGGCGTGGGTATGGTCGGCGTTGGCTATGGCATGGTAGGCATGCGGCAGGTGCTCTCTCGGGCACCTATCGAGAACCAGGCCGATATGAGCGGGAAGCGCTTGCGTATCACCCCCTTTGAGCCAATCCGTGACTTCTATACTGCCACTGGCGCGGCTCCAGCCCCGCTGCCACTGCTCGAAGTCTATGACGCTCTGGCTAATGGCCAGGTAGATGCCATCGACATGGACTTTGATTCTATCTTGATCCTCAAGTTTTACGAGCAGGCGCCTAACTTACTGATCTCCAACCATATGATGTTCCCTATGGTGGGTGTGGTCTCTGGTCGGGTTTGGCGCGAACTCTCAGTGGAGGATCGTGAGTTGATCGAGACCGCCATGGCTGAGCACCTGGAGAATGTCCTGTCCGGCTTTCAGGCTAAGGATGCGGCCCAAGAAGCTGAGATCCGTGAGCTTGGTCTGAATATTGTCGAGGCCGATGCTGAGTTCTTCGGCGACGCCATTGCCGAGTGGGAAGCAATCTGGGGTGAGAAGGCTCCGAGACTGGAGATGCTTCGCCAGGAAGCCGACCGTCTACGTGAATGAGGGTGACGTGATGTTGTCACGACTTTCTGACCGACTTGCCAAAGGAGAGGAGATCACTGCCGCTGTCCTAGCGGCGGCAGTGACCCTGCTGATCCTTATCAATGTGGCCTTTCGTGCCGCCGGCAATCCGATCTACTGGATCAGCGAGCTGGCTATCTACGCCATGATCTGGATGACTCTGCTGATCTCCAGTGCGGTTTTCAAACGGCGCCAAGGGATTGCTGTGACGCTGTTCACTGATCTCTTGCCGCCCTCTTGTCAGCGCCTGGTAGGTTTGTTCGTGGACCTAATGGTGGCGCTCTTCGCGCTGATTCTGCTGTGGCTTTGTTGGCGCTGGTATCAGCCACTACTGCTGTGGCAGACCGGCTTCGATATTCAGGCTTTTCAAGGCGAGACCTTCAATTTCATCTATGCCGAGAATACCTCAACGCTGGGTATCAAGAAGTTCTGGGTATGGCTGATTCTTCCTTGGTTCGCCGCTTCCTTGTTGTTCCACAGTCTGATCAATTTATGCCAATCGCTGTGCAATCTTGGTCGTCCGGCATCCCACACCACTCAAGAGGAGGTGGCCCGATGACTGTCGCTGTCTTTGCTTTGCTACTGCTGGGGGCGGTGCCCATTGCCCTGGTGCTGGCACTTACTGCCCTGTTCTATATCTTGGTATCGGGTAATACCGTGCTCTTTGAGTCCTATCCTCAGCAGTTGTTCGGGGCTATCGAGAGCTATGGGCTGCTAGCCATTCCACTCTTTATGCTAGCCGGAGAGCTGATGAACGAAGGTGGGGTAACTCGCCGGTTGATCGACCTGGCACGACTGCTGGTGGGTGGTTTTCGCGGTGGCTTGGCCTACATCAATCTGGTTGCCAACATGATGATGGCGGCGATTATCGGTTCTGCCGCCTCGCAGATCGCTATCATGTCCCGGGCGATGGTGCCAGCCATGGAGCGGGAGGGCTATGACAAACCCTATAGTGCGGCCATTACTGCTGCTGGCGGCTTGCTGTCACCCATTATCCCGCCCTCAATGCTGTTCGTGCTGTTCGGCGTGATGGCCCAGGTGCCCATCGCGGATATGTTTATCGCCGGTATCTTGCCGGGCCTACTACTAGGGGGAACCTTCTTTCTGACTATCGCCATCATGGGGTTGGTACAGCAATACCCCAAGGGAGAGTGGCTGAGTCGACAAGAAGCAGTGCAAGCGCTGAAGATGGGCCTGCCGGCCATGTCGATACCGCTGATTATCATCGGCGGTATTCTGCTGGGCTTGGCGACTCCCACCGAATCGGCGGCGCTCGCCTCGCTGGCGGCGTTGCTATTAGGGCGTTATCTCTATCGTGATTTGAAAGTCGCCATGCTGCCCGAGATACTCAAACGCACCGCTATCAATGCCGGCCTGGTGATCATGTTGATTGCTGCTGCTGGAGTCTTCGGCTGGGTGGTCGTCTACGAGCAACTGCCGCAAATGGCTGCCGCCTGGATCGCTGCTTTGACCACCGACCCCTTTATTTTTCTGCTGCTGCTGGTGGGGGTGTTGCTACTGGTGGGGATGATCATTGATGGTATCGCTGCGCTCATCCTGGTAGTTCCCATCCTGCTGCCGATTGCCACCCAGCAGTTTGATATTACTCCCTACCAGTTTGGTGTGGTGGTCTGTCTGACGTTGGTACTGGGGCTTCTGACGCCGCCAGTGGGTGCAGGACTGTTTATTGCCTCTTCCATGACCGGGGTGCCGCCTATGCGTATCTTCCTGGCATTGTTGCCATTCCTGCTAGCTAGCCTTATTACGTTGGTGTTGTTAGCTTGGCAACCCTGGCTGACGTTGGCACTCCTCTAGAAAACGGATGTGCAGCATGTAATTAGCAGAGCTCCCTCAAGGTGTGACCTTAAGGGGGCCGCCCATCTTCAAACTATTCATGGCTACTTGGCTGGCAATATCACGGATGCCTTCCATTGGGCTGACCGTGGTCGAGAGGGAGAGGGAGAGGGGGCGATTACTTCGAAATTATCGAGTATTTAAATGCCAGTTTCTTCTTAAACAATTAATAGTATGAGATTGTTTAAAACAACCCTGTGGAGGGTAAATAAAAGCTATAAATATCTTAAATGGAGTGACTATGAGCGATCATGATAAAAAAAACGCTAGCCAAAGCGCATTAAGCTTGAAAGGCGAAAGAAATGTTCACTGGAATCAGGATATCAGTTATGGGCAATATCTGGACTTAGAGCCCCTGCTGTCTTGCCAGCGCCCACGCTCTGACGTACACGATGAGATGCTGTTTGTTATTATTCACCAAGTCTCTGAATTATGGCTCAAACAGTGTCTTCATGAAGCCCATGCGGCCGCTAATAATATTATGGTCGACGAGCTGCGGCCAGCTCTAAAGATGTTGACTCGGGTAGCACGCATCCAAGAGCAAATGATTCAGGCTTGGGAGGTATTAGTTACCATGACGCCAGCAGATTATATCTCCTTCCGTGATAGTCTTGGACAGAGTTCAGGCTTCCAATCCTATCAATACCGTGAGCTGGAATTTCTTTTGGGTAATAAGCATCCAGGGTTAGTTGAAGTGCATCGCTCGCACCCTAAAAACTATCAGCATCTGACAAATGTTTTAAACGCCCCCAGCCTTTATGATTGTTGTCTTAAGTTATTGAGTCGACGCGGCTTCTCTCTTCCCGAAAAAGTGATTAACCGAGATTGGTCTGAGCCGTATGTGGCTTCACCCGAAGTAGAGGCCGTTTGGGCCGATATTTATCGCGATACTAACCAGTATTGGGATCTTTATGAGCTAGCCGAGAAGTTGATTGATACTGAATACAATTTCCACAAGTGGCGCTTTAGTCATATGAAAACGGTAGAAAGAATTATTGGCTATAAAGCGGGGACGGGCGGAACAACAGGTGTGTCTTATCTTAAAAAGGCATTGGATTTGAAATTTTTTCCTGAGCTTTGGTCAGTTAGAACCACTATGTAGCCAACGATTGGTGGGTTCTGTTTTGATAATAAAAATGATGTCTCATGGTTATTGAAACCGCTGTGACTCTTTACCATGCTATGTGCTAAAAGATGATTTATATGCAAAATAAACCATCTTTTTTGGCGGTTTCATTATCGTAGATAAGTATCTGTGCTTGGCAATGGTAAGGCAGGAGCTTTTATTGCAACAGTACAGTGGCCGAGCGCTTTAGGGTTTCCGAGGGCAATTCGCTGAAACGCACCTTGTACTCCTGTGAGAAGCGCCCCAACTGCTGGAAGCCGCAATCCATGGCGATGCTTGAGACACTTTCGTTGGGGGTGGCTCGTTCCAGGCGCTGGCGCACATAGTCGAAACGCAGCTGGCGGAAGTAGGCTATGGGAGAGACCCCGTAGTGGGTATGGAAGTCTCGATAGAGCCGTTCTCGGGAGACGCCAGCCGCTTGTTCCAGTTCGGCTAGGCCGAGGGAGCGATCCAAGGACTCATGGAGTAGCGCTTCTAAGTCACTCAGGTAGGCAGGGCGCCCCTGTTGGCGACCGAGTAGCTCGCTTGTGTAGTTGTGAGGTTGGGTATAAAGCAGGCTGGTAATTAGCGAGTTCTCGAAGTTGCCCCACACCTCGGGAATATCGCAGAGCGAGCCTTCGGCATGCAGCATTTCCTGCAGGTTAGCTACCATCTGCCACCACTCCTTCACCGTTCCGCTCAGAAGCATGCGTGGTTCAAAGATGACTGGCTGTGATAAATGGCGGTGCAACAGCTGCGATAGTTTGTGTTCAAGGGCTTGGCGGGAGAGGCGCACAAGGCGCTTTTGGCATTGCGCGTCCATGCTCAGGCGCAACGTTTGGCTAGGCGAGATGATCGCTCCCACGGCGGCATCAGAGTCGAAGACTTTATCTTGATACTCCATGCTCTGGGTGCCCTGAAGGGGCAAACTAATACTGTAGCTGTGGGTCAGATCGGCAATGTCGACAGTTACCCGAGTGGCGTATTCGATGGTACCAATCGAAACACTGCCTAGGCAGGTGCCTTGATGACGAAAGCTGAGCTGACGCGGTTGAGGTACTTCCAGGCGATGGGGGCCGTTGACTTGGCTCATCCAGCGGCAGGCCGAGTCAGGATGACGAAACTCGGCGGTGATCTGTTGTCGGGTCATAGGTACGGTCATGTTTCCTCCTAGCCTCGCCGCAGTAATCATTATTATGTGGCCTTGAAGCCATAGAGCGGTCGAGGGTTTGTTCGCATGTCGTCTTTAAGTGCGCATTGCGAACTTGTATTGTTATTTTGCCACTTTGGTGAAGCAATGGCCATTCGTCTAAAAGTATTGCTTTTAGCCGCCTGAATAAAGACAAAACCGCAGACTTTCTGCTCGCTACCGGCCGACGAGACACCGGCTTCGTAGTGTCTCGCTGGGCGATTCGCCAAATACCTGACGATAACTGAGGCTGAAGCGCCCCATATGAGTAAAGCCCCAGCCCATGGCAATTTCGGTGATTGTCGCCGTGTCGGTGTCGGTTAGCAGCGCCTGGCGGACTCTTTCTAAACGTACCTGACGTAAGGTTTCCATGGGGCTCTGATGGCGAAAATCTCGGAAGCCAGCATAGAGGGTTCTCAGGCTAACACCAGCCACCGACGCCAACTGAGCCGGCGTCAGCGGCTCTTGGGCATGGGCCTCGATATACTCCTCCACCCGTTTGACGTGGCGTGGGGCGAGGCGTTTATCCCCTTGGCGCAGCGCATCGCTGTAGTTATGGGGCTGGGTCGTTAACAGGGTATGGATGATCAATTGCTCAAGCTGGGGGGCAATCAGCGGATCTTGGTGTGCCTCCGGTGACTCCTTGAGCAGCCGAGTGATATAGCCGATTAGGTTGAACCAGCTGGGCGTGTCGCGCCAGTACATTACGGGGTGAAAACTTAAAGGGGCGCGTAGAGGGCGTCCTAAAAAGCGGCTACAGGCATGCTCTAGTGCTTCACGCTCGATACGTAACATCAGCTGATCACAATCTTCACTATAGTGCATCCTGAGTCGTGCCGTGGGGTTGAGCACTGAGGCCAGCAGCTGTCCCGAGTCGATCTGCTTGCCGTCGTTGTCAATCCGGGCTTGTCCCTGTAGGGGCATCTGAATCAGGTAGAAGTGCTCGAGCCGCTCAGGGTCGATGCGCACAGCTCCGCCATAGGCGAGGCGGTTATAGGAGACGCAGCCCAGCGCTACTGAGTGCAGGCGGGCAGACAGTTTGCCACCGTGACTCAACGGTTCCAGATGATGTGACTTAAAGATATTGGCGACGTTTGTGCGTGTTTCCTCTGCGGCAGTCGAGCTGAATACCAAGTTCCGATGATCCTCCATCAGGGCTCGCTTCATCCAACGGGGTAGTGATTGTTGCGTTGTCATAAGGATCTCAATTGTTGTTATGTGCCCGCATCAATGGGGAGTGTCGAAAGTCCTTTCAGTATAAATAGCGATTTTCTTGATTCATTTCTTGGCAAATTACTTTCTGCACTCAGCGGATAGAGATGGCAGTTAGCGGATCGTGAAGTGCTTACTTTCTTGTCTAAGGTGATGGCGTGGACTTTAGCAATGACCCGCCAACAACAACGAAAGGTATCTACATGGGCACTTCTATCGAGATCAAGACGGCAGATGGCCGCGGAAATTTCACTGGTTATCTGGCCGTTCCGGCCTCTGGCAGTGGCCCCGGGATTGTGCTGCTGCAGGAAATATTCGGTGTTAATGCCACCATCCGTGAAATCGCCGACTACTACGCTGAAGAGGGTTATGTAGTGCTGGCACCGGATCTGTTCTGGCGTCAGGCGCCTAGCATTGAATTAGACTATACCCCGGAGGATTGGCAACGTGCCTTTGGTTTATTTCAAGGCTTCGATCAGGAGCTCGGTATTGAAGATATCGCCGCTGCTATCGAGACTTTACGGTCGCGTCCAGAGTGCAGTGGTGCCGTAGGTGCCCTGGGCTTCTGTCTCGGTGCCCGTCTGGCCTATTTGACGGCTTGTCGTTGTGATGTAGATGCCGCGGTGGGTTACTACGGCATGGGAATTGAGAACCATCTGGACGAGGCAAAAAACATCCGTGGGGCTCTAGTGCTGCACTTCGCCGAGCAGGATGAATATTGCCCCACCACCGCCCGCGAGGCGATAGAAGCTTCCCTGGGCGAGCAGGATAATATCGAGCTGTATCTATACCAGGGTGTAGATCATGCTTTTGCACGCCCTCATTCAGAGCATTACCACAAGCCCTCAGCGCTCATGGCTCACCAGCGCTCGGTGACGGCTTTTCGCAATGCGATGGGACCTCATTACGACCTCTCGGCGCTGTGGGATAAACATTGCGAGTATGAGTTTTCTACCCGCAACGTGGACGACACCATGGCCACCATGGTGGAACAGCCCTATGTTAACCATATCCCGACGCTCACGGGCGGAGTGGGGTATCGGCAGCTCTATCGCTTCTACAAGCACCACTTCGTCGATAGCAACCCCGACGACACCACCCTGATTCCCCTATCACGCACTATCGGGGCGACTCAGATCGTTGATGAAACATTGTTCTGTTTTACCCACGATCGCGAGATCGACTGGTTGCTACCAGGGGTTGCGCCCACCGGTAAGTATGTGGAGATCCCTCTCGTCGCCATCGTCAAGTTCCGTGGTGATAAGCTCTATCATGAACATATTTACTGGGATCAGGCTTCGCTACTGGTGCAAGTAGGGGTGCTCGACCCGACAGGGTTGCCAGTAGCAGGTCATGAGACAGCCGTTAAATTGCTAGACGAAAACTGGCCTTCCAACGAACTGATGCATACCTGGGGCAACAGCGCCAATCGCTGATCTATTTGTGCGTGCCTACTCGTAGCAATCATCTCAAAACCACTTGATGTTAAGAGAGCGTTTCCTGCTTAATCAGCGCAAGCTGCTCGGTTCTTTACCATTGTACGTCTGAATTAGCTGCTGATGACGCGGTTGAAACACCGTCAGATTTGGCAAAACAATGCGTTAACACGCAAAGAAAAAGGGTGCCCATGATGGGCACCCTTTTTCATTAGCGGCTTGCTAACGACGTTAAGCGCTTTGTTTAACGTCTTTTTTGAGCTCACTTTGTTTGCTGTCATTGGCATCGCTTGGTTGTGGAAGCGAGGGCAGTGATTTAGCGAGCATATCGACACTATGTCGGTAGTAGAGCTGGCTCTTGTTGTGTTCGCCAAGGCTTGCATAGAGGCGAGCAAGCTCGGCGCATACTTCACCGCTGGGGCGTTGACGTTGACTGGCTTCAAAGTACTCCAGTGCTTTTTCCCACTTACCAGTACGCAGCGATAGTCGGCCACAGGTCAGCAGTAGTTCGGGGTCGTTGGGGCGTTCTTGCAGCCATTTTTCCGCTTTTGCTAGCTGGCGCGCAGCGTCTACGTTTAGTAGGCCGTAGCGTTTTACTAAGCGCGCATCCCAGTGGTTGTCCAGTGAGTGATTAAGCAAACGCTCAGCAATAGGCTCTTCGTTGGCCTGTAAAAGCGCCTCGGTATAGAGCACGATTAGCTCGGTATTGCCGCGGAGATAGTCCGGCATATCGGCCCATAGCCCGCGTACACGCTCGATATTCGTGGGGTTTTTGGCCTCAAAAATAATCAATTCACGGTATGCTTTGAATTCCAGTTGCTCACGCTCTTGCTGAGTGATCAGCTTTTGCGCTGCCAAACGGGGTATTAATTGGCGTAAGCCTTCCCAGTCGTTAACGCTTAGGTGCACTTGCTTAAGAAGCTTGAGTACTTGCGGGTGGTTGGGCAGCTTCTTATCCAGGCGATTCAGAATGGCCAGGGCCTCTTCAGGCTGCTGACGATCAATCATCAGTTGAGCTTGCATCAGGCCAATCGCCGTATCGGCCCCCTCGGTAGTGAGCTGAGCCTGATTTAAATGCTCCTGAGACATTTCGTGGTGACCTTGGTAATGCGCCGCCAGTGCCGCAGAAAGGTAGTTCACAAGAGGTGTGCTGGAATCGTCAGCCGCTCGCACCAGCGTTTTCTCGGCTTTTTTCCAACGGCCTTCGGTTAAGGCAACCAAGCCGCGCACGGTGCGTTTCATGGCACGACGATTGCGGGCACGGCTATTCCAGGTGCGAAAACGTCCGACCGGGCGAATAATGCCGCTGAGCAGGCGTAATGCAAAGTGCAAAACGATGAAGGCACCCAGTAGCAGCACCAAGCCGAACCAGAACGACGTTTGTACCGAGGTATCACCAACGCGTATTAACCAGTAGCCTGGCACCGACATCATCAGGTGCCCGAACAGTGCGCCGACCGCTAAGCCGGCAACAATTAAGAGGATTAGCTTTCTCATGCATCACCTCCACCTTGGCGACGCGACTCAAAGCGGTTTTCAATGAAGCCCGCTAGTGCCTGTTGCGAAGCACTGATGTCTGGTAACTCAGGCTGCACCTGGGTTTGCTTCAGTTCTTGCAGGCGAGCAATAACGCTTTGCGTCTCTTCTCGTTCGGTATCGTAGTAGCCGTTGAGCAGCGCCAGTGCCTTATCGATGCTTGCCTCAAAAAGCGCTTGCTCTTCTTTAAGCAGTGCCAACTGAGACTGTTCAAGAATCAGGCGTAGGCTTTGACGCAGATAGGACTCTTGTTCGGGTGTAATCAGTGTTTCTAACGCTTCGTCGTGCTGACGAATCACCACAAGATCTTTTAGCTCTTCCCCAAAGCGAGCCAATTGACGTTGGAAGGTGCCCGTGGGCGGCTGTTCAATGCTAGAGGTAACGGCGCGCTCTTCGATCTCTTGTGATAGACGTAGGCCAGCAATACGCTCTTGCTGAGCGTTCAATGCAAGATAAATACCTGTGCGATCAACCTGTGGTACGGCGTCCAGGGCGGCAAGTTCGTTAGCAATTTCACGACGTACTGGCGTTAATGCAGGGTTGTCGGCATCGACCAAGCGAGCATCGGCGGTGCGCAGCAGGGCGGCAGCACCTTCAACGTCACCTTCCAGTTGCAGGCGCTGGTTGGCTAACCGTAGCAGGTAGGCGGCTTCGGCATGTAGCCAGTCTCGCTCGTCGGTCTCCTGCTCTTGAGAAAGCTGTGCTAGCACGTTGTCTAATGTGTTGTTGACCTCGCCACGATAGCTGTCCAGCTCGCTACGCAGTTCGCTCATCGTGCTGTCTAGCGCTTGGGTGCGCTCGGCTTCGCTGCTTTCAATACGTGATGCTAGGTCGCTAACCTCTTGCTGCGAGGCACTGCTTTGCGTTTGCTGGGCCAGCTCGTCTATACGCTGCTGCTGATTATCCAAGCGCTGCCAGCCTTGCCAAGCAGCAAACGCGACGGCAAGTGCCAGGATAATCACCAGCGCAATGGCGATACCACTGCCTTTGCCACCACCATTGCCACTGTTCGTGGTGCTGTTCTTAGAAGAGGGCGGGACATGTGCAGCATTGCCAGACGCGCTATTGCTAGACGTGCTATTGCCACCGCTCGTTGGCTTGGTGTTTGCCGTCTGCTTGGTACCTGCTGAAGGCTTAGTATCTGCAGAAGATTTAGTATCTACAGAAGATTTAGTTTCAGCTGTCTGTTTGGGCGCGTCGCTTGGTTGGGGCGAGGCTTGGTCATTATTGACGTTCGCTGATACGGTGCTGGCACTGGGCGCGCTAGAGCCCGCTTTATTACGGCGACGCGAGCGGCTGTTTTTAGCGGCATAAGAAGATGCTGCCGTATTGCCTGCTGTTGACGTTTCGCCGCCCGACGCGGCTGACGCGGAGGTGTCGCTCGGTTTAGCGTCGTGTTGAGATGCATCGGCAGACGCGTTGTGTACGCCTTCCTGATCGTTTGGTTGTTTGCTCATCTGTCGCTAGCCCTTATTAAGTTCCTTGATCGACATCGGCACCCTTCGGGTTGCAGGACCGACCCAACGCCGCTGCCAGTGCAGCTGGTGTTGCTCCCGACGCCACCTTGAGGTCACGAAAACCCAGTTTACCGGCCAGTTTAGCTAAACGGTGACTGGAAACGATTAGCGGTTGGTTCAACGCTGCTTGTTCACACCATCTTGCCAGATGTTGAAGCAGTTCGCCGCTGGTAGCGATTAACGCTCGATAATCGCCGGTTAATAGACGTTGTTGCAGGGCAGGCGTAGGCGCTTGGTATACACGTCGATACACTGCGATGCGGGTCACGTTGGCCCCGCGTGCGCTCAATGTATCGGCTAGTAATGAGCGACCACCTTCACCAGCCACTAGCAATATACGCTGATGCGTAAGTGTTTTGAGTGAGGCCAGTGACAGCAGCGCCTCGCTCGTGTCTTCTCCGTAGTCAGGCGAAGGAATATGGACACGCACACCCAGTTGTTCAAAGAGCATGTTTGCCGTCGCACGGCCTACACTATAGTAATCAATGCCCACAGGCAGCTGTGGCCAATAGCGATCGAGCGCCTCGCTTAAACAGTAAGCGGCGAAGGGGCTGACCACCACTATTTTATGGTACTGATCAATATCTAACCACACGCTTCGTTGAACGTGGTCCTCGGGCAGCGGCTCTAAGCGCATAACATTGAGGTGCTCTACAGAAGCTCCCTGAGCACGCAGCGAGTCTGCTAGGGCTTCGCCCCGGTTACCAGGGCGGCAGATCAGTACCGGTTGACTCATACGTTGCGGCCATACACCTCGGCTAATATATCGCCTGCCCCTTGGTCCAATAGGTCCTCGGCGATTCGGATACCCAAGGCTTCGGGCTCATGAATGGAACCGCTGCCTTCTGCACGCAGTACCTCTGTACCTTCTGGGTTGCCAACCAAACCGCGCAGCCAAATAGTGTCGCCTGCCTTATCAAGCACGGCATGGCCTGCGATAGGCACTTGGCAACCGCCTTCCAGACGGGTGTTCATGGCGCGTTCAGCACGCACTCGAGTGGCGGTATCGGGGTCATCCAACGGGGCTAATAATCCAATCAGCTCGGGGTCATGGAGGCGACACTCGATGCCTAGTGCCCCTTGGCCACAGGCGGGAAGGCATATTTCAGGCGGTAAGGCTTGGGCAATGCGCTCATCGAGACCTAAGCGTTTCAAGCCAGAAGTGGCGAGAATAATGGCATCAAATTCGCCAGCATCTAATTTTGCTAGGCGAGTCTGCACGTTTCCGCGTAGATTAAGAATCTGCAGGTCAGGTCGCGCTTCGCGCATTTGCAGGCCACGACGTAGACTGGCAGTACCAATACGAGCACCCTCTGGTAGCTCGTCGATGCTGGTATAGTGGTTAGAAACAAACGCATCGGTCGGATCGGCGCCTTCCAAAATGACAGAAAGACCGAGCCCTTCAGGAAAGTGCATAGGAACATCTTTCATTGAATGAACGGCGATATCTGCACGTCCATCCAGCATGGCATCTTCTAGCTCTTTCACAAAGAGCCCTTTACCGCCAATCTTGGAAAGCGGTGTGTCGAGAATTTTATCGCCCTTAGTGGAGAGCGCAATAAGTTCGACTTCCAGGCCGCTGTGTGCCGCCATCAAGCGGTCGCGGACGTGCTCGGCTTGCCACATAGCAAGCTGGCTTTTACGCGTGGCAATGCGCAGTTTAGTGATGGATGACACGTGATTCTCCCTTTGTCGCTGACAGATCGCGACGAACTATGATAAGTCTCATCATAAAGCACCCAGCCACACAGTAAAAATAACCGGCTGAATTTAAGGCCAGTGCTGTCAGGCAATCCACATGTTTAGGTAATGCCATGCCCCTTGTTAAATCTGAAGAAAAATTAGACCAGTTTTTTTTATTATCGCAAGATTTGTTCTTCAGTATTGATTTCGCAGGCATTTTACTTAACGTCAATCCTGTGTTTGAAACCTTGCTGGGCTATTCCGCTAGCGAATGGATAGGCAAGTCATGCGGCAAGGTAGTGGACCGTCGCGATATTCCGGTTATTGAGGAAGCGTTGGCGCGTCTTCAGTCCCAAAAGAGAGTGCCTTCGTTTGACGTTCGAGCGCTGACGGCCGAGGGACAAATGGTGTGGTTGGAAGTTACCGCCGCGATGGGGGAAGGGGTCATTTACGTGGTTGCCCGTGATATTTCGCGACGAAAAGCCATCGAGAAACAGCTCATCCGTAATCAGAGGCTCTTCCAAATAGTTGGCGAGACAGCGCTGATTGGTGGTTGGTACGTTGATATGTCCGAAAGGCTGCCCATTTGGTCGAACGAGGTATGTCGTCTGCATGGCGTTTCGCCCGGGTTTCGACCCACAGTTGAGGAGGCAATTGACTTTTATGCGCCGAGTTCAAGGCCACGTATCCGTGAGGTTTTTGAAGCCTGTTGCGAGCACGGTATCAGCTTTGATGAAGAGCTAGAGATCATCACTCGACAAGAAGTAAGGCTATGGGTAAGAGTGATTGGAAAAGCCGTACGAGACGAGCAGGGGCAAGTTGTTCAAGTTCAGGGCTCAACCCAAGATATCACTGAGCGAAAAGCGACGGAACGGCAGCTCACACTGCTGGAGAGGAGCGTTGAATCAAGTATCAATGGTGTCATCATCGTTGATGCCCAGGGGCATGATTTGCCAATAGTTTATGTGAACGCGGCATTTGAGCGAATTACCGGCTACTCCCGGGATACGGTGTTAGGGCAAAACTGCCGCTTTTTGCAGGGCGAAGAGACGGATCCCACCACGCTGGATCAACTGCGCAGAGGGATTCGTGCTCAGCAAGAAGTTCATGTCGTGATGCGCAATTACCGTCGTAACGGCGTGCCATTTTGGAATGATCTATATGTTTCCCCTGTGCGCGATACTGCTGGCGCTGTAACGCACTTCATTGGTGTGCAGAATGACATTACTGCCCAGCGCGAATACCAAGCGCAGCTTCGACATAACGCTTGCCACGATGCATTAACAGGCTTGCCTAATCGATTGTTACTCGACCAGCGACTGGCTCAGGGCTGCCTGCTGGCTAAGCGGTATCACCGCTATATAGCCGCGCTATTTGTCGATTTGGATGATTTTAAACCGATTAATGACACGCTTGGCCACGAGGTAGGCGACTATATGTTAATTGAGGTCGCCAAGCGCCTTGAAGAAGAGCTGCGCCCTTGGGATACCGTGGCGCGTTTTGGGGGAGACGAGTTTATCGTTCTATTGCCTGATTTAGCCCATGAAAAAGATGTCATGCAGGTCGTTGAGCGGCTGCTCGCTCGTCTCTCTGCGCCCTACTGGTATCGAGGCAGCGAGCTGCGTATGACTGCCAGCATAGGAATTGCCACTGATGATGGAACGATTAGCGAACCGCGCCAGCTTATACAGCAGGCGGATCTGGCGATGTATAAAGCCAAGCGGCAAGGGCGTAATACCTATCAGTGGTATACCGATGAGCTAAATCGTAAAGTTTCCGAACGGGTTAATTTACGCCATGCGTTGCAACAAGCCATAGAACAGTCGCAATTTGAGCTGCATTACCAACCGCAAATACATGGCTCCACTGGTCGAGTTTCTGGCGTAGAGGCGCTGATTCGCTGGTATCACCCTGAGCGTGGCAACATTGCTCCTGGGCAGTTTATTAGTTTGGCAGAAGATACCGGACAGATTATGCCGATCAGTGAGTGGGTGTTGGAGAGGGCGTGTCGTGATGCTGTCAGATTGAATGCGAACGCAAGTATGCCTATTACCATGGCGGTTAATATTTCGCCCATGCAATTTCAGCGCGCGGGATTTTTGTTATCTATTGAACGGGTGCTTGAGCAGACAGGCTTGGCACCCGAATTATTAGAGCTAGAGCTTACTGAAGGCGTGCTGATGGACAGTACGGAGCACGTCATACAAACATTGCAGGATCTGCGCTCGCTGGGTGTGCATATTGCGCTGGATGACTTCGGAACCGGCTTTTCCAGCCTTAGCTATCTCAAACACTTGCCGATTAACAAGCTTAAAATTGATCGATCATTTGTTCGAGACGTGGTCAACGATACTCGGGATGCTGCGATTGTAGACGGCGTGGTAACCATGGCGGCCAAGCTGGGTCTTGAGGTATTAATCGAAGGCGTAGAGACGGCAGAGCAGTATGCATATCTCAGCGCACGCCATAGCACGCATTTTCAGGGCTTCTACTTTGCTCGTCCGATGCCATTTTCAGCCATACGTAGCTTATTACACGAATCTCCTTATCCGTTTAGTGACGCTGAGCCCTCGCCGACATGAAAAACGACTATAAAACGGCATGCCGCTGAGTGCGGCGACTCTGGTACACTTTCTGATAACGATTACTTTAGTTTTTAACGACTCCTTCAGTTTTGTAAGCAGGATATGCCTCCGATGAGCCAAGCTACGAACCAGTCTTGGGGCGGTCGCTTTAGCGAGCCCACCGATGCTTTTGTCGCACGCTTCACCGCGTCTGTGACTTTCGACCAACGCCTGGCACGCCAGGATATTCAGGGCTCGATTGCCCACGCCACCATGCTGGCGCGAGTCGGTGTACTGACCGATGAAGAGCGTGACACCATTATCAATGGTCTCACCGAGATTCAGGGTGAAATCGAGCGAGGCGAGTTTAACTGGTCGATTCCGCTTGAAGATGTACACATGAATATCGAAGCGCGGTTGACCGACAAAATTGGTATTACCGGCAAAAAATTGCACACCGGCCGCTCACGTAACGACCAAGTAGCGACCGATATTCGCTTGTTCATGCGTGATGAGATCGATGTGATCGAAGCGGAGCTGGTGCGTCTGCGTGAAGGCATGATTGAGCTTGCTGATCGTGAAGCCGATACCATTATGCCCGGCTTCACTCATTTGCAAACGGCGCAGCCGGTGACCTTTGGCCACCATCTATTGGCATGGCAAGAGATGCTAACCCGTGACCACGAGCGCTTACTGGACTGCCGCAAGCGGGTGAACGTGATGCCTCTTGGCGCCGCGGCGCTAGCGGGTACCACGTACCCCATCGATCGCCATGTCACTGCTGAATTACTCGGCTTTGATCGCCCGGCAGAAAACTCGCTGGACGCTGTCTCTGATCGTGACTTCGCTATCGAATTCACCAGCTTTGCCAGCATTCTGCTAATGCATCTATCACGGATGAGTGAAGAGCTGGTGCTATGGACCAGCGCCCAGTTTAACTTTATCGACCTGCCTGACCGCTTCTGCACCGGCTCTTCGATTATGCCGCAGAAGAAAAACCCTGATGTTCCCGAACTGGTTCGCGGTAAAACGGGCCGTGTGTATGGTCATTTAATGGCGCTGTTAACGCTGATGAAGTCTCAGCCCCTGGCCTACAACAAAGACAACCAGGAAGACAAAGAACCGCTGTTTGATGCCGTTGATACCGTGCGCGACTGCTTAAAAGCCTTTGCTGACATGGTGCCTGCTATCGAGCCGAAAAAAGACAGCATGTATGAAGCCGCACGACGTGGATTCTCAACCGCCACGGACCTTGCTGACTACTTGGTTCGCAAGGGCGTCGCCTTCCGCGATGCCCATGAAATTGTCGGTCAATCGGTGGCTTACGGTTTGAAGACTAAGAAAGACCTGTCTGAAATGACCCTTGAAGAGCTGCAGCAGTTCTCTGCCACGATTGAGCAGGATGTGTTTGAGGTGCTTACATTAGAAGGCTCTGTGGCCGCCCGTAACCATATCGGTGGCACCGCGCCTGACCAGGTGCGCGCCGCTGCCAGCCGTGCCCGCGAGGCGTTAGCCGCGCTTAAAGGTGATGCATGAAACGCTGTGTTACCACCTTGAGCGCGGTACTGCTGATCGCGCTGCTATTAGTGGGTTGCGGTCAGAAAGGGCCGCTCTATTTACCTGATGAAGACACCCATGGTTCGGCTGCCGAGCAGGAGGGGTAATGGATCACTTTAACTACCGCGATGGCGTGCTTTATGCCGAAGACGTCCCGCTTACCCAGGTCGCCGCTGAACTGGGCACGCCCTGTTATGTTTATTCGAAAGCGACGTTAGAACGCCATTTTCGTGCTTATACCGAAGCCCTGGGGGGGCATCCCCATTTAATTTGTTATGCGGTGAAGGCTAACTCTAATTTGGCAGTATTGGGTTTGCTTGCTCGATTGGGCGCTGGATTTGATATTGTTTCGATTGGTGAGCTTGAGCGCGTGCTGAAAGCGGGTGGTGATCCGAAAAAAGTCGTGTTTTCAGGCGTTGCCAAGCAGCCTCATGAAATGGCCCGTGCGCTAGACGTTGGCATTAAGTGCTTCAATGTTGAATCCCGTCCCGAGCTTGAGCGATTAAACGCTGTTGCGGCGGAACTGGGTAAGGTGGCACCGGTATCGCTGCGGGTAAACCCGGATGTGGATGCTGGCACTCATCCCTATATTTCCACTGGGCTGAAAGACAACAAGTTCGGTATTCCAGTCGACGAAGCGCTGGATGTTTACACGCTGGCTGACAGCTTACCCAACTTGCGCGTCACCGGACTAGACTGCCATATTGGCTCTCAGCTCACTGAAACGGCACCATTTTTAGATGCTCTTGAGCGGCTGTTAATGTTGATGGAGCGGTTGCGTGAGCGCGGCATCGAGATTGACCATTTAGATTTAGGTGGCGGGTTAGGTGTCCCTTATCGTGACGAAAAGCCGCCTCAGCCGTTTGATTATGCGAGCCAATTGCTGGCACGCCTTTCTCGTTGGGAGGGCGGTGAAGCGCTTACTTTGCTATTTGAGCCGGGCCGCTCTATTGCCGCTAACGCAGGTTTAATGCTGACCCGCGTAGAGTTCTTAAAGCCCGGCGAAACCAAAAATTTCGCGATTGTTGATGCCGCCATGAATGACCTGATCCGCCCTGCGTTGTACCAGGCATGGCAGGCGATTGTGCCGGTGGATACCCGCCAGCAGCGTGAGCGTGCGGTCTATGATGTGGTCGGTCCGGTCTGTGAAACCGGCGATTTCCTCGGTAAAGAGCGCGATCTGGCAATTGCTGAGGGCGATTTACTGGCCGTTCGATCAGCCGGTGCTTACGGCTTTGTGATGGCGTCAAATTACAATAGCCGTCCACGCCCTCCGGAAGTGATGGTCGATGGTAGCCGCTATCATGTGGTCCGCGCTCGGGAAAGCCTGGAAAGCCTGTGGGCCGGTGAAGCTCTGCTGCCGGAAGGGGAGCGCTGATGCTGTTGCACTTCACCAAAATGCATGGTCTGGGTAATGATTTTATGGTGGTAGATCTGGTGACTCAGCGAGCGCGTCTGCGTGATGAGCAGATTCGCCAGCTGGCAGACCGGCGCTTTGGCATTGGCTTCGACCAATTATTGGTGGTTGAGCCGCCCCGTGACCCAGAGATGGACTTTCGCTACCGTATTTTTAATGCGGATGGCAGCGAAGTTGAAAATTGCGGCAATGGCGCGCGCTGCTTTGCACGTTTTGTTCGCGACCAGCGCCTGACACATAAGCATGAAATTCATGTTGAAACTGCCGGTGGGCCACTGGTACTTAATGTTCAGCACGATGGTATGGTGCGTGTTGACATGGGGAGACCGCGCTTTAATCCCGCCACGTTGCCGTTTGAGGCACCGGGGGATCAACCCTTACACGCCGTTGAGGTCGACGGTGATACGCTGGAGCTGGGAGTTGTCTCGATGGGCAATCCCCATGCCGTGCTGCAGGTGGAAAGTGTTGATAGTGCACCGGTTGAGCATCTTGGTCCATTGCTTGAGTCTCACCCTCGCTTTCCGAAGAGGGTGAATGTGGGGTTTATGCAGGTTGTGTCGCCCAGCGAAATTCGCCTGCGGGTGTATGAGCGTGGCAGCGGCGAGACGCTTGCTTGTGGCACCGGCGCCTGCGCTGCTGTGGCTAGTGGTATTCGTCAGGGGTTATTGAAAAGCCCGGTCACCGTTCACTTGCCGGGTGGTCAGTTAAGCATTGAGTGGCCCGATCCCGAAGCGCCGTTGGTGATGGTGGGCCCTGCTACACGCGTCTTTGACGGTCGTGTCACACTCAACTAATTCGAGGAGAACGGCGATGTCTCAAGCCCCCGAGCCGCGCAAAACGCTCGACCCTGATCAAGTGGCGTTTTGGCTGGCCCGTCATCCCGATTTTTTTGTTGGTCGTGAAGGCTTGCTGCAGCAACTTAAGGTACCGCACCCCCACATTGATGGGGCGGTATCGCTGCTAGAGCGCTTGGTAATCGATTTACGTCAGCGTGCTGAAACAGCAGAGGAGCGGCTTGAGCATCTTCTAGAAACAGCGCGGCATAATGAAGCCCAATACCGTCGACTGCGTGAGACGCTACTCAGTCTGGTGGGAGCAGAAGATCGTGATGCCTTGGCCCAAGCGCTCGCTGTTCAGTTAAGCGAGCACTTTCAAACGCCGGCAATGGCGCTATGGTGCCCATCCTCATTGAGTGACAATGAGCCGACGCCGCCTCAACCGCCACGCCACGTGTTGGACCAGCATGCCAGCGCTCGTTTGGCTGCGCTGCTAGATGGGCGCACCAGCCGTTGTGCCAAGCTCAGCGTTAGCGACTGGAAATGTCTGTTGCCGCATACTAAAGCACCCCGGCGCGCGGGTTCCTGCGCCATTTCGCGTCTTTCGGCGGGCGAGCAACTGGGGTATTTGCTGCTCGCAAGTCCTGACCCCGACTGTTACCGCGCCAGTATGGATACGCTGTTTACAGAGTATCTGAGCGATATCGTGGCACGGCTACTGCTTCGCCTAGAACACCATGGATAGCCCAAGCTCATTAACAACGCAGGTCGAGGCGTATTTACGTAAGCTTGCGACCCACGCAAGCCCTGCCACCGTGGCTGCGTATCGTCAGGATTTAACCGCCCTGCAGCATTTTTCTGAGCAACGTGGCGTCACCGAGGCAGCGACGTTAGACACTACATTTCTACGCGCCTTTTTAGGGGCGGAGCGCAGTCGCGGCCTCGCGCCGAGAAGTTTAGCCCGCCGTCGCGCTGCACTATCACGTTTTGCTGACTATCTTGTGCAGCAGCACGTGCTTGCCGACAACCCTGTGGGGTTACTACGCACGCCAAAGCAGCCAAGCCACTTGCCCAGACCGCTTGATGTGGATGCACTCGCACGCTTTTTAGACACGCCTCACGACGGCACACCGCTGGCAATACGTGACCAAGCCATGCTCGAGTTGTTTTACTCCAGCGGCCTACGCTTAGCGGAACTTGCTGCGCTGGATTTGGGGCACTTAAATGCTCATCATGTGCGGGTGATGGGGAAGGGCAGTAAGCCCCGGCAAGTGCCCGTTGGTCAGCGAGCGGATCAAGCGATTAAGGCGTGGTTGTCGTGTCGGCCTGAACTGGCAGCAACGGGCGAAATGGCGTTATTTGTTGGTCAACGTGGGCAACGTCTGGGACACCGTGGTATTCAAAAGCGCTTGGCGCAACTTTCTATTGTGCGTGGTTTGCCTGAACACCTTCATCCCCATCGCCTGCGTCACTCGTTTGCAAGTCATTTATTGGAGTCCAGCCAAGATCTGCGGGCGGTGCAGGAACTGCTAGGCCACGCTAATTTATCGACTACCCAAGTCTACACCCGCCTGGATTGGCAGCACTTGGCCGCAAGCTATGATGCTGCTCACCCCCGCGCAAAACGCCGCCCGACACGGAGTTAACCATGGCTTCTTTGCAAGCGATTACGTTTGATCTTGACGATACGCTATGGGACAACCAAGGCGTGATGTTAAAAACGGAAGAGGGTCACTATCGTTGGCTAATTGAAGCGCTGGCAACGTGGCGCAAAGCACGCCATGAAGCGCCATTAGCGCTAAGTTACCAGCAGGGGCTGGCTGATTATCTGGAGCGCCGCCAAGAGTGGGCCAAGCGGGTGCCAGAACGGCGTGGTGATTTTACCTGGCTGCGTTTGCGGGCGTTAGAAGCACAGTTGGAAGCCCAAGGCTTAGCACGTAGCAGTGCGTTGCTATGGGCTGCCGCTGCTATGAATGAGTTTCATCGCTTGCGGGTACAAGTAACGCCGCACCCCGAAGCCGCGGGGCTATTAACCGCGTTGAGCGAGCGTTATCAACTAGCCGCTATTACCAATGGCAATATTCACCTTAAGCGTCAGCCGTTAGCAGCGTACTTTCCAGTCGCTATTGCTGCAGGCGAATTACTGGCACCAAAACCAGATCCTAAGCCGTTTCTCACCGCCCTGGAGCGTCTGAATGTTGTGCCACACCAGGCCATGCATGTAGGTGACTCTTGGCAAGAGGACGTACTACCCGCACAGCAGTTGGGCATGCACGCCGTATGGATCGCCGCACAAGGCGACCAAACCTTGCCAGCACGCACCCACCGCATTGCCCACGTGAAAGAATTGCCCGAGCTGATCGAGTGGTTGGAGCGACGCTCGTGAAAAAGTGGCTTATTTAAGAAGACTGAGTTTGTTTGGCAAGATTCCGTTTAATGGTGAAAGCTTGGCTTGTTCGGCGATCCTTGGTTTACTCAGGGGTATGCAGCCACTGGTCGAGCTTTTGAGAAAGCGTATCTACACCGTCGCGCTTGAGCGATGAGAAGAGCTGAACGGAGACTAAGTCTTCCCACTCTTTAAGACGAGAGCGGACTTTTTGCAGCGCGGCACTAGCAGGGCCTTTTTTTAATTTATCGGACTTAGTAAGCAGAATGTGCACAGGCATTTCGCGCTCATCTGCATAGTTGAGCATCATTTGGTCGAACTCGGTTAGCGGGTGGCGCACGTCCATTAGCAGTACAAGGCCACGTAGGCTAAAGCGGCCACGCAGATAGTCAGACAGGTGCTGCTGCCACTCTAGCTTTACCGCTTCAGGCACTTTGGCGTAGCCGTAGCCGGGCAAGTCGACTAAGCGACGCGATTCGTCGTTCATGACGCTGAAAAAGTTGATCAATTGAGTGCGGCCTGGCGTACGCGAGGTGCGGGCAAGGGCATTTTGTTGAGTAAGTGCGTTAATCGCGCTTGATTTACCCGCATTTGAGCGCCCAGCAAACGCGACTTCTGCGCCGGTATCGTCTGGACACAGAGCAAGTGTTGGTGCGCTAATCATAAAACGCGCTGTGGGGTAGTTCAGTCGAGCGACTGGGTGATCATTGGCAGTAGACATGGTGTTAATCCTGAAAAACAGACGTATAAGACGGCCCGTTTCACCACGTTAACGTGAGTAAATGACGGTACCGCGACGAATTACCCCAAAAGCAGACCTGGACTTGCATTCCCGCCGCTAGGGTGATTCGTTATAATGCAAGCGGTTTATAACTGCGACCTGGGGCGCTAGTGTACCATCGCGCTCTAGCCAGCAGCGACCAACACGGCATGTTGTTCGTTTTGGCGGAGCTGACCCTGGTAAAGTGCTGAACCTGGGCAGCGCCCGGGATGCGTACCAGTCAATAATCAAACGGCATAGTGGAATAGCAATGAGAAAGTTACTGGCAAGCCTGGCAATTACCATGGGTGCCGTTGGCACCGTGCACGCTCAAACCGACCACCAAGCTGACGCGGATGCGGCGGCAGGTCGTGAACTGGCTCAAACCTGTGCGGCCTGTCATGGTCAGCAAGGTATCAGC
Source organism: Vreelandella alkaliphila (assembly GCF_016107625.1). Taxonomy (GTDB): domain Bacteria; phylum Pseudomonadota; class Gammaproteobacteria; order Pseudomonadales; family Halomonadaceae; genus Vreelandella; species Vreelandella alkaliphila. Next base: position 173,263 of record NZ_JABASV010000002.1, read on the forward strand.
GCAGTGGGTACCTTCCCTAATTTGGCAGGGCAGCAGATGTCCTATCTGGCCAAGCAAATCATGGATATTCGCGACGGCAACCGCTTGGTTCCCACCATGGCTGGTCAAGTCGATGCATTCTCTGATCAAGACGCTTGGGATGTTGCGGCTCACTTTGCAGGCCAAAACGCCAATCTTGGCCAAACTAACGATGAAGACTCAGAGTTTTTAGCACGCGGTGAAGAGCTGTACCGGGCGGGTGATATGTCCAAAGGTATTCCTGCTTGCAGTGCTTGTCATACACCTACGGGGGCTGGTATTGGCAGCGCGGTATATCCAGCGCTTTCAGGTCAGCACGCAGAGTATACGGTGTCCACGTTGCAAGACTTTGCTTCCGGTGAGCGTGCTAACAGCCCGAACAACATCATGGGTGATATCGCTTCCAAAATGAGCGATAACGATATGGAAGCTGTAGCGAATTACCTGTTAGGCTTGAACTAGTCGTAGCTAATCAAGGTTCCCTATCTCGCTGGTAATTAAAGAGATAGGGAACCTCTATGCATGCTCGGCAGTCACAGTCTCGCTCATTCTTGGAGAATTTTCGCTATGTTGAAAACGTTAATGGTCGCGATTGCTGGCTTAGGTTTATCTGCGGCAGTAAGTGCTCAGGAGTTGGTAGAGGGTCAGCACTACACACTGCTTGAGTCGCCAGTGGAGACACAGGTCGACGAAGGGCAGATTGAAGTGACCGAAGCGTTTTGGTTTGGTTGCCCGCATTGCTATCGGCTGCAAACACCAGTAAATGAGTGGTACGAAACACTTGAAGACGACGTTAGCATTGTGCATATGCCGGCTACCATGGGTGGTGCCTGGAATACCCACGCGACGGCATTTTATGCAGCAGAATCTCTAGGTATCGAAGATGAACTGCACGCTGATTTCTTTGAGGCCATTCATGAAGATGGTCGCTCACTGACAGATGAGGATGAAATCGCCGAGTTTTTCTCTAATTACGGTGTAAGTGAAGAAGAAGCTAAGCAGGCGTTGAAGGCGTTTGGCGTTCGTAGCGAAGTCAATAAAGCCAACAGCCGCATGCGTGAAATGCGCCTGATGGGTGTGCCAGCGCTAATTGTTGATGGCCGCTACGTTGTGTCGCCAAGCACGGCGGGTAGCTTGGAAAATATGCCGCAAATTGCGGATGCGCTTGTCGAGCGCGTGCGTAACGAGCGTGCACAATAACGGTGTTAAAGCATGGTCACGCAGGTGGGCAAGTAGGCTCGTCTGCGTTGTCTTTGGTTGAACGTGGCCATATCCGCTTACTGACGTTTAATTTGCAGGTAGGTATTCAAACGTCAGCGTATCACCACTACCTCACGCGGAGTTGGCAGCATGTTTTGCCTCACCCTCAACGTCTGGAACGCTTGGCGCAAATGGGTAATGTGCTAGAGCCATTTGATGTGGTGGGCCTGCAAGAGGTTGATGGCGGTAGTTTTCGTTCCGGTCGCGTAAACCAAGTTGAATACCTTGCCGCTAAAGCACGCTTTCCCCACTACTTTCAGCAGCTAAATCGTAATTTAGGGCAGTTTGCTCAGCACAGTAATGGGCTATTGTCACGTATCGTGCCTAGCCACATCGAAGAGCATCGTCTGCCAGGGATGTTGCCAGGGCGTGGTGCAATTCACGCACGCTATGGTGAGGGGCCAGATGCACTGCATATCTTTGTCGCCCACTTGGCGCTGAGTCAGCGCGGGCGTGTGCGTCAGCTGAATTACTTAAGCAATATTATTGAGCCGCTGCGCCATGTGGTGGTCATGGGTGATTTAAACTGTACGCCTGACCAGCTTCATGCTCATGAACGTTTTAGTACCTCGTTGCCACTTCACCCGGTTAAGCCGCTGCTTAGCTATCCATCCTGGCAGCCCCGGCGCGCCCTGGATCACATCCTGCTTTCCCAGACACTTGAAGTCGCAGATGTCCATGTACTGGACCATCTGTTTTCTGACCATTTACCGATTGCTGTCGATTTACCGTTACCTCCAGCCTGCCTAGCGGCGATTCGCCAAAGCGTTTAATAATAAGCTTGCTAGGCAGTTTATGGGCGCTGCATTGTCTGCGTATATGCGCTATTGTCTGGGGCGCTGACCCCCTTAGTCGTTTTACGCGAGACACTTCCATGTCAGATACAACACAACTACCTGCGTTTATCGCTGCGCTGGACCGCGCTTCGGAGTGGTTCGGACGTAGCCTTGCGTGGCTGATCATCATTATGATGTTGATTCAGTTCGCGATTGTACTGCTTCGTTATATTTTCAGCGTTAACAGTATTTTTATGCAAGAACTGGTGATGTACATGCACGCCAGTGTCTTTATGCTCGCTGCGGCCTACACCTTTCGCCACGATGGCCATGTGCGTGTCGATATCTTCTACCGTGGAATGACGCCACGTCGCCAAGCGATGGTTAACATCGTGGGTATTATCACGCTGTTGATGCCTGTGATGGCTTTTGTCATTGCTTCCAGTTTAGGCTACGTTGCTAACTCCTGGCGTATTATGGAAACCTCCTCCGATTATGGTGGCATTCCAGCCGTCTTTGCACTGAAAACGTTAATACCGCTCTTTGCCGCGCTGATGATCGTACAAGGCATCATTGAAGTGGTGCGCAACGGCTACGTATTTACTGGCCGGATACCCCCATCTGTTGGTGATGATAACCACCTTGAGGAGCGCGTTTAATGTTGGAATTTATGCCGCTTATTTTATTTGCCACCATCTGTATCGTACTGATGTTCGGCTTCCCGGTGGCGCTTTCGTTAGCGGGCACCGCGCTGTTGTTTGCAGGAATGGGCCTAGGCCTTGAGACCATCGGCGTCGATGCCAATTTCGACAGTGGTTATCTCGCCGCGTTGCCCAACCGGCTTTACGGCATTATGACCAATCAAACGTTATTGGCAGTGCCATTATTTGTCTTAATGGGCGTTTTATTGGAGAAGTCCAAAGTAGCTGAAACACTGCTTGATGCGATGGCGCTGCTGTTTGGTGCCATGCGTGGCGGTTTAGGTATTTCAGTGACATTGGTAGGTATGTTGATGGCAGCATCTACCGGCATTGTGGGGGCCACCGTGGTTACCATGGGGCTGATGTCGCTACCTACCATGCTAAAGCGCGGTTATAGCACCTCGCTGGCGACCGGCACCATTTGTGCGACCGGTACGCTTGGCCAGATCATCCCGCCCTCCATTGCATTGGTACTGCTTGGCGATGTGCTTTCGTCCGCTTACCAGCAGGCACAGCTCTCGATGGGTATTTTCAGCCCTAAAACGGTCTCTGTGGGTGATCTGTTTATGGGAGCGCTGGTGCCTGGGTTACTCCTGGTCGTTATGTACATGATTTACGTGGCTCTGGTAGCGTGGTTTCGCCCGCAAATGGCCCCAGCTGCAGACCGTGAAGAGCTAATGGCGGAGCTTGGTCACACTTCAGGCCTGGGGATGCTGCTGTTGAAAGGCTTAGTGCCGCCTGTGGTGCTAATTGTGGCGGTGCTTGGCTCGATTTTAAGCGGTTTTGCAACGCCTACTGAAGCGTCGGCTGTCGGTGCCTTTGGTGCCCTGGTGCTGGCGCTGGCTTATCGTCAACTGGATTGGGCAACGCTGAAAGACGTGCTGCGTTCAACTACCCATGTGACGACCATGGTATTTATGATTTTGATTGGTGCGGCGCTGTTTTCGTTGGTCTTCCGGGCCTACGGCGGCGAGCATATGGTCACCGACTTGTTCGAAGGTATGCCCGGTGGAGTGGTGGGGGCGACCATTATCGTGATGCTGGTCATCTTCCTACTTGGCTTTATTCTCGACTTTATCGAAATCACGTTTGTGGTGGTGCCCATCGTTGGGCCGATTCTGCTGGCCATGGGGCTTGACCCAATTTGGCTGGGCATCATGATCGCTATTAACCTGCAAACGTCATTCTTAACTCCGCCGTTTGGCTTTGCGCTGTTTTATCTGCGCGGCGTAGCGCCACCCTCGGTGCCGACCTCGGCAATTTACCGTGGGGTTATCCCGTTTATCCTGATGCAGCTTGGCATGCTGCTGATGCTAACGTTTTTCCCCCAACTAGCTACATGGCTACCTACTCAATTTTAGGCTACGTCTTTTTGATTAGTGCCAAGTTGAAAACTATCGTGACTATCAACGCAACTAAGTGGCAACCTTAATCAAAAGCAGCCAAGCTGCATAAACGAACGGCTTGTAACAAACCGCCTAGCCAATTGGGCTAGGCGGACTCCTCCTACCTATAACAGTAATAATAGAAGCAAGAGGGTTAATATATGAAAGCCAACGCTTTACCTGTCGCCATTGCGATGACAGCCGCTCTATCCACTAGTTTGCTGGTAGTTTCAAGTTTTGATAATCAGGCCCAAGCACAAGAAAACTTCCGCTGGAAAATGGTCACTTCCTGGCCAAAAAATTTCCCAGGTGTAGGGCAGGGGCCTGAGCGGCTCGCGCAACTGGTGGAAGAGATGTCCGATGGTCGCCTGACCATTGAAGTATTTGGTGCTGGCCAGTTGGTACCTGGGTTTGAAGTCTTTGATGCTGTGTCTGACGGCACTGCTGAGCTTGGCCACTCTGCTTCTTATTACTGGAAGGGCAAAGCCCCTGAAGCACAGTTCTTCGCTGCCGTGCCGTTTGGCATGAACGCACAGGAAATGAATGCCTGGCTGCATTTTGGCGGTGGCATGGAGTTGTGGAACGAAGTTTACGAGCCTTTTGGTGTGGATGTCATGGTGGCGGGTGCTTCTGGCGTTCAAATGGGGGGCTGGTATAACAAGGAAATCAATTCGATTGAAGACCTTGATGGTCTGAAAATGCGCATGCCAGGCCTAGGTGGTGAAGTGATGAGCCGTATGGGCGTTGCCATTGTGAACATGCCTGGCGGCGAAATCTTCACATCACTTCAGTCAGGTGCCATTGATGCGACCGAATGGATTGGCCCCTATAATGATTTAGCTTTCGGTCTGCATCAGGCTGCCGATTATTACTACTATCCTGGCTGGCACGAGCCGACGGTGATGTTTGAAACCATTGTCAACGAAGAAGCCTTAGCCGAATTGCCCGCTGATTTACAGGCTATTTTGACGACCGCAGTGCGCGATATTAATGCGAATGTGCTTGATGAGTACACCGCGCGTAATAACGATGCGTTGGAGACGTTGGTCAACGAGCATGAGGTTGAACTGCGCCGTATTCCTGACGACGTGTTGGCTCAGGCCCGTGAGCATTCAGAAGACGTTATTGCTGAATTGGCTGAATCAAGCGAGCTGGGTACACGGATTTATGACTCCTATCGTACCTTCCAGGATAAGGTCGAAAACTACCATGCGATTTCTGAACAGGCGTACTACAACGCACGGAATCCAGATGGAGACACAACGCAGTAGCGGCTCAATAGCGATGTAACTATGCTATTAGCATTCTGCTCCCGTTGAACACACAATGGCCGCCTAAGGGGCGGCCATTGTTTTAGTTAAGAAGCCCCTATTGAGCGCTGTACTTGGGTATTCTAGAGCGCTACTGAACCGTTAAGTAAGGAGCCCCATGTCCAACGATTCTCGCCTTCGCAATGTACTTACCATCGCAGGATCTGACCCCTCGGGTGGCGCTGGCTTGCAGGGTGATCTGAAAACTTTTTCGGCGCTGGGTGTCTACGGCACCAATGTCATCACTGCTGTCATCGCCCAAAATACCTGTGGTGTGGCTTCCGTTTATCCGGTTTCGCCTCACGCTATTCGCGAGCAGCTAGAAAACCTGATAAATGATGTGGCATTAGATGCCGTTAAAATTGGCATGGTCGCCAGCCGTGAGGTTGCCGAGGTAATCGCTGAAGTCTTGCGGCAAAACCGTCCCCGCTGGATCGTACTGGACCCGGTAATGGTGGCCAAAAGCGGTGATATTCTGGTCGATGACGCAGGCATTCGTGCTGTGCGCGATATATTGGTACCGTTGGCTGACGTAATTACGCCCAATTTGCCTGAAGCGGCTGTGCTCTTAGACGCCGAGTCACCGAATTCGCTGGATGACATGGAAGCGATGCTGCCAGCGCTGGTGGAGTTGGGCGCGCCTTATGTGGTGCTGAAAGGTGGGCACCTACGCGGAGATACCTGTCCTGACTTACTGGCAACCCCTGACGGCCACACATGGCTTCCTGCCTCGCGTATTGACACTGACAACCTGCACGGCACGGGCTGTGCTCTCTCGTCTGCGATCACTGCGTGTCTAGCAAAACTACCCGCCGATGCGGCGCCAAATGCGCCTAAGCAAGCGATTGGTGAAGCCAAGTTGTGGCTACATGCCGCATTAGAAGCGAGCACTCGGCTAAATGTCGGTCATGGGCGTGGGCCAGTGCACCATTTCCATGCGTGGTGGTGATGTAAATGACCTAGCGCAATAAGCGTGCAGAGCAGCAATCGAAAAGGTAAGACACACCTTGCAGTATGCGCAAACGAACACCATGCTGAACAGTGCCTGTTTGGCTATCTAACGTGCCTACTGACGGTGCCGACTTGATCGGCCAAGGAGTTGCGCCATGTCTCGCACGCTGCTGTTCGCTACGGACCTTTCTCAGGATAACCGCGCTGCGTTTGCCCGCGCTCTTCGGCTGGCCTATGCCCAAGGGGCGCAGCTCGACATTCTTCACGTCCTTGACCCTTACTTGCCCCACCGTGTTCTTCACGACGTTGAAAGCGCGGTTAACGAAGATATCAGTGCCACATTGACCGACCTGCGCGAAGATTACGCGCTGGAAGCGCCTTCGTTGCTTATTCAAACCGTTGTGGGGGCGCCTCATGTTGAAATTGTGCGAGAAGCCCACGAACGCAATGCCTCGTTAATTATTATGGGCATGCACCGTAAGCGCGGACAGAAAGATCTCCTTTTGGGAACCACCGTGATGCGTGTGCTGAGAAGTGCGCCCTGCCCAGTGGTGGTCGCCTCTTATCTACCAACTCAGCCTTGGCAACATATCCTGGTGCCGATCGACTTTTCGCTGACTGCTCGTCAAACGCTCAGGGAGGCGCTCATTCGCTTTCCAGAAGCTAAGTTGACGCTCCTACATGCCTGGAGCTTGCCTGGAGAGCGTGAGTTGGGCTCCCAGGCTAATTTTGCCCAGTGGAGAGACCATGAAGTAGAACGCTTACGTAGGACGCTGGATAACGAGATTGAGAGTTTAATGCGCGATCTTGATGGCGTCCCTGATGTTGAGTTAGTGCTCGAGCCAGGGCAACCTTGTGATGTGCTTCAAGATTACATGAAGCGACACTCTCCAGATTTGGTGATTATTGGAAGCCGTGGCCAGCCCCAGCACACCAGCCAAGTGACTGAAATGCTGTTAGGCGAACCTCACTGCGACCTCATGCTATGTCGCTCCTGGTAGTTGTTGTACGGAACCTTTATTTTTGTTTTGTGTATGTATAGTTAGTGTTCCGAAAAATAGAGGTTTCGCTATGCTATATGTACACAAACACCCTTTAATGCTGGGCACGCTGCTGTCAGTCGGTACACTTTTATTGGCACCCAGTGTGCTGGCAGATAGTGTGACTGAACGAGGAGAGCGTTTTGAGCGCGTCGTGGAAATTAACGGTCAGCACTACGCGTTAATGGGTAGTGGTGTGTTCCGCTATATGATCTGGACCGCCTATGCAGGGGCTTACTACCAGCTTGAGGGAGAAACTGAGCCGCTGCCATTGAGCGATGTCCCTCGTCGCCTTGAGTTAGCTTATTTTCATGACATTGAGGCGGCTGATTTTGCTGAAGCGACTGAGAAAACGCTAAAAGAGTCGCTGACACTCTATGAGTTTAGCCAGATTGAGGAGGACCTAGAGCGGCTGAATCAGCGCTATCGTGCTGTAGTGCCTGGTGATCGCTATCTACTCAGCTGGGATGGAGAGTCGCTGCAGCTCGCCCTGAATGGCGATGTGGTATTTGAAGATGACAGTGCTGAATTCGCCAGCGCTATGTTTGGTATTTGGTTGGGCGAGCGTCCTCTAAGCGATGATTTTCGCGATGCGCTACTGGGCCAGGGTTAATTCAAATAAGGGTTTTGTCTGACGCCTGTGCCAGCGAGTACACTGTATTTTCTTTGGGACACATCGCAAGAGGCAAGTGTGAAGGCACTGATTCAGCGGGTAAAAAACGCCAGCGTGACGGTCGAAGGTAAGATGGTAGGGGCCATTGACCATGGTCTCCTGGCTTTAGTGGGCGTTGAAAAGGGCGACAGTGAGGCTGATGCTGAAAAACTACTGCATAAGCTGCTGCACTATCGCGTTTTCAGTGACCAAGAGGGCAAAATGAATCATAACCTTCAACAGGCTAACGGAGGCTTACTGCTGGTATCTCAGTTTACGTTGGCCGCTGATACTCGCAAAGGTTTGCGCCCCAGCTTCTCTAGCGCTGCACCACCTGCTGAAGGCGAGCGCCTGTTTGACTATTTGGTGGCTAAGACATCCGCTGCCTGGCCCAACGTTGCAACCGGCCAATTTGGCGCTGATATGCAAGTGGCGTTAATTAACGATGGGCCGGTAACGTTCATGCTTGAAAGCTAGTTTACTTAATTTGACTAGATTAAAGCAGCCAGTATTAGTCAGCGCAGGGCTAGGCGTCTTCGCTGGCTAATAGCTCTGCTTCCATTGTTTCCAGCGCTTCCTCGGCGGCGAGCCACTGCTGCTCGGCGGTGTCCAAGCGGCTTTTGATTTTCGCCTGTTGGGCAAGTGCTTCGGTCAGTTCTGCTTTACGAGCGCTGTCGGTATAAAGTGTCGGGTCAGCCAAAATAGCTTCTACTTCTTCAAGCGCCTGCTGAGTTTTCTCCAGAGTTTTTTCAGCTTGATCACGCTCTTTTTTCAGTGGTCGCAGTTTCTCGCGCAGCTCCGCCGCTGCTTTGCGAGCGGCTTTTCGGTCACCGCTAGGCTGCTGACTTTGGCGTTCGCTTTTTTCGCTACGCGCATCGCGTCTGCCCTCTTCCAAACGCGCCTTTAACCATGCTCGATAGTCATCGAGATCGCCATCAAAGGGTTCAACACGATGGTCTGCTACCCGCCAGAATTCATCAACCGTGGCACGCAATAAATGCCGGTCGTGAGACACAAGAATGACCGTGCCCTCAAAACTTGCCAGCGCCTCGGTGAGCGCCTCGCGCATTTCCAAGTCCAAGTGGTTGGTTGGCTCATCGAGCAGCAGCAGGTTGGGTTTCTGCCAGGCGACCAGCGCGAGCGCCAAGCGCGCTTTTTCACCGCCGGAGTAAGTGCCAACTTCGCCAAAGGCGTCATCGCCCTTAAAGCCAAAGCCACCTAGGAAATTGCGAATTTCCTGGTCACTCGCCTTGGGAGAGAGCCGTTGCACATGTACAAACGGCGTCGTCGTCACGTCCAAGCTTTCCAACTGGTGCTGGGCAAAATAGCCAATGGCTAAATGCTCACCTGGCACGCGCTTGCCCTCTAGCAGCGCAAGTTCACCGGTCAGTGATTTAATCAGTGTCGATTTGCCCGCGCCGTTGGGGCCTAACAGGCCGATGCGACTACCGGGTAATAACGTAATGTTGACCTTCTCTAACTGCGCGACATCGCCTGTTTCGCTGCGATAGCCGAGGGTCGCTTGGTCAAGCACGAGCAGCGGATGTGAGGTCTTATCTGCGGCAGGCAGCGTGAAGTGAAAAGGCGAATCCGTATGAGCAACAGCAATATCCCCCATACGCTCCAGCATTTTTACACGACTTTGCGCCTGCTTTGCTTTGGTTGCCTGGGCGCGAAAGCGCGCTATAAAGCGCTCAATTTCTTCGCGGCGAGCCTGCTGTTTGGCTGCTTCTGCTTGCTGTAGAGCGAGTTTTTCAGCCCGCGTGCGCTCAAAGCGAGAGTAGTTGCCGCGGTAAAGCTCGAGCGTTTGATGATGCATATGCACAATGTGATCACACACGGCATCCAGAAAGTCGCGGTCATGAGAAATCAGCAGTAATGTGCCAGGGTAGCGGGTTAGCCACTGTTCTAGCCAAAGTAGGGCATCGAGATCCAGGTGGTTAGTCGGCTCATCAAGCAGTAATAAGTCGGAAGGCATAAACAGCGTGCGGGCTAGGTTCACCCGCATACGCCAGCCACCGGAGAAGTCTGACAAAGGCCGCTTAAGATCCGCTTGCACAAACCCGAGCCCCACTAACAGCTGTGATGCCCGCGATTCTGCCGTGTAGCCATCCAGGGTTTCGATAAGCCCATGTAGCTCGGCTTCCCGATGTGCATCGTCTGCTTTGCGCGCGGCCAGTAGATCAGCCTCCGCTTGTCGCAGCGCATAATCGCCATCCAGCACGTACTCCACAATGGGGCGATCCAGCGCTTCAACTTCCTGGGCCATGTGGGCTATCCGCTGGCCGCCGCTCATCTCGACGTCGCCCTGGTCGGGGCCGAGCTCGCCTAGCAGAAGTTTGAATAAGCTCGACTTACCGGCGCCGTTTGCCCCGATAATGCCTGCCTTTATACCGCTGTGGAGCGTAAGGTCAGCGTTATCGAGTAGCGTTTGTGTACCCCGTTGCAGGGCGACTTGGCGCAGTGCGATCATGCATTCTCCCGAAAAAAGTGGGTAAATCAATGTTCGATTCTAACCGATTCCAGCGCTTACAGCAGGCTCCACTATGGGATTTTGCGCTGACATTTTATGCCCAGCCTGGAGTCGAGCAAGCATGCCTTGTTCTGCAAGATAGTGCAGGGGTGGATGTGTGTGAGCTTCTAGTGCATAGCTGGCTCTACCACTACGGTCTTCAGGTAACGCCTGGCGCGCTGTCAATGGAGCGCAAAGCGCGGGAGTGTTGGCAGCAATCGATCACCGCTGTTTTGCGGCAGTTGCGTCGTGATCTTAAGCCACAAGCAGCAGAAAGTGAGGGCATTGCCCAGTTGCGAAAGACACTTCAGCAGGCCGAACTTCAAGCTGAGCGTGAGAACCTTCAACGCTGGCAACACTGGATATTGCAAACGTCTGAACTTAACCAGCAATTAACAAACTGCGCTATAAGTAAGCAAGATGTCGCACAATGGCTGCAAAGTAAGCTGTTTTATGATGGCCTTGCGTTTGATCAAGTAGTTGTGTCACCCGAGCGCGAGAACGCCAGAGAGGCGATTGCTATACTTGCGGAACGGCTTGACCGCTACGAGCGACCGCGCTAGCCTGAAATTAAGCTATTTTTGAATAACGCGTGTTTTAAGGTTGTTATTGCTTGTGTAACTGTTTCTAAACGTATTCAAAAAGATAGGCTTTATGAATGATGATTTTATAAATAGTTACTCTAAAGTCACTGGCAACTAACAGAGCGTTTAAGAGCGACACGCATTATACAAAAATTAAATATTAGCGCACTCGCATAGCGCGCTTACCACTGCTAGGGGAACTCTGCATGAAGGCAAGCAAGTTAATTTCGACTCGTTCAGTAACGACTAAGTTAATGACGACGGCGAGCGTTGGTGCACTACTATTTGGTCTCAGCGCAGCTGCTCAAGCAGATAACTGGCGTTACGCCCACGAAGAGTACGAAGGCGATGTCCAAGATGTGTTTGCTTACGCATTCAAAGACTATATTGAAGAGAATTCCGATCACAGCGTTCAGGTTTACCGTTTTGGTGAGTTAGGTGAATCTGATGACATCATGGAGCAGACCCAAAACGGCATTCTTCAGTTTGTAAACCAGTCGCCTGGTTTCACGGGTTCTCTTATCCCAGAAGCGCAAATCTTCTTTATCCCTTACCTGCTACCAACAGATGAAGAAACCGTCCTGACTTTCTTTGATGAGAGTAAGGCCATCAACGAGATGTTCCCTGAGCTCTACGCTGAACAAGGCCTTGAGCTACTGAAGATGTACCCTGAAGGTGAAATGGTCGTTACCACCGACGAGCCGATCAGCTCGCCGGAAGATATGAATAACAAGAAAATTCGTACCATGACGAATCCATTGCTTTCAGAAACGTATGATGCTTTTGGTGCAACACCAACGCCGCTACCGTGGGGCGAAGTATATGGTGGCCTGCAAACCGGCATTATCGATGGTCAAGAAAATCCGATTTTCTGGATCGAGTCTGGCGGTTTATATGAAGTATCACCGCACCTTACCTTCACAGGCCATGGCTGGTTCACTACCGCCATGATGGCTAACCAAGACTTCTATGAAGGCTTGTCCGATGAAGACAAAGAGCTAGTGCAGGAAGCGTCTGCTGCTGCCTATGATCACACAATCGAGCACATTAAAGGGCTAGCCGACGAGGCATTAGCTAAAATCCAGGAAGCTTCGGATGAAGTCACTGTGACACGTTTGGATGAAGAACAAATCCAAGCTTTCCGTGACCGTGCTCCTCAGGTTGAAGAAGCCTTTTTAGAAATGACGGGTGATAAAGGTGCTGAGCTGTTGGAGCAGTTTAAAGCTGATCTCGAAGCCGTAACTAACGAATAATTTACCGTTTAGTGCACTTGTTTTGAACGGTAAATCACCTAGGGGGGGCAGCCAGCGCTGCCCTTTTTTTATTTTTATACGCTCACCCGGTGCTGATAGCCATCTAACAAAAAAAAGCTCGTTACCTTGCGTAAAACACAGAAAAATTTACGTACATCCAGCGTTGAAGCGGAAAGAGTTATTAACCGTTACGCTACAAAATGAGTAAGGCTGGACACGCTCCGTTCGGTGGTCAGTGAAAGAAGAGGCACTAGGTTTTTAATCGTTAGCTGCCACGCTGCATAAGAGGAGATCGGCCATGACCGAAGAAGAATCCGAAAAGAATTACAGCTCTGGTTTGCCCGGCATACTAGGCGTGATCGACACTGCAATTAGCAAAATCGAGTCAGTCATACTGGCGATGGGGGTTTTGCTAATGGCGCTGAATACGGTCACTAATGTTATTGCCCGCTTTGTATTTGGCAATAGCATTATGTTTTCAGGGGAATTAAACCGTATTTTGATCATTATGATTACCTTTGCGGGTATCGGCTACGCTGCTCGACACGGTCGTCATATTCGTATGTCAGCCATCTACGATGCCTTGCCTGTCGGGGGGCGCAAGGTATTGATGATAGGTATTTCGTTCTTTACCTCCCTCGTCATGTTTTTCCTGCTGTACTACTCCGTGGTGTACATCCTCGATCTCCAAAGCAAAGGTCGCGTGTTGCCGTCACTCGGGCTACCTATTTGGATCATTTATATCTGGGTACCGATGGGTTTTCTCATTACGGGCATTCAGTACCTGTTAACGGCAATTAAAAACCTTACCTCTCGGGATGTATATCTCTCGACAGGGGTAGTTGACGGTTACAAAGACACCGAAACAGAAGTGTAAAGCAGGGCTTGCACTCTAGGGGAACGCTATGACGACGATAATGGTAGTCACCATGATTGCCCTGCTACTGCTGGGCTTTCCTATGATGATCCCGCTGATTACGGCAGCGGTGATCGGTTTTTATATGATGTTTAACGGCTTCGGCCAAATGGATACGCTGATTCAACAGATGATGGCGGGTATTCGGCCTGCTTCGCTGATTGCGGTGCCAATGTTTATATTGGCGGCAGATGTAATGACACGAGGTCAGTCGGCCAATCGCTTAATTGATATGGTGATGTCCTTTATAGGTCATATCAAAGGCGGTCTTGCGGTCAGTACGGCGGCCTCCTGTACGCTGTTTGGCGCGGTTTCTGGTTCTACTCAGGCAACCGTAGTAGCAGTGGGCTCACCGCTGCGACCCAAGATGCTAAAAGCGGGCTATTCTGATCCCTTTACGCTGGCACTGATCATCAACGCGAGTGATATTGCCTTTTTGATACCCCCAAGTATTGGCATGATCATCTATGGGGTTATTTCAGGAACATCCATTGGCGAGCTGTTTATTGCGGGTATTGGGCCAGGGCTTCTGATCCTGTTTATGTTTTCAGTTTATTGCATCGTTTACGCTGTGGTAAAAGGCGTGCCTACCGAACCCCGCGCTAGCTGGAAAGAGCGTGCTGTAGCTGTGCAAAAAGCACTGTGGCCGCTAGGCTTTCCAGTCATTATCGTTGGCGGTATCTACGGAGGCATTTTTAGCCCGACAGAAGCCGCTGCAGCTTGTGTGCTATATGCCGTATTGCTTGAGTTTGTGGTATTCCGTTCGCTCAAAATGAACGATATTTATGCGATTGCTAAATCCACCGGCTTAATTACCGCAGTGGTGTTTATATTGGTCGCTGTTGGTAATGGGTTCTCCTGGATAATTTCGTTCGCGCAGATTCCACAAATGATTTTGGAAGCGGTAGGCGTCAATGAAGCTGGGCCGACAGGCGTACTGATTGCAATCTGTATCTCTTTCTTTGTCGCTTGTATGTTTGTTGACCCGATTGTGGTCATTTTGGTGCTTACGCCAATTTTTGCTCCGGCAATTGCGGCGACCGGTCTGGATCCTGTTCTGGTAGGTATTTTGATTACGCTGCAGGTAGCCATAGGTTCGGCGACCCCACCCTTTGGCTGCGATATATTTACCGCGATTGCGATCTTTAAGCGGCCTTACTGGGAAGTCATCAAAGGCACACCGCCCTTTATCTTTATGCTGATTTTAGCGGCGGCGCTGCTGATCATGTTCCCGCAAATTGCGCTGTTCTTGCGTGATGTTGCCTTCCGCTAAGCAGTCACAAGGAGAACGCGGATGTTTAATCGCATTTTAATTCCCGTAGATGGCTCGAAAGGGGCGATTAAGGCGCTCGATAAAGCGGTTGGCCTGCATATGCTTACCGGTGCAGAGCTTTATTTGCTGTGTGTCTTTAAGCACCACAGCTTATTGGAAGCATCGCTTTCCATGGTGCGGCCGAATAAACTTGATTTGCCCGATGATGCACTGAAAGAGTACGCCACGGAAATTGCAGTCCACGCCAAGTCCTATGCCATAGAGATGGGGGCGGACAGCGCGCGAATAAGGGCGTTTGTGAAAGGCGGCCGCCCCTCACGAACCATTGTGCGCTTTGCCCGAAAGAGGGAGTGCGATTTAATCGTGATTGGCGCTCAAGGAACCAACGGTGAGAAAAACCTGCTGTTGGGTAGTGTCTCCCAGCGTGTGGCGGGTGCGGCACACTGTCCCACATTGGTCGTTTAAGACACCAAACTACTGAACTTAATAGCGGTCTTACTAACACCCGTTTTCTCAGGTAATGCAGCTTGAGGTGGCGGGTGTTAGTCTTTGAGCTACTCAAACATTTGGCGCGTTGCGCCGTTGGATAAGGTTTTTTACATGAAAGCATTGTTTTCTTCCACCGCCTTGGCGAGTTTGTTACTGGTTGCTCCGTTCGCGGCAGCGGCTCCTGAAACCGACGAACAGCGCCTTGCTTATAGCTTAGGTGTCACTCTAGGCGAGAGCATGCAGGCTGATATTGAAGACCTCGATCTAGATACATTTACGGACGGTATGCGCGATGTCTTTGATGGCAAAGAGTTGGCGTTAAGCGAGGAAGAAATGATGGAGGCGCTGGTCGCTTTCCAAGAGCGTTCTATGGCAGAGCGCGAGCAAGAAGCCGCTGAAATTGCCCAGCTTAATCTAGAGGAAGGTCAAGCTTACTTAGCGGAAAACGCTGAGCGTGAAGAAGTTGAAGTGACTGAGTCTGGCTTGCAGTATGAAGTGCTTGAGTCCGGTGACGGCGCAACTCCTGGCGCTGAAGACACCGTTGAAGTGAACTATGAAGGCATGCTGTTGGACGGCACCGTATTCGACAGTTCCTTTGAGCGTGGTCAGCCGGTGAGTTTCCAGGTAAATCAAGTCATTGAAGGTTGGCAGGAAGCGCTTCAACTGATGAGCGTTGGCGACAGCTGGATGCTATATATCCCTGCTGAGCTGGCTTATGGTGAAGGCGGCCAAGGCCCTATTGGTCCAAATGAAATGCTGACGTTCCGTGTTGAACTGTTAGGCGTCGAGTAAATGACACGTCCCGCCGCTTCTACATCTTGTTTTTTGGGTGCGCTGTTACTGCTGGGCAGCACGGTTGTTCACGCTGAAGCAGATGCCGTGCCTGGTGATTTACCTGCACTAAGCGCAGCGAGCGATCACGCGAGCGTGGTAGGTGTCTCTTCTGGCGGTTACATGGCCGCACAGTTGGCGGTTGCTTGGCCTGAGCGCTTTAGTGGTGTAGGTGTATTAGCGGCGGGCCCTTGGAGCTGTGCCCAGGGCGCGCTCAGTTTGGCCCTTAACCAGTGCATGAGCACCCGCCGTGGGTTGCCTTCCTTGGATGAGCTGGACCGTCGGCGCGAGCGTTACGAGTCGCTTGAGCAGGTGGGGGAGCGCGACGCATTAAGCCAGCTGCGTGCCTATGTATGGCACGGTGATGAAGATGACACGGTTTCTCCAGAGCTGGGGAGTTTGTTAGCAGAACAGTGGCAGCGCTGGCTGGCATCTTCAGAACAGCTGCGTTTCGTGCGCAGTGAGAACACAGGCCATGGCTGGCCCATCAAACTGCCGAAGCAGGCCAACGCTAGCCCCCAGGCACTTGGCGACTGTCGCCAGGGCGGTGGTAGCCATGTGCTTGCCTGTGATGAGAACGTGGCTGGCGATATGCTCTCATGGATTTACCCTGAGCGTGAGGCTAATGCTAGCGAGGGCGAAGTGATGGCCTTTGATCAGTCGGAGTTCGCGGTTAAAGGCTTGGCTGATGTGGGGTATCTGTTTATTCCTGGGGCGTGTGAGGCGGGAGGGTGTCCTGTCACAATAGCCTTGCATGGTTGTCAAATGAGCGTTGATGCCATTGGCGATACGTTTGTACGCCACAGTGGTTTGAACCGTTGGGCAGCAGACCATGGTCAAGTGGTGCTATACCCGCAGGCGGAAAGCAGTATGGCTAATCCTCAGGGGTGCTGGGATTGGTGGGGCTTTGCCGAAAGTACTTGGCAGCTCAACCCGCTGCACGACACGCGTGATGGCACTCAAGCCAGAGCGCTAATGGCGATGCTTGAACACCTACAAAGCACGCCTTAATTCCAAGTACATCCTAAATCCAGATACTTCGTCGTGTATTTTGGCTAGCTACCTAACTCATTCTCCAGCGCTGACACTAAGCCGTGCGGTGCTGGGGAGTAGAGCACTCTCTGTAAAATTTCACCGTTGCGGTTAACCAAGAAAAGCGAGGCGCTATGGTCAATGGTGTAGGCCATGGCTGAATCGGGTGCCTCTACTCGCCGCCAAATAACGCCATAGCGTGCTGCTACATCTTCAAGCTGCTCTTGACTGCCCACCAAGCCGATAAACGCATCACCAAAGAACTGCATATACTCTTCCATGCGTGGCAGCGTATCGCGTTCAGGGTCAACCGTTATCATTATCGGCACCACGCGTTCGCGCTGTGCGTCGCTTAGCTGGGCCAATGCCTGGCGTTTAACGGCCTGATTCATTGGGCAAACATCTGGGCAGTAGGTGTAGCCAAATGAAACAATCGCAATGTCGTCTTTATCTAGCTGGGAGAGAGAGAAATCACCTTGAGTAGACGGCATTTCTATTGGTCCCCCCGTCACGTCATCACTGCCTGGCTGGAAAGCAAACTGGTAAAGGCCGATAGCCGAAATGGTCAGCAAGACAAGTATTAGCACTAAGCCCAGCCAGAGTGCTTTACGATTGTTTGGTTTAGCGGCCATACGTACTAACTCCTAATCACGTCAAAGTCGAACCAACTGCCCAACTTGCCTTCCGGTGTTTCCAGGATAACCCGCGCCCGCCAGGGCATCACGTCTTGCGTGCAGATACCGACTTGCCCTTGGCCATGAAAGTGCCCGGGTGCAGTAGCGGTTAATCCAAAACGGTGTAAGCCCATATCCATATCACGCCCAATAAAGTCGACCGTCACATGGCTTGGGTTGAGGCCCTCTACTTCTACATCCAGTGGCAGAATATCCAGCGCGTCGATACGGCCATCGGCATCAACGGTCAGTGTTAGGCGGCCTTTATCGCCCAGTACTGCCGAGCACGTACTGGTGTGTAGGTTGCAGTTGGCATCTGGTGTAAACCATGCAATATCACCATCATCGCGCAGCCAATTGGCAAACACGTACCACGTGCAGGCGGCCAGTGAGATGCCCGTGATGAGGATAAGCACTTTCAGTGCTGGAAAACCCGTAAAGTAGACAGGTTTAGGCAAGTTCTTCATGGCAGAATGGTCACTACGCAGGCCGTAAGATGGAAGTTAGTTTCATGGTAACAGTAATCGCACGGATGTCGCTGTGCTGGGATGTCGCAGTTAACAAGGAATAACAATGGAGAGCATTACTGGTGCACTTGGGCCACTGTTTTTATTGATTTTATTGGGTGCTGCCATTGGCTATGGTCGTTGGCCAAGTGCTACGTTCTGGCCGCAAATGGAGCGTATGATCTACTTTGTGCTATTTCCAGCAATGCTGATAGGCACGCTGGCCACTGCAGATGTCAGCCAAGTACCGGTTGGGCGCATAGCGTTGGTATTGCTCGGCACGATGGGGGGGTTGGGTCTGTTGCTATGGCGCTGTCGTGGTTACCTTGGCTTAACGCCTGCGGCGTTCACGTCGGTGTTCCAAGGCGCCGTGCGTTTTAATACCTACGTGGGTGTCGCAGGAGCCGCGGCGCTGCATGGCAGCATGGGGGCGACTACCGCTGCTGTGGCGGTGGCACTCATGGTACCGGTGGTGAACGTAATGTGCGTCGCAAGCTTTGTCGCGGCAGGGACGCTGGGCAGTGGAAGCCTTGGCCAAAGTGCCCTCGCACTGGCTAAAAATCCGCTGATTTTGTCCTGCCTGGCAGGTATCGGACTCAATCTTTCGGGGGTTGGTTTGCCCGGTTGGAGCGAGGATACCGTAGGATTATTGGGAGGCGCGGCGCTGCCGTTAGGGCTCATTGCTGTGGGCGTGGCGCTGCGCCCTGCAGCACTGCTACGGCTTGATCGTGGCGTGATAGCGACGAATAGCATCAAGCTGCTGTTAATGCCTGCGGTGGTGCTGCTATTAGCGTGGCTGGTGGGGCTGGACCCTATCAGTCGTGATGTGGCGCTGCTGTTTGCAGCGCTGCCTACCGCCACATCTGCTTATATTCTTGCTCGGCAGTTGGGAGGTGATGCAGAGCTTATGGCGGCAATTATTACCGGCCAGACGCTGTTAGCGATGCTGACGCTGCCCGTCTGGTTGCAGTTAGTGGGGTAGTGTAAAAAAATTGTCTTAAAAATAAATAAAAAGTATTCGCATTTAGGTTGACGTGGTAAATGAGAATGATTATATTGTGATTGTCAGCGTTTAATGAGACGTTGGCAACCACGACAGAAACCGCCAGTTTCCTGTCATGGTTTCTCCCTCTCATTGCTAGTCACGGTCTTTTGCCGCTCCCGCTTGGAGCGGCTTTCTTTTTTTAATGCTCTACGTTTTTGTGATTTTCCTTGAGATGCCATGCGGGGGCTGTGGTCAGCGTTTGATGAGACGATGGCAACCACGACGCTATTTCAAAGATCAGCGCCAGTTTCCTGTCATGGTTTCTCCCTCTCATTGCTAGTCACGGTCTTTTGCCGCTCCCGCTTGGAGCGGCTTTCTTTTTTTAATGCTCTACGTTTTTGTGATTTTCCTTGAGATGCCATGCGGGGGCTGTGGTCAGCGTTTGATGAGACGATGGCAACCACGACGCTATTTCAAAGATCAGCGCCAGTTTCCTGTCATGGTTTCTCCCTCTCATTGCTAGTCACGGTCTTTTGCCGCTCCCGCTTGGAGCGGCTTTCTTTTTTTGATGCTCTACGTTTTTGTGATTTTCCTTGAGATGCCATGCGGGGGCTGTGGTCAGCGTTTGATGAGACGATGGCAACCACGACGCTATTTCAAAGATCAGCGCCAGTTTCCTGTCATGGTTCCTCTTTCCTTGCTAGTCACAGTCTTTTGCCCTTCCCCTGGAGCGGCTTTCTTTTTTTATAGCGGCATCTTTCTTTGATCTCGGTGAATACCTCCTCTGACGTTTGGGCAGACAATAGGCCAATCGCCTATGCTGATCATTTATCCAAAGCCAGGAGACATGCCATGCGCGTTGCCGTTTTTAGCGCTAAGCCTTATGACGAAACCTTCCTTACTCGTGCTAATGCCGCGAATCGACACGAATTAAGCTTTTTTGATGCGCGCTTGACCGTCGATACGGCGCCTCTAGCGAAAGGGGTTGAAGTTGTGTGCGCTTTTGTAAATGACCATCTGTATGCGGACGTTTTAGAGCAGCTACATACTAGCGGCATACGATTGGTAGCACTGCGCTCGGCGGGCTTTAACCATGTTGACTTGGCGGCGGCCGAACGGTTGGGAATTACCGTAGTGCGGGTGCCCGCTTATTCGCCTCATGCCGTAGCAGAGCACGCGGTGGCCTTAGTGTTAAGCCTGAACCGCATGACCTATCGCGCTTACAACCGAGTGCGCGAGGGCAACTTTGCCCTAGACGGACTGCTGGGGTTCGATCTGCATGGCAAAACCGTGGGCGTGATTGGCACTGGGCAGATTGGCTTGATCTTTGCCAATATCATGCATGGCTTTGGCTGCCGAGTAGTTGCCAGCGATCCTTTTCCAAACCCGAATGCCGAGCCGTTTGTGGAGTACGTGCCGCTGGCGTCGCTCTATGCTCAGGCAGATATTATCTCGCTGCACTGCCCGTTAACACCCGATACTGATCACCTGGTTAACGCCGATGCCATCGCGCAAATGAAGCAGGGTGTCATGCTGATCAACACTGGCCGCGGCCGAGTGGTCGATACTCAAGCGGTGATCGCTGGTCTGAAAAGCGGCAAAATTGGTCGCTTAGGGCTAGATGTTTACGAAGAGGAGGAGCAGCTGTTCTTCGAAGATCTATCGCACAAAGTGATCGATGATGATCAGTTCATGCGTCTGACGACCTTTCACAATGTGCTGATTACCGGTCATCAGGCTTTCTTCACTACCGAGGCGCTAACCAATATTGCTGAAACCACGCTGGCCAATATCGACGCCTTTGAAAGCGGTAGCGGTACGCTGCATCGCGTCGTCTACGATAAGCGAACGTAGACGACGCTGAGCTATCTTTAGTCGCTGTGTTTAAACGTCACGGCGGTAAATCAAATCCCATACGCCGTGGCCAAGTTTCTCGCCACGGGCTTCAAACTTAGTTAGCGGGCGAAAGTCTGGGCGTGGAACGTAGGGCGCTTTGTCGGCGCTGGCGGTATTCGCGTAGCCGGGTGCGGCGTCCATGACCTCGGCCATCCACTCGGCATAGGCTTCCCAGTCGGTCGCCATGTGGAAGGTGCCACCAGGTTTTAAGCGCGTACGAATCAGCTCAACAAACGCAGGCTGCACAATACGCCGCTTGTGGTGCTTCTTTTTTGGCCATGGATCGGGGAAAAAGAGCTGTAGCGTGGTTAATGAGTCTTCAGGCAGACACTGCTCCAGCACCGCTAAGGCATCTTCGCGGTAAACGCGCAGGTTGGTTAGGCCGCGTTTATCTACCTCATCTAGCAGCTTGCCCACCCCCGGCGCGTGAACCTCAATACCGATAAAGTCAGTGTCTGGGTGGCGTTCGGCTTGCTCGACGAGTGAGTTGCCCATACCAAAGCCAATTTCCACCACGCGCGGTGCTTCGCGGCCAAACAGGGTGTCCAGATCCTGACGCCCATCGGCAATCGTCAGTCCTAAGCGTGGCCAAACGTCTTCTAAACCGCGGCTTTGCGCTGGGGTCATGCGCCCTGCGCGAATCACGTAGCTCTTAATTCCCCGCCGGTGTAGCGGGGCATCAGCATTTTCAGGGCCTGTGGTGTTGCTCTCAGCGCCAGCAGTTTTGCTTTCAGGCGTGGTGTCGTTCGTATCGGTCATGGTGTCTCTGTATCAGCCGTTAATTCGGCCTGCAAAAGGCGAAGAGGGGTCGGCGCTTTGGCGGCGTGGCATACGGCCAGCTAAGAAGGCATCGCGGCCAGCTTCTACGGCAAGCTTCATGGCGTTAGCCATACGCAGCGGGTCGCGGGCGTGAGCGATCGCGGTGTTGAGTAGCACGCCGTCACACCCTAGCTCCATTGCCATGGCGGCGTCAGAAGCGGTGCCGATGCCCGCATCGACCAGCACGGGTACACTGCTTTGCTCAACAATCAGGCGTACATTATGCGGGTTTTGAATGCCATGCCCCGAGCCAATCAGCGAACCTAGCGGCATGATGGCGCAGCAGCCCATGGCTTCTAGTTCACGTGCCACAATGGGGTCATCACTGGTGTACACCATGACGTCAAAGCCATCAGCCAACAGTGTCTCAGCAGCTTTTAGCGTCTCAACCACATTGGGATAGAGGGTGTGATCGTCGCCGAGCACTTCCAGCTTGACCAAGTTGTGGCCGTCTAGCAGCTCACGCGCCAAGCGGCAGGTGCGCACAGCGTCTTTGGCGTTGTAGCAGCCCGCGGTGTTGGGCAGCAAGGTGTAGCGTTGGGGGGAAACGACATCGAGAAGGTTGGGCGCGTCGGCATCCTGACCCAAGTTGGTGCGGCGCACAGCAAAGGTGACAATTTCCGCTCCGCTTTGGGCAATGGCCGCGCCGGTCTCGGTAAAGTCTTTGTATTTGCCAGTGCCCACCAGCAGGCGGGAGCTGAACGCGCGCCCAGCAACGGTAAACGGTGTATCAGTCAGTGGCGTCATAGCGGTTCCTTTTGAAAGCAAAAACGGTGGTGGGCTACGCTAGCCGCCGCCGATGGCGTGAACGACTTCTATCTGGTCGCCATTGGCTAAATGCGTTTGAGCAAGCTGGCTTTTGGGCACGATCTGTTCGTTAATTTCCACAGCGATACGGCGCCCGGTCAGGCCTAATTGCTCGATTAGATCAGCGGCGCTAAGGCCAGCTGCCAGCGTATGCGATTCGCCATTGAGCGTCAGTTGTATCGACTCATTAGGAGTAGGCATAACGGTAAGTGTCCCATTCGGTGAGGCAAAGCACTGTCTATTGTAGCGGTTTCGCACCGCTCAAGGTATGTGACAACGTTAATCATCTCAGTGAAATATCGAGTGCGTATGTCGAGTACTTATCTCAAGTACTTATCTCAAGTACTTATCTTAAGTACTTCTCTCAAGTATTTATAATGAGTATTGATAAACAGGAGTAACGCATGCAGCGAGCAGACAAACCCTGGTGGTGCCTAGTCGCACTCTCAGGAGCATTAATGGTGATACTAGGCGCCTATGCGGCTCACGGGTTGGCATCGCGTACCACTGCTGCCATGGTCGACATCGTTGAAACTGGCGTGCGTTACCAAGCGTGGCATACGTTGGCCATGTTAGCGGTACTGGCTTGGCGCAGCCAGTGCCCTCAGCCAGGACAGCGCATCGTGCTAGCGCTATGGGCGTTGGGTATCACCGCATTTTCGGGCTCGCTGTACCTAATGGCCCTAGCAGGGCTTAGCGTTGGTATTGTAACGCCCATCGGTGGTTTGCTGCTGATGGCAGGCTGGTTAGGCTTAGCCGTCACTGCGCTGCTCAGCCGTTAGCGCGGTGGTTAGCCAGTTGGGCTGTCTGGCAGCGCATAGCTGGCGGTAATATGCGCAACCGGCTTAGTGTCATCGCTGGCAGAGAAAATCTGCACTTCGCCTACCGCTAAACGGCGGCCTAACTTGATGAGTTTGGCGTGAGCAACAATATCGTGCTCGCCGGAAGCGGCGCGTAAGAAATGGCAGTTCAAGTCACTGGTGACCGCCATGGCTTCGGGGCCTATTTGCGCCAAAATGGCCACATACAACGCCACATCAGCAAAGCCCATCATGGTCGGACCAGATACCCTGGGGCCAGGGCGAAGGTGTTGCTCACCGATGGTTAGTCGCAGGGTGGCACTCATCGCACCAACGCTTTCAATTCTGCCCATCCGCTGGGGGAACACCTCATCTAAAAAGTGCTCAATCTGCTCGGCAGTCATTACGGTCATTATTATTGTCCTTTATAAAAAAGCCCCGAGGCATGCGCCTCGAGGCTGATGATACCGCAAAGCGCGTTTACTTCGCCTTATGTACCTGACGCCACGCGTGAAGTAGTGGTTCGGTGTAACCAGAAGGCTGTACGCGGCCTTTGAAAACTAAGTCAGAGGCTGCTTTAAAGGCGGTTGAGCCTTCGAAGTCGGCGCTCATGGCCGTGTAGGTGGGGTCGCCAGCGTTCTGCTGATCAACCACTTTCGCCATACGCTTCAGCGTTTCTTCCACCCGCGGCGCATCGACAATGCCGTGGTGCAGCCAGTTGGCGATATGTTGGCTGGAAATACGCAGCGTAGCGCGGTCTTCCATTAGGCCAACGTTATGAATGTCCGGCACTTTCGAGCAGCCCACGCCATGCTCAACCCAGCGTACCACGTAGCCAAGAATGCCCTGGCAGTTGTTATCCAACTCTTGTTGAATCTCCTCATCCGACCAGTTGGCGTTTTCGGCTACTGGCACGGTGAGCAGGTCATCTAAAAAGTCGGGTTCGCCTTGGGCTTCCAGCTCGCGCTGTACGTCCGCTACGTTGACTTGGTGGTAGTGAAGCGCATGTAGCGTAGCCGCCGTTGGAGAAGGCACCCATGCCGTGTTAGCACCCGCTTTCGGGTGACCAATTTTTTGCTCTAGCATGCTATGCATCAGATCCGGCATTGCCCACATGCCTTTACCGATTTGAGCACGACCACGCAGGCCACAGGCTAAGCCTACCTGCACGTTGTTCTTTTCGTAGGCGGTGATCCACGCAGCGCTCTTCATATCGCCTTTGCGAACCATCGGGCCTGCTTCCATGGCGGTGTGCATTTCGTCACCGGTGCGGTCAAGGAAACCGGTGTTGATGAACACAACACGAGAAGCCGCTTCAGCAATACACGCCTTCAAGTTGACGGTGGTGCGGCGCTCTTCATCCATGATGCCCATTTTCAGGGTGTCACGACTCATGCCCAGGATGTCTTCAACGCGACCAAACAGTTCGTTGGCGAACGCCACTTCTTTCGGCCCGTGCATTTTCGGCTTCACGATATACACTGAGCCAGCGCGAGAGTTGCGTGGCTGATCGGCGTCTTTCTTCAGATCGTGCAGTGACAGCAGCGAGGTCACTACCGCGTCCAGAATACCTTCCGGCAGTTCGTTGCCATTTTCGTCCAGGACGGCAGGCGTGGTCATCAGGTGGCCAACGTTGCGCACGAACATCAGCGAACGACCCGGCAGTGTAACGGTGCTGCCATCAGTGGTTTGCCAAGTACGATCGGCGTGCAGCGTCCGCTTGAAGGTTTTGCCGCCTTTGTCGATGCTCTCTTCCAGGTCGCCCTTCATCAGGCCAAGCCAGTTGCTGTAAACACCGACTTTATCTTCAGAGTCGACAGCAGCAACGGAGTCTTCACAATCCATAATCGCGGTCAGTGCCGCTTCCACCACCACGTCTTTCACGTGAGCGGGGTCGGTTTTACCGATCGGGTGGCTGTCGTCGATCTGGATTTCCAGATGCAGGCCGTTGTTAGTAAGCAGGATAGCTTCAGGCGCGGATGCATCGCCGTTAAAGCCGATCAGCTTGCCGGAATCTTTTAGGCCGGTTTCACGACCGCCTTCCAGACTAACGACCAAGTGGCCATCACGAATAGCGTATTTCACCGCATCGCGGTGAGAGCCAGTGGCCAGTGGGGCAGCACGATCAAGCACACCACGGGCATAAGCGATAACTTTTTGGCCACGTTTCGGGTTGAAACTGGTGCCTTTTTCAGCGCCATCTTCTTCTGAAATCGCATCGGTGCCGTATAGGGCATCGTACAAACTACCCCAGCGAGCATTAGCGGCGTTTAATGCATAGCGGGCATTGCTCACAGGCACCACCAACTGCGGGCCTGCTTGAACAGCCACTTCACGATCTACATTGGCCGTGGTGGTTTTAACGCTATTCGGCGCATCCACTAGGTAACCAGCGTCTTTTAAGAAGCTGCGGTAAGCCTGCATATCGCTAACCGGGCCCGGATTTTCACGGTGCCAGGCATCCAGTTTTTCTTGGAGCGTGTCGCGCTCTTCAAGCAGTTGGCGATTTTTCGGTGTCAAATCATGGAACAGGGCGTCAACGCCAGCCCAAAAGGTGTTTTCGTCAACACCGGTACCCGGTAAAGCCTGCTCATTGATGAAACGGTCCAGGTCTGCTGACACCTGTAAACGGTGACGCGTGATACGCTCGCTCATGGGGTTCTCCTGTAAAGGTGCCCGTGGGATATTATCGTGCCACGGTCAGGGTAAATATATATTTATGGAAAATACTTCCACAACTGCGCGGGCATGTAAACAGCCGATGCCGTAAAGCAGCAAAATGCTCGACCAAATGATGAGAGCGACAGTGGTCTCCGCTGTCATTCAGCCAATGGATAGGTGGCGTTCACGGAGAGACGTTAATGCATAATTTCCAACACCTGGAAGGCTTGTTTAGGCAAGCAGCAGGCGAGTCATCGCTCTCCCAGCTTCGGCCGGGCGACACGCTAACGGACGCTGTGCATGACTATTTTCGCCACTACGGTTTAGAAACGCTATTAAACGACACCAGCGAAGTGCACGCGGGATTTATTGATACTGGACGCTTTGCTCTGTGGTGCCAAGTATGGAGCCCGCCTGTTCCCACTGGCACCGCGTTTGTGATTCATGGTTACTTTGACCATTTAGGCCTTTACCGCCATTTGCTCGGCTGCCTGCTGGCCAAAGGGTGGCGAGTGGTGTTGTGGGACCTTCCTGGTCACGGTCTTTCCAGCGGCCCACGCGCTGATATTGACGATTTTGACGACTATCAGCACTGCCTTGCGCATTTACAGACGACATTGCAAACCCAGGGCATGGCCCCTACGCCGTGGCTAGGTGTTGGGCAGAGTACGGGGGCGGCCATCTTGGCGACCGATGCGCTCACCCGTCGTGAAACGGCAGGCTGGGCCGGTATTGTGCTGCTAGCGCCATTGGTACGCCCCTGGCGCTGGAGTCAGTCTAGCTGGCTGCACTTGATTGCCAGCCCTTTTCTAAAGGAGCTACCACGTAAGTATCGCCCCAATTCCACTGATGAGCAGTTTACGGCGTTCCTACGTGACCAAGACCCGCTGCAACCTGAACGGTTAAGCGTCGCCTGGATAACCGCGATGCGACGTTGGATGCCCCGTTTACTAGCGTTGGAACCTAACCCGCTGCCGACGCTTATTTTACAGGGTGAGCAAGACCTTACCGTCGATTGGGAGTGGAATTTAGCGGTATTGGAGGAGAAATTTCCTAATGCCGAGGTCCACCGCCATCCAGAAGCCCGGCATCACTTAGTTAACGAGGCCGATCCCATTCGTGAAGTGTTGTTTGAAGCTCTTGATAGTTTCGTAGATAACGTTGTTGAGAGTGTTCAATAACGTAAATGTTTAAAGCTCAGGGGGGCAGCTTGAGGCTAGGGCGCCAGAGCGCGCCCTGCCTCGTGCTTAATTTCGCTACTGAGTTTCGCTACTGAGCGTTCAGGAAGTCCTCCACATTGAGCAGTATCAGCTCATTATCATCAGCGCGTCCTTGCTGGCGGCCAATCGAGAAAGGATAGTTGTTGTCATTGGCGACCACGATAGTGCTCTCATCGACGCGATCGACGTTCTCAATGGTCACAAAGGGAAAGTTAAAGGTGCCGTTGATCGTGCCGCGGGGTGCGATGCCATCTGGATCCTGGATGTTCATCAGGTCTATATAGGCGATTTTCTCAAGCACTCCCTGCTCGTCTGTACGGTCGAGGTCGATAAGATAGATACGTTTGAACTCAGCGGGGTTGTCTGCCCACTCTTCTCGCGGGTCACCCTGACGGCTATCACGCTCGATAATCAGGCCGCGTGTTCCGCCAATGAGGTTGAAATCTCCAATAGCATGATCCGCTGATTCCAAGGGATAGTAGCGGGTTGTGTCGCCCCACTCTCCGGTTTCAGTGTCGAGCTCGAACATTCTTAATACGGGAGTGCCATCAATGGTTTCCGGGGCGTTGGCGTTGCTGTCCCAGATCGGTTTTTCCAGCAAGGGATAGAGCGTTGTTTGATCTTCGGAAAGCGCCATGCCTTCATAGCCGCCGGAGCGAAACACCACCACCTCATCAGCGAGAGACGCGCCAGGGTTCGGGGTAAGGGCAAAGGCATTGTCAGGTGAGCGCATCAGAGTGCCGTCGGGGTCTGTGGCCAACACTTGCAGCACTTCACCCTGATTATCGACCTGGATAATCCAGGGGCCAAACTCATCGCCAATCCAGTAGCTATCGCCCACCGGCTGTATCGACTCAATATCGAAATCAGCGCCGGTTAAAAAGCGACCAGGAGTGGCTTCATTCATAATCGGGAAGGGCACTTTACGGTTTGGGTCCGATAGTTGAACAGTCTCCTCGACGATGACACGCCCGGTGTCCCAGTCAGTCTTTATGATGTTAAACATCAGAATGACGTCAGAGGAGTTGGCTTTAGAGCCAAAGCCATTATCGGTTAATACCAAGAAACGGTCATCGCCTAGCGAGCGAATACCTGAAAACCCCTGCAATGGCTGGCTGGGGAAAGGTAGCGCTAAGCCGGTGGCTTGCATGTTGGTATACAACTGCTCAGCACGGCCCTCTGGGCCAGTAAAACGGCCTGAAACGTTGTAGTGCTCAGCAGCGCCGGAAGGAGCCGCCACAAAGGTGCTGCCGGGTAGCTGGGCATGGCCGGACAATGTGGCGCTAAAATCCTGCTGGGCGTGTGCCGCACTGGTAAATACAAAGGCGAATAGGGCGGTCGCTAGTAACGGCTTGGTCATCACGGTTTCACCATTTAGGAAGAGAAAGTAGAGCAGCTTCAGCTTTTGCTAATTTTCACCCGTAATAGTGATAGTTGAATGACAAGGTGCAGACGTTTTAATGGCAGCAGGGTTTCACGTCGCGTTTGGCCCTGAGTCGTAAAATACGCCTTGCTCAAAAGACACAAATATTAAATGGTGGGACTTTAAGATACGTTCTTATAAAAAAGAGGAAATGGTAATGGCGTCATCAGTAGCAAAAGTTCTCGTATTAGCGGGCAGTGCCCGTGAAGGTTCGCTTAATAAACAGCTCGCGAAGCTTGCTGCCAAGCGCATTGAGGTTTTGGGTGGAAAGGCAACCTTTATCGATTTAAAAGACTACCCTTTCCCGCTGTTCGATGAGGACATTGAAGTCCAAGGCATGCCTGATAATGTACTGAAGCTGCGCGAAATACTGGCCGATCACCAAGCGCTATTGATCGCCTCGCCGGAGTACAACGGTTTTATTACGCCGTTGCTGAAAAACACGTTAGATTGGCTCTCCAGGCCTTACAACGATACGCCAGGGCTTGGATTATTCGCCGGTAAGTGGGCAGCGCTGGTGGCGGCTTCCCCTGGTGGGCTGGGCGGTATTCGAGCACTGCCCCTTGGACAGCAGTTGTTGGCTAATCTGGGGTTGGTCGTACTGCCGCAGCCACTATCATTGCCGAAGGCAGGCAGTGCGTTTAACGAGTCAGGCGCGCTAAAGGATGAGGCAACGGGTGGAAAGCTCGACGCCTTATGCCAACGGCTTGTCGATGTAATGGCCAATGACCATCGCTAGGCACCTTTCAACAGCCTATCCAACTGCCGGTAGCCGATAGCCTCGATAAAGTGAGGCTGGGTGGGCTTGGGTTCGCCTTGTAAGTCGGCCAGGGTAAGCGCGACCCGCAGGACGCGGTGGTAAGCGCGGGCAGAGAGTTTGAGTTTTTCCAGCACGCCTGCCAACCAGGCGCGCTCTTCATCGTTAAGCGCGCAGGCGGCTTCTAAGGCTTTGCCGCTTAGCTGGCTATTGAGTGCGCCTCGCGCCATTTGGCGCTCTCGGGCGGCCATCACTCGCTCGCGCACGGCGCTGGAAGGTTCGCCTTGGGTTTGGGCGGTGAGTTGCTCGGGCGGCAGGGCGGGCACTTCCACTTGCAGGTCAATGCGGTCTAGCAGCGGGCCAGAAAGGCGTGCCTGATAGCGCTGAATCTGGCTGGCGCTGCACTGGCAGCGCTGACGCGGATCGCCCAGGTGGCCGCAGGGGCAGGGGTTCATAGCGGCAACGAGCTGAAACTGTGCCGGATAACGGCGTTCATGACTGGCGCGTGAGAGGTGAATTTCCCCCGTTTCCAGTGGCTGCCTTAACACTTCTAAGACGTTGCGGGAAAACTCCGGCAGCTCGTCTAAAAACAGCACGCCGTGGTGAGCAAGCGAGATTTCCCCAGGTTTGGGCTTTGAGCCCCCACCCACTAACGCGGCGGCGCTGGCGCTGTGGTGGGGCTGGCGAAAGGGGCGCTGGCCCCAGTCTGCTTCAAGCGGTAGCCCACAGACTGAACGTACAGCGGCCACCTGCAGCGCATCGTCTTCGCAAAGCGGCGGCAAAATGCCCGGTAAGCGGCTAGCGAGCATGGTTTTTCCGGTGCCAGGAGGCCCTGCTAGCAGCAGGTTATGGCCACCAGCGGCCGCCACTTCCAGTGCGCGGCGTGCCTGCTGCTGACCGCGAACGTCGGCTAAGTCGGCAATGGGGGCCGTGGATCTCACCGAGGCAGACAGTTGGTGGGGCGGTATTTTCTCTTGTCCCAGCAAGTGAGCAACGACCTGCCATAGGGTGTCGGCAGGTAAAACCGGTAAGTCGCCTGCTAACGCGGCTTCGTCGGCACAGGCGCGGGGAATAATCAGTGCTTTGTTGACGCGCCGCGTGGCGAGAGCAAAGGGTAATACGCCGGGTACGGCGCGTAGTTTGCCATCCAATGCCAGTTCGCCTGCGCACTCCATGCCTTCTAGCGCATCTACTGGAATCTGGCCAGAGGCGGCCAGAATACCGAGTGCAATCGGCAAATCGAAGCGGCCACCCTCTTTAGGTAGGTCGGCGGGGGCAAGGTTGAGGGTAATGCGCTTGGTGTTGGGGAAATCAAACCCGGCATTGATGAGCGCGCTGCGCACCCGCTCGCGGCTCTCTTTGACAGCGGTTTCCGGCAGGCCCACCAGCGTTAGTCCCGGCAAGCCGTTGGCTAGATGTACCTCGACATGCACGGCGGGTGCTTCCAGCCCAACCCCTGCGCGCGTGGCCACAATGGCTAGTGTCATGGCGCTCCCTCGCTAGTTTTTTATTCCTGACATAACCCTACGTTAATTGGAACGTTTAAAAATAGCGTGTGCCTGGAAAACTGACCTTAGTTAACAGTTGAGTCGGTTACTTGAGCTGGGCTGCCTGCCGACAGTGCAGCAAACAACTCTCTTGCAAAACGCTGGGCAGAGGGCAGTGCGCCAAAGCTCCATACCGGCGGTAGGCGAACTATCCTGTCATGCCTGACGCTGGGAAGTTGCTGCCACAGGCCGCTGTTTGCAAGCTGCTCTTCGACTCCGATGGGCAGTGGATCGATGATCACCAGCGTTGCTTCTGGGTAGCGCGCCAGCGCTTCAATCCCCACCAGTGAAAACCCCCAGGCATTGGTCGCTTGATCCCAGGCATTGGGGAGGTCGAGCTGCTCCAGCACGGCGTTGTATAAGCTGTTTTCCCCAAACACCCGCACGTGACGGGCATCCATAAACTGTACCATCAGCAGCGTCGCAGTTTCAGACTGAGATAGGGGGCGAGATTCGCGCAGCGTGGTCATCAATATTTGGGTCTCTTCAATAAGCTGCTCGGCCTGGGGCTGGTGCTTGGTTAACTCGCCCAGCTCACGGGTCAGGGTTTGCATCTCTTGCCAGGTATCGGTGCCGGGCGAGTAGAGCGAGAATGAAGTGACCGGGGCAATGCGCTCCAGGCGCGGTGTTAAACCGGCAAACATGGGCGAGATCAACGTCTGTTCCGGAGGCACTTGGGCCAGCAGTTCTAAATTAGGTTGGGCGCGTAGTCCCATATCGGTGGCACTGTCGGGTATCTGTGGCTCGCCCACCCACTGGTGATAATCACTCTGTTGGGCAACGCTGCTAACCGGCGCATCAATGGCTAGTAGTGTTTCAGCGATGGTCCAGTCCACCGTGGCCCACTGCGCCTGGGCAGTAGAAACGCTCAGCATACAAACGGCGAACAGCCCGCAGCGCGCGAGCAAAGAGAACAGGTTAGTGTGGCGCATGGTGGTGAGAGGCTATCCAGAAAATAAGAACTGTATTTAAACGATAATATTTATTGTTTGCAAACCTGTATTCAAGGAAAAATGCCCAGGCTGAGTGGCCTGGGCAGGTGGGGTTACAATAAATTAGCAATACTTAGATAAGTGCTTGGAACGTCGCTTAGCACAAGCGTTTAGAAACGGTAGTGAACGCTGGCGGTCACACCGCGCTCGGCGCCGAAGTAGCAGTACTCCAGCGAGTTGCAGGAGGCCACGTACTCCTTATCCAGCAGGTTGTTCACATTGAGGCGCGTTTCCACCCCTTCAACGCCGAGTTGGCTTAGATCGTAGCCAATAGTGGCATCCACCAGGGTGTAGTCAGGGACAGTTTCAGTGTTGGCTCGATCGGCGGCAATATCCGCATAGTGGCGTACGCCAACACCGACATCCACGCCGTTTAGCCAGCCCTTATTGGCCTCGTAGTGGCCCCACAGCTGTACTTGGTGGCGTGGGGAGTAAATCGCGTTGTTGCCCTGGTTGCCATCATCGCTTTTAGCGTAGGTGATGTCGGTGAAGCTATAGCCTGCCTGAACCGAGAGGGTATCCGTTAGCTGGGTTTGTGCTTCCAGCTCCAGTCCTTGGGATTCAATTTCACCTACCGCGCGGTAAGGGTCGGATGGCTGCACCTTGGTCGCGACATTCTCTTGGCTGATATGGAACAGCGCTGCACTGAATTGGCTGGCGCTGCCGTTAGGCTGGAATTTTAGGCCGGCCTCCCACTGTTCGCCTTCCATTGGTTGAAGCAGGTCGCCACTCTCATCGACGAAACTAGTGGGGGTGAAGGCAGTGGAGTAGCTTAGGTAGGGCGCTACACCATTATCAAACAAGTAGACCACACCGGCGCGGCCGCTGAACTGGGTATCGCTAAGTGAGCTGGTGTCACCGCTATCGCGGTTGGTATTGTCGATATTCACCCAGTCGTAGCGGCCGCCTAGCGTAAAGCGCCAGTTATCGACGGCGATTTGATCCTGTAGATAAACACCCGTTTGATCGATCTCGTGGCGTTCACGGGTAGGTGCGTAAAATTCAATCGGCCCGCTGCCATAAACAGGATTAAAGGCATTGACGGGGTGGAAATACCCAGTGGGCCACGATACGTCGTTTTCCCGCTGTTGGTAATCAACCCCGACAAGCAGGGTGTGATCCATAAAGCCGCTGCTGATGGTGGCTTCAAGCTGATTGTCGATAGTCCAAGCTTCTAGAGATTCATCGCTGCCAGAATAGTAGCGGGTTAATTCGTCAGAGGTGGGTGACGTCCAGCCATAGCCATAGACTTGATTAAGCACCACATCGGAGTTGAGATAACGCAGTAGCTGGCGGCCCGTTACGTCGTCATTAAAGCGATGCTCCAGGGTATAGCCAGCCATGCGCTGAGTACGCTCGTAGGCGTTGTAGTCGGCTTCGCCATCAAAGAAGTTGTTACTGATCTGCTTGCCGTTCCTGGGTACTACCGCTCCTTCATAGGGCACGCCGGAGTGGTAGCCGCCTTCGGGTTCATCCTGTAGATAGGCCTCAACCGTTAGGCTGGTGTCGTCGGTGATATCCCAGGTTAGCCGTGGCGCAATGGCATAGCGCTCCTCTTCGGCGGGGCCAAACTGGGTGTCGGCGGTACTGGCAATACCGGTCAGGCGAAACGCTACTCGCTGCTCTGCGCCAATCGGCCCAGTGAGGTCAAAGGCGGCACTGCGCTGGTTATTATTGCCTACCCGAAAACGTAGCTCACCGCCTTGTTCAAATTCAGGGCGCTTACTGTTTAGCGCCACCACACCACCCGGCGACGCGCGGCCATAGAGCACCGAGGCAGGCCCGCGTACCACTTCAATGCTGTCTAGAAACCACGGATCGATGCGCATACTGCTATGGGAGTTGGCATCGCCCATCACTTTAAGACCATCTAAGAACGTGTTGCTCAAGCTGCCGTCAGAAAAGCCACGTAGTACCAGGTAGTCGAAGCGGTTGGAGGCACCCACCTGGTTGCTGTAAACACCGGGCGTGTAATCGGTGGCGCGCTGAACGGTGCTGACCCCACGGTGATCCATTTGTTCGCGGGTAATGGTAGAAACGCTTTGCGGCGTTTCAATAAAAGGGGTGGTGACTTTAGTGGCCGCCTGCTGGGCGGTTACCGTCACAGTGCCTAGCGCTGTACTTTCCAGAGTACTTTCCTGCGCACTTGCCTGAGCGTAAACCGATGGTGCCGCGAGCGCCGCGAGAATAGCGGCACTGAGTGGAGAGCGTAACAAACGGCGAGGCATAAAAGACATGGGGGTGTACCTGCAATAAGAAGCAATTAACTAACGTGTTAATGAGAATTATTGCGTTTAATTGCTTTGGAAAGGTATGCGCTATGACAAAGAGGTTATGCGTGCTGCCAAAAAATGCAGCGCAGGGGAACTTACGGCAAGACGTTATGGGTAGTACGTTATGGATAGTACGTTAGCGATACTTGAAGACTTCATGCGGCGTGACACCAAAGGCCCGCTTATATGCTGTAGCAAAGTTGCTGGCGTGGCGGTAGCCGCAGGCGTGGGCAGTTTGCTGCACGCTATAACCTTTGCGCAAGTACGCCTGAGCTTGGGTCAGGCGACAACGCCGTAGGTAGTCGAATATCGAGCAGCCGTAACAGCGCTGGAACTTGGTGCGTAGGCTACTAGGGCTCATAGCGGCATTTCGGGCTAACTGCTCCAGCCGGTAATTCTGGTTGGGATAATGTTCGAGCTGCTTGCGCAAGAGCTCCAGGCGTTGGTGGTCGCGATGCGAAAGGTCTGGAGGGAGGCCTTCTTGTGTGTTTTTGTCACCGGGTTCCAGGCCAGCGGCAGGCAGGCCATGAGCTAGCAACTGGAACGCAAGGCCTTGCCATAATAGGCACAGCCGTTCTGCTGGCCAGTTCGATGCCAGTGCTGTCTCTAGGCTATGGCGAAGGAGCGGTGGTACTTGCCAAGTGTGTAGCACTGGGGTGGCTGGAGGGGCAACGTTAACAGGCGAGGAAGAGAGAGGCTCGAGACCATCTAGAATCGACACGTTGAGGGTGCTTAAGCGTTGTGGTGCAGGCTGGAATACCTCAAGCCTGGTCTGCTGGTTGAAGTGTGCACTGAAGGCGTCGCCAGCCTGTAACTGAAATGACTGGTGGCCGAGCCCCACATGGATGCAGCCCTCAAGTACCACACTGAGAAACCACGGAGCGGTACGACGGGAGGTGGAGGCATAAGCGTGCAGGACATCAAGATCTGAGTGCGTCACGCGTAGGGCCGGGGTGATCTCGATATCCATCACACGCCCGCGAGCTACGTAAGGCGATGGGGGGCGGTCAGGCGCTTCGGGAAAGCGGTAATCGATCCCGAAGCGCTGACCAAGGGCCAGCAGGTCATAGGTGGTGAGTGGCGCGAGTGTGTCGAGTGTCGCCATTCCCATTACCTCGCTGTTGAGCGGCTGCCTGCGAGTAGCGGGGCGGTGCTTAATACGCCATCGACCAGTTCAGGGTGTAGGTACGTCCGCGCCCTTGATAGTCGTAGAGGTATTCTGGACCGTAGTAGGGCGAATAGAACATGGCGGCCCGCTGGCCCCAAACGGTGGAGTACTGATCATCGAGTAGGTTCTGTATGCCCAGACTCACGGTGCCAAAATCGGTCTCCTGGCTGAGCGATAGATCGAGGGTAGTGTTGCCATCGATCTCACGATCCGCATCGTCTTTCAGGTCGAAAGTATGGCTGGCTTGCAAGCGCGCCGAACGCACGTAGTCGGTCCAGCCGATAAAGGCAGTGGAAGAGGAGAGCGAAGCATAGCGGGCGTCACGCTTCTCCCACTCCCCTTGGTCGTTCTCCTGCTCGGAGCGCACCAAGTGTAGGGTGCCGCCGACCTCCAGGCCGTTGTCGAAGTAACGGGTTACCGCGCTCTCTAGGCCAAAGTCGCGCTTCTTTTCGTCCACTACGCTGACGCTCAGATCCTGGGCGTTCTCTACCGCTTTGTCCGACCAAGCGTAGTAGAGTGCCGTTTGAGCCATCCAGTTACCCCCCTGGTAGCGCCAGCCTAGCTCCACCTGATCTGTCTCGATGGCAGATAGAGGGTTGTTATTGACACTCACCTCGGGGCTCTTGCCGTAGTATTTGGCGGGATCTGGCAGCTCGAAGCCCTGGCTAAACTGCAGCCAGTTCTGGTGACCGTTGCCGTAATCGTAGAGGGCGCTGGCATTCAATAGCGTGGCTTCGTAATCGTTCTTACCGCCGGGAATACCCTGGAAATCGTCCACTTCGACATCCATATGCTGCTGCCGCAACCCTGCGGAGAGCTTAAGCG
Organism: Vreelandella alkaliphila; assembly: GCF_016107625.1. Taxonomy (GTDB): domain Bacteria; phylum Pseudomonadota; class Gammaproteobacteria; order Pseudomonadales; family Halomonadaceae; genus Vreelandella; species Vreelandella alkaliphila. The sequence continues at coordinate 209,599 of NZ_JABASV010000002.1, forward strand.
CCTGGGTGGCTTGCCAGTCACCTTGGACGAAGCCCGAAAGCCCGTCCACCTGATAGCCTGGATAGCGGGGCTCAACACTTGAAGCCTGCTGCACCAGACCACCGGTGGTATCCGAGATATCGGTATCGAACAGCATCTGGCTGGCATCGAATTTTTCTCGATCCAGGTCGAGCCCGTAGGTCAACGAAACGTCATCACCCAGGCGCGACTCAAATAGCGCTTTAATGCCGCTTAAATCAGTGTTTTGTTGCGATGCGCGAAACTGCAGACCGTCGGCGACTGGGTAGGGAAATGCCTGAAAACTGGACTCTTCCTCCCGGTGAAACGCCTGCAGGTAGAAGTTTTGCCCCCACAGGTTAGCGTGGTGATAGTTGACGTTGACCAGCTTGCGGTCGGTTTCCGGATCGCGCTGTGAACGGTAGCCGTCGCGAATCTCGGCATCGTTCAAGTTGGGCGTGGCTGCGTCGAGGTTGGGAAAGTAAACACCCCGATTACCTTCGTAGCCGGAACGATACAGCTGGGCGCCCAGTTCCAGGCTCTGTTCGTCGGTCAAACGGAATGAGAGGTTGCCCAATACATCAATGCTGCGATTGTCCTGCAGGTCGGTCTGGGCAATATCGGGAAAGATCTCTTGGCCGCCGCCGTCGTAGTGACGGCCGTTGTCCACAATTGAGGTACCCAGGTAGCCCTGAACCCGCTCATTGCCGCCGCTGATCGATTGCGACAGGCGTCGATCCATATCATCGCTGTTGTTGAGGCCCGTGGTGATGCCAGCTTCGGTGCGCCAGTTCAGGCCTTCTTCGCCTTTGCGCGTAATGATATTGATCAAGCCCCCCGTAGCACCGCCGCCATACAGGCTGCTGGCGCCGGAAAGCACTTCTACACGCTCAATATTGAAGGGGTCAATGGCGTCGAACTGACGGGAAAGCCCACGCGAACTGTTCAGAGATACGCCATCGATAAGCACCTGCACGCCCCGACCACGCATGTTTTGCCCATAATTGGTGCGCCCTTGCGGTGCCAGATCCAGCCCCGGCACAAGTTGCCCCAATGCCGTCTTTAGGTCTGCACCATTGCGGGTCTGCTGTTGCAGCATCTCTTTGTCAATCACCCATACCGCGCCAGGTATCTGACTGATCTGGGTCGGGGTGCGGGAGCCAACCACTACCATGGTATCTTCAGCGTTTGCGTTTAGCGTGGATCCAGACGTTGTGTTTTGGGCGAAAACATTGCTGGAAAAGCCTAGTAATAGACCCGTGCCAATGAGTGCAGCCGTTGAAGAAGACCAGTCAGACATGATGAACAATCCGCGAGCAGTTAGGGAATAGGAGGCGGAGAGTATCACCACAACAGTCAATGTCAATGATATTGATTCGTGTTTATTGAGTGGGTATGACGCTCTTTACGTCATCAACATCAACGTATTAAGCCACCACTTAGTGTCGGCAATAGGCGTCGTAAGCCTATTGCCGTCCGTTCTGGGTTTAGGCGGGCTTGTTATCCTCTGAACCATCACTGTTCGGTTCAGGAGCGGGGGTTGGTGGTGCTTCTGCTTCAACGGGGGAAGGGCTCGTTGAGGTAGAAGCTTCCACGGCTGCCTCAAGGCTGGCCACTTGGCGCTCTAGAGCTTCAACGCGGGAGCGGGTGCGCTGTAATACATCCATCAAAATATCAAAGTCTTCCCGTGACACCAGCTCCAGCCTGTCAAAGGCACCACGCACTACCTGCTGTACGCCTTTTTGGATATCTTCCGGGGCTTGGGACGCGTTCTGTAAACGATCCCCAATTTGCTGGGCTAAACGGCTAATGCGATCTTGAGGCGCCATCGCTCTCTCCTTAAATGACCACGCATAAATGTGCACTGCTTACTAACTATAAGGATACGCAACCCGCAGTCGATGCGCATGCATCGTTTACAAATTAGCCTCTGGCTTCTCTTTATCGGCGGGGTGTATCGAAGGAGTGCATCGAAATGGAGCGCCGCGTTTTTATTAATGTTCTTTTATGGTGCAAGCAGGCAGTGGCGGCTGCTGCTAAGTCTTCCTTGCCACCGAATAATCTTGAGTTTTATAAAACAAACTGCTGACTTATAAGAAAAAAAAGTTGGGTGGCATGGTATGCGCATTAACGAGATAAGCAGTTAATTCGGGCGGCGCTGCCGCTACCTAATCCAGCAGGGGAGATCCGGGATGAAACTCATCACCGCTATCATCAAGCCATTCAAACTTGACGACGTTCGTGAAGCGCTCGCTGACAACGGCGTTCAGGGCATCACGGTGACTGAAGTTAAAGGCTTCGGTCGTCAAAAGGGGCATACCGAGCTGTATCGTGGTGCGGAGTACGTCGTCGACTTTCTACCCAAGATAAAAGTTGAAGTGGCCGTGGACGACACCCGGTTAGAGAGCGTATTGGAAGCGATCTGTAGCGCGGCTAACAGCGGCAAGATCGGTGACGGCAAGGTGTTTGTGACACCGCTTGAAGACGTTATTCGGATTCGGACAGGCGAACGCGGTGCAGACGCCGTTTGAAGCTGTTTTTTCGGATCATTTCTATAGTTCAACGGGGAACTTAAAATGAATGAGTTGACTGATCTGAGCTACGCGCTCGACACGTTTTACTTCCTAATTTGCGGCGTGCTCGTCATGTGGATGGCCGCTGGCTTCTCAATGCTTGAGGCTGGCTTGGTACGTTCAAAAAACACCGCCGAGATTCTGACCAAAAATATCGCGCTATTTGCGATTGCCTGCACCATGTACTTGCTGGTGGGTTACTACATTATGTATTCCAGCAGCGCGGGTGGCTTCCTACCCAACCTTGGTTTCTTGATTGGCGCTGAAAACAGCGTGGATGCAGTGACCGCAGGCGGTGATGATGCGCCTTACTACTCAATGCGCTCTGACTTTTTCTTCCAGGTAGTGTTCGTGGCCACTGCCATGTCGATTGTGTCTGGTGCGGTTGCTGAGCGCATGAAGCTGTGGGCTTTCCTGGCCTTCGCAGTGGTGATGACAGCCTTTATTTATCCGGTGTCTGGCTACTGGACGTGGGGCGGCGGCTGGTTGTCTGAAGTCGGCTATTCCGATTACGCGGGTTCCGGCATTGTTCACTTAGCAGGTGCCGCGGCTGCCTTAGCGGGTGTATTGGTGCTTGGCCCACGTAAAGGTAAGTATGGTAAAGATGGGTCTATCCACGCGATTCCAGGCGCCAACATGCCGCTGGCCACACTGGGTACTTTTATCCTTTGGATGGGGTGGTTCGGCTTCAATGGTGGCTCTGAGTTGAAAATGTCTGATATCAGCTCTGCCAACAACGTTGCTCAAGTGTTTGTTAACACCAACGCGGCCGCTGCCGGTGGCGTGCTTGCCGCACTGATTCTTGCCAAACTGTGGTTCCGTAAAGCGGACCTTACCATGGCGCTTAACGGTGCACTGGCTGGTCTTGTCGCGATTACTGCGGATCCTCTGTCGCCCTCTGCGCTAGGCGCTGCGGTGATTGGGGCGGTAGGTGGCTTGATCGTTGTCGCTGCGATCGTCACGCTGGACAAGCTGAAGCTTGATGATCCGGTCGGCGCTATCTCGGTACACGGTGTGGTGGGTATCTGGGGCGTGCTGGCGGTTCCGCTGACCAATGGCGACGCTTCTTTCGGCGCACAGCTGATCGGTATCGTTGGTATCTTTGGCTGGGTATTCGTTGCGAGCCTGGTGGTGTGGTTGGTGCTGAAAGCCATCATGGGTATCCGCGTTAGCGAAGAAGAAGAGTATGAAGGTGTCGATATTGCTGAGTGCGGTCTTGAAGCCTATCCCGAATTTAGCGTTAAGAAATAAGCTTACGCTAATGAAATGAGCTGGCGTGCTCTTTTGGCCTCCCCTAGCGGGAGGCCTTTTTGCCTTAGTGCATTGTTACAATCCATTGGCGCTGATTTTTTATTCTCTGCCTGTAGCGGTGTATGCTTAACGCTAACGGGCTTGGCTAACAGCAGTGTCCCGCCAACCTTTAATAAAAGGCCACCAAGCTAGAGGATGTCGCAATGAAATTGATCTCAGCCATTATCAAGCCGTTTAAGCTTGATGACGTACGCGAATCGCTCTCTGATATCGGCGTGCAGGGCATTACGGTAACGGAAGTGAAGGGCTTTGGCCGTCAGAAAGGTCACACAGAGCTATATCGTGGTGCAGAGTACGTGGTGGATTTTCTGCCCAAAGTAAAGCTAGAAGTTGCGGTAGATGACGATATGGCGGAACAGGTTATTGATGCCATTACGCAGGTTGCCAATACAGGCAAAATCGGCGACGGCAAAATCTTTGTCATGCCGCTGGAGCAGGTGATCCGTATTCGTACCGGTGAAACCGGTAAAGACGCGGTTTAATCGCGACGGGTGCTTCGCAGCCTAAAATTACCAAAACGCCCCGCTAAGCGGCCTGCTTAGCGGGGCGTTGCGTTGTTACTTCCGAGTTGGCAAACCTTTCCTTGCCTTCTATTTCTGACTCTTCACTTCTTACTTTTCACCCCTTACTTCTCAACAAAGGCACGCTCAATCACGTAATCGCCCGGCTCGCCCATCCGCGGGGAAATATTCAGGCCCAATTCGTCTAGCAGCGCGCTAGTGTCGTCGAGCATGGCGGGGCTGCCGCAAATCATCGCGCGGTCTTGGCGCGGATCAATCGGCGGAAGACCGGTATCTTCAAACAGCTTGCCGCTGCGAATGTGATCGGTCAGGCGCCCCATGGTGTGGAATTCTTCACGGGTAACCGTGGGGTAGTACACCAGCTTCTCGGCAATTTCTTCGCCTAAATACTCGTGAGCAGGCAGCTCTTTGGTAATAAAGTCGGCATAGGCAAGTTCAGATACTTCGCGCACGCCATGTACCAGCACAACTTTTTCAAAGCGCTCGTACACTTCTGGGTCTTGGATCAGGCTCATAAACGGTGCAAGGCCTGTTCCGGTGGAAAGCATGTAGAGGTTGCGGCCGGGAAGTAGGTCATCGCATACCAGCGTGCCCGTAGGCTTGCGGCTGACCATAATTTGGTCGCCAACTTGAAGGTGCTGCAAGCGCGAGGTGAGCGGGCCATCGGGTACTTTGATGCTGAAAAATTCCAGATGGTCTTCGTAGTTGGGGCTGGCGATGGAGTAAGCACGCATCAACGGTTTGCCGTTCACTTCCAGGCCAATCATCACAAACTGACCATTTTTGAAGCGTAGGCTACGCTCGCGAGTGGTGCGGAAGCTGAACAGGGTGTCGTTCCAATGGTGAACGCTGAGGACTTCTTCCAAGGCAAACTTGCTCATGCTAACTCCTCCAATGGGCAGAGTGGCCTAAGCCTCGTCTGCCATATTCTAAAAAAGCATAAAAGATGGCTAAATATGTTGCTGCTAATTCTAAATAAAGAGAGATATATCTGTTAAGCAAATTATACTGATAACACTTATCTAAAAAATAGATATGCCGCCGAAACAAGATAGGTTGTCTCTATGCATTACACCCTGCGCCAGTTGGAAGTCTTTGTGGCGGTCGCCCAGCACGAAAGTGTTTCTCAGGCGGCGCGTGCTCTTGCTATGTCCCAATCTGCTACCAGTACGTCGCTCGCGGAGCTTGAGCGTCAGTTTGACTGCCAGCTTCTCGACCGCATGGGAAAACGGCTGAAGCTTAATGCGTTAGGCTTTCAACTGTTGCCAAAAGCGGTGGCCTTGCTGGACAGGGCCGAAGAGGTAGAGGAACTGTTGCGCGGCCAGCAGGGCGTAGGCGCATTAGATGTGGGCGCAACGCTAACCATTGGCAACTATCTAGCCACTCTGTTGATCAGCGATTTCATGCAGCGCTACCCCGGCAGTCGGGTGCGGCTAGCAGTGCGTAACACGCGTCACATCATTGAGAGTGTACGCCAGCACTCGCTTGATTTAGGGCTGATTGAAGGGCAGTGCGACGACGATATGATTATCAGCCAGCCATGGGTAGAGGATGAGCTGTGCGTCTTCTGCTCGCCGCGCCACCCGTTGGCGGGTCGCGAGCATCTTGAGCTGGAACAGCTGTTGCGTGAAGACTGGATTATGCGCGAGGAGGGCTCTGGCACCCGCATGACCCTTGAGCACGCCGCGCGGCATCGGCGTAGTCGGTTTAATACCCTATTGGAGCTTGAACATACCGAGGGTATTAAACGGGCAGTAGAATCAGGCCTGGGGATTGGCTGCGTTTCCAGGCTAGCACTGCGTGATGCTTTCCGGCGTGGCAGCTTAGTGCCTCTGCCAACACCGGAATTAGACTTAAAACGTCAGTTCACTTTCATCTGGCACCGCCACAAGTACCTTACCACGGGGGTACGAGAGTTCTTGCGACTTTGCCGCGAGATGACCGCGGGTGCCAAGCGCAGCGATGATATTCCACTGCCGCCGATTCCTTAGTCACTCAATACGATAGTCACTCAATACGATAGTCACTCAATACGATGGCAAAACGTTGGGCGAGTTGACTGCTAGGGGAGCCGAAGGGTGTCGAGACAGCTTGAAGCTGCTGATGGTGCCCTTAAGATGATCAGCTTGCTCTTTCAGCTGTTCAGCGGCAGTGGTGGACTCTTCCACCATGGCAGCATTCTCCTGGGTCATACGGTCAAGTTCAGACACGGCGATATTGATCTGCTTGATGCCATCGCTCTGCTCACTCGTGGCGGAGTTGATTTCTTCCAACACATCGGTGACGCGAGTGATATGAGCGACTATATCCTGCATGGTTGCGCCCGCGTTTTGCACTAATGCGGTACCGTTATTGACTCTGCTTTGTGAGTCTTCAATGAGTTTTTGAATATCGTTGGCGGCTTCACTGCTGCGCCCTGCTAATTTGCGTACTTCATCAGCAACTACTGCAAAACCACGGCCATGTTCCCCTGCCCGGGCGGCTTCTACGGAGGCGTTAAGGGCCAGCAAGTTGGTTTGGAAGGCAATACTGTTCATTAGCGTGACGATTTCGCCAATTTTATGGGAGGCCTGGGAAATATCTTCCATCGTGGTAACCACATTGGCGACCACTTGCCCGCCTTCTTTAGCTACTTTCGAGGCCGTTTGAGAGAGCTTGTTGGCTTCTTGGGCCGAGGCCGCGGTGTGCTCCACGGTGCTGGTTATCTGCTCTACTGAAGCGGAGGTCTGCTGCAGGCTAGAAGCCGCGTTATCGGTACGGCGGGATAGATCCTGGCCGCCCAGGGCAATTTCGTTAGCGGCATGGTGCACCGATTCACTGCTGGTGCGTACATCGACCAATACCGCTTCCATTTTGCCCACAAAGCGGTTGAAAGCACCGCAAATCTGGGCCACTTCATCACGGCCCTGCTCGGGAAGTCGTCGGGTTAGATCGCCTTCGCCGCTGGCAATGTCATCCAGGGCATCACGCGCCCGTTCTAGGCCAGCGAAAGTACGTTTAAGCCACAGGCTCAACAGCAGAGCCGTGACAGCAATGATGGCGATTAGCGTCAACAATGAAGACTTGAGGATGGCACGCAGCCCTGCAGTGGCTTCATACTCGTCTAATGCCACGCCGAGTTCCCAGTCGGTTCCTGTGATGGGGGTCACTGAGAGTCGTTTATCCAGGCCATCGACTTCGATAGGCTCCCACGCGTCTTGCACAGTACTTAGCTGTTCGATGGACGCAGGGGACAGGGTGTCGCTAATTCGGCTCAGCGGTTTGAGCGTCAGTGCAGTGTCGGGGTGGGCAATCACTGTCTCGCCACCGCTACTTAGAAAGGCAAAACTCGAAGGTGTTGGCCGAATAGCGTTGACCTGACTGACTAGATTGTCGATGACGACATCGCCGCCGATCACCCCATACAAACGGCCATTACGCTTGACTGGCGTAGCAAAGGTAACCACTAGCTGATTGCTATTAGCGTCCACGTAAGGCAGCGAGACGATAGTACGATCCTGCTTTGTTGCTGCTTGGTACCAGCCACGCTGGCGTGGATCATAATCACTGCCTGGCACCCAGCCGTCGGACGAAAGATGGCTACCATCGGCTTGGCCGAAAAATGCCGTTAGGAAACCGCCTGACTCTGCTACCTGAATGAGTGGCGCAAGCGGGTCATTATCGATCACTGGCGTGCGCGCGGCTTCTAGTATGGCGGCTCGGGCATCAATCCACTCCTCAATGGCCAGGGCGTTACCCTGTGCAATTGAGGCCAACTGCTGAGTTACCTGCTGGTCATTATGTGTTTGCAGGGTCAGGTAGCTGACTGAGGCATTAATAGTCAGTGCTAGCGTAATTACCATTAACGTGATGATAAGAATACGCAAGCGTAGGGACGACAGCATGAATATAGTCTCGCTAGTTAGGAAAGCTAAGGCCTGAAATAGGCCACTTTGTAGGTACTATCTGATAAGTACTATCTGCAGCCCTACTATCGGCACCAATGATTACGACTTTAGGCGTATGCTTAAGATCGTGTAGTTATCGGTTCGCAAGAGGGAAAACACGCCCTGGAGTAAACTGAGCTAAGGCAGGATGGATTACGAGGTGGGCCTCGAAATGAGGCCTGGCAGGATAATGGCCGCCGGAGCCCAGCGTAGCGATGCACCTCCGCTACTGCTGATCTCATGGCGGCCTGATTTAATAGCCGTTTAGTACTGTGCCAGCGTTGGCGCAGGTAGTGTGTGCTGGCTCTGTGGGTGGCGGCTGTCATGTGCTTCAAGCGTGAAGCCACCCACCAGTGCATCGAGCCGATCCGCCTGATCTTTTAGCTGTTCGGCGGCGGTGGTGGACTCCTCCACTAGGGCTGCGTTTTGCTGAGTCATCTGATCTAGATCGGTGACGGCAATGCTTACCTGACTGATACCATCGTTTTGTTCTCGCGCGGCCGTGCTGATATCGCCGAGCATTTGAGTAACGCGCGTCACGCTTTGAGCCAGTTCATGCATAGCGGCTTCGGCATCACGCACCATTTGGGTACCGCTTTCTACCTTGCCTGCCGAGGCATCGATACGTTGGCGAATATCTTTGGCGGCGTCGCTGCTGCGCGAGGCGAGTTTACGTACCTCATCAGCCACGACGGCAAAACCACGACCATGCTCCCCAGCACGGGCAGCCTCTACGGATGCGTTTAGCGCCAGTAGGTTAGTTTGGAAAGCGATGCCATCAATGACGCTGACAATGCTCTGAATTTCATCAGAGTTGGTGCGAATATCCGTCATCGTGGCGACCACCTGCTCAAACGCACTGTCAGTACGGGACGCGAGCTCAGAGGCGGTTTGGGAAAGCCCGCTGGCTTCCTGAGAGGCGTGGGTGGTGTGACCAACGGTACTGCTGATCTCTTCCATGGCTGAAGAGGTCTGTTGCAGGCTGGCGGCGGCCTGTTCGGTACGCCGAGAAAGATCATGCCCTCCTTGGGTAATCTCATTGGCCGCATGGTTAACCGCTTCGCTGCTGCGCCGTACATCCAGCAAGATGGTTTGGATTTTCTCCGCGAAGGCATTGAACTGTTCTGCTACCGCTGCACTCTCGTCGCGGCCATGAACTGGCAAGCGTTGGGTAAGGTCACCATGTCCTGTCGCGATCTCTTCCATCCGGTTGGCTAGGCGTTTAAGAGGGCGTGCGATTCGTCCACCAATCCACCACAGTGCGCCGACACCAATGGCGGCCAGCAATAAGCCCACCAGTGTCATACCGAGGGTGTTTTGCTGACGCTGCTCACTAAGCACGTCTTGCAAGGCGTTCAGCTCGGCCAGTACCACTGACTCGGGAAGCTGCAGTACCAGCACCCAGGGCTGACCCGTATTGCCAAGAGCGATAGGCTGATAACGCTGGAACATACCGTCGGCCGTGCTGCTGTGTAGGTTGCCCTGCGTTGTTGCCTGCTCAATGCCTGCCAACAGCGTGTCACTTAGCGAATCGCTAGCGGGCAATCCTAAAGCTTGCCCCCCAGCGGTATCAGCTACCAAACCGCCACGTCCCGCCACCAGTGTCATCCGGCCAGCGCCGTTATAAAGCGCCTGGTTAGCATCGCTTAACAGGGTTTGGATAAAGTTAAGCGCTAAATCAATCCCCGCCACACCGCGAAACTCGCCATCTACCAAAATCGGTGCGTTGAACGAAGCGACTAGCTGGGTTTCGCCGCCGAAGTCGTAAGCTGCAGGGTCGATAATACAAGGAGCTAAGGTTTCCCGTGGACACAGGTAGTACTCGCCTTCGCGCACGCCGCTTGCCAGGGGCGTTTCGCTCTCTATGTCCTCACCTAGCGGCAGTATCGCCAGCTCGCCATCATCAGTGCGGTACCACCAAGGCATAAAGCGGCCGCTGGCGTCATGGCCGTAGCGCTCGTCACCTGCGTAGCGAGCGTCATCTCCAAAGGCGTTAGGCTCCCAGCCGATATAGGCATCCAATAGGTCTGGGTTATCGGCGACGGTTTGGCGCACAAGGTTTGATAGCTGTCGGCGGCTTAGGTAGAGCGCGCGTTGGCCTTCTGCATCATCCATGCCCATTAACGCATTGGTTGTGGCTAGTTGGCTGGCCAGCGTCATTGCTTTGTCCAGCTCGCGCTGAATGCGCTGGCCTTCCGCTTCGGCAATGGCGTTTAAGCGGGCATTCAGCGCGCCTTCCATGAGCTCACTGGTGTGGTCATCCACGGTTTGTTGGGTATGAGCGGCAGCGATCAGGTTATACACCACCAGGGCGGCCACAATGGCTAACAGGCAAGGACCTGCAAGTGCCACGACAAAAGAGCGTAATGAGCGAAAATGCATAGTGTAATCCCTAGGCGATATGGCGACGTTGGTTGTCAGGTGTTTGATAGGGCACTTGCAAAGCAGGCGTAGCAGCGTGGGACAGTTTAAAGCTGCTGATAGTCCCTGCGAGATGCTCTGCTTGCTCTTTCAGTTGCTCAGCAGCAGTAGTGGACTCTTCCACCATGGCAGCGTTTTCCTGGGTCATGCGATCAAGCTCGGCAACGGCAATATTGACTTGATTAATGCCATCGCTCTGCTCGCTGGTGGCTGCGTTAATCTCCTCCAGTACATCGGTAACACGGGTGATATGGGCAACAATATCTTGCATCGTCGCACCCGCATTTTGTACCAGAGAGGTGCCATTGTTGACTTTGCTTTGTGAGTCTTCGATTAGCTTTTGAATATCGTTGGCAGCTTCGCTACTGCGTCCCGCCAGTTTGCGGACCTCGTCGGCCACTACGGCAAAGCCGCGGCCATGTTCGCCGGCACGGGCCGCTTCTACAGAGGCGTTGAGTGCCAGCAGATTGGTTTGGAAGGCAATGCTGTTCATCAGCGTGACAATTTCACCAATCTTATTAGAGGCTTGAGAAATGTCTTCCATTGTTGTGACGACATTTGCCACCACTTGGCCACCTTCCTTCGCAACGTTTGATGCTGCATGGGAGAGCTGGTTGGCTTGCTGGGCGGATGCGGCAGTATGCTGAACGGTGCTGGTTATTTCCTCGATCGACGCAGACGTTTGCTGCAGGCTTGCGGCCGCGTTATCGGTACGGCGTGATAAATCCTGACCACCCATGGCAATTTCGTTGGCCGCGTGATGAACCGCTTCACTGCTTGTACGGACATCAACTAATACGGCTTCCATTTTGCCGACAAAACGGTTGAACGCGCTGGCAATTTGGGTCACTTCATCGTTGCCTTCTTCTGGCAAACGTAGGGTTAAATCGCCATCTCCCGAGGCAATGTTATCCATCGCGCTGCGCACGCCAAGCAGTCGACGAAGCATCAATGAAAGCAGAACTCCAAATATAACGGCGGTGATGGCCGCGACAATCAGCAAAGTGATAATCGAGGTAGTCGCAATGGCACGCAGGCCTGCGGTGGCTTCGTGCTCATCAAGCGCCACTACTAACTGCCAGCCACTACTGCCGCCCACTGTGCTGCCCATCAGCAGCTTGCCACTGTTTTGCAGCTCAAGCGCTTGAGGCTCTTCGGCCTGGATAATCTTGGCCAAGCTGTCGTTGGTTAGATCGCTGCTCAACACTGAGGACGGCTCAAGCGTTAACTCTGCGTCAGGATGCGCTACGAGCGTGCCATCTTCCGTCGTCAAAAAACCAAAGCTTGAAGGTGTCGGGGCGATACTGGCCACAATATCAATGACATCTTCAATGGTGATGTCTGCGCCAATGACAGCAGCGAGCTGCCCGTTACGGTAGAAGGGGCGTGCAAAGGTAACGATTAACCCCCCTGTTTGGGCATCGACATAAGGCGTTGTGATAATGGTGTCTTTGGCGTTGGCAGCGTCCTGATACCAGGGGCGTTGGCGAGGGTCATAATCACTAGGTGGCTGCCAGTTATCAGAAAAAACAGCATCAGACGTGGAGGGATAAGCCATATAGGCAGTCATGAAGCTTCCAGAATCAGCCAACTGACGCAATGCGGCAAGTGGGTCGCTGCTGCCAACAGCATCATCCATGCTGGCCAGCATGGTATAGCGAGCGTTAAACCACTCATTAATTGCCTGGGTGTTACCGTTAACGACGGCACTGAGATTGCGGCTTACTTGTTGATTGTTGTGATGCTTGACGGTGGTGTAGCTGGCTATGCCATTAATGATGAGGGCTACAATAATGGCCGTGAGGGCGGCTAGTAAGATGCGGGCTCGTAGGGAGGAAAACATGGTCGCTCTCTAAATCGTCAGGGGTCAGACGACTATCGGCAAAAGCGACCACTTCTTTAGCAGAAAAGCGTGCTTAGTGGGAAAGCGAGAGTGACGTAGAGAGCATTAGCGTAAGTCGCTAACGGCGTTTTGAATATCGGCCAGGGAAGCTTTACTCAAATCTTTTGAAAGCGTGTGAATGACCAACTTGTGGGTGGTGTTATCGAGCTTTTCTCGCAGTAGCCCAAGAAATTTCGGCGGCGCGACCATAATAAGCTTTTCCATGCTGTTATCGACGCGTGCGTCATATAAGCGCTTGGCAACTTCTTTGGCAAACAACTCATTTTCATGCTGCGAGGCGGCGCCCTCCTCTCCTGACGAGCGCGATGAGGTTGACGTAGATTCATGAACATCGGCACCGCGGCGATCGGTGATTAAATCACCTTCATGCAGCCTGCCTGCTGCGTGTACAAGGCTCTCATGCTCAGTGAGATTCAACGCATCACGGGTGAAAATACGCGCGCGGGCGGCGTCAGCTACCACGATATAGGTGGTCATCGTCGTACGTCCTCCTTGTCGTTAGTTACTCTCTAACCATGGCAATCATTTGCCGTTTGGTCAAACACTTGCGTAGCTAAAAAGGGGTTAAAGCACTTTGCTGCGCAGTAGGCTAGTAATGGCTTCGCCTATCAGTACCAAAATGATAATCGCGATCAAAATAGTAGCGACTGTCGGCCAAGCAAAGGTGTCGATAGCGCCTTGTAGAATCACGCCAATGCCACCTGCGCCAACGAGTCCCAGTACGGTGGATTCCCGGATGTTGATATCCCAGCGCAGAATCACGATGGCAAAAAAGGCTGGCATCACCTGGGGCACAATGGCGTAGGCGACCACTTTTGCCTTGGAAGCACCGGTGGCTTCCATCGCTTCCACCGGTCGGCGGTCGATTTCTTCAATGGCTTCACCCATTAATTTGCCGATAAAGCCAATCGAGCGAAACACAATCGCCAGAATCCCTGCTAACACGCCGGGGCCAAAAATAGCCACGAATAACAGCGCCCATATAATCGTATTAACTGAGCGGCTGGAGACCAGAATAAAACGCCCCAGCCATAGGCAAGCACGATTGGGGGTGGTGTTCTGTGCGGCGATATAGGCGACTGGCAAGGCGAGAAAAATAGTCAGAAATGTGGCTAACGTTGCGATATGTACCGTTTCCAGCAGCGCGTTCAGAATATTGCTTAACCCGGCAGCGCTGGGCGGCCACATGCGCGCACCCAAATTAGACATTTGGTTGGGAGCGTCCCATACCCAGGGCCAGAAAATATCAATATCGCGAACCGCCCAGAACACCAGCATCAGTGTGCCTAGCAGTACAGCGTAGCGGATTAAGCGTTCTTTACGGTCGTAGCGATGCCAAACACGGTCGGCAAGTTGCTGAGCGTGATCTACCATATTTTTTTCCTCACCCAGCCGCTGATGCCTTCACTCAGTAAAATAACCGCAATAATGACCAGTAGAATCGCAAAGGCGAAGTCGTAATCATAGCGACCAAAGGCATTCATTAATGTGCCACCGATACCGCCTGCACCGACGATGCCGACCACCGCAGAGGCGCGTAGGTTGCTATCAAGCTGGTACATCGATAGACCGACCTGGCGGGGCAATATTTGTGGAAAGACGGCGTAATAAAGCGTGGCAATGTAGCCTGCTCCTGCCGCGCGCATGGCTTCTACCTGCCCCCAGTCAATCTCTTCGATCTCTTCTGCTAGCAGCTTTCCAACAAACCCGATGGAGTAGAGAGTCAGCGTTAAAATACCTGCCAGCGGCCCAAAACCAACGGCCGCCACGAATAAAATAGCCACGATCACGGGGTGAAAGCTGCGCGAGATAATAATGACCGCGCGGCCAATCACGTAAATGGGCATCGGGGCGATGTTACGAGCGGCCATCACCGCAAAAGGAATCGATAAAAAAACGCCTAGTAATGTGGCGAGAATGGCAATTTGGAAGCTCTCTTTAAAGCCTGTCAGCAGCAACTCGTAACGTTCCAGGCTGGGGGGAAAGCCCCCGCTAAAGATGCGTGCTGCCCGCGGTAAGCCTTCTGAAATGCGCGCCCAGTTAAACGGCAAAGAACCGAAAGCCCACACCAGATAAATCGCAGCGACAATAAAAATGCCGTAACGGATGATGGGGTTGGCAATAAATGGCGGCTTTTTCCAGATGCGCGGGGGAGAAGGGGAGTCAGACGGCGTCATGTCGTGGCTCCTCTACGCGGGCATCGGGCTGCTCAGTAATGGCATCGTCAGGCGCTTCAATACCACCATAAATGGCATCTAGCGCGTCTTTGTTAAAGTCCGCAGGCACTCCATCAAAAATCATCTTGCCGTGGCGTAAGCCGACAATGCGCTCAGTGTAGGTTTTTGCTTGCGCAACGTTGTGAATATTGATCAATACCGGTAGCGAAAGCTCACTGGCAAGGCTCTGCAGCAGTATCATGATCTGCTCGGACGTGCGCGGGTCGAGCGATGCCGTTGGCTCGTCGGCCAGCAGCAGGTCAGGTTCTTGCATTAATGCCCGTACCACCCCGACGCGCTGGCGCTCACCGCCGGAAAGTTCATCGGCACGTTTATTGGCGTAATGAGCAATCCCAACGCGCTCCATGAGAGTAAATGCGCGCTCTATATCGGCTTGAGGGTAGCGACGTGAGATTGCTTGATAGAGATTAACGTAGCCAAGCCGCCCAGCAAGTACGTTCTCCATGACGGTGAGGCGATCCAACAAGTTAAATCCCTGGAATACCATGCCAATTTTGCGCCGAGCACGGCGTAACTCAGCGCCTTTCACATTCACCAGTTCGGTGCCGTTGAGTTTGATAGAGCCCGATGTAGGTTCTACTAAGCGATTGATACAGCGAAGCATGGTGCTTTTACCAGCACCGGACGCACCGACAATAGAAACAACGCTGTTGTCCTCTACCTTAAGATCGAGTCCTTTCAGCACCGCCTCGTTGTGGCCATAACGTTTGACCAGATTGGTAATTTCCAGCATGTGATTGTTTCCATCGAAAGTCGAATAATTGCGCCGCCGGAGACGGCGCAATCGCTGTTACTCCAGGTTTTCTCGTGTATAGCTCACGTCATTAGCTGCCTGGATGGTACGAATCACTTGCCAGTTATCTTTGTAATTAATCGGAATAAATTTTTCGACTCCTTCAAACTCCTCGCCAAGCTCGGTACCGACAAAATCGAAGGTAAAGAAGGCTTCCTCGATTTTTTCTACAAGATCTGGGTGTAGGTTGTGGGCGTAGTTATAGGAGGTAGTGGGGAATCGGTCAGATTCGTAGATCAGACGCACATCTTCCTCATCGTAAAGACCACGTGCTGCCATACGCTCGACTACTTCAGAAGCAACCGGCGCGGCATCGTAATCCCGAGCGACTACGCCCAACATCGATTGGTCATGGCTGCCCGAGTAAACGACGTCGTAATCCTCTTCGGGGGTGATACCAAGCTCTGGTAATAAGGCACGCGGCGCTAGATTACCGGAGTTGGACGTTGGTGAGGTGTGGGCAACACGCTTACCCTTGAGGTCTTCCAGGCTCTCAATATCTGAGTCTACGTGGGTAAATAGCTGCAGGGTGTAGCCGAACTGACCATCATCTGACCCCATCAGTGCAAAGGGTACCGCGCCTGCTAAGTTAACGGCAAAAGGGGTAGGGCCGGTCGAGAAGCCAGCAATGTGTAAGCGCCCGCTGCGCATGGCTTCCACTTGTGCGGCGTTAGATTGGACAGCAAAGAAGCGCACATCGCGTTCGGTAACGTCGGATAGATGATCAATAAAGGGCTGCCAGATATCCGAATAAATGGCCGGATCCTCTACTGGGGTATAGGCAAAAATAAGGGTGTCCGGGTTTGCCCACCCAGACTCGTCGCTTGGCCGATCAGCCACCATGTCGCCGTTTTCATCGCAGTACAGTGGATCCAAGTCACCGCGCTCGCATTCTGCCAAGGCATTGGTAGAGAGGAGTGCGAAGGGGAGCAGTGATGCAGCCGCTAGCATGGCAAGCGGGCGCTTGCAGAAACGTGATGTTTCCATAGTTAGCCTCTTATGTGCGTTATTTTTGTGTTGTGCTATCCACTATCGAATTCAGCGCTTCTTTTACTGCGCGTGCGTTTCGCAAGTGGACATTTGTAGCGCTAGATGTTTATTTTTCGAAAACGATCTCTCTCAATCTAGGATTTATTACAAAGATATGTCAAACACTTTCACAGCCACTTTCTACCATTGGCGAAATCGCTATCTTTTGATGCGCCATGGCCATAGCCAAGCGAATGAACAAGGCCTCATTATTAGTTCGCCTGGGCGTGGGCTTTGCGATTTCGGCTTGTCACCTCTGGGCGAAGAGCAGCTCTCAACCGTCATTGAGCAATGGCGTTGGCCGACGCCCACCAAGGTGGTGCACTCGGACTTTTTGCGGACAACACAAACCGCTGATCGAGTCGCTAAAGCGTTTGGCTTAACGCTGGAGAAAGAGGAGCGCCTTCGTGAGCGCTACTTTGGTGAGCTCGATGGCCAATCGGATCGGCATTACCCTGACGTATGGGCGTTAGATGCCCAGGATGCTGGCCATCAACAGCATCAGGTGGAGGCGGTAAGTCACGTCGCCAAGCGTATGTGCGCAGTTGTTGAGCAGCTGGAGCGTCGCTGCGAAGGCGAGACGGTGTTGGTGGTGAGTCATGGCGACCCATTACAGATACTGCTCACAGCGCTCGCCAATAAACCGCTAACGCAACACCGCGAGCAGCCTGCCCTGCAGCCTGCCAGCATTACCCCGCTGGGGAGTTAGTCGGTTTTGGGTGAGGGTGCTGGTGAGGGTGGGATCCAGGCAATCATATCCACTTCTACATCGGCCCCGCCGGCAAGACCGGTGACGCCAATACAGGTGCGGGTTGGCAGCGGCTGTTTGAAGTAGCTGGCATACACGCGATTAACCTCGTCAAAGTGGCCCATATTGGTAATAAATACGCGTGACTGCACGACGTATTCAAAGCGACTGCCCACTTCTTCCAACATGATGGCTAGGTTTTGCATGACGCGATGAGTTTGTTCGGTAAAGGTGCCCAACAGCATTTCGTTGGTTTCAGGTACGGTGGGCATCTGGCCGGTAATAAATACCAAATCGCCCACTCGGCAAGCGTGCGAAAAGGGAGCAATCGGCTGTGGGGCGCGGTCAATAAATAGCTTTTCCATCTTGAACGGTCTCTCTTGTGTCGATGAGTTGGCGCCGCTCGATATAAGCGAAATACAAAGATGGGCCTTCAATGAGGCCCATTGCTTTATCAATTGCTTTACTTAGTGCCCCAAAATTTGGCTCAAGAATAGCTGGGTACGTTCTGACTGCGGGTTATTAAAGAACGGCTCAGGAGCGTTTTCTTCGATAATTTGCCCTTGGTCCATAAAAATCACCCGGTCGGCGACGGTTTTGGCAAAGCCCATTTCATGGGTCACACACAGCATGGTCATGCCTTCATTAGCAAGCTCCACCATGACGTCGAGCACTTCCTTGATCATTTCTGGATCAAGCGCCGACGTTGGTTCGTCGAATAGCATCACGTCAGGGTGCATGCACAGTGAACGGGCAATGGCGACCCGCTGCTGCTGGCCGCCGGAAAGCTGCCCCGGGTACTTAAGCGCCTGTTCAGCAATACGCACCCGTTCTAAGTACTGCATAGCCATTTCTTCTGCCTCGCGGCGCGGCTTTTTTTGCACCCACATGGGCGCTATACAGCAGTTTTCCAGCACTGTTAAGTGAGGGAAGAGGTTGAAGTGCTGGAACACCATGCCCACGCTACGGCGGATCTGCTCGATACGCTTAACGTCTTGGGTAAGCGGTACGCCGCCTACCACGATATCGCCTTGCTGGTGCTCTTCCAGATGGTTAATGCAACGAATCAAGGTTGACTTGCCCGAGCCTGAAGGCCCGCAAATAACGATACGCTCGCCGCGCTTTACTTCCAGGTCGATATCGCGCAGCACGTGAAAATCGCCGTACCATTTATTAACGCCGCGCATTTCAACCATCAGGTCAGAAGTGGGGGTGCCAGAGATGTTGGTGGCTGCTTGAGTCATGTCTCTATCCTGCTAAAAAATCGTTAATAAAAGCGGCGTTAGCGCTTATGGCCGGTGTGCAGCTTGCGTTCTAAATACTGGCTATAGCGCGACATGCTGAAACAGAAGATCCAGAACATGAAGGCGGCAAAGACATAGCCTTCTAGCGAGAAGCCTAGCCAGCGTGAGTCAGCCAACGCCGCTTGTACGATCCCCAATAGGTCAAATAGCCCGATGATCATGACCAGGGTGGTGTCTTTAAACAGCGAAATGAAGGTGTTCACGATGCCGGGGATCATCATCTTCAGCGCCTGAGGAAGCACAATCAGGCCCATGCGTTTCCAGTAGGTCATGCCGAGCGCAGCGGCAGCCTCTTCCTGACCCTTAGGGATGGCCTGCAGGCCACCACGAATAACCTCGGCCATGTAGGCACTTTGGAACAGTGTTAAGCCGATTAGTGCGCGTACTAGGCGGTCGACGCTCATATCGGAAGGCAGGAAAAGCGGCAGCATTACCGAAGCCATGAATAGCACCGTAATCAGTGGTACCCCGCGCCAGAACTCGATGAATACCACGCAGAAGCTTTTCACAATGGGCATATTGGAGCGTCGCCCCAATGCCAGCACAATGCCGATTGGCAGCGCGCCAACCATACCGACGGTGGCCAGCAGTAGGGTCAGCATTAAGCCACCCCAGCGGTGCGTGGGCACGCGAGGCATGTCAAAGTAGCCGCCGTGCAGCAGCACATAAGCAACGATGGGGAAACCGACGAGAGCGAATACCGCCACCCAACGTTTGAGGGGCAGGCGGGGAATTGCTAGCCAGGCTATCAGCGTAAAGAAGCCAGCAAAGACGATGTTGGCTCGCCAGATTTCTTCACGGGGATACAAGCCGTAGATAAACTGGGTAAAGCGTGCATTGATGAAGACCCAGCAAGCTCCTTCCCGAGAGCAGTCATCCCGTGTGGTACCTATCCAGTCAGCATTCAAAAACGCCCACTGAACGGTGGGAACAACAAGCAAATAGAGTATGTAAAGCCCGATCAGGGTAAAGATGGTATTGATCGGGCCATTGAACAGATTGGTACGTAGCCAAGCAATCGCCCCGACAGAACTACTGGGGGCTGGCCGCTCTTTAATGATTGTTTGATTATGGATCATGTAAACATCCTCACCGTCGGCCTAGCGTTCAACCAGTGCCACTCGGGCGTTGAACCAGTTCATAAACATGGACACCAGCAGGCTGATGGTTAGGTAGACCGCCATGGTCATTGCAATGACCTCAATGGCTTGGCCGGTCTGGTTCAGCGTGGTGCCTGCAAACACCGAGACAAGGTCGGGATAACCGATGGCGGTTGCCAGCGACGAGTTCTTAATCAAGTTCAAGTACTGGCTGGTTAGCGGCGGAATAATGACGCGCAGTGCCTGAGGGATAACCACCAGACGAAGTACCAGGTTACGTGGCAGGCTTAGTGCCTGGGCAGCTTCCGTTTGCCCGTGCGAAATTGCTTGAATGCCAGAGCGGACAATTTCAGCAATAAAGGAGGCGGTATAAATCGACAGTGCCAGCCAAAGCGCGAGGAACTCAGGGATTACCGTAATACCGCCACGGAAATTAAAGCCGCGTAGTTCCGGCATTTCCCAGGTAACCGGCACGCCAGTGGCAACTAGCACTAACAGCGGTAAGCCAAAAATCAGCAAAAACGAGATCCAGTAAGCCGGCAGGCGTTTGCCTGTGGCTTCATGGCGACGCTTGTTCCATATCACCAGGGCAATACTGGCAACAATGGCGACAAGGAAGGTAAGAGGGATCAAGCCAAAGCCAGACTCAAACAGCGGCTGGGGTAAATACAATCCGCGTACGTTGAGAAAGAGAGCCTCGCCAAATGCCAGGCTATCTCTGGCGCTTGGCAACGTGCGTAATACCGCAAAGTACCAGAAGAAAATTTGTAGTAGCAGCGGGATATTGCGGAAGGTTTCGATATAGGCGGTGGCTAAGCGCGCCAGCAGCCAGTTAGGCGACAGGCGGGCGATGCCAACAATAAAGCCAATGATGGTCGCGGCCAATACCCCTAGGCCACCCACCAACAACGTATTCAGTAAGCCAACCAGGAAGGTACGGCCATAAGTGCTCTGAGATGAGTAGTCGATCAGACTCTGCACAATCCCAAAGCCTGCGGTGTTGCCCAAGAAACCAAACCCGGTGGTGATACCACGTGCGGATAAGTTGTCTTGGACATTACCGACAATGTAGAGCAGAAAGGCTGCCACAGCGGCGACGAGGAGTAGCTGGAAAATAAGCGCACGTTTGGCGCGATCTCGCCAAAACGGCGGCTTGTGGCCAGCGGGACGAGTGTTAGGACTTACGGACATGGAAGGCGTCTCCGCGATACGGACGGTCAATCAAATGGCCCGCCGATGCCCTTGGAAGAATGGGGCGGCGGGCCGGGGTCAAACGAGACGCTTAGCGAATCGGCGGTGCGTACTGGAAACCACCTTGATTCCAGAGGGCGTTAACGCCGCGCTCAATTTCAAGCGGAGAGCCCATACCGACGTTGCGCTCAAAGCTTTCGCCGTAGTTACCAACTTGGCTCAGGATGTTGTAAGCCCAATCGGCTTCTAAGCCCATACCTTCACCGTAGTTGCCATCTTGGCCAAGTAGGCGGGCAACATCAGGATTCTCAGAGCTGAGCATCTCTTCGGCATTTTCGCTGGTGATGCCGTACTCTTCGCCGTTAAGCATGGCGAATAACGACCACTTCACGATGTTAAACCATACATCGTCACCTTGACGCACCACCGGGCCTAGCGGCTCTTTGGAGATAACGTCTGGCAGAATCATCGCGCCAGACGGGTCATCTAGCTGAATACGCAGTGCGGCTAGCTGGGAAGTATCGGAGGTGAGAACGTCACAGCGGCCAGCCTGGAAGCCACCCACGGTTTGCTCAGAGGTATCGAAAACGATGGGGTCGAATTCCATGCCGTTGGCACGGAAGTAGTCTGCTAGGTTTAGCTCAGTCGTGGTGCCAGACTGAATACAAATAGCGGCACCGTCCAGTTCAGATGCGCTGGAAATACCCAGGTCGCGGGAGACCATAAAGCCTTGGCCATCATAGAAGTTAACGCCAGTGAAGTTGAGGCCCAGCGTGGTGTCACGAGTGGTGGTCCAGGTGGTGTTGCGTGAAAGTACGTCGACTTCGCCAGACTGCAGGGCCGTAAAACGCTCTACAGCGTTCAGAGAAATGTAGTTCACCGCATCAGCATCACCGAGAACGGCAGCTGCAACAGCACGACATACGTCAACGTCGAGTCCTTGCCAGTTACCTTCATCGTCCGGGGCGGAAAAGCCTGGCAGGCCGTCACTGACGCCGCACTGTACGGCGCCACGTTCCATCGTGTCTTCTAACGTATCAGCTTGAGCAGTGGCGACACCGGCCAACGTGATAGCACCCGCGGAGGCCAGCAGTACCAAGTGTTTTTTATTCATCATGGTCGTTCCCCTTACTCGATTTAATGTCGTTATGCATGCAGATGCATGACACTAAAAGCTAGCAAGGAAGGTGCCAGAAAGGATATGTCGTCAAATTCAGCGCTTTTCAACGCAAAATGCCAGCTGTATACGAAAGTATTGGTGCAAAAAGGAACATTAGCGACTAGCGATTGCTCTATTTTGGTGCGAGTCGCTAACGTTGCTGATAGTTTTAGAATAGTAGGTTTAAGCGTTACAGATTAACGGGTTTGAAAGATAAACAGGATTAGCGAATAGGGGGTGCGTATTGAATGCCACCATCTTTCCACAAGGCGTTTAAGCCTCTGGCAATCTTGAAGTCAGAGTCAGCACCGACGTTTTTATCAAAGATATCGGCGTAGTTACCCACCTGCTTGATGATTTGGTACGCCCAATCGGTATTGATGCCCATTGGCTCACCAAAGTCACCATCTTGACCAAGCAGGCGCATGACATCAGGATTCTCCGAATTAAGCTGTTCATCTACGTTAGCTTGTGTAATGCCTAGCTCTTCCGCATTTAGCATGGCAAACAGCGACCACTTCACAAGATTGAACCATTGGTCATCATTTTGACGAACGGCTGGGCCCAGCGGTTCTTTCGAGATAATTTCAGGGAGCACGACCGCCATGTCGGGATCAGCAAGCTGCATCCGTTGGGCATACAGTTGGGAAGCGTCGGAGCTTAAAACATCGCAACGGCCCGCTTCAAAGCCAGCAATAGATTGCTCAGGCGCATCAAAAACGACAGCATCATAAGTCATGCCGTTGATACGAAAGTAATCAGAAAGATTGAGTTCGCTGGTGGTGCCGGACTGGGTACAAACTGCCGCGCCATCAAGCTCTTTAGCGCTTTGCACGCCTAGATCGCTGGCCACCATAAAGGCTTGGCCATCGTAGTAACTTACGCCGGTAAAGTTCATCCCCATCGTCGTGTCACGGCTCGAGGTCCAGGTCGTGGTGCGTGATAGGACATCGACTTCGCCAGACTGCAGCGCGGTGAAACGTTCTACCGAGTCGAGTGGCACGAAGTCTACTTTTGTCGCGTCGCCAAGCGCCGCAGCGGCAATGGCACGGCATACATCGGTATCCAGGCCCCGGTATTGGTCGTCGTCATCTAATGACGAAAAGCCTGGCTGGGCAGCGTTAACGCCACAACGTACGCTATCGCGCTCCTGAACGGTTTCCAGCGTACTGGCCATGGCCATCGCAGGTACTAAAACACCAATTCCTACTCCCAACCAACGAACGGTTTTCATTTGTTATTCCTTAACGTGAAAGGGCAAGTAAACGTAAGCACATAAAAAAAGCCGAGCAATGCTCGGCTTTTTGGCTATTCGCAGGCGCTAAGTTATGCGAAGGCTTTACGCATAAAAGGCGGCAGCGATAGTGCACCACGGTGAGCATCACCAGTGTAGTACTGTAGCGGCATTTTATGCTCAGCGGCAGCCTGTTCGCGGAAGCTTTCAACGCTGGTCGCTTTACCGGCCAAGGTAACGCTCCACCAGCCAGAAGGGTAAACCGGCTGTGGGAAGGGCAGTGTGGCCACGCTATCAAAGCCCGCTTCACGCATGTCGTTACGCAGTTCGCGAATAATAGAGCCGCTGTGGTAAAGCGGTGATTCGCTTTGCTGCACCATCACGCCGCCATTTTTTAGAATACGGTGGCAGCGCTTCAGGAAGTCGGTTTTAAACAGCCCTTCGGCGGGGCCGACCGGGTCGGTAGAGTCGATAATCAGCACGTCGATGCTCTCATCGGCAGCGTCGTCTACCCACTTCACACCATCTGCAAACAGTAGCTCGGCACGCGGGTCGCCGTTGGCTTCTACCAGCGCTGGGAAGAAGCGCTCGGCGGCCTTAGTCACTTCTTCATCGATGTCGATTTGCGTCACTTTTTCAACGCCTGGATGACGCAGCACTTCCTTCAGCGTGCCACAGTCGCCACCACCAATAATCACCACCCGTTTGGGGTCTTGATGGGTGAACAGCGCCGGGTGGGCTATCATTTCGTGATAGAGGAAGTTGTCGCGATCGGTCAGCATCACGCAGCCATCGAGCACCATCAGGTTGCCGTAGGTCTCCGTGGTATAAACTTCCAGGTGCTGGTAGGGGCTTTGCACATCCAGCAATTTCTCAGTGACTTTCAGCGAGAAAGCGCTGCCGTGGCTATCAAATACTTCGGTAAACCACTGGTCGTCGCGTAAATCGCTCATTACTTTGCTCCTGGGCGCGGGGCGTTCGTTTGGGTAGGAATGCCTTGATGATACTGCGGGCTTAAATCGTGCAGCGCCTCCATAAAGGCGGTGACGTGGTCAGGGTTAGTGAACTGGCTGATGCCATGGCCCAAGTTAAAGACGTGGCCCGGGCCGTGGCCGTAGCTCTCCAGTACGCGAGCCACTTCGGCGCGAATGGCCGAGGGGCGGGCGAACAGCACGTTGGGGTCCAGATTGCCCTGCAGCGCGACTTTATGGCCCACGCGGGAGCGGGCGTCGGAAAGCTCGGTCGACCAATCGATACCTAGCGCATCGGCGCCGGCACAGGCGATGTGTTCCAGCCATTGGCCGCCGTTCTTGGTAAACAGAATAACCGGCACGCGGCGGCCATCGTGTTCACGAATCAGGCCGGAGACAATTTGCTCCATGTAGCGCAGCGAAAATTCCAGGTAGGCGGGGGTTGAAAGCGCACCGCCCCAGGTATCAAAAATCTGTACCGCTTGAGCGCCAGCGCGAATTTGCGCGTTTAGGTAGTCGGTTACCGACTGTGCCAGGGTATCCAGCAATTGGTGCATGGTGTCTGGCGTATCGTAAAGCATGGTTTTCAGGTGACGGAAATCTTTGCTAGAACCGCCTTCCACCATGTAGGTGGCTAGCGTCCAGGGGCTACCCGAAAAGCCAATCAACGGCATGCGGCCGTTCAGCTCACGACGAATGGTCGATACGGCACGCATCACATAATCGAGATCGCGCTCGGCGTTGGGTACCGTTAACGCTGCAACCTCTTCTGGGGTGCGCACGGTTTTTCTGAATTTAGGGCCTTCACCGGTTTCGAAATAGAGCCCTAGCCCCATCGCATCTGGGATTGTGAGGATGTCGGAGAATAGAATAGCGGCATCTAGCGGGTAACGCTCAAGGGGCTGTAGCGTTACTTCACAAGCTAGGTCATGGTTGCGACACAGATCCATAAAACTGCCAGCATCGGCGCGGCTGGCGCGATATTCTGGCAGGTAGCGGCCTGCTTGGCGCATCATCCACACCGGAGTGCGGTCGACGGGCTGGCGAGCCAGCGCACGAAGAAAACGGTCGTTTTGCAAAGGTGTGGTGGTCATAAACACTTGCTCTTGAGAAGTTTGCCCGCATTGTAAGGGAGTCATTGTACTTGAAGATAACGGTACTTGAAGATAACTGTATTTGAAGGTGGCCATTGTACTTAAAAACGTACTTAAAAACGCCTCTCCCTGTTGAGACCGTGAGGCTACCGACGCTTCCTGATAGAATGTTTTCTTATTTTTCCAACACCGGTGTGGTTAGCTGGTTTGGTTAATCAACGAGGTAACCTGTGACCATTCGCTTCATTGCCGCTTCCCGGCTGCCCACACCTTGGGCCACATTCACCATGCACGGCTTCGAAGACGAAGCCACGGGTAAAGACCATATCGCCTTAACGCTAGGTGATGTGAGCGGCGGCGAGCCAGTACTGGGGCGCGTGCATTCTGAATGTTTAACCGGCGATGCACTGTTCTCAATGCGCTGCGACTGCGGCTATCAGTTACAAGAAGCGCTCAAGCGTATTGCCGAAGAAGGGCGTGGTGTGCTGTTCTACCTGCGCCAGGAGGGGCGAGGTATTGGGCTGTTGAATAAAATCCGCGCTTATCATCTGCAAGACCAAGGTGCTGACACGGTTGAAGCCAACGAGCAGCTTGGTTTTGGTGCGGACATGCGTCGCTATGACCTGTGTGTGCCGATGCTTAACCACTTGGGTATCACGGCACTAAAACTGATGACCAATAACCCTAGAAAGGTTGATGCCTTAACCCGAGATGGTGTGAATGTGGTTGAGCGCCTGCCGATTACCACAGGCCTAAACCCCCATAATGAGCACTATCTCTCAACGAAAGCGGGCAAACTTGGCCATATGATGGCGCTGGACGATTTTACCCAGGCCAGCGACGTCGATATTGAGCGTAAAGGGTGACTAAGCCCTTTTGTCACGCTACTGAACCGCTCTTCTGTCTGAAAGACCCTAAAGCCTGCTCCCCTGAGTATCTGTTGAGCAGATGCTTGGCTGAGTTTAGTTAAGGCTGCGTAAGAGTCGAGATGTAATTAGCTTATAACTGCCTGAGTGACTATTTTGCATAGTGGGGTAGGGGAAACGATCTTCTCTACACTGACTATCCGACGTTACGTGACAGAGGTTTGTTATGGCTGAAACAATTATTAAAATTGACCTTAAACAATCGCCTTACGAAAACGAACAGATCCATAATCGCTGGCATCCCGATATACCCATGGCCTGCATGGTAAAGCCTGGCGACGACTTTATTGTCGAGTGTCATGACTGGACTGGCGGGCAAATCCATAACAATGATAGCGCCGACGATGTGCGTGATGTGGACCTAACTCAGGTTCACTTTTTATCAGGTCCCGTGGGGGTTGAAGGTGCTGAGCCTGGTGATTTGTTGGTGGTCGATATTCTCGATATTGGTACCTTTGAAGAGAGTCAGTGGGGGTTCAATGGCTTTTTTTCTAAACAGAATGGCGGTGGTTTTTTAACCGAGCACTTCCCAGAGGCTCAAAAGTCGATCTGGGACTTTAATGGCATGTTCACCAAATCCCGACATATTCCTGGTGTAGAGTTTGCGGGTTTAATCCACCCGGGTTTGATTGGCTGCCTACCGTCAAAAGAGATGTTGGCTGAATGGAATAAGCGAGAAAAAGCACTTTACGATACCGAGCCTGACCGTATCCCTCAGTTAGCCGCGCTTCCCTACGCCGATACGGCGCATATGGGCAAATTGTCAGGCACTGCAAAGCAACAAGCTGCCGCTGAAGGCGCGCGAACAGTACCGCCCCGTGAACATGGTGGTAATTGTGATATCAAAGACTTATCGCGCGGGTCGACAATTTATTTTCCCGTTTACGTTAAAGATGGTGGCTTGTCGGTAGGTGACCTGCACTTTAGTCAAGGTGATGGGGAAATCACCTTTTGTGGCGCTATTGAGATGGCCGGTTGGATCCACTTGCGGGTTAACCTGATCAAAGGCGGGATGGAGAAGTACGCCATCAAGAACCCTATTTTCAAACCGAGTCCTATCACGCCGAAATACGATGATTACCTGATTTTTGAAGGAGTGTCGGTAGACGAGCAGGGTAAACAGCACTACCTGGATGTGCATGTGGCTTATCGTCAGGCTGTTCTCAATGCCATCGAATATCTCAAAAAGTTTGGTTACACCGGTGCTCAAGCCTACTCCCTGCTAGGCTGCGCGCCCGTACAAGGGCATATCAGTGGCGTTGTCGATATTCCCAATGCTTGCGCAACACTTTGGCTGCCAACGGATATTTTTGATATTGATGTGAAGCCGAATGCCAATGGGCCTGGAGCGCAAGTCGCCCAGGGAGCTGATCTGCCGCTCTCCAAGGACAAGTAGAGCGCCCTCAGCCACCGCTGCATTGAGAAAGGCAGCGACACGCCAGTATCGCTGCCTGTTTAAAGTGGATGCTAACAAGGAGAAAGTGGTATGCCTCTCTACGACTATAAATGTGCTACCCATGGCTTGTTCCACGAACTGGTTCCACTGCGCGAAGTAGGTGATGCTTGCGCTTGCCCAACGTGTGGAACCTTGTCACCACGAGTACTGCTGGTCGCCCCTCAGTTATTAACGATGGATCCAGCGCGGCGCAGTGCCTTTGCGCGGAATGAAAAAGCCGCACATGAGCCCAGGCATGGCAACCAGCATAGTGAGCACGAAAAAGGCTGTTGTCATCAAGAACGTCATAAGCCCCAAGTATTTTATACGGCGGAAGGTAATAAAATGTTCCCTTCCGCACGGCCTTGGATGATAAGTCATTAAAGCCACGTTACCTGCGCCAGCGTTGTAGGTATTGAACGCATGGAGTGATAATGGTGGGGCGTGGCATATCAGGAGCGCCCCAGGATGAAAGCTCTAGATGAACAACGGCATGACGTGCTGCCTCAAGAGCAAGGCGAGTTCAGCATTGTCGAAGAGTGGTTACATAGCGTTACCCACGGGGTTGGTGCTGTGCTCAGCTTGGTGGGTATGGTCGTACTGCTGGTAGTAGCGAGCTTAGCCGCCCACGTCGACCCTTGGAAAATTGTCAGCCTGAGCCTGTACGGCACCACGCTAGTCCTGCTTTATACTGCCTCGACTTTCTATCATGGCATTTCTCATCGACGCTGGAAGCAACGCTTCCAGCTGCTTGACCACTGCGCAATTTACTTGCTTATCGCGGGCACTTATACGCCTTTTCTGCTCGTTAATATGCGCGGCACCACGGGATGGGTCTTATTTACCGCCGTGTGGTCGCTAGCGCTAGTGGGGATTGGCTGCAAACTGCTATGGCCACAGCGTTTCGCGGTACTACGCGTGGCTATCTATTTACTGATGGGCTGGATGATCGTCCTGGCTTCTAGAGAGATGGCGGCCAGTTTATCGATGACCGGCATCGCTCTGCTTGCCGCAGGGGGAATCATCTACACGCTAGGGGTTATCTTCTATGCCGTGCGTGCCATTCCCTACAATCACGCTATTTGGCATCTGTTTGTGATTGCCGGAAGTATTTGCCACTACTTTGCTGTCTACAGCGCTGTTCTACCTCATGGGGCGGTTACCTAGCGATCAACTGCCGCTTCTTGCTCTTTTTCCATGGCACGGGCTAGCGCTGGGCGATCAGCGTGACGTGCGCGGTAGACCGCTAGGGGTTCAGGCAGTCGGTGTTTCATACTGGCTGCCCACGTTAACGTATGGGTAAGGAAGATATCTGCCAGGGTGAACGTCTCGCCGACTAACGTCTCCTGGCCCTTGTAGCGGCGTTCTAGTGCTAGCAGTGCCCGCTGAAATTCCCAGGCGGCGGTAGGCAATACTGAAGGCACGCGCTTATCTTGGGGGAGCGCAAATTTATGCTTGGCCTGAAGCCACAGCGGTTGCTCGAGTTCGGTGACGATAAAGCTTAGCCACTGGTCGACTTGCGCTCGCTCAGCGGCGCTTTCTGGCAGAAGGCTGCCATCACCGTATTGCTCGGCTAGATAACGGCAGATAGGTGCCGATTCAAACAGCGTTAGCTCGCCATCTTCAATCACTGGCACCTTGCCATCTGGATGGCGGGCTAGGTGCTCAGCGGTTTGTCCCTCGCCTCTATCCAATGCGACATGTTGGCAACGGTACTCTAGGCCGAGTTCTTCAAGTGTCCAGGTAACCCGCATCGAGCGAGAGTTCGGAAAACTGTAGTTCGTTATCATGAGGCAGCTCCTAAGCAGCGCGGTGAGATTTTACTGTAGCGAGTGCTTAGAAACCTGTCGAGCTACCGGTCTCGGGCGCTACGGATGCGTTCGTATGCGTTGCCAATTTCGCTGGTGCGCGCCTGGGCTACTTCACGCATGCTTTCTGGCAGCCCTTTACCAGCGAGTTTGTCGGGGTGGTTTTGGCTCATCAGGCGGCGGTACGCTTTTTTAATTTCGGCGTCGCTGGCATCTTCACTCACCCCTAGTACTTGATAGGCGTCTTTCAATGCCTCTTCGCTGGAACCCTGCGAATTCGCGGCGGCACCGTGAAGCATGGCTTCAATCTGCTGCACTTCCGCTTCACTACAGCCAACCCCACGGGCCACGCGCAAAATCATCTCGTGCTCGGCAGGATGCAGCACGCCGTCGGCAGCGATGGCGGTTAACTGAACCTGCAAAAACACCTGGCGTAAAACCGGTTGGCGCTGGGTTAGTCGGTTAACGTTCGCCAGTTCGGCATCTAGGTTGAAGTCGTCGGCGCGTCCGCGCTCGAAGGCGGCTCGCGCTTTGGCCCGCTGTTCGCCTTGAAGATGCATTTGGTCGAATAGCTTTTCGGCCACGCCAAGCTCGCCATCGGTGACCTTACCGTCGGCTTGGCACAAGCAACCCATTACCGAGAAGATCGATTCTAAAAAGCCTTCTTGGATTTGTGTGCGTGCTGCGTTTAAGCGGCGGCTAATGCGGCGCCCTAGCCACCAGCCCAACCCACCGCCTACCAGCAGGCCAATGGGGCCGCCGACAGCAAGGCCAATCAGGCCAAACAAAATAATCAGAAATAGCATGGTGTTCTCAACCGTTGAAAAGTTAAAAGTTACGGGAGACGAGCGCGAATAGCGCGCTCGATACCGTCGGCATCCAGACCGCAGTCGCGTAGTAACTCTGCGGGGGTGCCGTGTTCAACAAAGGTGTCAGGCAGGCCTAAATTGAGCACTTCGATTTGTACCCCTTCCGCGTGCAGCAGCTCGTTCACTGCGCTGCCTGCGCCACCGGCGATCACATTCTCTTCCAGAGTGACCAGCAGCTCATGTTCATCGGCGGCATGCAGCACGGTGTCTCGGTCCAGTGGCTTGATAGAGCGCATATTGATATGCGTTGCGTCGAGCTTTTCGGCAACCTCAGCGGCGGCGCTGTTGACGCTACCAAATGCCAGCAATGCAATGCGCACACCTTCAGTCCCAGCATCGCGGCGTAGCTGTGCTTGGCCAATGGGCAGCGGCTCTAAGTGTTCAGGAATGGCTGCGCCCGGGCCTGTGCCACGAGGATAGCGAACCGCTGCTGGGCCTGGGTGATGGTAAGCGGCGCTAAGCATGGCGCGGCACTCTGCTTCATCAGCAGGGGCTAAAATCACCATGCCCGGAATGCAGCGTAAAAAAGACAAATCCATGCTGCCGTGATGCGTTGGCCCGTCTTCACCCACAAGGCCTGCGCGGTCAATCGCAAATGTTACGTCTAGATTCTGGACGGCAACATCGTGAATAAGTTGGTCGTAGCCGCGCTGTAAGAACGTGGAATAGATCGCCACAACAGGCTTCATGCTCTCGCAGGCCATACCCGCAGCAAGCGTTACGGCATGTTGCTCGGCGATCGCGACATCAAAATAGCGCTCAGGATACTGCTGGGAGAAACGAATTAAATCCGAGCCTTCGCCCATGGCGGGGGTAATTCCCATCAGCCGTGAATCGGTGGCTGCCATATCGCACAGCCAGTCGCCGAACACGTTGCAGTACTTTTTCTTAGCCGGTGCCTTGGGCGCTGCTGGGGGCTTCACCAGTGGTGCACTGGCAGTGGCGCTGGGCTTTTCTAGCTTAGTGATGGCGTGATAGCCAATCTGGTCAGCTTCGGCGGGCAGAAAACCTTTACCCTTAACTGTTTTGACATGCAGAAACTGAGGGCCATCCTGGTCGCGCAGGTTGCGCAATGTTTCGGTGAGCGCCTCCAGGTCGTGACCATCGATTGGACCGATGTAGTGAAAGCCCATTTCTTCAAATAGCGTGGCAGGGCTCACCATACCTTTCATGTGCTCTTCGGTGCGCTTAGCAAGCTCGAGTGCGCCCGGCAGATGGGAGAGCACTTTTTTGCCTTCTTCACGCATCTTAAGGAAGGGCTTGCTAGACAGCACGCGGGCTAGATAGGTCGCGATGCCGCCAACATTTTCCGAGATCGACATCTCATTGTCGTTCAGCACCACCAGCATATTGGCGTTAACGTGGCCTGCATGGGCCAGTGCTTCAAACGCCATTCCCGCAGTGAGTGCGCCATCGCCAATAATGGCGCACACACGACGTGGGTCGTTTTGCGCCTGGGCGGCTAGCGCCATCCCCAGGGCAGCTGAAATCGACGTGCTGGAGTGGCCTACACCGAAGGTGTCGTAATCGGATTCTGCGCGACGGGGAAACGCTGCAAGGCCGCCATGCTGGCGAATGCTGAGCATCGCTTCGCGTCGCCCAGTTAAAATTTTATGCGGGTACGCTTGATGGCCTACGTCCCACACCAAACGATCTTTGGGCGTATGAAAGGCGTGGTGCAGCGCTACGGTCAGTTCCACAACGCCCAGACCTGCACCGAAGTGGCCGCCTGTCACACCCACGCTGTATAGCAAGTAGGCACGTAGTTCGTCAGCCAACTGGGCAAGCTGCTTAGCATTCATGGCCCGCAGCGCAGCGGGATGATCAAAAGAGTCGAGCAGCGGCGTTGCCGGGCGCTCGCGGGGAATCTCGTCGAACAGCTTCATAGGCATGTTTTCATGGACAGGGTCATGGACATCGTTTAGTGGTCGCGCTCGATCATATAGTGGGCAAGGTCGGCCAGCGGTGCGCCTTGCTCGCCAAGCGGGGCGAGGGCGGCAATGGCCTCTTCGATAAGCATATTTGCTTTGTGCTGTGCGCCGGAAAGTCCCAGTAAGCTAGGGTAAGTCGGCTTGGCACGTGCAGCATCAGCGCCAGAGATTTTACCCAGTGTGACGGTATCGCCCGTCACATCAAGGACATCGTCATGAATCTGGAAGGCTAGACCAATGGCGCGGGCGTAGCGAATCAGAGCGGCAAGCCGGGGGTCGTTTTCATCCACTGCGACTAAGCCGCCTAAGCGCACTGCGGCCACAATCAGCGCGCCGGTTTTGTGGGCGTGCATATGAGCTAAGGCATTCACGTCCGGATGGCCCCCCACGGCGGCTAAGTCTAGCGCTTGGCCTGCGACCATACCTGCCCGGCCAGAGGCAACGGCCAGCGTGGTGACCATGCTGCTAAGCCGTGGATGGGGCTGGCTGGCAAGTACCTCAAAGGCCAGTGCTTGCAGTGCGTCTCCCGCTAAAATCGCGGTGGCTTCATCGAACGCTTTATGTACGGTGGGTTGGCCGCGACGCAGGTCGTCATCGTCCATGGCAGGCAGATCGTCATGAATCAATGAGTACGCATGAATCAGCTCAATGGCTGCTGCAGGGGCGTCCAACGCGTCGTCCCGCGCCCCTAGCGCGTTACCTGCGAGATATACCAGCAGTGGCCGCAGGCGCTTACCACCTACCAGTAGGCCGTGACGCATAGCGGCTTCCAGGCGTGGCGCGACGGCTGGTTGGGAGTCAAACAAGGCTGAAAGTGTGGCATCCACCCGTGCGTTACTCGCATGGCGCAGCGTCGCCAGTTGAGAAGCATTAGCCGTCGTTACCATGGCGGCGTTTCCTCGCTGTCGTTGCCGTGATTAGTGGCATTGTCCGTTTCTGGCACCGTCGCGAAAGAGGTAACGTCAAGCTTACCATCGCGGTCTTCACTTAATGCGCGAACTTTTAATTCGGCGTTGTCGAGCCGCTGCTGGGCTTCACGCGTGAGTCGCACGCCTTGTTCAAACGCGGTCAGAGCGTTCTCCAATGAGAGTTCGCCGGACTCAAGGCGTTCCACAATGGTTTCAAGCTGTGAAACCGTTGCGGCGAAATCTTGCGCTGGTGGAGTGTTATCGCTCATTGGGTAAGGCCTACTATTTTGCTGGCGCCCTGACGCTGATTACGGGCGGCGAATGTGACGATAGCCGTGTTATCAAAAAATAAACGCCCAGTATACACCGAGCTAAGGGGGTGGCGTCTGCCCTCATCCTGGGTCAATTCTGCTACTTGCGTCTGGTTCATCTTGTAAACGCACACTTTTCATCATCTCAAGACGCCGAGAGCGGCAGTGATTGTGCTACCATATGGGCCTTCCGTGAACCGATACACGGCGCATGCCGCCGACCATAGAGGTTGATTCAGCCATGGCCAAAACGTCCCTGGACAAGAGCAAGATCAAGATCCTGCTGCTCGAGGGCGTCCACCAAAGCGCGGTGGACAATTTTCACAACGCAGGTTACGAGAATATCGAGCACCTGCCGACATCGCTAGATGAAGCGTCGCTGATCGAAAAGATTCGTGATGTGCACTTCATCGGCATTCGCTCGCGTACGCAGCTCAATGAGCGCGTATTTGACGCGGCAGAAAAGCTGGTGGGCGTTGGCTGTTTCTGTATCGGAACGAACCAGGTTGATTTGACGGCAGCCCTTAAACGCGGCATCGCGGTGTTTAACGCGCCGTACTCCAATACCCGTTCGGTCGCAGAGTTAGTGCTGGCGGAAGCCATCATGCTACTACGTGGTATCCCCGAGAAGAATGCTCGCGCCCACCAAGGCGGCTGGCTGAAATCGGCGAAAAACTCCCACGAAGCTCGGGGCAAAACCCTGGGTATCGTTGGTTACGGTAGCATCGGTGCGCAGCTTTCAGTGCTGGCAGAATCGCTTGGTTTCAACGTTATCTATTACGATGTGATCACCAAGCTAGGCATGGGGAACGCGAATCAGGTAGCGAGCCTGGAGCAGCTGTTAGCACGCTCTGACGTGGTCAGCCTACACGTTCCTGACTTGCCTGCTACGCGCTGGATGATTGGCGAGAAAGAGATCGCAGCCATGAAACAGGGTGCCATCCTGATTAACGCAGCTCGTGGTAGCGTTGTTGAGATTGAACCACTGGCAGAAGCGATTAAAGCTGGCAAGCTGAACGGTGCCGCTATTGATGTCTTCCCGGTAGAGCCGAAAGGCAATGATGAAGAGTTCCAAAGCCCGCTACGCGGCCTGGATAACGTGATTTTAACGCCCCATATCGGTGGTTCTACCCTGGAAGCTCAGGAGAATATCGGTATTGAAGTGGCTGAAAAACTGATTACTTATTCGGATAATGGCACCACGGTTACCTCTGTTAACTTCCCAGAAGTAGCGCTGCCTGCTCACCCGGATAAGCATCGTCTGTTGCACATTCATGACAACGTGCCTGGCGTGTTATCGCAAATTAACCGCGTACTATCTGAAAACGGCATCAACATTTCAGGTCAGTACCTGCAAACCAATGACAAAGTGGGCTACGTGGTCATTGATGTCGATAAAGCCTACGGCCCACAGGCCCTGGAAGCATTGAAACAAGTTGAGCACACGCTGAAAATTCGCGTGCTGTACTCGGCGCATAACAGCTAAACACTGCTGTCAGCGTGATCATCTATAACGGCCCCACTTTCGGGGCCGTTATAGGTTTCAGGGCTGAGGTTGCGCTAGGCTAGGTCAAACAACAGCACTTCGGCTGCTTGTCCGCCTGCCACGCTAAACGTCTCACCCGGTTGAAAGGCAGCGGCATCTCCAGAGCTAAGAGTTTCGCCGTTAACGTCGATCGTGCCTTTCACCACATGCAGCCAGGCATAGCGTGACGGTGGGGCCGCCGCCTGCTCGCCAGCGTCGAACAAGCCAGCGTAAAGGTTAACGTCTTGGTTAACGCTCACCGACCCTTCGCGACCATCTTGAGAAGCGACTAAGCGCCACTGGCCTTGGCGTTCAGCGGTTGGAAAGGCTTTCTGCTCATAGCTAGGGGCAATGCCGCGTTTGGCAGGCTCGATCCAAATCTGCAGGAAATGCAGCCCGTTCTCTTTTGAATGATTAAACTCGCTGTGCAATACGCCAGTACCTGCGGACATACGCTGTACATCGCCCGGGCGCATGACTTCACCGTTACCCATATTATCGCGATGCTCCATTTCCCCTTCCAGCACATAGGAGATGATCTCCATATCCTGGTGAGGGTGGGCGCCAAAGCCATTGCCAGGGGTTACCCTGTCTTCATTAATTACCCGCAGCGCTCGGAATCCCATATGGTTAGGGTCCACATAGTTGGCGAACGAAAAGGTGTGGAAAGAGCGCAGCCAGCCGTGGTCGGCATAGCCTCGCTCGTTAGAACGACGGATGTGCATGGTGTTCTCCGAAAGCGTCGTAAGGAATAACACCAATATACGCCCGCTCGCCTGGCGCGTGGGGTGAAGCTTTTTAGATGGTCAGATCGAATAAATCGACGATTGATCAGCGCCCCCTAGCCATCGTTAGGCAGAGCAGCACTTTGCCTGAATTGTTTGCTAAACTATGCGCGTTTATTTATCCGGTCCGCCCTTTGCGAGGGCGACTACCAGGAGTATTCCATGACGGAAACCACCCAAATGCCGCCCATTGTGGTCGCGGCACTGTATAAGTTTGTCACTCTGAACGACTTTGAAGCACTGCGTGAGCCACTGCGCCAGACGATGATCGATAACGGCGTCAAAGGCACGCTGCTGCTGGCCAAAGAAGGTATTAACGGCACCGTGGCGGGTACCCGAGAGGGCATTGATGCCCTGCTGGCCTGGCTGACCGCCGACCCTCGCTTAAGCGATATTGACCATAAAGAGTCCTACTGTGACGAAACGCCGTTTTACCGTACTAAGGTGAAACTGAAAAAAGAGATCGTCACCCTGGGCGTGCCGGATATTGATCCTAACGACACCGTTGGCACCTACGTGGAGCCGGAAGATTGGAATGACGTGATTTCCGACCCGGACGTGCTGGTGATTGATACCCGCAATGATTACGAAGTGGCGATTGGTAGCTTTGAGCGGGCGATTGACCCGAAAACGACCACCTTCCGTGAGTTTCCTGAGTACGTGCGTGAGCACTACAACCCGGAAAAGCACAAAAAAGTCGCGATGTTCTGCACCGGCGGTATTCGCTGTGAAAAGGCCTCCAGCTTTATGCTAAAAGAGGGCTTTGAAGAGGTCTATCATCTTAAAGGCGGTGTGCTGAACTACCTCGAAAAGGTGCCGGAAGAGCAGTCTTTATGGCGTGGTGAGTGTTTCGTGTTTGATAACCGCGTCACCGTGCGTCACGACCTTAGCGAAGGTGATCATGAGCAGTGCCATGCTTGCCGTATGCCTATTTCGCTTGATGATATGCAGTCGTCGGCCTACGAGTCGGGCATCAGTTGCCCTCACTGCATCGACTCACTCCCCGAAAAAACCCGTGCTGCTGCCCGAGAACGTCAACGCCAAATCGAACTGGCTAAGGCCCGCGGTGAACCCCATCCTCTAGGTTATAATCATCGCAAGGGCAACCGCGCAAACGCATAACTCACGAGGCCTCCTGCTCTTCAGGAGGCCTCTTTGGTCGTATCTCGCTAACATTAGCCTTTGTACGCGCTAGACTGAGCAACACTCGACTGTCTAGGAGCTTTCTATGCCTGCCTCTTCAGGTGCGCCACTGGCGTCTTCAGATCTTCTGCAACGCACTGATTATCACGGGGTAACGACCCTTACTTTAAACCAGCCTGAACGCTTTAATGCATTGTCTGAGGATATGTTGACGGCGCTGCAACGTGCGCTTGATGACATTGCCGAGGATGAGCATGTGCGCTGCGTGGTGTTGGCCGCGAACGGCAAGGCATTTTGCGCAGGGCATGACTTAAAGCAGATGCGTGCGAACCCTAACAAAGCCTACTACCAAACACTGTTTGCTCGCTGTGGCGCGGTGATGCAGTGCATCGTTAACTTACCTGTTCCTGTGATTGCTAAAGTTCAGGGCATTGCGACGGCCGCTGGCTGCCAGCTCGTCGCTAGCTGTGATTTGGCCGTGGCGGCTAGCAGTGCCCGTTTTGCCGTTTCAGGAATCAATGTGGGGCTTTTCTGTTCGACACCTGCAGTGGCACTGTCGCGCAATGTGTCGCGAAAGCGGGCGATGGAAATGCTGCTGACCGGAGAGTTCATCAGTGCCTCCCAGGCCGCGGACTGGGGACTTATTAACCGGGTTGCCGAAGAGAGCGAACTCGATAGTGCCGTTGACGAGCTCACTGCGAGTATCTGCGCCAAGAGCGCTGTGGCGGTGCGCACTGGCAAAGCCATGTTCGCACGGCAGCTAGCGATGCCGTTAGAGGAAGCCTATGCTTTTGCTGGCGAAACCATGGCGTGCAACATGTTGGCAGACGATGCAGCTGAGGGTATTGATGCCTTCATTGCCAAGCGTCCACCCCAGTGGCGTCATCGCTAGTAACTCTTGAGATATCATTGGTGGAATTTGTTTCCGTAAACGCGACAGCGGCCCCGCTGGCGCGTTATCCTCCCTCACTTTATGCCTTCAGGAGAGGCGCTTTCAGGAGAAAGTAAGGTGAGTGACGTAAAGCGTAGGTCAGTCGGACGTCCGGCGGGGGCCACCAAGGCGAGCGGTGGGCACAGCCAATCATTAGTACGTGGCCTCACGCTGTTAGAGCATTTGTCGGCAAGCCCATTAGGGCTGGCTTTATCGGAGTTGGCGGAAATGGCTGATCTCGCGCCATCCACCACTCACCGATTGCTACAAGCGCTACAAAGTCAGGGGTTCGTGACGCAAGAGAGTGAGCAGGGACTTTGGCGTATTGATGTTAAAACCTTCCGCATTGGTAATAGCTTTTTAGAAGCACGTGATGTCGTCGCCCAAAGCCGGCCCTTTTTACGCCGTTTAACTGCAGAAACGGGTGAAACCGCGAATCTGGGGATTCGGGATGGTGCAACGGCGGTCTTTCTTGCCCAGCATGAGTCACCGCAGATGATGCGGATGATTACTCGTTTAGGCTCGCGGGCGCCGCTGCATGCTTCTGGGGTGGGCAAAGCCCTACTAGCTTGGATGAGCGAAGACGAGCGTATCGCGCTGCTTAAAGGTTACGACCTTGCCCGTGTGACTGAAAATACCCTGCATCAATCCGATGAGCTGTTGATCGAAATGGCGACTATTCGGGCTCAGGGGTTTGCCTGCGACCGTGAGGAGCATGCGGTGGGTTTACACTGCGTGGCCGCCTGTATTCACGATGAGCATGGCACGCCGCTGGCGGCCATTTCAGTCTCTGGACCCATGGCACGTATTCCTGAAGAGCGTCTATTGGCGCTAGGTGCGTTAGTGCGCACAATTGCCGACGAAATCACTCTACAGCTGGGTGGCCAACTGCCCCGATGAGCAGTGCTTCGCGGACCAGTAGTGACTGACAAAGGCGGCACCCATTATGTTTAGCCTATTCTGGGTGGCGCTAGCGAGTGCTACCTTATTGCCTGGCGGCTCAGAGGTGTGGTTGGCACGGCTGTGGTGTTTAGGCGAGCCCGCGCTTGGGCTGTGGCTCGTCGCAACCGCTGGCAATACGCTGGGCAGTATGATCAATGTGGCGCTGGGACGTTATGCTCGCCAGTTTCAACATCGCCGCTGGTTCCCTGCATCGCCCACCGGGCTAGCGCGCGCAGAGCGTTGGTATAAACGTTTTGGTGAAGTTAGCTTGCTGCTTTCGTGGGCTCCCGTTCTGGGTGATCCCCTTACTGTACTCGCAGGTATCTTTAGACTGCTCTGGTGGCGTGCGTTGCTCTGGATTGTGGTGGCTAAAGGGGCGCGCTATGCGCTGCTGTTGGCGCTAGCCCACCAATGGCTGGCGCCGCTTTGCGGATAAATCTACAGATGATGACAACTTAAGTGGCGTTGACGTAATAAATATTGACGAAGCTAGTGGCGAGCCACACCCTTTTTCTCATGTTACCCTGTTTATCTTTTATACAAATCTTGCATCCTCGTGGAGTGCAATGTGAATAGCGTGCACTATGATGTGCATAAAACGACGTACAAAAAATGAGTTAGTAATGACATTGAGTAAAAGACTCACCCAAAGGGAGGTTTAGGTGTGACGCCATTACGTTTATTCCCCTGGCTAGGCATCTGGTTATTGATGCTATTCGCCTTTCTGACAACGCCAGCACTGGCTCAAACTACGCTAAGTGCGCAGAGCGAAGACGTCGCTAACGCAGAAGAGCAGCCCTCTTATTCGGCTCTTGCCGATCTGCTGGAAGATGAGCAGGCACGCCAAGAGCTGATTGAGCTGTTGCGAAACCAAGCGTCAGCGTTACCCAATGAGCTTACCAGTGACTTATCACCAGAGGCCGCCGCCCAGGGCAGCAACCTTGCCCCTGAGGATGTGTCGCTGCCCAGGCAGCTTGCAGAGCTAACCAGTCGTGTGGTTGGCGATGTGGGTGGACAGATAGAGCAGGCAGTGGCCGTGGTGGGCAACCTGTTTACCGGCCAAGGCGCCAGCTCGTTCGACATGGCCGCGTTTGTTAGTGCGGCAATTAATCTGGGTATCGTGATTGTTGCGACGTTCGCGATATTTTTGCTTTGCCGCCGTTTGGCTAAACCGTTATTCACTAAAATTAGCGGGTGGTCTCAACAGGGCAGCGGTTTAACGCCCGTGCTGCGTTTGGTGTTGTGTGTTGCTATTGCTGCCGTCGTAGATGTGCTGTTGGTTGCTTTTGCTTACGTTGGCGGTAACTTGTTGGCGGCATTTGCGGTGGGGGAAACGGGAGAACTCTCTACTCGTGCCTCGCTATTCCTGAACGCTTTCTTGGTTATTGAGCTGTTGAAAGCCGGTGTGCGTATGCTGTTCTCTTCCCGCTATGAAGGGCTGCGCTTGTTACCTATTTCAGCAAAAGAAGCTTCCTACTGGAATCGCTGGTTAGCGCGTTTAATTGGCATGGTCGGCTATGGCTTGATGGTGGTCGTGCCGCTGGTCAATTTCTATATTGCGGCGACCTTGGGTCAAGCAGTCGGCACCTTTATTATGTTGCTGGCCTTCATCTACGCGGTCGGCGTCGTGCTTAAAAACCGTGTACGCCTGCGTGATAATCTTAACCAGATGGCAGCGCGAGCGACGATGACCGCTAGCCGCGTGTCGCTGCGCTTATTTGCTCGAACCTGGCACTTATTCGCATTGCTCTACTTCCTGATGGTGTTTGTGCTGACGTTGACACGCCCTGGGGATGCATTGCCGTTTGTACTGTTTGCCACATTGAAGACATTGGCAGCCGTGGTCATCGGCCTTTTGATCTCGGCGTTCCTGACGCAAACGATTGGCCGTCGTATTCAGCTATCCGATGATCTGCGTCGTAAGCTACCGATGCTGGAAGTGCGCTTAAATAGCTATGTGCCCAATGCCCTACGTGTGCTGCGTACCGTGTTATTAATAGCGGTCATTATGGTCGTCTTGGATGCTTGGGGAGTGTTTAACTTAGCGGCATGGTATGCCTCCGAACGTGGCGCGAACCTCGTCGGGAAACTTACCAGCGTCGCCATAATCTTGATCATTGCGTTCGGTGTGTGGCTGGGGCTAGCGAGTCTGATCGAACATAAGCTCAACCCGGAAACGGGGCATGGTGAGCCTTCTGCGCGTGCTAAAACGCTGCTGAGTCTGTTCCGTAACGCCTTAGTGATTGCCATGGTGACGATGACCAGCATGATCGTATTGTCGGAAATAGGCATTAATATCGGGCCGCTCATTGCTGGTGCCGGTGTGTTGGGCTTAGCGATTGGTATTGGCGCCCAAAGGTTGGTGCAGGATGTTATTACGGGTATCTTTATTCAGGTAGAGAATGCCATGAATACCGGTGATGTGGTGACGGTAGGCGGCGTTACCGGTACTGCCGAACGATTAAGTATTCGTTCGGTAGGGATACGTGATTTGTCGGGCACCTATCACATTGTGCCGTTTTCCAGTGTTGATACTGTGTCGAACTATATGCGTGAATACGGTAACCACGTCGGTGAATACGGTATTGGCTATAACGAGAGCATTGACGAGGCGATTGAACAGCTGCAGTTGGCGTTCGAAGATCTGAAAGAGAGCGAAGAGCACAGCCATAAGCTGCTGGCTGACCTGACGGTCGCAGGCGTTACCGCGCTGGCCGACAGCTCTGTCAATATTCGTGTGGTGATCAAGACGACGCCGGGCGATCAGTGGGGTGTTGGTCGTGCTTATAACCGTTTAGTGAAGTTGCGCTTTGATGCAGCAGGCATCGAGATTCCATTCCCGCATACCACACTCTATTTCGGTGAAACTAAAGGTGGCAAAACACCTCCCGCTAATGTGCGCGTGTTGGACTCCACTGCTGAACGGAAAAAGGTAGAAACATCGCCAATCCGTCAGGAAAGCGAACAGCCATCCAATCAGTCAGTGCAGGCCTCAAAAGAGTCTGATCATCTAAAACCTGATCATGGTGATGTTGACGGTGTGTAATAGAATGCCGATTATTGACACGGCTAACTAAACAACAACGCCGCCCCAAGGGGCGGCGTTGTTGTTGAAACATCCGCTTTAATTCATATTCGTCAGAACGTTAGAACGCCGTACTCCGGCCGATCGTCTTCGCCGCCCAAGCGAATATTGCCGTAACGGCTGAGTGCTATCCACAGCAGGAAAACCAGCCAGAAACTAACCCCAAAGATAAAGAACCAGCCAAGATTGGTAACCACCCAGCTACGGCCAGCGGCAAAAATGCTTCCGATCATCTCGGGGGCAATAATGAGTGCGACCAGAAACAGCACCATCAAGCCAGCCGAAGTAAAAAAAATGGTGGGGTCTGTGCGCAGCCCCAGTCGCGCGAGTTTTTCCATGAGAAATTCCTTTTTATTGTTGGAATAGTCGCCTAGATGAGTTGTATGCCAGCTGAAATAAGACGACTTTCACGAGTCTACAGACAACTCTTCTGCCCATGGAAGGCGGGAAATGTGACCTTTGATTAAATCGTGCAGGGCTTAACGTACCGTCAACGAAAAGCTGCCGAATGACTTAATAAGCATCGGCAGCGTATGGCGTAAGAGGGCGTTAAAGACAGATTTTAAAGACAGGTTTTAAAGATAAGTTTGAAAGATAGATTTGAAAGATAGGTTGGAATGCTTTCAGCCTGGATAGTTTTCGGAATGTTGCCCTTCAAGATTGATCGACTCCCCCCCATCGACAAAGAGAATTTGCCCAGCAACAAAGTCATTGTCTAATAAATAGTGCAATGCTTGTACAAGGTGGGAGGGATCACCCTGGTGTTTAACGGGTATACCTTCAATTCGCCATTGAATATAGTCGCTGGTGCGTTGAGAAGCGGGCAGTACCACGCCGGGAGCAATACCATTAATACGCAGGCGTGGTGCAAACTCTAGCGCTGCCATACGCGTCATATCAGCAAGGC
Source organism: Vreelandella alkaliphila (assembly GCF_016107625.1). Taxonomy (GTDB): domain Bacteria; phylum Pseudomonadota; class Gammaproteobacteria; order Pseudomonadales; family Halomonadaceae; genus Vreelandella; species Vreelandella alkaliphila. Next base: position 252,617 of record NZ_JABASV010000002.1, read on the forward strand.
TCTTTTTCGATAATAGATACGCGGCATACGGGTACTGGTGATAGGCCACTTTATTATCAATAATATTAATGACCTGGCCTCTATCTACGGCGTCTGCAAAGTAACGTGTGAGCAGCAACGGTGTGAACATATTGACTCTAAACTGCGTTTCCAGCATGGCCATGTCGGTGCCTGAAATGGGAGCAGGTTCATATGCAGAGGCGCTATTAAGAAGCACGTTTAAGTTTGGGAAGTGTTGTTTGGCGGTTGTCACAAGCTCTTCAAGAGAGTCGCTTAGGAAGTTGCATGGCAGTATTTCGCAGCGCTGTCCTTTGGCGCGAATCGTCTTGGCAACGTCTTCGGCTTCACCACGTGAGCTATTCACATGTAAGGCAATATCATAGCCCTTAGCCGCTAGGGCTTCGGCGAAATAGCGTCCCAAACGTGTTGCGCCGCCAGTGATCAGTGCAGCTGATGAACTCATGCAAGTTCCCCAAGTGGATTAACGTTAGCGTTGTGTATGACTTTCTGCGTGAGCGTAGCGTTTGTCAATATCTTGTACATAGCTTGAACAAAATAGCAGGCAAGCTAATCTTACGTATCATCAATATGACCTGACAACCGCCTTCGAATTTTGACGCTAAGCGCCGGGTTTCTAAATTAGGGTCTACAAGATTAGGATGCAGCTATGCCACTCTCGTCGTTAAGCACTACGCCAGATACGGCCCTCCATGAATGCTTAATCTCTCTCGGTACCAATATTGAGCCGGAACATCACTTTCACGAAGCTCTGACTATTTTGCGCAGCGAGTGTGAGCTGATAGCCAGCTCAGAAGCGATTCGCACAACGCCGGTTGGCTATCAACACCAGCCGGACTTCCTGAATGCCGCGTTACTCGTGCGTACCTCCCTTGATCACGACGCTTTCCGTGCTTACTTAAAAGAGGTGGAAAACCGTCTGGGACGTGTGCGAGGTCCCATTAAATCAGGGCCTAGAACCATGGACTTGGATATTGTGGCGTGGGACGGAGACGTCATCGATGAGGGGTACTACCTGCATAGTTACGTGCGTCGCCCGGTAGATGAAGTACTTGCTGCCAGCCGCCGCACACTTAAACAACGAACATGTTCATGATTTTTGCGGCGCGGCCGATAATAGCAATGTAGCCTCCTACACTTGGGCAGGCTGACCTTCCTCGGAGACGAGTGTTGCTAAGCCTAAACACAAATCTGATGTCCCTTATCGTGCAGAATAATCTGCGCAGCAGTCAGCAGGCGATGCAGACCGCTATGGAGCGTCTTTCTTCTGGGCTACGCATCAATAGTGCCAAGGATGATCCGGCAGGGCAGGCGATTGCCAATCGCATGGGGGCTCAACTACGTGGCATGGAGCAAGCCATTCGCAATACCAATGATGGCATTTCCATGGCGCAAACAGCGGAAGGTTCGCTCGACCAAATTAACGATAACTTGCAACGTATTCGTGAGTTGAGTGTTCAAGCGGCTAATGGCACTAACTCTTCCGATGATCTTGGTTCAATTCAAAATGAGATCGATCAACGCCTAGAAGAGATTGATCGCCTTGCCGAGCAGAGTAATTTCAACGGCATCAAGTTGTTTGATAGTAGCAAAGCGGTAAATATTCAGGTGGGTGCTAACGATGGCGATAGCATTGCGGTGCGCTTTGCAGCCATGAATAGGCAGGCATTGGGGCTGGACAGCTTTAGTGTTTTAGATGATGGCAGCGCCACGGATAACCCGCTAAAGGCGATGGATGATGCTATTCAACAGGTGGATCGCCAGCGGAGCTATTTAGGCGCGGTGCAAAATCGCTTCGAAAGTGTGATCGATGGACTCAATACCAACATCATTAATACGTCTGCTGCTCAGTCGCGCATCCAAGATGCTGATTATGCCCGTGAAGTTTCCAATCTAATTCGCGCGCAAATTCTACAGCAGGCCGGTATCGCTATCTTGGCTCAAGCCAACCAGCAGCCGCAGATGATTCTGCGCCTACTGGAAGGTCTATAACATAAGGGCTACATAAGGACTATTAACCGTTACTCGATAATGCCTTGCTCGCGCGCCATGGCGTAGGCTGCCTGTGGGCCATTCCACAGCGATGGCAGTAAAATCAGTGAAACGGGAATCGCGGTAATCACGATAAATTGCTGTAAGGCGCCAATTTGTCCTGCTCCCATATACAGCAGCACTGCCGCCATTAGCGCCATGTCAATCCCCCAGAAAGCACGCACGTATGGGCTTGGGTCATCATGGCCAGCACCTACTACAGCAATGGCATAACTCATCGAATCACCTGTGGTGGCCACAAAAATTGTCGTCAATAATAATATTGCCAGTGCCATCCAGGTGCCGCCGGGGAGCGCTTGGGCCACGGTAAGCGTCGCTACATCAAACTGGAAATTATTTAGTGCCTCTGCCAGATCAATGACGCCCGTGAGCTGATAATAAATGCCTGAGCCACCCAGCAGAGTGAACCATACGGTAGTCGCAATCGGGGCGAGTACCGCCACGGCAAGAATCATTTCGCGAATACTACGCCCGCGTGAAATACGCGCTACGAATATCGCCATCAGGGGTGCATAGCCAATAAACCAGGCAAAGAAAAAGACTGTCCACCACTGCATCCACCATGCGGGAGCGGTGTCGGCGGTCATGGTTGCCATGGTGAAAAAATTACTAATGTAAGCGCCCATGCTCGATACATAAGTGTTGACCAAAAACAGCGTAGGGCCAAACACGATAATCACCGCGCCAATGGCAAGTGCCAGCAGTACGTTAAAGCGGCTAAGCAGTTGAATGCCTCTATGAACACCACTCATCGAAGAGAGCACGTAAATGCAGCCTAGTACCGCAAGGATAATAAGTTGCCCAAGGTAGCCTTCGGGAAGGCCGAACAGCTCATGCAAGCCAAAACTAACCTGAGTGGCTAGAAATCCAATGGGGCCGACAGTACCTGCTACCAACGCAATCACGCAGCAAGCGTCTACCACGCCACCTAGCGGGCCACGCATAAGCCGCTCGCCAAAAACCGGGTAAAGCAGTGTGCGTGGCTGCAGTGGCTGGCCTTTCACATAGTGGGCGTGGGCAAGCACCACCGCGGTTAGCGAGCCAAGTACCGCCCAGGCCAAAAAGCCCCAGTGCATGAACGATTGGGCAAGGGCGCTTGAGACGGCTTCGGCGGTGCCGGCTTCGGTGTCAAAGGCAGGTGGTGTTACCACAAAATGATAGACCGGTTCTCCGGCGGCGAAGAAGACACCACCCCCTGCTAGCAATGTGCACAGAATAATGGATAGCCACTTGAATGTACTCATTTCTGGTGCATCGAGATTGCCAATCTTGGCTTTTGCCGCTGGCGTAACTGCCAGACCAATGGCAATAAAAAAAGTCAGTAACAGTAACAATTGAAAGTAGCTGCCTAGCACCAGGGCTGTCCAAGCAAAACCGGCGCTGATTGAGTTGGCGACAAGATCAATGTCATAAAAGGAGAGGCCAAGAAACGCCAAGATGAAACCGATGCTAAGCACCAGTACGATGGGGTCGCCGAGGGAAAACCGCGAAGTACCCTCGCTTGTGTTGGCAGGGTGGTTCATTAAGAACACCTATGTTTAATGAGGGGGATGGGTAAGCAGAGCACTGAGCTTAACAAAACCGTGCGTGAGTAGGCGTAACGCCTAAAAGCATTCGATTTTCGAAACAAAAAAAAGCGCCATTCAATGAATGGCGCGAGGACAGGAAACTGTGGGTAGTATATCTTGTCCATAGACCAAAGTCTAATGCTGAGAGGGAGATTGCATAAAAATGGCGCGAAAAATAAGCGAGATGCACCATTATGAATAGGTTAATGGCAGTCATAACTGGTTAGGCTGTTATTTAAATATTTGATAATAAATGAAAAATAATGCGGAGCATTGTTTGGGGAGGAAGCCGTCGCGCGTTACCAGTGATAGAGCAGTGATGCGCTGGTGGTACTGTCAGTGCGTTCGCTGGTATCTTCAGGCGGCTGCGAGTTGTGTTTGATTTCATGGGAAAGACGTAGCGAAAGTCGTGAATTTAGCCGAGCCGTGAGTGCCGTTAATGAACGCGCTGTGGTGTTCTTGCGGGTATATTCCACCGACATTTCCTGGGCGATATCAGCATAGTCTGAGAATCCAAATTGATAGTCGAGTGCTGTATAAGCAACTGCCAATTGCTCATTATCGGCGTCGCGTAATCGGTCATTACGATACCCTGGGCCTGCTTCTAACGATAGTGAGTGTTGCTCACCGGATAGCAATTGACGGCCATAGCCACCAATGGCAGAAAGCTGCTGGTCGTAGCCAGCAAAGCGGTCTTTTTCCCAGCGGGCAAAGCCAAACAAATAGTGGGGCCCGCTAAAGTCAAAACGCTCTCTGCCTGCCACTAAATATTGCTCAGCACTGGTTTCTCCATTTTTGCTCACATTGCGGACTTCACCGCGCAGCGAGTGGGTGAAGTCTCCCGTCAGCCATGTCAGGCGTGTTTTTCCAATCAATGTTTGGCTATTGGTATTGCCGGAAAGGTGGGTAAAACCAAGTTCGGCATCGCCGCTGAACATCGGCGTATCATCTTGTGGCGGTGGTGGGGCGTAAAATGGATAAGCAGCGGCGGAAGTTGCCCATAGCGACAAGCTAGCTAATAAGACATTTCTTAAGAAACTCAACACGTAACTCCTCCTGAGTAGCGGTCTTTGTGAGCGGCTGCGATGTTGCAGGATGAGAGTTCGTCATGCACGCTTTAAAAGCGCTGAGTATATCGATAAAAACAAAATCAGTGGCTGCTAAATAAGCAAATAGTCGAAAAAGCGCAACGGCTAACGCCGCTTGGCGCTGCATGCCATAATGACGCTGTCGCGCCTAGTGAGTTCCTTTATGACCGCCCCACGCCCACGTACGTTGGCCGAATTACAGCGCTGGCGCCGTACTCGTGCCAAACGCCGCTGGTACAAGCGAAGTTTTCGCCTGCAAGTCATGCTGCTGGTCGGCTTTCTGCTGGCGGGTATGTTGCTAGCGCAGGGCACCTATCTGAACCACCGTAAAGCAGAAATTATCACTCACCAAATGGGCGAGCGGGCATTGGCAGTGGCCAAGACCGTCGCGGGCATGCCGCAAATTGTTAATGCTTTCTCGACACCCGATCCTGCGCTGATTATCCAGCCGCTTGCTGAACGCGTTCGTCATGAGACCGGTGCCCGTTATGTTGTGGTAGGTAATGCCCAGTCGATTCGTTACTCGCACCCAGTGCCTGAGCGTATCGGCCAGCCAATGGTGGGCGGGGATAACGATCAGGCGCTGATTTATGGTCAGTCATACGTATCGGAAGCTACCGGAACGTTAGGCACCGCCATGCGCGGCAAAACGCCCATCTGGGATGAAGAGGGCAACATCATCGGGGTGGTTTCGGTGGGCTTCATGCTAGAACGAGTAGATATGGATGTGGCCCGTTATACCAGCTTGGGGTGGGCGCTGGTGGCGCTGATGATTTTGCTAGGATTTGCCGGGGCCTATTGGCTGTCGCAGCATCTTAAAAAAGTCATCCTTGGTTTAGAGCCTTATGAGATAGCCCGCTTGGCCATGGAAAAAGAGGCCATCCTGCAATCTATCCACGAAGGTATCCTGGCGGTTAACCGCGATGGTCAGATCACGTTAGTGAATCAGCAGGCACGCCGTTTTCTAGGGCTATCGGATGAACAGGTTTTGCTGGGGCAGCCAATCCGTGAGGTGGTGCCCAACTCGCGCTTAAGCGAGGTGTTAAAGCACGGCGAGCAGGAGTTTGACCAGGAAATGTGGCTGGGTGACCATCCTGTGGTGGCCAACCGCGTGCCTATTTTGCACGAAGGTGAGATCGAAGGTGCCGTGGCGACATTTCGCAGTCGCCGCGAAATTATTGATCTTTCCCAGGCACTTACCCAGGCAAGTCGTGATGTGGATATGCTGCGTGCCCAGGCCCACGAGTTTTCCAACAAGCTTTACACCATTTCTGGTCTCCTGCAGCTTAACCGCGTTGATGAGGCGCTAGCGCTGATTCATCACGAAACCGAACGTGCCCAGGCGCAAATGAGCTTTTTAATGCGTCACGTAGCTGACGCAGTACTCAGCGGCATCTTGTTGGGTAAATTGACGCGAGCACGAGAGCTAGGCGTCGCGCTGGAAATTGATGAACAGAGCTCGCTCTCTTGCCCACTGACGGTCACTGGGCAAGAGGTCATGATGAGCGTTGTGGGCAACTTATTAGATAACGCCTGTCATGCGGCGCTTAATGGTCCCAACAGTGACACCCCGAAAGTTCGCCTGTTCTTTACGGATCTGGGCGAGCAGCTGTTGATTGAAGTAGAGGATAACGGCTCAGGTGTGCCCGGCGAGCATGCGGAATCGATCTTTCAAGATGGGTTTTCTACCAAAACCGGTAAACATCGTGGCATTGGTTTAGCACTGGTCGCGCGGTTGTGCCGTCAGCATGGCGGCGAGGTGACATTAGAAGAGAGCGAGTTAGGCGGCGCGTGCTTTATTGCCGTGCTGGATCGCGCGCTTTGCGACCCAATAGCCACAACGCCTTAAATCATAATAACGACGCCAGGAAGAGGAAACACTATGTCTGCGACGCAGTACGGTATTTTGGTCGTCGAAGACGATTTTCGCATTGCCGATATCCACAAAGCTTTTATTGAGCAGAGCGACGGCTTTTATGTGGTGGGGTTGGCACGTAACGGCAACGAAGCAAAAGCCTTGATGGCTCAGCATGCTGATGCTGTTCAACTCATCTTATTAGATGCTTACTTGCCTGATGTGGAGGGCCTGGAGCTGCTATGGGCCATTCGCCGCGACTATGTGCATGTGGATATCGTCATGGTGACAGCCGCCCGCGAAGTAGAAACCATCAGCGAAGCGTTGCGTGGTGGCGTCTTTGATTATCTGATTAAACCAATTGAAGCGACACGTATGACGCAAATGTTGACACGTTTTCGCCGCGAGCGAGAGGCATTGGCGAATCGGGCTGAAATGAGTCAAGACGAGCTGGATCAGGTGCTTGCTCGCTTACAACCAGGTGAACCTGCGCGGCTAGCTACGCGCACGTTACCTAAAGGCATCGACCGCTTGACCCTGCGCTGTGTGGTGGATTCGCTGGCTGCCGAGCATGATTCCCAAACGGCGATGCAGGTAGCGCAGGCAATGGGCGCAAGTCGTTCAACAGCGCGGCGTTATCTGGAGTTTTTAGTAGCCGAACAAGCGGTTAATGCAGAAATTGGCTATGGCGATGTTGGCCGCCCTGAGCGCCGTTATCGGCTGCTGGAATCCTCTTCCACATGGCTGGAATCACTGTAAACGAGCCGTTCTAACCAGCCGTGAACAAAATGAACAAAACGCACAAAAAGCACTTTTTGCCATTAATGGTCATAAGCTTGTCGCGAGGAGTAGCGGTCTTCTAATGTGAAGGGTGTAACCACACAAAGATACGTAGATAACAACCATCTATAACACAGCTAATACAACAACATAGCTAATGTGGAGAACGCCCATGACCATGCTTCCCCTAAAGCGCTTTGCCGTGCTTGCTTTACCGATGGCAGCCCTTGCCATGACAACGTCTGCCAGCGCCCAAGAGTGGACACCGAGCCGTTCGATTGAGTTTGTTGCACCCGCCAACCCCGGTGGCGGTTGGGACACACTAGTGCGCACCATGTCCCGCGTTATTCAGCAAGAAGAGCTGGCCGACGAAAGCTTTGCAGCCATTAACGTGCCTGGCGGTGGCGGTGCAGTTGCCTGGGCTCAGGTAGCCCGTGATAACGGCAATCCGCATAAACTTTTCGCCACCAGCCCGCCGATGATTTTGGTACCTCTGGCAGGCGCATCGCGTTACGACCACACCGATTTTACCCCGATTGCGCGCATCAATACCGACTACTCGATTATTTTGGTAGCGGCAGACTCCGAGTATCAAAACCTGGATGATCTTTTTACAGCGCTTAAAGAGAACCCTAGCTTAAGCGTGGGCGGTGGTAGTGCGCCGGGCTCGATGGATCATATCTCGGTTGCTGGTCTTGCTTCCGCGGCGGGGATGGAAGCCTCCTCGGTCAACTACATTCCCTTCTCAGGTGGTGGCGACGCCATGACTAACCTGATGGGTGGCCATATCGAGGCAGTCATTGGCGGTGCCGGTGAAGCGGTAGGTCAGTTGGGTGAAGGTAGCCAGCTGCGCGCGCTGGGCGTTTCTTCCGAAGAGCGCCTGGGCGGTGGACTGGCCGATGTACCCACTTACCAAGAGCAGGGTTACGACTACACCTTCGATATTTGGCGTGGCGTAATGGGCGCGCCGGAAATGCCTGAAGAGGCGGTTGAATACTACGAGGCGCTCTTCGCCGAGATGCTCGAAACTGATGCATGGCGCGAAGCAAGCGACCAGCTGGGTTGGATTGATGCCTACCAGGATAGCGACGCCTTCGCTACCTTCCTGGATGAGCAGCAAGAGCAGTTCAGCAGCGTGTTGACCGACCTGGGGCTGATGCGCCAGTAAGCGCTCGTCCCAAAGGCTCCCCCGGTGGCAGCGTGCCACCGGGATCTTCTGTCTGATACCGCAAGGGTCTTGCTGTTCAGCAATGACGTCTTCGGAGAACTTTCCCATGACTCGATTCAATACCAACCAATGGCTAGCGCTTGTGTTGGCGTTAGTGGCGGCTGCTTATCTGGCAATGGCCTGGCAAATCCCCAACTTTCCGCTGCCCCGCCCAGTGGATTCAGACCTATTTCCAAAAGTGCTAGGTGTTTCCTTGCTATTGCTGTCGGCGTGCTTGTTTTTTGAGCGTCCTGGTCCTATTGCGGGGGCCGATCAGATTGATCAAGCCGAAACCCAGGGGCCGCTACTGCTAACGCCTTGGGCGCGGGTGATCGTCACCGCCATCGCCATTGCGGCCTACGCGTTCCTGCTCGTGCCGTTAGGCTTTGTGCTGGCTTCGACGCTACTGTGTGTTGGCCTAACCGCTTACTACGGCTACCGCCGCCATGGGGTCAATCTGGCAACATCGCTTGGGGTGGTGTTGGCGCTGTATTTGACCATGACGCGGGTAATGGATGTTTACCTACCCACTGGCGTGCTGCCGTTTTAACTAAGCCGCGCTTGCCCACTGTTAGCGGGTTTAAAAGAGAGACACTCCCATGGATGCCTTTAACAATCTAATGTACGGCTTTGGCATCGCGCTTGAGCCTATCAATATCGCTTACGTCTTTGCCGGCGTCTTTGCTGGCACCATTATCGGCATGTTGCCCGGCCTTGGGCCGATCAGCGCGTTGGCGCTGATGATCCCGATTACCTTCGCTATGGAGCCCTCTTCAGGGCTGATCTTGATGGCCGGGGTGTATTACGGCGCTATTTTCGGCGGCTCCACCTCATCTATTTTGCTTAACGCCCCCGGCGTGGCGGGAACGGTTGCGACCTCTTTTGACGGCTATCCGATGGCCAAGCAAGGGTTGGCAGGCAAGGCGCTGGCGATTGCCGCTTACTCCTCCTTTGTTGGCGGTACGATCTCCGTTGTTTTCTTGATGTTGATTGCGCCGCTGCTCTCCAAAGTCGCGGTGAGCTTTGGCCCTGCTGAATACTTCGCGTTGATGGTGCTGGGCTTAACCGCGGTTGTGTCGCTATCCGATAAGTCGCTGGTCAAAGGCTTAATTGCCGCCGTTATCGGGGTAATGATCTCGATCATTGGGATTGATATGCAAACCGGCACCGAGCGCTTTACCTTTGGCTCTATCCACCTGCTCGACGGTGTCGATTTTCTGGTCGTCGCGCTGGGTATCTTCGCGTTAGCCGAAGTGTTCTACATGTTGCTGCGCGGAGGCGGTGGTAAAGAAGCACCGCGTAATGCGATTGGTTCGTTAAAATTGACCCGCAGTGAAGTGAAGCAGATTGCAGGGCCGGTTAGCCGCAGTTCAGTATTGGGCTTCTTTACCGGCGTTCTGCCGGGCGCAGGCGCGACCATCGGCTCGTTTCTTGGCTACAGCATGGAAAAACGCATTGCCAAAGATGGCGATACGTTTGGTAAAGGCAATATCAAAGGCGTTGCTGCGCCAGAAGCGGCAAATAATGCGGCGTGTACCGGTTCGTTTGTACCGCTGTTAACCTTGGGTGTGCCGGGGTCTGGCACCACCGCCGTACTGCTTGGCGCACTGCTGGTGATGGGCGTTAATCCTGGCCCGATGATGCTTGAACAGCGCCCGGATGTGTTCTGGGGCGTGGTCGCCAGTATGTATATCGGCAATATCTTCCTGCTGGTGCTTAACCTGCCGCTGATTCCGCTGATCGCCAAGATTCTCGATCTGCCCAAGCCGTTGCTGCTATCACTGATTTTGATCTTCTGCATGATCGGTGTTTACGGTATGAGCTTCAGCGTGTTCGACCTACTGTTACTGCTTGGTTTTGGCTTGGTTGGCCTAGGGATGCGCTTGTTCGGTTTCCCTGCCGCGCCGCTGATTCTGGCGCTCATTCTAGGCAACATCATGGAAGAGTCCATGCGTCGCGCGCTGCAGATCTCCGGTGGGGATTGGACGACCTTTATCGACAAGCCGATTTCGCTGTCTTTACTGGTCATCGCTGTACTGTCGCTTGGTTTACCGTTGCTGAAAAAGCGCCGCACTAAGCGTTTGAATACTGCGGAATAGAACACAGGTATGCGTGTAAAGCGTCCTAGGGTCTCCTAGGGCGCTTTTTTTTGTGCAAGAAATAGGCGGGATTAATAGGCGTATGCAACAGAAAGCGCACTATTGGTGCGAGGTGTCGTTGTGGTGCATAAACAGCGTGCATTTTTTGGATGCTGGCGCGCCACGATAGTGCGGCCGGTGAAGATGGGGCTGCTTTTTTTAAAACTAACCTTTTGATTTTAAGCTTTTTAGTGTTTCTTTTTGTAGTGTGGCGCAAACCTTGCAACAGCTAGGAGCTAGTGGATGCACCAAGCCCCGTAATAACCGTTCCCACGTTACATAACGGGAGTCCTTGGCCGCGAAGCTCAAATAACGAGCCCCGTTACAAGGGGCGCAAGGAGGTTCAAGTGACCACATTGCAGCGCAAGACACACCCTCGTACTGTTGGCCGTTTCGCTACTGCCTTAATGGCCGCCGCCGTCATGGGGGCCAGTACACAAGCCATTGCCCAGGATGACGACCCGATCAAGGTCGGTATCCTTCACTCACTTTCAGGCACCATGGCGATCAGTGAGACGGTTCTTAAAGACACCGTTGAGATGCTTATTGAGCAGCAAAACGACGCGGGTGGCTTGCTGGGTCGCCAACTTGAAGCAGTTGTTGTCGACCCTGCCTCTAACTGGCCGCTATTTGCTGAGCGTGCAAGAGAGCTATTGGCGCAAGAAGAGGTCGACGTGATCTTCGGCAACTGGACCTCCGTTTCCCGTAAGGCAGTACTGCCGGTAGTGGAAGAGCTTAACGGCCTGTTGTTCTACCCGGTGCAGTATGAAGGTGAAGAGTCCTCGGAAAACGTCTTTTATACCGGTGCCGCCCCCAACCAACAGGCGATTCCCGCGGTTGAGTATCTGATTAATGAAGTCGGCATCGAGCGCTTTGCGCTGGTCGGCACCGACTACGTTTATCCGCGTACCACCAACCGTATTCTCGAAGCGTTCCTCAAAGATGAGCATGGCATCGCTGATGAGGACATCATGATCAACTACACGCCGTTCGGCCATTCAGACTGGCAGAACATCGTGTCAGAAATACGCCGCTTTGGTGAAGAGGGTAAACCCACGGCGGTTATCTCAACGATTAACGGCGATGCCAATGTGCCGTTTTACACCGAACTGTCTAACCAAGGCATTGATGCTGCCGATATTCCAGTCATCGCCTTCTCTGTGGGTGAGCAAGAGCTCACCGGCATTGATACGGGGCCGTTAGTCGGCCACTTGGCGGCCTGGAACTACTTTATGAGCGTCGATACTGATGACAACTACGACTTTATCGACGCTTGGATCGACTATACCGGCGACGAAGAGGCTGTCACCAACGACCCCATGGAAGCGCACTACATTGGCTTCAACATGTGGGCCGAAGCGGTGCGTAAAGCAGGCACTACCGATGTCGATGCGGTAAAAGACGCGATTATCGGTGTCGCCGTGCCTAATCTTTCCGGTGGCTATGCGGCGATGATGCCCAACCATCACATCACCAAGCCGGTGCTGATTGGTGAAGTTCAAGACAATGGCCAGTTCGATATCGTCTGGCAAACGCCTTCTACCGTAGCGGGCGATGCATGGTCTGACTACTTGCCTGGCTCACGTGACTTGATTGCCGATTGGCGCAAGCCCATGGAGTGCGGCAACTTCAACGTGGTGAATGGCTCGTGTGGCGGCAGCACCGCCGCAGAAGAGGCTGAAGCGGCCCTCGCTGAGTAAATGATGACCCCTCGCTGCTTGGCTAAACGCTGAGTGGTGGGGGGGCACGCTACCTCCCTTTTTTAGATCACTGTTTCTAATATAACCAAAGGAAGAACCCCATGAGGCGTTTCTTTTCCTTAGGGTTGCTGTGCCTGCTGTTGTTAAGCGTCACAGTCACCGCCCAAGCACAAACAAGCGCCACCGTTGAGGCTGATGACGCAGCGGCGCTTGAGCTACTAAACGCGCTGGACGTGCGTTCCTATTCCGCCAAAGGCGAAGCGATCAACGCTATTTTGCAAAGCGATGATGAGCGCGCGCGTGATTGGCTGCAGTCCTTGTTGGATGGTCGCTTGCAGCGCACTGACGACGGCCGCTTTGTGGTGGTGCTCGATAATCAAGGTCGCGATTGGCCAGTTGCAGATGCGCTGACCAATGAACCGCTGGGGGAGATGTCCCGCCGTGACCTGGATCGTATTGGCATTAATAACAATTTACGCAACCAGCTACGCAGCGCTATTGCCGTAGTAGATTTGTATTCGCCAAACGTTGAGCGTCGGCGTATTTCAGCCAGCCGACTACTGGGCGAGGTCGATGAAGAGCTGGCCGAACCGCTCAGTCAACTGATCGCTGAAGAAGAAGATGCCGAGGTAGCGCGCAGGCTTACCCAGGCGCTGGCGATTTACCAAGTTGAAAGCGGCGAGCTTGAAGGCGTTGAAACGCTGCGAGGCAGTTTGCATCCACGTGTTCGAGTAGCGCTTAGTCGGGCAGCGAATAGCGATGACTCTATTATTGCCGATGCCGCCAATGAAGCGCTGAGCAGCATTGAGCAGAATCTCAAAATTAACCGTGGCCTGGAAACGCTCTACTTCGGGCTTTCGCTTGGCTCGGTACTGGTGTTGGCGGCGATTGGCCTGGCTATTACCTTTGGCGTGATGGGCGTTATCAATATGGCTCATGGTGAGCTAATCATGCTCGGCGCTTATACCACCTGGATGATGCAGCAGCTGTTGCCCGGCCAGCCAGGGTTGGCGCTAATTTTGTCGATCCCCGCGGGCTTTATGGTGGCCGCGCTGGTGGGCATTGCCATTGAGCGAGGCGTTATTCAGTTCCTGAAGGGCCGCCCGCTGGAAACGTTGCTGGCGACGTTCGGTATCAGCTTGATTTTACAACAGCTGGTGCGAACGGTGATTTCACCGCTAAACCGTACGGTCATAACGCCCGAATGGATGAGCGGTTCATTAGTGATTAACGATGCGCTGTCGCTGACGCTTAATCGTATGTTTGTACTTGGTTTTGCACTGGTAGTGTTTGCCGCGCTGATGCTGATTATGCGCCGCACGAGGCTAGGGCTTGAAGTGCGTGCAGTGACCCAAAACCGCGCCATGGCACGCTCCATGGGTATCCGCGCCACGCGGGTCGATATTATGACCTTCGCATTAGGGTCTGGCGTCGCTGGTTTGGCAGGCGTTGCGTTATCACAACTGACCAACGTCGGCCCCAATCTGGGCCAGAACTATATTATTGATTCCTTTATGGTCGTCGTTTTCGGCGGCGTGGGAAATCTATGGGGCACCCTGGTGGCCGGGCTTTCCCTGGGCATTATCAACCAAGTGTTGGAACCCTGGGCAGGCGCCGTGCTGGCCAAAATTATTGTCCTGGTGTTCATCATTCTATTTATTCAAAAACGCCCGCGTGGACTCTTCCCGCAGAAGGGCCGGGCTGCGGAGGGCTAAGCGATGTCATCAACGATCTCATTAATGACGCAATCATCTTCACGCCAGTTTTGGCTAACCCGCCCGTTTGGCGAACGGGCCACGCAGATTTTTCTTGGCGTGCTGTTTGCCGCCCTGCTACTGGTTACGGTGCTCCATTTAGCGCTGCCCCAAGGCCACCCGTTGCACGTTAATGCTTACACCGTGAACCTGTTCGGTAAGTACTTAAGCTACGCGTTGCTAGCAGTGGCGGTGGATTTGGTATGGGGCTATTTGGGCATTCTGAGCCTGGGCCACGGGGCGTTTTTTGCCATTGGCGGTTACGCCATGGGTATGTACCTGATGCGCCAAATTGGTGACCGCGGTACTTACGGCGACCCGGTACTGCCGGATTTTATGGTGTTTCTCAACTGGGACAGCCTGCCCTGGTACTGGCTCGGATTTGATATGGCCTGGTTTGCGTTTGCCATGGTGCTGTTAGCCCCTGGGTTATTGGCATTAGTATTCGGCTTTTTAGCGTTTCGCTCGCGGGTTACTGGGGTGTATTTGTCGATTATTACCCAGGCGCTGACCTTTGCCCTGATGTTGGCATTCTTCCGCAATGAGATGGGCTTTGGTGGCAACAACGGCTTAACCGATTTCCGTGAGTTGCTGGGCTACAACCTGCGCAGCAACGACACTCGCTTAGGGCTGTTTATTGCCACTGGGGTTGCGCTGGCGCTGGGTTATATCCTGTGTCGAGCGATTGTTACCAGCAAGCTAGGTCGAGTATGTGTGGCAACTCGGGATGCCGAGGCCCGCACGCGGTTTATTGGCTATCGGGTCGAACGCTTCCAGCTGTTTGTGTTCGTGGTTTCCGCCATGTTGGCAGGCTTGGCTGGCGCGCTTTATGTCCCTCAGGTAGGGATTATCAACCCCAGTGAGTTCTCGCCAATTTTCTCGATTGAAATTGTGCTGTGGGTGGCACTGGGTGGCCGCGCCACGCTTTATGGAGCGGTTATCGGGGCGATCTTAGTCAACTACGCCAAAACCATCTTCACCGGCGTGATGCCGGATGCATGGCTGTTTGCCCTGGGCGCGATGTTTGTCTTGGTCACGGTGTTGCTACCCAAAGGCGTGGCGGGATTATTGCTCCACCTAAAACGCCGCAAAAAATCCGCTACCTTGCCGAAGGAGGCTACCGCATGAGCTTGTTGCAATCGCTAACCACGCGGGATCGGGTATTTGATTTTATGGCTCCTCAGGCCTCACCGGTGGATGTGCGCCATGGCCCGATTCTGTATATGGAAGATGTCTCGGTGAGCTTCGATGGCTTCAAGGCAATCAATAACTTAAACCTGACTATTGATGACGGTGAACTGCGCTGCATTATCGGCCCTAACGGGGCCGGTAAAACGACCATGATGGATATCATTACTGGCAAAACACGCCCCAACGCAGGCAGCGTGTGGTTTGGCAGCCGTCATAATCTACTGCAAATGAATGAACCGGATATCGCCAGCTTGGGAATTGGTCGTAAGTTCCAAAAGCCCACGGTATTTGAAGCGCTGAGCGTGTTTGAAAACCTGGAGCTGGCGATGGCCGCCGACAAGCGTATTTTTCCCACGCTGACTGCCCGTATAACTGATGAAATTAAAGATCGTATCAATGAGGTGCTTGAAACGATTGGCTTGGCCGAGCTGCGCTACCAGCCAGCAGGGATTCTTTCCCACGGTCAAAAGCAGTGGCTGGAAATTGGCATGCTGTTAATGCAGCGCCCGCGTTTACTGCTGGTAGATGAACCCGTCGCCGGGATGACGGAACAGGAGATGGAGCGCACCGCAGAGTTACTAACAGGCCTGGCGGGTAAACAGTCGGTGGTTGTGGTAGAGCATGACATGGGGTTTGTACGTTCCATTGCCCGTAAAGTGACCGTGTTGCACCAAGGCGGCGTGCTGGCAGAAGGCAGTATGGATCAGGTATCCAGCGACCCGAAAGTGGTCGAGGTGTATCTGGGTGCAGACGACGAGGAGGCTGCCTAATGCTGGCGATTGAAAAGCTCAACCAGTTTTACGGGGAAAGTCACACCTTGTGGGACTTAGATCTCGACGTGCCTGAAGGCCAGTGCACCTGCGTGATGGGCCGCAACGGGGTAGGTAAAACCACCTTAATGAAAGCCATTATGGGCGAAGTGGCCGTAAAGAGCGGCCAACTGCGCTATCAGGGTGAGGGGAGCGACATTGAGCTGACCAAAAAAGCCGTTGAGGCACGTTCCCGTTTGGGCATTGGCTTTGTCCCCCAGGGACGGCAGATTTTTCCGCTGCTCACGGTGGAAGAAAACCTGCGTACCGGCTTGGCAGCGCGTGGTGATGGCCTGAAAAAAATCCCCGAGCGTATCTACGAGCTTTTTCCGGTGCTGAAAGAGATGAAGCACCGCCGTGGCGGTGATTTGTCTGGCGGTCAACAGCAACAGCTAGCGATTGGCCGCGCGCTGGTGATCGAACCCAAACTGTTGATTCTGGATGAACCGGGAGAGGGCATTCAGCCCAATATTGTGGCGCAAATCGGTCAGGTGATTCGCCAGTTGATCAAAGAGGATGGCTTAACGGTACTACTGGTCGAGCAGAAACTGCCCTTTGCCCGCAAATACGCCGACCGTTTTGTGATTATGAATCGCGGCCGTCCGGTCGCCAAAGGCGAGATCGCCGAGCTTTCTAACGAACTGATCAAACAACACTTGACCGTTTAAGTTATCCACACCCGGTTACCTCAACCAAGCAAAGCGCCCGCCATCAGGCGGGCGCTTTGCTGATGCAGCGGAGAAACCGGCGTTCACAGATTGGCAGGCGGCTCCACCGGCGACTGACGGTCGCGGCGGCGCTTGAGAAGCTGCGTGGCGAGGCCATAGCGCGGGCCCAACAGAAAGGCAAGTATCAAGAACACGCCGGTCATGACGGCCATCATGCCGCCAATGGAGACGTTGAAATACACGGCGAGGTAGTAGCCGGAAATACTTGAGGCGATGGAAATTAGCGCACCGATGATAAACATCATCCACAGACGGTCGGTGAGTAGGTAGGCGGCTGAGGCGGGCACAATGGCAAAGGCGATAAACAGCACCGCACCCACCGCATCAAAGGCCGCAACGGCAGTGGAACTGGTCAGCATCAGTAGCACGTAGAACAGGATGGTTGGCATAAAACCGAAGGTTTTTGCCAGCGCCGGGTCGAAGGTGGCCAGTTTCAGTTCTTTGTAGAACAGGCCGATAAAGCCGTAGTTAAGCAGTGTCATAATGCTCATCGAAACGAGCGCCTGGGGGATAGGCAAGCCAAACAGGTCGATGGTATCCAGCCAGACAAAGCCGATTTCGCCAAGCAGCACGGTGTGGGTGTCGATATGTACATCGTTGGCGTAGACATTGAGTAACAGCACGCCGATGGAGAAGAGGGCGGGGAAAACCAGACCGATGGCGGCATCCTGTTTTACTCGCTTGGTGTTGGCCAGTGCTTCGGTGAGCAACACGGTTAATAGCCCAGTTAATGCGGCGCCTATTAGCTGCACGGGCCCGCTCTGCTGCTTTGTCAGCAGCCAGACAATCACAATGCCAAACACAATTGAGTGGCTAATCGCATCAGTGAGCATGCTATTGCCGCGCAGCACAAGGAAGGTACCCACCGCCGAGGAGGCAATGCCAACCATGGCACCTACCAGAATAATGGGCAGCGCCGTGTCGGTCAGTAATTCAGCAATCATGTCACGACCTCTTCGAAGGTGGCGACCACCTGTTTCGCTGCCTTTTCTCCCCGCGACGTTAGCGCCCATCCGGTTCCGCCATCAGGAGAGCGTATAAGGTATCCTTGACGCTTAAGTTGACTCAACACCCTGCGCACGCCGAATGTTGTGCGGTAGTGTTGTGAAGCGGAGGGATGCTTGTAAAGCGCGTAGAGCAATTGCTGCTTCTGCAATGCTTCTTTTTGGCGGTAATGCTTGATGAAGCCCCATAGCAGGCCCCGGCCGGGGGCAAGCGCCAGTGAGATGATTACAATAGCCGTTGCGGTGAGAATCACCAGCGGGCCGGTCGCCAGACCACGGGATAGGGTACTAATGGTTGCTCCCGAGACCCCACTGACAATACCGATACCAGCGGCAATAACCAGCATCCCCCCCAGATGACGGCTCCACTGCCGGGCCGCTGCTGCTGGCGCCACGATCATGGCGGCCATTAATATCACGCCAACCATTTGCAAGCCGACCACCACGGCGAGCGCCACCATAGCGGTAAGCGCGGCTTCGATAGCGTTGACGGGCATGCCGAGCGAGCGGGCGTACTGCCCATCAAAAGTGACCAGCTTGGCTTGTTTCCAGAAGATGGCGAGCAGCGTGAGTGTGACAAGGGTGATGCTACCCATTACCCACAGATCCGAGCGTAGCGTAGCGGCGGCCTGACCGAACAGAAAGGCTTCGAGCCCCCCTTGGGAGGCGTTGTTGGTACCCTGGATATAGGTCAGCAGCACGATGCCAATGGCAAAGAAAATGCTTAGGCAAATTCCGAGAGCGGCATCGGTTTTCAAGCGGCTTTTGCGGGTCAGCAGCAGCATCGTCAGCGCGGCTAACGAGCCGGTGGCCAGTGAGCCAATGATAACGCTGCCCATATCCCGACTGCCGGTGATGATGAAGCTTAAACACACGCCGGGCAGCGCCGCATGCGAAATGGCGTCACCGAGCAGACTCTGGCGGCGTAACACCGCAAAACAGCCCAGAGGGCCGCTGATCAGCCCCAGTAGCGAGGCACCAATCACCACGTTTTGAAAGGTGTAGTCAGACAGAAGGTCGAGCCACTGCATGGGTTATTTCACCTTTGAAGCAGTGAACATCAAGGCGTCGCTATCGTTCAGCAGGGCAATCTGGCCACCGTACGCCTGACGCAGATAATCAATATTAAACACGTCTTCAGCCTTGCCGCTGGCAATCACGCGTACGTTAAGCAGCAACAGCCAGTCGAAGTAATTACGTACGGTTTGCAGGTCATGGTGGACAACAATCAGCGTTTTACCCGCATCGCGCAGGCGGCGCAGAATGTCGATAATGGCGCGCTCGGTGGTGGCATCAACCCCGGCCATGGGCTCGTCGAGAAAGTACACATCGGCCTGTTGTACCAGTGCGCGGGCTAGAAACACTCGCTGCTGCTGGCCGCCAGAAAGCTGACTGATCTGGCGGTCGGCATAGGCGCTCATTCCCACCATCTCCAAGGCTTCCAGCGACTCCTCACGCTCTTTACGCCCTGGGCGCCGGAGCCAGCCCAGGCGACCGTAAAGACCCATGGTGACCACATCCAGCGCGGTGGTCGGGAAGTCCCAGTCGACGCTGGAGCGCTGCGGCACATAGCCAACGCGCCTGCGCTGTGAGGCGTAGGGGCGCCCATGCACCATGACCTCGCCGGAAAGCGATGGTACAAGCTCCAGCAGGCTCTTGATTAGCGTGCTCTTACCCGCCCCGTTAGGTCCGACAATGCCTGCCATCACGCCGGTAGGAATCTCCAGGTTAATATCCCAGAGAACGGGCTGATTATGATAGCTGACGGTCAGGTTCTGAATGCTGAGCGCCGTGTCGGTCGTTGCGGGTGTCGCCATTGTTGCAGTGCCTTATCGAATGATTAGTGAGCGAGCTTCCACTCGTTAGCCCAATCGTTCATTTCATCGGGAAGCGGTGCCAGGGTACCGCCAAGCGCTTCGACAATATGCTGGGTGTTGCGGTAGATCATCCCCATATAAGTGCCATCGACCGTGTCCGGGTCGCCCATGGCATCGGAGTAGAGTTCGCCGCCAATTTCGACAGTCTGGCCCCGTTGTTGGGCGGCATCAATAACTGCCTGAACCGTGCGCGGGTTGATGGTGCTCTCGATGAAAAGGGCTGGAACCGCGCGATCCACCACAATATCTGTCATGTTGCGAATATCAGCAATCCCCGTTTCCGTTTCTGTGCTAATGCCTTGTATGCCTTCCACGTCGATATCGTAGGCGCGGCCAAAGTAACCAAAGGCATCGTGAGCGGTGACCAGAATGCGTTGCTCATCGGGAATGCTGGCAATACTGTCTGCCACCCATTCGTGCAGGGCAAGCAGTTGCGCCTGATAACGCTCGGTATTGGCATCAAACGTCGCGGCGCAGTCGGGGCGCGCTTCACTCAGCGAGGCATTGAGCGTGGGCAGTGTTTGCGCCCATAAAGAAACGTCCATCCACAGATGAGGATCGATGCCGTACACATCCTGTGAGGTAATCAATGACGCGGGGTCAATCGAGGCAGGGGCTACGGCAAGCGTAGGTGTGCGCTCGGAGAACCTTTCCAGTACGTCGCCTAGCTGGCCTTCCAGCGAATAGCCTGAGTAGAAAATCTGTTCTGCGTTTCGCAGTGTTGCCACATCGCTAGCGCTTGCCTGATACAAATGGGGGTCTACGCCGGGGCCCATCATGGCTTCCACATTAACGCATTCGCCGCCTACTTCCTGCGCCACATCGGCAATCATCCCAATCGTTGCCACCACGTTTAAGGGCGTCTCATCGGCAGTTGCCAACGCACTTAAAGGCAGCGCTCCCAATAGAATCACGGCATATTTTGTTGCCATTATTTAGCTCCAGACTCGTCATGAGGTAGATGGGGTTAAATTGCTTTGTGTAAACTGATTGTCTTAAGGAAAGAAGTATAGCCTTGGCTAAGTTTGTGGCGCGATTAATCCAATGTCAAGCAGATAAAAGGCGTTGAGGTGAGCTGAAAGGCGAGCCCGAGTGATGGTGGGAATAAACATCAGGCGCATGGGAAAATGGCGCATTGATGTAAAGGCACCATTTTCCCAGCTCCTCATTAATTACCGCATAGGATTGATGATGGGGGATGAGTTGTTGAGCAATACTTAGGCGGTTTGACTGGCTAAACGCCGTTCCTGTAAGCGTTGAACGACAAACCAGTCAACGATAAGCATAAAGATCAATGAGGCGCCGACGAGTGGAAAAATAATTCCACCGATCACCAGCATGACAGTCAGGCCACGAAACACCCGTTTATCGCTCGGTAGTGGGGGGACTCCCATCGCGCCGGAGGGGCTTCGCCTCCACCACATCACCGCCGCTGACACTGCCAGCAGAGTGATGGCTAGGCAGACCGCCAGGAAAAAGAGCTGATTGAATAATCCAAACTGCTGACCCATATGTACGTTAATACCAAACTCCAACCAGCGGCCCATGGGCCCATAGTCGGCATAGCCCATGTCGATCAAGCGTTCGCCAGTGTACTGATCAAGGTGCACCACGCGCTGTTGGCTAAGGTCATTGGGGTAGACCGAGCCGGTGTACACACCGGTTTCTGTGGTCGGTAGGCTTACCGCATAGCCGTGATGCAGCCCCAATTCATCGAAGATGGCGACAGCGCCGTCAAGGCCGATGCTCTCTACCTGACTTGGCCTCTGCAAGGATTCTGGGACTTGCGCCTGTTCGAGTGACCAATTTGTCGGGCTTTGCGCGTTTAAACGCGCCTCCGACATAGGCACTTCAACGCGCACACCGGCGGGGTAGCCAAAATTGTTACTGTTGGCCCACTGGTTAACCTGCCCACCCCACACGCCTGACCAGGGCATGCCCGTGATTGCCAGAAAGACGATAAAGGCGCCGACAAATAGCCCGGTAACCGCATGTAAGTCGCGCCAGAATACCCGACTTTTCGGCTTGCCACGTACGCTAACCACGCCGCCTGCGCCTTTACGCCGTGGCCACCACAGATAGATGCCGGTGAGCACCAGCAGAATTGACCAGCCGCCAGCTATTTCAATCAGTTTGCGCGCCGTTGGGCCAAAGTATTTCAAGCTGTGTAAATAGCGAACAGTCCACATGACTGTGCCACGGTCATCCAGTGCTCCCAGCACATTGCCAGTATAGGGATTCACGTAAACCGCTAACCGCTCGCCCTCTGCGGTGTTAATCGTGATCTCTGCGGAGCTTTTCGGCGTCGCGGGGTCGGTGAATTTTACGGCGCTACCGGGATGAGCCGTCAGCGCCGCGCTTACCAGCGCAGAGGGAGGCAGCGCGGCCTCTTGAACGGCCACGCGCTTAACATCAGCGTGTATCAGCGCGTCAAGTTCGTCTTTGAATAAATACAGCCCGCCAGTGATCGCCAGACTAATCATAAACGGCAGCACCAAAAGGCCGGCGTAAAAATGCCAGCGCCAAACGGCGCGATAAAGATCGAAGGTTTTGCGTTTACCTTCTTGTGAGGGGGGCGCGGTCGTCATCTATTGTCTCCAGACCACCAGGCAACGAGCCTGCTGGTTTAATGAGTCAGGGGAAACAGGTGCTCTACTGAGCACCTGAGTGAATCAGAAGCTGAAGTCGGCCCGTGCCCACACCATCCGGCCAGGCTCGTTAATACCGCGATCCAGATCAGCGGGGTAGCCAAAAGCGGCGTTACCGGCTAGGTTCAAGTGCTCGGTGTAAGTGGTATCGAAAACGTTATCCACACCCACACTCAAGGTTAGGTGGTTGCTTGCGTGATACGCGCCATTAAGCGAGAACACCCCGAAACCTGAGGATGATTCCAGGTCTTGGCCGACGACATTGCCTTTTTCGAGCGCAGTGCGGTTTTGTGCTGCGACACCACGCCATAGGCCGCCCACGGAGTAAGCGTCGCGTGCATAGGTCAAGCCAATATTAGCTTCCAGCGGTGGGATTTGAGGTAAGGCCTCATCGTCGTCGGCATTACGTCCCCAGGCATAGACCAGGGATGCATTGCCCACCCAGTTGTCGGTTATTTGATAGCTGGCGCCCACTTCAGCACCTGCAATCTGGGCATCAATGTTATCGATTTGAGTAGTGCCCATGCCCGCTGTGTTGTAATCAAACAGAATAAAATCGTTTACATATCCTGCATATCCGGACACCCACGCGCTCAAGCGCTGGTCGTTGTACTGAGCACCGATATCCAACTGGGTGGTTTTTTCAGCTTGAACGCCATCGAAGGCATTCAAGCTGCCGGCCGGGCCTGCTTTGTTGGAACTTAGCTCCCAATAGTCAGGAAAGCGTTCCACATGCCCAACACCGGCATACCAAGTGATTGGTGCTGAGGCTAAATCTTGCTCGTAGCGGACAAAGGCGCTGGGCAGAGTGTCACGGCGGGTAAGGCCTGCGGTAGCCGTATCCAGACTCTCGTCACTGACGCGATAGCGATCTACCCGGGCACCACCAATCAGGCGGTCACGTTCACCTATATACCGGGTGACCTCGCTGAAAGCGCCGAACTGGGTCTGCTCGTAATCGGACTGCCAATGTTCGCTATTCAGGTTGCGGTGCACCTGATGTTCAACGTCGACGCCAGCGATCCAGGTCGTGTTTTCCCACTCCCAAGTGGACGCAGCACGCGCACTTCGAGTACGGCGATCAACCCGCATGGCCATGCCGTTACTCATATCCATGCCGTTACTCATATCCATGCCGCCGCCCATATCCATGCCGCCGCCCATATCCATGTCCATGCCGCCACCCATGTTCATGCTGCCCGGTGAACGAAGGGTAAAGTTATCCATAATATGGTCGGCGTAGGCATAGTTGGCCTGCATTTCCAGACGTTTCCAGTGCTCGCCTAAATTCTCGTGCTGAAAACGTATGCCCACGGTTTCGCGCAGAAACTTACTGCCATCCATGCCCCGTCCGGCATAGCGCGCTTCACCGTCTCCTCGGCCAGCGGTGACTTCAAGCCAAGTGTCGTCGTCGGGTGTCCAGCCTATGGCCACGTCGCCGTTCCATTTATCCCACTGAGAGGGCACAGCGTTGCCGTCGCCATCTTTATAGTCGTTGGCCTCTGATTGGTTGCCAGTAATGCGCAGATAGCCTGCTTGATTACCCACTGCGGCATCAACGCGGCGATCAAAGCGCCCATAGGTGCCCAGCATGACGCTGCCATCTACACGTACGCCCGCTTCATCGAACTCTTCTGGGCCGCGGTCAAAGCGCACCGTTGCCGCTGAGGCACCTGGCCCCCAAAGAACGGACTGCGGCCCTTTGGTGACAGTGAGACTGTCGTAATTTTCAGGTGAGATGTAAGACGTCGGCGCATCCATGCGCGCCGGGCAAGCGCCTAGCATTTGGCTACCGTTGGTCAGCACGCGTAGACGCGAGCCAAACATGCCACGGAAAACCGGGTCACCGTTGGTACCGCCGTTACGAATGGCAGAGAACCCCGGAATGGTCTGAAGGTAGTCGGCACCGTCGCTGGCAGGGGCCGGTTGGCGCGGTATGCGCGGGTCAGTTTCCACTGTAAGTGGCGAGCTTAGCGGTACAGCGGTGACGACCATGGTATTGAGCGCATGGTGATGGTCGTGGTGAGCTGCAGGCGACTGCGCCCATGCGCCTTGAACAGCCACGCTAGATGCCGCGGCGATGCTTAATGTTAGTGCGTGTCGTTGAAAACGGTTTTTTAAACGGACAGGCGTAACGACGCCATGCCCAATAGCTAAATGCGACATGATGATCCCTTTTTTTGATGAAGACAGCCAATCGCCTGAAGCGAGCTTCAGGCTGAAAGGGCTGACGATGTGGCGTTAGACACGTCGAAGAAAGGGCGGAGCTCGCGTTAGCGCGTGAGGATAATTATCACAGGACCGCATAGCCTGTGTTGGTTGCGTCAGCAGTTGACCATGCGTGATAAACGCTTGCTGGCTGATCGCGGGAAGAACGGTTGGTGTTGTTGGAAACTGTTGCCAGACGGCGCAGTAGCCACATTGGTGAAACCAGTTGAATATCGGCTCTACCGCTTCAGTATGGCCTGAAGAGTGATGGTGTTGACTTGCTTGCGGGGCCGCGTGTTGATGATGGTTTCCGTTCTGGTGACTAGACGGATGGCTAGAGGAATGGTCAGTGCCGTGATTAGCGTGATGTTGCCCACCCGCTTGATACTGCGAAATTAGCGGCCCGCCCAGTAGGAGATGCATCGCTACAAACGCCATATAAAGCGCTATGCGATACCAAAGAGTCCCTACTGAACGTGATAATTGCATTTACTCGATACGCTATTTGGGCCGTGTTATGTTGTTTCATATAGATTGCTTGGCAATTTTAGCTGAAATTTCCTTATGAAAATGTGAGCGCTGTGCGGCCAATTGACACGTAGATGTTATTGGCGTCGGATAAAACGAGTACTAAATCAATTAATAGCTCTGACGTTGCGTATTAGTAATGCAAGATCGATACACTGCGCACCAGCGCTGTCACCTGCTTACCTACAGCGAGTTCCATCTCATCTGAGGATTTGCGAGTTAAGCGTGATCTAAGGTGAATAGAGCCAAGGCTCAAAAGCAGCTCCACCGAGTGTGGGCTGGTGGGCAACGTTTCCATTTTTTCAATGGTAGCCGCGAGCTGATTACGGTAGCTGGTGTCCTTTGTCGGTGAGAGTGCCAAGGCAATATCCCGCGCAAAGATACGTACGCGCAAACGGCTGCCGATAGGCGCTGATATACCCGGTATTATTAATTGGTGACACTTATCAAGCGCAAGATTAGTTAGCTGGTATACATCGTCATGTTCGACAACTCGACCTTCGATAATCGAGGCAGCATCGAACCCTCCCAGCTCCTCGGTTAAATCAAAGCGCTGCAAAAGATCATGCAATGGATCGCTAGCGATAACGCGCCCCTCTTTCATCAGTACGAGATGATCAGCAATTGCAGAGATCTCTTCGGGGTCGTGGCTGACGTAAATCACCGGGATTTGAACCTGGCGAGTCAGTCGCGCAATGAAGCGCAATAGCTCTTGCTTACGTGGCCCATCCAATCCGGAGAGTGGCTCATCCATTAGCAGTAGCTGAGGGTCGCTCAGTAGTGCTCTGCCTATGGCGACCCGGCGTGCTTCGCCGCCCGAAAGGGTACCCGGTATCCGAGCTAGTAAATGTCCGATGCCAAGCAGTTCGACAATCTCATCGAAGCGGTGAGCTGCTCGTTCAGGCATGCCGTAGGTAAGGTTGCCTCGCACTCGGTAGTGAGGAAAAAGACGCGCCTCCTGGAAAACAACGCCAATGCGCCGTTGATGAGCGGGTACATTCTGGCGCTGTTGGGTGTCTAGTAGCACCTGATCGCCGAGTTGAAGTTTGCCTACGTCGGGTGTGTCCAGGCCTGCAATAATGCGCAACAGGCTGGTTTTGCCACTTCCTGATATGCCAAAAATACCGGTCACGCCGCTAGCGGGCAGCGTTAGCGATGCTTGCAGCTGGAAGTTGCCAAGACGCTGTTCGACAGAGAGCGATAGCGATGAAGTGGAAGAGACGTCGGGGGACGCTGGACTAATAGGCATCACGTTCCTGTAAACGCTGTTGGGTGCGGCGCGCTAGCCATTCAGAGGCAATTAACGAGAGCAGGGCAATAATGATGGCGAGAAAACATAGCCGTGCGGCAGCGGCTTCCTGACCGGGCGTTTGAATTAGCGTATAGAGTGCTAGGGGCAAGGTGCGCGTTTCACCAGGGATATTAGAGGCGAAAGTGATAGTGGCACCGAACTCTGAAAGCGCGCGAGCAAAAGCCAGCACGGTACCTGTTAATAGGCCGGGGATCGCCAGCGGCAATGTGATGGTGGTGAATACCCTCCAGCGACTAGCGCCTAGCGTGCTGGCAGCCGCTTCGAGTTTGGGGTCAACGGCCTCAATGGATAAGCGCAGAGCCCTCACCAGTAGCGGAAACGCCATTACGCCGCTAGCAACGGCTGCCCCTTGCCAAGTAAATGGCAATGATACGCCTAAGTTGCTGTAAAGCCATTGGCCAAACACCCCTTGCCTGCCCAAGCCAATTAACAGTAAATACCCCACAACCACGGGCGGCAGAACCAGTGGTAAGTGTATTAAACCATTGACGAATGCTTTCCCGCGAAAATGATAGCGGGCTAGCCACCAAGCGACGGCAATGCCTGGAGGCAATATCCATGCAACCGCCGCTAAGCCGATCAGTAAACTTAGACGAATAGCCTCCCACTCCGCTGGAGAAAGCGTCACGGTGCACTGATGCTTGTGTCAAAACCGTGCTCGGCAAAGATAGCGAGGGCTTCTTCACTGGCTAGCCACTCCCGTAGCGCCACGGCAGCAGCGTTTTGCTCGGCATCAATCAGGGCAATGGGGTACGTAATGGAGTCGTGGCTAGCGGCTGGAAATAATCCAAGTACCCTGACGGCTTTGCTGGCAAAGGCATCCGTTTGATACACCACACCGATGGGTGTTTCTTCGCGCTCTACCAGTGCTAACGCCGCGCGCACATCATTGCCACGGGCTAGACGCGGCGCCAGGGCTTCCCATTCGCCCAGTGTCTCCAGCGCTTGCTGGGTATAGATACCGGCCGGTACATGGTCAGGGTCTCCCACGGATAGACGGTCGCGCTCGCCTAATAGCGTTTCAATAGCGATGCCTTCCCCTGGGGTGAATTGCATTGGCACGCTATCGCTGGCACTGACTAGTGCCAATCGGTTTTGCAGTAAATCCCTACGTTGCTGAACATTGATGTGCTGATCTTCAATCCAATCCATCCACGTCACATTCGCGGAAAGAAATAACTGTGCGGGACTGCCGCTGGCAATTTGTCGAGCAAGGGTAGACGACGAAGCATAAATCGCGGTCACATCAACGTCATTATGTGTTTCATAAACCGCAATGGCATCGTTTAGGGCATCGGTCAGCGACGCAGCGGCCGCAACGTGCACATTGTCGCTTGCGAGCGCTGATGCCGTCGGAAGGCTAAATAGAATAACGCTGGCAAGCAGGCGATTGTTCACACCGAAGTTAAGCATTGTTTTATTCCGCTATTTCCACATGGATATAGCGGAGGTTAGCGAATACTCAGCGCGTGTTCAATGACAAATAACGCGTGGCTGGATGGTGATCAATCATTGTCGCGCTCGGCATCATCAGAAGGTGACAGAAGCGCTAGCAGTGCTTTGGCATCGTCAGGCGTTGCCATCACAAACTGCTTTTCCAGTGCTCGGTAGTGGGTAAGTACTTGTTTACCCGTCTCGGTTAGGTGTGCTCCCCCCCGTGCATTTCCACCGGAACTTGTGACTACCAGTGGCGATAAAAAATAGCCGTTCATAGTTTCGAGCAGTTGCCAGGCTTTTTTATAACTCATGTTCAGCGCGCGGCCCGCCGCGGAAATTGAGCCGGTTTGATCAATCATTTCCAAAAGATCAGCTTTGCCAGGGCCAATCACCACGTCGTGGTTTAACGCTAAGCGCAGTTGGAAGGTAGGGGAAGGGTGGTGGGTGCGTGTCATTGTTGAACTCTGCTGATGACTATGTGCTTATCAGTTTAGCAACGATACAGTACCCAACGCTTACCATTTAGCGATCGGCAAAGAATAAGTCGCTGCTTAGGTTAACGAGGCTAGAGCCTTTTAACAGCGTTGAAGGTTGCTCTGATTTGGTGCGCTTATCCGTTTTTGTGTTCTTTTTTGGTGCTAAAAGTCGTTGGTAGCTAACAATCTAAAGGCTTAAGTTATTGTGTCGACAAAGAGACGTGGTTTTTCACCATTTTGGCGCATTCCTTGCATTTCAAGTTGAAATATTGACCAACAGGAAGCGATAGCGCCCATGACTCTGTGTGAACTTGCGACACCTGCTGCTGGCTCAGGCCATCGCTTTGATGGCGAGCGCCACTGGGCGGCATCGCTGGCGCTGCGTTTTGCTAACCGTGAGGGTATTACCCGGTTGGTGCAGGCTCGTCACCAAGGGCCGCTACGAGTACAGCGGCCGTTTTACCCAGAAGGCAGCACGGAAGCTTGCCATGTGTACGTGCTGCATCCTCCCGGTGGTTTAGTCAGTGGCGATGCCCTGACGATTCGCGCCCACATCGAGCGTGGTGCTCATGCGCTGCTCACCACGCCTGCGGCTAACAAGCTTTATAAAGCGGACAGTCAGGGCGTCGCCTGGAACCAACAGACTGAACTTAACGTGGCAGATGGCGGCACCCTTGAATGGCTGCCTCAGGAAACCATTGCCTTTGATGGCTCCAAAGGCACTCAGCGAACGCATATTGCGTTGCATCGCAGTGCCCGCTGCCTGGGCTGGGAAATCATGGCGCTAGGCCGCCCCGCCAGTGAAATTCCCTATGTGACAGGCCGCATTGAGCAGCACTTTCGTTTAACCCTAGATGGCAAGCCGCTGTGGCTTGAACGCCAACCATTAGACCCTGCACATCCGCGTTTTAATGGGCGCTGGGGGCAGGGGGGCGCCACAGTGCAAGCCACGCTGTGGGCGGTTGGTTTAGAAGATGCCGGTGCGGCGATTGATGCACTACGTGAAGCGCTGCCGGACAACCCGCGTTGGGCGGTCACCGTTCGCCAGGGCGTACTGTTATTACGTTACCTCGGAAACTCACGTAATGAAGCCTGGGCGCTGTGTGAGCAGGCTTGGCATTTACTGCGCCCGCGTTGGATCGCTCGTGCCGCCCACACGCCGCGCATCTGGTTAACCTAAACGTTATGCAGCAGGTACTAAATAAGTTATTACCACTAATGCAAATGAAAACCTTTTGCATTAAAATGGCAGTTTGTGACCTGCACCGAGATGCACCATGCTGCTCAACGTCTTATCCTCTTCCTATTGGCTGCTGATCTTACGCATCCTGGCCGCGACGCTTGGCGGCTATATCGTTGCTGCACTGTTCTCGGTGGCAGCGCTTGGCTTACCGCTAGATATCATGATGTCTCTGCGTATCGGAATGATGGGGAGCTTCATTATTTGGGCGGGCGTGGCGACTTGGTCATTCATCACGCCGAGTTTGATACGCCTTTGGGGGGCTATCGGTCTCGCCACTTGCGGCCTTCTATTGGTGGCTACCTATGGCATCCACTAAGCGCAGCGTGAGGCGTAATATGGCTCAGCTGCACACATGGTGCGGCTTGTTAGCTGCTTGGCTGCTGTTTGCTGTTTTCCTGACGGGCACCCTGAGTTACTTCAAAGAGAGTATTTCGTTATGGATGCAGCCCGAACTACCGAGTGTCGCCGCGAACGCTGAGTGGGACAACCGACGCCTAGCGGATTACTGGCAGCACTATCTTACTGAACATGCTTCCTCAGCGAGAAGCTGGCAGATCACCTTCCCTAACGAGCGCGAGACGGTCTCGACAGCCGTCTGGTTTGGGCAGGATGGGAGAGAGCAGTCGGTACTTGACCCAACCACTTTGTCGTTGGTTACTCCGCGAGAAACGCGTGGGGGGGATTTTTTCTACCGATTCCATTTTCAATTGCATCACCTCCCCGCCGTCTATGGCCGCTGGCTCATTGGTATCGCCACCATGATGATGTTCGTGGCAATCATTAGCGGCGTGATAACCCATAAAAAAATCCTGCGCGACTTTTTTGCTTTCCGGCCCCAAAAGGGCGCCCGTAGCTGGCTTGATGCGCACAATGCATTTTCTGTGTTAACGCTGCCTTTTCAGCTAATGATTACCTATACCGGCTTGATAACGCTCATGTCGCTCTATATGCCTTGGGGAGTAGAGCGCGCCTTTCCCGATGCTGACGCGCGTCGCCAAGCGACCAGTGAACTGCATGCCTTTCCCCTCTCTGACTCAGCCACGGGGCAGCCTGCAGCGTTATATGCCCTTAGTGAACTGGTCGATGATGCTGAAGCGCATTGGCAGAAGCCGGTGCAGTCCTTAAGGGTTAGCCACCCGGGTGATGCAGGTGCGCGTGCCGTGGTTTGGCAAAGTATCCACGAGGCGTTATCTGCGCACCGCCCACAACGTATCTATGAGGCCAGTTCGGGCGCCTTGTTAGCAGAAACTCAGTCGCAACGTGTCGATGAACAAGCACACGGCGTCATGGTGGGGCTACATGCAGGTCGTTTTGCTAACTGGGGCATGCGCTGGATCTATTTTGCCTTGGGCGCTGCTGGGTGTGGCATGGTGGCAACCGGGCTACTGCTATGGACGTCAAAGCGTAAGCATAAGAAGGGCAGTGTGGTGGGGATCTGGTGTGTCGAGCGGCTTAATATAGCCACGCTGGCCGGCATGCCGATTGCCGTATTGGCCTTTTTAGCCAGCAACCGACTTTTACCGGTGGCGCTTAGTGGTCGTGCCCAATGGGAAATCTATTTTTTCTTTGCCGCCTGGCTGCTGGCGTTGCTACACGCTGTTTTAAGACGCTCGGCCTCGCAGGCGTGGCGGGAGCAGTTAACTCTGATCGTTATCTTGTTACTGTGCCTACCAACGCTGAATCTCTTGGCCCCTTCCTATCGTGTTCTAGGTGAGCTTGCCGCAGGTAATTGGCAGCGTGTTAGCGTTGACCTGATGTGTTTGGTCGGCGCGCTGATCATCGTATGGCAGATGAAACGAGCCGCTAAAAAAGCGAGCACCCGTGTGCAGACTATTCAGGTGGCGTCATGATGCTCCTCACGATTCTGGCACTCTGTACACTGGGTTTTGCATTAATTGCGCTATCGGATAGCCGCCATCGACGCCGTTGTGGCCTTAAGCCTGCTCAACAAAAGCCTTGGTTCTGGGCGGGCAGCGCGATACTCGGTTGGCCGCTTTGGTTGGCGATGGAAACCTGGAGCACAGGGCTGGCAATAACGCTATGGCTTGGTTGTCTAAGCATCTCGGCGGGAGTGGTATTTCTTGGTTTGGCGATGTTTGAGCGCTTCCGCCAGCAGCCGTAATTACCCCCGCCGCTGGCGATTTAATAAATAAACCAAATAGATACCGCCCAGCCCAGCCGTTAAAACACCGACGGGTAACGCCCCAGAAGGCAATGAGTACTGAGCCGCTAAGTCTGCCGCTAATAGCAGCAGGGCTCCGACCACGCCTGCCGCTAAAGGGAGCGGCCCAGGCTTTCGCCAAAGGCGTAACGCCAACTGGGGTGCGGCAAGGGATACAAACGCAATCGGCCCTACCGTCGCGACCGCGCCACCTGCTAGAAAAGCCCCCATTAAGGCACTTAATAAGCGTGAGGCTGCTAGATTAACGCCGAGGCTTTTGGCGACGGGGTCGCCAAGCGCCATAAGGCGCAGCTGGGGCGCTATCAGCACAATACCGGGCAGTAACAGCAAACACAGGCCAAGCATTGGCCAAAGATCGTGCCACTGGCGTCCTGCTACGCTACCGCTAAGCCAAATCATTGCGTCTCGCGCTTGCTCTTGGCCCAGCCAGGTCAAATTTAGCTGCACGCCTGCTAGGGCTAAGGCATTGATAGCGATGCCAGCAATAATCATTGAAGAGGGGTGGCGAAAACCGCGCCCAGAGCCGCTATAGACCGCCAGCGTGCCGATGATCGCACCCAGCGCGGCCCCCGTTGTGGTAGAGACAATGCCCACCAGCCAACTGCTTGCCAGCAGTGCTCCCAGGCTAGCGCTGGCGGTAAGGCCGATAATATCGGGACTACCTAATGGGTTACGGGTGATGCCTTGAAACAGGGCACCCGATACGCCTAGCGCAAAGCCAGCACACAGCGCGACGAATGCCCGTGGTAAGCGCAGCGTAAACGCCTGCCACTGTTCAAACGGTGTCGCATTACCTTGGATAAGGTGCCCAAGCGCTTCCTTGCTAAGCCCTTGGCTTCCTAGCATGAGAGAACCCAGTAATAGCCCTAAAGCGATAATGCTGGCCAACACGTAGGGAGCTAAAGCGCGGGGTGGCAAAAGACAGGGTGGTAAAATACGGGGAAGTAAAAGGCAGGGGGATGGCAGTAACGTATTCAAGCGTTTCATCATGTTTCACACACCGCGCTGGTTTATGCGCAGAGCAACTAGCAGAAATGGCGCGCCTAGCAGCGCTGTCAGAATCCCTGTCATGATTTCAGAAGGGCTTAGCAAAAGGCGTGCGAGCAGGTCTGCCACTATCATCATTAGAGGGCCCATCACTAGCGCGATGGCAAGTTGCCAATAAACGTAATGACCAGCAATTTTTTTGGCCAATAACGGCACGGCTAAGCCCACGAAGGCGATAGGGCCCACCGTGGCGGTTGAAATCGCCGCTAGCAACGCGCTACCGCTCAGCACCGCCAGCCTTAAACAACCCGCACTCAGCCCCAGCGCTTTGGTCACGCCGTCACCCATTTGCAGGACGTGCAAAAAGCGCGGGAGGATAAACGACAGGCCTAGCCCGACCGCTATCCAGCCCAATAGCCGCTGGGCTTCATCTAGCGTATGCCCATTGATGGACCCAACGATCCAGAAGCGATAGTTGGCAAATAAGGCGGGGTGAGTAAGGGTGATGGCTTGTACGTAGGCAAATAGAACGGCGTTAAGCGCCGCCCCTAACAGCAGCAGGTGTGATGGGTCATGCTGGCGATAAGCGCTCTGAACGCCGACTAAAACAGCCACGCAAAGCGCGCCAGGTAGCGCTAACCAAAAAGCGCCTGCAGGCAGCGAGCCAAGCACCAAACCAGCGGTTACCAGAGAGGCGGCTGCGCCTGCATTGATGCCTAGAAGCCCAGGCTCGGCAAGCGGGTTGCGGGTTAAATTTTGGAGCAGCGTACCGGCGACAGCAAGCGCCGCGCCGGTAGCGATGGCGAGCAGTGTGCGTGACAGGCGTGCTTCCACTAAGTCGTTGGCGTAGCTGGGGCCTGCCGCTTGAAGCGCCCGCCATACTTGATAAGGGGAAAGGTGTTCTGCTCCCACCGAGAG
Organism: Vreelandella alkaliphila; assembly: GCF_016107625.1. Taxonomy (GTDB): domain Bacteria; phylum Pseudomonadota; class Gammaproteobacteria; order Pseudomonadales; family Halomonadaceae; genus Vreelandella; species Vreelandella alkaliphila. The sequence goes on from NZ_JABASV010000002.1 coordinate 286,325, forward strand.
GTTGACCCAGCCAAACAGCAGCACCGCCCCTATTAGCCCTGCCAGCCAGCGTGTTCGTTGCCGTAAAGAGGGAAGTAGACCGTTCATACCCGCTTCAGCATTCATCGCCGCTCAGCTGCCTCGGCAAGGCGTGGCAATAGCCGCTCGATCATCCATTGAGTCGCTAGTGGTGAACCGGCAGAACTAGCAACGATTAATGGTTGATCGGTCAGCGCCAGATAGCGGCCATCTGAAATGGCTGGCAACGAGGCAAAAAGCGGTAGCTCAGCCACTCTATCGCGCTGCTCTTCGCTGTGATACCAAGAGACCACTAAATCGACATCTTCGAGCATGGGAAGATGTTCAAAACCTAGGTAGTGCGCAAAGTGATTGCCGCTTGGCGATAGGCCTTCAACCGTTGGTGACAAGAGAAGCCCAAGGCCTGTCAGTGTGCCAACGCGAGGGTCGTCTGCTAAATACACGGAGACGTTTCCGGAGGCTGGGTCGGGCCGAACATAAGCAAAAGTGGTCTCCGCAAGACTTGGATAAGACTCGCCTGCAGAGCTCAGCGATGTGTCGAGATGACGTATTAAGGCAGCGCCTTGTTCCGGCACGCCAAGCGCTTGTGCAATACGTTCAATCTGCTCATCGACAGAGGTGAGATAAGGGCGCTCTGGGTAAGCGACAATGGGTACCAGCGGCGACAGCAGATCGTAAATGGCGTCTGGAACACCACTGGAAGGCGCCAGAATTACATCCGGCTCCAGCGCGAGCAGTGCTTCAACATCCAGCTCGGGGTATTGGGTAATCGTTGTGGGGAGCGGCGTTGCCTGTGCTTCCAGAGCATCTCGTACCCATGGCCAATAGCCGTCCTCATCGCCGCCCCACTCCGCACGGCTGACCCCGACCGGCACCACGCCAAGTGAAATGGCAATATCATCAGCGCCAACGCCAAGGGTGACGACGCGCTGCGGTGGCTCGTCAATGGTGGCTGTTCCCAGTGGGCTTGGGATGACAACGGGAAACAGAGAGGTATCAGCCACTGCCCCCATCATGGGGGCAGCCGCAATTAACAGCGTGATGAATGAGCGCAGCATCATTAGCTTCTCACCAATCCCAGTTGATTGACATGACGGCACTACGCGGTTCGCCAAGCCAATACTGGCTGTAGAAACCAATTTGCTCGTAGTAGTCCTTGTCAAACACGTTGTTGATGTTCAGCTGCGCGCTTAATTGATCGTTGAAGCGATAGCGTGCCATCAGGTCAGCAACGGCGTAAGCGTCTTGCCCAACCTTAACTTGGCCATTGGGGCTAGATGTGTTCCGCCAAATATCGCTTTGCCAACGTGCCCCGCCGCCCAGTGTTAAGCCACTCCATGCGCCCGGCAGTTGGTAAGTGGTAAACAGTTTTATCTGTTGGCGCGGATGGGTCGTGTTGGTACGCTCGCCGTCGGAATTTTCTGCATTGGCTAGGGTGTAGCTGGCGCTCACATTCCAGCCCGAGGCCACTTCGCCAATCAATTCGACCTCTACGCCATTGACCTGATTACCATCAACACTGCGGTGGGCGGACGTTCCAGGCTGGCCGATCACATCAACGCCAGGAATAGCTTCGGCCACACCGTTTTGCTCTGTTCTAAACAGTGCAATGCTGCTATCCAAGTGGCCGTTCAGAAGGGTTGCCTTAGCGCCCAGCTCATAGCTGCGACCCTGAATAGGGTCAAGCAGAGAGCCATCCTCACGGCGGGCATTCTGAGACTGGAAAATCTCGGTATAACTCGCGTAAACAGAGGCGTAGTCATTAATATCGTAAATAATGCCCGCATAAGGCGTTATTTCGTTGCTGTATCGGTATTGCCGCTCAGACCCATAGTAAGTCTGATCCAATTCCCAATCGCTCAGGCGTGCGCCAACAATGAGATTAAGCGGATCACTCAACGAAAAGCGCGACACCATATAGCCGCCGCTTTGCGTTACCTGCATATTATCTGAGCTGCTGAATTCCCCCCACTGAGGCTTGGCCACCACACTGTCTCGCCAATTAAAGTAACTGCCCGCGGAAGGCGGTGTGCCAACCGGGGTGGCCAGTTTTATCTCAAAGTCATCTTCGTTATGCATCCAGCCAAAGCCCAGCTCATGTTGGCGGCCAAATAAGCTGAAATCACCTTCGGCTGTAACGTTCACGGTTTGCTGAGTGCGGTTGCCGCGGTAATTCAAGAAGGAGCTGGACATACCAAGGCCTGTCTCCCTGTCTGGGAAACCGCCGCGATAAAGGTACTCTAGGCCATAGTTACCGTCGTTATGGCTAACGGCGGCGCGTAACGTCCAGCCGTTATCCAGTTGGTGGCTAAGATCAGCGAACACGCGAGTGGTCTCGTTGTAAAACGTTGACCAGTGGGTGTTGTTTGATGCGCTGCGGTCAAAGTCCGTTCGGCTGCCGTCAGCATAAAAAGCCGGGACACTGGCCCCTGCGCCAACCGTCTCGTTGTGCTGATATTCAACCCCTACGGTTAATTGAGTCGCGGGGGTAAGCTCGCTACTGATAACACCGTAAAGTGTCTCATGGTCATCTTCGAGATGAGAGATAAAGCTATCGTTCTGGCCTTTGGCCACGACCAAACGGGCCCCTGTCGTGCCATCGCTGCTTAACGGTACAGACACATCCGCGGTGGCGCGGCGACGATCCCAGCGGCCGATGCCTGCGGAAACAGACGCAGCCGCTTCGGACAACGGGCGTTTGCGAATAAAGTTAACGCTTGCCGAGGGTTCGCCAGCGCCGGTCAATAAACCGGTTGCCCCGCGCACCACTTCAACACGGTCATAAATCGCCGCATCCCAGTCGGTATCGCCAAAATTCCAAAAACCGCTGAGCGGAATGCTGAGCCCGTCAAACTGCACGCTACGGATTGAGAAACCACGCGCGGCATAGCTAATTCGGTTGCTGTCAGCTCGGCTTGGCGAAACGCCGGGTACTTGAGCTAACACATCACCGCCTGTCTGTGCCGCACGGTCGTCGATCTGCTGGCGAGTAATAACACTTGTTGATTGGGGCGTCTCGCGTGGCGTTAATGACAGCCCGACCGCACTGCGGCTAGCGGGCACTGTGTAGCGTTGAGTGCCTTCACTGCTGGTGCTGAGGCGCTCACCGGTCACTAGCAAATTGTCCAATGTTTCGTCAGGAGCTTCAGCAAAGGCAAGCAAAGGGTAGGCAAGAATAAGAGCAGTGCATGTTGATCGATATAACAATGGCATGGAGCGGTTTTCCAAAGTGGATGTTGCTAGTAGTTAATATTTCATAATGAGAATTATTCCACTTATGCTGGGCGGGCGGTTATGCCCGCCGCGCAATTGATTATGCGCAAACGTCAGCCGTATCGTTTTAGGAGCGTTTAAGGGAACTTTCCGTCAAAGCACCCGGCGAGATACCGTAGTTTTTCTTGAAAGCAGTAATAAAGTTGCTGGCATGGCGGTAGCCGCTTAAATGTGCCGCTTGTTGAACGCTGTGGCCGCTCAGCAGCAGCTCGCGGGCTAGCGCAAGCCGACGCTTGCGCAAATAGTCGATGGGCGCTAGGCCGTAAGCCATCTTGAAATGCCGCATTAGCGTACTTGGGCTCATGGCCGCGCGATCCGCTAAGCGTTGCAGCGTGTGGTCAAACGACGGCTCTTCATCCAGCCAGCGGCGTATTAGCGCCAAGCGCTGTCGATACAGTGCGCCACTGTCAGCCGTATATGGCGAACGGCAGTCCAGCCCCTGGGCGATGATTTGCAGTGCCAGCCCTTGAAAGCGCATGCGTTGCGACTCAGCGCTACTGGAAGCACAGCACGCTTCATCGATGGTGAGCTGTAATCCAGGACTGAGCTGCCAGACATGGGGGGAAGTCGATGAAATGTAAGAACCATACCAAGCCTGCATCGCTGGTGCGTCGAGCGATAGGCATAGCGTGCGAAGCCGTTGATTAGCAGGATGAAAAGCGCTTAGCGTTAAACCTGTGTCCAGCCTTAGCCAGCAAGCTTCCCCTGCCGTTATCCAACGCTTTTGGCCATCAATATCGAAATGTGCGCAGCCCTCTAACATCACCACAATCAGCAGGTCGGTATTGCCCTTAGAGAACGATTGATAAGGTCGCAGCACATCCAAATCGGAAATAAAAAGCTCCACACCCGCCGCTAGACTAACTTCTTCTACATGCCCTTGGGCGATCGATGTTTTCGGCGTGCAAGCAGCGCTGGAGGTTATGGGAAAGCAGTAATCGATACTGTATCGGCGTCCGTAGCCTAAAAAATGATCAACGGTATAGCGGGTGCTAATGGTCACGTGGTGTGTCTCAACCTGGTGTAGAAATAGAGGCTCAACAAAAGCCTTATTTAAAAGACGCTCTTAAATAGTAATGTGTTTTATTTCTATTTGATAGTAAATGCTAAGTGGGAGTTTTGTTGCACTGTTTTGGTGCGATTAAAGGATTGGTTAATTGGCGTGGTGCAATTTTGGTGCGAATAAAGGAAAGTCGGTATTTTTCAAGCTATTGAATAATAATGACTATTTTTTCTATTCACCATTTTGGTACGGCGGTTGCGCTGCATTGCTTCAAATAGGCGTGCTCGGTTTCGATAGTCTGGGAGCGTTGTTCCAAATCCTGCACCGTCGTTTCTGTTGAGCGCTCCCACTGATCGAGCCAATGGAGCCCCCATGGAACTGACCCCACGAGACAAAGATAAGCTGCTGCTATTTTCTGCTGCCCAGCTTGCCGAGCGCCGCAAAGCACGCGGCCTAAAGCTTAATTACCCCGAGGCTGTCGCGCTGATCAGCTTTGAAATTATCGAAGGTGCCCGTGACGGCAGAAGTGTCGCCGACTTAATGAGCTACGGCCGTGAAATCCTTAGCCGTGATGACGTCATGGATGGCGTGGCGGAAATGGTGGATGAGGTGCAGGTAGAAGCCACCTTTCCGGACGGCACCAAACTTGTGACCGTTCACACGCCAATCAACTAGTCGTCAGCAACCAGGAGGCTGCCATGATTTCCGGCCCAATGATTCCAGGACAGTACCAGTTAAAAGACGGTGATATTGAGCTATGCGTGGGCCGCGAGCGGATTAGCGTCGAAGTGGCCAATACCGGCGACCGCCCCATTCAGATCGGCTCTCACTACCACTTCGCTGAAGCCAACCCCGCGCTGGTATTTGATCGTAGCAAATCCCGTGGCTTTCGCTTAGATGTGGCAGCGGGCACCGCGATTCGCTTTGAGCCAGGCCAGACCCGCGAGGTCACGCTAATTCCCTTCGTTGGTAAGCGCGAAATTTACGGCTTCCGTGGCGATGTGATGGGTACGCTCGATGGAGATAAACAATGAAGCCGGTTAACAAAATCAGTCGGCAAGCCTATGCCGATATGTATGGCCCCACTGTGGGCGACCGCGTGCGCCTGGGCGATACCGAACTGTGGATCGAAGTGGAGCAAGACGCTACCCACTACGGCGATGAGGTGAAATTCGGCGGTGGTAAGGTCATCCGCGACGGCATGGGGCAAAGCCAGCGTAACGACGCCACGGTGATGGATACGGTGATTACCAATGCGCTGATTTTAGACTGGTGGGGCATTGTTAAAGCCGATGTCGGCCTGCAAAACGGGCGCATTGCCGCGATTGGCAAGGCAGGCAACCCCGACACCCAGCCCGATGTAGATATAGTGATTGGCCCCGGCACTGAAATTATCTCAGGCGAAGGCAAGATTCTCACCGCTGGAGGTATCGACGCGCATATTCACTTTATTTGCCCCCAACAGGTAGAAGAAGCGCTGATGAGCGGCGTGACCACCATGCTGGGAGGCGGCACTGGTCCTGCAACGGGCTCTAATGCGACAACCTGCACTCCCGGTGTCTGGCATATTGGCAAAATGCTGCAAGCGGTGGACGACCTGCCGATGAATATTGGCCTGTTGGGTAAAGGCAACGCCAGCTTGCCGGAAGCGTTGGAGGCGCAGCTGGAAGCCGGTGCCATGGGGCTTAAACTCCACGAAGACTGGGGCACCACGCCTGCTTCCATTGATACCTGCCTCAGTGTGGCAGAAAAGTATGATGTGCAGATCGCAATCCACACCGACACACTCAACGAATCCGGCTTTGTGGAAGACACCCTGGCGGCGTTTAAAGAGCGTGGCATTCACACCTATCACACCGAAGGGGCAGGCGGCGGTCACGCGCCGGATATCCTGACCGCCTGCTCAAAAGAGTACGTGCTGCCGTCTTCCACTAACCCGACGCGGCCTTATACGGTTAACACCATCGACGAACACCTGGACATGTTGATGGTCTGCCACCACTTGGACCCCAACATTCCCGAAGATGTGGCCTTTGCTGACTCACGTATTCGCCGTGAAACGATCGCCGCCGAAGATATTCTCCACGACTTGGGCGTGATCTCGATGATTGCCTCGGATTCCCAAGCCATGGGGCGAGTGGGCGAAGTGGTCTGCCGTACCTGGCAAACGGCCCATAAAATGAAAGTGCAGCGCGGTTTATTGCCCGAAGATGAAGCATTGGGCGCTGATAACCTGCGCGCCAAGCGTTATATCGCCAAATACACTATTAATCCCGCGATTACCCATGGCATTGCCCATGAGGTGGGCTCCATCGAAGTTGGCAAACTGGCTGATTTAGTGCTCTGGAAACCGGCATTTTTCGGTGTAAAGCCCTCGCTGATTTTAAAAGGCGGCATGATTGCAGCGGCGCCCATGGGCGACCCCAATGCGTCGATTCCCACGCCTCAGCCGGTGCATTATCGCTTTATGTTTGGGGCGTTTGGAAAGGCCGCCAGCCAAACGCGGCTCAACTTCGTGAGCCAAGCGGCGATTGACGCAGGCATTAAAGAGCGGCTGGGCCTGCAGAGCACGCTTTCCGCCTGTAAAAACGTACGCGGCGTGCGCAAAAAAGATATGAAGCTCAACGACGCCTGCCCAGAACTCACCGTCGACCCGCAAACTTATGAAGTGCGCTGCGATGGCGAGCTACTTACCTGCGAGCCCGCCACCGAACTGCCGCTAGCCCAGCGTTATCACTTGTTTTAATTGGGGCTATTTCATTTAGGTAGAGGTGACGGGGGTAGGCCGTAGAGAGGGTCTTTTGCCATGGCCGGAAAATGTTCCCTACATTTCCGGCATTTCCTCCATCCATGGAGGTCAGGTGGCAAAAGTAGCGTACAGGGATGTATTCACAGCGCCCTCTCGTAGGCCTACCCCCGGCACAGCCGCATAGATAGCGAAAGGACGGTAGAGATGCTGAAACTGATAGAACGTTTAGGGCCGGTGGAAGAGCGTGCCGCCAGCGACACGCTGACACTACCCTTCGAACTGCGCATTCGCGGGCGCTTAAAAGCCCAAAGCGATAGCGGCCGCGAGCTGGGGCTGTTTCTAGACCGTGGCCCAGTGCTGCGCGATGGCGAAGGCTTAAAAGCTGAATATGGCGAAGTGGTGCGCATACGCGCTGCCATCGAGCCGGTGGTGACCGCGCGAGTCAGTACTGGCCTACCCCTGGCACGGCTGGCATACCACTTGGGCAACCGCCATGTACAGCTGGCGCTGGGCGAAGATGAAAAGGGTGGCTGGGTGCGTTTCCCACCCGACCATGTGCTAGAAGAACTGGCGGAACTACTGGGGGCTGAGCTTGAGCACCACAACGCCACCTTCGATCCAGAACCAGGGGCCTATAACCAAGTAGGTGGCGGTGGGCACTCTCACGGACATTCTCACGGGCATTCTCATGGTCATGGGCACTCCCACGACCACGCTCATGACCACGCTCATGACCACGACCATTCACACGCGCATGAGCATCATCATGCCCACTGAGTATGCCGCACCAGAAAGCCATGACTTAGCCCTGCTAGGGCTAATGCAGCTGGTCAGCCCCGCGCTACCCATTGGTGCCTTTGCGTTTTCCCAGGGGCTGGAAAGTGCCTTTGAACTCGGCTGGGTAAGTGATGAGAAAAGTCTGGCTGAGTGGCTTTCGGGCGTACTGGAAGATGGCCTAACCCGCTGTGAACTGCCGCTGATCGCGCGCTTTTACACTGCCCTTGAGCAGCATGACAGCGATGCAATCGCTCAGTGGGACGAGTGGTTGGCGGCCACCCGCGAAACCGCTGAATTAGCCGCTGAAGATAGCCGCTTGGGTGCTTCGCTCAAGCGCCTGCTGGGCAGCCTGGATTTATTACCCCGCCAGGATGAGCGAAGTGAAGGCTTTCAGCCGCCTTTATTACCTGCCCATGCAGGCTATGTGACGCTATTTAGCTACGCCGCTTTTATGCGCCGTGTGCCCCCGCGCCAAGCGCTATTAGGGTTTGGCTGGGCGTGGCTGGAAAACCAGCTGGCAGTGGCCTGCAAAGCACTTCCCCTGGGCCATACCGCCGCCCAGCGGGTGATTGAACAGCTGCGCGGGGAACTGGTGGCGGCCGTCGATCAGGCACTATTGCTGAAAGATGATGACCTTGGCCCGGTACTGCCCGGCGTGGCGCTGGCAAGCGCTCTGCACGAAACACAATATTCACGCTTGTTTAGAAGTTAAACGCTTATGAGTAGGAGATGACAATGACGCACTGTTTACGTGTAGGTGTGGGTGGCCCGGTGGGTTCCGGCAAAACGGCACTGCTTAAGCAGCTTTGTTCGGCACTACGGGATTACTACGATATCGCTGTCGTAACCAACGACATATATACCCGTGAAGACGCCGACTTTCTGCTCAAGCACGATGCGCTGCCTGCTGACCGCATCTTAGGTGTGGAAACCGGCGGTTGCCCGCATACCGCCATTCGCGAAGATGCCTCGATGAACCTGGCGGCCATCGATGAGCTACACGCTCGCCATCCAAAACTAGAGCTGGTACTAGTGGAGTCCGGCGGTGACAACCTCTCTGCGACGTTCAGCCCCGAGCTTTCTGACCTCACGCTTTACGTGATTGACGTTTCCGCAGGCGATAAGATCCCCCGTAAAGGCGGGCCAGGCATTACTAAGTCAGACCTGCTGATTATCAACAAAATCGATATTGCCGAGCAGGTTCATGCATCGCTTGAGGTGATGGAGCGGGATTCGAAGAAAATGCGCGGCGAGCGTCCCTTTGTGTTTACCAATCTTTACGACGGGGTAGGTCTTGAAGAGATCATCCGCTTTATTCTCGACAAAGGCATCCTGGATGAGCGTCGGCCCCAGGCAGCAACGGCATAAGCGTTGTGATGCGAAAATCGCCCCCAATAAAAAACTGCCCTGCCCCAATAGGGGGCAGAGCAGTCAAAAAGACGTGGCTAGCGGCTTGCTAAAACGGGCCGTCCTTGGCCACCACACCCCTACAGTGAGCGGATAGGGCAAAGATAACCTTAACGCAGGTTATGAAAGTCCTATTTAGCGACGTTAATTCGCTGTTCATAAACAAAAAACACGAGAGATGGCTCAAGTCGACACAGGTTAGGTCGATAAAGAATGCATAAAACTACTAAAAATTCTTCCGATGACCTACTGAGAAACACTTTATGGCTACTCCTCCTTCTTCGACTCCGCAAAAACGAAGCCTTAGCTTACAGGCTAAGGTGTTGACGCTTGTCCTACTGCCACTTTTCATAGTGACAGCAGGGTTAGTCGCGTTTAATGCCTATGAGCGCATTCAAAACACCCGCGAGACGCTGGCGAATCAGCGTGAGGTGCTGATTGAAGAGCGCCGCAATGCAGTGCGCGACATTGTGCAAATGGCGACGTCCGCTATTTCTCCTATTTATGAGCAAGCAGGTGTTAATGATGAGGAAGCCAAACAGCAGGTAGCAGAGCTCGTGCGCGCCATGCGCTTTGAAGGTAATAACTACGTTTTTATCTACGACTTCGATGGTAACAATATCGTGACGGCCCCTGCGCCAGAGCGTGAAGGTACCAACATGATGGACGTAAGAACCCCAGACGGAAATTACCTTATTCGCGATATTCTTCAGGTTGCCAAGAACGGTGGCGGTTTCCATAGTTACTTATGGGAGTACCCAAGCACCCGGGAGATTGAGCCGAAGCACTCGTATGTAGAGAGTCTAGAAAAGTGGGGCTGGATGATCGGTGCCGGGGTTTACGTCACTGATGTTGATGCAGTTGTCGCAGAACTTGAGGCGACCGCTAACGCGGATCTAGGCCAGTCTATCCTGTTCGCTATTTTGTTGGGTGCCGCCTTATTTCTAGCAGTGGCGCTGCTCGCATTTGGTTTTGTGCGTCGCACCGTCGGGCCGATTAAACGCACCGCCAGCGCTATGCATGATATCGCTCAAGGCCGTGGTGACCTTACCCGCCGCCTAGCGGTAGAAAGCAATGACGAGGTTGGTAACCTAGCGGTTCAGTTCAATGCCTTTGTCGAGCGCATGCAGGAAACCCTGCGTGATGTGCGCCGTAGCACCATGAGTGTTTATCATTCGGCGGGGGAAATTTCCCATAGCTCCGAGGAACTGGCCACCCGTACCGAGCAGGCCGCTGCCAACCTGCAAGAAACGTCAGCTTCCATGGAAGAAATTACCTCGACCGTGAATCACAGTGCAGATAATGCCCAGCAGGCCAATCAGCTGGTGCAGTCCACTGCTGAAGTAGCTCACCATGGTGAAGAAGCCATGGGACAGGTCGAGCGGACGATGCACGATATCAACGACTCGGCGACGCGTATCAGCGAAATCATCACCATGATTGATGCCATCGCTTTCCAAACCAACATTCTGGCGCTTAACGCCTCGGTGGAAGCCGCACGGGCGGGTGAACATGGCCGTGGCTTTGCGGTCGTCGCGCAAGAAGTACGCACACTGGCTAGCCGCTCTAGCAACGCGTCAAAAGAGATTCGTACGCTGATTGATAGCTCTGTTAAGCACACCCACACCGGTGCCGAGCTAGTACGTAAGGCGGGTGCGACGATGCATGACATTGTGGAAAGTGTCTCCAAGGTGACCGATGTGATCGGTGAGATTACGGCGGGTGCCAAGGAGCAAAGTAGCGGTATTGGCCAGATCAACACCGCCGTCGCGGAAATGGATACCATGACCCAGCAAAACGCTGCCATGGTGCAGGAATCCACCACAGCTGCTAGCAACATGCGCCGTCATGCCGAGCACCTTAATGAGCTGATTAACACCTTTGTGCTTGGCGACGATGAGCCACAAGCTTCATCGACACGGCCAGCGTTAAACCAACCGCGTCAGTCTCTGCCTTCTAGCACACCAAGTGCGCAACAGGCGCTCAAGCGCCCTGTGCTCTCTTCTAAGCCTGCTCCGGTTAACGCTGGCGAAGACGACTGGGAAGAGTTTTAAGCCTAACGCTATGCTCCTGCTGGCTGAAAATACGCCTTGTTAAACAGCCAGCAGTAGCAAACACGCCCAGTAGACGAAACGTCGTCGAAAAAAACGTAGTAGAAAGAACGTAGTAGAAAAAAAAGGGGCTGCCACATGGCAAGCCCCTTTTTCATTTCAGCCCAGCGTTAACTTCCCGACCAGCCCAGCAGGATCGGTACATAAACCACTAATAGCAGCACCCCAATCAAGCCTAAAAGATACGGGATAATTGCCCGAGTGATGCGCTCCAGCGGTAGCTGAGTGACTGACGAAGCCACATAGAGGTTGATCGCAACCGGCGGGGTAATCATGCCAATCGATAGCCCCACCACAATAATCAAACCAAAGTGGATCGGGTCGATGCCCAATTGCAGTACCAGCGGCAGCAACACCGGGGTAAGAATAATTAAAGCGCTAGCGGTCTCGATAAACACCCCCGTGAGCAGAATCACGGCCACGACCAGCAGCATAATCACGTAGGGGTTGGTGGAAAGCGACAGCACTGCCTGGGCGATGGCGCCGGGTACCTGCCAGCTTGAAAGTGTCCAGCTGAGTACTGCCGACATGGCAATCACCAGCATAATCACCGCGGTGGTCATCGCCGAGCGAATCAGCAGCTTATACACCTGGGGCAGGGTTAAATCCCGATACACAAACAGCGACACCAGCAGCGCATAGTTGACTGCGACCACGGCCGCTTCTGAAGGCGTGAAAATGCCCGAGAAGATACCGCCCAGAATAATCACCGGCGTCATCAGCCCCCAGCTAGCCGCTTTCAGCGTGCGCCAAATGGTCGGCAGCGACAGCGGTGTACCTTTGGGGTACTGGCGCTTATAGGCCTGAGTGATCGCAATGGCCATCAGCCCCAGCCCCATTGCCAGCCCCGGCAAAAAGCCGTTCAAAAACAGCTTTGATACCGACTGCTGAGCAATCACCGCGTAGATAATCATCGGCACCGAAGGGGGAATCACAACGCCAATCGTACCGCTAGCAGCAATTAAGCTCGCCGCTGAGGCAGGATCGTAGCCTTTGCGCTTAAGCTCCGGCACTAGGCTTGAACCCACCGCTGCGGTGGTGGCTGCACCAGAGCCGGAGATAGCTGCGAAGAACATGCCTGCCATTACCGATACCACCGAAAGCCCGCCGCGCATAAAGCCGACTAACGAATCGGCAAAGCTCACCAGCCGCTCGCTGACCTTACCCTGGGCCATTAAGTCACCGGCCAGAATAAACATCGGGATAGCGACCAGAGCAAACGAGTTAATGCCCTGGAACATCTGCTGGGTGACCACCATGAGAGGCACGCCCGACTGGTACAGCGCATAAAGCGTGCTTGCGCCAATCGCAAAGGCAATCGGCACTCCCAGTAGCATAAACAGGAAGAACAGCCCGAACAGCACCAGAGTCATAGTGGCTCCTCCGGCGCGGCGACCGTCGGCTCACCGTTCACCAGTACGTCGATCATATCCATCAGGGCGTACCACGCCATGATGGCGGCAGAAAGTGGAATGACTGCATAGATGTAGGTCATCGAAAGCCGCAGTGAGGCGGATTTCTGAAAGCTTTGCACCTGCATATAGCGGTAGCCAATCACGATTAGCGCGATCATAAACGCCAGCACCACCGCCAGTGCAGCCAAGCGCGCCAGCTTGCGCAAGGGCAGGGGAAGCGCATCCACGGCAAAGGTCACGGCGATATGCCGCCCGCGCTGGAAGGCTAAGCTGCTGGCTAAAAACGTAATCCACACCAGTAGAAAGCGCGCGACTTCTTCCGTCCAGCCAACGGCGCTGAACAGCACCCGCGACACAATCTGCAGAGTGATCACACCAATTAATGCTGCCATGCCTGCAAAGACCACGGGCTGGATGATGGCATCCAGCCCGCGTTCGCTACGTTTCAATAGTGTTAAAAGTGGCTGTGCAAACGCCATCACTGATTCAGCGCCTCCTGAATGCGCGGTAGGTAATCACCAAACTGCTCGCCATACTTCTCATACACTGGCGCCACGGCGGTCTGGAAGGCTTCAATATCTGGAGTTTCGTTGATCTCCATGCCCGCCTCGCGAAGCTCAGCCAGTTGTTCAGCTTCCATGATAGCATTCTGCTCTCTTGCGTATGCAGATGCTTGCTTGGCGACATCCAGCACAACGGACTGAAGCTCTACCTGGAGGCCGTTCCAGGCGGGAAGGCTCATAATAAACGTTGCTGGCGCATAAATATGCCGAGTCATCGTTAGGTAGTCCTGGGTTTCCGCAAGGTTGAAGGCATGGATAGCGTTAACGGGGTTCTCTTGGCCATCAATAGTGCCTTGCTGCAAGGCGGTTAATGCCTCTGTCCAGGCCATGGGTACAGCGTTGGCACCGAGCCCGCGGAATGTATCAACATAAACCTCATTTTCGATGACCCGCAGCCTTAGGCCTTGAAGGTCTTCAGGGACATTGATTGCATGCTGGCTATTAGTGATATTCCGAAAGCCACGTTCAGCGTATGCCAATCCTTTCAGGTTCACATCCTGTAATTTGCCTAGGATTTCCTGGCCGATTTCACCATCCAGCACAGTATAGGCCGCTTCGGAGCTGGGAAAGAGAAACGGGAGCTCAAAAACGGAGAACTCATCGACGAAGTTAGCTACAGGACCGTTGGTGATAATGCCCATATCCACAGTGCCGATTTGCATACCTTCTAATAAGGTGCGCTCATCGCCCAGCGAGGCATTCGGATAAATTTCCACGCTAACCGCGCCATCGGTACGTTCGCTAATCAGCTGTTGGAAGCGCTCAGCAGCAATATGGTAAGTATCTTCCGTATTCACCACATGGGCTAGGCGCAGCGTAGTAGGGGCTATCTCTTCCGCTTGTCCAGCGAGGGGCAAACTGAGTAGACCTACACCAATAAGGGGAAGAGTTAGCTGTTTAAGTTGGCGTGCCGGTTTAGTCACAGCGTTCAGCGTAAAGCAGGCAAGGATATTCACATTATCTCCTAAGAATTAGTGGTTTTAATTATATTGAGGCGTGGTTTTATTATTTTCTTAATGCTCATCTATATCACATTGATTATAGGGGGCAAATTACTTATTTTTATTCCACTATTCGTTCTTCTAATCCGAAAAATCTTTATATAACTTGTACTTGAGTGATTTTTAGGTTGGCGATAACCTGCAAGAGGTTACTTTTAATTGCGCACTTTTGAATGAAGCACTACAGGGTTTTAAACGCCAAGTGCTTAAACCAATGGTGTGGTCAGCTAAATCAGGAATAAGAAATGGATAAGTTGCTGAACGACCTTGTTGCAATCGTCGGTCCTTCGGGGGTACTGCTTGGTGATGATGTCTCGCAGCGTAGCGTAGATTGGTTTACAGGGGCGCCGTGTCGCGCTAAGGCGATTGTTAGGCCGCGCAGCACAGAACAGCTGAGCCGTGTTATGGCTTTGTGTTATCAGGCCGACCAGCCTGTGGTGACACACGGGGGCATGACCGGTATTGTGCATGGCGGGATGGCAAGTCCAGATGAAATCGTCGTGTCACTGGAGTTGATGAACCAAATAGAGGAGATCGACCCTGTTGGTTCCACAATTTTAGCTCAGGCTGGGGTGACCCTGCAGCGCGTACAGGAAGCAGCGCAAGAGATCGATATGCAGTTCCCACTAGACTTGGGGGCAAGAGGCTCTTGCACCATTGGTGGCAACATCGCCACCAATGCCGGTGGTATACGGGTAATTCGCTACGGCATGATGCGCCAGCAGGTACTGGGACTAGAGGCGGTACTTAGCGACGGCACCGTAGTGAGCTCATTGAATAAAATGCTGAAAAACAATGCAGGATACGATCTGAAGCAACTGTTTATTGGCAGTGAAGGTACGCTGGGAATCGTTACCCGTGCAGTACTACGGTTACAACCCGACATGCCCAGCGAGCAAACGGCATTAGTAGCGGTGCCCTCTTTCGATGCGTTGACTCAGCTGCTGAATCTTGTCTCTCGTGAGCTAGCCAATAGCCTCAGTGCCTTTGAAGCGCTGTGGAATAATCACTATAAACTGATGACCACAGAAAGTGGTAAGCATGCGCCTGTACTAGCGGATAACTCACCTTTCTACGCCATTATTGAAACACTGGGGCTGGATGAGGCCGAGGACGCTGAGCGTTTTTCCCAAGTGCTGCAAAAGGCACTAGAGGTCGATTTGATCACCGATGCGGCCTTGGCGAGCTCCCAAGCCCAGCGTCAGGCGATCTGGGCCATAAGAGAAGATATCGAAGTGCTGGTGAACGAGCTGAAACCGATGTTCTCCTACGATGTCAGCCTGCCGATTCCCAGTATGCAAGCGTATGTCGATATTTTAGAAGAGAACCTTGAAACCCAGTGGCCTCAATCAGGAAAAATGGTGGTATTTGGTCATCTTGGTGATGGCAACTTACACATTATGATCACGGTACGTGACGATAGCCCGGACAGCCGACGCCAGGTTGAACAGCTTGTCTATTCGTCTCTGAAAGCGTTTGGCGGTTCCATTTCTGCAGAACACGGCATTGGTCTTGAGAAAAAGGACTATCTGTCAGTTTCCCGTACCAGTGAGGAGATTGCCTTAATGAAACGCCTGAAAACCGCGCTGGATCCCAAAGGTCTATTGAACCCCGGCAAAGTGATAGCGCTGGACTAGCGTTTGCCTGAATGGTTAGTAGGTATCGCCAGCCTTTAGGGAGCGGGTGTTATCAGCTCCCTAATTAGCGATCTTAACCAGTGTATACCGGAGTCGTGATCCTTCCTTTCATCCCAGCATAGGCATACTTTAAAGGGCGCTACATCCAGGGGCAGGGCGTAGAACTTCAGGCTATTATTGCGACAAATCACCTTGGCGGCACTCTCAGTCACCACGCAGAGTAAATTCGTCGAGACCAGTATCTCTTGAAGAGGAGTGATATAGGGTGTTTTGGCGACGATTTTGCGCTCTAACCCCAGTATTCTCAGTTTCTCATTGATTAATAGTGGGCTATCTTCGCGGTGAGATAATGCGATTTGTGGGGCGTTTAAAAAAGCGTCAAGTGTGATCGTGTTGTTGTCTCCGTATAGGGAAGCATCACCAACACAGCCAATCACATCATCAAACAGGTATTCGTGATAAGAGGTGAGTGGCAAGCTTTCCAACTGCACCATGGCGAGGTCGATATCGTGGGCTTGTATGGCGTTCTGAGCATCTTCGGCACTGGCTATGCGGGTAGACAACATATTGAAGCATAAGTCGGGCGCATGAGTTAAACAGTGCTGAATAAGCTTAGGTTGTAACTGCTGGCTTACATAGTCCACTAGGCTGACACGAAACTCGCGTTTCGATGTGGCCGGTGAGAACTCGCTGTTGCTATACACCGCCTGATCGAAGTAGAACAACCCTTTGGCCACAGCGGCATCCATCTGCCGGGCAAGCGGAGTTGGCTGCATACCATCCAGCGTTTTAATAAATAGCGGGTCATCCATCAGCAGGCGCAACTTCTTTAGCGAATGGCTGACAGCTGGCTGGCTTAGGCAGAGCGCTTCTGCGGTAAGGGTTAAGCTCCTTTTCCAATAAAGCGTATGAAAAACCAATAATAAATTGAGATTTATCTTATGCAGTCTCGTTGCCAACTTTATATTGGTTGGTTCAGTCATCAGGCGTCTCTAATTGGCAAAGGCTGTTCACGCAGTATATTGACACTGCGCAAACAGCTATCGGTCACTTCAATAAAACCAACCTCACGCTACGGGAAGTCGAGCAGGTAGCAAAGACCGTTTACTTAAGTGCCTCCTGAATGCGCGGCAGGTAGTCACCAAACTGCTCGCCGTACTTCTCGTACACCGGCACAACAGCAGCTTGGAAGGCTTCCATATCCGGCGTTTCGTTGATTTCCATACCGGCTTCGCGCAGCGCCGCCAGTTGGTCGGCTTCCATATCCGCATTCACTTGGCGCTCATGTTCGGCGGCTTCTTGGGCGGCTTCTTTCAGTACGGTTTGTGCCTGTTCTGGCAGCTGGTTCCAAACGGGCATGCCCATTACAAAAATGGCCGGGGCGTACGTATGGCGGGAAAGGGTCATGTAGTTCTGGGTTTCATCCAGTTTGAACGAATGGATCACGTTCACCGGATTTTCCTGGCCGTCGATGGTGCCTTGCTGCATGGCGGTCAGCGCTTCTGTCCACGCCATGGGAATAGCGTTGGCGCCCAGCTCGCGGAAGGTGTCGGTGTACACCGGGTTTTCCATCACACGAATGCGTAGCCCATCCAGATCTTCCGGCGAATTCACCGCGCGTTCGCTGTTGGTCAGGTTGCGGAAGCCGCGCTCTGCGTAGGCCAAGCCTTTCAGATTCACATCAGACAGTTTATCCAGCAGCTCCTGGCCGATCGGGCCATCGAGCACGCCATAAGCGGCTTCTGGTGAAGGAAATAGGAACGGCAGTTCAAATACTGCCATCTCTTCGACAAAGTTGGCCACCGGGCCGTTGGTGATCAGCCCCATATCCACGGTGCCGATCTGCATGCCTTCCAGCAGCGTGCGTTCGTCACCCAGCGAGGCATTGGGGTAGATCTCGATGTTGACCTTGCCATCGGTGCGCTCTTCCACCAGTTCTTCAAACTTGGTCGCGGCGATATGGAAACCATCTTGCTCGTTGACCACGTGGGCCAAACGCAGGGTAACGGGGTCCATATCAGCAAAATCAGCGGCATTCGCGGCGCTTACTAGCGTCAGTGAAATGCCCAGTGCCAGCGTGTTACGTGCAAAAGTTTTCATTATAGTGTGTTCCCAGTTTTACTAAAGATAGGAAGTGCTCCCAAAGCATGCACCACACTGCGGAAAACGGTCAATCAAAGCGCCTGTAAAACCGCTGACTAGCTGGACACAGCGCGCCCACACGGGTACGATACGCACCCAAAGCGCCCGTAGCTCAGTTGGATAGAGTGTCGGCCTCCGAAGCCGAAGGTCGTAGGTTCAATTCCTACCGGGCGCGCCAAACATATCAAGGGCTTACGTTAATGCGTAAGCCCTTTTGTTTTGGCCAGTCAGCAGCTATAACCACGCTAGTAACCACAAGCGGCAATCCCAAAGTGTTATGAGTCGGCATTATTTGGTGTTGCGTTTTGTTGCCTTGGTTGTTGCGCTCCCCTTTTTTAAGCTGGGGGAAGCGCGGGAAAGCTAGCACTACGAAACTTTCGTAATACCCGGCATTGGGGGGATTAGATGGAATAACCTCCTCACATTAGGACAGAGTGTCTTTAAGCGACTCTGTTAGCGCCTAGGGAATCGGCTAGGTTCCAAGCCCATTAGCGTTACCCAATGAACGGACATCGCCGGGAACGCCAATTTGGCCGTCTGGGGGTGGTCAGCGTGACCGCGGCTTGAAGTGACTCAGGCTCACAATTAAAAGATGGGAATCCTCACCTTTTCTCGGTTTCAAACCGCAAAATTCACTGCCTCGGTTTCAAATAAAAAGCCCCAGCGTTAGCCAGGGCTTGAAGCGCCTACCACCGTCACTACTACTCGGAACGTTGACGCGCAGGCTGTCGGGGTTTTCTCATGTCCGGGGCACTCTCCGACTAATCCCCTGTGCTTCTATCTGAATCCAGGCACTCGAACCATCCTTGCCCTTTGCGGCTCCTTCCTCAAACAACCATAACGTACAGCGTCGGCGGCGTGATCTGGCCCCGTGGTTTCCATATCCTCTATCCGCTTTTGATCACGGGCTAAGTAAGGCACGGTATCCCAGAAATACTCACAGTGCCGGGCGATATACAGGCCGGGGCGGTCGGGCTTGCCAGCATCCCCCAGTAGGCGGCGCATGATGTTCCACCCGGTGATACGGTCAGCCTTCTTCGCAGGGTGAAAGGTAACGCCAGCTTTCTGGAATTCATCGGCAATGCTTCCGGCCCCTGAACCTGTCTTGGCAAATATCGCATCGTCGGCCACGCCTTCGGGTTTCACGTCCCAATGCTGGCACCACTTGACGATCTCCTCACCAAGCACGGGCACTGTCCAGCCTAGTCCGCGGTCTGGGTTCTCACGTCTGGCGGTGTGCATTTCATCCACCAGCACAATAGAGCCACGCGGGTAGAAGCGATCATCAGGCCCAAAGCCACCCGGTGATACAGCACAGATATACGTCACGCTGGGGGCGCTGCTTCCGAAGTCGTGGGTAAGGTATACCGTCCAATCGTCGGGGATTTCCTGCCAGGTGGGTACGGCGTTGCGGCTCTCCTCCAACACAGACGCGAAGTAGGCGCCACGGTTAACGGCCCAATCTCCCTCTACCCATGCCCTCAATAGTTCAGGATCATCAGGGCACGCGCTTTCTAGCTGGTCGCGGTATTGCTCACGGTCTATCAGGTGGTTGCCTTGGAAGGTGGAAGGGCAGTACAGCCATTGGCGCTTGCTCTTTTCCTCGTAAAACGGCTTCCAGGGCTCAGCCTGAAACACATAGCGGCGGGCGATCCAATGATGGCCAGGGCCGCCAGGGTTAGCAGCCACCACCACGCGGATAGGCATGTCTTTAGGGCCACGCAAGTTGGAGCGCATCAGGTCGAGAAGGTCAGGGGTTGGGTACTGTCCCGCTTCATCAATAATCAGCAGCGTGAAGCTACGGCCTTGGTACTTGGCATAATCGCCTTGGGTTTCTAGCTGGCCAAGTTCTAAATATCCCCCGTTGGGGAATTTCCAAACATGCTCGCCTTGGTTATACCGGGCGCTGGTGCCGTACACCATGCCAAACAGCGTGCGGGTTATCAGCTCGAAGTCAGCTAGCCCCTTATAGGTCTTGCGAAGGTAGAGGATGCGGGCCTGATCCCCGTACATTTCAACGTGACGTAAGCACAGTAGGGCCAAGCCGTAAGACTTACCACCACCACGGCCACCGCCTAAAAACAGGTCTAGCTCTTCAGGGGCGGCAAGGGTTCGCTGTTGAAAGTCGTTAAGCTCAATCGCTTCCACGCACCACCTCCCCATCTATTGTGCGGCTGAAGTCTTCCAGTGATTGCGGCCCCGGTAGCTGGAAGGTCACGCTTACACGGTTGGCCAATTCGCCTTGGTCGCCTTCACGGTAGCCATGACGGCACTTCAGCAGGAAGATAGCGGCTGTTACGTTGCCGCCTTCGGCTTGATCCATTAGGGCGCTTCTTAGCTTGGTATGCTCAATCTCTCGCCCTTCATCTAGCGCGTTTTGTAGCTCGGGGTGATTTTCCCGCCATGCTTGGAATAAAGCGGTGCTGATACCTAGCCCACGGGCCATGGCTTTGAGTGACAAGCCCCGCTGACTCATATCAAGAATTTTCTTTTCGGTGCCCTTGGGGGGCTTCTTTTGGGTTCCGGCGCACTTCGCCATATCTTGCCTCCTAAATGGCCCCCGTAGGGGCCAAGGTCGGTTATTGAGCGCGGGCGATAAGGAAGGCCAGGGGTACGGCCTTACGCTCTACCACGCGGCTCCAATTGGCGGGAAGGGCTAGCTCGGAAAGGCTGGGGGATTCGTCGGCAACGGTATCTTCCACCCACGTAAAGCCAGCAGGGTGCATACCCATGTTCATGCGGCTGTGCAGGATTTGTTGACCGCCACCACGACCAGCAGACGGTAGATTTTCAACTTCCGTACCATCAGCAATGCTCGGCTCAGCAGCGCCATAGCCCACGGCACCAGCACCAAACAGCGCGCAGGTGTAAGCGCCTTCGTTTACTGGTAAGCCGTCATCAACTACGGTCGCCAAGCCTCGGAAGGTGGCAATCGTTCCGCCTTGGGAATCGGGGATAAATTCGATCAGGTCATTCTTGAGGGCGCGGCGGTAAATGTCGCTGTGCATGGCGATAGAGACTAGGTTGCTCATCGAGTCGCCAAGGGTGCCAGTGGCATCAATCACCGCTTCAGCACCAAACACACCAGCGGCCCCGGTCTCGGCGCTAATATCCAGCACCATATCACCGTCAAAGTTGGCGATGTTGTCGGCCATGATGCCGCGCAAAGACGCCACCAAGCGCTTTTGAAGCTGTCGATCCCAGTAGGCCACCACACGGCTCTGAATCTTCGCTAGGGCGTCATCCCCGGCGATTTCAGACGCTAGGTTCATGGCAGACCAGCTTTGGTGCAGATAGCTTTTACGCACAATCTGCTTCCCGCTGCCAATCTTCTTAGGGGTGGAGTGAATATCCGGGTCATCGTTAACAATATTGGCTTCGTCGTCTTCCAGGTCACGCCAGAAAGGCACGGTGAAGCTATGGGAGCCCGCTTTAAGTTGCTCGGCAATCACATTGTTTCGGACTGCAACACCAGCACGCACCAGGGCGGTTTTTTGCATGGTTTCTTGCAGCGTGTAGCCAGTGAAAGTGGCGGGTTCAATAATATCGGTTAGGCGTACAGTAGCCATGGAATCACCATAAAATATGGGTTAAGTGATTCTCACAGACCATTAGTCTTGGAGGGTGCCCCATCAGGGCTAAGTTACTAACGCTAAGCGGTTAGTGGGCTTTGCCCCATTAGGGCGAGAAGGGCAGCCCCATTAGGGCCACCCGTTTACTATATCACCGCATACCAAAGGTTGGCACGTTATCCGATCCTTCTTTCGGCTTGTCAGCAGCAGGAGCGGGGCGGGAATAATGACGGCCATCATTACCAAGCGCGCCACCGCCTTTAGGCTTGGGAAGGAAAAAATCTAGTTCCTCTAAGCCGCGTTCATCTATTACATCTCGAATATCGTTAAACGTTAGCTCTCGCGGCTCCTCTTTATTGCCGTACTTCCCTTGCTTCACTGTTTTATAAATGGGATTGCCGTCTTTATCGTGAATCCAGAATCGGCCCTCGTATTCATCCTGAATAATACTGAAGTGCTTTTCAAACGACTCTCGGAAGATAGAGCCAGCGCCGCTGACTTCCTTAAACACAGCATTAACCGGGGCGTCGAAGGTAAAGGCGCGAAGCTCTGATTTAAGGCTCTGGTTTTCGGCCTCTAGGGCTTCCAGGCGTTCAGAGTATTCACCGCTACCCTGTTGGGCCTTTTTTACTTTACCCAATAGCTCGGCATTTTTGGCTTTCACCTTTTCCAGTTCGGCGGTAAGGCTTTCGTTATCGGCTTGCAGTTGCTCAATAGTGACTTCAGACATACTCGGCACCTCTTTTTAGTCGAGTGATAATCAAGTTGGCGGCATGACGGCCAGCGTTGTCGCGTTTGTGATAGGTAGGTTCATCGTCGGCAGCGGCGCGCCACTCTTCTACATAGCGTTCAGCCAAGCGTTGCTGCATTCGTGGGTGAAGGCGTAGAAGGCCAGTGGCCACATGGCGGTAATCTTCCGGCACCAGTGGGCAGCGTTCAGCGATCCATTCCAGCCAATCGGTAGACGTTACCGGGTGGTTATCTTCGTTTTTTTCTGAAAAAGGCCCATCTACCTCCCCCCCTAAAGCCCCTAAAGGGCTTTTAGGTGGTTTACGGGGGGTGTCACCATCCCCTTTTTCTATTTTTTCAAGCCAGCGTCCCATTACTCGCCCTCCTGATTCGGCACGTACTCCGAATGCCAATAGAAGTCGATGCGTGGTCTTCCGGTTGTCGGCACCTCCATTTCAGTCAGATAGCCATGTTCAACAAGTACATCTAATGCCCCTTGCACGGCCTCGGTCGTGTCCAACCCTTGCCAGCCGCGTTGCTGTACCTGCTTAACCTTGAAAGGGTTGGGCAGCTTCTGGCGGCGCTTCAAAATCAACTTGGCACCTTGGATGCCACTGTTGGTGGCTGCGCTATACAAACGTTCGGCATGAGTGCGCAGGAAGTCGGCCCACTCAAGGGC
The DNA here is from genome assembly GCF_016107625.1 of Vreelandella alkaliphila. Lineage (GTDB taxonomy): Bacteria > Pseudomonadota > Gammaproteobacteria > Pseudomonadales > Halomonadaceae > Vreelandella > Vreelandella alkaliphila. Next base: position 309,401 of record NZ_JABASV010000002.1, read on the forward strand.
TCTTGCGGTAGAGGTCTTGCCCACGCTGCCTTGCTCCCCATCTATCACGGCGAACAGCAGCGCCAAGCTACCCACCGTCTTGGGCATCTTTAGCAAGTGTTCAGCCATTAGCGGGGAGAGGTTGCCGGAACGGCACTCGACGTTGATCTCTGTCATCCACTCGATGAATAGCTCTTGAGCATCGGCGGTGAAGCGCCAAGCGGGTGGGTCTCCATCTTCATCAGTACCCAATTCCAGCGAGTGCAGGCGGTAAAAGACCTGGGAAAAGCGCTCCTTTGCTTTAGGGTCAGGTTTGCGGTCGATCCATTTCCAAGAAGATTTGCCGTCTGGCCAAACAGCCAGTTGGAAACGCTGTATCAAGCCATCGTTAACCGTCCCCTTAGCACCTCGCACGATAGGCGCTAGCTTGCTTGGCTGAATGCCGCCAATGATGTTTAAGGCACACCGTTCAATAGCCACCGTTCCCCGGCCAATGCGGTCATAAGTAAATCGTGAATCACCATTGAAACACTCTAGGTAGAAGGCGCGTTCAGCGGCGTTCTCTTCTTGCTGAAGTTTTGCCAGCAGGCCCGCCAGTTCATCCCGTAAGATGGTTAAGTGGTGATCAAACTGGTTCATCAGTTCGCCCGCTTTTTCCACCGTTGCATCGTTCAGAATGTAGCGCTCAGCAGGCCCGGGGGACTCAGGCTCCTTGATACTCCCCAAGGTCTCTTTGGCTGCATCCATTTCGCCTTTGGCGGCCAGATCCTTAGCCTTTTTCTTAACCGCTGCTTTAGCGATCTCGAACAGCTCAATCTCTTCCTTGTAAGCCTTAACGCCCTTTTCGTGCTCTCTCCTTGCTTCCGCTTCAATGGCGTCAATAGCAAAGCGCATTGCCTTGATTGCCGGGGTTTTCATTGCTGAAGGGTCGCCCACCAGCACCGCCCACAGCACAATGACAATTTCCCAGTCATCATGCTGCTTCGGGCGCATACGCACTTTATGGCCTACCAAGCCAGCTAACAGGGCTAGCGCCGATACTGCACAGTATTCCGGCGGGCACTGGATACGTTGGGCAACGTCGAGCACATAGTCGCGCAGCTCTTCCGGCAACATTTCCGGTTGAAAGCTCGGCACTTCGGGGAGGCTTTGCGGTAACGCCCTCGGGGGCGTCACCTTATCGACTTGCTGGTCTAGCCAGTTTTCAGCCGCGTTAAACATGAGCGCCCACCTCCTTTGCGGCAGCCCTCAGACGGCCAGCAGCCACCGCCAAGCGGTTGCGGTCGTCATCAGATAACAGCGTCCCGCTATGCACAGCCTCAGCCGCTAACAGCGCAATCAGGGCTTCACGCGCTACCGCTGCCAATACGTCACGGGGAACCCAACGCTCCCCAGGGCGCTTGCTAGCGGTGTATGCGTCGTTATCACGTTGAGGAAATAGGTCTTTAAGCTCTAAGCCGATAGCGGCTAGCACGTCCCCCGTTGGGCATCCTGCGAAGCACTTCATCAGGATGGTGCCGTCTGAGGTTTCACGCACCGCCAGACTAGGCGAGCGGTCTTGGTGTGCCGGGCAGCACGCCAGCCAACGCCCCGGCCCGTTTTCTTTCACCTTGTCGAGTCGATCCAAGATGGCGTAAACGTCCGGGCGGGTGCTATTATTGGCTTGAACAGTACTTTTATGCGCTCGGCTTCGGTCGGGCGTTTTTATTGCTCGCTGCATACATAGCCCTCCTCTTGCAGCCAGTCGCGGCGCTCCTCGAAGGTGCTAGACAGCAGCCACAGCGTCTCTATAAGCGCCTCACGTTTCAGCCCATCAATGTCATGGTCGTTAAGCAGCATCGCCACGCCAGCGAGGATTTTTGACGCCTGTTCCATTTGGCGCACGTCCCCAGTAAGGGCAGCTTTCAGAAGGTAGGTTTGATCTTGAGGAGTCATAGGCCAGTCTCCTTGCTAAACGCCTGGGCTTCGCGCTGCATCTCCTTGAACTCAAGGTGATTGACTAAACCGCTAGCAAGCGCCTGCTCGGCTGTTAAGAAGCGATCCGGGTTAGTGAACTGGAAGCGAATAGTTCGGGTGCGTAGGTCGCAGTTAATGGCTATGGGCATCATTGGACCACCTCCTGAGAATCCAGGTAGGCAACAGCGCCAGCCAACGCGCCCTTTACGGTCTGGGCACCGATACCGTGCGGCATATCGGCATCAAGCCAAGCGGCTACTGGAACGGCGGCTTTTTCGTGGTGAGTTATGTGGCAAGCGTCACTGCGTCCAGTTTGGCGCACAGCATCACGCCAATCGGTGGCTTCAATGACGGTTTCTTGACCAGTACGGGCGAAGGTGATTTTGAACAGGCTCATTGGCTCACCTCCGCGTTGCCGTGGCTATTCCCTTTGGCTAGCGCTAGGGCAAGGTCTATAACCGGGCGCGTTAGCTTTTCCCCACGATAGGGGGCGAGGATTGCCGTCAGGCGGGCGAGTTGATCACGGGTAACTATCATGCCGTTGCCCCCTTGGTAACTTGCTCGATCCAGGCGTCTAGGTCGGCAATGTCGTAGCGAACGGCACGGCCTAATTTTTGGTGTTTAGGTGGTTTGGTTCCGGCGAGAATCCCCATACAGCGGGATTGACGGAAAGTGGCAGGGCGATAGCCAAGGTACTCGGCGGCTTCGCGTTCGGTGAGTAGCTTTCTCGGAATTGCAGTAGTCATACGGACTTACCTTTAGTAAGGCCAGTTTGACTAACAGGAATAGGCGGGGAGCGATAACCACAGATACAAGCAATACTTGCACCGTGTGGATAAGTTGTCCTAATATGAGGGCACTCATTTAGCTCCACGCTAAACGGGTTCGCTCTTTAACACGGTCACGCACCACTCCGCATGACGTTAGCGCGTCAAGCATTAAGGAGTGGTGCGTTTTCGTGTTGCTGAGCATCCGCTTTTCCCTTGTCAGTCTTACTGGCTTGGGGCTGTAGGCCAGGGTTCGGTTTCGGTCGCCAAACTTCTACCGGGTTCTGGCCTTCTCTTTAATCGCTGCATGTCTGTATAGACAAACAGTGATCATCTAATGCTATAACTTATCTTAAAAAAAATTCAATTCAAGCATATATGGTATTTTTTCATCCACTATATATAGACAGCCAATACCCCTGTCTTTACCAGCATTGCGCATCCCTCGCCTACCCGGCTCGCCTTTAGGGGGTTTAGGGGGGGTGGTAGATGGGCCTTTTTTAAAATATTCCATTATTCAGCTTTCCTCATTGGCACCACGTTACTTTGCTCGGCTGACTCTGCATTAGTGATTAACTGCCCCCATGCCTGCCAAGCTAAGCGCTGCTCTTTGGCGTAGTCGTGTCGCTGGTATGTCTCTATTAGGCGATCCGTTGGCGCGTGGTTCAGCATTTGCTCTACAACGTGAGGTGCGGTGCCAAAGTGTTTTAGTAGGCCCGTAGCGAATGAGCGGCGCAGGTCGTGAACGCTGAAGCGTGGCATATCGGCAAGTGGCGCTTTCATGTCCTGTTTTGCCAGCTTGCGCCCCTGTAAGCGCGCAATGGCAGTGGTTAGGCTGGCGTCACCAATCGGTTGGCCGCTGGCACGCTGGCTTTCAAATACGTATTCCAGGCTACCAGTCACGGCTTGCTGCTCCCGTAGTAGGTCAACGGCAGCGCTTGAAAGGTAAACGGTATGCTCCCGGCGTGACTTAGTGGTTATGGCTGGCAGTGTCCAGGTGGCACCGTCTAGGTCGATATGATCCCACTTGGCTTGCAGTAGCTCCCCCCGGCGTTGCCCGGTCAGTATTAGCAGCTTGAGTGCAGCGGCGGCGCTAGTGTCCAGGCGAGCGCTTTCTATCGCATCCCATAAGCGCTTGATCTCTGAAAGGCTTAGCACACGGTCGCGCGGTGCTGACTTAGTAGCGCCTAGTTGGCTTGGCTGGATGCCTTGAGCGGGGTTGGTGTCGATCTGGCCATGCCCTTCCGCATAAGTCAGCATTGCCCGCAGCATGGTTAAGCACTTGCTTGCTTGGTTGCGGCTCTGGTTTTCGGCTATTTCTTTAACCGTACTTTTTACCGTGCGGGCATCAATTCGCTTGACCAGCAATGAACCTACACGTCCCTTTAGATAGTGGCCCCAACGCCAGCGCGCTTGCTCTACAACAAGTGGTGAAGGTGTGCGCCTAGTACGTACCGTGGGCGTCTTTGCGTAGCTCTGAAGCCAACGCTCGAACAGCTCGGCCATTGTCCAGGCTGACTCATTTCGTGCCTTTTCATCGCGCTGTGCGTGCTTTGGGTTAATGCCTTGGGCGTGAAGGGCTACGGCTTCACCGTGGCTTTCCCTCGCTTCCAGCAAGCCCACGCTTGGGTATCGACCAAGGCTGTAGGTGTCTTGCTTACCATTGAAGCGGTAGCGGTAATACCACGCCTTTGATCCAGTGGGCTGCACACGAATAGCCAAGCCGCCACCATGAGGTGACTTCACGCTTTCCCAATAAACGGTGCCTTTGGGCTTTAGTGCCTGAAGCTGGCGATCTGTGGTTATCATGGCTGACTCCTATTCAGTACCACTCTGGTAACTGCAATTTGAGTCTATAACCACAGACGTAAATAGACAAGCGCTAACAATAAAAAATGATAGATGCCTTGTTTTGATAGGTTTTTATTGTCTATTGGGATATGTGAAAGTTAAAGAGTTTAGTCCTCCGAAGCCGAAGGTCGTAGGTTCAATTCCTACCGGGCGCGCCAAACATATCAAGGGCTTACGTTAACGCGTAAGCCCTTTTGTTTTGGTTGTGACAAATCTGTGGTCACAATATCTGCATTACAAGTTTTGTATGCTTATTCAGTTATGGTTTTTGAGGTATGTTGTAGTTAGTGTCATTCATCGTGATCGTCAGGGATAAGAAGACAACGTGCAGCTCAAGTGGTCGCTACACTAAGTGAGTGCTAAGAACCCGTAAAAAGAGTTTGAAAGCCCTAGTTTCAATCTTCAATACAGATCGATCTCATGCGTACAGCTTGAAAAGTCCTGGTAATAAGCATGCTAATCAAAAATGTTAATAACCCCAAAAGAGTGAAACTCAGCACTTTAAAGAATGGTAGTTGTAGCTGTTCAAACATCAAAAAACTGGCAATGGTAATAGCTGCTATTGGGAATGAATAAGCCCACCAGGATAAGAAAAAATCAAGCTTTATAAATCGCGTTGTTTGAGTTAGTAGCATTAAGGTAAGAAATAGAGCGATATAATAGAGAATACGGCCAAAAGCGTTGATTTCCCCTACCAGTTGAAACCACGAAATGGATCCCACCGCTGGTGGTGCAATTAGGATGAATAACGTAGGCAACAGCTTAGCGGGCAAGGGCTGGTGAAAGAACATTCGATAAAAAATGATGGTCAAAAGTACACCCCAGAAAATGAGCCCGATGCTGAAGAAAAACCAGGAAATTTCAGGTGATGCATGCTCTATGCCAGCAATAGGTACAAGAATGTTTCCCACGACAGGAATAAACCAAGCTGGGTTTATATGGGTAACTTCAAAATGTGTCTGGTGCAACCAAGCTGATAGAATATAAAGCGTGAAACCAAGATGAAGTACTACACCAACACTCCATAAAATGAAGGAAACTCGGTTGCTGTATGGCAAAAAAGCAATGCTTAATAAGATTAGCCCAATAGATATAGTTGGAAAAAAATTAAGCTTTATGGGATGAGAGAATTCAGATTTAACCTGGCTTGGATACTTTGCTATTTTAGTTATATAAAGTGTTAGTAAGACAAAAAAAGTGACTAAAGTGGTGATGAGAAGAATTGGGCTAATTTTTATTGTAATATTTAATAAAGATTCTGCTCGGTGCCAAGCAATAGTAAATCCTGTCATTCCCATAATAAGAGAAAACCATGAGATTGGAAAGTTTTGTAGTCGAGAAGTGTGAGCACTAGAAGTCATGTTATTTCCTGTTCGATATTGTATTCATATATCATTAGCGTGGGTGGGTTTGGTAAAACAACTGATAAAAAATATCTGCAAGACGAAAGGGTGACGTATTTTCACTAACCTAAAACAGGGGGCAGTAGGGGGCTAAATGATATCGGATGCTGATTTTTATAGGCTATTAAAAGAAGAGCGTCGTTTATCGCCATTGAAAAATTCACTCTAGTTTTCATTAATAGGTTGACAGCTATTTTTTATAAATTAATGAAGTCTTCTATCATGAAGTAATAATTCTCATCGTTTTTTAATCTTACAGTCTTACCCTGATCTGATCACAACCACGGAAAATATTATGCTGGGTATGGTTGTGATCAATTTTTTACTTTTACTACGCGAGATGGGATGTGAGCATCCACACGATCTTTTCTTGCTCGCGAATATAGTCACCGGCTTGAGCAGCAGTCCCTTCATCCTCAGCATTTGAGGCCAATGATAGAAGCTCACGCTGTAGCTCAATTAAGATCTGATAGCCCTGGAGTACTCCACGCACGCAGGCTTCGCCGTCTTGGACATTTTTATCCTCTTGGATCTTGGCAATTTTGACGTAATCACTGTAGGCATGTACCGGTTGATGGCCAAGAGTGAGAATGCGCTCAGCGACTTCATCGACCTTGGTTAGCAGGTCTGTGTAAAGCTCCTCAAATTTCTCGTGAAGCTGAAAAAACTGAGGGCCTTTTACATTCCAGTGATATCCACGCACGTTCATATAGAAAATTTGATAGTTGGCAAGTAGCTCGTTGAGCTTCTCGGCCAGCTGACTAGCACTAGTCTTGTTCAGACCAATAGTGTTGTTGATGTTCATGCGATCATCTCCTTATCATAAAATAAGTATTAATACTGAATTACGTTCTATTGATAGGGATAGACTAAGCAGACATCTCGCTTATTCTCCTTTAAAAAAACAGCGACTCACTCCCTACCGCGTCGTACATATTATTCCTATCGAAAGCCGTTCTGTGGGCTACTTGGTTAGTTTTTAGGCATCTACGCCTATTAGCTCATGCGACTACAAAGGGCTATCATGGCACTAAAACGAAGCTTAATGTCTCAACTATTGTGCTTCTCGTAAGTCGCTCAATACTAAGGTTAAAATAATCTAAGAAAATAAGCATTGTTTTCATTTTTTAAAGCTTAGGACATGGATAAGTTTTTTGCATGGGGCATTTGGACACACCTTAGTATCGATTAATACTCGCGCTAAAAAGCCCCGCATCAGCATGCGCCAACTTTTTGTCAGTGGTAGGTATCGTTTGAGATGCTTCTACAGCCATCTTCACAGTAGCGTTATTTCTACTAAAAAAGCTACGTTAGCTTCATTTGACTAGGCTTTCGCTAGGCTGGACCTGTGCTGGCTGCATTTGATAGGTAAAAAGAAGTTAGCCGTAATGCATGCTGGAGATGAGTATCTCTATTGCAACTATAGCGCGTGCCTATTCGCCTTATATAACAAAATGAGCTATCGTTATTCCTGTAATCATTCAGCCAAGAGGAAATTGCTATGTCTAACGATACGATTCAGCCAGTCATGCCTCAGATTAACCGTCCAGCGCCCGATTTCACGGCGAAAACCACCCACGGCGAAAAGTCGCTGAGCGACTATCGTGGCAAGTGGTTGGTGCTTTTTGCTCACCCCTCCGACTTTACCCCGGTATGCACCACAGAATTTTCGGCCTTTGCGAACTACGCTGATCAGTTCAAAGCGGTGAATACCGAGCTGCTGGGCTTGTCGATAGACAGCATCCACTCACACATTGCCTGGACCCGCAGCATCAAGGAAAACTTTGGGGTTGAGATTACCTTCCCCATCATTGCGGATTTGAGCATGAAGGTGGCCAACGCCTACGGCATGATTCAACCAGGTGCGAGTGATACGGCTGCCGTCCGCGCGACATTTGTGATTGACCCTGAAGGCGTGCTGCGGGCGATGCTGTACTACCCCATGAGCAATGGCCGTTCCGTTGAGGAAGTCCTTCGCTTGGTTAAGTCGTTGCAAACCAGCGATGAGCATGGGGTGGCAACCCCAGAGGCCTGGCTACCGGGCCAGCCGGTAATAGTGCCGCCCCCCCATACCTCGCAAGACGCAGAAGCACGCCAATCAGAGGGGTATGAGTACACCGACTGGTACTTCTGCAAAAAGTCTATTTAACGCCTGCTAACAGCGACGTGATGACTGACTGCGGTCAGTCATCGCTCTATTTTTCAGGCTGTTTTTCAGCTAACGGTCAGGAGCGTCCTATATGAACACCTTCGCACACTCTGAGCATACGACAGCGGGCACGCCTGATGTGGCCGGCTTTTTTGATCCGCGTACTTTTAGTGTCCAATACGTGGTCAGCGACCCTGCGACGAAGCAGTGCGCGATTATTGATCCCGTCTTGGATTTTGATGAGAAATCAGGGGCGACGGCCACGCATCACGCCGATGAGCTGCTTACCTACATCGCTAAAGAAGGCCTGTCGGTGGAGTGGATCCTCGACACCCATCCCCATGCTGACCACTTCTCAGCAGCTCAGTACTTAAAAGAAAAGACAGGCGCTCCAACCGCGATTGGCGAGCATGTCACTAAAGTACAGGCACTGTGGAAAGAGATTTATCACTGGCCGGATATGCCCACCGATGGGCGTCAGTGGGATAAGTTGTTTGCCGAAGGCGATACATTCACGATTGGCGAGCTAAATGCCCGAGTTATGTACTCCCCAGGCCATACGCTTGCGTCTATTACCTATGTGATTGGCGACGCGGCGTTTGTTCATGACACGCTCTTTCAACCCGATTTTGGCACTGCACGGGCCGACTTTCCCGGTGGCGATGCCCATGTGCTGTGGAACTCTATTCAGCAAATTCTGGCGCTTCCAGAAGCTACCCGCGTGTTTACCGGGCACGACTATATGCCCGACGGACGAGAGCCACAGTGGGAAAGCACAGTAGCGGAACAGCGCGATTGCAACCCCCACTTAGCAGGCGTCAGTGAAGCGGCGTACATCGCCTTACGCCGTAAGCGCGATAGCGAGCTACCCATGCCGAAGCTAATCCTGCACTCTCTACAAGTGAATGCTCGGGGTGGTCGCTTGCCGGAACCAGAGGCGAACGGCAAGCGTTATCTAAAAATCCCGCTGGATGCGCTAGAGGGGGCTGCTTGGGATTAACGTTTCGATATTCGCGTTCTAAATGAGGAAAAGACCATGCAAACGCAACCGTTAGAAATGGGCATTGAAATTACCTCATTTCTCAGTATCGATGATTTAGAGGACGTTAAAGCCAAAGGTTTTAAAGCGGTTATCTGTAACTGCAAAGCAGGAGAGAGTGACGCCTTTCCTAATGAAGCTGTTTACCGCCATAAAGCCGACGCGCTAGGACTTCAGTGGGTGCATATTCCGGTAGTGCCCGGTGAGTATGGCCCAGCAGACGTTGCGGCATTTGCCGAGGCGGTGCAGCGGCTGCCGCGCCCCATCCTGGCGTTTTGTCGTTCAGGCAAGCGCGCCACGCACCTGTGGGCTTACGCCAAGCGCCATACGGAGCAGTGCGATCTGGCCGAGCTGTTTTCTGCTGCTAAAGCCGCGGGGTTTGATTTAGAAGAGCATCGGCAGGGGTTAGAAAACGTTACTGGCGAAAAATAAAGTGAGTGCGCATGATGAGCCTTAAACGCTGGATCCCTATCGTCGGCTGGGTGCGTCGCTACCAACGAGCGCAGTTCTCTCGGGATGCGCTGGCCGCCGTCATCGTGACGCTCATGCTGGTGCCGCAAGCGCTGGCTTATGCGCTGTTGGCCGGGCTGCCCCCGGAAATGGGCCTATACGCCAGCATGCTTCCGCTTGTGCTTTATGCCATTTTTGGCACCAGTGCCAGCTTAGCGGTGGGGCCGGTCGCGGTGGCGGCACTGATGACGGCCTCTGCGTTAAGCACGTTTGCCACGCCTGGCAGCCCTGAGTACATCGGGGCAGCGTTGGTACTGGCGGCCCTTTCAGGACTTATTCTGATCGCCATGGGCGTGCTGCGGCTGGGATTTTTGGTTAATTTTTTAAGCCACCCAGTCATTTCTGGCTTTATTACCGCCTCGGGCATTTTAATTGCCATTAGCCAGCTCAAGCACATTGTTGGCGTTGAGGCGTCTGGCCATAACGTGATTGAGATGCTCAGCGCGCTGCTGGCCCAGTGGCAGCAGGTGAACCTCACCACGTTGGCGATTGGAGCTAGCGTTTGGGGGTATTTATGGCTCTGCCGCCAACGGCTGGTGGGCTGGCTGTTGGCGCTAGGCATGTCTGCTAGTGCATCAAGTATTGCGGTGAAAGCCGTGCCTATCTCTGCCGTCGTTATCACCACGTTGCTGGCCTGGGGACTTAACCTTGCGCAGTATGGTGTTGACGTAGTGGGCTTCGTGCCCAGTGGGCTGCCGGCGATTGCCCTGCCCGGCCTTGACCAATCGCTGTGGCTGGGGCTGCTGCCCGCGGCGCTGCTGATCAGCTTGGTTGGCTTTGTGGAGTCGGTATCCGTTGCGCAAACGCTGGCGGCCAAACGTCGCCAGCGCATTGACCCCAATCAAGAGCTGATTGCCCTGGGTATGGCGAACCTGGGTGCGGGCATCAGCGGCGGCTCGCCGGTGTCGGGCGGCTTTTCGCGCTCAGTGGTGAACTTTGAAGCAGGCGCCGCCACACCGTTGGCAGGCGCCTTCACGGCGCTGGGGATTGTGCTCGCCACGCTGTTACTCACCGATTTACTGGCGTTTCTCCCCACGGCCACGCTAGCCGCAACGATTATCGTCGCGGTGAGCACGCTGATTGATCTGCCTGCGGTCAAGCGAACGTGGCAGTACTCCCGTAGCGATGGGTTGGCGATGATCGTAACGCTGCTGCTGACACTACTGCATAGCGTGGAAATGGGAATTGTCAGCGGTGTTGTGCTCTCGCTAGGGCTGCATCTCTACCGCACCAGCCAGCCCCACAGCGCGGTGGTAGGCCGGGTGCCAGGCACCGAACACTTTCGCAATGTGAAGCGTCATCAGGTCGAGACTGATAAGCGTGTCGCTATTCTGCGCATTGATGAAAGCCTCTACTTCGCCAACGCCCGCTACCTGGAAGATACTGTAATGGCCCTGACCGCCCGCGCCCCGTCGTTACAACATATGGTGCTGACATGCCAAGCAGTCAATATCATTGATGCGTCAGCTCTGGAGAGCTTAGAGGCCATTAACGCACGTCTAAAGGATGCGGGCGTCATGCTGCATTTAGCTGAAGTCAAAGGGCCGGTGATGGATCGCCTAAAAGACACCGAGCTTTATCATGAACTCACTGGACAGATGTTTTTCACCACCTTTGAAGCTTGGCAAGCGTTGGTGCATCCAGGTCAAGCGCTGACGGCAGCCGAGTGCCAGCACGCATGCTGAGCAAAGTGATTGAACACAAGGAAGGGGAAACACGTTATGCAACAGCAGCAAACTAACATCGCTATTATTGGCGCGGGCAGCGCGGGGCTTAGCGCATGGCACGCAGCACGCAAGCACACGGATGACGTGGTGTTAATTGAAGAAGGGCCGTATGGCACTACGTGTGCTCGGGTGGGCTGCATGCCTTCTAAGCTACTGATAGCGGCTGCAAACACGGTCCACAGCGCTCAAAATGCAGGAATGTTCGGTGTCACCATTAACGAGGTGGCGGTTGATGGGCATGCGGTGATGGCTAGGATCAAAGGTGAGCGCGACCGCTTTGTTGGCAATGTGTTGTCCTCCATGAAGACGATTCCCGAGTCACACCGCTTGCAGGGGCACGCGCGGTTTATCGACCCCTACACGCTGGTCATAGATGACCATACCCAACTGACAGCCAACGCCATTATTATTGCCACCGGCTCGCGGCCAACGTGGCCGCGCCTGCTGGAGGGGGCGGGAGACCGCTTAATCATCAATGATGATGTGTTTGACTGGGAGTCGCTGCCAGCCTCCGTTGCCGTAGTAGGACCAGGCGTTATTGGTATGGAACTTGGGCAGGCGCTTAGTCGATTAGGTGTGCGCACACGCACCTTTGGTGTTGGCGGTGCTGTGGGGCCGTTTCAGTCTGACAAGCTTAGGCAACTGGCCGATGAAACATTCAATCGAGAGCTCTACTTGGACCCTGATGCCACTATTGAGCAGGTTGAGCAGCAGGGCGATGGCGTAGCCATCACCTTCTACGAGCGGGAAAGCAGGCAAAAAGTCACGGAAATATTTGACTACGTGCTAGCCGCAACCGGGCGTAAACCTAACGTCGACCAGCTGGATATCGAGAACGCAGGTGTGGCGCTCGATAAGCGTGGCGTTCCTCGGTTTAATCGTTTTACCACGCAGTGTTTAGCCAATGACAACACGCTTAGCCATATCTTCATCGCGGGAGATGCAAACCAGTCCGTTCCGCTACTCCATGAAGCGATCACCGAAGGAAAAATTGCCGGACGCAATGCTGCTTGCTTAGACGATGTGCAAGTGGGGCAGCGTAATGTTCCGCTCGCGGTGGTGTTTACCGAGCCCCAGATGGCCATTGTGGGTGAAAGCCGTGCAACGCTAGAGGCGAACTATGGAGGATGTGACTTTATTGCTGAGGGAGGCGTGTCATTTGACGACCAAGGCAGGGCGCGAGTGATGGGTGAAAACTATGGTTACTTAGCGCTTTACGCAGAGCATGGCAGCGGGCTTTTCTTGGGGGCAGAAATGTTAGGGCCTCGCGCAGAACATATTGCCCACTTGCTTGCCTGGGCCTTAGAGCAAAAGTTGACCGTTAGCCAAATGTTGGCAATGCCCTTTTATCATCCTGTTATTGAAGAAGGCGTAAGGTCGGGGCTGCGCGATTTGCAGGCTAATCTAAAGCAAGGGCCAAGCATTACTGAGCGTTGCATGGAGTGTGGCCCAGGCGACTGATAATGGGTGTAGATAGTACGTTAGCAAGAAAGTGATGAACTGAAGGCTAACTTGCGAGGCACATCGCTTCCTTCGAAGCGACAGATGCCTGTAAAAATGCTACCAGTTCATCACTGTGCTGCGTCATGCTTGGTGTTAAGTCGTGCCCTCCACGCACTAAACGCAGAACAGCGTTACCCCCTTGGTTCGCCAATTTATAAGCGTCTGTTTGAGGTATTACGCAATCACTGTCGCCATGCACTAACAGGACAGGGCAGGAGATGTGCGCTAATGTATGCAGCGGAGCAATAGTATCGAAACGATATCCAATCACTCGCTCTACATAGCGAAGTACGTACCAGCCTAGGGGGAAAAAGGGGATGCCTTTTTCTGCTAACCATCGCTTCATCATGTCTGCTGGATGAGCAAAGCTCGAAATACTAACAACAGCGGTTATATCGCTTCGGCGTGACGCAGCTAGCAGCGTGGCAGCAGCCCCTACTGAATGACCAATCAGAGCCGTAGCACGACGATCATAGTTGCTATGTAACCAGGAGAGTGCAGCGTTAATATCCTCTGCAAAACGAGGCATTGAGGAGAAGGTATCCTCATCACTATTGCCATGATTGCGCACGTCAAATGCCAATACATTCCATCCGGCCGCCAGCAATACGGGAACTAACGGTAGAAGGGCAGTACGATTAGAACCCCAGCCATGGGTTAAGAGCACATGTCCTTTTTGCTCATACGTAGTGGTAAACCACCATCCTTCTAATGTGAGCCCATGCGTCGTCGCAAAACGGATGGTTTGTCGATTGGAAGAGAACGCATTTTCTACGGCAGTCACTGATTCACGGGTAGGGGTAAGTTGTTGGCGCAGGCGCTGATGAAAACAGTGAAAGAGTATAGCGACCAATATGCTGGCGATGAGAGTGCCAGCGGCTAATAGCCATAGGTTCATGCCTTATCCTTACTACACGGTGCCAACGATAACTTGTCTTCATTAGGGAAGCTGGCTTGGCCCTCTTTTATACTTAAAAGAGGGCGGAAATGCATGATACGGCTGCTTAGCTTTGATTGGCGAAACTATCGAACGCCTCAAGTGCTTGGGCTGCATAGGTGAACGCTGGCCCACCACCCATATACATACAAACGCCTAGCATCTCCATCACTTCCTCGCGAGTTGCGCCAAGCTCCGCCGCAGCTTTTGAGTGGAACGCAATGCACCCATCGCAGCGCACGCTAATACCAATGGCTAGAGCCATCAGCTCTTTGTGTTTGTGTGAAAGCGCACCCTCTTTATTTGCCCCTTTCGCCATTTGGGTGAAGCCCTTAGCAACATCAGGAATGTTTTTGCCAATATCCTGCATGAGTGCCGAAAGATCTTGGGTCGTTTTTTGCCAATCTTTATGCATAACTATCTCCTAACAAAGCGTTGGGTGTGTTGATTCAGGGCAGCATGACAATAGATACGCGCGCACCTATTGTCATGTGTCTACGCCCCGCTGATTAAAGTAGCAAGCATCAATGATAGCCTTCACCCACTTTAACTTTGCCTCGAAACACCCAGTAGGTCCATGCGGTGTAGGCCAGCACAATAGGGATCACAAACAGGAAGCCGATCAATAAGAACAGCTGTGACTCCGGGGCAGATGAAGCATCCCAAATGGTGTAGTTAGGCGGCACAATCACCGGCCATTTGCTAGCAATCAGACCCAGGTAGGTAAACAGGAAGATACCTAGCGCCATGACAAAAGGTAGCCCTTCATCTTGGCGCTTCACCGAACGGTACACCAAGCCTGAACAGAGCAAGGCTAGTATAGGGAAGATCCAAATCAGTTGGAACGTATCCATCCAGCGGCTATACACCTCAGGGCTTACCAGCGGTGTCCAGATACTGACAATGGCAAACACGGCTAAGACGGCAAGTAACAGTTTAGGCGTGATCGCATAGGCCCACTGTTGTACATGGCCTTCTGACTTCATAATCAGCCAGGTAGCGCCCAGCAGAGCATAGCCAGCCATTAATCCTAATCCGGTTAACACGGTGAACGGGGTTAGCCAGTCGAGCGCGCCGCCCACATAGCGAAAATCTTCAACGGCAAACCCTTGGATATAAGCACCCACCACGGCCCCTTGGGCAAAGGCGGCGATAGCGGAGCCCAAGAAGAAAGCCCGGTTCCACCAGCGGCGGTTTTTGTGCGACTTAAAGCGAAACTCAAAGGAAATGCCGCGGAAGATCAGACCGGCAAGCATTAAGAAAACACCAATATAGAGCGCTGGTAAGAAGACTGAATAGACCAGCGGAAACGCACCTAAAAGCCCTGCGCCACCGAGTACCAGCCAGGTTTCATTACCGTCCCACACGGGGGCGACAGAGTTCATCATGACATCGCGTGATTCTTCGTCAGGGGCGAAGGGATATAGGATCCCTAAGCCCAAGTCGAAACCATCCATAATGACGTACATGATGACACCAAAACCGATGATTACCGCCCATATTAAGGCTAAGTCGATACTCATAATGTGTTCGCTCCTGCGGTGGTCTCGCTTAAATCATCATCTAGCGGGGTGTGAGCGGCGGATAGTGGGCGCTTGGGACGCTCAATCTCACCGTCAACCTCGACGGGGTTATTCAACATGCCGTTACGCACCACGCGTGTGAGATAGTACACACCCACCACAAAAACAACGCTATATACCGCGATATAACCAATCAGCGTGAACAGAGCCATGCCGCCTGTTAACGAGGGAGTAAGGCCTTGCGCGTGTGTCATCACGCCATATACGAGCCAAGGTGCTCGGCCCGCTTCTGTCACAATCCAGCCAGAGAGCACCGCAAGAAAAGGCGTGATAATCATGGCGACTAAGGTTTTGAGAAACAGTTGGTTTGTAAACACTCGCGCTTTGCGACGCATCAATAGCCCGACTAGTGCGACGCCTATCATTAAGAAGCCAATGCCCACCATGATGCGGAATGACCAAAACACAATAGCGACAGGAGGCTGCTCATCGGGTGCTGCATCTGAAATGCCGGGGACGACCCCATCAGCGCTATGGGTGAGAATAATGCTGGCCATGCTAGGGATGCCAAGCTCGAAACGGTTCGCCTGGTTTTCCTGGTCGGGCAGCGCAAAGAGCAGCAACGGTACATTAGAGCGGGTTTCCCAGTTGCCTTCCATGGCCGCCACTTTCGTTGGCTGGTGCTCTAGGGTGTTTAGCCCGTGGAAATCACCGATCAATGCCTGAGCGGGTGTCAAAAAGAGGAGTAACCATAGGCACATGGAGAGCGCTTTCTTGTTGGCCTCTAAATCGCGGTTGCGCAATAGGTACCACGCGCTAACGCCGGCCACCACAAAACCTCCGGTGAGGAACGACGCCATGCCCATGTGCGCGAAGCGGTACCAGAACGACGGGTTAAAAATGGCCTCAAGCCAAGAGATAATATGGAAGCGGCCATCAATCAGCTCATAGCCTGCCGGCGTTTGCATCCAGCTGTTAGCTGAAAGGATCCAAAAAGACGAGATGAACGTACCGATGGCCACCATGATAGCGGCAAATAGGTGAACTCCTTGCGGTACCTTGTTGCGGCCAAAGAGGAGAACGCCTAAAAAGGCTGCCTCAAGGAAGAAGGCGGTCACCACCTCGTAGCTGAGGATAGGGCCAAGGAAGTTCGATGTAGCGTACGAGAAGTTGCTCCAGTTAGTGCCAAACTGGAAGGACATCACAATACCCGACACTACGCCCATACCGAACACTACGGCAAACACCTTGGTCCAGAACTGGGCTAAACGATCCCATGCCTGGTTGGCTGTTTTATAGAACAAACCATGCAACACCGCGATATACGAAGCCAAACCGATAGTGAACACCGGAAAGATAGCGTGGAAAGACACCACAAACGCAAACTGTAGACGGGATAAAACCAGCGGATCGAGCTCCATCGTGACCTCCAAGGGCATGAAGCATGATAAGAGATGTACGAGTGTTTAACGCGTGGTAAACAAGAACGTAATTCTCTTATATTGCTTTGGGTAATATGCTTATTACATATTTAATGGTACAAGAGGCGAAGCCGAAGTAACACACAAAAGTGGAGGGAAAAGTGATGGCGTATTGTCGCATCATGGGGGCGTAGATTAGCTGCGCCCCCCCCTTATGTAGGCTGATTTATCGGCATGAATAAAAGCTAATGCTTCACGTGCTGCAGTAGTGAAGTTATTTCTCGTTTTGAAGACGAATTAAATAGCTCAATGGATGCAGGGTGATGAAAGCAATCACGAACGTTGCAATAGCAGCACCTATGAGCGCTATCCAGTCAACTACCGTCGCTACATAACCAAGAGTCGAGTGAGTGAGCCAAGGAACCCAGAGAAATGCCGTTAGCCCAATCAATACGGCTAGTAGGGAGGCGAGGTGGCTATGGTGATGAGTGATCTGATAACCGCGTAGATAGGCGAGTAAGAGCAGGCCAATGATAATGGTTAACCCTATCATTAGCAGCCATATAAATGGCGCTAAGGTGTACATCAGTATGGTTAGTATTCCGCCAATGGTCATATTTTTTTCTCCTTACGCTTGGCCTTCAAGCACTGCGTAGTAAGCTGGCTGAAGCATGCGGTCTTTCATTACCCATACGGCCCAGGACTCTTCAGTAGGATCAATAAATGGGAATGACGGCATAAACGCGAAATTATCAGCGTAACCAAACTCCACTAGCATAGCCTTGCCAATGCCGGTAATCATGGGACACGAGGTATAGCCCATATGGCGTGCAGGAAGCGCATTACCTTGCATCACGGCCAGTAGGTTCTCTTCGACCACCGGTGCTTGCGCCTTAACACTGGCGGCCGTTTTATTGATCGGTGCGCCAATCACATCGCCAATGCCAAATACCTCTGGATAACGATTGTGCTGCAAGGTGTGAATATCGACATCCAGCCACTCGCCCCTAAATGGGCCATCTTGCGCGATAAGCGCGCTTTGTTTAACAAAATCGTGAGCGCTCATAGGTGGCACGACGTGAATGAAGTCGTAGTCAGCAATCACGGTGGGTCGGTTATCACGCCTAAATTCTGCTTCGCGCAGCTCATGGTGCGAGGTGAACTCGCTTTCTGGCCCCACAAAAGCAAACTCAGCCTGTTTGGCGTGAGGGTCGATGGCGGAAAGGCGGTAGTAGTGTCGCCGATTAACGCTTTGATCATCAAAGCGTTGTTTAACAAACTCATCGACCCAGGGCTGGGAGAAGAGTCCTGCCCCTGGTGCCATATAGTCCACCGTGAAGGCGTCACGCTGCCCAGATGCTTCTAGCCTACTCAGCGTAGTGAAGGTCATTTTCAACGGCGCACCAGCACACTTTACGGGAGTGGGGGCAGCGGTAAAAATCCCTTTGCCCTGACCACTACTAAGCCACGTTTGAATAGCTTGGTTAGTTCGTGAAGCCCCTTCTATGCTGGCATAAACACTGCCAATGCCATGCTGTCCCACCAGTTCAGGCGTCATGCCCTCAATTAAGTGGTAATTGAGCTGAATGCCGGTTGCCACAATCAAGAAGTCGTATTCAAGCGTTTCGCCATTGGCTAGCGTAATGCGCTTGTTGTCGGCATCGATATCAGCGGCATGTTCACGCACCCAGTTCACGCCGCGAGGCATAAACTGCGCATTTGGACGCATGGTTTTCGCTGCGTTCCAAACGCCGGACGCCACCATTGTCCAGCCTGGTTGGTAATGATGTGTCTCGCGTGGTTCAACGAGGGTAATTGTGCCGCCTTTTAGTCGTTTGGTTAGTCGGTTCGCCATGGCCATGCCCGCCGCACCGCCACCAAGAATTACGATGTGTGCTTGCGTTTGCAACGTGTTGGCAGAAAGGGAGCTGAATGGTAGTAGGCTACCTACCCCCAGACTAGAGCCAACTTTTAACAGTTCTCTACGCGTCAATAATGGCGGCTTTTGCATAGGGGGCTCCTTAAGCGAATGCTAAGATATATCTTTTCGTAATATCATTATTCCATTATGGATGTTGTGTGTGAAAAAGCCATTATCATTTTGTCCAAGGTGACGAAAAGTATCACATCAATAAATTAATGAAGGCTCATTCGCGTTACGTAGCGGTAAGCCGAGCGTTTGCGTGCTCTGGGTCTTTTCCGCGGTACTGGCGGTAGTAGTAGAAGGTGAGCATGGTAATGCTGTTATTGACCAGGGTATCCGGCAAGCAGCCAGCCAACCCTCTAACAGGTGCGACAATCTCTCACATTACGGTGAAGGTTACAGAGTCGTAGAGTGTTCGCTTATTCCCTGGTGAGATAACGTTATGCTAATTGGTAAAATGTTGTTAACAACTATCTTCATTATCCCATTGGGGGTAAGTGTTGCTACTGCACAAACTGTAAGTGAATCTCGCGATGTTTCAGAGCTTTCTAGTCCTATTGTACTTTTGACCCCTGTCGTTGCACGAAATGCTGATCACTTGCAACTGGACATTGATCAGCGATCTGCTTTGCAAGATTGGATGGCTAAAAGCCCTGCAGTACGTGAGGCACTGGAAGATCTCGTAGTTGCTCAGCGCAACGAGCTGCGCCAAATGATTCTCAGTGGTGCTGACATTGAAGCGCGCACTGAAAAAGCAGCGTATGTCGGTCAGTTGGAATCCGAGTTGCTAATGATGCGCTCTAGCTGTGTTGAATATTGGCGTGAAACACTTAATGAAGAGCAGTTTGCTCAAGCCCTTCAATTAGCCGATATCTAAGGCATTAATTTATATGCGTAAACTCTGATCCTTGGCGTTTTCTTTCTAGTCTCTGCTGAGGTGAGATGATGGTTTGATAGGAGGTATGCAGTATGTTGAATATTCGTTCTACTTTTTTAGCGATAAGCGCAATAGTATTTTCTTCCTTTGTAAATGCAGACTCGCTGACCGTTGAAAATCCTTTTGTGCGCGAGGTGCCGCCTGGCTCACCTGCGACGGCTGCCTTTATGCAGCTGTATAACCAAAGTGATGCGCCAGTGCGTTTAATAAAGGCCCAAAATAGCATCACAGATTATACAGAGTTACATGATCACGTAGTGATTAATGAAGTAATGCAAATGCGCCAGGTCGATGCTATTGAAGTTCCAGCCCGTGGGGAAGTTCAGCTTGCGCCTGGAGGGCTGCATTTAATGCTTATTGGTTTAGACCAGCCGGTGAAGGAAGGCGATACCTTAACGTTTAATTTGATTTTTGATAATGGCGATGTGCTGGAGTTTGAAGCCCCTGTACGCCCTGTGATGCCTATGCATCATTCATCTTCAAGTGAATAGTTTTTATCGTCTGAGATAATGCAAGAGTGTTAGCGCTTGTTATTTAAAATAGGCATGCTAAAAGCGGTATCGTACGCTGTGCTTACTCGTATGTGGCGATTGCTAGCTAATTATGAATATTACTAAAGGAAATGGCCATGTTTAAAGCATCTTTATCTCGGTCGGTTCTAATTACGCTATTGGCTGGGTTGTTAGTTTTCAGTTTGGTCGTCGTCGGTACGCTGATGTTTAAGACAATCCTCTCTGCTCAAGGTCGTAATGATGAAAAGGTTGGCGGGCCGATTGAACTGGTTTCTACAAGGGGAGATTTTTCCTTAACTGATTTGGGTGATCATCAAGTAGCCGTTGTGACCTTTGGCTATACCTACTGTCCTGATGTTTGCCCGATGAATCAAGCCGTCAAAAAGCAAGCTTTGCTAGAGCTCACGGAAGAAGAGCGCGAACGTGTTGTACCGCTGATGATTTCAGTCGATCCTGAGCGAGACAGCTTAGAGAGACTGCAGGAATATACCGCTTTTTTCGGTGAAAGTTTTATCGGTGCTACTGGAACTAAGCAACAGTTGGAAGAACTGACTGATCGTTATGGAGTCATTTGGCGGAGAGTAGAAGCTGATAGCTCTGCAATGGGTTACACCATTGACCATAGCGCATCCTTGTATTTGGTTAATCGTGAGGGCGATATTATTCAACAAGTTCTCTATTCCTCTAGTCCGGAAGGGCTCGTAAATGCGATTAAAGATTTTTTTAATAGCTAGCACCAATGCTTATGCATACGCTTGTGAGCATTTAACTCTATCGATCTAGTAATGGTGTTCAGGGGGGTTAATAGAACTGACCGTTTTCTTTCTAGTTTCTAGTTTCTAGTGAGGAGAGTGCTTTTTGTTGGTGCGTCTTCTGAATGCGATTGTGGATATAGTTTTTTAAATATAGCTTTGTGGGTATGGTTTTAATCGTCTAGAAGCCTAGTGTTACATACCTATAGCTTGCTACCCAGCAGCATTACGATTGACTGATTGCCTTCTAGTGCGGCCCAATGTATCGCATTTTGACCTTTGTTGTCAGTAAGAAGGGGGTCTGCACCATAATTCATTAACAGTTCTACCGCCTGGCTATCATTTTGCTTGGCGGCCCAAATAAGCGCTGTCCAGCCGAGATTATCTTGATGATTTACTTGAGCGCCATGGCTTAAGAAATACGCTAAAGCCTCAGTTTGGCGGCTTACTACGGCAATCATAACCGAGGTATAGTGACTTTCATCATGGTGCTCTATGTCGGCTCCCGCTTCATTTAGTTGTTTGAGAGCAGACATGTTACCCAGCGAAGCTGCTTTCATTAATGGCGACCAGCCGCAGTTATCTGAGCTATTTAGGTCGGCACCACGGTCGATTAGGGATGTGACTTTTTCACTATTACCCTCCTCAACAGCACGAAATAGTTCAGTGCGGCCTAAATGGTCGCGTTGATTAATTTCCTGGGTCACTAGTTGGTAACTGATGTAGGCAAATGCGGCGACAATAATGGGAAGTACAACACCACTTGTCATGGGGAAACGTGTTAGTAATGTGGTTAGTTTAGCCAGTGGTCTCATGTTTTAGTGTTTCCAGTGATAGTTACAGGCTGTCAGTGAATACGGTGGTTTGGTAAATAGCCTGCTAATAAATTAACGTCCCACCGGCCAGCGTTGGCGGCCATGCTCCACCCACGAAAGCAGCGCAGGGATAATAAACATCACCAGCAGCGTAGAGCCACCCAAGCCAAAGGCAATCGAGGTGGCCATGGGTATCAAGAATTGGGCCTGCAGCGATGTTTCAAACAGCAGTGGTAACAGGCCACCAATTGTGGTCAGTGATGTGAGCAGCACGGCCCTGATCCGTTGCACAACGGCTTCATTGAGTGCCTCGTCAATTCCCAGGCCTTTTTCACGCTGCTGGCGATAGAAGCTGACCAGAATAATGGCGTTATTAACCACTATGCCAGATAGCCCAAATAGGCCGAAGAGCGACAAAATGGTTAAATTAATCCCCAGCGCCCAGTGCCCCAGCAGGGCACCTACCAGGGAAAAGGGGATAATTGCCATCACGATCAGCGGCAGGGTCCAGGACGCAAACACCCAGGTTAAAACGCCGTACATCAAGCCTAAGCCAATCATCAAGCCGGTGCGCATATCCGCCATGGTTTCACGCTGGTCAGCAGCACGCCCCTCGAAACTGGTGGTCAAAAAGTATTCACGCTCTAAACGGGGCAGTAGCCCAGCGGAGAGGCTTTCTAGCACCTGTTCTGCGGACGTGGTTTGGCTGTCAATCTCAGCGGTCACTTCAACGGCCAGCTGACCTTCAGCATGGCGTAAGGTCTCGAACCCTTGGCGGTGGGATAAATCCATCACCTGAGAGAGCAGCACCTGACGACCATCCGCTAGCGTTATCGCTAGGCTGGAAAGGGTAGATAAGCGCTCGCGTTGGTGCCTGGGCAGTTGAACGCGCACTTTGATTTCATCGGCTCCGGATTGATGTATCTGCACAATCTGACCATCAAAAGCGGTACGTAGCTGGCTACCCAGGTCGTCAGTGGTCAGGCCGAGCGCTTGGCCATAGGCGTTAACGCTGTAGATCAGCTGCTCGCGCCCCCAGGGCATATCATTTTCCGTACTGAGTACGCCGGGCAATCCAGCCATGGCCTCGCCGAGAATATCGGCGGCATGGCGCAGGCCCTCGGCGTTTTCACCGATCAGACGGATGTTGACATCCTTGCCCGGTGGGCCAGCGGCACGTTCGGTGATATTCAGATTATCCAACCCGGCCGGTGTTTGTATCCGTTCGCGCCAGGCGCGAATAAATTCCACATTGCGGACGTCACGGGCATCAGGCGAGGTCAGCTCGACCATCACTGAACCAACGCCATCGCCAGTGCGTGCCGGTGCGCCGCCTGCCTGGGTGCTGCCGTAATGGGCAACTGCTGTGCGCACTAAGCCGCCGCCCATGGCGTCATCGGTTTCTTGTAAGGTGGCCTGCAGGTGGTCGACAAAATCCGCCACTTGCCCGCGATGGGTGCCCGCCACAAAGCTGGCGTTGGCATATACGATGCTGGATTCCGGCGAAGGAAAGAAGTTGAAGCCTATGCGGCCACCGGCCAGTAACCCAGCAGTGACCAGCGTGATGGCCAGCGCGGTGGTTAGCGTAACGCCACGGTAGCGTAGCGAGCGTTGGGAAAAGCGACGGAAGGGGCCTTCGCGGAACTGATCAAAACGCGCTTCAAACCCTTGGCGCAGCCGCTCAATACCACGGGCAGGATGATTGGCCTTATTAGCGGGTATAAACGCATTGCGCAGGTGTGCAGGCAGCACCACAAAACATTCCAACAGCGAGGCGATGAGCACGCAGATCATAATAATAGGAATATCGCCGAGGATATTACCGATCACCCCACCGACCATTAATAGTGGCATGAAAGCCGCCACCGTGGTGAGTGACGAGGCGACCACTGGCCAGAGCATGCGGCGGGCTGCGCCAGCAGAGGCCAGTTTGGGGTCTTCGCCCATGCGATGATGGGCGTCTGCGTCTTCGCCCACCACAATCGCATCATCGACAATCACCCCCAGTGCCATGATGAGAGCAAACAGCGACATCATGTTAATCGAGCCGCCAATACCCCAGAAAACCCCTAAAGAAGCGAGAAACGCGGTAGGAATGCCGATAGCGACCCACAGTGCTACCCGGGCAGGAAGAAAGAAATAGAGCAGGATCACCACCAGCAGCAGACCGGTTAGGCCGTTGCCCAGCAGTAATGAAATGCGCTCGTCGATCAGTTGCCAGGACTCATCGTAAACCGCTAGCTCGACACTAGGCGGCAGGGTGGGGCGCGTTGCTGCCAGCCAGCGCTCTAAGTGCTGCGCGGCTTGTAGCGAGTCGCCACTTTCCGCGCGCTGCAAAATCATCTCAACGGCGGGCTGACCACGGTAAGTCAGTTCGACTTCCCCATCTCTTGCTTCCTGATGAATGAACGCGATGTCACCCAGGCGCAGCTGCAGGCGGTCATTACTGAGAACTGGCATGTCCTCGAAGGCAAGCGCATCACGGTGTTGTTCAAGTGAGCGCAGTTCCCGAGTGCTGTCTTGTTGCCCCAATAAGCCCGCCGGTAAGTCCCGAGACATGCCCTGCACCTGGGCGGCCACTTCCCCAAGCGATAATCCGAGCGCTTGCAGGCGTTCGGTAGGCACTTCGATACTAATTTGTTGGGCAGGAAGCCCGTTGAGCTGAATACGATCAATCCCTGCCATCAGCAGCGAGTCTTCAAAACGATGGGTGAGTTGGCGCAGTTCATGGGGGGCAAGGTCGCCATACACCAATAGGCGCGCGACGGGTTCGTAACGAGCTTGGCGAGAGATCTCCGGCGGGTCGGCGCTGGCAGGAAGGTTCGTAAAACTATCTACTTGCTGGCGAATGTCATCTAGCGCTAGTACTGGGTCACTGCCTTCTTCCAGTTCCAGGGTGATATTGGCAATGCCCTGGGCCGAGGTGGACGTCATGCGCTTCAAGCCATCTAGGCTTCGCAGCCGCTGTTCAAGCGGGTTGGTAATGCCCTGTTCAATGTCCTCGGCAGACGCACCGCTCCACATCACGCGCACGTTAACTACATCGAGCGCGAAGGTGGGGAAAAACTGGATATTCATGCGCGCAATACCTAGCGCACCGCCCAGCAGCATCACCAGCATGACTAGGTTGGCCGCCACCTTGTGGCGAACAAAAAAGCCGATAAAATCGCCGCGCTGGGTCATGGGTTGGCCTCAGCGCCAGCCAAGGGTTGGATGACCTCTACCGGCAGCCCGTGAACAGCGTTGGGCAGGTGGGTCGACATGACGCGGTCGCCTGCTTCCAACGTTTCAGCGCGCACTAATAGCCAACGCTCTCCGTCTTGCTGGGCTACTTCCCCCAACCGCTCAACGCGCTGACGCTCTAGGCGGTTATCGTGATTAATGCGATAAAGTAGATCAGCCCCGTGCAAGGCAGAGTAGGGCACGGCAACGGCATTTTTCACCCCAGGACGGCGAAGCTGAACGGCCACCATGGCCCCTGGGCGCAACCCATGGTGTTGGCCCTGCACTGAGAGAATGGCTTCGGTGCCGGTTGGGTCGCTTTCCCCCGCTAAGCGCTCTAGTACGAAGCGCTGGTTGCCATTCGTGGCGGTGGCTTCCAGCGGTGCGCCGCTTGGCAGGTGCGCTTCAAGTTCCGCGTGATACGGTTGGGGAATTCGGGCGCGTAGTTCCAGGCCATCTAACGGATAAAGCGATAGCAAGGCGGCGCGCGGGGCCACATCGTCGCCTTCAGCGACTTGCACCCGCGTCACGCTGCCAGCGAAGGGCGCGTGAACACGGCCACGCTCTAGACTGCGCCGCGCATCGGCCGCTTGCACCTGAGCCCTGGCCAGTCGGGCTTCCAAACTGGCCAGCCGAGAAGGATACTCGGCAATAGCGCTTTCCCGCGCTGACACATTCAGCTGGGCACGAGCGACGGCGTCGCGGGCCGTATCGACGTCTGTTTGAGACGTCAGGTTACGTCCTTCCAGCGAACGATTGCGTTCCAATTGGCGGTTAGCGCTGGCAAGAAGAGTGCGCTCTTGGGCTAATACTTGGCGGTTATTCTCATGGCGGATGCGCTCGTTTTCCAGCTGGGCTTGAAGGTCGGCAAGTTCAGCCTCGGCTTGGCGCAGAGGCGATGACAGGTCGTCTTCATCCAGTGCTATCAGCAACTCACCCTGGGCTACCCGCTGGCCGTCGCTTACCGGCCGCTGAGCCACCCGCGCTTGAACTGGCGCTACTAGGGTGACCATGTCCGGCGCGACCACTTCCCCGAACAGCGAAAGCAGTGGCACATGTTCGCTGGGAGAAACGGTCAATGCCTCAACGGGCCAGCGGCGCTCCTGAGCCTCCACTGGGGCTGGCTCAGGGCGTGTGTAACGCAATGCCATAAAGCTGACAATGCCAAGAATGAGAATCACCAGAGGAAGCAGGCGTTTTAGCATAAGGATATCTTTATATGGAATAAGGCCTGCTTATCTTAACGCGCTTGTATCCAAATAATATCGGTTAATAACACTGTTGCGACAATGCGGCGCACTAAACTTCAGCGTTATCTCAGATGGATTGGACATAAGGCGTCGTGACCGTGGATGGAAGATCCCTTGCTCTACATTTGTCACTATCTGGGCAGCGGAGCAACGTCTAGTGAGGCTAAGGCCTGTACGCATTGGCTGTTAAAGGCAGCTTCGAGGATTTAGACAGGTTGGGATGACGGCTATCTACACATGATACTGCGGTATGCTTTCGGTTTTTATCAACCATCGAGACTTTTCATGCATACATCACGTATCGCCATTATAGGCGCTGGGTTGGCGGGGCTGTATGCCGCGTATTTATTGGAACAACGGGGCATCAGCGATTATGTGATGCTGGAAGCACGAGAGCGGGTGGGTGGACGTATTGCAACGTTAATACCCAGCGGAGAGGTGCCGGTGGTGGGGAGCGCAGAGTCTTTTGATTTAGGACCTTCTTGGTTTTGGCCTGAGTTTCAACAGGCGCTTGGAGCGCTGGTGGAATCGCTGGGGCTGTCATCGTTTGCCCAGTATGAAACTGGCGATATGCTTATGGAGCGCTCCCACCAAATGCCGCCGGTTCGCATGCAGGGCTTTGTAAATCAGCCGCCTTCTATGCGGCTACGGGGTGGCATGCAAGCGCTGATTGATGCATTGCATCAGCGCATTGGTCCTGAGCATATTTTTACCGGCCAGGCCGTTCAGTCGATGGCACTCACTTACAATTGTCGTGTGGAGATTCTGTGTACTTCTGGGCAGCGTTATAACGCCCAGCATGTGTTACTGGCTGTGCCGCCGAGATTAGCGGCGCAGGCAATGATGTTTTCACCGGCGTTACCTGAGGGGCTTACTCATCAGTGGGCGAGCACTGCTACCTGGATGGCCCCCCACGGCAAATATGTCGCCCTGTACCCCACGCCTTTTTGGCGAGATGAGCATCTTTCGGGGGAGGCGCGCAGTCTACTGGGCCCGCTGGGTGAAATTCATGATATGTCTCACCCAGATGGTCACGGCGCGCTGTTTGGCTTTTTTAGTTTGCCCGCCAGTACGCGAGCGCAACTTGGTGATAAGGCACTACGTCAGCACTGCCGCGCACAGCTGGCCAGGCTGTTTGGCCCTCAAGCTGCTAGCCCGAGAATGGATGTGATTAAAGACTGGGCGCAGGAGTCGTTCACCGCTACCTATGCTGATCAGATACCCATCGAGCATCACGGTACTGCGCCCCCTGCTCGGGCGGCTGATGGGCCTTGGGAGCCTCGCTTAACGGGTATTGGTAGCGAGTGGGGTAAGCACTATGCCGGCTACCTGGCTGGTGCCATTGAAGCCGCTGAGCGGGGCGTCGCGGATATGTTAGCAAAGTAGGGAGCTTGCCTTAGCGTTTGCCATCGTGTTGAGACTCATAGCCTCTGTGTGCTTGGAGTGTAGCGAATTCAAGCCCGACGCTTGCTGTTTGCGTAGAGGTTTGTGAAGCGTCCATTGCTATTGGTCAGAGCCATTCATACAAAGCCTAAGCCACTGGGAGTGACTCATCGCTCCCCCAGTCTGCCCAAGAACCGTCGTACAGCGATAGCTGATGGTATCCCACCAGTTCGGCGGCCAGCAGAATGATGCAGGCGGTGATGCCCGAGCCACAGGAAAACACCAGTTGGGGTTCACTGTTGGATTGGAGAGATGGAGCAAGCGCTATAAAGGTGGCCTTCAGCTCGCTAACAGGTTTAAAACAATTTCCCTCTAGCACCTCTGTAAAAGGCAGATTATGAGAATTGGGGATATGACCACTGCGCACCCCAGGTCGGGGTTCAGGTACCTGTGCCAGGAAGCGTGAACGCGATCGGGCATCAACAACGGTTACTTGGCTATCGTCCAGGTATTGCAAAACGTACGCTGAGTTTCGCACTCGGCTGTGATCAAGGTTGGCGACGAAGTTGCCGGGCTTGGTTGTCGTTTCCGCGATGGTAGAAACAACGTCCCGCTGTTCGGCTAGCCACTGTGGCAATCCTCCATCCAGTACAAAAACGTGTTCAACGCCCATTGATCGGAAAATCCACCAAGCCCGAGGCGCCGAATAGATGCCTTGGTTATCGTACAGTACGACGAGGCTTTCGGTCGTAATGCCTAGCTTTTGAGCTTCCTCAGTGACTTGCTCCTCTGTTGGAAAGGCGTGAGTCTGAGAAGAGCCGGTATCACAAAGCACACTTTCAAGATCGATCTGGCGGCTACCCGGTATCCACACCGGGCGATCATAGACGATAGGCTCTTTACCAATCACCGTCGCCATGCTCGCATCGATCAGCACTAACCGTTCGTTATCTAGGTTGTCTTGCAGCCATTGGGTCGTCACAAGGGGGGATGACATGATGTTCTCCAATCAGGGACTAGCAGTTTGTGCTATTCGGCGATAAGCAGAAATGTGTTATAGCATCTCTACCGCAAACGCCGCTATCTGCCGTCGAGCGCTTGAAAACTCCACGCCTACTAAGTGAATTGGCTTGCCAGTCGCGCGGTGTTTATTGGCATAGTCGGATGAGAGCGTGATATCGCGCAGGTTGTTCAGCCCATCAGAAGCTGACTGGCTAGGCCACCTCCCACCAGCAGTAAGGCAAACAGGATGAACCCCAGTATAAAAGGGCGGATACCCAACTCCTTGAGCTTTTCGATTCGGGTTTCAAACCCCAGTGCGGCCATGGCCATGGTCAACGCAATCTGACCCGCCAGAACGAGTATCTGATGGAGGCCGCTAGGCAAGTGGATAACACTGTTGAACACAATCATGGCGATGAAGCCGAAGGCAAACCAGGGGATTACCGGCTTGCCCGCTGCTGACCCTGATTCACTGGCCTGCTGACGAAGCCACCATTGCCCGACGATCAATAGGAAGGGCAACAGCAGTATCACGCGAACCATTTTGACAATGACCGCACTGGCCAATGCCTCGGGGCCCACCGCATCAGCAGCGGCCACGACCTGGGCGACTTCGTGGACAGTCGCGCCGATATAGACCCCAAAGAGACCTTCGTTCATTCCCGCAAGCGGGTATAAAAGAGGGTAGACAAGCATTCCCATTGTGCCGAACAGCACGACAGTGGCGACGGCTATGGAGGAGGCCGCGGGCCGCGAACGAATGACCGTTTCGGTTGCGAGCACCGCCGCTGCACCGCAGATGGCACTGCCTGCACTTGTTAATAGTGTTGTTTCACGATCCATACCCAGGATGCGGGTGCCGATCTGATAGCCGATGATGAGAACACTGCAGATCACCACCAGATCCAACAGCAACACCTTAAAACCAAGGGCGAAGACCTGTTGCAGGGTTAATGACAGTCCAAACAGTACAATGCCGCCCCGCAGCAGCCAGCGGGTGGCGAATGTTAATCCTGGTTGAGTACTGGGAAGGCGGTGTGCAAGAGGCAGGTTACCCACAGCCAGGCCTAACAGTAAGGCGAATACCAATGGGCTAATACCTTTGGAAGCGAGTCCGGGGAGGTTAGCCAAGCCAAAACCTGCCAAGGTTAGGGTGCTACACAGAATCAGACCTTGCCACATGATGCTTTCTCTTGTTGGTGCGTACGTGGCTAGCATAGGGGCAAAAATGCTGTATGGTTATCAACATATAACCATATGGCTGTTCGGTAAAAACGATATATGACCCCTCATGTGACTTTTCGCCAGTTACAGGTTTTTGTCGCTGTTGCTCGTGACGGCACGGTTATTGCTGCTGCTGATCACTTAAAGCTATCTCAATCAACTATTAGCCAATCGCTCTCAGACCTTGAGCGTCACCTGGGTGTCGAGCTCTTCGAGCGGCTTGGCCGACGCTTGCAACTCAATAGTATGGGAAGCTACCTATTACCCCGTGCCGAGCGCCTTCTGGAAGGCATGGCCGATTTTGTTGCTGTCGCTGAGGACCCTGAAAGCCAATTGCAGGGCACGCTTAATATATCGGCCAGCGCTACCACAGGTACCTATCTGCTTCCCCCTCTGGCTGGATACTTCAGCAATCAGAACCCGAGGGTGGATCTTCGGCTACGATTGCGTAATACCGGAGAGGTGATTACGGATCTGCTGCGTTTTGATGCTGATTTGGGGCTGATCGAAGGGCAGTGCCACGAATCGCGCCTGAAGAGTGAAACATGGTGCGAAGACCAGCTTGTGATTGTCTGTTCCCCACAGCATTCCCTTGCCAGCAAGGAGTGGCTTGATGACGCTGATATTAGAGCTGCCGCCTGGATACTGCGTGAACCTGGGTCAGGCACGCGTGAAGTATTTGAGGCCGCTGTGTTACATCATGTCGAACGATTGCAGGTGCGCATGGAACTCAGTCAGCATGAAGCCATCAAGCAAGCAGTGAAAGCTGGCCTCGGTTTGGGCTGCCTCTCTCATCGCAGTGTGGAAGGGGAGCTTGAAAGAGGGGAGTTGGTTGCGCTGAACAGTGGGTTAAAGCTAACCAGGATTTTTTCATTGGTGTGGCATCCAGAGCGTTATCGGAGCCCGTTGTGGCAAGCGTTTAAGGTTTTTTTGATCGATAATCATGGCAATCCTCCGAAGCCAGGCAGGCCACAATAACTGGGTTCGAAATGTACAGCTAAGATGTCGTGCACAGAGCCTATTGATGACACTGCTTTTTACGTTCAGGCTGTTCGTAAATGGCATCAATTTGGTCACATCAGAAGCTCATCAGAAAGTACGCTTCTTAAAAGTCACGTTTGCAGATGCCTTAACGACGGCGATTTGTTCCCAGAGAAGCCTGCGGTGCACGTCAGGTTAATTGACAGTACACCGCAGGCCAAACACTTATCGGTTGTAGAAGCTATTGTTTAGGTGCATCAGCGCTTTCTCACGGGACAATAAAAACTACCCCCATAATAGCGGTTCACTACTCAATAACATTTCTCTTTAAATTACAGAGAAATTGTTGCTGGACTGTTGTTTCTAAAATAAACGAAACAATATAAAGGAAAGTGAAATGAGTAATAAAAATCAAAATAAATCATCTGATCTCGACTTCTCAGAACGGCCGGTTCCACTCGAAGGCAGGATGCCTAAATTAAATTTAATGATGGCTTGGTGGGCAGTTTGTAGCGCCATTTTTTATATGGTGGTGGCAGCGGCCATGGCCCGTAGTTATGGCACTACTAACGCACTGATCGGTATTGTGCTGACGGTGATTGCCTATGGCGTTATTAATGGTGTAATCAGTCGCTACTCAATGAAAACAGGGTTAACAGTTGCTTTGTTTTCAAAAATTTTATTTGGCCATTTTGGTGCTGTAGTTGCAACTTTAATATTTTTTGCAACAGCTCTCTATTACGCCGTTTTTGAAGGTTACGTTATGGCCCTGGTGCTCTCTGAATGGAGCGGCACTCTTCCCATGGCTGTAGCTACTGCAATCGTGGTGTTTTTTGGGATTGCATTGATATTTGGAAGTGTGCAGCACTGGCTCGATAAGTTTAATGGTGTGCTATTGCCGGTCTATGTAGTAGGAATGTTGATTGCGGTTGGCATGGCGATCGCTGAGTTTGGTTATCCCACTGGTTGGCTGACGCGTGTACCAGACAGTGGCGCCCCAAGCTTGGGGTGGTTACATACCTTTGCCTACTATATGGGTGTCTGGGTATTAATGATGTTTACCTTTGACTATGCGCGGTTTGGACGTACTGAAGACTCCGGCTTTCACACTCATATCACTTTTGGTATTCCTTTCTACGCTATGACCTTCCTATTTAGTGGGGTGGTAGGCATTTTATTAGACTCTATGATACCTACGGACGGTCTTTCCGAAGCATCAATCGTATTAGGGTTACTGGAGTTGATGGGATTTGGTGGTTTGTTGCTGGTTTGGGTGACACAGAGTCGTATCAATACGGCCAACTTCTATCTTGCAACCGTCAATTTTGAATCCTTTATCCGCAAAGTAACAGGCATTCAGATGTCAAAAGTGGTTGCTGGGTGCGCTATTGGTGTCATTGCTTATGTATTGATGATGGCAGATGTATTTTCGTACATCCTCCAGGCGTTGGCATATCAAGGGGTCTTTGTGGTTGCTTGGGTGGGCGTCGCATTAGCGCATATCTTATCCAAAACCTATCAGGATCGTTTCAATGGTCATGTCGAATTAGATAACGCCTATATACCTGCCTTTAATCCTTGTGGTTTGCTGGCCTGGTGTGGCGCCACATTGACGGGCATTGTGATAATGAATATTCCTGCTATCGCTGGCTTCTCTGCTCCAGCCACTTTTGCTTTTGCCTATGTTGCTTATAGTCTTGGTCTAAAGTTTGCAAGAGAAGAGTGGTATGTTGCTAGTCTTAAATAGTAGCACCCAATCGACTTCACCCCCAGATTGAATAGAGCTTTGCGTGGGCAGTTGAGAGCAAGTTGCTAAATTTTAGAGCAGCTCTGTCCACGTTTTTTTAAGACTTTTTTTAATAGCTTGTTAATACGTTTTTTACTGGTTATTAATAAGAGTTCTTTATTTTAGATGGTGTTGGTGTGTTTGTGTTGGTGTGAAAATATAAATATATATTTTCTTCTTATCTCAAGCGAAAAAAATGAGTAAAACAATTATAAGGAGTCGATATGCCTGATATTAGAGTTGCCGTTGACGCAGGTGGAACTTTCACTGACGTGTGTATTTATAACTCGTCCACTCAAGAATTTCGTGTCACTAAAGTACCCTCTACGCCAAATAACCCCATGCAGGCAGTGATCAATGGGGTTAGGCGAGGTGAAATCGAACTGGCTGATGTAGACCTGTTCTTTCATGGAACGACTGTCGCTACGAATGCGTTGATTACACGACGCTTCCCAAAGGCATCTTTGGTGACGACCAAAGGCTTCCGTGATGTTATCGAAATCCGCGATGGTACTAAAGATAATCTCTGGGATGCTTATGCGGATGTAAGCGGCCCCTATATTCGGCGGCGTGATCGCTTTGAGGTCACTGAGCGCGTTGATTATGCCGGTGAAATTGTCACCCCGCTGAATGAGCAGGAGGCGAGAGAGCTGGCACGTAAACTTAAGCGACGAGGCACCACAACGATCGCTGTATGTTTTATGAATTCTTATGCCAATGCACATAATGAGCAGCGCATGCGTCAGATTCTCGAAGAAGAGATTCCCGGCGCCAATGTATCTACGTCCTCAGAGATACTGCCCGAAATTTTTGAGCATGATCGTTTTAATACTGCAGTAGCCAATACGGTATTAGGGCCGCTGGTATCCGATTATGTTAAGCAGTTGGATGATGAGTTGACAGCTGGTGGCTACGTCAATGATTTACTGCTTTTACACTCTGGTGGCGGATCGATGACACCAGCGATGGCCAAACATTTTCCTGTACGTCTGGCAGCATCTGGCATTGCGGCCGGTGCCATTGCAGCTAAGCATATCGCCGAACAGTGCGGCTACCAAAATGCAGTCGGCCTGGATATGGGCGGGACATCAACAGATATTTCCCTAATCCATGATGGTGAACTGCGGGTAACCAAGCAGTGGGGTGTGGAGTACGGCCACCCAATTGTATTTCCTAGTATCGAGGTGCTGACCATTGGTGCTGGCGGCGGCTCGCTAGCCCATATCGATATTGCTGGTGCCTTACGCAATGGGCCCCAATCAGCTGGCGCGGATCCAGGTCCAGCTTGCTACGAGCGTGGTGGCATGGAGCCTACTAATACTGATGCCAACATAGCATTAAATCGCCTGGGTACTAGCTTGGCCGGTGGAGCACTAGAGCTTAACCGAGATAAAGCTATTGACGCGATCAAAGATAAAATCGGCCAACCGCTATCGCTAGAAACAGCCGAGGCTGCCCAAGCTATCCTAAAGGTAGCGAATGCCAACATGGCGGATGCTGTTCGCTTAGTTTCCATTCGCCGTGGTCTCGATCCGCGTGATTTTGCCCTGATTGCTTTTGGAGGAGCAGGTGCATTGCATGGCGCTGAAGTTGCCAGAGAGCTTGGTATCCCTGCAGTGATCATACCGCCCAATCCGGGGGTTACATCAGCCATGGGCTGCTTGCTAGTGGATATCCAGCATGATCTGTCGATGATGTATACCGCATCCGCTGATAGCGCTGATACTAATGATCTTGAGCATCAGTTCTGTGGCCTGGAGAAGGAGGCAGCCGATCGCCTGCGCCATGAAAACGTTGCGGATGAAGATGTCGTGCTTCAGCGAGGGATTTCAATGCGCTACCAGGGGCAATGGCGTTCACTGCAAGTGCCGATGAATAACAGCGCCCACTCACTAAAAGATGCGATGGAAACCTTTCATCAGGAGCATGAACGCCAGTTCTCATTCCGCCAGGATACACAGCCGGTCGAAATCTATCAGTTGCATCTTCGTGCCATTGGTAAAACTCCTAAGCCGTCGTTCACGCCCTTTGAAAAGATTGTCGGTGTAACCGTAGAGTCGCATGCCCAGAGGGATGTGTTCTTTGATGGCCAGTGGCACGCCACGCCCATTTATCAACGTGAAACACTTCCACCCGGTTTTGAACTGGCAGGCCCAGCGATTATTGATCAGTTGGATTCTACAACTGTCGTTCCCCCTAACACGACGGCGTTCATTGATGAGTGGAAAAACATCCGGATTCAGATCATCGCAACAGGAGAGCGCGCATGAACATGCACAACAAAATTAACGCTGGCACCCTAGATCCGGTGACGTTTGAAGTACTGAAAAATGCATTTGCTACAAGCGTCGATCTCATGAGCGAACAGATCTTGCGTACCTGTTATTCGTTTGTGATCTATTCCCGCGACTTTTCTTCTGCACTTTGTGACGCCAAAGGTAATACCGTTATGCAGGGCAGTGGTGACATCGCCGTGCACGTGGGCACTCTCCATTTTCAATGTAAAGCAGTATTAGAAGAGTTTGCCGATGATATTAAGCCAGGTGACGTATTTGCCATTAATGACCCCTACCGTGGAGGTACTCATCTTAATGATGTTAGCTTCATCCGGCCGATTTTCGTCGCTGATGAGATTATCGGTTTCGCCCAAAATAAAGGGCACTGGGCGGATATTGGAGGCAATGTTCCTGGATCTTTTGATGTCAATGCTAGTACTCACTTTAGTGAAGGGCTACGGATTACTCCGATACGGGTCTGGCGTCAAGGAGCCTTCTTACATGATGTTGCTCAGTTGCTGGTTTCCAATACGCGGGCTCCGAGTCAGGCGCTAGGCGATTTGCATGCGCAAGCGGAGGCCACTGCCGTGTGCGAACGAGAAATCCTGCGTCTAGTTGAGAAATATTCCAAAGAAACAGTTATCGAAGCCATGCAGGAGACACAGGACTACGTCGAACGTATCGTATTGAAAAGCTTGGCAGACATGCCTAAGGGCGAATGGGAAACAGTAGATTATATTGATGTCGATCCTGCACAGGGAGAAGGCATGGTTCCTATTTGTATTAAGCTGAAACTAGATGGTAATGGCATCCACTATGACCTATCAGGCTCGGCACCAGCCGTCTCCACCTTTCTAAATTCTGGTTATGGCACAACCCACTCAGCCATTTACGCTGGTACTAAGACATTCTTTCCAGATGTACCGCTAAACTCAGGCTTTTATCGAGCCGTGACAGCAAATATTGGTGAAGAGGGCAGTGTGGTTAATGCAGGCTGGCCGCATGCAGTGACTGGCTTCTGCTCGGGCCCCTACGAAAAAATCATGAATGGTGTCTTCGAATTATGGAGCGGTATCATGCCGGAACGGGCCATGGCCTGTGCCTTCAATTTAGAGTATTTGTTGATTGGCGGTAATGATGGACGAACAGAGTCAACTAACTACTTTATGTGGTATGACTGGATGGCGGGAGGCTGGGGAGGCCGCCAAACGAAGGATGGGTCTTCGGCAACATCCCCTGTTTTTGGTACAGGTCTCGCTGTGCAGCCTGTAGAAGGTCAGGAACGTCTTAACCCAGTGTTGACGATGTGTCATGAAATCAGCATGGACTCAGGTGGCCCAGGGCGTTTTCGTGGTGGATGTGGGGTGCAGAAAGGAGGAGTGCTTACCAAGGTCGACAAGACAGTGATGAGCTATTGCTGTGACCGTGGTCGCTCGGTAACTTGGGGGCTTAATGGCGGCCTACCTTCCGTTCCACACGGCGTGTGGATTAATAAAGGCACTCCAGATGAAAAATATCTGGGCGCAACATTCTCCAATGTGCCAGTGCATTCAGGCGATACGTTTACACGACCCTCCGCAGGTGGAGGAGGCTTTGGGGACCCGCTAAAGCGTTTGCCGGAAGAGGTGCTTGAAGACGTTATTGATGGCTACGTCTCAGTGGCTCGGGCTGAGCTAGATTATGGGGTGGTGATTACCGTAAACGATGCAGATATTGATGATTATGCGATAGATACTGAAGGCACATCTAAAGTTCGGGATATGATACGTAAAG
The DNA here is from genome assembly GCF_016107625.1 of Vreelandella alkaliphila. GTDB lineage: Bacteria > Pseudomonadota > Gammaproteobacteria > Pseudomonadales > Halomonadaceae > Vreelandella > Vreelandella alkaliphila. The sequence continues at coordinate 346,003 of NZ_JABASV010000002.1, forward strand.
AGCGCCATCAATGGTTGCAGTCACCGCCTGAACAAGTGGCTCGCCAATACCGTGATGGTGATTTAGATGTACTGGATGTGATTCGTCGTTATGGCGTGGTGCTTGATTGGGGAACTGGCGAATTGCTTGAAAAATCAACCCAGCAATACCGTGAGTCACTGCGCAGGCGTTCATCGGATCATTGGGCATGATCCAGGGTATTTTCATCGCCATTAACAAAAGCCATTGAGGCCAACGACTCGTAGCCCCGCCGCAAATTTTGGTGGGGCTCTAACGACTCGATGATGAGGCGAATAAAATGAATAATGCCAGCATCGATAAAAACCATTCTAGCTCCATGTTAATGTCTAGCTCGCAGGAACGCTGGACCAAGTTGGTTTCACAGACTTATTTCCCATTAACCCTGAATTACGGGAATCCGGAAGCGCGCTTTCAAGGATCTTTGAAAGTATGGAAGGCGCAAGGCAGTGATTTTTCACTATCGAGACTGTGCTCTTACCAAGCAGAGTACTCACGCTGCCAATCGCAAATAGCACAAGATGACCACGCTTCTTTTCTGGTCACAATTCCACTGCGTACCCATGTGTTCTTTACTCAACACGGCCGCAGCCTGAATTGTCCCCCAGGTCATTTTATTGTTGAACAGGGGGATGCCCCTTACCGCTTTGGCTATGAATTACCTAATGATATGTGGGTATTCAAAGTGCCTAGTCAATCGATGAAGCACAGAATTCGCAGGCCAGAACGATATTCGCAGCACTGTTTTTCAGCAGAAAAAGGTATTGGCTGTGCCTTTGTAGAATTCTTGATGATCTGCTCTCAAAGGGTCAATGAATGTAGTATCAATGACCAGAACCGCTTGTTTGAGCAGGCGTTAAATATGCTAACACTCGTTTTAGAGCAGGATGAGCGTGTGCTTAATAGTGATCAGTCGCACCTTAAAACCGCACATCTTATGCGTATCGAGCGCTATATTTCTGCCAACCTTGGTGACCCTGACTTGACACCTGCTCGCATCGCTCACTACAGCGGCATTTCATTACGTTATCTGCACAAACTATTTTCCGGTTCGGGCTATACCGTGCGTGAATGGGTAAAGGTGCAGCGCCTTGAAGCAGCCCATCGAGACCTGGAAGCGACGCCCACTGGTATTAATATCGGTGAGATCGCTTATCGCTGGGGGTTCTCCGATCAGTCCCAATTCTGTCGAGCCTTCAAACAGCATTATGGCTACTCGGCCAGTGAACTGCGGTTTCAGGTAGTTTAGGTATTTCTAGAGCTTCTTCCCCCCAAAAATAAACTTAAATCAGTGCGAGGCAATGTTATGACCAGACCCCAAGCAAGCAGTCAGCGACAAATAGATAACGATCAAGTAATCGTCACCCGTTGGGACTTCCCTCCTGAAGCAGAAACCGGCTGGCATCGTCACGATCATGATTATGTGATTGTGCCAATTCATGACGGCAAGATGTTACTCGAAACGCCAGAAGGCAACCGTGAAGTGATGCTACAAGCAGGTGTATGCTACAACCGTGTAGAAGGCACCGAACATAATGTCATCAATATTGGCGAGAACGCTTTTTCTTTTGTTGAAGTTGAACTGAAGTAACGCAGGCAGCCTCAAGTAAGCTAAAGGCTTGAGGCGTTTTCCTGAGCTTTTAGGCTTATCAAACATGCTTTTCCCTTCTTGAAAGGAAAGCCGTGTCCTTCGGGGTTAATGCATTGCGAACTTGTTGCCCCAGACCCGCACTGGTTGAAACGCCGTAGGGAGAAGCGTTTCTGCGAAAAAAGATCATGGGTTTCTTGGGAGACGTAAAGCGGAATGACCATTAAGGAGCTATGCCGTCAGAATGGTTGTCCGTAAGCCAGTTACTATTGCTATCGATAAGCCCTGAAAAGCCCTGTTGAGCTCCCACCATGAGATAGACCCCATTCCATCAGCCTCGCCATTTTTGAGCAGCGAGTCACATTTGTGGCGTGGTATAAACTAAAGTCGGGGTTTCTGGCATGAGTTCGATGGCAGTAACCTATGGGTATAAAACGCGAATAGTTGTTCGTCTTGCGAACTTAAATTATAAGTACTCTAACCCATGAAGAGTCCACTATGAAAAAAATTCTAAACGCTCTTTGCACTGCCACCTGCGGTGGTGCAGTCGCACTATCTCTCTCCGTGTCCACTGCTCAGGCGCAGGATTGGCCCACTGATGATGTACGCTTGGTGGTTCCCTATGCGCCTGGTGGAACTACTGATGTGTTGTCACGTCGTGTGGCCGACTTGCTGCAGGAAGAGCTCGATACCAATGTGGTGGTAGAAAACCGCCCAGGGGCTGGCTCTACTGTTGCTACTGGCCGTTTGGCTCGCGGTGGTCGTGATATCGATCACACCATATTAATGGCGTCACCTGGGCATACCATTGGCGCTGCTATTTATCCTGGTCTCACCTACGATCCGGTCGAGGACTTCGTATTCATTCAGAATATGATTGATATTCCTAACGTGATGGTGGTGCCTGCTGACAGTCCTTACAACAGCGTGCTTGAGTTTGTTGAGGCAGCGAAAGAACAGAATATGACCTTTAGCCACAGTGGTGTGGGTAGTTCTATCCACATGTCTGGAGAGCTGTTTAAGACGCTGACTGAAACCAATATGACTGCGGTACCTTTTGCTGGCAGTGGTGCAGCCTTACCAGCCTTACTGGGAGGTGATGTAGATGTCTCTTTCGAGAACATGCCGACTGTGTTCTCGCATATTCAGTCCGGCGATTTGAGAGCGCTGGCGGTCACTTCAGCTGAGCGTTCTGAATTTCTACCAGACGTGCCAACCCTCAAGGAAATTGGTGAGTATAACCTCGACCAGTTTGTCACTACCGCTTGGTTTGGCCTGATTGCCCATCACTCTTTCCCCGAAGAAGCGACAGCTGCCATGCAAAAAGCGTTGCAAGAGGTGATGGAGCGTGAGGAGTTCACTAGCTTTGTCGAACAGCTGGGTGCAGAAAAAGGCACTATCGCTGGTGATGAGTTCAAAGCCTTCATCACTGATGAAGTTGCTCGCTGGGACGAAGTAGCAACTGAAGCCGGTATTCGTCAAGAGTAAGTCATTGGCTAGTACATAGCATGGTGAGGCGGGGGTTACGACTCTCGCCTCAATTGGTTTCCTTGTAGAGCTTTTTTACGTCTTTACGTTGAGAGAGTACCCCGATGACGAAGTTTCACTCTACCGGTGGCACGTTGATCAAGGATCCGTGGGATGTAGTCGCCGGGGTTATGCTGCTGGGCTTCTCCCTGCTGCTGCTTTTCTATCTGGTTCCCAATTACATTGGTCAACCCCCGATCATGCAGAATCCGATGATGTCTCCGCGTTGGTTGCCAAACATTGTGGGCTGGTTGCTGCTCGTGTTCTCGGTACTGATGATTATTCAAGGTGTGCTAATTGCTGACGATGCGGAGGATAACGGGCGTCGCTTTGAACGCGGTCCATTATTGCGCTTTGCTCTGATGGCACTATCTCTGATTGTTTACGCTGGCCTGTTTGAAATGTTAGGCGCGGTAATCAGTGGCATCCTCGCCACTTTGATACTTTTCATCGCCCACCCGGTGCGTACTTGGTGGGTTTACGGTCTAGCTATCGTTTTCCCGGCGGGCGTGACGCTACTGTTTACGGGGATTATGAACGTGCCGCTGCCGATGTGGCCGTTCTGAGCTCACTGCCACCTTTAAGATCTGGTGATTTATGGAAAACATTACAGAAGTACTGCAGCTGTTTCTGGCCACAGAGAACTTTGTGGCAATAGCTGTAGGGGTGGTGATTGGCGTTACTGTTGGCTCTATCCCGGGTCTTACTGCCACTATGGCGGTGGCCTTGGCACTACCGTTTACTTTTTCTATGGAGCCGGTCGCGGCCATACTGTTGTTGGTAGGTATTTATAAAGGTGGTATGTATGGCGGCTCAATCACCGCTATTTTGATTCGTACGCCGGGTTCGCCAGCTTCGGCCTGTACGTTACTAGATGGCTATCCGATGGCGCAGCAAGGAGAAGCAAAAAAGGCGCTCAAGATGGCGCTCTATGCGTCGGTGATTGCGGATTTCATTTCTAATATTGCATTGATCTTTTTTGCTGCTTATTTAGCCAAGATTGCACTTAACTTCGGTGCGCCGGAATTCTTTTGGCTGATCTGTTTTTCTTTGACTATTATCATCTCGCTTGCCAGTGGTTCAATGATCAAAGGGTTGATTGCGGCTCTTTTGGGCATCCTGCTCTCGTTGGTAGGGCTCGATTCAGTGTTTGGCTCGCAGCGCCTGACCTTTGGCAACTACAATCTGATGGACAGTATCTCGTTCATTCCGCTATTGATCGGTCTGTTTGCGATACCTGAAATTATCGAATTTTATCGCAAAAAGGTGATACCTCACCTACGTGCCAAGGCGAGTGGTGCTGGCGTGTCTTTCAGCGAGCTCAAGGGCAGCCTCAAAAGCATCGTTCGAGGTAGTTTGATAGGTGTCATTATCGGCGCTATCCCAGGCACTGGGGCAACTGCAGCGGCTTTCATCTCGTACAGTGATGCCAAGCGTCGTTCGCCTCACCCAGAGCGCTTTGGAAAGGGAGAAGTAGAAGGTGTCGCTGCTTCCGAAGCAGGAAACAACGGCGTCGCTGGAGCCACGCTGATCCCACTGCTGTCGTTAGGAATTCCCGGCGATGTGATCACCGCCATTATCCTGGGAGCCTTCATGGTCCATGGGCTGACCCCTGGCCCACTGCTGTTTCAGGAAAACCTGCCGCTCATCTATGCACTTTTCCTCGGTATCATGCTCAGTTCCGTGATCTTGTTATTTGTGGGGAATGCGGCAATCCGTTACTTCTCCCTGATCGCAGATATTCCCAAATCGATTCTTTTTCCGATTGTGTTGATGTTCTGCGTATATGGGGCTTATGCGGTCAATAATGATACTTTCGATGTGTGGTTGATGTTGGCTTTTGGGGTTCTGGGTTATGTGTTTAATCGTACCGGTATCCCGGCTGCTCCCTTCCTAATAGGCTTTATTTTGGGGCCTATGTTCGAGGATAACCTGCGTCGCTCGCTGTTAATCGGTTCCAACGATCTGTCGATTTTCGTGCGTGGTCCGATCACCTGGTTCTTCATCGCTCTAACCTTAGGCTCCATATTGCTGGCCCTTTATCGTTTTATTACCTCGCGGCAAAAAGCGAAACAGAGTGCGAGTGAGCCTGGGGCGGGAGCGTGATGCTGTCGACCTTACGCTAAGTGGTGTTTTGCCTTAAGCCCGCGAAGTGGGCTTAAGGCGCAAGGAAATCGAGCCGGCCACCGTAGGGTGCCGGCTTTTTTTTACTAGTGAGGTGGAGCCAACCATGAGTTCCCGCATAAAGATGCCAGTTACAAACGTATGGTCTAGCCGTTTGCTAGCGGGTGTGGCAGTGCTAACCGTGGTGCATTTGTTGAGTGGCGCAACGTGGGTCGCAAGCTTGGCTCAACTACTTTTGGCAGGCTTTCTAGTGCTTGGTTGGATCCGTTTTAGCGCGATGGCTCGCATGCTAGCGTTGGCCTGTGTTGCAGTGTCATTTTTTGCACTGTGGCGACTTCCTTCTCCTTGGGTAGTGCTTTATGAGGCGGCTAATGGCTTTGTCTTTCTGGCGGCGTTCATGACGGCACTTGCGGTGCTGCGCTTGCCGGCTTATCGGTCGAGACTCATTCGCCGCTGTGGACAGAGCCTACTATTGCAGCCTCCCACATGGCGTTATCCGATGCTCTCGTTGGGTTCTACCCTATTCGGTATCGTGCTCAACTTTGGCGTGTTGAACTTGTTCATGTCGATGATCGATAAGGCTAATACTCTCGGCTCGGCCCAGGGACGAGTGTGGCTGCAGGAGGTGCGTCGCCGACGCATGCTCTTGGCAACCTTACGCGGCTTTACCCTGGCACCTCTGGTTTCCCCGTTAGGTATCGGCGTTGCGGTGGTTTTGGGTAATCTGGAACCGCTGACCTGGGGTGAGCTCTTTCCTTATGTGCTGGCATCGGCAGTCGTGCTATTTCTGATGGGGTGGGCTTGTGATCAGATTGCTGGTCCTCGTCCGAGAGCCAGCGCAGCAGGGAGTGAGAGGCCCTCATTGATGCCGCTAGTAGCTTTTAGCCTGCTGCTGCTGGCTCTGGTCCTGCTTGTTTTTGCACTTGCCACCATGCTATCTCTGCGATTGCCTCAGGCTGTTGTGATCGGTGTACCACTGGGAGCATGGGTATGGTTGGCCTGGCAGTGCCGTGATATTGGGCATGCTGGCGTGGGGTCAGCCACTGCTTTGCTCTCCCGTCGTCTGCCTGATGTGCTGGGTGGTATTGGTAACGAGGTTGTCGCGTTGGGCTCAGGTGCTTATCTTGGATATCTCAGCGTGGCGCTGCTTAATCCGGCCCAGCTCGATGGGATGGCATCACTCCTTATCGCTGCTGGCAACTGGTTGCCAGCACTAACGCTATTACTGATCGTGGTGCTTGCCCAGATAGGCGTCAATCCAATTATCAGCGTGACCTTCTTGACCAGCATGGTCGCCCAGGTCGGGCTAGAGGGTGTGTCATTGCCGCTATTGGCGGCGGCGATGCTGGTGGGGTGGTCATTGACGATGGTGTCGTCGCCATTCACGGCGGCAATGATGATTATGTCGCGATTCACAGGTATAACGGCGGGTCAAATTGGCCTGCGCTGGAACGGAGCATTCCTGGCGGCCTCGTTGATGATGGCCGCCGTACTTTTTCGATTAGCAAGCTGAGCTATTGCCTCAACCTACCGTGACACCACCGCAAACGAATAATGTTTGTCCCGTGATGAAACTGCTGCGTGGGTCGCAGAAGAAACTAACTGCTTGAGCAACATCGTCGGGTTGCCCCATACGCTGGACAGGGATGTTCTCAATGATACGGCGCGCACGCTCTGAGTCGGGTGGGTTGTTCTCCCAGAACGCTGTCGTGGCAATAGGTCCTGGTGCCACACAGTTAACCGTAATGCCATCAGCAGCTAGTTCTAGCGCCCAAGTGCGGGCCATCGACTGTAATGCTCCTTTCGTCGCGCTATAAAGAGTGCGGGCCTCCTTGCCGAGCACCACGCGACTGGCGTTCATAACAATGCGTCCCTGGCCATGCTGCCGCATATAGGGAAGAAGAGACTGAGTACATACCAACGCGGAGCGCACGTTGAGATGCATCAAAGAATCGAAGTCCTCAATACGGGTGTCGTCGAGAAGCGCAGGACGCACTATGCCAACATTATTGACAAGACACGTCACCGGGTGGGCGTCAGCAATTTTTTCGAGCACTTGGCGGGTCGCATCAATATTACTCAGGTCGACTAGGTGTGCATCGGCCTTTAATGATTCTGCCTCTGGCGCCTCAATGTCGAGGACAATGGTGCGATAGCCATCTTGTTGCAAGCGCAACGCAATGGCTTGGCCGATGTTGCGGGCACCGCCGGTGACGATAGCAAAGGGTTGTGGCATGGTTACATCCTTCTAGTTAAAGGCGCGTAGGGCGGAATAGCGGACGAGGGGGATGAATGACCCGGCGGCAACGGGGAGGCCTACGGTCATCAGCAAACACCCGCTATTGAGCGTCGCGAATCATGTTGCGCGAGATGATTACCTGTTGGATTTGGGTGGTGCCTTCATAGAGCCTGAATAGGCGTACATCGCGATAGAACCGCTCAACGGCGTATTCGCTTATATAGCCAGCGCCGCCATGAATTTGCACACCGCGGTCGGCGACCCTGCTGCACATTTCGGTAGCGAACATCTTTGCGCAGGAGGCCTCGGTGCTAACGTTCTGGCCCTCATCACGCTTGCGTGCGGCATCTAGAACCATGCAGCGAGCGGCATAAATCTCGGCCTTGGAGTCGGCCAGCATGCCCTGGATAAGCTGGAATTCGGCAATAGGCTTGCCAAATTGTTGGCGTTCCATTGCAAAGCGTAGAGAGTCATCTAGAACACGCTCAGCGGCCCCTACGGCAATGGCGGCAATATGCAGGCGTCCCTTATCCAAAACTTTCATGGCGGTCTTAAATCCGACGCCTTCTTGTTCGCCAATCAGTGCGCTGACCGGTACGCGTACATTATCGAAGATTACATCAGCGGTGTGAGCGCCTTTTTGGCCCATCTTCTTATCGCGTTTACCAATGGTAATGCCGGGGGTGTCGGCTTCAACGATAAAGGCGCTAATGCTCTTGGCGCCTTTGACCTCCAGGTTAGTGCGTGCCATTACAGTAAAAATACCGGCATGCGGGGCGTTGGTGATGTAGCGTTTGGTACCGTTAATCAAGTAGTCGTCGCCATCTTTTATAGCGGTAGTGCGCAGCGAGGCGGCGTCAGAACCAGAGTCGGGCTCCGTTAGGCAGAATGCACTCAGAATCTCGCCGCTGGCCAATCGGGGCAAGTAGTTAGCTTTCTGCTCGTTGGTGCCGTCTAGCAGGATGCCGATTGAACCGATGCCGTTGTTAGTACCGATGAAGGAGCGGAAGGCGGGAGATGTCCTGCCCAGCTCGAAAGCAATATTGACTTCTTCCTCCATGGTCACACCAAGACCACCATATTCTTCGGGAATAGTGAGCCCAAAGAGACCCATATCACGCATCTGTGAGGCAATGTCATCGGGGATTTCATCGCTTTCAGCTATTTCTTCCTCACGTGGAATTAACGCTTCTTTAACAAAGCTACGTATGGAGTCGAGCAGGAGCTGCATGGTTTCCTGGTCACGAATCATGTGTGCCTCTTAATGTAAGGTAAGTAGATCGTTGGAGTAGTGGGTTTTACGAGATCTGGGTCTTTATATCGTTGACCAACTGGACTAATTGGGGCCCGATAGACTCTTCCAGCTTTTCCCGTGATATCTGGAACTCAGGACCACCACAGTTGAACGATAGAATTCCCAACTGCGGGTGATGGAGCGGCACCGCAACGGCATTCACTTTTCGTTGCCATTCTCCAATCGACAAACAGTAGCCGTAATCGGCGTAGTCACGAAAAGCACGTTCTAATGCTTTGCGAATAACAGGCCAGTCGCCGGGATAAGACTCCCGCAGGTGGTCCATTAGTGCGTCTCCCTCTTGTGGAGGTAGAGCAGCCAAATAGGCGCGTCCCGCCGAGCTTTGATGAAGGGGAAGACGCGTACCGGTTTGGCGACGGATGGTGGAACGTAGAGAACTCTGAACCACATCTAGATAAACCATGTCTAGGCGATCTCGGGCAGACATGGCCACTGTCGCACCGACTTCGTCGGCGAGATTTACCATCAAAGGTTGGGCAATCGCGCGAATTGGCAGGTTGGATAGCATGGAATAGCCAAAGGCCATAACGCCCACATCCAATTGATACTTCCCTCGTGATATAGGGCGAAGATAGCCCAGCCGGGCGAGAGTATGCGTGAGCCGGCTAACGGTGGGGCGTGGCAGCCCCGACTTCCTAGCCAGATCGAGGTTGCTTAGGGCACTCTCGCTTGGAGTGAAGCAGCGTAGTAGTTCAAGCCCTCTCGCCAACGCAGTTACGAACTGCCGGTCTTTCTCCTGCTCGCCCGCCGCATTCATCGGGTCTATTACGATCTGAAAATCGCCCTGATTGTCTGTTGTCTTCACCGATTTCTGCCTCGTTAGAGGTTTTTGGACAGATTGATTTTGCAGCTTGTTGTCGATAAATGTCAATCATGCAGTCTTAATGTCCGTATGGCGGACATTTTAATGTTGCAATATAGAGCGTTTTAGAAATTGTGTATTTATTATAAGTATTTGATAAATATGTATTTTTATTATGGTTGTTTTTCGATAGATTGACAGTTATTCCAAAAGCTGTGTAAGTTTTATCTCTTATAAAAACATTTGTCCGTAATGCGGACATTATTGGTGGCGAAATTTTGAATGATAAACAAACAGCGCTCTTCCGAGGTCTATCTTGCCTCGCTTGATGATGGGGTGGCGGTGGTTCGTATTGATCGGCCGCATGCCAAGAATGCTCTCAATGGAACGGTGAGGTGCCAGTTAGCCGAGCTTTTTTCGTCTCTAACCCGGCAGGATGAGGTGAGAGTCATTGTACTGACCGGGGGCGAGCAGGTGTTTGTTGCAGGTGCTGATGTAAAGGAGTTTGCTGAGGCTTCTCCGACTGAAATGCATCTACGCCACAATGAGCGTTTCTGGGAGCCGGTGGCACGCTGTCCTAAGCCAGTGATCGCCGCAGTTAATGGGTTTGCTCTGGGAGGTGGCTGTGAGCTTGCCATGCACTGCGACATCATCATCGCGGGGGAGTCGGCACGGTTTGGGCAGCCAGAGGTAAAGCTGGGTCTAATGCCTGGTGCGGGTGGGACGCAACGGCTAGTACGAGCAGTAGGGAAATTTCAGGCCATGCGCATGCTGATGACCGGCTGCATGGTATCAGCGGCAGAGGCGTTGGCCATGGGACTGGTTAGCGAAGTGGTGAGTGATGATCGGACACTGGAACGCGCCACAGTACTGGCACAAGAAATCGCGAATTTGCCTGCTCTAGCGCTAGAGCACATCAAAGAAACGGTGCTCATGGGGGCTGATCTGCCCTTAGAGAGCGCTTTGGTTCTCGAACGTAAAGCTTTTCAGCTGCTTTTTGACACTGTGGATCAGAAAGAGGGGGCTGCTGCCTTTATCGAGAAGCGCAAACCGAGCTACCGAGGAGAACCCTAATGGCGAGAAAAGTGAACCGGCTGGGGATTGTCGGCACAGGAGTGATGGGGGCTGGAATAGCCCAGATCGCTGCGCAGGCAGGGCTGGAGGTCGTGCTGTTTGATAGCCGCGATGGGGCAGCCCGTGCTGCACGTGATGGTTTGCAAGGAACGTTCGATAAATTGGTTAGCAAGGGCAAAGTATCGCGGGAGTCTGCTGGAGCCGCTTTGTCTCTTCTTACCATCGCCGAATCGATGAAGTCTTTTGCGGATTGCGATGTGGTTATTGAGGCAATCGTCGAGGATCTGGGAATCAAGCAGAGCTTATTTGGCGACCTCGAAGCGATCGTTTCGCGAGATTGTATCCTCGCTACCAATACCTCTTCACTCTCGGTCACCGCTATTGCTGCGGAGCTAACTTATCCTGGTCGAATGGCCGGTTTTCACTTCTTCAATCCTGTTCCACTGATGAAGGTCATTGAGGTGATCGGGGGAGTCAATACCGATGAAGCTGTCGTTAATACACTGCTGGAGTTGGCAAGCCAACTTGGACATGCTGGTGTGCGTGCTCAGGACTCCCCAGGCTTTATTGTCAATCATGCTGGACGTGCCTACAGCACGGAAGGCCTGAAGATTTTAGAAGAGCAGGTGGCGCCGCCTGACGATATCGACCGGATTCTTCGCGAGGAGGCTGGTTTCCGAATGGGGCCACTCGAACTTTTTGATTTGACTGGCCTCGATGTTTCGCACCCTGCGATGGAGTCGATTTTCACGCAGTTCTATCACGACCCGCGTTATAGGCCTTCTTATATATCCCGGCAAATGTTGAAAGGGAATCGCCTGGGCCGCAAGACGGGGGTGGGCTTTTATCGCTATGAAGGAGGACAAAAAATCGCCGCGCTGGCGCCACAGCCTGTGCCCACGATCAGTGATTTTCCGCCGTTCTGGGTGGGATGTGAGGATATCGACCTATGTGAGCAGGTCGTGTCACTGCTGGTGTCGCTTGGCGGGCGAGTAGAAAGGACAGATTCACCATCGGAAGAAGCGCTCTGTTTACTACTGCCCTTTGGTGATGATGCGGTGAGTGCGAGTGCGTATTTCGGTGTCGACCCTGAACGCACACTCTGCCTTGACACATTTATGGGGCTGGAGCGGCATCGCACACTGATGATGACACCCGTCACGCGACAGCAGATGTGCGACGCTGCTCACGCATTATTGGCCTCTGATGGAACCGGAGTGACCGTGATTCGTGACAGCGTGGGGTTTGTCTCTCAACGTGTGCTGGCCGCAGTGGTTAATCTAGCCTGTGATATTGCTCAGCGTGGGATTGCCACGCCTACCGATATCGATAATGCCGTTAGATTGGGACTTAATTATCCCTATGGACCGTTGGCATGGGGAGATGCGTTAGGCCCGCAGAGGTTGCTTGCCATTCTTGAGCGCATCAATGCCTTAACGGGAGATCCTCGCTATAGGCCAAGCCCGTGGCTGCGGCGTCGCGCAACGCTTGGCGTATCACTGTTACATGAAGCACCGAATGTTCGGTGATGTTGAGGTTGATTATGTTAGTTGAAACGAGGTGGGTGTCATGGGAGCACTGACGGGAATTCGTGTGCTTGACCTAAGCCGAGTACTGGCTGGCCCCTGGTGTAGCCAAGTATTGGCCGATCTTGGCGCGGATGTCGTCAAGGTAGAGCGCGTAGGGCGAGGCGATGACACGCGTGCTTGGGGCCCTCCATACATGAAAGATGCTCAGGGTAACGAGACTCCGGAAACCTCGTATTACCAATCCTCCAATCGCAATAAGCGCTCGGTGGCTGTCGATATTACCACCGAAAAAGGGCAGGAAGTTGTTCGTGCATTGGCGGCTGAGAGCGACGTGCTGGTCGAGAACTTCAAAGCGGGCTCCCTAAAGAAGTATGGGTTGGATTATGAATCACTCTCCAATCTCAATCCGAGATTAATCTACTGCTCCATTACGGGGTTTGGCCAGACAGGGCCTCGCGCGCAGGAACCTGGCTATGATTTCATTATCCAGGGAATGGGTGGGCTAATGAGCATTACCGGGGAGCGTGATGGCGTTCAGGGGGGCGGCGCGCAAAAAGTAGGGGTGGCTGTCACCGATGTGATGACAGGGCTTTACTCGGTTATTGCCATTCAGGCTGCGCTACTGGCACGTGAAAAATCTGGTCGCGGCCAGCATTGCGACATGGCGCTCCTGGATGTGCAGGTGGCGGCATTAGGCAACCAGAGCCAGAACTATCTAAGCACAGGCGTTTCACCTGGGCGCTATGGTAATGCGCATGCCAACATTGTGCCTTACAACTCCTTTTGTGCCAGTGATAAGGACTTCATTATTGCTTGCGGCAACGATTCTCAGTTTGCCGCGCTAGCCAGCGCTATTGGGTTGCCAGAGCTTTCTGCTGATCCTCGGTTTTCAAAGAATGAAAATCGGGTCAGAAATAGAGATGCGATCACCCAGATTCTCTCAGAGCATTTTAAACGCGATACAGCTGAAGCGTGGGTAAAAAAAATCAGCAACGTTAGGGTACCGGTCGGGCTAATTAACGATATTGCCGACGCACTAGCAGAGCCCCAGGTGGATGCCCGTGGCATGCTGGTTAATATCCCCCATTCTCTGAATCCTGACTTCAAGATGGTGGGTAGCCCAATTCATCTTTCCGACACGCCCGTAGAGTACAGAAGACCAGCACCACTGCTGGGACAAGATACTAACGATGTACTCGCCGAGTATCTTGGTCTTTCGCCAGAGCAGTTATCGCAGTTGAAAAATGACGGCGTACTGGGGTAACCCATGCCTCCAAGTCGCCGACGACGGCTTGGTGGGTGATCTTTGCGAGGTTCTACCAGGGCTCAAGGGTAAGCTGTAATGTTAAACACCAATTAAATATTATTAGATGGGCGTGCATAATGAACGACACGATTAAGTTATTGAAATCTCATCGCTCAATTAGAAAGTTTGAAGAGCGGAAAGTTTCGCCGGAGTTATTGATAGAACTGATTCGTACAGGGCAAGCAGCAGCAACCTCCAGCCATATACAGGCATATAGCATAATACATGTCACCGATAAGCATTTACGCGACCAGTTAGTCGAGCTGACAGGTGGACAAAAATACGTAGCGAGCAGCAGTGATTTCCTAGTCTTTTGCGCCGATATGAAGCGTCCACTTGAAGCGGCGAGAAGCACAGGGGAAAACGTCGTGAGTGGTATGACCGAGCAGCTTTTGGTTGCTACGGTAGACGTTTCACTGGTAGCACAAAACATCGCGATTGCGGCGGAGTCAGAAGGGCTAGGAATTTGCTACATAGGAGGTATACGCAATAATCCACAAGCCGTGAGCGAACTGCTAAGTTTGCCACACCATGTATATCCTGTATTTGGTATGTGTATTGGTTATCCTGCACAAGATCCGGATATTAAGCCGCGGTTACCCGTTGAAGCTATCGTCAAAAAGAACAGATACAGTGATGATTCAGAGCATGTGAATGCTTTTAATCTCACCATGCACCACTATTACCAGACCCGCAAAGGGGGAAATAAAGTTTCAGACTGGTCTCAGAGTTTAGCCCCACTTTTTAATCAAAAGCTGCGTTCGCATATGCAAGAATTTCTTATTGATAAAGGCTTTGAAATGAAGTGAGGAATAGTTTTCAGATCTAATAGACAGTCTATCGCCACTCTTTTGTGTGGCTGGCTGGTTGATACAAGCTTATATCCAGCTGTTTATGGCGAGCCGTCTAGTTGAGTGTTTGATACAGGCGGCTTGCTTGGTTGGTTTAACGGATGATCGCCGTTACGAAGCCGCGGTCATCAGGTTTTAACCTTTCATCTTAGCCTTTTTCCTCCATCAGTGCCCCCTCGCTGAAATAACCTTACTAGCACATAGCCAATATAGTATGTTGTTCGAATAGCGCCCAATTGAGCGATTTTCAGACATTATGAAGACAGATTAAGCACTAAACGACACGTTATTATAGGCATAACGACTTCCGACGATGACGTAATGCCACGAAAGGAGATGAGCAGTGGGACAACCAAAAGTAACGGTCCTTCACGGACCTAATTTAAATCTTTTAGGCGTTCGTCAACCAGACGTTTACGGCTATGAGACGCTGGATGATGTTAATAACGCTTTGGCTGAAACAGCTGAGAAGCAGGGCTGGGATATAAGCTGTTTTCAAAGCAATCATGAGGGCGAATTGATTGACGCCATTCATGCGGCGCGTCTCGATGGCACGCTGGCTATCATCATCAACCCGGCCGCCTATACCCATACGTCTGTCGCTATCCTCGATGCGCTCAATGCCTTTGAAGGTAGGGTCATTGAGGTACATATCTCAAATGTCCATAAACGCGAAAGCTTCCGTCACCACTCCTATGTCTCGCAGCGGGCAGATGGGGTCATTGCGGGGCTTGGGACGGAGGGTTACCAGGCCGCTTTAAACGCCATCATAAAATCCTGCGTTTAAACGGTACGCGAAGCAGTACGAGGGCAAAAAGCAGTACAAAGACCATAAAGATACCTCCTTCATGAAGAGCTGCGTAACGCTTGTGACCCGACGCTATACCTTGGTAGTAGCTTACGCCAAGTAGCGCGTGCATCTGCCTGGCTGAAGAATGAATAATTATTTGAAATGATAAGGTTTTTACCGATGTTAACGAGAGGGGAGGCTTAGCCTCCCCTTTTGTATGCGTGCTTGGTGGGGTTTGACGAGTGAATATGACGGGAGTAAATTGTTCGCACTACAAATCAAAGTTCGTTATTCGAACTTGTCGAGAGTCACTGCCAGGAGGAGACCTATGGCTGAGTTCTTGAGCTTGCATGACGCGGTAGCGCGCTACGTCGAAGATGGCGCCACCGTTGCCATGGAAGGCTTTACCCACCTGATTCCGTTTGCCGCGGGCCACGAAGTGATCCGTCAGAAAAAGCGCGACCTGACGCTGATCCGCATGACCCCCGATATCATCTACGACCAGTTGATTGGCGCGGGCTGTGCTAAAAAGGTGATCTTCTCCTGGGGCGGTAATCCCGGCGTGGGCTCGCTGCATCGACTGCGCGATGCGGTTGAGAAAGGCTGGCCGCGCAAAATTGAGATTCTTGAGCACAGTCATGCCGCGATGGCCTGCGCCTTTGAGGCCGGGGCTGCTGGCCTGCCAATGGCTGTGCTGCGTGGCTATGTCGGTAGCGAGCTGCCGAGCGTGAATGATCAAATCAAATTTATTGAGTGCCCGTTTACCGGTGAACGCCTAGCAGCGGTTCCTTCTGTGCGACCGGATGTGTCGATCATTCACGCTCAACGGGCGGATCGACAGGGTAATGTGCTGGTGGAAGGTATTGTTGGCGTACAGAAAGAGGCGGTGTTGGCTGCTAAGCACAGCATTGTCACCGTGGAAGAGATTGTCGATGACCTGAACGCTCATCCCAATGCTTGCGTGATCCCAGGCTGGGCGATTAGTGCCGTTGCCGTGGCAGAAAAGGGCGCGCTGCCTTCGTATACCCATGGCTACTACGGTCGCAGCAACCGCTTCTATAAAGAGTGGGATGCCATTGCTCGTGACCGCGATACCTTTACTCAATGGATCGACAAGAATATCTACGGTGCAGAGGAGCAAGCCTAATGAGTCAGGAATACACCTCTTCTGAAATGATGACTGTGACCGCTGCCCGTGCGTTAGAAAATGGCATGACCTGCTTTGTGGGCATTGGTCTACCTTCTGAAGCCGCCAACCTGGCACGCCTAACCCATGCGCCTGAGGTAGTGCTGATTTATGAGTCCGGCACCCTGCAAACCAAGCCTGAGATTCTGCCGTTATCCATTGGTGACGGTGAGCTGTGCGAATCAGCGTTGACCACGGTGGCCGTGCCAGAAATGTTCCGCTATTGGCTGCAGGGTGGCAAAGTCAACGTGGGCTTTTTAGGCACTGCGCAAATCGACCGCTTTGCCAACCTTAACACCACACTGATCGGTGATTACAAAGCGCCTAAGGTACGCCTGCCGGGCGGCGGCGGTGCGCCGGAAATAGCCACCAACGCTGGTGAAGTGTTTATTACCTTGAAGCACTCAAAGCGCGCGTTTGTGAAAGATGTCGACTTCGTCACCACGCTAGGCTTTGGCCGTGATGGTAAAGGGCGCGATAACGTGCCCAATATTGGCAAGGGTCCCACGCGGGTCATTACTGACCTATGCGTGATGAAGCCCGACCCGGACACCAAAGAGCTGGTCGTCGTCTCGCTACACCCCGGCGTCACCCGTGAAGACGTGATTGACGCAACCGGTTGGGATATTCGCTTTGCCGAACAGCTGGAGAGCACGCAGGAACCGAACCCCAACGAGCTTGAAATATTGCGCGAACTGAAAGCACGCACCGAGCGTGCCCACGCGGGTGAATAAGGAGCTTTGTATGAGTGATGTCTATTTATGCCACCCGCGCCGCACTGCCGTTGGCCGCTTCGCTGGTACCTTGGCCAGCGTGCGCCCCGATGATTTCGCCGCGACGATTTTTAAAGCCGTACTGGCGGAAGCGCCGGATCTTGACCCTGCTGCCATTGACGAAGTGTTTATGGGCTGCGCCAACCAGGCCGGTGAAGACAACCGCAACGTGGCACGTATGTCGTCGCTGCTGGCGGGCATCCCGACCTCGGTACCCGGCACAACCATGAACCGCCTGTGTGGTTCGGGCATGGACGCGGTCGGTACCGCGTTTCGCGCGATTAAAGCGGGCGAAATGGAGCTGGCACTGGCAGGCGGCGTGGAGTCCATGTCGCGAGCGCCCTACGTGATGGGCAAGGCTGAAGGCGCTTTTGCGCGCGGGCAAAAGATCGAAGATACCACCATCGGCTGGCGCTTTATCAACCCGCTGATGAAGAAAGCCTACGGCGTTGATTCGATGCCAGAAACGGCGGAAAACGTCGCCGAGCAGTTCACTATCTCTCGGGAAGATCAGGATGCCTTTGCCCTGCGCTCTCAGCAGAAAGCCGCTGCCGCCCAAAAAGCGGGGCGCTTTGCCCAAGAGATCACCGCCATCGAGATTCCCCGCCGCAAGCAGGCGCCGCTAATCTTTGATCAGGATGAGCACCTGCGGGAAACCTCCCTGGAAAAACTGGCAGGGTTGCCTACGCCGTTCCGTGAAGGCGGTAGCGTGACCGCAGGCAATGCGTCGGGCGTTAACGATGGCGCGGCGGCGATGCTGGTGGCCAGTGACGCGGCGGTTAAACAGCATGGTCTGACACCGATGGCGAAAATTATTGGCATGGCCACGGCCGGCGTTGAGCCGCGCATCATGGGATATGGTCCGGTACCTGCTGTGCAAAAACTGCTTAAACGCACTGGTATCACCATGGATGATATCGATGTGTTTGAGTTCAACGAAGCGTTCGCTGCCCAGGCACTGGCCTGCATGCGTGACTTGGGCCTTAAAGA
Organism: Vreelandella alkaliphila; assembly: GCF_016107625.1. Classification (GTDB taxonomy): domain Bacteria; phylum Pseudomonadota; class Gammaproteobacteria; order Pseudomonadales; family Halomonadaceae; genus Vreelandella; species Vreelandella alkaliphila. Next base: position 364,115 of record NZ_JABASV010000002.1, read on the forward strand.
CGACGATCCACGCGTCAACCCTAACGGCGGCGCGATTGCCCTGGGTCACCCGCTGGGTATGTCCGGTGCGCGCCTGTTAATGACCGCTGCTCATGAGCTGCAAAACAGCGGCAAGCGCTATGCATTGTGCACCATGTGTGTAGGCGTGGGTCAGGGTATTGCCACGCTGATTGAACGCGTTTAACGGAGGTAGCATGGCCTTTCATACTATCAATGGCCGCAGCGTCGCTTACCGATTGCTCGGCTCGGATGTGAATCCACTTATCGTGCTAGCGCATCCACTGGGCATGAGCCAAGCCGTGTGGGACGACATCATTCCCGCGCTGCTACCCCGCTACCGGGTGCTGACCTGGGATCTTCCCGGCCACGGTGCTAGTCAGGCAGCCAGCGGTGCACAAATCACTCCCGCTGATTTAGCCGCTGAGGCTCTAGCATTGGCAGAGCTGGCGGCTGCTGAGCGCTTTCACTTTGCCGGTACGTCCATTGGCGGTGTCGTCGGCCAGCAGTTGATTGCTGAGCATAGCGACCGGCTGCTCTCCGCTACGCTGACCAATACTGGCGCAGTGATCGGCAATCCTGATCTCTGGAACACCCGCGCAGGCCGAGTGCGCCAGGAAGGCCTGGCAGCGATGTCTGAAGAAATCGTGCCGCGCTGGTTTGCACCACAGGCGTTTGAGGAAAGTCCAGCGCTGAAAGCAGGATGGTGCGTACAAATGGGCCGTGGCGACGATGAGTCCTACGCCCAGCTATGCGAAATGCTTGGTCGTAATACGTTCTCTGGAAAGCTTTCTGGTAAGAACGCCCCTCATAAGGTCGTTCCTAATAAGGTCAAAGTACAGCTGTTTGGCGGCAGTGAAGATATGGCCACGCCGCCCGCAACGTTGGAAGCCTTGGCTGCGGAGCTAGATGGCGCACCGTTGGAGATATTTGACGGTGTGGGGCATGTGCCGTCGGTAGAAGCTCCGGTGCTGTTCGCGAAAAAGCTCATTGCTGTGCTTTCCACCGACTCGAACCACGGTGTGGCGTAAGCCTCCGGACTGGAGACTCGCAAACAGTTATAGACGGAGAGAAATATTCCTATAACCGCATACCCGTCATGCCCACTAAGCGCTAGAGACACACTACGATACTATAGCGTTTGGTGGGCATGACGTTAGCGTTTCTATAGATTCGACGATATGCCGCGCTCGTTAGCTATTAAGAGCCTGTAAGAAAACGCGGCGGAGTCGATAGAGCAGAGCTGTTATGCGTCACCTTCGTGTATAGATGAAGGATGACCGCATAATGGCTTCACATGGATATCCATATAGGGAAACAGCGGCAAACCGCTAATAAGATCGTGGAGTTCAGCATTGTCACTGACGTCGAAGATGCTGACGTTGGCGTAGCTGCCAGCGATCCGCCATAGGTGGCGCCATTTGCCTTGCCGTTGTAGCTCCTGAGAGTAGGCTTTCTCCTTTGCTTTGATGTCAGCTACTTGCTCGGCGGGCATATCCGACGGCAGCTTTACGACCATTTCTACATGAAACAGCATTGCACTTCTCCATGGGTAGTTGTGCTACAGGTATTCGCGCTACAGAGTGTTTTTTCGATTTAAATAGGCTTGTCGCCAGCGCACGATTTTAACCTCGGCGAATAGCCCCGCTTGGTGAAATGGATCGGACTCGATGAAGTGCTCGGCCTCCTCGCGGCTATCCAAGTCGACTAGGTAGATACCGCCAGACGCCGTTTCGCCATCATCGGAAAGCTTGGCGCCACAGGCCAATAAGGTCACTACGTTGGCATCCAGATACTCCAGGTGCGCTTGGCGTACCTCCAGGCGTAGTGCCTGCTGGCCGGGCTTGTCGAAAGTTTCGATCAAAAAAGGCATGGGGCAGTCCCGTAAGTCAAGAGTCGTTAAGCGTAGATAAGAATGGTTAGGCGCCGAGGTAGCCCCAGATCAGCATCGCGCTGGCGTAGATGACCCCGAGGTAGATTAGGATCAGCACCATGTAGCCCATCACATCACGTAACTTCAAGCCGGAGATGGCTAACACCGGGAGGATCCAGAACGGCTGAACCATGTTGCTCCATTGGTCACCAATTTGGACGGCAAGCGCCGTGGCTGCCTGGGAAGCACCAAGTTCTGTGGCGGCTTGAACCATAACAGGACCTTGGACAGCCCATTGGCCGCCACCGGATGGTGCCAGCAGGTTGATGATGGCGCCGCTGATAAATGACCAGATAGGCAAGGTTTGCGCACTGGAGATATCAACGAAGGTATTGGCGAACGAAACCACCAGCCCTGACCCCACGAGAATTCCCATGATCCCCGCGTAGAAAGGGTACTGCACGATGATGCCAGAGACGATACGAATCCCATCCGTCAAAGCGGCTAGGTAGTTGGCAGGCGAGGCAAATAGCAATATACCCAAAAACAGGAAGGCGAAATTGATGGTATTAAGGTTCAGCGAACCGCCATCGAATGCATACAGTGCAATATACAGCATGCCTAGCGCGCCAATGCCAATGCCCACCACTTTGCTGCGATTCAAACGTTCGGCGATGGTGGTTTTTGTGTCGTTGGGAAGCGGAGCTACGGAGGGCTTGGCTACCGTGGTTGGGTCGATTTCGACGATATCTTCGGCGTGCTTGGGATGCAGCCAGGCATTGAAGAAAGGAAGAGTGAGAAGAATAAGAGCGCTGGTGATCAAAAGAATGGGCGAGAAAATTGTTTCGCTCAGTGGGATTAATCCAATCGTATCCTGAAGAAAGTGCCCTTCGGTGGCGATCAGTAGCGGCACGCTGCCAGACAGGCCGATACCATAAAGAGCAAAGCCAGAATACGCCGCAGCGATCACTAGTGGGTAATGTAAGCCTTTCACGTTAAGCGCCAACTTCTGGGCGACTATACCGCCGATGACCAAGCCGAAACCCCAGTTTAGCCAGCTACCGATACCTCCCACCAGAGTGGCAACAACAATCGCGACGAAGGGCGTTGTGACGCGTGCTGCGACGCGGTTGAGTATGCCGTCAACCAAGGGCGTTTTGGCCAGGATATAGCCCGCTAGAAGGATGACCGTCATTTGCATGCTGAAGGCCAGCAAGTCCCAGAAGCCATCGCCCCAATAACGCACCGCATTTAAGGGGCTGGTGCCCTGCATTAACACTGCCAGGAGCATTGTGAGCATGGTTAGAAGGATCGCGATGACGAGAGGATCGGGCATGTAGCGGTTAACGAGCCGGGTGAAGAAATTTGCCAGCGCATTCATAGGAAGCCCTCTTATTGTCGGCGTGCCTGTCATTGTCTACTATGTACGCATAGCGCACATAAGTTCGTTTTTCGTGAGTGATCTTTGACTCACGACTAGTTTTATTCAATGCGACATTTGTCTAGGTTCACTTGAATGATCTCCGAGCCAGACGAAGGAGGAAGTACTGATGCAGGACGATTCATTGCAAGCTGCTGTGGTAGGTGCGGGAACCATGGGCACCACGCTGGCCAAGTTAATGGCGACGCATGGTGTCAAGGTCACTGTGGTTGATACCAACCCGAAGGTACTGGAAGCCAGTCGCTTGAGTGTGGGGGAGAGTGCTGCAGTTATTTGCTTTACCACGGATTTGGAGGTGGCGAAGAGTGCTGATTTTGTCATTGAGAGCGTGACAGAAGACGTCGAGATTAAGCGAAAGGTCGTGGCGCAAATCGAGTCTGAAGTGGCCGATACTTGTATCATCGTGACCAATACATCGGGTATTCCGATTGATGACATCGGCAGTGCCATGCGTGTGCCGCAACGGTTCCTGGGGACGCACTTCTTTAATCCGGCGGATATCATACCTGCCGTGGAAGTGGTGCCAGGCAGCCATACCGAGGCGGCAGTAGTGGAAAAGGTGTGCGGTTGGCTAAAGCGTTGGGGGAAACGCCCTGCGGTACTGAATACCTGTGTACCTGGCTTCGTCGCTAACCGGATCCAGCATGCGGTTATGCGTGAATGCCTCTCCCTGTTGGAAAAAGGGATAGTGGAGGCCGAGGCGCTGGATGATATCGTGCAGTACTCCATTGGTGTGCGTATGGCGTTGAACGGCCCCTTATGTCAGCGCGACCTTAACGGGTTGGACACCCACCTGAATATCGCCCATTACCTCTATGCGGATCTCGAAGCACGTCAGCAACCTGCCGATCTACTTGAAGAGTACGTTGCCCAAGGTCGCCTAGGTGCCAAGGCTGGGCAAGGTTTCTACCAGTGGAGTGATGAGACGCGCACCCAGCACCAGGCCCGGGAGCGGGAAAACCTGCAGCGTATCATTGAAATCGCTACCCAACATGCCGGTGGAGACAAGTCATGAATCAGCCTCGCTGGAAGAAACGTCCTGAAGGTAGCAACTGGGGCGAGTTTGGCCCTGAAGATCAACTGGGGCGAGTCAACCTGATCGGCACCGAACAGGTGCTCAAGGGTGTGAAGGAAGTCCACGAAGGGGTGACATTCTGCTTGTCGTTACCTCTGGATATCCCCGGCGGAAAGGTGTTGAACCCCCGTCGTTCGCCTCCGAAGCTAACCCCGACAGCTCTGGGTGATGACCAGTACATCAACTTTCCCCTGGCGACTCATAGCCCCGCGCTGCATGACGTTATTAGTGACGACCAGGTTCAGCTATCGTTGCAGTACTCCACGCAGTGGGACTCCCTGGCTCACGTGGGCGCTCTGTTCGATGGCGATGGTGATGGCACGCCAGAACGCCGCTACTACAACGGCTACCTGGCCGAGAAGGATGTGCTCGATCTGAGCGGAGAATCGGCCCAGTGGCACGACTCCTATGCTAGACGCCTGGGAGTCGAGACACTGGCAACACATGGCATGCAAGGCCGAGCCGTATTGGTCGATTTGGTGAGAGTTTTCGGTGCGGGAAGAACGCTGGTAGGGCACCTGGAGTTGATGGAAGCGCTGAAACAACTGAACGTGGTGGTGGAGCGTGGCGATATGCTGGTATTGCGCACAGGGTTCGCCGAGGCGTTGTTGGATATGCAGGGTACGCCGCAGCCAGAGGTGCTGAAAAACACCGGGGCAGTGCTTGATGGCAGTGATTCAGCCTTGCTGGAGTGGATCACTGAAAGCGGCATTGCGGCGATCTGCGCGGATAATTATGCGGTGGAAAACTTAGACCGTGAGTTGGCGTCGAGCTGCTGCTCTAGACTTCCATTGCACCATCATTGCCTGTTCAAACTCGGATTGCCGCTGGCGGAGTTATGGTATCTGAAAGATTTAGCGGAATGGTTGCATAGCCGCCAGCGCAACCGGTTCTTGCTAACGGCGCCACCACTTCGGCTGCCAGGCGCCATTGGCTCGCCGGTGACGCCTGTGGCAACCGTATAGTGATGAGTTTGCTGTTGCGCTGGAGGGCGTTAGAGATACCTTCGACAATGGGAGTGCTTACGCCTGGGTGATAAGCTCTTAGGTCTGATCAATTCGACCATTGAGGCAAACTCACAGTGAGCAGAAAGATTTGGCTGTATGCGCTGGTTCTGGCCTCTTTAATCGTGCTGAGCCTTTTGGGGTTATGGTGGTTATGGCATTGGCAATACAGCCACGCCGAAGCAGATGCCCAGCGTCACGCAAATACGCGTCTAGCGCTCTACACCAGCAGCCTGCAAGGTGCGCTTGAGCGCTTTAACTACCTGCCTGACTTACTGGCCCAGCAACCTTTAGTCCAGGCTGCCCTGCGCGAACCTAGTGAGCTATTGTTGTCTCCTGTTAATCAGCACTTGGCAGAGGTCGCTGAGCGTTCGGGCGCTGACGCCATTTTTCTGATGAATGAGCAAGGTGTCACCCTGGCCAGCAGCAACTATGCACTCGAGCAAAGTTTCATTGGCCACGATTATCACTTCCGCCCCTATTTTTACGATGCCATGCAGAGCGGTAGCGGTGAATTCTTTGCGATCGGTGACACAACCGGACAGCCGGGGTATTTCACCTCTTATGTCGTTACGCTTGGCGACGACACTGTCTCTGCGGGTGTCTTGGTGGTTAAAGTCTCACTGGAAGCGCTTCAAGAGGATTGGCGTCGAGCACAAGAAAACGTCATTTTGTCGGATGCCAATGGCGTTGTGATACTTTCTAGCCGCGAGCAGTGGCGGTTTCAGCACATAGATGGGCTTTCTGATGATGCATTGGCGCAGATTAGTGCCCAACGTCAATTTCTCGATAAACCGCTTTCCCCACTCGGCCAGCGCCTGCATGACGATACGCTGGTAATAGGCAACCAAGCACAAGGGGGAGGCGAGCGTTTTCTGGTCGCTTCCCTGCCGCTTGCTACACTGGGTTGGTCGATGCATTATCTCAGCCCGGTGCGCCCACTTTATATCAGTGCTCGCAATGTACTTCTGGCGGGCTTAGTCACGCTTTCCGCTCTTTTGTTGTTTGGCTTGTGGTTGCGTGAACGCCAAAAACGCCAACACATGCGCGATGCTCAGGCGAAAATCATCCAGCAAACCAATATTCGCTTGGAAGAACGTGTCCAGGAACGCACTCAGGCCTTAGAGGATGCGCAAGCTGAACTGGTCCAAGCGGGTAAATTGGCCGCCTTGGGTACCATGGCGGCAGGCATTGCTCATGAGCTTAATCAACCCCTTTCAGGCATCCGTACTTATGCTGCCAACGGTGAGCGGTTGTTGGCGCTCGGCCGTCAGGAAATGGCAGGCGACAACTTCCAACGTATTCAGGTATTAAGCAAACGCCTCGCTCGGCTAATCGAGCAGCTAAAGCTGTTTGCTCGCAAGGGCGAGAGCCGCGAGAGTGTGGATCTTCCGGCCAGCCTGCACTTCGTACTAGAGCTACTAGAGGAGCGTTTCCAGCAGCAAAAAGTGCGTTTGGAGCGTGACGGTGATTGGCAACAGTCACTCTGGATACGTGGCGATGACGTTCGCCTTGAGCAGTTGCTTACAAACCTGCTGCGTAACGCGCTGGATGCGTTGAACGACATACCCAATGGCATCATTCGTCTTCATGTTGAGGTAACTACGGAGCAAGTGCGATTGACGATCCATGACAATGGCCCTGGCTTGCCTCAAGAAGTGATCGAGCAGATGTTCGACCCATTCTTTACGACTAAACCGGTTGGGGAAGGCTTGGGGCTGGGGCTGTTTATTAGTTACGGCATTGCTCAGGATCTTGGCGGTAAGCTCAGCGCTGGCAATCACCCCGCTGGGGGCGCTTGGTTTCGTCTGTCATTACTGCATGGTGAGGAGACACCTTCATGACGCAAGCACCTTCTAGCACCTCAGCTCGACTATCGGCTGCTTCTCTGCCCGTCTGGCTAGTGGACGATGAAGCCGATGTCCGTGACTCTCTTAGCCAATGGTTGGAGGTGTCGGGATTAGAGGTTCGCACGTTTTCACGCGCCGGTAAGGTGCTGAATGCACTTCAAAACGGCCAGCCGTGCGGTGTCGTCGTCAGTGATATCAAGATGCCCGAGATGGATGGCTTGGCCTTGTTTACCGCCGTGCAAGCACTCGATACGCCGCCTCCGGTGATTCTGATCACAGGCCACGGCGATGTCCCCATGGCGGTTGCGGCGATTCAGCAGGGGGCTTGGGACTTTGTGCAAAAGCCCTTCGATCCTGAACGCCTCGAGGAGTGTGTGCGACGAGCGCTAGAGCATCGTGCCCTGGCGCTGGAAAACCTACAGTTACAGCAGGCATTACGGCATAACTATTTAAGCACGCGCCTGCTCGGCGACTCTGCGCTGATGCAACTACTACGGCGCCAAGTGGAAAACTTAGCTGCTAGCCGCGCCAACGTGGTTATCAATGGTGAAACGGGCAGCGGCAAGGAAGTCGTGGCTCGCGCCTTGCACGACTTTGGCAGCGGTAGCCAAGGCGCTTTTGTGGCGTTGAACTGTGGCGCCATGAACAGTGAATTAATCGAATCAGAGCTATTCGGGCATGAAAAAGGCGCCTTTACCGGGGCGGGGGAGCGGCGTATAGGTCTGCTGGAAACCGCCAGCCACGGCACCCTCTTTTTGGATGAAATAGAATCACTGCCACTGTCTGCCCAGGTTAAGCTGTTGCGCGCACTGCAGGAAGGTGAAATTACCCGGCTAGGCAGCAACCAGGTTATCCACCTCCATCTTCGGGTCGTGGCGGCCAGTAAAGAGAACTTGCTGGAAATGGTCTCGCAAGGAGATTTTCGCGAGGATCTTTATTATCGCTTGGCGATTGCTGAGCTGGCGATTCCTCCCTTGCGTGAGCGCCGCGAAGATATTCCCTTACTGTTTCGCCACTTCTGCCATCAAGCCGCTGATGTTCACGAAAGGCCGCTGCGCGAACCCACCACAGAACTGCTGACCGCCCTCGGTAATCATCAGTGGCCTGGAAATCTGCGCGAGCTGCGCAATATTGCCACGCGCTTTATTCTTGGGTTGGATCTGCCCTGGCAAAGCTCGCCTACGCCGCCACATCAAGCGTCTGCGCTCTCTGTGCGTATGGAATCATTTGAGGCTACCGTCTTGAAAGAAGCGCTGCAGCGCCATAACGGCAATATTCAAGCGGTACTTGATGAACTCGATCTACCTCGCCGTACACTCAATCAGAAAATGCAGCGTCACCAGTTACGCCGTGAAGACTTTCTTGCAACCTAAACGGTTGATTCAAGAGTCAATGCGCCAGGGCTGATTCATCGGCCATTTTTTGCCGATGAGGGCAAAAACCATCGGCGAAAAATGGCCGATGGTCGTTCAAGTGTCTTCGCCTTTTGTCGTAGAAGTTAAATTCTAATGTATTGATTTTTATACTTTTGTTTAAAGTTGGCTAGCTTCTCGCTCTATTGGGGAAGGAGTAGTGATTACTCCAACAATTCCAATAAGCTGGGAGCAACACCATGCTGAAACGCCAATTTCTTAAAACCGCTCTTTGTCTCGCTACCGTCGCTGCATTCGGCGTCAGTGCCTCCGCTGTTACTGCCCAGGAATCTACCGAGGGCGGACAATACATCATGGGCACTGCCACTACTGGCGGCACGTTCTATCCGGTAGGCGTCGCACTTTCTACACTGATACGTGTCAAGCTCGAGCCTACCCACGGCATCTCCGTTTCCGCCATCAGCTCGGCGGGTTCTGCGGAAAACTTGCGCCTGATGGATGACGATCAGGCTCAATTCGGTATTCTGCAAGCACTCTACGGCGCCTGGGCATGGTCCGGTGAGGGGCCAGTGCCCAAAGCCTATGACAACGTACGCTCAGTTTCTATGCTGTGGCAGAACGTTGAACACTTTGTGATGCGCGACGCACTGGTCGATACTGGCACCATTGATGATTTGGCCCAGCTATACGGGCGCGGTTTCTCCATTGGTGCGCGTAATTCCGGTACCGAAGGCTCTGGTCGGCAAATTCTTGCCGGTCTGGACATTGATCCGGAGCAGATGGATATTGCCTATCTGGGCTACAGTGCCAGCGCTGATTCCATGCAGAACGGCAATATAGATGGTATGAACATACCGGCAGGCGTTCCGGCCTCTGCCGTGACCAGCGCCTATGCCAATATGGGCGATGACATTACCACGCTGAACGTGACCGCTGAGCAACTTGAGCGCATTAACAGCCAGTACCCAGTGTGGAGCGCTTTCGAAATTCCCGCCGACACTTACCCTGGTCAAGACTCCCCGATCAATACCATTTCCCAGCCCAATATTTTGGTGGTTAACGCCGATGTGCCTGAAGAGCATGTGTATCAGATCACCAAAGCCATGTTCGAGAACCTGCCGTTTCTAAACAACATTCACCCAGCAACGCGTGACATGGCTCTGGAAAAAGCGCTCGACGGTCTGCCGATACCACTGCATGCCGGTGCCGCGCGCTATTTCCAGGAACAAGGCATAGAAATTCCTGAGCATCTTCTCGAAAGCTGAAGGCCTATCGCCCTGCATCTGCCTGGCATAAGCCGGGCGGATGGCCTCCCTATGCCTTACTTAGTGTTATGAGGTACACCATGAGTCATTCGACACCTGATACGGTGCGCGATGAATCCGCAAGCAGCGCTTCAGAGCGCCTTGAGCACCCCTGGCTTGGGCGGATTATGAGCTTGCTCGCCATCATCGTTGCTTTCTCACATATCTATTTCAATACCCTGGGCACTGTCTCAGAGATTTGGGTTAGTGCATTACACTTCGGTATGTTCGGCCTGTTGTGCGCGCTTTCCGTGCCGATGTTCAAAGCGCGCTCGGCTAGCGGTCAGCGCTTATTACTCGCCGTTGATGTGTGTCTTGGTCTAGCCGCCCTAGGCTGTGCGTTCTATTTAATCGGCTTTGAGGATGCGCTTTATGCCCGTGGGGTACGCTTTTCCCTGGCAGACTGGATCGTGTCGATTACCGCTTTGGCGTTGGTACTAGAGTTTGCCCGCCGGACTACCGGCTGGTTTATCCCGCTGTTATGTATCATTGCGCTGACGTACGTTGCCTGGTGGGGGCGCTATGTCGGCGGGGTGTTCAATTTCCCCGGGCTGAACTGGGAAACCGTTCTGTTTCGCAGCTTCCTCGGCGGTGACGGTATGCTGGGCTCGATTGCCCGGATTTCCTGGTCTTACGTTTTCATGTTTATTCTCTTTGGTGCCTTCCTGGTTCGTTCGGGCGCTGGAGAGTTCATCATCGAGCTGGCGCGTTGTGCCGCGGGTCGCTTTGTTGGTGGCCCGGGGTTTGTCGCGGTATTCGCTTCAGGGCTTATGGGGTCAGTGTCTGGCTCCAGCGTAGCCAATACGGTCTCTACCGGTGTGATCACTATTCCCTTAATGCGTAAGGCAGGCTTTCCACCGCGTTTTGCGGCTGGCGTTGAAGCTGCGGCTTCAACCGGGGGCCAGCTTATGCCTCCCGTCATGGGGGCGGGGGCTTTTATCATGGCCTCTTACACCCAGGTTTCATATCTCACCATCATTGGTGTCGCTGCGCTTCCTGCACTGCTGTACTTCCTTTCGGTGGCCATGTTCGTGCGTATCGAAGCCAAGCGTAGCGGTACTCATCAGGTAGAAACGGAACAAGCTCCAAAGCTGATTGATGTATTGAAGGGCGGTTGGCACTACCTGCTACCGCTCGTGGTGCTGGTCGTCGCCCTTATCAATGGTTTCACCCCCACCTATGCTGCCGGTATCGCTATCGTGTCGGTGGTAGTGGCATCCTGGTTATCACGTTCACCGATGAAGCTTCAGGCAATTATCGATGCTTTGGTACTGGGCACCCGCAACATGGTTTCCACCGCCATTTTACTGCTGACGGTTGGTTTGATCGTAAATGTGGTGTCGACGACCGGCATTGGTAACATCTTTTCGTTGATGATCTCAGACTGGGCGGGCGGCAGCCTGTTAATCACCATTGTGTTGATCGCGCTGGCCTCTCTTGTACTGGGGATGGGGTTGCCGGTGACGGCCGCTTACATCGTATTGGGCACACTATCGGCACCTGCATTGTATGGTCTGATGGCACAAAGTCAGCTGTTAGAACTGATTATGGCCGGTGATTTACCTGAGCAGGCACGGGCGATCTTTATGCTTGCCGCGCCAGATGCTTTAGAAGCGCTGAATGCCCCGATGGACGCCGCCAGTGCTCAACAGCTGCTGGCAGTGGTGCCGGACGATTTCCGTTCACAACTCTACGAGCAAGCGCTTTCGTCGCACACGATATCGATGATGCTGGTGGCGGCGCACATGGTGATTTTCTGGCTATCTCAGGACTCCAATGTGACTCCGCCAGTATGCCTTACTGCCTTCGCTGCGGCGGCTATCGCCAAAACGCCACCTATGCGTACCGGTTTTACCGCTTGGAAAATCGCCAAGGGCCTCTACATTATTCCCTTGCTGTTTGTTTGGTCGCCAATGATCACCGGGACACCGGCCGAGATGCTGGTGGTATTTGCCTTCGCGTTATTCGGTATTTACGCCATTATCGCAGGGCTGGAAGGCTATCTGGAAAGCGAGTTGCCCTGGTGGCTGCGCCTAGCCATGTTCCCCATTGGTGCTTTAATGCTGTGGCCTCACGGAAACTTGCTGCTGGACTTCTTGGGCTTGGCACTGTTTCTGATGACGCTGGTGTGGAGTGCCAGACGTGACCGCCAGATGGTTCATGCGACGGCCTGACTCTAGGCGAGCATAAAGGGGGCAGCCCTCTTATAAATAGCGCTCAAATAAATGCCGCCATCTTTTGATGGCGGCATTTCAATGTAATGTCTTAATCAACGTGGGTGATGGGTTGTCGGTCGGGGTCAATATGCCAAGGCAGGCCGAGGCGTGTGTTGCGCTCTAGCTCAGCAATGACCTGCGCGCCCAGCAGCAAAATGATGGCACCGACTTCCAGGCTGAGCAGCACAATCACCAGCGTTGCTAGGGACCCGTAAACGGCGTTGACGAACGAGAGGTGAGTGAAATAGTAAACCAGTAGCAGCCGCACGCCTTCCCACAGCAGCGCCGCGACAAAGCCGCCGATGATCGCTCGGCGCAACGCGATACGCACCACCGGTAGTACCTTATAGATAGCGCTAAACAATAAGAAAACCCCAGCAAAACTGAATAAGTTAAGGACTGGTTCGGAAAACCCTGCAAACGGCAGTTCTCGCTCAAAGAGCGCCATCATCAGCGTATTGAGCGAGCTGGCCAGGGTGACTACCAGCGTTAAGGCCAGCAGCCCCGCCCCTAGCACCAACATGAAAGCGTAAGGCAGCATCACTGAAACCCACACACTGCGCTTGATATGGGGGCTTTCTGGCGCATGGAAGATAATCGCCAAGGCATCTTCGAGCATGCGAAAGGCGAAGGAGCTGAAGAGCAATAGAATGGGTAAGCTAAGGATGCCGATGACGCCGCGAGACTTCAACAAACTGCGGACGGCGTCCATCAACACTTCGGCATGGGCCGGTGCTAGGTGGCGCGCTTGTACAGCAAGAACGCTGAGTAAATGCTGTTGATCTACCACTTTTGTCAACAGCACAACCAATACTGCAAATAGTGGCACGATCGAGAGCAAAATATTATAGCCCACCCCACCGGCGAGCAGGATGCCGCGATTCTTCAGGAAGTGACACACTACACGCCAGGCAAAATGAGCCAGCCGTGGCAGCAACAAAAGTAAGGCATTGAGTGCCGTTTGGTTGCGCCCCATTGTTTGCCATTCTCCTTGTGCGCCAATGCTATGCCTTGGCGGTGTGATTGTGCAGCGACAACAAGCGTCAGTGGATAGACTGACGCACAGACCGGCAAAAAGATAGGCAATGATCGGCGTTGCGTTTATTCCTAGCACAGCGGCGCAGACCCGACCAGCTCATTGCGGCAGCGTTCAAGTGCCTGGGCAATGTAACGCCCCGCCATGCGTTCAGAAACGCCAATGCGTCGGCCGATCTCAGCTTGGGTCAGCCCCTCCAGGCGGTGCCAGGTCAACGCCTGGAGAAGCCGTGGTGGCAACGATGCCATGGCTCGCCGCAATTGGCGCTGGCATAGGGCGCTTTCGGTCGCCGTTTCTGGGCAAGAGTAGGGGCAGGCGAGGCAAAGGTGAGGGTCATCGAGTGGCTGGTGGTCAATGCGTGAGTAACAGCGGCGATGATGATCAATCATCAGGTTATTGGCGATGCGAAACAGATAGGCGCGTGGCTCTTCAAGGCCTTCGTTGCATGGCCGTTGGCTCAGGCGCAAGAACGCCTCCTGACAGAGATCATCGGCGAGGGCAGGGCAGCGAAGCCGTTGTCGTAAATAGCCATTTAGATCACCGGCGTGCAATCGATACAGACGGGTGAGGTCCAGGCGGTCAGTCATGTGAAAACGGTCATAGTGTCAGGGTCTCGAGTGATGTTGGTGCTTGTAGGGCCCGCCCTTACCGCGGGCCCGGTGGGACGGCTCAGGTTAGCTCCATTGGTTGAGTTGCCTTGGTGTAGGTGATGGGCCGGAAAGCAGCAATGGGGTTGGCTAGGTTGCCAGCGAATTTGAGATTTTTTGCTGGGTCAGCCAAATCAAGCATCTGCTGATGGTCGCTGAGCTGAAGCCTGTTTAAGCAGGAGAGGGTGAACGCTGGTGCGAACAGATCGTGCTGGTCGAATTTCTCTGCGAACTCAGGATGGTCCTGCTGGTAATCAATGACGCAGCGTGCAACTTGCTCCCAGAAGGCGTCTTCCGTTATGTCGCCTTGCTCGACAAGAATTCCCGCCATGAAACGTAAGAAACAATCAAACACATCGGTGAATATCGATAATATTTTGAGCGACTCGGGAATATCGAGGCGGATTCGCGAAATGGCCTCGGGTAGCTCCACCTCGGTATTCATGATGGCGATCTCTTCGGCAATGTCCTTCATGATGGCACGCACTGGGACGCCGTCCTTAAGCTGTAAGATCAGGTTCTCACCGTGGGGCATGAAGACTAGTTCGTAGGCATAGAAGCAGTGCAGCAACGGGCGCAGATAAACTTTTAAGTAGCGACCCAGCCAGTCAGCAGTGGAAAGTTCGGAAATAGTGATCAGTTGCGGTAGCAGCGCGCGTTGATGTGCATCGACATGTAGCAAGGCGGCCATTGTCATCAGCTGATGACCTTCGCACTGGTAGCGCATGGGGCTCTCTCGCCAAAGGCAGGCCAGCATCTTCTTGTAGGCACTACGGCTATCGAAGGCTGGCTCGATGGTATCGCGGCGAAAGCCGATTGCAGCCTCCTCGCGGAGGATCGTGAAGCTCTGGGAGCGAAGCTTAGGGTCGCCGTCGACCAATGCCTTGATCCAGTCGTTAATGGTCGGTGTGGCGCGCATGTAATTGGGCGAGAGACCACGCATAAAGCCCATGTTGAGAATCGACAGTGCGGTTTTCACATAGCGCCGATTTGGCTGGCTCACGTTGAACCAGGTGCGGATCGACTGCTGGGCCTGATACTGATCGTGGCCGTAGCCCAGGCAAACAATGCGGTTCCGCGCCACTTCAGCGGCGAAAGTGATGGCTAGTTTGTGAAACCACTGCCATGGGTGAGCGGGCATCAGCAGGTAGTCCGCGGGGTCGAGATGACGATCTTCCAACCGTTGGTGAAAGTCATTTACTGTTGCTGTGCCGAGCTCCTCGCAGAGCAGTGTCTCGTAGTCTAGGCCTTCGATGGCACTGAAATGAGCGTCTTCGCGATGTACTGCGAGCCATACCAGGGTGATGGGTGCTGCGGCCTCCGGGGCAAAGGCGTGGTAATCAACGGCATCAAAGCCCATGCGGCCATTATTAGCCACAAAGACAGGATGGCCCTCCGTCATGGCAGCCTCCAGCGTCTGGAAGTCGGCATCGGCTAACCCATCGGCATCTGGGCGGTTGCTGTCTAGCTTGTAGGCACCACCGAACAGGGTGCTGGCAATTTCTTCCAGGTAAACCGGCAGCATTTCATCGCTGATCCCCAGGGGCTGGCGGAATTCGAGGATGAAGTGCTGTGCGTCGATCTCGGCTGAGACGCCATCGACCCGCTTATCGAGGGAGTCGAGGTCGATCATCCAGTGATCCAGCGCTAGACGACGGGCGCGGAAGTGATATTCGATCGCTGTGTTCGGGGCGGCCAGCCGATAGTCGCCATTGCCTTTGGTATCCACGTGCAGTGCCTCGGGGGCTAGCAGGCGCTCATGGGAGAACTCAGCAATCGCCTTGCGGGTCAGACAGCGGTTGGCCTGAGCCCAGTGGTCGGGGGTTAGGTGGGAAGTGACCCGTGTGGGGTCGGCGGCCAGTATCTGGGTGAGGCGGGGGTTTTCGCGGCTCACCGCCGAGGCGAACGCCTGGCGGTCGCAGAAGGCGAGGTGAGCGGTCTTCTCGGGCAGCTGCACTTCGCGTTCGTAAACAAAACCTACTCGGCGGTTGAGCGGATGGATCTTGCGGTTGTTGACGTCCGGCTCTACCACGATGCGCCGTGTGTCGGGGTCTTCAAACATAAAGGCCAGGATGGTGGTGATCACCTGGACGCTGAAGCCGGTCAGCGGCGTCTTGGTAGGCGCCACCAAAAAGTGCATCCCGCGGTCGCCCTCGGCCACATCATAGTGCTCACTGATGGGATCGTGGCGAGGGTCGTAGCACTCCACCAGAAAAGCAGGTTGATCGTTGAATAGTCCTAGGTAGCCCTGTGCTTGATTGCTTTCCTGCAGGTCGCGGTAGAAGGCAAGAACGCGCTCAGCCGAGTGGCCCTGCATTCCCCAGAAACTTGCTCGGGGAGCGGTAACCCAGTCGTGTATCAGGGGCAGGTCCTCGGGTAGGTGCAGTGGGCGGAGGCTGAAGCAGCCTAGCCCTTGAGCGTGGCGGCTGTAGTTGATGCGTGTGGTCGGGGTCGGTTGAAAGAGGTTCATGGTTAGGTCCTTGCAGAAACGGGATCAGTTGGCTGCGCTTGGTGGTTCGCCGGTGATCCGGCCAGCAGCAGACGATAGGCGAGGGCGCAGAGAGCGAAACCTAGCGCCGCGACGAAAAAGGGGCTGGCCAGGCCCTGGGTATCGACCAAGCGACCAGCGCCCCAGGAGGCGATGAGCACGCCGAGACCCTGGAAGATATGGATTTTGCTGAAGTCGCTGGCGTAACGTACTGGTGTGCTGAGCTGAAATAGGCGCACTTCTAGGCGCACAGAGACGCGGAACAGTGCCCAGCCGAATAGCAGTCGACCCGCGAGAATGGCGATAATGTCGCCACTGGCTTGGAACAGGAGGCCCGTGAGGCCAATTGCCAGGGGCAGGACAATGGCCGCACCACTTGGGCGTCGGCCCAACAGGTCGAACGCCAGCAGCGCTACGGCGACACCGCCGGGAATCGCGAAGACAGCGCCAGCCAGCGTCGCACTCGGTTGGCCCGAGGCTAGCGCCCAGTACTGGGCGAAAAAGGGTCGTGCCAGATAGGCGCTGAAGGTGAACAGCAGCATCACCACACCCAAGCGCAGAATAGCGCCGTTGGCGCTCGGGGAGGTTGGAGTGGCGGGTGCCGCGTGGGGCACTTGTCCGCGGCTGAGCAACAGCAGGCAAACCGCCACCTGGAGAATATCGCTCACCGCCATCAACTGGAACACGCGAGCCGGCTGCCAGAGTTCCAGTACCAAGCCACCGACGATGGCACCGAGAATGCCGCCAGCATGTACCACCACTGAAAGCATGCCGATTAGGGTGGCGTGGCGGTCCTGGGGTTCAAAGTGCATGAGGTACGGGTAGACCAGCAGGTAACTAGCCTTTGCCACCAACATGGCCAGCGACAGCCCCCAGAAAAGCGGAAGTGAGGTGACCAGCGCGCAGGACAGACTCAGGCCGCCGGCGACGAGTTGGGTGCCCACCAGCAGCTGCAGAGTGCCGAACCGTCGGGCCAGCAATGCCCAGATGGGCAGTGCCAGCATCACCACCAGGCAGCTCATGGCCAGGTAGCCGCCGACGTGGGCGGGGTCAGTCAAACCGAATCTATCGGCAAAAAACTGCGGGTAGAAGGGCAGTAGCATGGAGTCGCTGACCACCGCCACGGCGGTGACACTTACCAGCCAGGGCGTCGGTCTCATGCAGGCTCCGCGTCCATCGGTTCAAAGACGGCCTCGCTCGGAGCGCCGAAGTGCTGGTAGGCGATGCGCTTCTCGATGGGGTAGACCTCTCTACCGGTCAAGGCGCGGATGATGCAGGCATTGCGATAGGGTCCCATGCCCAAATCCGGAGCCACCAGGCTGTGGGTGTGCAGTTCGGCGTTCTGCACGAAGAGCTCGCCGCGCCCGCCGTCGATGTCATAGAAGCGGCCTACGGCATAGCGTCCGGCGGTGTCGAAGGCGATGCGCGAGGTGATAGGCGCTAAGAAGTCTGGCATATGGTAGCGGTAGCCGGTGGCCATGATCAGCGCTGGAGTGCGGTGACGGTAGTGGCGCTGCTGCTCGGTGTGCCACAGGATCAGGTCGTACTCGCTGCGCTCGGCATCATAGCGGCAGGTTTCCAGGTTGGTGTTGGTGAGCAGGTCGGAACGGACCTTGCCGCCCAGCTCCTTGGCGTAGCGCAGGTCGTAAATCGCATCAATCAGCTCCAGGTTGATGCCCTTGTAGAGACTCTTCTGGCGCTGCATTAACCCGTTGCGGGTGGCTTCGGGCAGGGAGTGGAAGTAATCGATGTAGTCCGGCGAAGTCATCTCCAGGGTCAGCTTGCCGTACTCCAGTGGGAAGAAGCGTGGTGAGCGGGTTATCCAGTCGAGGCGATAGCCGAAGCGGTCGATGTCAGCGAGCAAATCATGGTAGATCTCGGCGGCACTCTGGCCGCTGCCAATGAGGGTGATAGCCTCCTGGCGCTGCAGCTCGGCCTTGTGCTGCAAATACTCGCTGGAGTGCAGCGGGCGTGGGTCTACTTCTCGGCAGCCCTCCGGCAGATAGGGGCTAGTACCGGTGCCAAGCACTAGTCGCCGTGCCAGATGGATCTGGGCCTCGCCGCTATGGGTGTCGCGGCAGCTCACCCGGTAAATTCCCGCGGGCTCGTCATAATCGATGCGAGTCACTTCGGTGCCGAAGCGGATGCTGTCTAGTTGGGCGGCTGCCCACTGGCAGTAATGGTTGTACTCCTTACGCAGCAGGAAGACGTTCTCGCGGATGTAGAAATTGTAGAGCTTACCCTGTTGTTTCAGGTAGTTGAGAACGCTGAAGCGACTAGTGGGGTCGGCCATGGTGACCAGATCTGACATGAAAGGCGTCTGCAGAGTGGCATCTTCAAGCAGCATGCCGGGATGCCAGTCGAAGCCGTCCTGGCGTTCTAGGAAGAGGCCATCAAGTTCATCAATTGGGTCGGTGAGGCAGGCTAGGCCAAGATTGAAGGGGCCAAGGCCAATGGCGATAAAGTCGTGGACAGTCTGTGTCATGGTCATATCTCGCTGGAATCAGGAAGCTACTGCGCGGGTTGGCGTCTGGGCATCGCACCATGCTTGGCCGTGGTGAGAGATACGCTCGATGATGGCCACCAGATCTTTGAGACTGGTATCCGGGTTGAGTAGGGTGAACTTGAGGTAAAGCCGCCCTCCGACGCGAGTGGCGGAAATTACCGCTTCGCTGTTGCGGGACAGTGTCGAACGCACGTGGGTGTTGAGCTCGTCTAGCTCTGTTTCGAGTAGTTCTGGTTCATGTCGTTCTGCTTCCTGCAGGCTCGCCGGGCGGTAGCGGAACACCACGGTGCTCATGGGAGGATCGAGCAACACCTCGAAGTCTGGGTGGCGGATCAGCTCGTTGTAAGCCTCGCTAGCCAAGTCGATGACCCGCTCGAACATCTCGCCGAGCGCATCGGCGCCCATGATGCGCAGGGTCAGCCATGGCTTGAGGGCGTCAAAGCGCTTGGTCGTCTGCAGGCTTTTGTTGACCTGGTCAGGGGTGCCCGCCTCGGCTTGGCATTGCGGGTTAAGGTAGTCGGCGTGATAGGTCACGTAGCGCAGGTCGCTGCGACGCCTTACCAGGAACGCGCTGCAGCTCACCGGTTGAAAGAAGGTTTTGTGATAGTCGATAGTGACCGAGTCTGCGTGCTCGATGCCCGCTAAACGGTGACGGTAGCGTCGCGAGCACAGCAGCCCACCGCCGTAAGCGGCATCCACGTGCAGCCAGATACCATGCTCCCGGCAAAGTGCGGCGATCTCCTCAAGGGGGTCGATGCTGCCGAAATCGGTGGTGCCAGCAGTGGCGACCACAGCGATGGGAATCAGGTTCATCGCCACACACTCTTCTAGGCGCGTCTTGAGGGACTCGGGGCTCATACGGTAGTGGTCGTCGCAAGCCACCGGCATCACCGCCTGATAGCCAAGCCCAAGAATTGCCGTCGACTTTTGCAAGCTAAAGTGACTGACCTCCGAGCCGAGAATGCGCAGTCGCCGAAAGTCTGCCGACAGGCCCTCATGCTTATTGCCGCCGTGCCCCTCAAGAGATGCGCCGTAATGGTCTCGGGCGATCATCAACGCCATCAGGTTCGATTGGGTACCACCACTGGTGAAGACGCCGTCGGCGTCCTGGCCTAAGCCAATGCGGGCAGCGGTCCAGTCGATGAGCGACTGTTCGACGAAGGTGCCTCCGGCGCTCTGATCCCAGGTGTCGAGGGATGAGTTGATCGGTGAGAGAATCGCCTCGGCGAGGATGCCTGGTAGCACAACGGGGCAGTTGAGGTGTGCCACGTAGCGAGGATGGTGGAAGTAAACGGCATCATCCAAATAGAGCCGTGACAACTCTTGCAGCGCAGGCTCTAGGCTGCCAAGCGGAGCGTCAAGATCGATGGCCTGGAACAATCCGCGCAGCTCTTCTGGTCGAGCGCCGGTGAAGGGGCGGTCTACTTGGGCGACCTTGCGCCTTACTAAGTCGATGCAACGAGTGGCCTGTTGCCAATAGGCTTCTGAATGGTCGGCATTGAACAGTTGGTTTGTTGCCAGCGGAGCGAATGCGCTGCTGAGGGACTTGCTCTCGTCTAGAACCTTTGTCGTCATGGTGTCATCTCGTTTATCCGTTGCGCTGCAAGGCAGTAGGTTCGCCGGTAGCTATTGATTGCGTCTCTTGCTGTGGCGCCGAGTGTTAGTAACGCCATTAAATTTCATGAAATGATAATCATTACATTTTGTTCATAACACACGACGTATCAGCCGTCGCTTTCTGAACCGGCAGAGGCAATTTTTTTGTAAGGTGGCGGGCGCCAGCGTCTAACGAGGAAAAAGAGGGCACATGAATGTCGCGATCTATAGGCGTCAGAAGACGCCTACCTGGTCATCACGAGTAGGTGTTAATTGATAATTGCTAGAGGGGCTTCTTAAAAGAGTTTAGTTTAATATCAGCTTAACCAATGCATACATTACTTTCCTGGTCTTCAAATACCGGTATTGCGTCAAGTTTATCGAAGGCGCCCGTTAAACAGTTGCCTGTTTTAATATCAAACGCTGCGCCATGAGCACTGCATAGCAAACGGCTTCTATCTGACGAAATGATACTTTCCGACCGGTAATTTAATGGTAAGTATTGGTGGGGGCAGGCATTAACGTAGCAATAAATGACACCATTTATGCGCGTTATAATGACGGGGAAAGATTCATCGTTACTGATAACTTCTATGCAGTGTGCATTGCCTTCTTCTATAAGATGAGAAGGGCAAACAATAGCCCCCTCTTGGGGGGCATTTGCATAATTACGCCAAGCGTCTTGCACAGTGTTTCCTTTTCGTCAGCGCTAATTTTGTTATTTAGCATTTTTTCTATTCTGCAGTACTTTGCAGCACGCCTCGGTTAATTTGGTCCTCTTCGATGGATTCGAAAAGTGCTTTAAAATTGCCCTCTCCAAAACCATCATCGCCTTTACGTTGGATAAACTCGAAGAAGATCGGACCAATCACTGTTTTTGAGAAAATCTGTAGCAAAATTCTAGTTTCACCACCGCCCACGACACCTTCGCCATCAATCAAAATGCCGCGGTTACGAAGTTTATCGAGAGGTTCCTGGTGATCTTTTACGCGCTCAAGTGATTTTTCATAATAGATGCTCGGCGGGCCAGGCATGAATTCAAGCCCCGCGTCAGCGATTAAATCAGTGCCGGTGTAAATATCGTTCGTTGCAATGGCGATATGCTGAATACCTTCGCCGTTATACTCGCGCAAGTACTCTTCAATTTGGCTGTGATCGTCGGCACTTTCGTTAATCGGAATACGGATTTTGCCATCGGGAGAGGTTAATGCGCGGCTAGTAAGACCGGTGACTTTACCGGTGATATCGAAGTAGCGTATTTCACGGAAGTTAAAGGTGTCGTGATAAAACTTATACCACGTATCCATATTGCCGCGAATAACGTTATGAGTGAGGTGGTCAAGATAGTAAAAGCCAAACCCTTTAGGCTTAGGGTTTACCTCATCTAACCACTCAAACTCATTTGAATAACAGCTGCCTTTTTCGCCATACGTATCAATAAAGTAAAGCAGCGAGCCGCCAATACCAACAACTGCAGGTGCATCGATGGATTTATTGCCAGTGAACTCTTCAGCCCCTAACTCAACGGCACGTTTTAGGGCGTGCTGAGCATCAACAACGCGCCAAGCCATGGCCGGTGCACAAGGGCCGTGCGCCTCAATAAACGCTGACGCGTGGGAGTTAGGCTCGCTGTTAAGCAGATAGTTAATATCACCCTGACGATAAACGGTGATTGACTTATCACGGTGCTTTGCAACGGGGACGAAGCCCATTTGCCGAAACAGGCTGTCTAACTTTTCCGGCTCAGGATGGGCAAATTCAACAAATTCAAAACCATCGGTGCCCGCTGGGTTTGCATCGCTTATGGTTACTTTTGGCGCGTCATGAGGAAAAGGTCCCATCGCTGTCTCTCCTATTATTATCTTGTAAGTGAACAAGCTCAGTATAGGGAAGAGGCGGTGCAATTAGGTTGCAAACTAACCTAAGATATCGCCAAATAGCGCACAGCTTGTGCGCAACTGGAGTGTTCTATGCACGGGATTTCTTTGGATCGATATGATCTTGCAATTTTATCAGTATTGCAGAAGAACTCAGCCCTCACCAATTCAGAGTTGGGAGAACGGGTCAGCTTGTCTCCCTCTCAGTGCTCCCGGCGTAAAGCGCGGCTAGAAGCCGAAGGGGTGATTAAGGGATATTCGGCGAGGCTTGATGCCTCCCGCCTGGGGTTTGGCTTGCGTGCGATCACTCGCGTTAATCTCAAAGCGCATGGTGAGAGCATGGATGATGATTTTGTAACGTTACTGACGAAGCACGCCATGGTGCGTGAGGCTTATTCTGTGTCGGGGGATGCGGACTATGTATTGCACGTTATTGCCAAGGACCTCACCGAGTTTTCAGACTTTATTCACCACCATTTATTACCTCATCCTAATGTCACCCAGGTTCGCTCTGAAATCATACTGCGTAGTATGAAAGAGGAGCAGGGGCTGCCGGTGAGTGGTGGCTAGGCGATGTCCGAAATCACTGATTTTTCAGGCAAAGCCTAAGTAGCTACGTTAGTTTTGTGCGGTGAGGGTTCTATGCGTCTTAAATTTTATTGTCAGAATCGAATCGGCATTCTTCGCGATATAGTGGCCCAGTTTGCTGACTACCGCATAAATGTCGCGCGGGGCGAAGTTGGTGGGGAGCAGGGCAATACCATCTATTTGCATGTCCCGAAGTTGCTTAATGCTCAACTGATTACGCTTAAGCCGGCACTGGAAGCTATTCCAGGGGTGTTTGGCGTCAAACGCGCGAGCTTGATGCCCAGCGAGCGTCGTCATTTGGAGTTGGATGCATTGCTGTCTTCGCTTTCTGACCCCGTTATGTCGATAGATATGCAGGGCCGCATTGTAGCGGCCAACCGTATCGCCGTTCAGGTATTGGGGGTGCGCGTTCAAGAAGTACCCGGGCTATCGCTGGATCGCTACCTTGACGAAGTCGACCTTCCCGAGGTGATTCGCCGCAACAACTCACGTATCAATGGGCTGCGGATCAAGCTGAAAGGCGATACCTATCTCGCCGATATTGCGCCACTGCACACCGAAGACACCAAGGTGGATTCATTAGCCGGGGCGGTGGTGACATTGCATCGTGCCGACCGTATTGGGGCACGTATTTATCAGGTGCAGCGCCAGGAACTGCGTGGCTTTGAGGCCATCTTTCAGTCGAGTTCGCGATTGGCCGCCGTGATCAATGAGGCGCGGCGTATGGCGCCACTGGATGCCCCGTTGCTGATTGTAGGAGAAACGGGGACTGGGAAAGAACTGGTCGCCAGAGCCTGCCATTTGGCAAGCCATCGCGGGCAAGCGCCGTTTGTGGTGCTCAACTGTGCTGGGCTGCCAGAATCAATGGCCGAGACAGAGCTTTTCGGTTACGCGCCCGGTGCTTTTGAAGGCGCTCGGCCAGAAGGAAAACTTGGCCTTCTGGAGCTTAACGAAGGCGGCACCGTGTTTCTCGATGAAGTCGGTGAAATGAGCCCACGTCTGCAGACAAAACTGTTGCGTTTTCTTCAGGATGGCGGCTTCCGGCGTGTGGGTAGCGACGAGGAAACCTTCCTGGATGTCCGGGTGATCTGTGCCACTCAACAGAACCTGCCGCAGTTATGTAGTGAAGGGCTGTTTCGGCTGGATCTTTATCACCGACTTAATGTGCTGTTGCTACAGGTCCCTCCCTTACGTGAATGTTTGGATGGTATCGAGGAGTTGGCTGCCTATGTGCTTGATCGTGCGGCGCGTCAGATAGGCTGCCCTTTGCCTGAACTTTCACCTGCTGCGTTGGAAAAAATCATCCGCTACGACTGGCCGGGCAATGTGCGTCAGTTGGAAAATGTGTTGTTCCAGGCGGTGTCGCTATGTGAAGAGAAAGCCATTCAGCCGGTGCATTTGCGTCTTCCTCACAGTGAAGTATCGCCTGAGCTGGCGGGTATTCCATTAGAGGGAAGCTTGAGCGACATGTTAGGCGAGGTGGAAAAGAATATCTTGAGTACGCTGTATCAGCAGCATCCCTCCAGCCGCCAGTTAGGCAAGCGGTTGGGTGTTTCCCACACAACCATTGCGAATAAACTCAAGCGTTACGGTATTGGTGCTCAAGATGGCACTTGAAACCGTACCTGGAACAGCACGTTAAGCCGTATTCAAGACTCTACTTAAGCAAAATCTTAAAAAAGTACGTATAGCAGGTGAATTAACTGTCACGATTTGTTTACAGTTTGTCAGAAAAATACAACGGCAAGACACCACTCTTCGGCATTTTTTTCTGGGTGTAACGATTACTTTACAGTTTTATGCCGCTTCCGCGGGTAGCGCCTCGCCGAATGCGATTTAACCCCATTCCTGCCCTATGGCTATCTCCATAGACTCTTTATAGATTGCTCTTTATGACTGATTGACCGCAGTTGGTTGGCTTTTATAGGCAGTTAATCGCTCTTAAGTAGCTGTTCTAGCTGCTCATAATAAATAGCCTAAAAAACAATATAAATTTATAAGGTTTCCCAATGACAACGACAAATACGCCCCCCAAAACGCTGTGGCTGGGCCGCTGGGGGTTTGTGCTGGCAGCCACTGGCTCTGCAGTGGGCCTGGGTAATATCTGGAAGTTTCCTTACATCACTGGCGAGTTCGGGGGTGGCGCTTTTGTGCTGGTCTATTTGGCCTGCATATTGGCAGTAGGTGTTCCTATCATGATGGCTGAAATCAGCTTTGGGCGTCGCGGTAGGGGTAGCCCGATTGATGCTATCCGTCGAGTGGTACATGAGTCAGGGCGCGGCAGTTTCTGGTCGATCTTCGGCTGGATGGCCATGCTGTGTGGTTTCATGATTCTGTCGTTCTACGTGGTCGTCGCTGGCTGGTCATTTTCCTATCTGTGGAAAATGCTGAGCGGCGGACTGGCCGGTAATAGCGTCGATGATATGGCAGCAATTTTTGCCGCTAATAATGCCAACCCTTTCACGTTAGGCGCCTGGAGCACGCTAGTGACGGTGCTAACCATGTTCATCGTCGGTAAGGGCGTACAAGCAGGTATTGAAAAGAGTGTCAGTTGGATGATGCCAGGCATGGTGATCATGCTGGGCATACTGATTGGCTACGGTGCTTTTTCTGGTGGCTTTGCCGAAGCTTGGTCTTTTCTGTTTTCTTTCAATGCCGAAGGGTTAAGCAGTGAAGGGCTCTTAGCGGCACTGGGGCATGCCTTCTTTACCTTGTCGCTCGCGTCTGGTGCCATTCTTACCTACGGCTCTTACCTGCCAGAAGGGCACTCCATTGCGCGCACGACATTCAGTGTGGCCATTGCTGATACCGTTGTCGCGCTGATGGCAGGCTTGGCTATTTTCCCGATTATTTTCGCTAACGGAATGAATCCCGGCCAAGGGCCAGGGTTGATCTTTATGAGCTTGCCCCTGGCCTTCCAAGCAATGCCGTTTGGTACGTTGTTTGGCGTCCTGTTCTTTGTGATGCTGTCGATGGCCGCGCTTACGTCGTCGATTTCAATGATCGAAGCGACAGTGGCCTGGCTAGTTGCAAGCAAAGGGATGACGCGCAAACGGGCATCCTGGGGTGTGGGCATCGTGCTGTGGTTGGTAAGCACCTTGGCAATGCTGTCTTTCAATATGGGCGCGGATTGGACGGTGGCAGGCCGCACTTTCTTCGATTGGCTGGATTACCTGACCTCCCGTTGGATGATGCCATTAGGCGGTTTAGGTACGGCACTGATGGCAGGCTTCCTGCTGCGTACTGAGCTATTTAGAGAGGAGCTAGGGCTCTCCCGTACCCAACACACGCTGTGGCTGTTTATGGTGCGTTACGTCAGCCCGTTAGGTATCGTGTTAATTTTCATCGATGCGCTGGGCCTTGCCACCCTTCAAGTAGGCACTCAGTGGCCGTGGCTGCTAGCCCTGCTGGTGGTTATTACCGTGGTGGGAGAGTTAGCTAGCCCACGACTGCGGCATCAGGCTTCCTGAAGCAACTCATTAGAATAAGACATTAAGAAGAGTCATCAAAGCGCTCTCATCGATAGTCGATGGGAGCGCTTTGCATTAGCGTGCCGCTAAGGCATCAAAGGCATTGGCGTTAGGGCATAAGCGGCGGCACTCATCAAGCTCGGCACTTGCTCGCATTGCTTTCCAACAATCGCCAACGGCTGCGCAAGCGTTGCAGGTGTCACGCAGTGTACGATAGTCGGCATGCTTCATCAGAACATTCCCATGAAGCTCACTCTCTTTAAGACCGAAGCGCTGCATCATAACTGGCATTAAGGTTTTGGCTGGGCTGAAATGAGCGGGTTGGCCTGCTGCTAGCTGCCTTGCCACTGCCTGCTCAAAGCGTGGCTCTAGCGGTCTTTCCAGGTCGTTGATAAGTGCATCATAGCTAGCGCCTGCTTGCTGGTTTATGTTGCGGGCTAACGTCGCGGTTGATGCTGTATAGCAGCGCTCTGTGAGGCGGCTCCACCAAGAGGTGGTATCTGTATGCTGGGCAGTATCCATGGTCATTCTCCCTCGGCGGTTCTTGATGATGACATCAGTATCAACCGACGAGAGATAAACTATCTTGACGCGGATCAAGTTGGTTTCAAGTGAAACAGAGATGCGGAAGGAGGGAGTGGAGGGAAGTGATAGAAAAGTAGCTGCTTATAGGGCGTCATCAGAATGTGAGTGCTGCTCTCGCCGCCTATTATACGGCCGCGGCGAGAGCATCTAATCAAGCGGCTCAGTGACTAACAACACTCGCTTCGATACGCTCTTCGGCCGCTGCATTGACTAACTGCTCATGAAAGAAGGCAAGTGCGGCAGGCGCGTCAACACCACGACTCTTTATCGACTCACTCCAGGCATCTTGTAAGTTGCTTGCAACGCCCCTCAGGTAATCGATGTCTTGTTCCGATGCTTGGGTAAAGGTGGCGCCATTCTCTTCACCAAATTCAACGCCGCGCTGGTCGGAAATATCCATCATGTAGCCAAACAAGCGTGAAAGCCGCTCACCCGATACGCTTTCAATCGCCGCGCGGTCTTCGTCCGACACTTGGTCCCAGAACATCGGGTTCATAACAATCGCAAAGCTGCCGCGATAGAAACCGCCGTCTACGGTAAGGGTGTGCGGGGCAACTTCAGCCACGCGGAAGCTGCGCAAGCTCTCAAGCGTTAGCATCGCGCCGTCAACAACGCCCTGGGAGGCCGCTTCGTAGGTGCCTGTGGGCGGAATGGAGACACCGGTTACCGACATTGCCTCGGCTAAGCCACTCATCACTCCGCCGCCCACGCGCAGCCGTTTGCCAGCAAGCTCATCAATGGAGCTTATTTGGTCACGGGTAAATATTTGCCCTGGCCCATGTACGCCCATCGCAACGACATCAACACCACGGTGCTCATTGGCTTGCTGCAAATACTCTTGGTGGGTATGCCAATAGGCCGCAGAGGCATCTTCTGAAGAGAACTCCTCAAAGGTAGGGAATTCAGGTAGCTGCGTGGCTAGAAAACGTCCCGCCATATGGGCGTGAAAAATCCAACTGGCGTCTGCAATACCATCAGCAACGATTTCCATTTGTGCGGGAGGAGGCCCCATATCGTGTACCACTTCTACCGTGACACGGTCATCAGTGGCTTCTTCAATCCACGCCTTCCAGGTCGGCCAAACAATGGTATTAATTCCGTGATTCGGCCCACCCCACGTGCTAACGGTGATCGTTGCCTGGGCAAATGAAGACATGCTGAACGCCATGCTGGAAAGCGCGATAGCACCCACGAGTAAGCGAGCTGGTTGTTTCATGCGGAAACTCCAAAACGACGTTATTAACGTCTGTGTTGTTATTGGTAACGCCTAACACCGAGCAAGTAGCGCCTTCTCAGGAGGCGTAAATCACAAAGCTTACCTTGCCTCTAGATAGTTTCAATAGCAACTAATTTAAAGTTGGTTGAGTTGATACTTAAGTCTTAATTTTGAAGTTTTGGAGGTTCGTTCTAGCGGGCAGTAAGGCTTGGTGGTCTCAATCGGCTGATTCAACGAATCGGGATAGCGGTCTCTTCTTTGATATTACGTAGCACGAAATTAGAGCTAACCTGGGAAATACCATCCAAGGTGAAGAGTTTTTCATTCAGAAAACGGTCATAAGCCGCCATGTCTTCGATCACTACCCGCAATACGAAATCGGCGTTGCCGGTGGTGGCATAGCACTGCAGCACTTCTGGATATTGCAGAATGCGATTTTCGAACTCGACGGTATTGTCGATGTGGTGGCGAACTAGCGTCACCATGACCAGTGCTGATAGTGGCTGGCCCACTAGGCTGGGTTCCACCAACGCTGCAAAGCGGCGGATAACGCCACTCTCCTCCAGGGCTTTTACGCGTCGCCAACAGGCAGCGGGGGAGAGCCCGATCTGTTCGGCGAGTTCATTGTTGGTAATACGCCCCTGTTGCTGAAGCAGGGTAAGAATGCGCTGATCATGCCTGTCTAAGGTGATTTCTTTGGTTGCTTCTTTCATGGTGTCATTTCATTTATTTGTGGTTTGTTGAATATCATTGCGTCAAAACTAAAAAAATGAAAGTAATGATTAATAACCAGGCGTTTGAAGAGCTAATTAGCAAGCACCTTTAGTGCGCTCTTGGCTAGACTCAGATGTATTACAACCATAACTCTTCAACCGTACTGGTGAACTCTCATGACAACCCCCTCAATTGCTGAGCAGGCGGGTTCTATTACCCAGCCTCTCGAGATCGCACTCGATAATTATCAGCTGGCCGACCGCTATAGCCGAGGCGAAGGCCGTATTTTTCTTACTGGCACCCAAGCCTTGGTACGCATCGCCTTACGTCAGGCGGAGCTTGATCGCCACAATGGCCGCCAGACGGCAGGACTTATCAGTGGCTATCGTGGCTCGCCCTTAGGCGGTGTGGACCAAGAAATTTGGCGGGCGAAAGCCGCTATGGAAGCGCATCACATCGATTTTGTCCCTGCGATCAACGAAGACCTGGCCGCTACCATGATGCTGGGTTGCCAACAGGTAGAGACAGATCCTGAGCGGCAAGTCGAAGGCGTCTTCGGCATGTGGTATGGCAAAGGGCCAGGTGTTGACCGCGCGGGCGACGCGTTAAAGCACGGTAATGCCTACGGTAGCTCACCGACGGGTGGTGTGCTGGTGGTCGCGGGCGATGATCATGGGTGTGTATCGTCCTCCATGCCACACCAGTCGGATGTCGCCTTTATGGCCTGGTTTATGCCGGTCGTAAGCCCTGCCTCATTGGCGGAATATGAACGCTTTGGGCTATGGGGCTATGCACTTTCACGCTTCTCTGGTTGCTGGGTGGGGTTCAAAGCCGTTTCCGAAACCGTAGAAAGTGGCGCATCGGTGGACGTGCCACCTTTGCCGGAATATGTCACGCCGGATTTCGAAATGCCGGAAGGCGGGCTGCACTACCGCTGGCCTGACCTGCCGGGGCCGCAGCTTGAGACCCGCCTTGAGCACAAGCTGGCCGCCGTTCAGGCGTTTGCCACCGCTAACCCGATTGATCAGTATTTATTTCGCCAAGAACAGGCGACATTTGGGCTGGTTACCACAGGCAAGGGCCACCTGGATTTACTTGAGGCGCTGCGTTTGTTGGGGCTGGATGAAGCGAAGCTGCGTGAATTGGGGGTGGAAATATACAAAGTTGGGATGGTGTGGCCGCTCCATCGCCCCGGCATTCTTGAGTTTATTCATGGCAAGCGCGAAGTGCTGGTCATTGAAGAGAAGCGCGGCATTATTGAAAGTCAGCTTAAAGAGTACATGTCCGAACCCGATCACCCTGGCGAGGTGATCGTGACCGGCAAGCAGGATGAAACTGGCAAGCCCTTGATTCCCTTTGTTGGGGAGCTGGGCCCGCGTCTCTTGGCAGGCTTTGTCGCCGAGCGTCTCGCGCGCTTTTTCAAGATTGATTTTAGCGACAAACTGGCAACCGTTGACGCTTGCCAAGCCGGCGTTAAGGAGCTTGGTGGTGTGCGCCGCATGCCGTATTTCTGCTCCGGTTGCCCACACAATAGCTCGACCAAGGTGCCGGAGGGCAGTAAAGCCTTAGCGGGGATCGGTTGCCACTTTATGGCCTCGTGGATGGGCCGCAACACCGAATCGTTAATTCAGATGGGCGGCGAAGGCGTTAACTGGGTGGGCAAGAGCCGCTTTACCGGCAACGGTCATATTTTCCAGAACTTAGGCGAAGGCACCTGGTTTCACTCGGGCTCAATGGCGGTGCGCCAGGCAGTGGCTGCCAACGTCAATATTACCTATAAAATCCTGTTTAACGACGCGGTTGCCATGACGGGCGGTCAACCCGTGGATGGGCAAATCAACGTGCCGATGATCGCCCGGCAATCGCTGGATGAAGGTGTTCGTCGGGTAGTGGTGGTCAGTGATGAACCCGAAAAATACCGCGGGCATGAGAAGGAGTTTCCTAAGCAGGTAACCTTCCACGGGCGCGAAGAGATGGACACGCTGCAACGTGAACTGCGCGAAATTCCTGGCTGCACCGTGTTGATTTATGACCAGGCATGCGCGGCTGAAAAACGCCGTCGGCGCAAGCGTGGTTTGATGGAAGACCCCGCCCGCCGGGTGTTCATTAACCATCATGTTTGCGAAGGTTGTGGTGATTGTTCTGTACAGTCCAACTGTTTATCGGTGGTGCCACGTGAGACCGAACTAGGCCGCAAGCGCAAAATCGATCAGTCGTCCTGCAACAAGGATATGTCCTGCGTCAGTGGCTTTTGCCCCAGTTTTGTCACTGTTGAAGGCGGCGGGCTGCGTAAAGGCCAAGGCGTCACCGCAGATAATGTCTTTTGGCAACGCATAGCGCATTTGCCTAACCCCTCCATTGCTACTTTGACGGCCCCTTATGACTTGCTGGTGGGAGGCGTTGGCGGCACGGGCGTGGTGACCGTTGGGCAACTGATCACCATGGCAGCACACCTGGAAGGCAAGGGCAGCAGCGTGCTCGACTTTATGGGGTTTGCGCAAAAAGGCGGGGCAGTCCTTAGCTATGTGCGTCTGGCATCACAGCCTAGCGAGCTGAATCAGGTCCGTATCGAAGCCGGTCAGGCCGATGCGATGATCGCTTGCGATATGGTCGTGGCGAGTTCGCAGAAAGCACTGAATGTGCTGCAGCCGACCACGCGTATCGTGGCGAATCTGGCCGAGCTAGCCACGGCGGATTATGTCCTTTATCGCGATGCGGATATGCAGCCCAGTAAGCGCCTTAACATGTTGCGTGAAGCGGTAGGAGATGAACGCTTTGCTTCCCTGGATGCCAATCGCCTAGCCGAACAGCTGCTAGGCGATACGGTGTTTTCCAATATGATGATGCTGGGATTTGCCTGGCAGCAGGGGCTGGTGCCGCTTTCTGAACCTGCGCTGCAGCGTGCTTTGGAACTTAACGGCGTCGCTGTGGAGAAGAACCGGCAGGCATTTGCCTGGGGCCGCTTGGCAGCGGTGGAGCCCGACTACCTTCAGCAGCATTTGGACACGATGCCCCTGTCCGCGAATGCTACACTGGACGACGTGATAGCGCGTAATAGTCGCCACCTGGAGCGCTATCAGAACCGTGCCTGGGCTGAGCGTTACGTTACCCAAGTAGCGAAAGTGCGTGAGGCCGAAGCAGCACTAAACGGTGGCCAATCGTTGAGTGAAGCCGTCGCCCATCAGCTCTATCGTTTGATGGCGTATAAAGATGAGTATGAAGTGGCGCGCCTTTATACCCAGAGCGATTTTCTGGATGAGGTCAAAGCGACGTTCTCGGGAGATTACCAGCTAACCTTCCATTTGGCACCGCCGCTGCTGGGTGGTCGTAAAGATGCGCAAGGGCGTCCGGTGAAGCGCCGCTTCGGACCCTGGGTGCTGAAGGCAATGGGCGCGCTGGCCAAGATGCGCGGTTTGCGCAACACGGCGCTTGACCCTTTCCGCTTCAGCGCTGATCGTAAGCTCGACCGCGCTTTATTGGCTGGCTACGAGCAGTTGATTGATGAGTTAGTGGCCCGTCTTGATGGTACGAATCACGCCACGGCCTTAGCGCTTGCTAAGCTGCCGGAAGAGATTCGTGGTTTCGGGCCAGTCCGCGAAACTGCCGCTGAGAAAGCCAACGAGCGCCGCGAGACGTTGTTGAAGGAACTACGTGAAGGTCGCTCGAAGACCATCGCTGTTGAAGCTGCTTAAGGCAACTCAATATAGGTAAAAAAGGCCACGCAATGCGTGGCCTTTTGCTAGGTAGCGAGACAGTGATTCAGCTACGCCTCTTTTCGGCGGCGTACCAGCAGCCAGTGGCTTAGTAAGGCGAGCAGCCCCATCAGCCCAATCGTCAAGGCCATGGTGCGCGAGCTGCCGTCGTGGAATTGCCCGACTAATCCACCTACCACAGCGGCAATCGTCATTTGCAGAAAACCAAACAAAGAAGACGCTGCGCCTGCACATTGGGGGTTGGGCGCCAGTGCACCGGCCATTGTTTGTGGCATCAAAATGCCTACTCCCAGCATGAACACCATATGCGGCCCCACCACCGCCCACGGATGATGAACGCCAACGGTGGCCAAGCCCGCCATGACGACGCCCCCAGTTGCGCAGATTACGCTCCCCAAAGTAACGAGGCGATCACGACCTAGGCGGTGGCTATAGCGGCCGCTGACCAGCGTGCCGAAGAAGAAGCCCGCGACAATCAGCGTGAACAGCACGCCATACAACGTAGGCGCGACACCCAGGTACTCGATGAGGACAAAAGATGAGCCAGAAAGGTACGCGAATAGCCCGGAGAACGCGGCCGCATTCACCAAGGTGTAGCCGATAAAGGCACGCTGAGTCAGTAGTAAGCGGAAGTTAGCCAGTACTGTTTTCGGGTGGATCGATTGCCGTCGCTCCTTCGCCAACGGCTCGGGTAGCATAAATATCAGCACCGCCAGCATCACTGCCGCGTAGAGCGCCAGCACCACGAACACCGATTCCCAGCCAAAAAACAGCAGTAACCCTGCACCCACCACAGGGGCCAGAGCAGGGGCGAGGGCCATCGTGCTTGCCATATAGGAGAGAATGCGCCCAGCCTCGATAGGGCCATGAATATCACGCACCGATGCCCGTGCTAATACCGGCCCAGCAGCACCGCCGAAGGCCTGTAGGAAGCGGCCTACCAGCAACCACTCGACGCTCGGCGCCCAGGCACACAGTAGGCTCGCAGCGAGAAACAGCGATAAGCCCGCGATCATCACCGGGCGGCGGCCAAAGCGATCAGAGATTGGCCCGCACACTAGTTGGGCCAGAGCGAATCCAGCCATATAGAGGCTAAGGGTCAGCTGTATTCGGTCTGGGCCAGTATTCAGCGCTTCTGCCATAGCGGGCATGGCTGGCAAATACATATCCGTCGCCAGCGGGCCGAGTGCAGTCACCGCGGCCAGTGCCACTACGGTGGCGGTAGAGGGCAGCTTTAGCACCCCTTAACTCCTTTTGGTTGGATGTGATGCCCCTTCGGACACGAGTCGGGCGCCTTCCCGAGTGGAAAGACGCCCGCTTATGTTAGCCTGCTTAGTATAGCTTAATAGTATCGCTTTATTGGGCTTGGCTTCAGCTTAGTTGGCGTCAGGCTGTGCTCCGGGGGCGGCTTTTTCGAAGGCTGGCAGCGAACGACAATTGGCAGCGATACGCTGGATCGTCGGGTAGGCTGACAAATCGCACTCGAAGCGCTCTGCGTTATACACCTGTGGAATCAGGCAGATATCCGCAAGCGTTGGGGTGTCGCCATGGCAAAAGTCGCCGCTGCTGGGGTCAGTAGAGAGCGTCGCTTCCAGGGCTGCGAAGCCCTCGGTAATCCAGTGGCGATACCAGGCTAACTTGGCCGCCTCATCCACCCCCAGTTCACTGACGAGATACTTGAGCACCCGCAGGTTGTTGAGTGGGTGAATCTCGCAAGCCACCGACAGGGCAAGCGCACGAACCCTTGCGCGCGCTAAGGCATCAGCCGGTAGCAGCGAAGGCTTGGGGTGTACCTCATCGAGATACTCGCAGATCGCCAGCGACTGGTTAACTACTGAGCTATCGTCCAGTACCAGGCTAGGCACCATCCCCTGAGGGTTGCGAGTTAGGTGCTCGCCACCCCGCTGCTCGCCTTTCACCAAATTGACCGGAACCTGATCGTAGTCCAGGCCTTTCAGGTTTAAGGCGATCCGCACCCGGTAAGCAGCCGACGAGCGGAAATAGCCGTAGAGCGTCGTCATGTTGCCTTCCTTATGTTGTCTTTCTCATATTGCTTTTATTTGGACTGGTACTTTACGACTTGCTGATCGATGGTACCAAATACGTTGTTACCATCGCGGTCAAACATCTCGATGCGTACCCGGTCGCCAAAGCGCATAAAGGGAGTTTTCACCTGGCCGTACAGTATCTGCTCGACCATACGTACTTCGGCCAAGCAGCTATAGCCGACGCCGCCGTCAGCCACTGGCTTTCCAGGGCCGCCGTGGGGGTCTGGGTTGGAAACCGTGCCAGAGCCAATCACAGCGCCCGCGCCGAGGTAGCGGGTTTTAGCTGCATGGGCAACCAACTGTGGGAAGCTGAAAATCATATCTGGCCCGGCTTCTGGCTCGCCAAACTTCTCGTCATTCAGGTGCACGGTCAGCGGCAGGTGCACTTTGCCTTCTTGCCAAGCATCGCCTAATTCATCTGGGGTCACCGCGATGGGCGAAAAAGCAGAGGCAGGCTTGGCTTGGAAAAAGCCGAAGCCCTTCGCCAGTTCGCCTGGAATCAGGCCGCGCAGGCTGACATCGTTAACCAGCATTATTAGTTTAATGTGCTTGGCGGCTTCCTCGGGGGTGACAGCCATCGGCACGTCATCGGTAATGACCGCAATCTCACCTTCAAAGTCGATGCCATGCTCTTCACTCACCGCCTCGATATCTTCGGTGGGCGCCAGGAAGCAGTCGCTACCGCCCTGGTACATAAGCGGATCGGTCCAGAAGGTTTCGGGCATCTCGGCATTACGCGCCTGACGTACCAGCTGGACATGGTTCAGATAGGCGGAGCCGTCGGCCCACTGATAGGCACGCGGTAACGGGGAGTGCAGGGCACGCTGGTCAAGCTCAAAGGCACCTTCGACATCACCACTATTCAGTTGTGCGTAGCGTTCTTCGAGTTGAGGGCTAACGGCTTCCCAGCTTTCAAGGGCCGCCTGAAGCGTGGGAGCAATATCAACAGCGCTCACCGCGCGTGAGAGGTCACGGGAGACGATGATAAGTTCGCCGTCGCGGCCTTTGTTAAGTGTTGCAAGTTTCATGGGCATTCAATCCTTGTCGTCAGGGGGCGATAAGTTTTAGGGCTGGTTTGGGTTGAAGTGCGAACGCAGCGTTGACCAAACATCCACATAGTCACGTTGGCGGAAGTCAGCATCCAGAGCCGCAGGGGTTGGGTGGAAGAAGTAGCGGCTTTCAAACATGAAGGCCAGCGTATCCCCCAGGAACTGTGGCTTCAGCTCAGCGTTGGAAGCTTTCTCAAATGTTTCAGCATCCGGGCCGTGTGGTGACATAGAGTTGTGCAGACTGGCACCGCCCGGAGTGAAGCCTTCCGCTTTCGCATCGTATTCGCCATGAATAAGCCCCATAAACTCGCTCATCAGGTTGCGATGGAACCAGGGCGGCCTGAAGGTGTTCTCGGCAACCATCCAGCGCGGCGGGAAGATCACAAAATCAAGATTGGCCATTCCCGGCGTATCGGAGGGTGACGTTAATACGGTGAAGATTGACGGATCCGGATGGTCGAAGCTCACCGTATTAATGGTGTTAAAGTTGGCGAGATTATATTTATACGGCGCGCAGTTACCGTGCCAAGCCACTACATCTAACGGCGAATGGTTAAGCTTTGTTTCCCAGAAACGGCCAGAGAACTTAGCGACTAAACGGTAATCACCTTCCAGGTCTTCATAAGCTGCCACCGGGCTTTGGAAGTCACGCGGGTTGGCTAAACCGTTAGCCCCGATGGGGCCGAGGCCGGGCAGTTCTAGAGGGCTGCCGTAGTTCTCACAAATATACCCCCGCGCAGCGTCAACACCCTGTGCTTTACGCACTTGGAACTTCACACCGCGAGGAATAACGGCAATCTCACCGTTATCGATCTCGAGTTCACCAAACTCGGTGCGTAGACGAATAGCCCCCATCTGCGGAACGAAGAGCAGTTCCCCGTCAGCGTTGTAGAAAAACCGCTCGGTCATGTCTTTATTGAATGTATAGACATGTACGCCCACGCCAGCTTGGGTTCCCGCATCCCCGTTGACTGCAATGGTAAACAAGCCATCGATAAAATCAGTCGGTGCATCCGGTATCGAAACGGGATCCCAGCGCATTTGGTTAGGGTCCGCTGCGGGCTTGTCTAGCGGGGCTGTGTGTACGTTGTTATTTTCCAGTGGCTGATACGCGCTCTGAACAACCGAAGGGCGAATGCGGTAAAGCCAGCTACGAAAGTTTTGATGCCGGGGCGCAGTGAATGCTGAACCAGTGAGTTGTTCTGCGTATAAGCCGTAAGCGCACTTTTGCGGTGAGTTTTGCCCAATCGGCAGTGCACCCGGCAGCGCTTCGCTTGAAAAGTGATTATGAAAGCCATTTTGATACTTCAATTGTTCAGTCATTGTTAAGACCCGCTTTGTTTGAACGTTACTTAAATAAAGCTATCTTTTTATAGACCTATCTTTTTATAGATCTAAGACGCGGCGATTAATCGCCATCACCAACCGCATGAGAAATCGCTTCTTCAAGCACGGTTTGGTCGCCGATATGATTAGCCAGTAACAGGATCAGGCGCGCATTGATGCGCTCGCTCTCTGCCTCGCTGCGGTCGCGATGTAGCGCGGTGAGCGCAGCGTAAAAGGCGTCCGGATCAGTGAAATTGGGGTTCAGTTCAAGCCTTTGCATGGCAACTTTCCTGGAAAGTAGTGTCAGCGGCACCCGCAAGATAAACGCCCAACGCGCGGTATAATGCGTCTTCAACCTGGTGGGCAGTGATAGCGTGCCAGCGAGCAGCAATGTGCTGGTCAGGACGGATAAGGTATCCACCACCAGCTTTCAGGCCGTAGCGTTGCGTCACTAACCCTTCAACATCATCCACGACGGTAGTGCGCGGTAACGTGCTAAGCACATGTGGCGTGGGGCCAACGATCACTAGGTTTACATCAAGGCAGCGGTCTAGCAGGACACCCAGGTCTTTGAATAATGTGGCGGCATGCTCATCCTCAACGCGGCCGTCAAGCAGTAACGTAAAGTCATTACCAAACTGATTGAGTAGCCAGGCGTTCTGTTCGCTCAATCGAATAGGCGCGTCTTTGGTTGGGCTGCCAGGGCGCACCTCGCTTGGGCCACCATCAGCATCGGGCGTATTAAGCGGTGAGCTGTCATAGCGACACGGCATGGAAAGGCGGCCGCTGTTGACTAGGCTGCGTGCGAAGGCATGTTTCTCCGCCAGTTCCAACGTCACATCGCGGAATACTTGGCTGATATGGCTCTTTGGGGTAATAAAGTCAGTGGCACGGGTAGAGTTAAGCAGGTTTTCTGCCGCGCCGTGCTGGCGCTCGGTGTTATACGTGGACAATAGTACTTTCGGCGCCTGGGCTTTGAGAACGCGCGCCAGTTTCCAGGCTAAGTTTTCCACCCCCTGCAGGGCGCCGTTGGCACCTCTGGCACCAAAGGGGGATACCTGATGAGCGGCGTCGCCCATAAATATCACGCTGTGATGAATGAAGTTATCCATCTTACGGCAGCGGAAGGTGTAGACACTGGCCCACTCAAGCTCAAACTCCACATCCTGGCCAAGCATTGCTTGCACGCGTGGGCGAATGTTCTCTTCTTTCTTTTCTTCTTCCGGGTCAGCGTCCCAGCCTAGCTGGAAGTCGATACGCCACACATTGTCTGGTTCTTTGTGCAGCAGCACCGATTGGTTGGGATGGAAGGGCGGATCAAACCAGAACCAGCGCTCTGTCGGGAAGTCAGCCTTCATCACCACATCAGCGATCAGGAAGCGGTCTTGAAATACTTGGCCTTTGCACTCAAGGCCGAGCATGTCGCGGATGCGACTGTTGGCACCATCCGAGACAAGCAGATAGTCACAGGTCAGCGAGTAATCACCATCCTGAGTCGAGACTGTGAGGGCGGTGCTGTCAGGCTGAGCATCGACATCAATGACCTTATGTTTCCAGCGAAGATCAATTTGCTTAGCAAAGTCGTGGGCGCGGTTGACCAGAAACTCTTCAAAGTAATACTGCTGCAAGTTGATAAAGGCGGGAATGCGGTGGCCATCTTCTGGCAGCAGGTTGAAGTCATAGACCTCACGATCCTGAAAGAAAACGCGGCCATGTTGCCAAGTGACGCCTTTTTCAAGCATCGGCTCGACGCACCCTAAGCGGTCAATAATTTCCAGTGATCGCTTGGCAAAACATAGCGCTCGCGACCCCACGCTAACGGTGTTGTTATCGTCCAGGACAATTGAGTGAATGCCCTGCTTAGCCAAATCGATGGCGGCAGCGAGGCCGCTAGGTCCGGCACCGACAATCACCACTGGGTAATGGCGAACGTCTTGAACATCAAGTTCAGACGGGCGTCGGTAAGGATAGACAGGATTTTTATAGGTTGTTGGCATCTATTGCTCCCCTACAGCGTCGGGTGCATTACACCCGACAGCTGGGCATGATCAGTGGGTGTCTCTAGTAAGCACTTACTGATTTTCGACGGCGTCCTGCAGGGAGTGCCACATAGCGGTATCGCGCTCTGCTGTCCAGATACGTGGATCAGGGTATTCGCCACCTGCTTCGTCATAGCAGCGAGTGATATCGAAAGGCACACAGTGATCGAAGATGACCCAGTGGCCATACTTCGGTTTCAGAACCGCGTAGGTCTCTGCGTAGCACTCGGAGAGTGATTTACCCGCCGCCTTACCGGCTTTGACGCTTCCATACATATCATTCAAGAAGTCGCGGGTGCCTTGAATGGCTTCCTGGCACTGTTCGGCAGTTTGCAGCGCATCGCCACGGCCGGGAACGAGCTTCTGGGGCTGCATGGCCTGTAAGCGATCAAGTGTTGTAGGCCAGTCCTCATGGTAAGCATCGCCGGTGTATGGGGTAGCGCCATACTCAACGAGGTCACCGGCAAACATCACTTTTTCTTTCGGTAACCAGACGATGGTGTCGCCCTTGGTGTGTCCGCGGCCCAGGTGGATGATCTGTACCTCGCGCTCACCCATGAAGACGGTCAGTTTTTCCTGGAAGACAGTAGTTGGCCAGGTTAAACCAGGGACAGAATCGACCCCTTTGAACAGGCGCGGGAAGCGGCCGACTTCTGATTCATAGTCTTGCTGGCCACGCTCGACAATTAGGTCATAGGTATTCTGGCTTGCGTAGATATTCTCAGCGTTATATGCAGAAGCCCCAAGTACACGCACCGCATGGTAGTGGCTCATGACCACATGCTTAATCGGTAGGTCAGTTACCTCGCGGATACGGCGGATAACGTCCTGGGCCATGATGGGGGTTGCCTGGGTGTCGATGACCATTACGCTGTCATCGCCAATCACTATGCCCGTATTGGGGTCACCTTCGGCCGTGTAAGCATAGAGCCCCTCTGCCAGCTTGGTGAAACTGATCTGTTTCTCTTCGGTATCGGCATGGGACGCGAATTTCTTACTCATGGTATCTCCGGTGCTAACAGGGTGGTTCAGGTGTTTATTGGAATGTTGTATGTTAGGAGGATAGTTTCTAATGAAACTAAATGTCCAGTACTCCATAGGCGGACCAGGCGTCCTTATGCATGAATTAGACAATAACTCTCAATAAATCAGACGACTATTGCAAACTAATACCTAAGTATAATAATTAAAATCGGTAAATTAGTTGCATGAGAGAGTATCTGTCGGCACTGTTTTGGCTTATTCTGACAGGGCTAGACCTGAGCGTTGGCAACCTAACGCTGATGACATTTTTGTTTGATAAAGGCGAGTAAACGGTGAGTCGTTTTATTCGAAACAGCGTTATTGGATGGAGCTAAGAGGACTCTCTTCCTCAAGGTGGTCAGTATGATAGGCGCGTTGCTGGTGCCCATATTCCCAGCTATGGTGCTGATTTTTATCATCACCACCCCTGATTAAACGGTGGCTCTAGGAGAAACACAATGACGATGGATAAAGCCGCAAGCGATGCGCCTCAGGAGTCTTCAGCCAGGGCAGAGCTGGATCTCAACCAATTTTTACCCTATCAGCTTAACCGCTTAGCTGACCGCATCAGTCAGGCGTTAGAGAAGCTATATGCCGAGTCTTATGAGCTCAACATTGCCCAGTGGCGTGTACTTGCGTGGCTTAGCCACTGTGATGATTTAACCGCTAAGAAGGTGTGTGCCTACACCAACATGGATAAGGCGCGCGTGTCTCGGGCTATTCAGTCGCTGGAAGAACGTGGACTGATAAGCCGCATGCCATCCCAGCAAGACCAGCGACTGCATGACTTACATCTGACAGATGCAGGGCAAGAGCTGCTTAATAAGTTAGTACCTGAAGCTCAGGCGTGGGAAGCCGATCTGGTATCGACCCTAAGCGTTGGCGAATATCGTGACTTGCTCAATACCATGCGCAAGCTTGAGCGCCAGTTGGAGAGAATTGGTTAAAAGCGAGACACAGGAAAGACCAGCCAAGATAGTAGAAAGTGCCCATATTCCGTCAGAGGCGTGTCATTGATATCAATAATGATGTGATTTTTGTAACAAAACATGGGCTCTAAATGATCTTCTAATAGCCGTTGGTAATGACTTAGGAAGGCGGCCATTTTTTATATAACTATTTGTAAATTAATAATTATATCAAGATTAATACTTAAGTATTAACATCTATTAGTCGATGGGTCGTTGCATGATCCACGTATCTGCAGGCATTGTGATAAATAACGTGATTCACTAGATTTGTAAAAGATAAAAATAAAGTATCATGTTTTGCGCTTCCACTTCGTGACGACCAGAGGAAAGAAAAGTGAATAAAACAACAAACCTGATGATTGGCGCTATCGCCGCTGCAACGCTGAGCACCACCGCCTTGGCGCAAACGACCATCACCGTGAGTACCTGGGCGGGCCCTAATCACGGCATCAACACCATTGTATGGCCTACGTGGAAAGCGTGGATTGAAGAGGCAACAGAAGGTCGCGTAACCGTAGACGTGATACATGATATGGGACCCCCAGCGTCACAAATGGAGATGGTCGCCGATGGTATCGCTGATGCTACCTGGGTTTTTCACGGCTATAACACTGGCCGCTTTCAGTTAACCAAGCTGCCGGAGTTTCCTACCTTTCAAGAGTTCTCATCAGAAAATGCCTCCAGTGCCTATTGGCACACGCACCAAGAGTACCTGGCAGCCGCTGGTGAACATCGTGGTGTAGATGTTGTTGCTGCCGGTGTCCACGGGCCTGGCTGGATCTTCAGCAGCGAGCAGTATGAAACCTTAGAAGACCTTAAAGGTAAGCGCATTCGGGTTGGCGGTGGCGTGATGGGCGATCTCTCCAATGCCCTAGAGCTAACCGGTGTCGCATTGCCGCCCACAGGCGTTTATGAAGCAGGTTCTCAGGGCGTCATCGATGGGGCCATGCTTGTTCCTGAAGGGCTGCGCAGCTTCCGTGTCGCAGAGATTTTCCCCTACACCCTCACGGTAGACGGCGGTTTCTACCGCGGCAGCTTCACTATCGTCGTCAACCCGATGATCTGGGATGAAATGTCGCCCGAAGATCGTGAAGCCGTTGAATCCGTCTCTGGTGAGCGCTTGTCGCGTCTGTTCGGTTACATGATGGATGTCGTGGATGTCCGGGGCGTCGACTTTGCCGAAGAGCTTGGCCATACCTTTACCAAACTCGGTGACGAAGATCTCAATACGCTGAAAAGCATGAGTGACAGCATGATTGCTGAGTGGGCTGAGTCTGTTTCAGAGAACCGTAACGTGGATGCGATGGCCGCTATCGAGTTCTATCGTGAGCAACTCGTTGCTGCAGCGGAAGAAGAGAGCGTTAGCAGTCTAGTGCCAGACGAATTAGTACCAGACGACGCAAAGTAAATCCCCACTGGCGCTAGATGGAGAGTGACCATGCAAACCCAAATGGCACGTGCTACGCGCGTTAGTCGGGTTCTGCAGCTGACATTAGAGGGGGTGGCTGGCGCTACCCTCTTTGGCATGATGCTGTTGACCACTGCTGACGTAGGCGGCCGCTACTTTTTTAATTCCCCCATTCTAGGGGCTGTTGAATTAACCCAGCTAATGCTGGCGGCATTGGTATTTCTCTCGCTGCCAGTCGTTTGCTGGCGTCAAGAGCATGTCAGTGTTGATCTGCTCGATGCGGTATTTCCTGCAAAACTTATCTGGCTACGTGAAGTGATCGTTAACCTGATAGTGACGGCAGCTTTGTGGTTGATGGCGCAGCGTGTATGGGCGCTGGCAGAGCGTGCCTTCTCATGGGGAGATGTGACGGAGTTTCTGCGCATACCGCGGGGCTACCTGATCGGACTGATCGCTATCATGCTCGCGCTTTCAGCACTACTGACCCTTATACGAGCCGGTTTCTATTTGCTTGAGGGGCTTAAGGTAATCGAAAAAGGTGGCCCATTGAGTATAGGAGAGCCCCATGACTGAAGCGTTGTACGGTTTCGCAGTATTGTTAATACTTGTGTTCCTGCGTGTGCCACTGGCGTTCGCGATGGGGATCGTTGGTTTCGCCGGGTTCTATCTATTAACGGGTAACTGGAATGCTGCTGAAGCAATGGCGGCGCGCCGGGTAGTAGACACCGCCATGGATTATGGCCTGTCGGTGATTCCATTATTCATTCTAATGGGTAACTTTGTTTCTCATGCAGGCCTGTCCGATGCCTTGTTTCGAGCATCAAA
Organism: Vreelandella alkaliphila; assembly: GCF_016107625.1. Classification (GTDB taxonomy): domain Bacteria; phylum Pseudomonadota; class Gammaproteobacteria; order Pseudomonadales; family Halomonadaceae; genus Vreelandella; species Vreelandella alkaliphila. Next base: position 407,373 of record NZ_JABASV010000002.1, read on the forward strand.
TGGTTTTCTAGGTCACCGTAAGGGTGGTCAGGCAATGGCGACAATTGTCGCTTGCGGTGGTTTTAGCGCGATATGCGGATCGAGCTTAGCGACGTGTGCCACCATGGGCCGAGTCGCCATGCCGCAAATGCGCAAATATGGCTATAAGGATTCACTGGCTGCCGCTTCCATCGCGGCGGGTGGCACCTTGGGTATCTTGATACCACCCAGCGTCATGCTGGTGATTTATGGGATCCTGACCGAAACCAGTATCCGCGAGCTTTTTGCCGCTGGCTTTATCCCCGGCATTCTTGGCATCTTTCTTTATATTGGTGCCATCAAGTGGGTGCTTTGGCGTGACCCCACCGCTGGCCCTGCGGCAGAGAAAGTGCCATGGCCAGAACGGATCAAGGCGCTAAAAAGCGTAGGCAGTACGCTAGCACTGTTTGTACTGGTGATTGGCGGTATTTACCTCGGGGTGTTTACGCCCACTGAGGCGGCCGGTATCGGTGCAATGGGCGCTTTCTTAATCGCGCTAATGCGTCGGGCACTGACCCCACAAGTGTTAATGAACGTGTTAATGGACACCGTGCGCACCACCGCGATGCTGTTTGCCGTGGTACTAACGGCGCTGATTTTCGCCAACTTCATCAACCGTGCGGGGCTGCCTGGCGACCTGCTAGCACTGGTTAATGGCCTGAATGTTGCGCCTTTTGTGGTCATCCTGGTGATTATCGCGATCTATGTCGTACTGGGCTGCGTGTTTGAAAGTATGTCGATGCTGCTGCTCACCGTACCGGTATTTTTCCCGGTAGTGGCGGGGTTAGGTTACGACTTGGTGTGGTTTGGCATTCTGGTCGTTATCGTTATCGAGATTAGCCTGATAACACCTCCCGTGGGTATGAACGTGTTCGTATTGCGAGCCGTATTGCCGGACGTATCCACAGGCACAATCTTCCGTGGCGTCACCCCTTTCTGGGTTGCGGGTACCATACGTGCGTTGTTGGTGCTTATCTTCCCCGCCATCGTGCTGTTCCTACCACGACTGCTGTATTAAAACGGTTTTATTAACTTTCGTACGATACAAAAAGATGACAGGGCGTTTGCCCTGTCATTTTTTTTGCCTTGCTTTTATGTCTGGCTATTAGGCTGAGCCGTTACTGCCGCTTCGCGACCAGCGTTAGAATGTCATAGCTTGCGACCAGCTCATCATGTTGATTGGTCACCGCGACGTCCCACATCACCACGCCTTGCGGGTGTCCGTCGGGAGAAGTTCGTCCCTGATCAATCTTGCGCTTACAGGTGAGGCGAGCGCGGATAGTGTCGCCAACCAGCACCGGTGTAATAAAGCGCAGTGTATCCAAGCCGTAGTTAGCTAGTACCGGGCCTTCACCTGGGTAAACGAACAAGCCAGCGGCTGCCGACAGTACAAAGTAGCCGTGGGCAATGCGTTGGCCAAATTGGGTCTCTTTCGCGGCAATATCGTCGAAGTGCATATAAAAGTGGTCGCCGGAAAGGCAGCCAAAATTGACGATATCGGCTTCAGTGACGGTGCGGCGGTGGGTTAACAGTGACTCGCCAACCTGCAGGTCGTCGAAATGGCGGCGGAACGGGTGGATATCGTTCTCGATCACCTTCGCGCCACGCACATACTCCCCTGTGACGGCCGCGAGCATGGTCGGAGAGCCCTGAATGGCGGTGCGTTGTAGGTAATGGTGAACAGCACGAATACCGCCGAGCTCTTCGCCGCCGCCTGCGCGGCCGGGGCCGCCATGCTTGAGCATCGGTAGCGGAGAGCCGTGACCAGTGGACTCCTTGGCTGCCTGGGCATCCAGAATCTGCAAGCGGCCATGCTGGGCGGCCAGCACGGGGATCATTTTAGCAGCAATGGCGGGGTCTTTGGTGGTCAGCGTGGTTACTAGGCTGCCCTTGCCTTTGGCGGCGATGGTTAAAGCTTCGTCGATGCCGTTGTAGGGCATTAGCGTCGCGACGGGACCGAAAGCTTCGATGTCGTGCGCACCACCGTCGTTCAGTGGGTTGCGGTTGATCAGTAAGTGAGGAGAGATGAACGCGCCGTTTTCCACCTCCTGGCCGACAGGTTTGAAGCTGCCGTCTCTGCCAAAGACGCACTCACTAGTTTCCAGCAGCTGTTCGATCGCATGATTCACGTCTCTCAACTGGTCACGGGAAGAGAGTGCGCCCATGCGCACGCCTTCTTGATGAGGATCACCGACGACGATGTTGGCAAGGCGCGCCGTGATTGTGTCTGCCAATGCATCGAGATGCTCGGCAGGCACTAAAATTCGGCGGATCGCGGTGCATTTCTGGCCTGACTTGGCGGTCATCTCCTTGACCACTTCTTTGGCAAAAATCTCGAACTCTTCGTCTTCAGGACTTACATCTGGCGCCATAATGGCGCTGTTGAGCGAGTCCGCCTCGGCGTTAAACGGAATGCTCTTGGCCATGATGTTAGGGTGGCTTTTCAGCATTAGGGCAGTGCTTGCCGAGCCGGTAAAGGTGACAAAGTCCTGCTCTTCCAGGTGGTCGAGTAGGTCACCGGCTCCACCGATCACTAGTTGCAGCGCACCTTCCGGCAGCAGGCCAGAATCGTTGATGACGCGTACGGCTGCTTCGGTTAAGTAGCTCGTCGCCGTTGCCGGTTTGAAGATACACGGCATGCCTGCCAGAAAGGCGGGCGCGAACTTCTCCAACATACCCCAGATAGGGAAGTTGAACGCATTAATATGCACCGAGACGCCGCGGCGGGGTACCAGAATGTGGGTGCCGTTGAAGTGGTTCTCTTTGCCTAATTGGGTCACTGGGCCTTCGTGGGCCACATTGCCTGAGGGCAGTTCCTTGCGGCCCGTGGAAGCGTAGGTAAACAGGGTGCCGAAACCGCCGTCGATGTCGATCCAGGAGTCGGCCTTGGTGCAGCCGGTGTGGTGAGAGATGGCATAGAGCTCACGCTTACGCTCTTGGATATAGGCGGCCAGCGCCTTAAGAATGGCGGCCCGCTGCTGAAAATCCAGCGCCAGAATGTTCTTCACGCCGGTGTTGCGGGCGTACGCCACCGCTTCGCGGAAATTGATCTCTTCTTGGTGAGTATGCGCAACGGTGGTGCCGTTGATGGCGCTGATAAGGGCTTTGGACTCGGTTTGTCCGAGCCACTGGCCTGCGATGTAACTTTGCAAAACTGGCATTGCGTGTTCTCCCGTACAACATAAACAAAGCCGACGCAGTCGCCGGCTTGGAAGTAGGTGGACTAGGGGTTATACCTCGTCAAAATCGAGCACCACTTTGTCACTGATCGGATAGCACTGGCAGGACAGTACGTAGCCGGCATCTATTTCGTAATCTTCCAAGGCGTAATTGGCGTCCATTTCCACCTCACCTTCGATGACTTTTGATTTGCAGGTGGAACACACGCCCGCCTTGCATGAGAACGGCAGGTCGGCGCCGTGCTCGTTACCCGCGTCCAAAATGTTTTGGGTATTGCGGGACAGGTTATATTCGATGGTGCGGCCGTCGATAATCACCTTGATATGCGAAGTTTCAGCCTCAAGTTGACCAGCTCTGGCTGCCTGGCGGCGCTTGGCGCCCGCTGTCGGCAGCCCAGTGGTGAACAGCTCGAAGTGCACCTTCTCCTTTGGCATTCCATGTTGAGTCAGGACATCACGCACGATCTCGGTCATCTCTTGCGGGCCACAGATAAACGCAGCATCGAGCTTGGGTACGTCTACCCAACGGTCAAACAGGGCATTGCACTTATCGGCATCGATACGACCATTGTAAAGATCGATTTCCTGCTGCTCGCGGCTGAACACGTAAATGATATTAAGGCGTTCGAGATAACGATCCTTGAGATCCTGCAGACGTTCGCGAAACAGCGTGCCCGTGGTAGAGCGGTTGCCATAAATCACGGTAAAACGACTTTTCGGCTCGCTTTCCAACGTAGTGGAAACAATCGACATGATGGGGGTGACGCCACTGCCTGCGGTCACCGCCAGATAGTGCCCTTCACGACTGGGGTCGAGAGGCACGAAGAACTTGCCCTGTGGTGGCATCACTTCCAATTGCTCCCCAGGCTGCAATTGCTGGTTGGCAAAGGTGGAGAAGCTACCACCTGGGACTAGCTTGACGGCGACTCTTAGCTCGTGTTCGTGGACGCCGGTGCAGATTGAATATGAGCGGCGGACATCCTCACCTTCGATGTCGCGGCGCAGTGTCAGGTACTGGCCTTGGGTAAAGCGAAAGGCGTCCAGCAGATCGTCGGGAATATCGAAAGCAATGGAAACGGCATCATGGGTTTCCTTGCGTACATCCTTGACGGTCAAGGCGTGAAATCGGCTCATGGGAAATGGTCTCGTCGTTTTACAGACACTTGAAATAGTCGAAAGGCTCCAGGCAATCGCGGCAGCGGTAGAGCGCCTTGCAAGCCGTAGAGCCGAATTCGCTGACGCGTTCGGTTGTGTTGCTGCCACATAAAGGGCAGGGCACTACCGGGTCAGACTGGCCCGTCAGGCTGCGTTTGCTAGCACTTCCCACCGGCGGCGCGATGCCGTAAGCGCGCAATTTTTCACGCCCGGTGTCGGTCAACCAATCGGTGGTCCAGGCAGGTGAAAGGCGGCGCTGAATCAGCGGGTCTGAGTAACCAGCGGCCACCAACGCTTCATGAATATGCTGTTCGATAACTTCCGTCGCCGGGCAGCCGGAGTAGGTGGGGGTCACATTGACCGCCAGCCGATCGTCCACCCAGTCGATATCGCGCACAATTCCCAGTTCAACCACGCTGACCACCGGCACTTCTGGGTCTGGCACTTGCTCTAAAACTGCCAGCACGGCGTCGATATCGCCTTTTTCACCGGCGGGTGGCAGCCCGCGACGGTCGCTGCCGATCAAGTCACTTGAAGGCCAGTTATCGGTAGGCCTGTTATCGATAGGTCTGTTATCGATAGGTCTGTTATCGATAGGTCCATCAATGACAGGCGCAGGCGGTGGGTTACCAGACGGTCGCATCGGGATATGCCCTCGGCAGGTATTGCATTTCCGCCAACAGAAAGCCCAGGTGCTCGGTGTGATGTCCGACTTTGCCGCCGGTATACATCCAGGCGTCGTAGGAAGGCCGCTCCAGCGTGGCTTCCTCAAGCACCTCTTCCACCGTTGCTTTCCAGCGAGCGGCAATGGTCTCAGGATCAGGCGCGATGCCGGCCTCTATCATGGCCTGATCAATCTCGTCGACCTGCAAGAGCTCGCCGGTGAACTGCCAAAGGTTGTCGAGCGCGCGCTGCATACGCGTGTGGCTTTCTTCGGTGCCATCGCCCAGGCGAATCACCCATTCAGAGGAGCGGCGAAGGTGGTACGTTGCTTCTTTAAGCGATTTAGCAGCCACTTCGGCAATTCGCGGGTCGCTGGACCCAGCCAAGCCATCAAGTAGATGAACGTGCCAAGCATCGAACAGGAACTGACGTCCTATGGTGTCTGCAAAGTCACCGTTGGGCTGCTCGGTGATCAACAGATTACGAAAGTCCTGGGCATCGCGGCGAAAGGCCAGATGATCGGCATCGATATTGTCAGTTACCAGGTCAGCAACCATCAGTTCAGCCGCATAGCCAAGCCAGTTGCGTGCCTGTCCGAAGAGGTCGAGCCCTACATTCATTAAGGCCAGCTCTTCTTCCAACGCTGGAGCTTTGCCACACAGCTGTGCGTGCCGCTGGCCAAGCACCAAGGCGTTGTCGCCAAGGCGTAGCAGGTAATCGGTCAGCGGTGCTTGTGTTTTTTGAGCCATGTTTTTCAGAGCAGTGTTTTTCAGAGCCATGTTTTGCATCACAGCCTCCCTTACATGTGGCCGACTTCTTTCGGCAGTTTGTAGAAGGATGCGTGGCGATAGACCTTATCGTTAGACGGGTCAAACAGCGGCTCTTTCTCATCAGGAGAAGACGCAGTGATTTCGCTGGCCGGAACCACCCAGATGCTCACTCCTTCATTACGACGGGTGTAAAGCTCGCGGGCATTTTCGATTGCCATGCTGCGATCAGCGGCGTGTACGCTGCCGACGTGCTTGTGGTTAAGGCCGTGCTTGCTGCGTATAAAAACTTCGAAGAGGGGCCAGTCAGCCATGAGAGATGCCTCAGTGGTCATAGGAGTCTCGCGAGACTCCCTATTGTTCTAAAAAATAGTGTTTTAAAAGTCGGGTTTTAAAAATAAGACGTTGCCAGCTTAGGCTGCTCGGTGTTGACGCTTGGCGGCATAAGCCACGGCGGCTTCACGCACCCAGGCACCGTTATCAATGGCGCTACGACGTGCTTCAATGCGCTCGCGGTTGCAGGGGCCGTTGCCTTTCACGACGTCGAAAAATTCCTGCCAGTCGATTTCACCGAACTCGTAGTGGCCGGTCTCTTGGTTATATTTGAGATCCGGGTCGGGAGCGGTGCAGCCCAGCAGCTCCAGCTGCGGTACGGTTTGGTCGAGGAAGCGCTGGCGCAACTCATCGTTGCTGTGGCGTTTGATCTTCCAGGCCATCGACTGAGCACTGTTGGGTGAGTTTTCGTCGGATGGCCCGAACATCATTAGCGATGGCCACCAGAAACGGTTGATGGAGTCCTGCACCATGGCTTTCTGGTCGTCAGTGCCCTCTTGCATCATGGTCAACAGAATTTGATAACCCTGGCGCTGATGGAAGCTCTCTTCCTTGCACACGCGAATCATGGCGCGCGCGTAGGGGCCGTAAGAGGTGCGCTGTAGCGGTACCTGATTGACGATGGCTGCGCCGTCGACCAGCCAGCCGATGGTGCCCATGTCAGCCCAGTTTAGCGTTGGGTAGTTGAAGATACTGGAGTACTTGGCGCGGCCATCGTGAAGCTTGTCGATCTCTTCGTCGCGGTCGGCACCCAGAGTTTCCATGGCGCTATAGAGGTACAGGCCATGACCCGCCTCATCCTGAATCTTGGCCATTAGCTGCAGCTTGCGCTTAAGGGTCGGCGCACGTGTCAGCCAGTTACCTTCCGGCAGCATACCGACGATCTCGGAGTGTGCGTGTTGCGAGATCTGACGGATCAACGTCTTGCGATAGGCGTCCGGCATCCAATTCTTAGGTTCTATTTTGATTTCATCATTGATGCGCTCCTGGAACTGGCGTTCCTCAGGACCCATCTCATCAAGCGTTTTAAGTTTTTTAGAACCGGTTTCAACGAGCTGCGCGTACATAGAGACCTCCGCGGCGTCGGACTATCAGGGGGTTGACTTATCTTGCTTAAAGTATAGTGATACAAAATATTTTATCAATAACTATTTTTGTGTGTCGCTTTAAGACTTTATGATTACGGATAAAGCCAGTGTGGTTGGTTTGTAAAGGAAAATGGGGGTAAATTAAGTGATTCTTAATGTTCTATCTTTTTTCATCAAAGCTGGCTGTTTGGGAATAAAAAAGCCCTTGCAAGGGTGCCTGCAAGGGCGTCGTTCTAACGTCTCAGTGTATGGCTAAACCAACCGATTAAGGCGCTAAGGAGTGAATCAGCGAAGGTCCTTGACGCGTCTGGCCTTACCCAGCGAACGCATCACGCTCTCTACCTGACACACTTCAACCTGGGTGCTAATGCCAATGTACGTCTTAATGGCATGCTGAAGCTGTTTTGCTGCTTGCTCACAGGCTACTGGATCGCGGGCGATGTCATGATGGCTCGCCTCGACCCGCACAAGCACCATATCCATATTGCCTTGGCGGCTGACTTCGATCTCGTAGTGGGGCGAAAGCGTCGCAATCTTGAGCAGTTGCTCTTCGATCTGAGTGGGGAACACATTCACGCCGCGGATGATCAGCATGTCGTCGCTGCGACCAGTGATTTTGTCGATGCGGCGCATGGGGCGGGCGGTGCCCGGCAGTAAGCGGGTCAGGTCGCGGGTGCGGTAGCGAATCACCGGCAGGCCTTCTTTGGTTAGGGTGGTGAACACCAACTCGCCGTATTCGCCGTCTGGCAGGACGTCACCGCTGATTGGGTCGATGATCTCGGGGTAGAAATGATCTTCCCAGATGGTCGGGCCATCTTTAGTTTCCAGGCACTCCATGCCCACGCCGGGCCCCATTACTTCAGAGAGGCCGTAAATATCGAGGGCGTCAATGCCCAGGCGCTGCTCTAAGGCCGTGCGCATGCTATCGGTCCAGGGTTCGGCACCGAAAATGCCAGTGCGCAGGGGCAGTGTGCGCGGGTCGATCCCTTGTCGCTCCATCTCGTCTGCGATGTTGAGCATATACGAGGGGGTGACCATGATGATGTCCGGCTGGAAATCACGAATTAACTGAACCTGTTTCTCAGTCTGGCCGCCCGACATGGGGATGACCGCGCAGCCCAGGCGCTCGGCACCGTAATGCGCGCCCAGTCCGCCGGTGAACAGGCCGTAGCCATACGCCACATGTACTTTGTCGTTGCGGCTGCCGCCAGCGGCACGGATCGAGCGCGCCACCACATCGGACCACACATCAATGTCCTTCTGGGTGTAGCCCACCACCGTCGGTTGTCCGGTGGTGCCGCTGGAGGCATGGATGCGAACGATCTCGCTCATCGGGGTGGCCAACATGCCAAATGGGTAGTTGTCGCGCAAATCAGCCTTGGTGGTGAACGGCAGTTTGGCGAGATCTGCCAGCGTCTGAATATCGCCGGGATGTACCCCAGCCTTGTCAAAAGACTGACGGTAGAACGGCACATTGTCGTAAGCGTGCTTCAGACTCCACTTCAGGCGCTTGACCTGAGTGGCGCGCAGCTCGTCGACGCTGGCGGTTTCCAAGGGGTCGAGAGTCGCAGTGTCGATACGCGTAGCGGGCTGATTCATCAGGGTCTCCGGTCAAGCAAATTGTTATTGGGCTAACGTTTTATGAGTGAGCCATGGTTAGGGTAACGATTTGATTAATGGTTTGAATAATGGGCCTATAAGCGCTCGATGATCAGAGCAATGCCCTGTCCGACACCGATACACATGGTGCATAGTGCAAAGCGTCCTTGCCGACGTTCGAGCTCATGCAGTGCCGTGGTGACCAACCGAGCGCCGCTCATACCCAGCGGATGTCCGAGTGCAATGGCGCCCCCATTGGGATTAACATGTTCGGCATCATCGCTAAGGCCCAAGTCGCGCATGACTGCCAACGCCTGAGCAGCAAAGGCTTCATTGAGTTCGATCACGTCCATTTGGTCGAGGGTAAGCCCGGTCTGGGCAAGCACCTTGCGAGTGGCGGGAGAGGGGCCGAACCCCATAATGCGCGGTTCCACACCAGCGGTGGCCATACCCACCACACGAGCGCGTGGCGTGAGGCTGAAACGTTCAGCCTGCTCGGCAGATGCCAACAGCAGCGCACAGGCGCCATCGTTAACCCCCGATGCATTACCTGCTGTTACGCTGCCGCCTTCGCGGAAAGGCGTGGGTAGCTTGGCAAGCTGCTCGGCGGTTGTGGTAGCGCGCGGGTGCTCATCGGTATCCACCACCAGCGGGTCTTGTTTGCGGCGGGGGATTTCGACCGGAACAATCTCTTCGGCCAAGCGGCCAGCCTCGATAGCGGCGGCGGTACGCTGCTGGCTGCGCAGGGCGAAGGCGTCCTGGTCTTCCCGGGAAATGCCAAATTGTTCAGCCACGTTTTCAGCGGTTTCGGGCATTGAGTCCACGCCAAACTGAGCTTTCATGGCGCGATTGATAAAGCGCCAGCCGATGGTGGTGTCGAAAATATCGGCTTGGCGTGAGAAGGCTTGTTCGGCCTTGCCCATCACGAAGGGTGCCCGGGACATCGACTCCACCCCTCCGGCGATCATCAACCCTGCTTCGCCGGTCTTAATTGTGCGGGCGGCATTGCCTATTGCATCCATACCAGACCCGCAAAGCCGGTTAATGGTGGTGCCGGGCACCTCGGCCGGCAGCCCGGCCAGCAGCGCGGACATGCGCGCCACGTTACGGTTATCTTCACCCGCCTGGTTGGCGCAGCCGTAAAAGATATCGTCAATCAGCGACCAATCGACACCTGGGTTGCGTTCCCTCAGGGTGCGCATGGGAATGGCCCCCAGGTCATCGGCACGCATACCCGAAAGCGCGCCGCCGTAGCGACCTATTGGGGTGCGAATGGCATCAATAATCAGCGCGTCTTTCATCGGTTATCTCCAGCAGCAGTATTTTCTGCGTCAGTGTCTTCCAAGCGGCGTACGCTGCCGCGAATTTTGTAGGAACGCCCGCGGAACAAGGCAACGGTATCGCCGTGCTGATTGCGCAGCGTGATGTCATAAATGCCGGTGCGCCCACGGCGGCTGCGCTCTTCGGCGGTGGCGGTCAGTTCGTCACCTAGCTGGCCAGGGCCGAGATAGTCGATGCTGCAGCCTGAGGCTACCGTGGCCTCATCGTAGCTGTTGCAGGCAAACGCAAAGGCGGAATCGGCCAGGGCAAACAGAAACCCGCCATGGCAGTTGCCGTGACCCTGCACCATATCCTGGCGCACGGTCATGGTCAGTTCTGCAAAGCCGGGGGCGACACGGGTAATGCGCATGCCCAACCCTTGGCTGGCATGGTCACGGGCAAACATTGCCTCGGCACAGGCTTCCGCCAGTTGCTGTGGGGTCAGTTGGGAATCACTCATGAAAGCTTTCCTCGCTCAGGGCGTTGCGACGCAGCAGGAACGAGCTGCGATAACGCTCTTCGCCGTAACTCTGCTGTAGATGCGTAAGGGTGCGGTGAACGAAGGGCAGACCCAGTGAGTCTGCCCAGGCCAAGGGGCCGCGGGGATAGTTGACGCCAGCCTGCATGGCCAGGTCGCCATCCTTGGCACTGCAGACACCCTGAAGTACGGCATCGGCAGCTTCATTGGCGAGCATGGCTACGGTGCGCAGTACCACCAGTCCCGGGGTGTCGGTTAGCCAGGCCACGTCCATTCCCATGTGCTGGAAGAATGCCGTTGCTAGTTGGCGGGCCTCGGGCGATGCCGTGTGACTGGCAGCAAGCGCGATGGCGCTAGCGTTGCGGTAGTCCAGGCATAGATCGAACAGTACCAGAGCATCGAGCCCTTCATTGACCGCACGTTCAGCGGCGCAACGACCGTCGCTGAGGGCCAGTACTAGGTCGCCTAGGTATAGGCGAGGGGAGCCGTCTTGCTGTAGCGATTCACGGTACACCACGTTGAGACCAGCTTTTTGAGCGCGTTCCAGCAGTGGCGCGAGAGTGCTGTTGGCACCCTGTACGACAAGTGCTGGTAGCTCCGTATTTGCTGGTTCGGCAAAGGTAGGCTGTGGCTTAGCAGCGCTTTCAGCGTAGTCAAAGAAGCCCTTGCCAGACTTACGTCCCAGGCGCCCGGCTTCCACCAACGCTTGCTGTACTAAGGAGGGCTCGAAACGGGTATCGCCGTAGTAAGCGTCAAACACCGAGCGGGTCACCGCGTAGTTAACGTCATGACCGATCAGATCCATCAGCTCGAAAGGCCCCATGCGGAACCCACCAGCTTGACGCAGCAATGCATCGATAGTGGCGGCATCGCTGGCACCTTCCTGCAGCAGGCGTAGGCCTTCGGCATAAAATGGCCGTGCCACGCGATTAACAATGAACCCAGGAGTGGAGCTGGCGTGCACCGCGACCTTGCCCCAGGCAACGGCGGTGTCATAAAGGGTGTCGGCAACCTCGGTGGTGGTGGCTAGGCCAGACACCACTTCCACCAGTTTCATGATCGGTGCGGGGTTAAAGAAGTGCAGCCCCGCCATGCGCTCAGGACGCTCAAGATTCGCAGCAATAGAAGTGATCGACAGTGACGAAGTGTTGCTGGCGAGCAAGGTGTCCGGCGAACACAAAGCTTCTAGCTGGGCGAACACCTGACGTTTGATCTCAAGGTTTTCGACAATAGCTTCGATAACCAAATGACTGTCGGCCAAGGCATCGATAGCATCGGCAGGCTGTAGGCGAGCAATAATGTTATCCACGTCCCCTTGGATCATCTTACCCTTGGCAACACGCTTTTCCAGCTGACGGCGAATGTTATCGATGCCTGCTTTGGCGGCACCCGGCTGGTTGTCGTGCAGAATGACCGAGTGGCCAGCCTGGGCGGCAACCTGAGCAATACCGGCGCCCATGGCACCTGCGCCAATCACACCAATAACGGCAGACGTGGGAAGGGCTGGCATATCACTCTCCCTTGAAGGTGGGGCGACGTTTCTCGATAAAAGCGCTGACGCCTTCGCGGTAATCTTCCGTGCGTCCGGCAAGGCGCTGCAGGTCGCGTTCCAGGTCGAGCTGCTCGTTGAAACTGTTATCGCTGCTGGCGTGCAGGGCACGTTTGATAAGCGCCAAGCCGCGCGTTGGTTGAGTGGCCAAGTGGCGAGCCATGTTCATGGCTTCTTCCTGAAGCGCCTCATCATCGACGCAGCGCCAGATCATGCCCCACTGTTCGGCAGTCTCGGCGGGCAGCTTGTCGCCAAGCATGGCTAGACCCTTGGCACGCGCCATACCCACCAGATTAGGCAGTGTCCAGGTGCCGCCAGAGTCGGGAATTAATCCAATCTTGCAGAAGGCCTGAATGAAGCTTGCCGAACGAGCAGCCAATACGATGTCGCAGGCCAGGGCGATGTTGGCACCGGCTCCTGCCGCCACACCATTCACCGCACAAATGGTTGGGAACGGCATGTCTTTAAGAGCGCGCAACATAGGGTTGTAGCGTTTTTCAAGCGACTCGCCGAGGTCGGGGGCTTGTTCGCCGGGCGCAACGCTGCGGTCGGAAAGATCCTGACCAGCGCAGAAGCCGCGGCCGTTACCGGTCAATAACAAAGCGCGAACGCTTGAGTCCTGGCGCACGGCTTTTAGCGCCTTGCGCATCTCGGCATGCATCTCTGTATTGAAGCTGTTCAGGCTGTCGGGGCGGTTTAGCGTAATACAGGCAACGCCATCTTCCACGGTGTACAGCAGGGGCGCTTGGCTCATGGGTAATATCCTTGTGTCAGTGCCCTTGAAAAGTGGCAGGTCGTTTTTCTTGGAAGGCGCGAATGCCCTCTTCGCGGTCGGCGGTGCCCGCCAATAAGGTGAACGCATGGCGTTCAAAGCGCAGGCCAGTGGCTAGGTCGGTATCCATCGCCTTGTGTAACGACTCCCTTGCTAAGCGCACGGCCAGCGGTGCCTTGGCGGCAATGCGCGTTGCAATGGCCATGGCGCGCTCAAGGGTTAATTCGGGCTGGGTAATCTCGCTAATCAGGCCTGCTTCAAGGGCGCGGCGAGCAGAAATTGGCTCGCCAGTTAGCACCATTTGGGTAGCCAGTGATTTACCCACCGCTCTAAGCAGACGCTGGGTACCACCAGCACCGGGCATGATGCCCAGATTGATTTCAGGCTGGCCGAACAGGGCACTTTCACCGGCAATAATGATGTCGGCATGCATTGCTAGCTCACAGCCACCGCCCAAGGCGTAGCCGTTAACGGCAGCAATGATTGGTTTGCGGAAACGCGTAATGGTGGCCCAGTGGTGCTGGCGAGGATCTTCCAGCATGCCGACTAGGTCACGTTCAGCCATTTCATTAATATCCGCACCGGCGGCGAATGCTTTCGCACTTCCGGTGATCACCACGGCGCGAACGTTGTCGTCACTATCGGCGCTGTTCAGGGTGTCGGCGAGTTCGCCAAGCAGCTGGGTATTCAGCGCATTCAGTGCTTCAGGGCGATTCAGCGTGATGCATAAAACGCCTTCCAGGGGCGGAGTTATTTTTAGAGTAGTGGGCATTGTTACCTCAGTTCGGCCTGTGGCGCACAGGATGAATATCTGCCGAGTATAGGTTTATTTTGATACACATCAATATTGTTTGACTGTTTTTAGTGTGTCACTTGTTGGTGTTTTTGATAATTTATGTCTTGTTAACAATGACTTGTATGTATTTATAGCGAGTAAGTGATAGTTATTAGACCATGGTATGAAAGGTGGAAAGTTGGCCCGAAAAGTGATCTTTAGCCCGTATATATCGAGTTTATTGATCGTGGTGGGCTAATTCTTAAGCAAGCGGTGCCAGGGAAAGCGTTTGATGTTTTGTTACGGGAAAGATAGTCTTTGTTCTTATAACGTATCAAAAAAATAAGTGAGTGCAGGAGCGCCCCATGACGCAATCAGCGCAGCAGATGTTTGACCTTCACCGTGACATTCTTGACCAGGCTGTCGGCGCCATCTCTAGCCGTAATTTTTGGACGCCCTACCCAGAAAGTATGCGCAAATACCCCGAAGATGCCGTTAAAGCGGCACCATCGAGATTTGAGTCACTGCTTAATCAACCATTTACGCTGAATAGTGTTGGCAGCACTCACCACGTGGGCGGCGAAGTCTCACCTTATGGTTTTGAACTCGGCATTACTTATAACCAGCCAAGCCCCGACGAGCTGATAGTGGCCATGCAAGTAGCAATGCGTGACTGGCGAGATGCTGGGGCGCAAGCGCGCGTGGGGGTGTGTTTGGAAGTCCTGTCGCGCCTTAATGCCATGAGCCCGGAGATCGCCCAGGCGGTGATGCATACTAGTGGTCAGGGGCCGTTGATGGCGTTTCAGGCAGGTGGGCCGCATGCTCAGGATCGCGGCCTTGAAGCCGTGGCCTATGCTTGGCAAGCGATGGCGCAGATTCCTGCTACCGCACAGTGGGTTAAGCCCCAGGGCAAGCATGATCCCATTGTCATGGATAAGCGTTTTCACATCGTGCCACGTGGCATCTCGTTGGTGGTGGCCTGCTCTACTTTTCCCACCTGGAATACTTATCCTGGCTTGTTTGCCAGTCTGGCGACGGGCAACCCCGTCATTCTTAAGCCGCATCCTGGCGCTATTTTGCCTGTGGCGATGACCGCACGGGTTGTTCAACAGGTACTGGAGGAAGCGGGCTTTGACCCTTGTCTGGTTAGCTTGGTACCCGACACTGTCGATGCGCCGCTGACGAAAACGCTGGCGCTTGACCCTGCGGTAAAGCTGATCGATTTCACTGGCTCCAATACCTTTGGCGATTGGCTAATAGATAACGCCACTCAGGCTCAGGTGTTTGCTGAGAAAGCCGGTGTCAACACGGTCATTATCGACAGCGTGGATAACCTTAAAGCGGTCACGGCGAATCTTGCCTTCTCGCTGAGCCTTTATTCCGGGCAGATGTGCACGACCCCTCAGGCTATTTATGTACCCAAAAACGGTATTGAAACAGCGGATGGCCATTTGAGTTTTGACGACGTGGCGGCAGCGCTTGCGAAAGCTGTACAGGCATTTCTGAGTGACAATGACCGCGCCTGCACGGTGTTAGGTGCCCTGCAGTCAGTAGACACGCAAGCACGGATTGATGCGTGCCGTGGCTTGGGCGAAATAGTCCTGGATAGCGAGTCACGAAAACACGCCCAATACTCTGACGCCCGCATTCACACGCCGCTTATCCTCAAGGTAGATGCAGCACAGAAGGCTACCTATGGTGAGGAACGCTTCGGCCCCATCAGCTTTGTTATCGCGACTGAGAACACCGCGCATAGCATTGAACTGGCCCGTGACGTGATCCGGGAAAAGGGCGCGATAACCCTAGGTGGCTATACGACTGATGAGGCAGTGGCCGAGCAGTTCGAAGAGCTGGCGATGGAAGTGGCGACGCCGCTTTCGTTGAACCTGGATGGGGGGATATTCGTCAACCAGTCGGCTGCTTTCAGTGACTTTCACGCCACAGGCGGTAATCCGGCAGCTAATGCCTCGCTATGTAATCAAGCCTTTGTTGCCAGTCGCTTTGTGGTGGTGCAAAGCCGTCGCCACGGCCAACCGAACTAACGGAGAACGTGATGCCTTACTATCGACTTGAAGGGGTGACGCCAGTGGTGCACCCGACCGCTTATGTCCACCCGACCGCAGTGCTCATCGGGGATGTGATTGTTGGCCCCAATTGTTACGTTGGCCCCGGCGCGGTGATGCGCGGTGACTTCGGCCGACTGGTGCTGGAAGAGGGTGCGAACCTGCAGGATACCTGCGTCATGCACGGCTTTCCGGGCTGTGTCACTAAGGTTGAGAAAGATGGCCATATCGGCCACGGCGCGGTTTTGCATGGCTGCGTGGTTGGGCGTGATGCCATGGTCGGCATGAACGCTGTAGTGATGGATGGTGCTCACATAGCGGAGCGCTCTATTGTTGCGGCAGCAGCATTCGTCAAGGCAGGCTTCGAGTGTGAGCCACAGTCGCTGGTGATGGGGGCTCCTGCAAAGGTTAAACGCCCGCTGAGTGATGAGGAGTTTGCTTGGAAGCAGCAGGGTACTCAAGAGTATCAGCGTTTAGTGACCCGTTGCCGTGACAGCTTGGAACCTTGTGAACCGCTGGCAGAGCTCGATGCTGACCGGCCAACCTTGCTAGCCGGTGATACACAACCTAAGCAGCAGAGCATAGCGTAGCAAGGCGATACTTATAGTATGGCTCGCTACCACCGCGCCCCCTGGCGAGCCATCCCCCACCCAACCACAGGTTGGTAGCCTCAAGTGGTCTTTGTAGTCGCCCCATCCCCCCCCTTCCTTCCTGAGCGCCAAGTCTCAAACCTGAGTCGACCGAAACTCCAGGTGCCGTCACGGTCAATGATGATCAAATTTGAAGAGGCAAAGTGTTTCAAGTCCATACGCAACTGTTGCAAGTTGGGGCACCGATTGCTGCCGGTTGATTGAAAATCTAAAAAAACTCAGATAAGTAAATAACTTTAACTACATGAATAAAAAGAAATAGTTGATAGTCGGCGCGGTCAATGCAAGTTGAATGGTACTGGCACACACCTTCTATGTTCGTCCGCGAAGAGAACCGCAGGTGAACATAACGACAACAATAATGCGTGGAGAACCCTCCGTGATGAGACATGCACTTCCTACAGGGCTCTGTAGCCTAGCCCTGCTGCTGCCTACCGGCGCCGTCTTGGCCTCTGCTGGCAGCGAGGCTATCGACAGGCACTGTTCAGCCTGCCATCAGGCCCAAAGTGGCCCCCAGAGCTGGAGTCGCATTAGTGCGCAGCGTAAGACCCCGGAAGGCTGGGACATGACGATCGCGCGCATGCAGACCATGCACGGCCTGGAGCTGCCCCAGGAGGCTCGCCGGGATATCGTCAAGTTCCTCGCTGATACCCGCGGCCTAGCGCCCGAGGAGAGCGCGTCTCAGCGTGAACTGATCGAGCGACGCCTCAACCGTATCGAGTCCTTTGATCATCCTAGCTATCAGGAAATGTGTGCCCGCTGTCATACTGGCGGCCGCGCCCAACTACAGCGCCGTCCCCAGGAAGAGTGGGAGAGACTGGTGCACTTCCATGTGGGCCAGTTCCAGACCACTGAGTACCAGTCCATGGCACGGGATCGTGACTGGTTCGATCTCGCCCTGAACGAGATCGCTCCCTGGCTGGCCGAGTCTCAAAGTCTCGAAAATGAAGCTTGGGAGTCATGGCAGCAGGCCGAACAGACCTCTCCTGAGGGTGACTGGCAGCTCTGGGGGCACTGGCCCGGAGAAGGCGACTTTTATGCCGACGTTACTATTAACACCGATGAAGGCGAGGATGCCTACTCCCTTAGCCTGGACGGCGCTTTCACCAGTGGTCGTCCGCTCAGTGGCGAAGGCCAGGCCATCGTTTATACCGGCTATGAGTGGCGCGCCAACCTGAACCTCAACGGTCGTGATCTCAAGCAGGTACTGGATCTCTCCGGTGCGCATCCCAGCGGGCGCATCTTCGATGATCATGACGATGCTTTTGGAATGATGGTGGAAATGGTGCCTCACGAAGCGGCCGAGTCTGCGGTGTTAGCCAGCCTGCCCGCCTCACTCAAGGCCGGTGAGCGTAGCCGGCTGGTGCTACTGGGCCACGGCCTTGGGGAAGGGGAAATCAGTCTTGGGGAGGGCGTCACCGTGCGTAAGGTGATCGAACGTAGCGACATGCGCCTGGTGCTGGACGTTGAGGCCAGCAACGATCTCACACCCGGCTGGCTGGCTATGCAGATCGGCGAGATCAGTGCCGAGAGGCTGCTGGCTGGCTATCGCACGGTAGATCGTTTGGAGGTAAGTCCAACGCTGGGAGTTGCTCGCATCGGTAACGATAAGACTCCGCCGGTGAGTGGCGTCTTCACCGCCGCCGGATATCTGGACGGGGCTGATGAGACCATCCCGCTGGGGCAGGTACCGGTACGTTGGAGCGTTTCCCCCTGGGACAAGATCGCCGAGCGCGACGAGGATGTCAGGTTTGCGGGCATACTGGACGCCGCCACAGGGATCTTCTCACCTGCCGGGGCTGGGCCCAACCCGCTGCGTCAGTACAACGCCAACAGCGTGGGCAACCTACGGGTGACCGCCAGTGTGGTAGGACAGGAGGCGATACAGGACGAAGCCCAACTGATCGTTACCGTACAACGCTGGAACAACCCGCCGCTTCGCTAGGAGATCACCATGGGAATCTTACAAGCCATACCCGAGAACCTGCATCGGATGGAAGTAGAAGGCCAGCCGTTGTGGTTTCATATCCCCACCACGAGTTTGTTCGCCCCGGACGCACTCAGCGAGGAGCTGCTGGCACTGGCCGGGCGAAAGGAGGGGCTCAATAGCCGGGCGCTGCCGGGCCATCTGATACATCAGGCCAGCGGCGACGATATCCAGGAGCGGCTGCTACAGCTTAAGGCACTGAAGCTGATCACCGATGGTGTTGTCCAGGCCTATAATCCCAGCGTAAAGGTGGAGCAGTTCCCGCTCTCTACTGTGGTGCTCAATGTCAACACTGGCTGCAACCTTAGCTGCAGTTACTGCTACAAGGAAGACCTGGATAACCCCCGGGACGGTAAGAAGATGGATCTGGCCACCGCCCAGGCCTCTATCGAGATGATGATGCGCGAAGCCCCGCAGCGGGATCGCTACAACATCGTCTTCTTTGGCGGCGAGCCGCTCAGCAACATGCCCTTGATCCGCCAGGTGGTGGACTGGGCCGAGGCGCGCATTCATGGGCTTGGTAAGGCAGTAGATTTCACGCTGACCACCAACGCCACGCTACTGAACGAGGAAAAGATCGCTTTCTTCGACGCCCATCGCTTTGGGCTCACGGTGAGCATGGACGGCCCCAAAGCGGTCCACGACAAAAACCGTATTGCGGTCAACGGCCAGGGCACCTATGACCTGGTGGCCAAACGCATTAAGCCGCTGTTGGCCAGCTATCGCTCACGACCGGTGGGAGCCAGGGTGACCCTGACTCGTGGCATCACCGACGTTATCGGTATTCACGATCACCTGGTCAACGAACTGGGCTTCGCCGAGGCGGGCTTCGCCCCAGTCACCTCCGGTGATATGGCTGACTACAATCTTACCAGCGATGAGCTTAAGCGGGTCTTCGACGGTATGGTCGAGCTCGGTGAGCGAGCCGTGGCAGCCGCCATTCAGGGGCGCGATATCGGCTTCGGTAACTTCAACCAACTGCTCACCGATCTTTGGGAAGGGCGCAGCAAGGCGGTGCCCTGTGGGGCTGGCTTAGGGCTGGTTTCGGTGGATCATGCGGGCGATGTGCACCTCTGTCACCGTTTCACCGGCTCCGAGATGCCCACCTTTGGCAGCGTCCAGGAGGGGCTCGATCACGCAGGCCTCAAGCAGTTTATCGAGGCCAGGAGTGATCGCTCCGAGCGTGGCTGCAGCAACTGTCGGATCCGCAACCTTTGCTCCGGCGGTTGCTACCACGAGAGCTACGCCCGCTATGGCGACCCTATGACTCCCACCTACCACTATTGTGACCTGATGCGCGACTGGGTCGATTTCGGCATTCAAGCCTACGCTCGAATCCTGCGTCATAACCCCGATTTTCTCGACGGCCCCCTGGCCGGGAGGCAGACAGCATGACAAATAACAAGAAGAACTTGACCGCACTGGGGTTGGCACCCCTCAACCGCAAGGCCCGCGAAATGGAGCGGGCCGCTAGCCCAGAGGCCCTGGAAGAAGTGCAGGCCATGCAGACCATTGCCGGGTGCACGTCTAGCTTTGACCCGGGCTGGGAAGTGGACCCCTTCGGCGGCGTGGCTTCGCTGTGCCAACCTATGGAAGCGGATCTCTATGGCTGCGCTGACCCCTGCTGGTGGCCTGCTCAGGTGCCGGACACTATGAACACCTACCCCAACTGGGGGGATGGAGCCGACCGCGCTGAGGATGATTGGCGCAAGTTCGATAGTGTCTATCCGGGAGACGATAAGTGATGAATAGCTCAGAAATTAAGCTGCTCAATTTGACCCTAATGGGGCTGCTGGCCTTCGCTGCCCAGCCTCTGGTGGTTAATGCTGCTGTCGCCGATGAAGCCAGCGCTGACGAAGTACGCGAGTATCTGGTGACCATGGTTCGTCCCAACCAGCTCTACGTGATCGATCCGGAGGCCCAGGAGGTGGTGCGTACCTGTGACGTAGAAGGCGCCTTTGGCTCCGGCACCCTGCAGCTATCGCCGGATGAGCGGATCGCCTATGTGCTGCACAACCGCTGGGAAGACGTAGTGGGCATCGACCTCACTAGTTGTGAGGAAGTCTTTCGCGCCAGCGGCTCAGGCAATTCAATACGCGCTAAATCCATCGCTTCCCTTGCCGTGAGCCCCGACGGCAGCCGTCTCTATAGCATTTGGGATCGGGCGCGGCTAGGCCTCGACCACTACGAAGTATTGGAGCCACAGCTAGCGGTCTATGACACCGCAGCAGGTCTAGCTGCCGAGCCCCTGGCTACCTTCCCAGCACCGCGCCAGGTGACGACCATGGGGGCCGCCGAGGACGGTAATCTCTATCTGGCTGGTGCTGATATCTATCGGGTCGACCCGGAAAACGGCGAGACCGAGATCGCCATTGCCAACCGAAATTGGGATCGCCCCAGCTTTAGCCCGCCAGACTCCTTAGCCATGTGGTCGATGGGCGAGGTAGCCAACGAGTTCCTGCGTCCCTACACGGTAGCTGAGCATCCCGGCGAGAAGAACGAAGCTTGGCACTGGGGCATCAGCCGCGTCGACCTAGCCACCGGCGAGACCGAGAACAAGGAGATAGCCCCTTTTGAGTTCATCATCTTTTCCATGGTTTCTGATCCCCGGGAGCGGGACGTCTTTTATGGCGTCTACACTCAGCTCAGCAAGCTGGATGCCCGCACCCAAGAGATAGTGAAGGTGATCGATCTTGATCATACTTACTACAGTGTTAATACTTCCTATGACGGCTCGCGGATCTACCTGGGCGGCGCTTCCAGTGATATCGCCATCTATGATGATGACTTCAATGATCTGGGGCGCATTCGCTTGCCCGGTGATATGAGCACCGCAACGCTGAAGGTGGCACGCTTCTAGATTGCCGCTGCATGATCCTTCTGGCCGGCGCTTGTGAAAGCGGTCGGCCATTTTTGCTGGGGGCAGCCCTTATGGTTGATGAATGAAGAGAGCGTCGATGCGCGAGCCTGACTTCACCCGTGACACAGGGGCGCTGCCCTGGGGCTGGCTCTACCGCCCCCTCAAGGCGCGGCGCATAGCGCTGGCCCGGCTGCTGACGCTGAGCCTAGTGGCGACCCTGCTGGCGCTGTTACCTCCGTTGCTCACCCAGCGTTTGATCGATCACGGCCTTATGCAGGGGGACTTCAGCACCGTCGCTGCCTACGTCGCCGCCTTGGTGGTGTTGGGGCTCTCTACCCTGGCCCTACAGGGGCTAACCCGGCTGCAGCATGTGGCGCTCTCTGCCCGACTATTGCTCTCGCTGCGCCGCTCCTTGCTTCGCCATCTGCTGCGCCTGGCACCGGCCCGTTGGCAGGCGCGAGGGCGAGGCGATCTGATGAGCCGTCTAGATGGCGACCTGTCTATCCTCCAGGGCTTCGCCCTGGACGGCTTGCTTAGCGGACTCTCCAATCTGTTAGGGCTGGTGGGGGCGCTGGCTATGATTGGCCTATTCAGTCCCATGCTAATGGCCCTGGTGGCCGTGCTAGTACCCATCCAATGGCTGTGGCTGCGCGCTTGGCGCCCGGCGCTGACTCTCCGTCAGCAGGCACTCCGTGAACAGAGCGGCGAACTCTCTGGCTTCTGGCAGGATACCCTGGCCCATGGCCCCTGGTTTCAAGGTCAGGCGCTGGAGTCGTCGCGACTCAATCGTCTCCAGGGACTTGGCCACGAGCAGTTGCGACGCCTGTTGGCGGTGCGTCGGGTGGGCTTTCTCAGCGACGTGGGGCCCCAACTGATCCTCTCTCTGGCCCGGGCCGGGGTGCTGCTGTTGGGCGGCTATCTGGTGATTCAGGGGCAGTTGCAACTCGGTGAGCTGGTAGCCCTGTTGGCGTACCTCGGTATGGTGATGGCCCCCATCGGTGGCCTGCTGGGTCTCTATGGGGGGTGGCAGCGGGCCCGGGTCAGCGCTTGCCGCTTGGCCGAGCTCTTCAATGAGCCCGCCATGCGTGATCCCTACCAGGGCGGCCGTCCTGTCGGGCCTGGTGGGCTTTGCTTGGAGGGTGTGCGTTTCCGCCATCCCGGCCAATCCGGTTGGCTTCTGGATGATATTGATCTCGCGCTTCCGCCGAGCAGCAAGGTGCTGATTGCCGGTCCCTCCGGGGCAGGCAAGAGCAGCCTAATCCGTCTGTTGCTAGGGCTGGAGACGCTCGAGTCGGGTGAAATCCGTGTCGATGGCGTGCCGCTTGATGCGCTCTCCCGCCATCATTGGCTCAAGCAGGTTGCTTGGGTGGAACAGCACCCCAGCCTGCTACGCGGCAGCTTGGCCGAGACCCTGCGCGCCCTGGCACCTGAGGCAAGCGATGCCGAGTTGATTGACGCGCTTTCCCGCGTTGGGCTCGCCGACTGGCTGACCGCCCTGCCGGAAGGGTTAGAGAGCGAGTTGGGTGACTTGGGTGGCAAGGTCTCTGGCGGCCAGCGTTCACGCTTGGCCCTGGCTCGGGCACTGCTAAAAAAGCCTCGCTTGGTGCTGCTGGACGAGCCAACTGCGGCGCTGGATCCAGCGGCTGCCCGAACTTTCGATGCCTTGCTTGATGAGGTGCTGGGAGATAGCACTCGGCTGATTATCAGCCACCAAAGCGACCACTTTGGCAATCTGGATGCCTACTATCGGCTCCAGCAAGGGCAACTGGTTGCAGTGGAGGCGTCGTCATGTCTCTAATTCCGGCCAGCAGCCCGACTCTGGGGGTTATCGATAGTGGTGTGCCTCCTGGTTTGCCTCTGACGCGCTTCCACTCGCTCAGTGGTGCTGACCCCGAAGATCACCTTGGTCATGGCCGGGCGATCCTCGCCACCCTGGGCCACTATTTGCCGCTCACGCGGCTTGAAATCGCCTACTACAAGCTATTTGAGGAGCGTCTCACCGCCAATGCTGCTGCCCTGACTGCGGCCTTCGAGTGGCAAGCAGAGGTGCCACCGGTTTGGCTGCTGTGTAGTTTGGGGTTGCCCCGAGCCGACACGCGACTGCAGGAGGCGGTGGAGAGGCTACAGGCCGCAGGCACCCGCATCGTTGCTGCCAGCCCGCGCTTCGGGGCGCCGGTCTACCCAGCCGCTTGGCCCAGGGTGATAGCAGTGAGTGGCGCCGCGGGACTGATGCCGGGCTCGCCACGGCGTGATTGGAATGGCCACTGGTACGCCTGCGTCTGGGCGGGCCGAGATCTCCCCGAGGAAGGCCGAGTTTGGCAGCCCTGGCAGGTGGGGCCACCACCGGTGGAAACTCCTCCTGCACTGGGCGGAGCCAGCTTCGCTGCGGCCCATGCGCTGGGCTATTGGCTGGCGGAGTCAATCGGTGAAAGGGGGGCACCGCCAAGAGAGTGGGGCTCGGGCAGCGCTGGCCAGTCAGGGTGATCGGCCCACCAGCGGATGATCGCCATGGCCGCGGGGCCAGCGGCGGCCAATAGTGCCCGAGCCGCTGCGTGGTCGCCATCCTGCATAGCCTTGACCAGAGGCGCTAGGGAGATTCCCGCCACTGCCTGAATTCCCATTGGCTGGTCCTGGGTAAACACCAGCTCCCGCTCGGCCAAGTGGTTACCAATGATAGCCAGGCCGCGTCTCACTCGTACTTGAGCCCAGGGCTCTGGTAGATGTAGCGGTTGATGATCGGGCCAGTGACAGCGCTCCGTCCAGTAGGGTGCCGGATCGGCGTCTATCGACTCTTGATAGGCAGCCTGACGGTAGAAGTCACGGCCAGCCCGGGCGAAACGCCAGTACTGGGCATCCTGGCGGCGTTGGTGGAAGCGCTCTAGGGGCGCCGCGATGCTGGTTTCCTCAAAGAGACTATTGAGAACTGGTGCTAGGCCGTGGGCTGAGGAGAGCGCATTGAAAATGCCCTGTCCGGAGAGGGGATCGATGGCCATAGCGGCATCCCCGAGGCGCCAGAGGCGCCCCTCTCTCACTTGGGTGCGCCCCAGTAGGCTAGGGCGCTGGTAGTGATGGCAAATCTTGGCTTGGCCCCAGAGCTGTGCCAGGTCGGGCTGGGCGGCTAGCCAGATGTTGGGGTCATGCCGTGCCCGGCGTAGCGTTGCTTCCGGTAGGGCCAACTGCAGATACTGCTGGCCTTTAAGCCGTGACCACCAGGCCCAGCCTCCGCCGGGCAACGACAGGGCAGCGCTGGCAGGGTCTGAGTCGGCGGCCTCGCCGCGTAGGATCCAAGCAGGGGTTGACCAGGGAGCTGCGTCGCGGAACTGGCGCCGCGCCGCCGCCCGGCCCCGGGCCTCCACGCCCCAGGGAGCGGTCAGTATGCGACCATCTGCCAGGCCCAGACGAACTTCACTTTTCTGGCTCTCCAGGAACGTGATCCTCGCTTTGATCATGGGGATACCAGCCTCGTGAAGATCTTCCAGCAGGGCAGCATCGAAGGATGGACGCGGCAGCAGCCATTCGGCGTTGGGTGCCCGAGCCTTACCACCCCAGATAACTCGTCGCGGCAAAGGACCCACCGCGCAAGCGGCAGCCCGGTGCAGCCCCAGGCTTTGTAAGGCCTGGAGGCTGCGCCGGGCAATGCCCTCAATGGCCTGGTAATCGCGGACACGCCCCACCAGGGTGACTCGTCGACCAGCGCGATGCAGCAGCATGGCCAGAGCGGCACCAGCGGGGCCGCTTCCGGCGATCAATATCTCGCTATCCATGTCTTGGCGCATTAGATGAATCCCCTTGGGGCTGGTACGGTGCCAGGACTTGGTTATATCAAACGATCATCACAACCGATTTCTGCTCTGTGTAATGCTCGATCAGTGAATCGCCGAGCTCGCGGCCAATGCCTGACTGTTTGAAGCCGCCGAAGGGCATGCAGGCATCCAACAGGTTGTGGCCGTTGACCCAAATACTACCGGCCTCTATTTCTGGTACCAGGCGATTGACCGCGGCAAGATCGTTGGACCAGATGCTGGCGGCCAGTCCATAAGGAGAGTCGTTGGCCAGTAACACCAGTTCGTTAAGATCGCGGAAGGTCTGGACCACGACCACCGGACCGAAGATCTCCTCTTGCACACAGCGGCTTTCCTGGGCCAAGCCGGTGATCACCGTCGGCTCGACGAAGTAGCCGATTTCACTGCCTTTACCACCGCCGGTGACGATGGTGCCGCCGTCGCTGCGCGCTTGTTCGATATACGCCAGCACCCGGTGCTGCTGTTTAGAGGAGACCAGCGGGCCGAGGGTGCTGGTGGGTTCCCAGCCCGGCGCTAGCGTCAGCTTCTGGGCCTGTTCGGCGAGTTTGGTGACGAAGGTATCGTGGATCGACTCATGTACATAGATCCTCGACCCAGCGGTACACACCTGCCCCTGGTTAAAGAAGATTGCCTGAGCCGCGCCGGTAGCGGCTGCCTCGATATCCGCATCGGCCAGCACCATCACCGGCGATTTGCCGCCCAGTTCCAGGGTGGTACGGGTCAGGTTCTCCATGGCGGAATGCCCGATTTGCTTACCCACGGGGGTCGATCCGGTGAAGGCTATCTTGTTGATTCCTGGGTGGCTGGCCAGCGCTGCTCCAGCGGTGTGCCCCAGACCGGTGACGACGTTGAGAGTGCCAGCCGGGAAGCCTACTTGCTCGGCCAGTTCTGCCAATAATATGGCGGTTAGCGGGGTGTCCTCGGCGGGCTTGAGTACGATACTGCAGCCAGCAGCTAGGGCCGGAGCGACCTTCCAAGTTGCCATCAGCAGTGGGAAATTCCAGGGGATGATGGCACCCACCACGCCTATGGGCTCGCGGCGGGTGTAGGCGATAATGTGCTTGTCTTCGGGCACGAAAGGCATCGAGGGTGTCATGCTACGCCCCTCGATTTTGGTGGCCCAGCCCGCAGTATAACGGATAAAGTCGATGGCGAGAGCTACGTCCATATGCCGCGAAAAGGTCACTGGCTTGCCGTTGTCTAGTGTCTCGAGTAGGGCAAAGTCATCGGCGCGGGCCTCCAGAGCATCGGCAAGATCCAGCAGCAGCTTTTCACGCTGGGCTGGCCGCGACTTGCGCCAGTCACGGAAGGCCTCTCGGGCAGCACCGACTGCAGCATCAATATCGGCGGCATCACCCGCCGGAACCTGACTGATCACTTCCGCGGTGGCGGGATTATAGACATCCAGCATCTGGCCGCTGGCGGCGGTGCGCCACTGGCCGCCAATAAAAAGAGCGTGGCTCTTGTCCAGCCAAGCTTGAATGGCAGTTGAGGGCTGCGTCATGGTTGTGCTCCTGTCAGGCTGATTTATGATTGTTTTGAGTGCGTGCTAAGCATTGCACGCCTCCAATACTCCCTAGCAAGCCCCGTGCCAGCTCAGGGAAATAATATAATCACAACAATATCAGTGAGTTGAAGGTTGGTTATGACGATATTCTTCCGCCGTTTTGTCGCCGGATACGACGGCTGTCGCATTCTGGGACAGCTCGCTAACCTCGCTGGGAGAAGCCCATGATCTCCAAAACAGTCCTGAGAACCCCCGACGTGATTCTCCAGGCCCGTGAACATCTGCTCCGTGGCCAGCAACTACCGATGGGCATGCTCGATGCCAGTATCGACCGTTCTTGGCAGCGCTGCATTGAGCATGGACTGCAGCTTGGTAGCCTACCCGAGTTGCCGCGGCTCGACAGTGGCGAACTCCGCGCTCAGCGCGAGATGCATCGTCGCCTTATTGAACTGGCTGACCCGCTGATCAGGCGAGTGACTGAGGACCTGCGTGGCTGCCAATTGCTGCTGGCCACCCCGGATGCCACCGTGCTCAAGAGCTACGGCCAGCGATTCGTGCTTAATGATCGCTTTCACATCGGGGCTGGCATCAACCTGGATGAACGCTGGTTCGGGACCAATGCACCTGCCCTAGCGCTCATCGAGCGGGCACCGGTGCTGGTCAAGTCCTGCGAGCATCTGCTGTTCCCCGACAACCCTGTTTCCTGTGTAGCCGCCCCGTTGTTTGATCTCAACGGCGACTGTTTAGGATTGATCGACCTTACCTTCGAGGCCAATCACCCTCGACCAGAAATTTTCCTGCGCCGAGTGCAGCAGCTCACGGGGGCGTTGGAGCAACGGCTGTTTTTCCACCACTACCAGCAGCGTTGGGTGCTCCAGGTGCACGCATCGCTGGCTGAGTTGGACGGCGTGAGTTGTGGTCTAGTGGCAATGAACGACTCGGGGCTGATCTTGGCGGTTGATTCTCAGGCCGCCCAATGGCTGGGCGAGGCCTCTGTCTCACTAATTGGTCGCCATATTGAAGAATTATTGGGCAATTCCTGGAAGGAAATCTGTCGTCAATGCGAACGGTGTTCGGTCTTGCTGGGGCTGCCGCTTACCGGCGCCCAACTGGTGGGGCGGCTCAATCCCCCGGATCAGTGGCAGCCGGCAATTTTTAGCGGAGAAGCCACGGTGATGCCGGCGTCACCCGAACCATTCCTCTCTCGTGGGCTTGAGGCGCTGGTGGAGGACTGGCCCATGGCGCTGGCCCGGGAGGCTCGCCGAGCTAGCCGGGCACTGGAAGCGGGTTTGCCTGTACTGCTGCAGGGCAAAACTGGCACCGGAAAAGAGCAGTTGGCTCGAGCACTGCATAGCAGTCTCGGTGAGCAGCGGCCCTTCGTGGCACTTAACTGCGCAGCGCTGCCCGAAAGCCTTATCGAGGCGGAGCTATTCGGCTATGTGGAAGGCGCCTTTACCGGCGCCCGTAAGGGCGGATACAGCGGGCGTCTGGTACAAGCTAATGGTGGCACTTTGATGCTCGACGAGATCGGTGACATGCCGCTGGCGCTGCAGGCCCGTCTGCTGCGGGTGTTGCAGGAGAGAGTGGTGACGCCTCTGGGCGATCACCGCGAGGTACCCATCGACTGCCGAGTAATAGCCGCTAGCCATCGCGATTTGGAAAGTCTGGTGACAACCGGTGACTTCCGCGAAGATCTTTTTTATCGTCTGGCTGGGGTGGTAGTAGAGCTTCCCACGCTGAACGAGCAGGCTGATCTCGCGGGACAGATTCGTCAACACTGGGCCGCGCTATGTCGCCAACATGGCCGCTCTCTGGCGCTGGATGAATCCTTATTAGAGTGTTTGACTGCCTACCTTTGGCCCGGCAACTGGCGGGAACTAATACACTGTTTAGAAGCGGCTCTGGTGGGAGCTGAGCCAGAGTGCCAACGGCTAACCATAGAAAGGCTTTCGCCGCGTTGGCAGCGTAAGCTTGCTCAGCCCATAGAAAGTGGCGTTCGTAATACGGTCACATCGGAGGACCCTGGCAACGGTTGCCAAGAACTGCGAGAAATGGAGCGAACCCATATGGTACGTACGCTCGAAGCCCATGGGGGAAACATGACTGCCGCGGCCCGGACGCTAGGTATCAGCCGCTCGACGCTTTATCGACGGCTGGGGGAAGCGTCACCTTGAGCCGGTGAAGTGCAACCAAGCTGGACGGTCTCTTCCAGCTTGGCCTTATAGGCTGTCTAGCTCAACGGAGGGTAGGTGCCCCCCGCCATAAGACACGTAAGGCGTTCATTCCAATCCACCGAAGCGTTGGTAGAAGCTGGGGCCGGGGGCTGGTAATGGGCCTTCGGCAGTTTCTAGGTGCCTGTCTAGCCAGCGCTCTGCGCGCTCATAGAGCAACCGATAGAGGTTGCGGCA
The DNA here is from genome assembly GCF_016107625.1 of Vreelandella alkaliphila. Classification (GTDB taxonomy): domain Bacteria; phylum Pseudomonadota; class Gammaproteobacteria; order Pseudomonadales; family Halomonadaceae; genus Vreelandella; species Vreelandella alkaliphila. Next base: position 436,347 of record NZ_JABASV010000002.1, read on the forward strand.
GAGCTGATGGGCGTAGCGGCCTTCCCACGCCGTAGGGAGCAGTTCGTCAGGCAGTAGGGGGTCACGTAGCTGAACCTTGCGATACTCGTGAATCAGCAAGGTACGAGCAATGAAGCACTCTTCCTGCCCTAAATGGTTCTCTGCGTTGAGCGCATTCCACAGTGGGCGAAACTTAACCAGAAAACGCTGGTAAAGCTCGGCGAGTTCGTCGAGGTTCCAGCTGTCTCTGACCTGCAGGCGCAGCGGCTTACTGGTCATAGGCTCCATGGTCTGTGTCTGCATTACGATTGTGTCGTCTGCCGCATCAAGCTCTTGCAAGGCCACCATAGTTTCCGCGCATGACAGCGTGGGATGTGCCAGAACGCCCTGAGCAAAACTACCAAAGCCGAGCCATTCAAGCTCATCACGAATCTGCTGGCGACGGTCGGCTGGCAGCTGCGTCAGCAGCGCCAATGTCCACTGGCCCGACCAGGGTGGCTGGGCACCGTGATAGACACGCTTGAAAGCTTGTTCAAAACGGCGCCGCCCAGGGCCACTTAACCGATAGTAGCTGCGACGACCGACCTTTTCACCGCGAAGCCAGGTTTCATGGGTCAGCCGATAAACCGATGTACGCACCAGACGCTCATTGATGCCGATGGGCTCCACCAGTTTCGATAGACTGCCGAGCCACACAGTACCGCCCCGTGGAACGATAGAGTCGCCATAGACAGTAATAATCAGTGAGCCGGCGCGAATAGGCCGACGCTTCTGGAAGTCATCAATAAGCGTAGCGACGCAGTCTGTAGCTGACGACATGGTGTGTGTTGATTCCCTTGACGATGAAGTTGTCGCAAAACGACAGAAAATATAGCTTTTATAGAAGATTATCGTATCACGTTTTTTTGCGATTTGGCCTGCAGGGTTATCAGTGAATCATGGAGAATGATTTAGTATCGCAAAGGTCGTGGACGCTAGCATTTCGTTGCGGCTTCTTATGAAGATATGACACTAATTTCAATGGTTGCTTACGTAACCCCTGCTATACTCCCCCGGTTTTAAAAATAGAGTTTCTTGGTGCCATTTCGGTCTTTCTTAGCTCGCATGATGTGCTGCTAGACCTTGGTTGTCGTTTGAATAAAAGTGAATCGTTCTATGAAAATAAAATAAAAAGAAGCAGTTACAGGATCACACGTCGACGACCATGTTAATTGGAAGTTACTTTCTTTTTTAAAACGCTGATGTGTCTGGCGAGGAGGTATGTAGATATTTATTAAATATGCAGTGGAGCAGTAGAAAAAGAAAACTAAAAACGCCAGAAAAATTAAAAAATAACTACAGGAATGGTTGTGATGATTTTAGGACTTACCTTGCTATATGTCGGAGCAGTACTGTTTGTGAACGGAATATGGCTGCTAGGAAAGATTGGTGACAAAGAGGTATCTGTTATCAACATCATGGTTGGTGTGTTGAGCTTCATTATTGCTGTCTATTTGATTTTCCGAGAACCGGATAATTCTGCTGCAATTAGCACGGGGGCATTTACCTTGTTATTTGCTTTTACTTATCTTTGGGTTGGAGCTAACCAGTTTTTAAAGGCGGATGGAGCAGGTCTTGGATGGTTCTGCTTTTTTGTTAGTATTACAGCGGCGTTTGTTGGAGCAAGCTCTATCGCCGATATAGGAATTAACTTTGAGCTGTGGAATACATTTAGCTGGTTTGCATGGTCTGCTTTGTGGTTCAGCTTCTTTTGCTTGCTAGCATTAGCGAAAAAAATACAGCATTCAGTTGCAATTTATACACTATTTTGCGCAGTTTTTACGGGTTGGATTCCTGGCGTTCTGATATTATTAGGGATTATTAATGCATAGCTGTTCGTTACTAAACGTAAATAATACTTAAAATTTTTTGAGAACACCTATATTATGAAATCACACGGTATATAATCGTTTAATAATCACACCTGCTCGTGAGTACGCCTGCCATGCTGAAGTAGCACTCTTAACATGTTTTACTGTGCTATCAGTATATGGCAAAGAAATTAAAACTAAGGAGATGAATACATGGCATCAGTATTAAGCGACTACATCAAGAAAGAGCAGATGTTAAAGCAGCTACAGGAAGAGTTGCAAGCGCTTGAAAACAATAGTGAATTGAAAAAAGAGCTGGAGTTCAACGAGAAATTGCAAGCGCTTATGACAGAGCATGGCAAGCTAGCCCGCGATGTATGCGAAATGCTTGACCCATCATATCGCTCCGCATCTGTTAAAGGCACCAAAATAAGCAGTACCGATGGCCGCAAGAAGCGCCCTCTAAAAGTGTACAAGAACCCACACACGGGGGAGGTCGTTGAAACGCGTGGTGGCAACCATAACGTCATTAAAGAGTGGAAAGCTGAATTCGGCAATGAAGAAGTGGTTAGTTGGGTGGTAGAAGAACGCGCCTAATCTGTTCATTCGTCGCTCGCACGGTTCCACCGCGAGCGGCGTATATTTACTAGCTGGAAATGATCTCTATATCTTTATAAGGTCGATATTTTTTTACGCTTACCTTGTAAAGCACGTAGAGCGCTAGGAGCGAGTAATGAAAAAAACATGGCTTTGTTGTTTAAGTTTAGCTGCAACAGCAGGAGTTTTACTGCTGCCAGCAGCGCACGCAACAGAAAGGTTGTGTGAAGATAAAGCGACTGTCCTACGACAACAGCTGGAATACGCTCAAGCACACGATAATCAGCATCGTGTTAGAGGATTGCAGCGTGCATTGCACTCCATCGAAGAGAATTGCACAAATGAGCAAGTGATTACAGAGGCTGCCGAAGAGGTTCGAGAGAGCCAGGAAGAGGTACGTGAGCGTGAGTTAGCACTTGAGGAGGCTCTCAGAGAGGGCGACGAAGACGATATTCAGAAACGGCGTGAAAAATTAGCAGAAGAAGTACGTGAGCTTGAAGAGCACACACAAGAACTGAATTTGCTGCAGCAACGTATTAACGAATAGTCTGCATCAAGACTGAGTGTAAGCTGCAGCGATGCGCTTATTCCAAGCAGCCTCTTTTTACTACCGATGAAAGGAGGCTAACGTTTTTTCATCTGTAACATTACCTTGTATTTATCCCTCCTTCTCTCTCCCTGCATTTTGAATTCTGCATCAATGGCTCAGATCTCTGCATATTGATGCTGGATCAGACCTTGTCATTACTCTTCACGTTCTTAAACAAGCATCTGTTGAAGGCAGTGATGCTTCATTGATAGATGTGTCGCCACCCAGTGTAAAGCCTTCTTTTTATTGAAATGTAAATGTACAAAATGCGCTATGGCTAACTTTTTGTATAGCTAGACTAGCTTTTGTACAAGTTTATGGTTTTTAATGATCATAGGTATCTGCCTCGTGCAAATGCAATTCAGCGGTGGTGATAGAGAGTCCACCATACCTGGGCGGGGTGCGAGAAAACTTATGTTTTTAAAGATAAAAAGGTGCTCCAAGAGATGACTTCCACCAATTCCCAAGCTGGGCTGAAGGAATCGACATCATTCGGCCTTTTCCCCCGCACTGTGACGCTGGCTGGTAATGATCCTGACGCGACACGTCGGGATATTGAGACCTGTTTTACCGCGACGTTTGACCGCTATGAGTCACTTTTTACTACATTAGTGAGCGAGGAAGCGTACGTTCGGAAGTCCATCCCTCTTAGGCATCCACTGATTTTCTACCTCGGACATACCGCGACGTTTTTCGTCAACAAGCTAGTGCTGGCTAAACTCCTGCCCACTCGTATCGATCCCAACATGGAGTCTATTTTTGCTGTTGGCGTCGATGAGATGAGTTGGGATGACCTGAATGATGACCACTATGAGTGGCCGTCAGTCAGTGATGTTATGAGCTACCGCAACAAGGTTCGTGCGGCGGTACTCACCTTGATTCGAGAACTACCGCTTTCGTTGCCAATTGATTGGGACAGCCCGTTTTGGCCCATTGTCATGGGCATTGAGCATGAGCGGATTCACCTGGAAACGTCGTCAGTATTAATCCGTCAGCAGCAGCTTCATCTGGTGACTCCCCAGAGAGAATGGGAGCCAGTGAGCATTAGCGGAGAGCCACCGGAAAACAGCCTGATCACAGTGCCAGGGGGAGGGGTAACCTTAGGCAAGTCCTTTGACGACCCTTGGTACGGCTGGGATAACGAGTACGGCCATCATAAGGCTGAAGTGGATGAGTTCAAGGCTAGCCAGTTCTTGGTGAGTAACAGTGAGTTTCTTGAGTTTGTAGAAGCTGGCGGCTATTTGAGCGATACGTTTTGGTCTGAAGAAGGGTTGAGCTGGCGCAAATTTGCTAAAGCGATGCACCCCACTTTTTGGGTGTGGAAAAACGAATGGTGTCTACGCTTGATGACAGAAGAAGTGGAGATGCCTTGGGATTGGCCTGTTGAAGTCAACTTCCATGAAGCCAAAGCCTTCTGCAACTGGAAAAGTGAGCAGATCGGCCAGCCTGTACGCATGCCAACAGAGGATGAATGGCATCGCTTGGTTGAAGAAGCCGGTGTCACCGAGCTAAATAGTGGTTCGCCCGCTAATGCCAACCTGCATCTGGATCATGGCGCTTCCTCCTGCCCAGTGACTCGTTTTCAGCACGGTCAGTGGTTTGATGTCGTGGGCAACGTCTGGCAATGGGTGGAGACCCCGACCTATCCATTCCCTGGGTTTGATGTTCATCCGCTGTACGATGATTTCACAACACCGACTTTCGACAATCAGCATAATCTGATTAAGGGCGGCTCATGGATATCGTGTGGTAACGAAACGCGCCTTAGTGCACGCTATGCGTTCCGGCGCCATTTTTTTCAGCATGCAGGTTTCCGCTATGTGGTGTCGGATGCAGAGGTTACGCTGCCCAGCGCCTATTATGAAAGCGATGCTCGCATGGCTGAGTATGCAGAGTTTCATTACGGCGATGACTGGTTTGGCGTTGCCAACTTCCCACAAGCATTGGCCAACCGGGCGTTGGACAGCCTGTCGGGCAAGCAGAAGAAGCGCGCCCTCGATCTAGGGTGTGCCAGTGGGCGCTCCAGTTTTGAGCTGGCCCGCGAGTTTGAACACGTTGATGGCGTGGACTTCTCGGCTAACTTTATTCGCCAGGGCGTGGAGATGGCCGAGCAAAAAGTGTTGCGTTATACCCGTGTGGAAGAGGGCGAATTAGTCAGCTACCAGGAGCGTACGTTAGCGAGTCTGGGGCTGGAAGAGTCGGCGAGCCGCGTTAGCTTTCATCAAGGTGATGCTTGCAATCTCAAGCCGCAGTTCAGCAATTATGATCTTGTGCTGGCCGCCAACCTGATCGACCGACTCTACAAGCCTGCACAGTTTCTGCAAACGATCCATCAGCGCATCAATGTAGGCGGTATTTTGATGATCGCCTCGCCTTATACTTGGCTGGAAGAGTACACGCCCAAGGAAGAGTGGATTGGTGGGTTCAAGAAAGATGGTGAAAACGTTAGCACGTTGGATGGCCTTAAAGCGCTGCTTGAACCCAATTTCCGGATGATTAGCGCCCCTGAAAAAGTGCCCTTTGTGATCCGTGAGACCATGCATAAATACCAGCACAGCCTCTCGGAAGTCACGCTATGGGAGCGTCGTGCCTAGCGAGGTTTAAAAAAGACCCTCAATGGCCCGGTTAATCGACGCATGTTCGGTTAACCGGGCAAACAAATCTTCGTCGGCTTCGCCGTTGATCAGCCCCAGTAATACACCTAGTACGGCACCTCTGTGCACGTTGTCACCGCCAATTTCTGCATTGATTTGTAAGGCCTTAAGGGGGTTCTGTTGGTGTTTGCAGGCAAGATATAGCACCGCAGGCCAGGCGTCAGTAATATAACAGGCTGTGGATAAAATACTTCCGACGACTTCGCGTTCGCTATATTGGCTAGCAACGAGTTTTGTCAGATCACGTTTTGATAAGCCACGTGTGCCCTGTAGTAGCATTTCCTGAACCGAGCTTTCGCGTTCGCGGAATAGTAAACCGTCGATCAGTTCAACGTAGGCGTCGCAAACCTCGGCGAGAAAGTTGTCCGGGTGTGTCAGAGCGAGATGCTGTCGGCAAAGCTTACGTGTATCTGTCAGAGAGGTGCCCTTCATACGTTCGCCAATTACCAGCGGGGCAATTGTCACTAAGCCTCCAATGGAAGGCGTATCGTGAGTCACCGCACCACACTGTTTGGGCGGCAATCCCTTTTCAAGATTTGCAAAAAAGCCGCGGTGGTAAGATTCGGCATAGGTATCCGGGTGGGCTGGTGTCTCTGCCGTCATCATGCGGATATAAGCTTGAAGGAAGGTGTCACTATTATAGTGCTGCTCTGGCGCCGTCATGGTTTTCATTAGCGCTAACGCACAGTGTGCATTGAGCGTGTTATCTCCAGGAGCCATGCCCTGGTGATAATGTACATTTGGGCGATCCCAGTACGACTGCTTTCCTTTCAGAATGACACCGCCAACAATCTCAGGCTGTTGACTAATCGCTGCACGTTTGCGACCACCGCCACTGGTAGAGTGCATCGACATAATCGAGGAAGGGTGGAATTTAGGAGGCGCTTCAAATGTTTTTATCCCACCTGGAAAAGCGCTATCGATATCGTGAACGTTATAGAACCAGTGAACGGGCATGGCCAGTGCATCGCCAATAAATAGGTTTTTAAGCGCGGCAGTCGCTCTTGCTAACACAGTGTGGGTCATGGGCTGGCTCTTTAGCGTTATGTTTCGCTGTGAAAATGCAGTATTAAGCAACGCAAGACATAAATTGAGCGTTAACATTACCGCGAGCCATCGCGAATATAAAGTATGTACAAGAAATAGAGAGGATGGCGGGAGTACAGTCCGCCTGCGAAGCTAATACTGGCCACGCCTATAGAGATCAAAAAGACAAACAACAGTGAAGGGAGCATCGCAATGAAATCACTTCAAAAACGCCTTGGCCTTATGGTAGCTATGCTGCTGATGGTAACTCTTGTCAGCGGATGTCGCGGGCAACTAACCGTAACGGTGCCATTGCCCATGCTGGTGAACAACCCAGCTGCCTTTGATGATAGGCAAATCGTGACCCAGGGCGTCGTGCGGCATTTCAACGACCCCCTTCATTATTGGATCGAAGACGAACAGCTTAATCGGGTTGAGATATTTCTCCACCAGGAAATAGCGCCCTATTTAGATGAAAGTGTGGAGGTAGAAGGCCAGTTTCACTTCTCTCCGAATGAGGGGCGGCGGCTTACCCTCACGCGGGTCGATCAGTTACCAGGCGAATAACCTCTGTAGTTAAGCGACGCTATTAGCAACCTAACGTAGCAAGAGCGAACGATCTATCGCTATAAACTCATTGGCCTCATTTATTAATGATGCTGCCGTAAGTTGGGGAACACCATAAACCTCAACTTTTTTACCATGCTTAACGCGTATTTTGTTGACTAAAAGATCAAAGTCTCCATCGCCGGACACTAATACAATAACATCTGCTTGTTCTGCATATTCCATTGCATCGAGAGCAATGCCAACATCCCAGTCACCTTTCGCAGAACCGTCTGAACGTTGGATGAACGGTTTCAGTTTTACATTAAAACCAATTGCTCTGAGTATATTTTGAAACTCCCGTTGCTTTTGGTCACCTCTGTCGATGGCATAGCAAAAAGCAGCCACAACGTCTCTTCCTGCGGTTACTTGTGCCCAAAATTTGTTGTAATCAAAGTTCTTACCATACGCTTCTCGCACGGTGTAATATACGTTTTGGATATCAACAAATATCGCAACTTTGGTCATTAGATATAATCTTTTTTGTCGTTAATGATGAAATCAATGTGATTCTTCGGCGAGCAGGCATAGTGTTTTTACTGCCGCTGGCTGACGCCCCTTTTGCCAAGCAAGCATGAGATCCGTGGCTATTGGCAAGTCGTCTAATTCATAGGCGACAATGTCTTCGTCCCCTAGTGCCATGATGCTCGGCATAATCGCATACCCCATTCCCGTTGCGACCAAACTGCGAATAGTGATGTCATCGCGACACTCCTGAACAGTATTGGGTACGAAGCCTACCTTCTGAAAGCACCTGTCTAACCGGTCGAAGCTGCCAGGTGTTGAGGTTCGACTAAACCGAATGAATGGCGCGTCGTGAAAATCCTTAAGCGAGGTCGGGGTAGTCGCTATGAGAGGGTGGCATCGACTGGTGAAGACCGCCATACGAAAACTGGCTAATGGATAGTAATCTAGCCGTGGCTCATCTTCTCGTTCAATGAATAGAATGCCTGCATCGAGCCGACCCGCCAGAATCGCCTCTGCCTGAGGACCTGACAACATTGATTCCAGCGTTAACTGCGTTGATGGATAGCGTGAGCGAAATCTGCTGATAAGTGCTGTGATGCTAGGAATATAGGGATGTATGGTGCTAATCCCGAGCGAGAGGCTTTCGCGGTAGCCATTGGCAATATCGCGTGTTTTTTTCGCGACACTTTCGAGTTCTGACAGTAGACGCTGCCCGTTGGCATATAGGTAATGCCCCGCTTGGGTCAGAGATACCCCTTTGCGGTCACGATAAAACAGGACTGCTCCGATATCGGCTTCAAGCTGATGTATCTGTCGCGTCAAGGCGGGCTGAGCGATCGGTATCTGCTTGGCTGCAGACGATATCGAACCCGCTTCGACCACCGCCAGGAAGTACCTTAGTTTTTTTGTGTCCATGTCCGCTCCCGGAGACGTCACGATGCGCGTCTCATTTCATACAGAAAATACAACTAAAGCCTCATCTCATAAAGGTATGACGCTATCGGGAAGAAGTATTTTATTCGTACCAAGCGTTACAACATACTCAAAAACAATCTGGCTAAGCGTATAGCGGCGTACGCGGCTCATGTTGCATAAGCATGTGTTATCGCAGACGCCAGATGGCGCATTTCTCCCAGGTTTACCACTTTACAACAAGGTTTTACCTCTCATGACGTTATCAGCCATTGAGCTTGAGAAAATGATCACGTTTCGTAGGGAGCTCCATCAGCACCCAGAGTTATCTGGTCAGGAGTCTATAACCGCTGAGCGTATTGCAATGATGCTACGTGACTTGGGGGTAGATGAGGTGCATGAGAAGATAGGTGGCCACGGTGTGGTCGGCGTCATCCAAGGCACCAGCAAGGGGGCAACCGTTGGGCTTCGAGCCGACTTCGATGCCTTGCCACTCGAGGAAGCTAATCAGTTTTCGCATCGTTCCAGCCAGTCAAATGTAATGCATGCATGTGGGCATGACGGACATACGGCAATGCTGATGGCCGCTGCTGCACAGTTGGTTAACCAGCGCCCAGCTCAGGGAAATATTGTGTTGATTTTTCAACCCGCCGAGGAAATTGGTACTGGTGCTGAAGCGATGCTTGCGGAGGGGCTTCAGGAGAGATTCTCTCTTGATGCAATATTTGGACTGCACAATTGGCCAGGTGTAGATGCCGGGCGTTTTGTTATCCATGACGTCCCTCACATGGCATCAAGCGACGACTTTGAGGTGACGTTCCACTCTACGGGTGGACATGGAGCGATGCCTCATCTCACAACAGACCCCATCGTCGCGGCCAGCCTATTTACAACCGCCATTCAACAGATTGTCAGTCGTAATATTGACCCCCAGGACATCGCTGTTATCAGTCTCGGCAGTCTGCAAAGCGGCCATGCTAGCAATATTATTCCGGCGACTGCTCGGCTGACGGGTACCGCGCGCTGCTTTAAACCCGAGCTACGCAAACGCCTTGAGAAGCGGATTAGCGACGTGGCAGAAGGGGTTTCCAAGGCAACAGGATGCGACGTCACACTCGATTACGTTCCTTCAACACCAGCGGTTGCCAATGACCGCGGTTGTGCCCAACTGTGCCGCGATGTGGTGGTGCAGCGTTGGGGGCATGAACAGCTGGTAGAGCACCCAGTCAGCATGGGAGCTGATGATATGGGAGCTTTTCTTACCCATATTCCTGGTGCCTATGCATGGATTGGCAATGGTTCAGGGCCACAAATACCGAAACTTCACCAGCCTGACTATGACTTTAACGATGCCATTCTGTCGATTGGAAGCGACTTCCTGACAAATGTGGCAATGCAGTTTCTCGATAACCATCAATAAACTGGGGACACCCCATGACACCTCTCGAAAAAACAATGACACACGAGAAGAGTTCACGACCAACATTTCGCTTCCCGCATATTTTTGTCGTGTTATTTAGCTTTATCTGTCTCGCTGCTTTATCAACCCACTTTCTTCAGGCGGGTAGCTATGAGCGTGTAACCAATGAGCAAGGGCGTACGGTTGTAGTGCCAGACAGTTATGCGGCGGTGGAAGCGCAAGAAGCTGGCTGGTTAAGTCCTTTCATGGCGGTCTTTGAGGGTATGGGGGAAGGCAGTAGCATCATCTTCTTTATTTTTATCTCGGGGGGCGCGTTTGGCGTTCTAAAAGCAACCGGGGTCTTACAAAAAGTTGTTGCCAGTATCAGTAATGCGCTTACTGGACGTGATCTCATTCTTATACCTTTACTGATGCTTTTATTTGCGATGGGAGGAGCAACCTTCGGGCTCGCAGAAGAAACAATTGCCTTTATCATTATCCTCGCACCGTTACTGCGTATGCTGGGGTATGACTCTATTACGGCCGCAGCGGTACCACTGGTAGGTGCTGGTGCTGGTTTCTCTGCAGCGTTTATGAATCCTTTTACCGTTGGCGTTGCTCAGGATATCGCTGAACTCCCGATGTTTTCTGGAATGACCCTGCGGGCCTGTTACTGGCTAATATTCGTCAGCGTCAGTATTGCTTTCGTCACTCGCTATGCGGCCAAAGTGAAAGCTCACCCCGAAGCGAGCCCTGTCTTTAATAGCGACCGCCGCCAATTTGGCAAACCGCAAGCCAATGAGGATCCAGGCGCGTTATCGGTTGCCGATAAACTCGTCCTCGCTACTTTTGTAGGCACTATTCTCGTTATTGCCTATGGGGTGATACGCCATGGCTGGTATATCGGTGAGATGTCCGGCGCCTTTCTCTTGATGGCTATTTTAATCGGCGCATTTGCGCGTATGAATCCGAATAAAATTGCCGACCACTTTGTTGAGGGCATTCAGGAGATTGCGATGGGGGCACTGGTAGTGGGCTTTGCCTTTGGCATCCTGGTGATTCTGAGAAATGGGGATATCCTGGATACGATTCTTTATCATCTCGAAGGGCTGCTGAGCGGAATGCCCGCAGTGGTTACTGCGGTATGTATGTTTTTTGTTCAACTTGTCCTGAACTTCTTAGTCCCTTCTGGCAGTGGCCAAGCAGCACTGACAATGCCTCTAATGGTACCTCTTGCAGATCTTGTGGGAGTGACCCGTCAGACAGCTGTTCTTGCGTTTCAGTTTGGTGATGGCATCTCCAATATACTTACTCCAACGTCAGGATATTTCATGGCAGGGCTTGCGGTGGCAGGTGTGTCGTGGAGTAAGTGGATCAAATGGATACTGCCATTAGCGATTCTTCAGCTGGGTATGGCAAGTCTGATGATTACTTTGGCTCAGATCTTTTCCTGGACATAAATAAGGCATCAATAATGCGTATTAACAAAATCACGGTATATGGTGTACGTCTTCCACTTAAGCAACCGTTTAAAATTGCCTATGACACTTATCACGATATCGCCAGCCTGATTGTCAGCATCGAAACTGCTTCTGGCCAGGTTGGCTGGGGTGAAGCCGTGGTAGATCAGCATGTGTCTGGAGAGACGTATCTTGGCGCCCGAGAAATCATCACCCGTGAGCTAGCGCCGTTACTAATGGGCGCCGACGCCAGTGATATTGCGCAATTCCATCATGTCGCCAACCGTAAAATTCGCCATAATCCCTCGGCTAAAGCAGCTCTCGATATTGCGCTTCACGACCTAGTGGCGCGTGAATGCGGAAAGCCGCTTTATGCGCTGCTAGGTGGGCGTAGCCATGCTAGATTGGAACTTCCATACGTTATCAGCATGTTAGCGCCGGAGGAGATGGCGCGTCAGGCGAAAGAGGCTGCTCGACGCGGTTATCAGTCCATCAAAATCAAACTGGGCGATACGCCGGAACATGATGTTGAGCGGATTGCACGGGTTAGAGAAGCACTAGATCGATCGATTGCGCTGCGTGTAGATGCCAATCAAGGATGGAGTGCAAAGCAAGCACTTCAGGTCATTCGGCATGCAGCGCCCTATCAAGTGGATTGGTTTGAACAGCCCGTCGCTATGGAGAACCTCGCCGCCATGGCACGTGTGACTCAGTCAACTGATGCGATGATTATGGCTGATGAGCCTATTCATGGTGTTAAAGAAATGCTGGAGGTGATTCAACTAAACGCCGCTGACATGGTTAACATTAAGTTAATGAAATCCTCTGGCTTACGCCCTGCTATGGCGATGGCAGAGGTCGGAATGGCGGCTGATATACCCTGCCAGATCGGCTCTATGGTGGAGTCCTCGATCGCGACGCTCGCGGGTGCCCACCTAGCGCTGGCGCACCCCAATATTATTGCGAATGACTTGGTGGGGCCCGCCATGATTGGCGAAGATGTTGCGCAGATGCCGGGAGATGAAACGCATATTGTGTTGGACGACTCACCTGGACTTGGCGTGACTATCGACAGGAGTCGAGTGCGGGATCTCAGCGAATTTGTCGATACCATTGACTGAACCAAGATGTACTCTCGGGCAGGAGTGAAGTAAGAAGATGTTCTCTTCTTTGGTGCTTCTGCCCGATAGTTATCAATGCTGTTATAAAATCTCAAGCGTATGAATATATAAACATATTAATAGCGTTAAGCTTTTTATAGGCGTTAAGCTTTTAATAGGGATTAAATGAGGTAATTGTTTGGCAAAAAGCAATGGCTAGTTGTTTAGCTAAACATAGCAGTGCGTAGTATTGTGCCAGTATCAATCACTAAACTGGGTAACATGCTCTACAAAGCGTCGCACTTTGGCGAGTTCCCCCAAGTGTTCAGGGTAAACAAGATAATAAGCACTCTCACTGAGCAATCGATATGGCCAAGCGACTGCCAGTCGGCCACCTTCCAACTCTTCATCGACGGTAAAGTGAGGAACCAGGGCGACCCCACCGCCTGCCATTGCCGTTCGCACCAGCATAGGAAAGGTCTCGAAGCGGGTGCCATGATAGCTACGGTCAGTGATGATCTCTTGGTTTGCAAACCAATGGTGCCATGCGTCAGGGCGTGTCGAGAGATGCAGCAGCGGTAGTTGTGTTAAGTCATCCACTGACTGGATGGGGTGCCGAGCGAGTAATTCAGGGGAGGCAACCGCGACCATATCCTCATCAATAAGCTTATGACAAGCAAGGCTTGGCCAACTGCCATGCCCATAAAACAGAGCAATATCGATATCTTGCTGCTCAAGATCGAAATCTTTTACGCGGTCATGAAACTCCAAACTAATGCCTGGATTGGCGGCTAAAAAGGTGGGCAACTTATTGGCCAACCAGCGGCTACCGAAGCTAGGTAAGGTGGCGATTTTAAGAACCTCGCTATTACCGCTGTAGGTCATTATCGCTTGCGTCGACATCTCAATTTGAGTGAGCACTTTGCGTACGTCACTTAAAAAAATGGCCCCTTCTGGGGTTAGCAGCAAGCTACGTCGCACGCGACGAAATAGCTTGTGTTGCAAGGTGGCTTCGAGGTGCGCGACTTGTTTGCTGACAGCACTTTGGGTGAGGTTTAGCTCGTCTGCTGCGCGAGTAAAGCTCATATGGCGTGCGGCTGCTTCAAAGCATTGCATAGCCGCTGTAGAAGGAAGATTGCGTGATGCCAAACCTGGCGCTCCTGATGACCTGAAAGCCGCCCCGGCGACTAAGCGCCGGGGGGAAGCTAGGCTTTTATAATGGCTCATTGGGCGAGCGTTGCAGCCTCCTGGGATTTATCAGGTCGGCGCGACTGAAGCCAGCCCACTGTCACCATGGCAAGCAAGCCTAAGCCGCTGGTTAGCAACTCGGGAACCACCATGGCAAGCCCTGCGACTAACAGTACCAGACGCTCCCCGAAGAAGGAATCACGCACAAAGTAACCGAGTAGTGCGCTGCTGACGCCCATAATCCCTACGAGTGAAAAGAACAGCGCGCTTAAAAGACCTAGCAGCGTAGGTTCGACTAATACCAGCACAGGATTATAAATGAAGGCATAAGGAATAATAAACGCACCAATCGCCAATTTAACCGCCGTAAAGCCGGTCTTCATTGGGTTGGCTTGTGCAATGCCTGCACCCGCAAACGCGGCTAAACACACGGGAGGCGTAATATCGGCGATGATGCCGAAATAAAAGACAAACAAATGTACTGCCATTGGCGGAAGGCCGAACTCATTAATCAGTGCTGGTGCGGCAATGGTGGCAGTGACCACATAGTTTGCTGTTGTGGGTAATCCCATGCCCAAGACAATACAGGCAATCATTGTGAACAACAGCGCAAGTATCAAAACGCCGTCAGCTAAGCTAATAATGCCAGCAGCAAATTTTGACCCCATTCCTGTCATGCCTACCACGCCAGCGATAATGCCTGCGCAAGCGACCGCTGCGATCACTGGCAGTGCCACGCGCGCCCCTTTTTCAAAAATAACCAATATATCTTTTAACGAAGGGCGTGTTTCTTTGCGAGCCAAACTGACAGCAAACGCACATGCGATACCCAGTAGCGCTGCCCGTTGAGCGGTAAAGCCAACGCTAATAGTCGTAATAATGACGAGTAAAGGCAGCAACATGTAGCCTTTTGACAGTATCAGCTTACGCTTGCTGGGCAATTGATCTTTAGGAAGGCCGAGAATGCGATGACGTTTGGCTTCGAAATGCACCCCGATAAAAATACCCGCAAAATAGAGAATGGCGGGAATCAGCGCCGAAAACATGATTTCGCGGTAAGAGACGCCCACGTACTCCACCATGATAAAAGCCGCAGCACCCATTAAGGGCGGCATGATCTGCCCGCCGGTAGAGGCTGACGCTTCGACTGCTCCTGCTACTTCGGGCTTGAAGCGGGCATTTTTCATCATAGGAATGGTGAAAGAGCCAGAAGCCACGGTGTTGCCGATAGAGCTTCCCGAAATCATACCCTGAAGCGAGCTTGCTATAACGGCGGCTTTGCCAGCCCCACCCGTAAAGCGCCCGGTTAACGCAAAGGCTAAGTCATTAAAGAATCGGCCGACGCCGGTATGCATCAGAACAACGCCGAAAAACAAGAACAAGAAGATAAAGCGCGCCGATATTTGCAGGGGCGTACCAAAAACGCCGCTTTCCCTAAACCATAAGTAGGGAGACACCTGCTCAAGAGAGAAGCCCGGATGAGAAAGCAAAGGGCTAGGGATCAAGTTGCCAAACAGCGCATAGAGAATTGCCAACGTAGCCATGACAACAATTGGCATACCAACAGTACGGCGAGTTGCTTCTAGTACAAACAGTACGCCGAGTGCGGCAATCGTTAGGTCAACGGCTGAATAGCCCGTAACCCTTGCACGCAGGACTTCTTCATAAAATAGGATTTTATAGTAGGCGGCAAAGGTGGCTACGAAGGCGAGTATTACGTCGTACCACGGCACGCCATTACGCCTGCCCGCACCGCGCGTTGCAGGGAATAAGATAAAGATCATCCCCAAGGCAAGCCCTAAGTGGACGGCACCTTGCTGCTGTGACGGTAGCGTACCAAAATAACCGGTATAGAGATGAAAGCAAGTCAGTGATACACCCATTAGGGTGATCAGCCAACCCCACTTGCCTAGCTGTAGTGCAGAACGTACTTGTGACTCACGATCATACTTTTCTAAAAGCGCCGCTTCGTCAGGAGTTTTTTTTTATCCACGATTAAACCTCATACATATAACGCCGCTGGCTTAGCCAGCGGCGAAAGGGAAACATCAATCGGTTAGATCACTTAGGCTGTCAATATTGGAGCGTTCACGGGTCACAATCTGAATGACTTCAGGGTAAATGTGTCCGATAAAGGCAACGTTATCAATCGCGCCACTTTCGAACTCTCCGCGTCCGGCAACGGCATCTTGTGCCGGTGCGTGTACGGTCATCCCGAGATCCATACCGTTATCACGAATGCTCACTAAGTTTTCGATTGAAGCGCCAGTTTCAATATTGGTGAAGTTATAGCTTTCCAGGTAACGGTTCCAAATGGTGGCCATCTCACCGCCTAGAGGGTAGTAAGTGCCGCCTTGGCTACCGGTACCTAAAATAAACTCTTCTTTGGCTTCAGTTTCGCCAAGCTCCGCAACCGGGTTATTTACGGTGAGGCCTTGCTCTTCGTAATATTTTTTAGCACCGGGGTGAATGGGTAGACCTTCTGAACCATTGAGTGCATTTTCAAGGGTAATGAACGCAGACTGGGAGTGCGTGTTTTCTTCAGCATGTTCATGCATTAAACGCGCTAGTTCATAACCCAGGTCTTCATCAATAGTATTTGTGTTACCAACTAAAATGGCATAAGCCGTAATAGTGTTTACATCTTCACTTTGAAAAGCATAGCTATTAGCGGGAATCGTAAAGCGCTTATAGGCACTGTTCTCTTCAATATAGTCAATAGCGTCATCGCTTAAACTAATTAGGCGCGCATCGCCGCTCGAGGCTTGTAAGTTCTCGATACTGCCAGAAGGTAAACCAAGAATACCGATAGAAATATCGATGTTGCCATCTTGCACACCATCGAGTGCAGCACCAAACCCTTCTTGATAGGTATTGTACTTATCGCTACCAATACCGTAGGCATCAAAAAGTAGTTGGGAAACGCCTTGAGTGGTACTGGCAGGGGGGCCAATAGCGATATTAGGTTTGCTGTCGCCACCACAACCCGCCAACAGAAGAGTCGCACCTACGCCGCATAGCACTTTTGTGGATAGCACTTTTGGTGATAGCACTTTAGAAGTAATGTTTTTCATGTTAACTCCTGCTAATTAAATTATTTATAATAAAATTGCTGCTTAGCAATTCTCGCAATCCGACCGTCTGGGGATCGATCAGTGAAAATGGCGCGAAAAAATAGCTGGCTATTGTTCACGTATGCAGCCCGACAGACAAAAGAAATTAAGTTGCGTACGCATTCCATTTTGTCATACCAAAGGCTTTTAAGAAATCCCTTAAGTAACCAGTGGTTTGTGCTTTTTATCTGCATGACCGGCGCGACGTTTTCTTTTTATAGTCTTCCTAGTGGAATATGTGCTAGCAATGAGTGGGCTATGCTGAGCGGCGGATGATTATGCTTCTGATCATGTGTTCACACCTAATGCATTCCTGCTTGGCATGTATTTAGCGTTTTTTTTCGTTTGTGATCTGCCATATGAACCTGTTTGATAAGGGAACACATAGTCATTTCAGGAGCGTTTTCGACGATGGACCTTCCCAACGTCAGCAGTGCATTAGGCATCCTCCATCCCGTTTGCATTACTAAAGGGCGTAATGCAGAGGTATGGGATGAAGCGGGACAGCGTTATATCGACTTTATTGGCGGTATTGGTGTGCTTAACTTGGGGCATGGCCATCCAGCGGTGGTCGAGGCCGTCAAGGCTCAGGTCGATACCCTCATGCATTCAGCGTTTAATGCCTTGCCGCACCGTGGCTACCTCTCTGTCGTAGAGCGACTTGACCAGTTTGTGCCGGTTTCTTATCCGCTGGGATGCATGCTGACGAACAGTGGTGCGGAAGCGACAGAAAATGCTCTGAAAGTTGCCCGTGGTGTCACGGGTCGCCAGGGCGTGATTGCCTTTGACGATGCTTTCCATGGCCGCACCTTGGCCGCGCTCAATTTGAACGGCAAAGTTAAGCCCTACAAAGCCGGTTTAGGCGCGTTGCCTGGCCCGGTTTATCACCTGCCGTTTCCCAGCCAGGATAGTGGGATATCCGCCGAGCAGTCGCTGGCGGTCCTAGAGCGTGTATTTGACGTAGAAATTGCTCCCAGTGAAGTGGCGTGTGTCGTCGTTGAACCCATTCAAGGGGAAGGCGGTTTTCGCTTACTTTGCCCCCAGTTTGCTAAAGCGCTGCGGGCAATCTGCGATCAGCACGGTATTTTATTGATTTGTGACGAAATCCAATCAGGCTTCGGACGAACCGGTAAACGCTTTGGCTTCAGTCACCTCGGCATCGAGCCCGACCTGATTCTGTTAGGAAAAAGCATTGCTTCAGGTCTTCCTCTGGCCGCTTTGGTAGGGCGTAAAGAGTTAATGGATGCCTTACCCAAAGGCGCGTTGGGAGGCACCTATTCAGGCAATGCGGTTGCGTGTGCAGCTGCATTGGCAGTGATGGATATCATGCAAGACGAGGCGCTAAGCGAATGGGGTAATGCCCAAGAAGCGGCGATTGTGAGTGCTTACCAGCGCTGGAAAGCAAGCGAGCGTTTTCCCATGCTAGGAGCCATGACGGGTATTGGCGCGATGCGCGGTATCGTCTTTGAAGATACCGACAATGCTACGGGGGGAGAGCACTTAGCTAACCTCTTGGCTGCGGGGCGTGATGCTGGCGTTTTGCTAATGCCCAGTGGCCGCAAGCGTAATGTCTTACGCTTATTGCCGCCATTGACCACTGAACCAGACGTCATGTCAGAAGGGCTAGGGCTCATCGAGCAGGCGCTGGAGACGCTCAAGGCATGATCGCAATGGTCAGCGAAGTGGCAGTGCGAAGTGGCTATGTGGCGTTTCTCGACGCCTTGCGCGCCCGTGGCTTCGAAGGCGAGATTGCCCCGGACTATGCCA
>NZ_JABASV010000030.1 GCF_016107625.1 Vreelandella alkaliphila
CGTCGGCGGCTTGGCTGTAGCCGTTCAGGGTCAGCTCGCCGTACTGGGTGGTCAGGCTCTGTGGGGTATCGCCCAGTGCTTCTACTTCGGCTCGGCTGAGTTCGAGGGTCGCCTCATTTCCATCCGCATCGGTGTAGGACAACGTCACCGCGCTATTGTCCTGCAGGCCGTCCAGGGCGGTCAGCGTCAGGCTGGACTCAACCCGAGTGTCATCGGTGTTCGGGGCAGAGCCATCGGCCAAGCCGCTTTCGAATACCACTTGGTCATTGATGTTGCCATCCGGCGTGGTGGCGTCATTATTGTTGGGCACATCGATCGAGACATCCCAATCCACCGGATTCTGATCGTCGTCACTAGCGGTATTGCCTGCTGGGTCGGTGACCGAGGCAGTCACGCTGACACTGGTATCGCCTTCGGCAACCGGTACTTCCACCGTAACGCCATTATCCAAGTCGGACTGGGTGACATCTCGCTCATCGAGGACATTGCCGTTCTTGTCGATGACCACCAAAGTATCGCCTACCTGAGTGCCCTCTTCCAAGGTGACCTGGGCGGTAACGGTGCCGTCTTCACCAATCTCATCCTGGCTGTAGATGCCGTCATCTCCGGCCCCTTGCAACTCGACAGATACCACTGGAGATGTGTTATCGACAGGTTTAGTGTCATCGTCGCTGCTAGTGTTGCCTATCGGGTCGGTGACCGTGGCGGTCACGCTGACACTGGTATCGCCTTTGGCAACCGGTACTTCCACCGTAACGCCATTATCCAAGCCGGACTGGGTGACTTCTCGCTCGTCGAGGACATTGCCGTTCTTGTCGGTGACTACCAAGGTATCGCCTACCCGGGTGCCCTCTTCCAAGGTGACCTGGGCGGTAACGGTGCCGTCGTCACCAATCTCATCCTGGTTATAGGTGCCGTCATCTCCGGCCCCTTGCAACTCGACAGATACCGCTGGGGATGTGTTATCGACGGGTTTAGTGTCATCGTCGCTGCTGGCGTTGCCTGCCGGGTCGGTGACCGTGGCAGTCACGCTGACATCAGTGTCGCCCGGCTCGACTGGCACCTCAACCGTGATGCCATTATCCAGATCGTCTTGTGTGATCGGACGATTAAACAGTTCATTACCGTCTTTGTCGGTAACCACCAAGGTGTCGCCTACCTGGGTGCCCTCTTCCAGGATGACCTGGGCGGTAACGGTGCCGTCGTCGCCGATCTCATCCTGGCTGTAGATGCCGTCATCACCGCTGCCGATCAGCTCGACCGAGACAGCCGGAGATGCGTTATCGACGGGTTTAGTGTCGTCGTCGCTGCTGGAATTGCCCGCTGGGTCGGTGACCGTAGCTGTCACGCTCACATCGGTGTCGCCCGGCTCGACTGGCACCTCAACCGTGACGCCATTGTCCATATCGTCTTGAGTTACTTCTCCGTCAAAGAGAACATTGCCGTCCTTGTCGGTGACCGTCAGGGTGTCGCCCACTTCGGTGCCGTCTTCCAGAGTGA
>NZ_JABASV010000031.1 GCF_016107625.1 Vreelandella alkaliphila
CTCGACGCCTTGCGCGCCCGTGGCTTCGAAGGCGAGATTGCCCCGGACTATGCCAACCGCACGGTGCTGGCAACGGATAACTCGATTTACCAGCGCCTGCCCCAGGCGGCGGTGTTTCCTAAGCATGCGGAAGACCTTGAGCGCCTTGCCAAGCTGGCTGCCGAGCTGCCCCACCGCGATATCGTGCTCACGCCTCGTGGCGGCGGTACCGGCACTAACGGCCAGTCGTTGACCGACGGTATTGTGGTGGACGTTTCCCGCCATATGAACCAGATCCTCGAAATCGATGTAGAGGCACGGCGGGTACGCGTTCAGGCGGGCGTGGTGAAGGATCAACTCAACGCGGCGCTGAAGCCTCATGGGCTGTTTTTTGCCCCGGAACTGTCCACCTCTAACCGCGCCACCATCGGCGGCATGATCTCCACCGATGCCAGCGGCCAGGGCAGCTGCGAATACGGTAAAACCCGTGACCACGTGCTGGAACTGGATACGGTTCTGCTGGGAGGTCAACACCTGCATAGCCGCCCGCTTAGCGCTGACGAAGAGCAGCAGGCCGTTGCCCAATCCGGCATTCTTGGCCAGGTGCATACCACCGCGGCTGAGATTATCGACCAACAGCGGGGGCTGATTGAGGCGAAATTTCCGCCGCTCAACCGCTGCTTAACCGGCTACGATCTGGCGCATCTGCGGGAAGCAAAAGGCCAACTGAACCTGAACAGCCTGCTGTGCGGCTCGGAAGGCTCATTGGGCTTTTTGAATGAAGCGGTACTCAATGTGCTGCCGATTCCTAAGCACGCCACCTTGGTTAATGTGCGCTACCCAGGCTTTATGGACGCCCTGCGTGATGCTAAGGCATTGATGGCCAGCAGCGCTCGGCCCACCTCGATTGAAACCATCGATGACACCGTGCTGCAGTTGGCCATGGAAGACATTGTCTGGGACAGCGTAGCTGAGTTTTTCCCCGCCACCGGTAGTAAGCCGATTCGTGGCATTAACTTGATCGAGTTTAATGACGATGATCCTGAGCGCTTGTCTGAGCGTGTGCGGGCGTTCACGGAACACTTGAGCCAAGACCCCACGGTAGAGCGTTTAGGCTACACCCTGGCGGAAGGCCGTTCGCAGATTCAAAAAGTTTACGCCATGCGCAAACGCTCGGTGGGTTTGCTGGGCAATGTACAGGGCGAAAAGCGCCCGATTGCGTTTGTGGAAGATACCGCCGTACCACCGGAGCACTTGGCTGACTTTATTACTGAGTTTCGCGCCGCGTTGGATGCCCGACAGCTCTCCTACGGCATGTTTGGTCATGTCGATGCGGGGGTACTGCACGTGCGTCCGGCGCTGGATATGAAAGATCCCGAACAGGAAAAACTGATTCGTGAGATTTCTGAT
>NZ_JABASV010000032.1 GCF_016107625.1 Vreelandella alkaliphila
GAGGTTGCGACATTACGGGTTTCATGGCCGTAGGTGCCGGACATACCGCAGCAGCCGGTCGCCATCAGCTCAAGCTCTAAACCAAATGCCGCAAACACCTGCTGCCAAGCTTTGGGGCTGCCCGGGGCGTTGGTCTTTTCGGTGCAGTGGGAAAGCAGCTTAAAGCCAGGATCGGTTAGGTTCAGTTGGCGAGGTGCTAGCGTGTTCATACGCGTGGCTAGCCACTCTTGCAGCATCAGCACGTTGGGCACTTGCTCACTGCCCAGGGCTTTGACGTACTCTTGGCGATAGGTCAGCGTCATTGCCGGGTCGATCCCCACCATGGGTACGTCGAACTCTGCCAACGCTCGCAGGCGCTTGGCCTGTTTTTCCGCCGTACGCTCAAAGGCGCCTAAAAAGCCCTGCACTTGCAGCGGTTTGCCGTTGGCAGAAAATGGCATCACAAACACCCGCAGGTTGAGTCGCGACAGTAGTTCCACCACATCCATCACCAGCTTGGCTTCAAAGTGGCTGGTGAACGCGTCCTGGACAATTATCACGCTGTTGGCACGCTGCTGCTCAGTCAGCAGCGCAAGCGAGGTGGGCGTGGCTTCGGCAACGCCCCAGGCGCGTAGCTGTTTTTTGACGCTGGCGCGGGAAAGCTGCGGGGAGTCGCTCATACCCAGCCCTTGACGCATTAGGCTATCGACCCAGCGCTGGCTGAGTAGGGCGTTATACAGCGGCGCCACCTTGGCAAGGGTTGGCAACATAAATTCGGTGCCACCGAGCAGGTAATCGCGCAGCGGGCGTAAATAGCGGCCGTGGTAGACCTCTAAAAACTGCGAACGGAACTGCGGCACATTGACCTTTATCGGGCACTGGCCCGCACAGGATTTACACGCCAAACAGCCCGCCATGGCATCGTAAACTTGGTGAGAATAGTCGTGGTGTTGCTTGCGACTGAGCGTATTGGCGACGCGTAACGGAAAGCTTTTGATAAAGCCCCAGCCGTTTTCGGCTTTCTTTTTGCGCGACTCCTCCACCACATCAATCCCTGCCAGGGACTGCAGGCGTAGCCACTCACGCATCAAGCTGGCACGGCCTTTGGGCGAATGCATACGGTCACGGGTGGCCTTCCAGGAAGGGCACATGGGGTCATCAAGGTCGTAGTTATAGCAGGCACCATTGCCGTTGCAGTACACCGCCGCGTCATAGGCCTGCCA
>NZ_JABASV010000033.1 GCF_016107625.1 Vreelandella alkaliphila
CGGTGTCAGAAGGCGACGTCATTGAAGCGGAAGACACCCTAATCACCCTGGAATCTGACAAAGCCAGCATGGACGTCCCGGCCCCGAAAGGCGGCAAGGTCATCAAAGTGCTGGTCAAAGAAGGCGATACTGTCTCCGAAGGCGACGACATCGTTGAGCTGGAAGTAGAAGGTGGCGGCGAAGAGACGTCAGCCCCCGCATCTGACAGCCAGCCCAACGACGCGCCAGTGAAAGAAGACAAACCAACGCAGGAAGACGCCCCCGCACCGGCAGCGAAGAAAGCCAGTGGCGGCAAGCAGACGGTCGATATTAAAGTGCCGGACCTGGGCGGTTCAGACAGCGTTGAAATCATCGAAGTCGCGGTTAGCGCCGGTGATGAGGTCAACGCCGAAGATACCCTGATCACCCTGGAGTCGGACAAAGCCTCCATGGACGTGCCCAGCCCGCACGGCGGTAAGATCGTTGCGCTGACCGTCAAGGAAGGCGATACCGTCTCGGAAGGCGACGTGATCGGCCAGATGGAAATCGCTGGCGAAGGCGGTGATGCATCGGCTGAAGAAGATGCATCGCAAGCGCAGGCTGCTAGCCAAGCCAGCAGCGCGCCGGAAGCAGCGGCTGTTGAAGAGTCTGCCGTTGAAGAAGATAGCGGTAGCGGTGAGCCTGAGCGCAAAGAGATTCGTGTACCTGATTTGTCAGGTTCTTCTGACGTGCCGATTATCGAAATTGGTGTGGCGGCAGGTGATGAGGTCAACGAAGAAGACCCTCTTATCACTCTGGAATCTGACAAAGCGTCGATGGACGTGCCGAGCCCTTACAAAGGCAAGCTCTTAGAGCTGACCGTAAAAGAGGGTGACACCGTCTCTGAAGGCGATGTGATTGGCTATATAGAAGTGGCGGGTGCCAAGAGGGTAGCCCCTAAAAAAGCCGCGCCGGAGAACGCTCAATCCTCTAGTGCTAGTCAGTCAAGTACTAGTCAGTCAAGTGCAAAGCCTGCCGCTTCACCAGAAGGTACGCCTAGCCCTGAAGCGCAGATGGCGGCTCATAAGCCTCGCGATGGGAAACTGGTACACGCAGGCCCCGCAGTACGCATGCTGGCACGTGAACTTGGCGTAGACCTCGGTCTTGTTAAGCCTAGTGGCCCGAAAGACCGGGTGCTGAAAGAGGATGTGCAGGCCTA
>NZ_JABASV010000034.1 GCF_016107625.1 Vreelandella alkaliphila
TCCACGGATAAAAACCCAAAGATTTTTGTTTTTATGTTTTGCCCTTATCCGTGTTTTTCAGTGAGTATCCGTGGCCAAAATGGATTACCCCATGAACATCTTCATCACTGGCGGTAACGGCCAAGTAGGCTTTGAACTTCAGCGCCAGTTTGCTCCTTTTGGCACTGTTCTGGCCCCGGCGCGGGATGAACTCGACCTAGCCAATGCAGATGCGGTGGATGCTTACCTAGTCAAACACCAGCCAGGGTTAATCCTTAACGCTGCTGCCTACACAGCGGTTGATAAAGCCGAAAGTGAGCCGGAACAGGCGAAGCGCTTAAACGCTGAACTGCCGATACAATTAGCCGCGTATGCAGTAAAGCAGGGCATTACGCTGGTGCACTACTCAAGCGACTACGTATACCCAGGTAGCGGCGAAACACCCTGGCAGGAAGACAGCCCCACCAGCCCGCTAAGCATCTACGGCCAAACCAAGCTGGAAGGTGACCTTGCCATTATTGAAAGCGGCTGCCAGCACCTGATATTCCGTACCAGCTGGGTATACGCCGCCCGCGGCAATAATTTCATGAAAACCATGCTGCGCCTGGGCCGTGAGCGTGAAGCGCTGAATATTGTTAATGATCAAATTGGCGCGCCTACCCCTGCACGCCTAATTGCCCAAGTGAGCGCATTGGCATTTACTCCCAATGCCTCACACCTCACCCCCCACATAACCATGGGCATCTACCACTTAGCCCCCAGGGGGGAAACCAACTGGCATGGCTTCGCCAGTGAGATTTTTAACCAAGCCCGTAAAGCAGGGGAAACGCTAGCGATTACGCCGGAAGGTACCGCAGGTATACCCACGGCAGAGTACCCAACACCCGCCAAGCGCCCACTGAATTCACGCATGGCAGTAAGCAAGCTAGAAAACGCACTTGGCATCACCATGCCCACCTGGCAAAGCCAGCTAGTATTAACGCTGAAAGAACACCTAGATAGTTTTTGAGCCACGGACGCTCACGGAATCCACGGATAAAAACCCACAGATTTTTTGTTGTTAT
>NZ_JABASV010000035.1 GCF_016107625.1 Vreelandella alkaliphila
TGAAAGGCGTTACTTTAAGAGCCTAACGGGTGTCTAAAATATCCGGGGCGATTCAACTTGACTTCGTAGGGCCATCGCCATTTCATGCAGACTTTTACTTAAATCAGTGCGAAGATGAACCTTCGAAGAGGTCTTCTTTTTTTGAGTTAATACATGCAAAGGTACCAGGTTACGACAAGCTACAATTCAAATATCTTGGAAGCAAATTTGAATCAGAAGACATTGCATTTGAGGCTCTGATTTCAGAACTTTCGAGCGAAATAGCTTTCTTCTATGAACTCAAAATCATGCATTCTTGTCGAACCACCGATTGGGATAGGATACAAAGTAAGTTGCACGAACTTCTGGAGCTAGAAGATGAGGGGTATAAAAAAACAATAAAAGATAGGGTTTCCATAAAACCAAAACTACTGAATGGTCTTTACAGAGAAATAGGTCTTTTTAAAGGTCAGGAAATTTATCAGAAAAACGTATATGAACAATATTATTTTAGTATTTATAAGAGCGAGAAACATAATATCCACTTAAGGCCTTTTATCGATGCGGCACTAGAAAACTGGTCATCTTATCCCGTTAAAGAAACGTCCGAAATAGTAAATTACTTTGAAAGTAAAAGTAGTAAGGCAACGGAGTTAACTATTGTTTTCTTGGCTGCAGTTTTTGGAGGCGCTATTGGCGCTGCGATCACTGTACTATTTGGATCTTAGCTCTAACAAGCAAAGTCAGCGGACGCCAAAAAGCGGCGCTCGCTGCTTTGGGCGTTAGGCTAAAAATAGCTTCGGAGTTCAATTTTGTTTAATTTGCTGATTTCAGGAAATCCGGAAAGCTGGGATTCGAGTCCATATGAGCTTGAGCGGGGACGCTCAGTTGTCGAATACACCGCCGATGAAATTCGTGAGCGCTACAGAAATTTTGATGATAAATCTATTCGTGAGTGAATCGCCCCGGATATTTTAGACACCCGTTAGGCTCTTAAAGTAACGCCTTTCA
>NZ_JABASV010000036.1 GCF_016107625.1 Vreelandella alkaliphila
TGAATCGCCCCGGATATTTTAGACACCCGTTAGGCTCTTAAAGTAACGCCTTTCATAATCAACCGGTGACAAGTTATCACTTGTGCCGTGTCGGCGCTTTGGGTTGTAAAACATTTCAATGTAATTGAACACGTCACGTCTAGCCGCTTCGCGTGTTGAATAAATCTGTCGCTTGATTCGCTCCCGCTTGAGAAGTTGAAAGAAGCTTTCAGCAACGGCGTTGTCATGACAGTTACCACGTCGGCTCATACTGCCTACCAAGCAATTCGCTTTCAGAAAGCTTTGCCAGTCTCCACTGCTAAACTGGCTCCCTTGATCCGAATGCACCATCACCGTTCCTTGTGGCTTGCGTCGCCAGACTGCTGATAACAAAGCATCCAGTGCCAACTCCGTAGTCATGCGAGACTTCATCGACCAGCCAATCACTTGACGGGAAAACAGGTCGATAACTACCGATAGGTAAAGCCAGCCTTCGTAAGTGCGGATGTACGTGATGTCCGTCACCCAAGCAATATTTGGCGCTGTTACTTCAAACTGACGGTCTAAATGGTTAGGGGATACGGCAGCCGGTTTCCCATCGCCATAGCCGCCAGGGCGTCGTCGATAGCCCGTCTGAGAGCGTAAACCTTCCCTATTCATAAGACGCGCCACACGGTGCTTCCCACAAGCTTCGCCAGCTTCACGCAAGTCCTGGTAGACCTTGCGATAGCCATATACACCGCCGCTTTCAAGCCAGGAGTGCTTGATCAATCCCAGCAAGCGCTCATCTTCCCGCGCTCGATTAGAGAGCGCTTTTTTACACCATGCGTAGTAACCGCTGGGGTGCACTGCCATCATCTGACACAAGCGACGTACCGAATATTGGCTCGAATAATTTTGAATAAACGCGTACCTCAGTCGGACTCCCTGGCGAAGTACGCGGTGGCCTT
>NZ_JABASV010000037.1 GCF_016107625.1 Vreelandella alkaliphila
CACATCGGCCAGGAAGGCCGTAAAGCGGGCGGCATCCGCACCGTTAATCGCCCGGTGATCGTAGGAGAGCGATAGCGGCATCATTAAGCGCGGTTGGAAGGCACTGCCATCCCATACCGGTTTCATCTGCGCTTTCGATACCCCCAGGATCGCCACTTCCGGCGCATTAACGATCGGTGTGAACGCGGTTCCACCAATCGAGCCAAGGCTCGAAATGGTGAAGCAGCCACCGGTCATCTCATCACGCTTAAGCTTCTTGGTTTGCGCTTTCTTGCCTAGCTCCGCCATCTCCTTGGCTATCTCGATCAAGGATTTCTTATCGGCGTTGCGCACTACCGGCACCATCAGACCGTCCGGCGTATCCACGGCAATCCCAATATGCACGTAGTTTTTCCATACCAGCGTTTCGCCATCGCCTTTCAGGCTAACGTTGAACTGGGGGAATTTACGCAGGGCAAAGGCACAGGCTTTGACCATAAACGGCAACGGTGTCAGCTTAGCGCCCTGGGCTTCAGCCTCGGCTTTCATGGCCTTACGGAAGCTTTCAAGCTCGGTAATGTCGGCCTCGTCGAACTGCGTCACGTGAGGCACATTGAGCCAGCTGCGGTGCAGATTGGTCGCGCCCATTTTCAGCAGGCGGCCCATCGGCTTCTCTTCCACTTCGCCAAACTGACTGAAGTCGACGTCCGGTATCGCGGGAATGCCAGCACCACCACTCGCCGCAGGGGCAGCCGCTGTTTGTGCTTCACCTTGGTTGGCAATGGCCTGTTTCACGTAGGCCTGCACATCCTCTTTCAGCACCCGGTCTTTCGGGCCACTAGGCTTAACAA
>NZ_JABASV010000038.1 GCF_016107625.1 Vreelandella alkaliphila
TCACTCTGGAAGACGGCACCGAAGTGGGCGACACCCTGACGGTCACCGACAAGGAGGGCAATGTTCTCTTTGACGGAGAAGTAACTCAAGACGATCTGGACAACGGCGTTACGGTAGAAGTACCGGTTGCCGAAGGAGACACCGACGTCAGCGTGACCGCCACGGTCACCGACCCTGCGGGCAATTCCAGCAGCGACGACGACAGCAAGCCAATCGAGCCTATCGATAACGTACCGCCCGCAGTCTCGGTCGAGCTGACCGGCAGCGGCGATGACGGCACCTACAGCCAGGACGAGATTGGTGAAGATGGCACCGTTACCGCCCAGGTCACTCTGGGAGAGGGCACCCAGGTAGGTGACACCCTGATTGTTACCGACAAAGACGGTAATGAGTTGCTTAATCGTCCGATCACACAAGACGACTTGGATAATGGCGTTACGGTCGAGGTACCGATTGCCGAAGGAGACACCGACGTCAGCGTGACCGCCACGGTCACCGACCCAGCGGGCAATTCCAACAGCGACGACGACTGCAAGCCAATCGATAACGCATCTCCGGCTGTCTCGGTCGAGCTGATCGGCAGCGGTGACGACGGTATCTATAGTCAGGATGAGGTCGGCAACGACGACACTGTCACCGCCCAGGTCACTCTGGAAGACGGCACCGAAGTGGGCGACACCCTGACGGTCACCGACAAGGA
>NZ_JABASV010000039.1 GCF_016107625.1 Vreelandella alkaliphila
GCGGTGACGGTGATGTCCTCGCCTTCGGTGACGGTGTCCGGGGCCTCCAGGGTGACAGTAGCCTCTAAATCAGCGTCAGCATCGGCATCGGCATCAGCGTCCGCATCAGCGTCCGCGTCCGCATCCGCATCCGCGTCGGCATCTGAATCAGCATCTGCATCTGCATCAGCGTCAGCGTCAGCGTCAGCATCGGCATCGGCGTCAGCATCGGCATCTGCGTCAGCGTCAGCGTCAGCGTCAGCGTCAGCATCTGCGTCAGCGTCAGCATCCGCATCAGCGTCTGCATCTGAATCAGCATCGGCGTCGGCATCGGCATCGGCATCGGCATCGGCATCGGCATCAGCATCGGCATCTGAATCAGCATCGGCATCGGCATCGGCATCGGCATCTGCATCTGCATCAGCATCAGCGTCAGCATCGGCATCAGCGTCCGCATCTGCATCGGCGTCAGCATCGGCATCGGCATCGGCATCTGCGTCAGCATCGGCATCTGCGTCAGAATCTGCGTCAGCATCCGCATCAGCGTCTGCATCTGAATCAGCATCGG